>NZ_JACFSL010000001.1:0-1642567 GCF_016100445.1 Bifidobacterium sp. M0307
ATGGTCGATAGACCGGACGTGGAAACCCCGCAAGGGGCGAAGCCGACCGGCACTAATGGTCGAAGACAACACAACACCCACCCCCCTTGAGGGGTGGAGGCATCGACACCACTGCGAACGAGACCTGCGGCAATGAACACGAACGGCCACAGGCGATCGACAACGAAACGAAACACGCGTCCACCGTCCGGTCCCCGAACCGTCACCACGACCCGCCCATCCTTCAAGGTGGGCCGGTACAACAGAATTTGCGGCGGTCATGGCCTGGGGGAGACGCCCGGTCCCATTCCGAACCCGGAAGCTAAGACCCAGCACGGCAATGGTACTGCACTCGGAAGGGTGTGGGAGAGTAGCACACCGCCGCTCCACAACTCACAAGGGGCCCCGCACGGCACACGCCGCGACGGGGCCCCTTCCACATACCCCGACACACCCCACCCACACACGGCCGGACCAACAGAACCGCCCGACCCGCGCGACACCGGCAGACCCGGCCACGAGGACACACTCGCGGACCGGCACTACCTCTTCACAGCGCAAACACCACAACACCCACTGTTGCCGGCTTCGGATGTCATAGCTCCGAGCGGCCTGAAAGTTCGGTAGAAGCACCTCGCAATGAAGCGACAGGTTGCAACAGAATGAAAAAGCAGGGCTTTAAAATGAGGGCCGTCATATAATTCTTGGCAGTGGTGCGGTGGTCAATGCTGAAACCGCATGACTCCAGTAACGGGTGAAACATAGCCATCACGAAGTTCAGGGGGGCAGGCATGGATGGGAACAGGAAGATCCACACGGGGCAGGGAGATCGAGATTGGCTGACTGCCGCAGGAGAGGCGACGCGATGGACGGTCCCTTCGTTCCCTGCAATCCTGATTGCCCTGGCAACTTTGGTTTCCTTGGTACTTACGGGGCTGATTGGGCCTGTTCGTGCCGCGGTCGCGGTGGAGGCCGATGGTGGCGGACCCTCTGAGGTTGGCGATGGCCGGACCTTTACCTCGGTTGGTGTGTCACAGACCGGCAGGACCTATTACGTTGATTCTCTGCATGGCAATGATGCCAATGATGGTCTTGAGCCGACGCGGGCCTGGAAGTCCCTGGGCAAGGTCTCCGCAACGACGTTCGTTCCCGGTGACCATATCCTCCTTGAGTCGGGGTCGACCTGGCAGGGGCAGGTACGGCCGAAGGGGGACGGGAATGGTTCCGAACGGATTGTTCTGGATTTCTACACCCGCAAGGCGGATGGGTCCGCATCATATGAGGCGGGGCGACGCCCCGTCATCAACGGTGGGGGAACCCACGGTTCGGGCTCCTTCAAGAGGTATGTGTCGGGTGCGGTGCAACTGACGAACCAGGAGTATTGGACCATCAGGAATCTTGAGGTCACCAATTCCCCGGAACCGAACAACCCTGAGGGCTATAAGAAGCATGGGGATGCCCAGAGGGTCGGGATACTCCTGCTGGGATTCGGGCAGAACAGGATGCTTGAATCCGATACGGTCGAGAACTGCTACGTTCATGATGTGCAATCGGAGTACTACCTTCAGGCCAGGAGGGAAGGCAAGCCGCAGACCCTCAAGGCCGCTGGAGGCATCATTGCCTTGGGGCACTGGGTCGATCCGGATGGGCGAACCCTGGGTAAAGGAGTGACCAATACGGGCTTCCACGACCTGACCATACAGAACAATATCGTTCAACGGGTCGGTCTCGAAGGCATACGGACCAAGGCGGACAGTTCCAATGACTCATCCCCTGGGCTCTTCGAGAAGGTCACCATCAGGAACAACTACCTGGAGGATATTGCCGGCGATGCCATTGTCATCTCGGAGAACAAGGCGCAGGGGCTGGTTGAGGGCAATACCGTGGTGCGGGCCTGCAACGCGGACTATGGAACCGAGAACTACGCGGCCATCTGGGCCATGGCAAGTAAGGACGTCCTCCTTCAGTTCAACGAGGTCTACGGCAATACCCATGGGTATAACGACGGTGAGGCCTTCGACATCGATATGGGCTGCGACCGAATCACCTACCAATACAACTACAGCCACAACAACGGTGGCGGCTTCATGCTTCTTATGAGCAACCAGACCAACTCCGTCATCCGCTACAACATCTCGGTGAACGACGGGGCGGGGAACTCGGGCAGCAACGCGGCCGGACCTGGTCACGGCTCCTACGATTACAAGGAGCAGAGCCTCTTCCATTACTGGATATCCGATCCGGGTGCCAGCATGCCGCAGATATACAACAACACCTTCTATGTGGGTGACGGGGTCTCGACCTCCCTCTTCGGGGAGGGCAACTCCGGCGACAATTCCGGCACCATCGCCCACTTCACCAACAACGTCCTCTACAAGACAGGCTCGGGAAGTCTGAAGTTCCTGGCGGCGTATCCGCCTGACGGCAGTCAGCCCATAGAGCACAGACTGCATGGCAACCCGGGTGACTTCATCAAGCACAATCTGATCTGGCCCGACACCGTCCCAACCGCTGCCAGCGGAACCACCGTTGAGGAACTGGAGGCGGCCGGGAACGTCTTCCAGACCCCGAAGCTGGTCATTGACCAGAACTCAGATGCAGCCGAGGCGATCCGGAACCAACTCGGCACCACCCTTTCCGACCCTGAAACGTCCCTACCCTGGTCCGACCAGGTCGACCGGATGCGTGTGCGGGCTTCCCTCTTCAGGATCCAGGCGGACAGCCCCGCGGTTGCGGCCGGTATCAGGATGGAAGGCGCACCGGACCAGGACATGTTCGGAGGCAGCACGAAAGACCGGGGCATCGATATTGGGGCCACCCAGGTCTCCAACCACGAGATTGCCACCAGGTATGAGATTCCGGAGACCAGGGCTAACACCTTTGCAGGGGTCTATCCTGCCTTGCCGGAGACCCTGAAGGTGACGGTCAGGGAGTCGTCCGGAGGAACCAGTACCGAGAAGGTGACCAACATGCCGGTTACCTGGGACCAGCTCAACCTCAGCCAGTTCGGTCAGGCGGGAGAGTTTGCGGTTACAGGCAGGATTCCGGGCATTCCCGACCAGGCCAAGGCCACCGTGACTGTGACAGGGCAGGTGGGTTCGGGCCGAAACAGGGACGTCAGGTCCCTGGCTGGTCAGGCAGCCACTGTAGAACGTGGCTCAAGCGAGGCCATGGGTGCAAAGCCCGGGACCTCGTCCAGGGCCACGGGGGACAAGTACCCATTCGGTGTCTCCTATTCGAACAACCTGGTCCTGAAGCTGAAGAACTCGTCTTCGGCCTCCTACAACCGTCGTTTCTATGTCAAGGTCGATCCCTCCGCCTATCCCGGACAGGTCGACCAGATCAAGAAGGCCAAGCTGCGGGTCTATCTGTCCAGGTTCGACATCAACAACAGCGCGGGGAGCACTGATGCGGAAAGACTGAACAACACCGCCTTCGGTGTTGATGTCTACAAGACCGATCCCGGCTGGGACCAAAACACCCTGACCTGGGCCAACGGCCCACTCAATGCCGAGGTGACCGAAGCCAACCATCGTCCTCTGGGGTCCGGTGAGACCATCCCCGACTACGCCGTACTCAGGCCCGGAGCCCATCAGGTCTTCACCAACAAGGAGATCATCGACAATGGGTATGCCGTCGACATCGATGTGACCTCGATTGTCCGAAGCATGGGCGGATCACGGCTTACGGGTCCGGTCAGCTTCCTGGTAGACATACCGATGAGTGATACCCCGAACTTCAATCGCGATAACGGCGGCTTCGATGCCTTCTCGGTGGAAGGGGCCCGGCAGGCCTATGCCGATTTCCAGAGCGGTCTGCTGACCGTTCCCGCCGGTGTGAACAAGCCCACCGATGAGCACAGTCTGGCACCGCAGCTCCTTGTTTCCGATGCCTACATCACCTCGGTCGGGGCCGTTTCGGTCACCTCCAAGCCTGGTCAGGTGCCGAATCTGCCGGATACCATCATGGTCGGCTATTCCGACGGGAAGTTCATCAGGGAGACTGTGGACTGGAAGGTCGACCCGTCCCTGCTTACCCAGGATGGTGTCTATACGGTGCAGGGAAGGATCCGGGGCGATACCACCATGGTCGGGGCCAAGGTCACGGTCAAGTCGGATCCAATCACCTCCTTCGAACCCCTTCCCGTTTTGGATAAGCCCGTTGGGCTGGCAAGGCAGGAGCTGGGTATGCCCACGAAGGTCAAGGCCAACCTGGCATCAGGCGAACGGGTTGAACTGACCGTGACCGGCTGGGACGATGACCCCTCCAACTACACGGAGAAGAGCGCTCCAGGCACCTATCGCTTCCCGGGGGGTGTCAGTCTGCCCATGGGTATCAGCAACCCTCTGAACCTGAAGCCCATTCAGGAAGTCCGTACCCACCCCAGGCCCGAATCGGTGGAGTTGGGAGTGAAGCGATCCGAGATCATCCGCGGCAAGACGGCTAGGGTTTCCCTCAAGATTCATGCGGCGGCCCCCTTCCCGAAACTTGACGATTGGGGTAAGGGGGTCGTCTGGACCATTACGCCCGAGGAGACAGGCCAGGGGCTGCGTCAGAACCTGCCTACGGTCGACTCTCGAGGGAGGGTGCGGACCTACCGGGACACGCCTCTGGGGTCCTATAGGGTCACGGTAACCAGTACCCGGATTGCGACGGTTTCGGGGTCCGTTGAGATTCGTGTGGTGTCCCGGTCCGGCAAGGCTTCCGAGGCGGTCCTGCCCTCCCTGGATGCAACCCTTCCGGGGATGCGGCCCTCTTGTCAAGTGGGCACCTTGCGGATGAGCGCAAATCGTAGGGGTGCGGCGATAGGATTGCACCAGCTGGATTTCTAAGGAAGAAACATGAAATATATGAATATCGGAGTCTCGGGTGTAAAGGCCTCCCGCGTGGCTCTGGGTGCCATGCGGATTGACACCAAGTCGCCTGAAGAGGCCGCTACGATCGTCCAATCGGCCCTGGACGCGGGAATCGACTATTTCGATACGGCGGATTGCTATCACAACGGCGAGAGCAGCAGGGTGCTTGGACGGGCCCTAAGGGATCTCTGCATCGACCGGTCCGATGTCGGCATCCAGACCAAGGTCGGCATCTTCCGTGAACCGGACAGTGACAAGATCACCAGGTATGACTTCTCGGCCGAGCATCTGATTGCGGCCGTTGACCAGGAGCTGGAGAACCTTCAGACGGACTACGTCGATTACCTTCTTCTGCACAGGCCGGATACCCTGGTCGAGCTGGACCAGCTGGCAGAGGCCTTCAATGTCATGCAGACCTCGGGGAAGGTCCGCCATTTCGGTGTCAGCAATGTCAACCCCATGCAGGTCGAACTTCTCCAGAGCGCGGTCAGTCAGAGGCTGGACGTCAACCAGCTGCAATTCGGGCTGGGGCATACCGGTATGGTCCAGCAGGAATTCCACGTCAATATGATTGACGCACCCAGCCTGGATCATGATGGTGGATTGATTTCCTACTCCCGCCTGAAGCACATGACCATTCAGGCATGGAGTCCCTTCCAGACAGGGTTCTTCGAGGGTGTCTTCATCGATAATCCCAAGTTCCCGGAACTGAATGACTGCCTGGAGCAGGTGGCCGGGAAGTACGGCGTCAGCAAGAGCGCCATCGCTGTGGCCTGGATTCTTCGTCACCCCGCCGGCATGCAGGTTCTGTTGGGGTCCATGACCCCATCCCGCATTACCGAGATGGCTGCCGGGGCAGATGTGGAACTGACCGCCCAGGAGTGGTATGACCTCTACCTGTCTGCCGGGAACGACCTTCCTTAAGGCGATTTCGGCAGGTTACGAGGTTCGGTCTTCAAGGTATTCCATGCACTACTTCACCCCCAAACGATGCGCCAGTACGTCGAAAATCATGTATCACGACAAGGAAAAGGCGCTTCGAGCCGCCGATCAGAGTCTGGTCGAGCGAGGTGCCCGGCTCTGGGTGTACCGATGCCAGTACTGCGGTACCTGGCATCTGACCAGC
The DNA here is from genome assembly GCF_016100445.1 of Bifidobacterium sp. M0307. Classification (NCBI taxonomy): domain Bacteria; kingdom Bacillati; phylum Actinomycetota; class Actinomycetes; order Bifidobacteriales; family Bifidobacteriaceae; genus Bifidobacterium; species Bifidobacterium sp. M0307. The sequence continues at coordinate 5,962 of NZ_JACFSL010000001.1, forward strand.
CGTGAGCCGGGATCCTACGCCCGGGTGCCCCTCAATCAGCAGTTGAAACCGCATTCGCGGAAGAAGGGGTACAAACCAAGACGTTGAAATATGGTCCGGTCGGTGCAGTGCTGCCCGGTCGGTCAGCGGTTCATATCGAAACCCTGGGCTTGGATGGAGGGGAGCATGGGCTCATGGTCCCCCTTGGGATTGTAGGATTTATCGGCCATGATCTGGCTGAAAGCCTTGCGCGGCGCATCCAGCTGGCGCAGGTCCCGGTAATAGAGTCTGACCGTTTCATCGAAATCCTTAAGTGCCCGCTCGGCCTCGCCGGGCCTCTCGGACTGGCCATAGGAGTTGAGGAATATCTGCGCGGCCCGTGGCATGCGCGGCTTCAATGGCGGGTCCTGGTCGGGGTGGCCGATGGCCAGGCCCAGCACCGGGTAGACCAGGCGGGGCAGGTCAAGCAGGTCGATCAGTCCTTCCACATCGTTGATGACGCTGCCCAGGATGACGGAGCCCAGGCCCAGTGAGTTGGCGGCCGTCTCCATGGCATGCAGGGCAAGAACGGCATCGTTCTGGGATTGCAGGAAGGCATATCCCGTATTGAGCACAAACGTGTCTGCATCGATGTCAACCCCTTCCTGCCGGGCCAGGTCGGCATTGCGACGCTGGTCGGCAAGGAAGATGTACAGAAGGGGTGCCTGGGACACGTAATCCTGGTGGGCCATGTCGGCAATGGCCTGGGCCTTGTCGGAATCGGTGATGCGGATGGCGGACCATTCGTTGAAGTACCGGCTGGTGGCTGCATGTTGGGCCGTCTCCTCCAGAACGGCAACCGTGTCAGGGTCGATTGCCTCATCGGTGAAGGAGCGGATGGTCCTGCGGTTGAGCAGGGTATCGATGGTCCGGTTGCGGACGGTCCTCTCGTATTCGGCGGATTCTCCGCCCTTCCCGGCCTCACCGGGGGATTGTATTGAAGTGGTCATGGTGTCATTGTGACCATCGCGGCAGAAGGGACACAAGAACCGAGAGGTTAATCTTGCTCAGAGAATAGTGACATATATCCAATTGCACCCGGTGCCCCTGACGGCTGCGCCTTGAATCGGATTTGCCGTAGAACATGGAAGCCGCCACGCGAGACCTATACCGGTCCGATACTTGGTGGGCAGGTTGCGGCAGTGCGGGTACTCCGGGGCTTACCGATGGCGCTTGTCGATCAGGGCCTGGGAGCCGCGTCCGATCAGCTCGGATGCCAGGGTGGTCACGGCCGCCGAAAGTACCGCAAAGAGCAATCCGGCAGTCGCGCTCTCCTGGTTGCTCTCTTCGGTGTCCACGCCACCATTGCGCTTGCGGACCAGACTGCCCCAAAAGGCCTGGAAGAGTTTGCCGGCCATCAGACCTGCGATGCTGGGGAGGGCGAACTTCATGACCTTGTCCATAAGGGTTTCCGGATCTGACTCGACTGAAGAGCGCATTTGGTTCACCTTGTCATCTATACGGTGGAATACGCCGACCAGGTGGTCGGCCTGATTGCCCGATTCATGCTCTGCCATGCTCATATGGCCATTATTCCACGGATGTGGATGGAGCGGTGGCGTTGAAGCCGGTGATAGAGTTGCACCATGGCTACTGTAGATCAAGCCGCAGGCAAGGAAGCCTCGGAAACCGGTTGTTTGGTGCTGCTCAGGCATGGGCAGACGGCCTGGAGCCTCAGTGGACAGTACACCGGCCGAACGGACATCCCCCTGACTGAAGAGGGTGAGCGGCAGGCGGTTGCTGTGGGAGCTCGACTTTTGTCAGACTTCCCCGAAGGATTCGATGCCGATTGTGTCTTCGTCAGCCCCCTGATGAGGGCAAGGCAGACGGCCCAGCTGTCCGGATTTGACCGGTTCGAGATCATGCCTGAACTGGTTGAACGGGATTATGGCCACGCTGAAGGACGCAGAAGGCGGGACATCCAGCGGCAGCTCGGGCGGGATTGGGATGTATGGTCCGATGACCCTTCGGTCCTGGCCCATGACGGGAGTGGGGACCGGCAGGAGGTCTTGCCGGACGGTTCCTTGGTCCAGGTTCGGGTCACCGGGGGAGAGAGCCTGGCTGCGGCGGCTGCCCGCACGCGCGGCATCATCGAGAGGGTGGCACCTCTGGTCGATGAGGGCCGTCGGGTTCTTCTGGTCTCCCACGCGCACATTTTGAGGGTGCTGACCACCCAGTGGATGGGATTGGATCCCTCTGCGGCGAAACTGATGAGACTCTATACGGCGCATTACGGAGTTCTGGGGAACTACCAGGGGGACAGGGTTCTCAAGACCTGGAACTGCTGAGAGTGAATGAAGGCAAAGCAGGGTGGTTCGGTCCGCCTAGCTATGCAAACGTTTGTAGAAAAGTTGGGTGAACTTCTTGCGCACCTCTGTAAAACAGTTCTCTGAATGGCTTTGGATATAGGATGGATTTCGTATCAGGAAATGCCAGCGTTTGCATTTCCTGGAATAATGTGGAAAATATAAGGTACCGAAGGATCCTGGAAACCGAAGAAGGCCTTCCGGCCTTATGGACTGGTCGCTTATGAGCGGGCGGCCGAAGAGAAAGGTTCGAAGATGAATCATCACGTAAGACAAGTGGTCACGGTACTGGCCACAGCAGCCATGGCCGTGGGGGCCCTGTCGGGATGCGGATCGTCCGGCACCGCGGTCAACGAGGATGCTGGCAAGGTCTACTTCCTCAACTCCAAGCCCGAAGTATCGGACCAGTGGAAGCAGATAGCGGAGGAGTACACCAAGGAGACCGGTGTGCCCGTTACGGTGGAGACCGCAGCCGCAGGAACCTACCAGCAGACCCTGAAGTCCGAGTTCGCCAAGTCCGAACCGCCCACCCTCTTCCAGCTGTCGGGCCCCGTGGACCTGGAGACCTGGAAGGACTTCACCGCCGATCTGACCGACACGGACATCTACAAGCAGCTCAAGGATCCCGCCCTGGCACTCAAGTCGGCCGAGACCGGCAAGCCGGTGGGTGTCCCCTTCGTCATCGAGAGTTTCGGCCTGATCTACAACAAGGACATCCTAGCCAAGTACGTCAAACTCCCCGGTGCTGCGGTCAAGTCCGTGGATGACATCGACTCCTTCGACAAGCTCAAGGCCGTCACCGACGACATGCAGAAGCGTAAGGACGACCTGGGCATCAAGGGTGCCTTCACCTCGGCCGGTTTCGACTCGAGCTCCATATGGCGCTATGACACCCACCTGGCCAACATGCCGCTCGACAGGGAGTTCAAGGACGACGGAATCACGGCGGAGCCTGCCACCGTCAAAGGCACCTACCTGCCCCAGTTCAAGAACATCTTCGACCTCTACCTGACGGATTCGACCACTCCGCGCTCGCAGCTGAGCGGAAAGACCAGCGATGATGCCAACTCGGAATTCGCCCTTGGTGAGGCCGCCTTCTACCAGAACGGGACCTGGTCCTGGACGGACCTGCAGAACGCCGGAATGGAGGCCGACCAGGTGGGCATGATTCCCATCTACATGGGTATGCCCGATGAAGCCAAGCAGGGTCTGGCCACCGGTTCCGCCCAGTACTGGTGCCTGAACAAGAAGGCGACGGACAAGAACCTCAAAGCCACCAAGGACTTCCTCAAGTGGATGATCACCTCCGAGCGGGGCAAAGAGTCCATCGCCAAGGACATGGGCTTCACCACGCCATTCGAGACCTTCGACAAGGTCAAGACCGACAACCCCTTGGTGGAGGCCATGAACAAGGATATGGACTCCAATAAGGACCGTGTGGGTTGGAGTTTCACCATGGTGCCCTCCGAGCGCTGGAAGGATGACCTGGGCAACGCCATGCTGGAGTATGCGCAGGGAACAGCCGGCTGGGATGGTGTCGAGAAGGCCTTCGTGGACAACTGGGCCAAGGAGTACCAGGCCAACAAGCAGTGATGTGGGCTGTCGGGTCAGTCGCTGGTTCCGCCTGGTGCGGCCGTGGATGATCTGAGGACCAGTGTGGGGCTGACCAGGTCGTGTGGGTGTTCAAGCTCCCGACCCTCGATCAGCTCCAGGGTCTTCCCGGCCAGGGAGACGGCCATGTCATAGGGCTGCTGCCGAATGGTGGTCAGCCCTATGTCCTCGGCGAAGCGGCTGTCGTCGTACCCTATGACCGACATGTCGCCGGGCACCTTGATGCCGCACCGTTCAAGCTGGAATATCAGCGGAACAGCCAGGGAATCCTCCTGGCAGGCTATGCCGGTCGGCCTCTGGTCCAGATTCATCAACTGGGTCAGGACCTGGGGTATGGGGTTGTCGTCTGCGGGTGCCGCCAGGACGGTGGGCTCGATGCCCCTGCTTCTGCAGGCGGTGATGAATCCATCGAGACGGGCTTGAATGCTGAAGTGCAAGGAGGCGACCGGGGTGGAGCGGATGTACGCCAGTCGGCGATGTCCCAGTGCCATCAGGTGCTCGGCCGACAGTCTGCCCCCCTGTTCGTCATCGATGCGGGTGGAGGCCATGAAGCCGTCCTCCTCGGTCACGTTCAGGCTGACGATGGGCACATTGACACTGATCAGGCGCGAGATTTCAACCGGTTCGATATCGAAGGAGGTGACGATGACCGCATCCACATTGCGTTTGACCGGCAGCTCCTCGAAGAAGCGCCGGCGCGCCTGCCCGCTTGTGATCTGGCAGATGGATATGTCGTACCCCGCCTTGAGGAAAACGGAGTTGAACCCTTCCATGATGGTCGAGTTGAACCAGGTGTTCAGATGGTCGTTGATCAGGACGGCCACCCGCAGGGATTGCCCGGACTTGAGGGCCGTGGCCGATCTGGATATGGAGAAGTTCAACTCATCGGCGATGGCCAATACCTTGGCCCGCGTCCGTTCCGATACCAGGTCGGGCCGGGTGAAGGACCGGGAGACGGTCGATACGGACACCTTGGCCTGGCGGGCCACGTCCTGGATGGTCGACTCCATGAAGTGCTCCTCATCTGCATGCCGGGATGGAACTTCCTGCAAACGATTGCCGGGCTCCTCTCCGGGTAGGTCGATGATATCTCACCGGGGTGGAGATATACCGGGGCCGGTCTGGTGATGGGGCTGGTATCCGGCCCGCCATAGGCGGCGTTCGAGGTGTAACCCTGGATTATGAAAAGCAGAACGAAGACCGCGAGAGGAAACGAAATGGCCATGCTTGTCCCACTGAGAGCAAGGAGGGAATCATGCACAACAAAAACAGAACTATGACAACAATGGCAGGGAAGACGATTCGAAAGTGGTGGGCCCTGTTTTCACTGCCCACCCTGGCAGCCTTCGTCATAGGCTTCGTGGTGCCCTTCATCATGGGCATCTGGCTGAGTCTGTGCAGGTTCACCACGGTGACCGACGCCAAGTTCATCGGGTTCGGGAACTACTCGGCGGCCCTGGCGGATGCCGAGTTCTGGCATGCGCTCTGGTACACCATCGCCTTCACGATCATCACCACGGTGATCGTCAATGTGGCGGCCTTCGCCATTGCGGTCATGCTGACCAAGGCCATCCGGGGAGCCAACATCTTCAGGTCGGTCTTCTTCATGCCCAACCTGATCGGTGGCATCATCCTGGGTTACATCTGGATGCTCCTGCTCAACGGTGTCCTCCAGCATTGGGGGAAGTCCATCACCTTTTCGGGCACGTACGGGTTCTGGGGAATGGTCATCCTTATGTGCTGGCAGCAGATAGGCTACATGATGATCATCTACATAGCCGGGTTGCAGTCCATGCCCGGTGACGTGCTTGAAGCCGCCTCGGTCGACGGGGCCAGCAGGACCCAGACCCTCTTCCGCATCACCCTGCCATTGATGATGCCCTCCATCACGGTCTGCACCTTCCTTTCGGTCACCAATGGCTTCAAGATGTTCGACCAGAACCTGGCCCTGACCAACGGTGCCCCCTCCAATACCTCCGAACTGGTCGCCCTGAACATCTACCGGACCTTCTACGGGCGTGCCGGCTTCGAGGGCGTGGGTCAAGCCAAGGCCGTGATCTTCTTCATCATCGTGGCCATCATCGCGGTCATCCAGAACAAGCTCACCACCAGCAAGGAGGTCTCGGCATGAGCGACAAGGTCAAGCACTCGAAACTGTGGACCCTTTTCTTCACCCTGGTGTCCCTGCTGTGGATATTCCCCATCATCCTGGTCGTGGCCAACTCCTTCAAGAACAAGGCCTACATATCCCGCAACGCCTTCTCCATACCCACCGGCAAGACCTTCGTCGGCTTGGAGAACTACCGCCGTGGCGTCGAGAGGACCAACCTCTTCGCCAGTTTCGGTTGGACGGTCGTGGTGACCGTCGGTTCCGTCCTCCTGATCCTGCTCTGCACCTCCATGTGCGCCTGGTGGATCGTCAGGGTCAACAACCACTTCGCGAAGTTCCTGTATGTGCTCTTCCTCTTCAACATGGTGGTTCCCTTCCAGATGGTCATGTTCACCCTCTCCAAGATGGCCGATCTGACCGGTCTGAACACCCCCTGGGGTCTCTGGATCATCTATCTGGGGTTCGGTGCGGGTCTGGCCGTCTTCATCTTCACCGGCGTCGTCAAGGGCATCCCGCAGGAGCTGGAGGAGTCCGCCATGATGGATGGGGCCAGCGTGCCCAGGATATTCTTCCAGATCGTGGTTCCGATTATGAAGCCGTCGATTGTGTCGGTGGCGATTTTGGAGGCCATGTGGATTTGGAATGACTTCCTGTTGCCGTATCTGACGTTGGATATGCGCAGGTACAAGACGATGAGTATCGCCATCCAGTATCTGAAGGGCGGGTACGGCAGTGTCGATATGGGTGCGATGATGGGTTGCCTGGTCCTGGCCATCATCCCGATCGTCGTCTTTTACCTGATCTGCCAGAAGTACATCATCAAGGGAGTCCTCGCAGGAGCCGTCAAAGGCTGAGCGGTTTCCTGGCTGGCGGTTCAATGAGGGGCGGCCCCGGAGGATATTCTCCGGGGCCGCCCCTCATTTCACTCTGTAACGGGCCGTCTCATCGGTTCCCGCTCGCGGGGCGGAGAACCCAGGCGGTGGTGTCCTGGGGCAGTCGGCCGTTCTCAAGTGGGCCGGATGTCAGGACCGGCTTGCCTTCGGGCAGGTCCACGGGCTCATCCGAGAAGTTGGTCAGGCAGACCAGCTCCCCGGCTGCCCCGTTCATCGTTGCCGCACGCTGATAGGAGAGGACGCCGGCCTCCTGGGTCAGGGCCTGCACGGTGGTGTCCCCGGTCGGTGTGAGCAGCTGGGCGCGCAGCTGCAAGGCCCTGCGGTAGAGGTTGAGCATGGACTCGGGGTCCTGATCCTCATGGTCCACTGCAAAGTCCTCGAACCATAGCGGCTGGGGCAGGTGGGGGTCTGCGCAGTCCGAACCATCGGAGCGTTTGGCGGGCGAGAACCCGAAGGATGCGCCCTGGCCGAAGGTCGGATCCCAGTCGCTAGGTGCGGGCTTATCCCCTGCCTCCCAGGGAAGGGGAACCCTGCAACCGTCACGGCCCTTTTCGATATACTGCCGGCTGGTCCGGTGCGGAGTGGGGTCCTCCAGGCGGTCCCAGGGAATATCGGGAACCTCGAACAGGCCCAGCTCCTCACCCTGATAGATGTATACGGAGCCGGGCAGGGCCGCTTCCAGCGCGAATCCGGCCCTGGCCCGCTTGGCTCCGAGGGGCCGATCCTCCCTGTAGGACTGCCCGTTTCGCAGGAGCCAGTCCTTGCCCAGCTGGTGGTAGTTGACGCTGTCGACCTGGGGAAGGGCGTAGCGGGTGGCCTGCCTGATCACGTCGTGGTTGCTCATGACCCAGGTGGTGGTCGAACCCGATTCATCGGCCGAGACTAGGCCCTCATCGATGGCCCGGTAGAGGGCATCGCACTCCCAGTTGGCCTTGGCGAACTCGAAGTTGAATACCTGCCCAAGCTCCTCCTCGGATGCATAGAGGTGCTGATGTTCGGGCACGACCCATGCCTCGCCCACCGCGAACCGGTGGGGCTGGTACTCGTTGAACACCTGCCGCCACTCCCGATATATCTCGTGTACGTCGGGCCTGTCCCAGAGGGGGTGCTCGTAGTTGTGGTATTCGGACTGCTGCTGGATGGGCCAACGGTCCAGTTCCGCCAGTGGCCTGCTATCCAGGTCCTTGGCCAGACCATGCGCCACGTCGATGCGGAAACCATCGGTGCCGTGATCCGACCAGAAACGGAACACGTCCTTGAATTCCTCGTGGACATCAGGGTTCTTCCAGTTCAGGTCCGGCTGTTCCTTGGCGAAGATGTGCAGATACCACTCGCCGTCGTCGACCTGCTCCCAGGCCGATCCGCCGAAGAGCGACATCCACCCGTTCGGGGGCAGCTCGCCGTGCTCCCCCCTGCCCTTGCGGAAGATGTAGCGGTCTCGTTCCGCGGAGCCCGCCCCTGCGGCCAGGGCCTGGCGGAACCACTTGTGCTGGTCCGAGGTGTGGTTGGGGACTATGTCGACGATGATCTTGAGTCCGGAATCGTGGGCGGCCTGGACCATCTGGTCGAAGTCGTCCATGGTGCCGAGCCGAGGGTCCACGTTCTTGTAATCCATCACGTCGTAGCCGCCGTCGGCCAGTTCGGAGGGGTAGAAGGGGGAGAGCCACACGGCATCAACCCCCAGGTCCTTCAGATACCCCATCTTCTCGGTGACTCCGCGGATGTCGCCGATTCCGTCGCCGTTCACGTCCTTGAAGCTCCGCGGGTATATCTGGTATACGACTGCCTGCTTCCACCAGTCATCGCTGAGGTTATTGTCTGTCATTGCTGTTTTCCTCCTTGAAATCCAGTTGGGTTGACATGCGAGGGTGCCCCGACTGCTGACAACGATATCAAGTACTGTACCCATCCAGGAAGCCGCGGTGTGGAGTCTCCGTGATTTATCTATTTACTGGCTACGCTCGCCCATTTGCAATCTGGAATGCAAACTGGAATTCAGCAACTGTGGCTATTACTACTGCAAACGTTGTCTATTACAGAAAATCGACCTGGGAGGAGTCGTTTCCGGGAGGACTGGTGAAAGGTGGGAATAATATTTGCGCAAGGAAGTTGAGTGATGTAGGCTCAAGTTTCGGAGTGGTCAGGTTGGCTGCTTGCCGGGACCGGCGCGAGTCGGCCATCGGGACCACGAACGAAGCGCGAGTGGAAAACGTAGAAGACACCTGGTGCAGGGCATGGGCCCTGTACCGGAACTCATCAGGAGGTCATGAGTATGGGACGTGCAGTTGGCATCGATCTGGGAACCACCAATTCCTGCATTGCAACACTTGAAGGTGGCGAGCCCACGGTCATCGTGAACGCCGAGGGTGCCCGCACCACACCGTCGGTGGTGGCATTCAGCAAGTCCGGCGAGATTCTGGTCGGTGAGGTGGCCAAGCGCCAGGCCGTCACCAACGTCGACAGGACCATCAGCTCGGTCAAGCGCCACATGGGTACCGACTGGACCGTCGAAATCGACGGCAAGAAGTGGACCCCCCAGGAGATTTCGGCCCAGATCCTGATGAAGCTCAAGAGGGATGCCGAATCCTACCTGGGCGAGGCTGTCACCGACGCGGTCATCACCTGCCCTGCCTACTTCAACGACGCACAGCGTCAGGCCACCAAGGACGCCGGCAAGATTGCCGGACTGAACGTCCTGCGCATCATCAACGAGCCCACCGCCGCGGCCCTGGCCTACGGCCTGGAAAAGGGCAAGGAGGACGAGCGCATCCTGGTCTTCGATCTGGGTGGCGGCACCTTCGATGTCTCCCTGCTGGAGATCGGCAAGGACGACGACGGCTTCTCGACCATTCAGGTCCAGGCCACCAACGGCGACAACAAGCTGGGTGGTGACGACTGGGATCAGAAGATCATCGACTGGCTGGTCGGCGAGGTCAAGAACAAGTACAACGTGGACCTCTCCAAGGACAAGATTGCCCTGCAGAGGCTGAAGGAAGCGGCCGAGCAGGCCAAGAAGGAGCTGAGTTCCTCCTCCTCCACCAACATCTCCATGCAGTATCTCGCCATGACCCCCGACGGGACCCCCGTCCACCTGGACGAGAGCCTGACCAGGGCACGTTTCGAGGAGATGACCTCCGACCTGCTGGGTCGTTGCCGCACGCCGTTCAACAACGTGCTGCACGATGCCGGCATCGCGATCCAGGACATCGACCACGTGGTGCTGGTCGGCGGTTCCACCCGTATGCCCGCCGTCAAGGACCTGGTCAAGGAACTGACCGGCGGCAAGGAGGCCAACCAGACCGTCAACCCCGATGAGGTCGTGGCCGTCGGTGCCGCCGTCCAGTCGGGCGTCATCAAGGGCGACCGTAAGGATGTCCTCCTGATTGACGTGACCCCGCTTTCCCTGGGTATCGAGACCAAGGGCGGAATCATGACCAAGCTGATCGACCGCAACACGGCCATCCCGACCAAGCGCTCCGAGGTGTTCTCGACCGCTGAGGACAACCAGCCCTCCGTGCTGATTCAGGTCTACCAGGGTGAGCGTGAATTCGCCCGCGACAACAAGCCCCTGGGCACCTTCGAGCTGACCGGTATCGCCCCGGCACCCCGTGGTGTTCCTCAGATCGAGGTCACCTTCGATATCGACGCCAACGGCATCGTGCACGTCTCCGCCAAGGACAAGGGCACCGGCAAGGAACAGTCCATGACCATCACCGGCGGATCTGCCCTGCCCAAGGACGAGATCGACCGCATGGTCAAGGAGGCCGAGTCGCACGAGGCTGAAGACAAGCAGCGCCGTGAGGATGCTGACACCCGCAACGCCGCCGAGTCCGCCGCCTACCAGACCGAGAAGCTGGTCAACGACAACAAGGACAAGATCTCCGATGAGGTTGCCAAGGAGGTCACCGACAAGGTCAACGCCCTGAAGGAGGCCCTCAAGGGTGACGACATGGACAAGGTCAAGAACGCTCAGAGCGAACTGATGACCTCTGCCCAGAAGATCGGTGAGGCCCTCTACTCCCAGCAGGCGGCTGAGCAGGCCGCAGGAACCGCCGGGGATGGGTCCGCCCAGGCCTCCGATTCGTCCGATGACGACGTGGTTGATGCCGAGGTCGTGGATGACGACAAGAAGAAGGACGGCGAGTGATATGTCAGCCTTCGATAAGGATGACTATCTGAGTGGCATGGATGATGCCGAGTCGCTCAAGGGCGACACGGCATCATCCGGCCGGGCCGGGGGTTCTCCCGGCAGCGGATCCGGGGAGTCCCCGGATGGCCCGACCGGCCGGGGGCGTCATGCCGCCCGACCGACAGAGGGTCAGGAGTCCGATGCCCAGACTTCCGAAGGCCAGGCCTCGTCTGCCCAGGCAAGGGGCAGGCATCAGGCTTCCGCGGCGGATGCCGGAGCATCGGACGGTGATGGCGCAGGCCGGGATTCCGGACAGGGCCATGAAGGTCAGGCCGGTGAATCCGCAGGTGAAGACGACCTGACCCCACTGGGTAAGGCCAAGAAGGAAGCGGCCGACTACCTGGATGCCCTGCAGCGTGAGCGTGCCGAGTTCGTCAACTTCCGCAACAGGACCAAGAAGGAACAGGACCTCTTCCGTCAGCATGGCATCATCGATGTCCTGACCGCCCTCCTGCCTGCCCTGGACGACATCGATCGGATCAGGGAGCACGGCCAGATGGACGATTCCTTCCAGGCCGTCGCCGCCAAGATCGACAAGACCTTCGAGAAGTTCGGGGTCGAGAAGTTCGGCGAGAAGGGCGAGGACTTCGACCCCACCAGGCACGAGGCCATCCTGCACAAGCCGGATTCCGAGGCCAGCAAGGAGACCGTTGACACGGTCGTCGAGGCCGGCTATCGAATTGGAGACAGGGTGATTCGGGCTGCCAGGGTAGTGGTGGTATCGCCAGAGCAATAGGCGACCGGTGATTGTGGACGATCCACATGCGAACCGACGTCCGGAGTGTGCGGCGGCGAGGCGGGAATCCCGCCCGCCGCCGCGCGCACAGATGACGGTTCTCAATCCGATATTCGTTACTTATGAGGAAAGGAGACATGGATGGCTGAGAATGAGTGGCTGAGCAAGGACTATTACAAGGTCCTTGGTGTCTCCAAGGACGCCAGCGATGCGGAAATCACCAAGGCATACCGCAAGCTTGCCCGCAAATACCATCCCGATCTCAATAAGACCAAGGAGGCCGAGGAGAGGTTCAAGGAAATCTCCGAAGCCTATGACGTGCTCAGCAACAAGGAGCAGCGTCAGAAGTATGATGCCATTCGCCAGTTCGGCATGGGAGGCGCCCGCTTTTCCGGAGGATCAGGCCAGAGCGGATTCAGTACCGATGCCTTCTCCGACATCTTCGGCTCCATGTTCGGGGCCGGTGGAGCACCGGGTAGTGGTGGAATCCACTTCGGTACAGGAGGGGGTCAGCCCGGCTTCTCCGATATCTTCTCCACCTTCGGTGGCGGAGGGGCCGCGGGCGGCAACCCGACGGGATTCAGCGGGTACGAGACCCGGCAGGAGGCCAGGCCCGTCAAGGGGCAGGACCGTAACTCCTCAATCAGTCTCTCCTTCCGGCAGGCCGTCAAAGGTGCCACGGTGTCGTTGAGCGTGGGCGGGTCCAAGTTCAAGACCCACATTCCGGCAGGGGTGCATGACGGGCAGAGGATTCGTCTTCCCGGCAAGGGTCGGCCCGGTAGCAACGGGGGCGCCAGCGGTGACCTCTACCTGCAGATCAAGGTCGAGCCCAGCACCCGCTTCGGGATGGATGGCAAGGATCTGGTCATGGACCTCCCCGTCACCGTCTCCGAGGCTGCCTTGGGGGCCAAGGTCCAGGTACGTGATGTGGATGACCAGGTGGTCACCTTCAAGGTGCCTGCCGGATCGTCCAGCGGCGATCAGGTCAGGGTGTCCGGCCATGGGGTCCAGGACAGGCGAGGCAACGGCGATCTGGTTGGCAGAATCAGGATACGGATGCCCGACAGACTCGGGTTGGCCCAGAAAAAGGCCATGCGTGAATTCGCCAAGGCCAGCCAGGACTTTGATGCCCAGGTGGCTGATGACCGCATGAAGATCTGAAGGCCGATTCATCGGCAACCTGTACCAGCCCCTCCCGGTCCCCTCCGGGAGAGGGGCTGACACAGGTTGTGCGGAGAGGATCCGATTGTGGTGTGGGGGAACGGAAAGGGGATGAAGATCATGACACGGATAGACAGGGAGACCAGGCAGATGTACCTTGCCTGTGCCCAGGCCCTGGTCCGGGACCAGGTGAACCTGGATGCGGCTGATGACGCCGGCATGGACATCGAGCTTCCGGTCTTCAGTGTGGGTCAGGTGGCGACCCTGGCCGACATCCACCCGCAGACCCTCCGCCAGTATGACCGCCTGGGCCTGGTTGTGCCCGAACGGACCGAGGGGGGAGCGCGGCGTTACTCACTGCGTGACCTGGACCGGCTGACCCAGGCCCAGCATCTGAGTCAGGATGAATCCATCAACCTGGCAGGGGTGACCAGGATCCTGGCCCTGGCCGAGGAGAACCGCCAGTTGCGGCGGCAACTCAGACGTTCCAGGCAGGCCGAAGGCCCCAGCATATTCGCTGCCGCGGCGGATGGCCGGGTGGTCGAAATCAAACGTTCCGATAGCGCCCGCTTGTGGCGACAGGAGATAACGCACGAATACGGGCAGTACTCGACGGGTGCTTCCGCCCATGGCGACAAGCCGCAGATGGCCACCTCCAAGTCGCTGATTATCTGGGGGATGCACTCCTGACCCGCCGAGTCGGTTCCCTGCTCTGTGGTATTGTTGACAGGTTAGCCGCTTCCACTCAGGAATGCGGTTGATCGTCGCCTGAATGCTGTGATTGCCGGGAAATGCTGATTGCTTCCGCGAAATCCTCTGCTTTGCTCGCGGCTCGCGGGCTGTCAACCGATGTGCCCGTCGTATTTCCCACTCGAAAGGCCATCCTTGACATCTCACGTCATGCCTGAAACTGAAACTTCAACTATCGCAGGGTCCAAGGCCGGCACGACCTTTGCCGACCTGGGCGTTCCCGATGCCCTGGTCAGGGTGCTCGCAGCCGATGGGAAGACCGAGGCCTTCCCCATCCAGGAGGACACCCTGCCTGATTCCCTGGACGGACGCGACATTCTGGGGCGTGGCCGGACCGGATCCGGCAAGACCCTGGCATTCACGATTCCCCTGGTGGCACGCCTGGCTCTCGATGAAACCACCCTGCCGCAGGAGTCCAACGACTACGACCGTGGCCGAGGCCGGAAGAACGTTCCGCATCCGAGGGGTCTGGTCCTGGCTCCCACCCGTGAATTGGCCAACCAGATCGATGAGGTCCTGACACCCCTGGCCAATGCCTACCACATGAGGACCTGCACCGTATACGGCGGGGTTAAGCAGGGCCGGCAGGTCGATGCCCTGAAGCGCGGAGCCCAGATTGTCGTGGCCTGCCCGGGCCGCCTGGAGGACCTTCTCCAGCAGAGGGTGCTCTCCCTGGAATCCGTCAGTATCGCCGTTCTGGACGAGGCAGACGAGATGGCCGACATGGGCTTCCTGCCTGCGGTCGAGCGGATACTCACCCAGGTGAGGCCTGGCGGCCAGCGTATGCTCTTCTCCGCAACCCTGGACCATGGGGTGGATGCCGTGGTCAAGCGCTTCCTCAAGAACGCCAAGGTCCATGAGGTGGATTCGGCCACCCAGCAAGTGGATCAGATGACGCATCACATCTTCGAGACCACTCAGGACGCCAAGCACGACCTGGTCCGCCGTCTGGCCTCGGGCAAGGGCAAGCGCATCCTTTTCACCCGGACCAAGTTCCAGGCCAAGAAGCTGGCCAAGAACCTCATCACCAATGGCATTCCGGCCGCCCAGCTGCACGGCAACCTCTCCCAGAACCAGCGTGACCGCAATCTTGATGCCTTCTCCAGGGGTGACGTCCGCGTACTGGTGGCCACTGATGTGGCCGCTAGGGGTGTTGACATCAGCGATGTGGATCTTGTGGTCCAGGTGGATCCGCCTGCGGACCCCAAGTCCTTCCTGCATCGTTCCGGCCGTACGGCCCGTGCCGGGAAAGCCGGTGATGTGGTCACCGTGGTCCTGCCCAACCAGCGCCGTGACACCAAGCGGTTGCTCAGGATGGCCCATATCGATGCCAAACCCGTTCACGTCACGGCTTCCTCTCCCGAGGTCGGTGAACTGGTAGGCGCTGTGGCGGATCCCATTCAGGGATGGTCCCTGGAATCCTCAACCCCAAGCCGCTCCGAAGGGGGTCGCAAGGAAGGCTCCCGCGGCCGCGCGTCGGGAGGTCGGGGTCGCTCGCGTGACCGTGACCGTAATCGTGACCGTGGGCGCGATCGTGGTCAGGACAGGAAATTCCGCGATGGTGGTTCCCGTCGAAGGGGTGACCGTTCCGGACGTTCACGCCGGGAAGATGACTTTGCAAACCAGGAAGGCCCCATCGATGCCCGCACCCGTAGGGGTCGTGGAGGGAACCGCCGCGGAGACGGGGCGGCCTGGTCGGACGGTTCCGGACGCGGTCAGGGTGGCCGCAGGGGTGGCCGGGGCGCTGGCAGTGACAGGGCCTCCAGCAGGTCGGGTGGCTTCCAGCATGGACCCCATAGGCACCGCAGGGATTCCAACCCCTTCCGCTCCTCGCGCAGCCGCTGATTGTACCAGAGGAACCGGGGCCTGCCCATTGGCCCCGGTTCCTCTGCGTATGGGGACCTGGTAGCATTGCAACTCGTGACCGGATCCGGTCACCGGAACAAAAACCGATGGGCGTGTCAAGAGAGACGCGCTGGGGAGAGAGAATAATGGGCGAAGATTCGCACAATTTTGATAACCAGGGATATGGCAGCCAGAATCCAGCCGATTCCGACGCACCCACCTACCCGGCAACAGGTGCGGGTCAGTATGGGTATGGGCAGGAGTCTTCGGCTCCTATGGCCGGAGAGGCCTACGGGCAGCCCGCCTATGGCGCTGATCCCGTCCAGTATCCGCCTCAGGGCGACCCTCAGTTCAACGGTCAGCCCCAGGCTGCTCCGAAGGACAACTCCTACAGCGGCATGGCCATCACCGCCCTCGTTCTGGCCTTCCTCCTGCCTCTGGTTGGCCTGATCCTGGCGATTGTCAGCCTGGTCAAGTTCAACAAGGGGGATCGTCGCAAGGGCAAGGGCATGTCGATCGCGGCCCTGGTCATCTCCATTATCATGATGATCGGCTCCAACATCCTCGTCTACAACGTCATGAACAAGACGATGGATCAGGTTTCCCATTCAATCAGCCAGTCAGTCGGGGGAAGCAGTACTGGTAAGTACAAGAACATGCAGGACTGGATCGACAGGTCTCCTGATGTGCAGGAGTTCTACTCCACCATGGGCGGACAGCTCAAGCAGCAGAACGTCACCGCCACTCTGAAGGCCGATGGGGACGAGAAACTCGTCATCGACCTGAGCATGGAACTGCCTGAAGGGCAGGAGATTGACAGCGATGCCGCCGATCAGATCCTGGACCAGCCGGCTCTGAATACGAACATGACACAGCTGGCCAAGGAACTCAAGAAGGAGGGCTTCAAGCACCCCACTGTCGAGGTTGTCGTACACACGGCAGACAACTCCTTCAGCGCCAGCCAGGTCAACGATGAGAATGGCAAAGTGTCCTGATTGAATTTCTGAGAGGCCGGGCATACCACACTGGTTGTCCCGGCCTCTTTCATATCACCGATGGTAGTATTGCCATATGGCCGCGCGCATCGGCGTATCCGGTGCTCAGGTGCTTCCGGGGTTGTGCATCGAATGGTGTGCAGGAGAGGGGAAACCAAGGAAGCTGGTTTGCGCCGTCTTGACGGTAGGGGAATAAATCCGTCGATGGTCGCCGCTCCTGACTGGGCCGGTTTGGGCATCCTGCTGTTCGCTCTGTACACGCAGTACGGGCAACCTGATGCTTGTGGCAGAACCTGTGATGGAAACAGCTTGTTGCTTCGATTGTGATTCACGTCGTGGCACTGGCGGAAAGAGAAGCAGATGAACAACGATTCGACCATGGACCCGCAGAACATCAATGCCGGGGCGAATGATGCCCAAGGATTGACTGATTCCGGCAGTGTCCCGGCGACCACTCCCAACCTGGAGGCAGAGCAGCAGCATGCCTCTTCTGTCGAATCGGGTGGGCAAGTGTCTGATGATGCCTATACGTGGGATTGCCTGCCTGCCTCGGAAGGGGAGGGTGCCCGACTTGATGCTGTGGCGGCTGATTCGCGGCCCGCAGCTGTGCAGGCTGGTTCAATGCCTACGCCCCCTCCGGTCAATTCGCGACCGACTGCCCCTCAGGGTGAGCCGCGGGTCGGGGCTCCTCAGGCCAAAGCCCCGCAGGCAGGCTCGAATGTCAGCGGCCCCCATGCCGCTTCCCGTCCTGCTGTTCCTCAGGGCCAGGGACGGCCCGCCGCCATGCCGCATACTGCTCCGGTAGGTGCGCAACCTCAACCTGGGTATCCACAGGTTGCCCAGCCTGGCGGTCAGCGCTTCCAAGGGCCGCAGAATGGAGCGGCTCCTGCTCCTTTCGTGCCCAATGCGGCAAGGCCTGCCTATCCTGCACCGGGTCCTTACCCGGCCCAGGCTCCATACATGGCTCAGAACCCTTATATGGGTCAGCCCCAGCAGGTTGCGCCGCCTGCCGATCAGGAGAGCAAGGGGGCCAGTGGTCTCGCCATCACGTCACTGGTGCTGTCCCTGACTTGTTGGCCAATTGCCTTATTTGTCGCGCCTATCAGTGTCTTCACCGCGAAGAACAAGGCCAGCAAAAGACTTTCACAGGTCGCCTCGGCGCTCTGCCTTGTCTGGCTGCTCATCCTTATCTTCGTCGTATGGGGGCTGGTTACTATGGACAAAGAGCATAGGAAGCAGATATCGGAAAAGACCAGTGAGAGCAATTCCCAGAGCCTCTACGACGATAGTAGTAGCGAGTTGACTTCTGACGACGACTGGGAGAGCGGACTCCAGTATTCCGAGCATACTGAAGTAGAACCCATCTGTGACCTGAGCAATGGGTTGGAGTTTGCTGCCTAGAGGCAGTCGGCCAGGCATGGTTGGCGCGGTCGGTACTTATGTTGCCGGCCGTGCTGATCAGGAAGGTGCCGGAATCGGCTGATTGGCCAAAGGCCCTGTGGAGCTGAGGGTAGTCGAAACCCCGACCTCTTCGATGCGAACGAAGCGCTCTACCAACTGAGCTACAGCCCCAATCGTTGCCCGACCCTAGCCGAACAACAGAGGCTACTTTAGCGCGGGCTCCGCCCAAACGCAATTCGGGGCCGGAAGGCACCGAGAGGTGGCCGCAATCCCAGATGGTTCAGCCTGGTACAGTAAGGCCCCGCTTATGCGGGGCCTTACTTGATTGCGCTGTTCCTACCGGATCTGGTCGGCCGCTTCTTCTGCCGATTCCGGTTCTGCTGTTCCGACATCCTCGCGCTTCTTGCCGAATCTTGCCTTGAGGAGCCCGATGACAGTGGGGAGGACGGAGATGACCAGGATGAGGATGATGACCAGTTCGAAGTGTTCCTGAACGGCCGGAATTCCGCCGAAGAAGTAGCCGAGAAGGGTGAAGATGGTCGACCAGACCAGACCACCAAGGATGCTGAACGGGGTGAACCGTCGCCACTTCATGCCAGAGATACCGGAGATGAAGGGCATGAAGGTCCTGATGAAGGGGAGGAATCGGCCCAGCACAACAGCCAGGGGTCCCCACTTGTCAATCAGATTTTCGGTCTTGGCGATACGTTCCGGCGTCAGCGATTTGACCTTACCGGAGCGGACGATGGCCCGCCCGAAGAAGTGCCCGATGAAGTAGTTGCTCTGGTCGCCGATGAGGGGGGCCAGCCATACGATGGGCAGGAGGATGTCCAGCTTGAGCCCGCTGGAGGGATCGTGCGCGAAGACCCCTGCCGCGAAAAGGAGTGAGTCGCCGGGCAGGAAGGGCATGAAGACCACGCCGGTCTCTATGAAGATGATCAGAAAGATGAAGGTGTAGGTCGGCCCCAGTCCCATGGCGATCCACCCGGCAATGGCACTGCGGGGGTCCCTGAGTAGGTTCAAGAGCCAGTTGATGACACCCATGTATAAGACACCGTCCTGTCAGTCGAAGTCCTCGAAATGCAAAACCGACTCATACTCTAACAAGGCGTCCTCCATGTCCGCTGGTTTCGGTGCATATCCTTGCCGGGACAACACAACCGGCTGCTTCTCCGGGCGAAAGGAATCGAAATTTGAGACTCGGAGGCCCGCTCAGTGGGACAATGGGCCGCGAGGTCGATGCTGTGCTGATGAAGACGTCGCATCGATTCCATGGTTGAAACCGATCGGCCCTCCGGTTCCAGGTACAAGGACGATAAAAGGGCTGGCACTGTCAAGGAAGAGGTGTGTGCATGAGCGAGACGAGTAGGTTTGCATTCCCGTCGGATTTCACCTGGGGGACGGCCACAGCCTCCTTCCAGGTGGAGGGGGCCACCAGGGAGGAAGGCCGGGCGGATTCCATCTGGGATACCTTCTGCCGGGAACCGGGGCGAATACTCGACGGGTCGAACGGTGATCAGGCCTGTGACGAGTACCATCGCTACCCCGAAGACATCGCCCTGATGAAGG
Source organism: Bifidobacterium sp. M0307 (assembly GCF_016100445.1). Classification (NCBI taxonomy): domain Bacteria; kingdom Bacillati; phylum Actinomycetota; class Actinomycetes; order Bifidobacteriales; family Bifidobacteriaceae; genus Bifidobacterium; species Bifidobacterium sp. M0307. The sequence goes on from NZ_JACFSL010000001.1 coordinate 25,546, forward strand.
AGATGGGGGTGGGTGCCTACCGTCTCTCCGTTGCTTGGCCTAGGATCTTCCCCAGCGCCCGAGGCGGGGTGAATCAGGCCGGGCTGGACCATTACCGCCGGGTCCTCGACATGCTCCGTGAGGAGGGCATCAAGCCGGTGGTGACCCTCTACCACTGGGATCTGCCCCAGTACCTTCAGGATGCGGGAGGTTGGGCCAACCGGGACACGGCCAAGCGGTATGCGGAATATGCCGGAGTCCTTGCCAGGTCCTTCGGCGGCTCCGTCGATACCTGGACCACTCTGAACGAGCCCTGGTGCACGGCCTATCTGGGGTACGGGAACGGCGTTCATGCACCGGGGATACGGGACTATGACCAGACCCTGGCCGCCGTTCATCACCTGAACCTGGCCCATGGGCTGGGGGCCCAGTCCATCCGTGCCGAGCTGGGCGACAAGGCCCGTGTTTCGGTCACCTTGAATCTGCAGGTGACTCGGGCTGAGTCGCAGAGTGACGAGGACCGTGCGGCCAAGACCAGGGCGGATCTCTTCGCCAATGAGGTCTGGCTCGGCCCCATGCTTGCCGGGACCTATGACCCGCGCATCAGGGAGGCGGCCCAGGGAATCACCGACTGGAGATTCGTTCAGGAGGGTGATTTGGAGACCATCCACCAACCGCTCGACGTGCTCGGCATCAACTATTACTCAACCACGTATGTGCAGGCCAGCCATGGTGAAGAGAGTCCGGCCAAGGCGGCGGTCGGCCCCCAGGGAAGCCTGCCCGACCAGGAGGCCGATGCCATGCCGGCCCAGGAATCGGTGGAGACCCTGCCACCCCGAGGTGAACTGACGGCCATGGGTTGGAATCAGGAACCCGAAGGTCTGACGGACCTCCTGCTGGAGGTCTCCCACCGATTCCCGGACCTGGATCTTATGGTGACCGAGAACGGTTCCGCCTGGGAGGACGAGGTCAGCCCTGATTCCTCGCAGGCCAACGGGAAGATAGTGCATGACCCGAAGCGGGTGGTCTATCTGGAGCAGCATATCGGAGCCGTGGCCGATGCCATTCGGGACGGGGCCAGGGTAACCGGTTACTTCGCCTGGTCCCTGCTTGACAACTTCGAATGGGCCCTTGGTTACACCAGGCGGTTTGGGCTGATCCGTGTGGAGTACCCGACCCAGGAACGAATCTGGAAGGACTCCGGTCTCAGGTACGCGCAAATCGTCAGGGATAACGCCATCTAGACTGTGGATTTCCGGTCAGGCCCGCTACGTTCTCCGACCCGATGGCAGGTTCTCGGGTCGGAGAACGTAGCGGGCCTTGTTGATGGACTATATCCAGCTGGGCAGCCACATATGGATGCGCCAGAACCAGTAGGGAACCGGCATCGCGGTCCAGAGGGGGTAGAAGAAGAGCGAGGTCAATCCAATGATGATCAGTGTCGTCCACATCATCTGCCGATAGAGCGTGCGGCTGATGTTGTGGCGGGCCCAGTTGGCCATGTAGCAGATTCCCAGAACCATCCAGGGCAGGATGATGATGGAGTAGAAGGTGAAGGTGGTCCGGTTCAGGTACTGGTACCAGGGGAGCCACCCTCCTATGAGGCCGGCCATGGTCGCCCAGAGTCGCCAGTCGCTCCTGTCGGCGCGCAGGCAGAGCCCGATGCCGAGAATGATGCAGATGGAACCCAGCCACCAGATCAGGGGGTTACCCAGGGAGGTGACCGCTACGACGCACGGGGAGTCCGGGCTGATGGCGCACAGGCCGGGGTGGTCGGTGAGCTTCTGCCAGTAGAAACTGGTCGGCCGTGTCTGCAGGGGCCAGGTCAGCGGGCTCGACATATAGGGGTGCACCGCATCCAGGGTGGTGTGGAACCGCCACATTTCCCGGTGGTACTCGACCAGGGACCGCAACCCCTCGGGCAGCCAGGTCAGACCCTGCCCGGGGTGGCTGGCCGCCCACCCATGCATGTAAGAGTCGTCATGCCTGAACCATCCGGTCCAGGATGCCAGATAGGTGCCGGCCCAGAGGGGAATCATGACCAGGGCTGCGGGAATCCCGTCCTTGAAGATGCCGGCCTTGAACCAGCCTCCATAGCCGACCTTATGCCGCTCCCAGGCGTCCCAGATTACGGATATCAGGGCAAAGGCCGCGAAGAGGTAGGCGCCGGACCACTTGGTGCCGGTTGCCAGGCCAAGGAAGATGGCGGCCCAGGTTCTCCACCAGGACCAGGCGATGAAGGGACCGGTGGTGTCGGTGTACAGGGCCTTGTTGTCCTCGTCCATCTCCTCCGTGAGCCAGGGGATGGCGGTGCGGACCCGGTAGTGAATTTTCTCGATTCGCCAGTCCGCCCGCCAGGAGGCGCGAAGTCGGGCCCGGGCCCAGTCGCGGTGCCCCAGGAGGCAGAGGAAGGCGGCCAGGGCGAAGATCATGAGGAAGTTGTCCAGGAGACTGGTGCGGCTCATGACGATGCCCAGGCCATCGATGGACATGAGGAAGCCCGCCATCATGGCGATGGGCAGGTTGCGGAAGAGCCTGAGAGCCACCCTGCAGAGAAGAAGAATGGCGATGGTGCCGGCAAGGGCGGTGGCGGCCCTCCAGGCAAAGGGATTTTCGGCCCCTCCGAAGAGTTTCAGCCCCAGGGCGATGCACCACTTGCCGACAGGTGGGTGGACCACATATTCGGCGGAATTCAACCACTGGTTCACATTGCCCTGGGCAAAGGCCTGGTCGATGGGGATGTTGCCGGGAGATAGGGTCTTGGGCCAGTTCCGGGGTTCTCCGGTCTGCAACATCGCCCAGGAGTCCTTGACGTAATAGGTCTCGTCGAAGACGATGGCGTGTGGGGTGCCGAGTCTGATGAATCGAAGAAGGCCGCCGAAGAGGGCCATGAGAGTGCATCCCAGCCATTCTCGCTGCCGTACCGTCAGGTTCTGCAGACTCCGGATTCCGCGCAGCTGTCGGAACCGCCGTCCGGACATGGGTAGAGAACCCATGCGACGGGCGGCACGCCGGCCATGTCTGGCGGAGTGATGCTGCGAAGAATAACTGACGGTGGCTGTCATCATCACCAAGAGTAGGCATACTGGAATCATGATGAGGCATGAAGAACAATCTCTTTCCCGGACCAACAAATCCTTGCCGGAAAAGGTCGAGGTGGCAGGTGTGGAACCGGAGGGCAAATCCGCCTATGTCCCCGGCGGGACACTGGTCCTTGCGGCCACTCCCATAGGCAATGTCGGCGACGCCTCCACCCGATTGGCCGCCCTTCTGGAGTCGGCCGACCTGGTGGCTGCCGAGGATACTCGCCGGCTCTACGACCTTGCCAACAGGTTGGGTGTACGGGTATCGGGGCGGGTGGTGGCCTACCATGACCACAACGAGGACCACATGGCCGACCCGATTCTTGACCAGGTGTCCGATGGGGCCTGCGCCCTGGTTGTCTCGGATGCTGGTATGCCCACCATCAACGACCCGGGTATGTCCATTGTCCGGCAGGCCATCAAACGGGGGATTCCCGTCACCTGCGCACCGGGCCCCAGTGCCGTCCTGGATGCCCTGGCCCTTTCCGGGCTGCCCACGGACCGATTCTGTTATGAAGGATTCCTGCCCAGGCGCCACAGTGAACGTCTCCGCCATCTGCGCTCGCTGCGGAATGAACCGCGGACCATGGTCTTCTACGAGACCACCCACAGGATTGACCAGGCCATGGAGGATTTGGAGGAGGTCTTCGGTGCGGATCGACCCATGGCCCTCTGCCGGGAATTGACCAAGGACCACGAGCAGGTTCGGCGGGGGACCCTTGCCCAGATTGTCGAATCCCTGACCCAGGACCCGCCCCGGGGCGAGATGGTTCTGGTGGTGGCTGGTGCCGACCCCGACCAGGTCAGGGCGGAGAGTCCTGAAGTCCTCTCGGATCGGGCCCTGGCTGTCTTGGCCAAGCGGCGGGCCGACGAGGAGGGGATCAGGATCAAGGATGCCATCGCTCGGGTGGTGGCCGAGCATCCACTGCCGGACGGTTCCCTTCCCAACCGCAAGAAGGTCTACGCGGCTACCCTGGATGACCGCCAGGAAAATTAGGGAGCGGCGACCGTGGCTTGCGGTCGAAAGTGATGCGGTCGGCGCCTGGTACGACCGCATCCTTATGAGTTCCCGAGGAGGATATTAAGGGACCGTTTGACCCCAGGGCCTCCGAGCTGGGAAACGGTTTCCAGCAGTGCCGGGGTGGCGGCCGGATTGGCGGCCAGCCAACGGCGTAGTTCGGGGTGATTTCGGGCTATGGACCAGAGGACCTCCGGTGGGGTATCCGGGTCGGTGGCCATGGCGGGAGTGGGTACCAGAGGCGGTTCCGGAGGCCCGGGTCCGGGACTCCTGTCGGGTTGGGCGTAGGTGGCCCTGCCGACCGCTGAAATCCTCTCGGCCCTGTTCTGATGATTCCTCCCGCGACGGTTATTCAGATGGCCTCGGCCCAAGAGGGTTGAGAGCGGGGTGGCCCGGCGACCGGACCCCTGCCGATGGTGGCGGCCGGACATCAGAGAAGGTCCTTCAGGTCCGTGAAGATTCGCACTCCAGTGGCGTGGCCGGGCCATCGGGGGTTGGCGGACAACAGGTCCAGGCATTCCGGGCAGCTGATCCGGTAACGGTCCATGAGTTCAAGAATCCGCTCCTTGCGGGAGAACCCGTTAAGGGGGTCGGCCTCCTCACAGGCCAGGTCACAGGCGGTCCATAAGGGGGAGGTCACCCAGAGCTCGCCCACCCGCATCAGGTATTGGGGGTTGAGCTTACGGTTGTGGGGCCGGAGGGGGCGTCCCAGGACTGGTGCGCGGAAGTGGGAGTTGGAGATGATGTCGAGTGCCTCCGGGAACTCTCCACTCATCCAGACCCAGAGGGCCAGGGACCCGCAGGCGGCCGCCCCGAAGGGGAGTAGGGGGTTGACGATTGAGGCCCGACCGAAGATGCCACCTGCCGCCTCGTTCAGATAGCAGGTTGACCTGTCGAGGACGGTGACGATGCCAAGCCGGACAAGCAGGGCAAGGCTCAGTCGCCCTGGCAGGTCGTCAATATGTATCAACCCTGGCTGTGCGGGGAGAGCCGGCGTATCAGGGGGCGCGTCGGCAGGGCCGGTTGCGGTTCCCCGGTGTGCTCCTGTCCCCCTACCTGACCTGGTTGCCGTTCCGGTTGATTGGTTGGAGGCAAGATTCACCCCGACTGGTGACAAGGTCCGGTTTCCCCCGAAAACGTGTTCGCGAGTCATGGCCATGACCCTACGGAGGATTACAGGGCAGTTCGAAGGTTGCTTGAGGGAAGGGCGGTTGTGGATAAGTCCGACGGCAAAAGTGGCTGCGGTGTACGGAACAAGGCAGGGAAGAAACCGTGTGGATGAAAGGCTGAAACCCACGTCGGGACCGCCCGGTTGTAGGCCGAAAACGATACCCTTGCAACTATGAGTCATATTCTTGTTTCCGTCGCCTGGCCCTACGCAAACGGGCCCCGTCATATCGGTCACGTGGCCGGATTCGGCGTACCTTCCGATGTATATGCCCGATATGAGCGCATGAAGGGCAACGACGTCCTCATGGTCTCCGGGACCGATGAACACGGCACCCCCATCCTGGTCGAGGCCGATGCCGAGGGTGTGGGCCCCCAGGAAATCGCGGACCGTTACAACCGGGTCATCGCCAAGGACCTCTGCAACCTGGGTCTGAGTTATGACCTCTTCACCCGCACGACCACGGGCAACCATGAGCATGTGGTCCAGGAGCTCTTCAAGCAGTGCCTGGAGAACGGATACATCTACGAGGGCACCCAGAAGGTCGCCATTTCGCCATCGACCGGTCGTACCCTGCCCGACCGTTACATCGAGGGAACCTGCCCCATCTGCGGTGCCGATGGGGCCCGTGGCGACCAGTGCGACAACTGCGGCAACGAGCTGGACCCGGACGAGCTGCTCAACCCTGTTTCCAAGATCAATGGTGAGACCCCCCGCTTCGAGGAGAGCCGGCACTTCTTCCTGGACCTTCCTGCTTTGGCCGAGGCCAACCTTGCCTGGCTGAAGACCCGGGAGGGCTGGAGGAGCAACGTCCTCAACTTCTCCCTGGGGCTCTTCAAGGAGGTCAAGCCCAGAGCCATCACCCGTGACATCGACTGGGGCATACCGGTACCCGTGGATGGCTGGATCGACAACCCCAACAAGAAGCTCTACGTCTGGTTCGATGCTGTCATCGGCTACCTGTCGGCCTCCATCGAGTGGGCCCGCCGCCAGGGTGATCCCGAGGCCTGGCGCAAGTGGTGGAACGACCCGGAAGCCCCCGGTTACTACTTCATGGGTAAGGACAACATCACCTTCCACTCCCAGATCTGGCCCTCCGAGCTTCTGGCATACAACGGCAAGGGGTCGAAGGGAGGCGAGGCCGGCGGGTACGGCGACCTCAACCTGCCGGAGCAGGTGGTGGCCAGCGAGTTCATGACCATGGAGGGCAAGAAGTTCAGCTCCTCCCGCGGCATCGTGATTTACGTCAAGGACATCCTGGACCGCTATCCGGTGGATGCGGTCCGCTACTACATCTCGGTGGCAGGGCCTGAAACCTCGGACTCCGACTTCACCTGGTCGGAATTCGTGCGCCACAACAACGAGGAGCTGGCGGCTTCCTGGGGGAACCTGGTCAACCGTGTTGCCAACCTGCTCAACAAGGACTTCGGCTGCATCCCCGAGATTCAGGATTCCTGGCTGACGGAGGAGGACCGGGCCCTCCTTGACAGGGGCCTGCAGGCCTTCGATACCGTCGGCGGGCTGATTGAACGCCACCGCCAGAAGGCGGCCTTGGGCGAGGCCATGGGCCTGGTGGGCGACATCAACAAGTACATTTCGGCCCAGGAACCCTGGAAGATCAAGAACGACCCCGACCGTCTGGCTACGGTGTTGCATACCGCCGCCCAGGTCGTCTGCGATGCCAACACCATGCTGGCCCCCTTCCTGCCCCATGCCTCCCAGAAGGTCTACGAGGCCATGGGCGGCACCGGTACCTTCTCGCCCCTGCCCCGGTTGGAAGAGGTGGAGGACCTGGATAAGCCGGGCTTCACCTACCCGATTATCACCGGCACCTATATATTGGGCGAGAATGTGCATCCCTGGTCCCGCGAGGACATCAAGGACGGTACTCCAATCGCCAAGCCCACCCCGATTTTCGCCAAGATTCCCAAGGAGGCCGTTCAGGAGGAGTTGGACCGTTTCCAAAACCAGCTGGATGAGCGCAAGGCGAAGGAACAGGCCAGATTCGAAGCCGAGCAGGCCAAGCTCAAGGAGCAATCCGAAAGCTGATCGGGCGTCCCTGTTTCAGGCCTCGGACGAGGGCATTCGGCTGAGGCCTGTACTGGCTCTGCACGCCGTTTGGTCTTGCAGTCAAGGCTCAACCGCAGATTCACAGGTAACTTTTAGGTTTTAGGGGTCTTCCCTTAAGGTAGGGCTGCTTATTATAAGAACTGTCGGTTGAAGTACTGGCCGATGGGGTTACTGCAGGCCCCATAATTGAATCCCTTCTTCTCTCTTCTCACCTGGCGGTCTTCCCCGGTCGCCAGGTTCTTTTTTTGCCCGGCGGGGTCCAGATCCTGTTTTGTGGGCTATTGCTCGTCACATGCGAGCAATAGGATTGAGCCTTATGAAAACCACCCGATTCGCCTGTGTCCTCTTCGACCTGGATGGGGTGCTCGTTCCCACCACGAAGCTCCACAAAGAAGCGTGGAAGCAGCTCTTCGATGCGGTCCTGCCTGCTGGATCCGAGCCCTACACCGAGCAGGACTACTACACCTACGTGGACGGCAAGCCCCGCTATGACGGCGTTGATGCCCTGCTGAAAAGCCGGGGTGTGAACCTGGAATGGGGCAGCCCGGATGACGGCCCTGACGCCAAGACGGTCTGCGGGTACGGCAACCGGAAGAACACGACTTTCGAACGTCTTCTCAATGAAGAAGGCATCCAGCCCTACCCTGACACGGTGGATGTCCTGCGCCACCTGACCACCGGGGGAAAGCGCCTGGCCGTGGTCTCCAGTTCCAAAAACACAGCCACCGTTCTGGAGGCCGCGGGCATTGCCGGGTTCTTCAGCACCGTGGTGGATGGGAACACCAAGGCCGAGTTGGGACTCAAGGGCAAGCCCGCACCCGATACCTATGCCTATGCGGCCAAGCTCCTGGGCCTGCGCAACCAGGATGCCATTGTCGTGGAGGATGCCCTGTCAGGAGTGGCCGCGGGCCATGCCGGCCGGTTCGGTCTGGTGGTGGGTGTTGACCGGGGGGCTGGTCATCAGGACCTGCTGGAAGCGGGGGCTGATACCGTTATCGACAACCTGATCGAGCTGGTTGAGGATGACGGGGGCGAGCGCAGGCTCAAGGAGAACCCCGACCTGGACCCGGACCGGTATCCCATTGACGAGTGGAGCTTCACCGAGGTGGGCGATCCTGATGCGGTCAGCGCCACCAACTTTTCGGTGACCAACGGCAACATCGGTGTACGCGGGCAGGGTGACGACACCCGTTGTCTGGGCAACGGCACCTTTCTGAGCGGCTTCCACGACACCTTCGACATCAACCATCCCGAGGGAGGGTACGGGTATGCCAAGGTGGGTCAGCTGATCCAGGGCGTGCCGGATGCCTCCGACTTCACCCTTAAGGTCGACGGGATTCCCCTGACCCACCCCGAGGAGACCAGGCAGCGCCTGGACTTCCGTGCCGGCATCTGCACCACCACCCACCTTTACCGGCTGGACGATGGCACCCGTCTCAAGGTCGATCTGGAGAGGATGGCCTGTCTCTTCGACAGGAACCTGGCCGTTTACGCAGTCAGGGTGGATTCCCCCGATCGTGACATGACCGTGGTGGTGGATGGGGCCATCAATGCCGACATGCCCCGGCGTTCGGTGACCGACGACCCCCGCAAGTCCCAAATCGTCGACGGGTGCGGTGTGCATGAGGTTCTCGACAATGAGGTGTACCCGGAAGCGGACGGAGACTGCCGGGTTTACCGTTGCAACAACTCCCGCCTGAGTGTGGCCCTGGGTGTCCGGCAGACCCAGAACGGGCAGCCTGTCGACGGCCAGTCCTGGCGGCTGGACATAGGCAAGGGCGGCTCGGCCAGTCTGGTCCGATACGCCGTGTACCAGAGCCATCCCATCCTCCCCCAGGGCACCATTGGCAACGGCCTGGTTGTTCAGACGCGCGGGGAGGGCACCCGGAACCTGGTCGAGGAGTGCCGCGATACCCTCGACAGGGTTGCAGGCCTGGACCTTCAGGAGATGAAGGACCGCCAGCGCGAGTGGCTCGACAGGTTCTGGGAGCGTGAGGACATCCGTGTGGGCGCCGGTGACCAGGGCCGCACCCAGCAGCTGGTGCACTGGGAGCTCTTCCAGCTCGCCCAGTCCACCGCCCATATAACCAATGGTGTCGGGGCCAAGGGGCTGAGCGGATCCGGCTACAGCGGCCACTACTTCTGGGATACCGAGATTTACATTCTTCCCTTCCTGACATACTCGGACCCCCAAAGGGCCAGGGAGGTACTCCACTACCGCTACCTGATGCTGCCGGCGGCGCGTCGCAGAGCCGCCGCGCTGAATCTGGGCGGTGGGCTCTTCCCGTGGAGGACCATAAACGGCGAGGAATCCTCGGCCTACTTCCCGACCGGTACGGCCCAGTACCATATCGATGCCGACGTGGCTTATGCGGTGGCCCAGTATGTGCAGGTGTGCGATGACCAGGACTTCCTGGAGACCGAGGGAATCGACATTCTGGTTGAGACCGCCCGCCTCTGGATGAGCCTGGGGCGCTACAAGGCCGACGGGCGCTTCCATATCCACTGTGTTACCGGACCGGATGAGTACACCGTCCTGGTGGATGACAACCTGTACACCAATGAGATGGCCAAGTTCAATCTCATGGCCGCCTACCGGGCCTACGAGTACCTGCGCAGGAGCCGGGTGGAGATGATCGGTTCCATCCGCGCCCGTCTGCACTTCACCGACGAGGACGCCCAGGAGTGGCTCCGTGCGGCCGAGGCCATGTTCGTTCCCTACGACAACAACGAGGGGGTGCACGCCCAGGACGCCCAGTTCATGGAGCGCCCCATCTGGCACTTCGACCGGTTCACGGCCCGCCCTCTCCTGCTCTACTATCACCCGCTGGTCATATACCGGCACAAGGTGCTCAAGCAGACCGACGTGGTCATGGCCCTCTACCTGCTCAGCTCCTGGTTCACGCCGGAACAGAAGCGGGCCGACTTTGACTACTACGATCCGCTGACTACCGGGGACTCCACCCTTTCCGCCGCCTCGCAGTCCATAGTGGCCGCCGAGGTGGGCAGGGATGACCTGGCCATGCGCTACTTCCGTGAGTCCCTGTTCACCGACGTGTCCAACCTCCACGCCAATACCGCCGACGGGATTCACCTGGCGGCCTGCGGAGGGGTATGGTCCAGCCTGGTCTGCGGCTTCGGCGGCCTGCGCGACACCGGCGGAACCAGCCTGAGCATCGATCCCCACCTGCCCGAGGACTGGGATTCCCTGTCCTACCAGCTGACCGTGGGCGATACCCGGTTCAGGGTCTCCATAACCGGGCAGGGCGTGGACCTGGAAAGGCTCTCCGGACCTGAAATCGTCGTCAAGGTGCAGGGCCACCCGCGGACGGTGTGAGATTAGGAAAAAGGAGGTCAGTGCAAGGCGGTGAACTTCTTGAAACCGCCTTGCCTTACCGGATTACCTCCGTTTATCAGCGCTGGAATGCCGCCTCCAGGGCCTGGTATTCGGCGGTGGTGATGGGCATGATGGCCCCGTGGCGTTTCTTCAGGTTGCCGTAGTCGATTCCCTCCAGCACCTGCCAGTCCCGGGAATCGGTCGAGGCCAGGTTCGCTGACCTGAAAGTCAGATACCCGCGCGCCTCCTCGAACTGGTCGCACATGAGACCGAAGGGCATGGGGCCCCGATCGGGGTCGGCCGCGTCCCGTTCGTTGTAAAGGAAGAGCTCCGGACCCTCCAGGTAGCGGGAGGAATATCTGCCGCGACCGAGTATGTCGGTCAGCGAACCCACGTACGACCACTGTTCCGAATCGTCCGTGCGGACCACCTCGCCGCTGACGGCATAGGGGTTCCGTGTCCTTTCGATGCTGATCTGATCGTCCTTCGAGGCCCTGTACCACCAGCCGTCCTCGGTCTGGATCATGGTGGTGTCGATGATGTCGGCCCTGCGGTCGATCCACTTGACCGGGGCGCTGAAGGTCCGTAGGTCCTTCGAGACCGCATAGTACATGTTGACCGCTTCACCCAGGCTGTTGGCGAGGGGGTGGTCCGGCAGGTCCGAGGCTGCACGGGTGGACCAATAGACAATCCACTGATTTTGCAGGCTGTCCCAGCTGGCCTCCGGTGCCCAGGCCATGCCTGCGCCGGGGATGGCGGAGGCGACATCCACTAGGCGGGGCTCCTCCCAGTGGATCAGATCGCTTGATTCCCATATGACCAGCCCCGTGGACCCGTCCACGGAGGCCTGCTCACTCCACCCACCGCGATGATATATGGACAAATCGGTGGCCAGAATGTGGAAGACCCCGTCGGGTCCCCGGGTGATGAAGGGGTCTCGAACGCCCCGTTCGCCCTGGGCCCAGGTCAGGATGGGGTCCCCACGGCGGCGAAGATCGGTCCAATGGATGCCGTCACGGCTGAGGGCGAAATACAGCTGTTCATCCGTGGCCGCCTCTTCATCTCCTGTGAAATGAACGAATAGGTAGGCCTCGGTTCGGCAATCGGGATTTCCTGTGACCATCACTGTCTCTCCGACTTGTTGGCTGCGCATGTATCCGTGCATCGCTGCACGTCATGATTCTAAACCACGATTTGTGGTTCGCCCGACTGGCCGGGGCGGTTCCTAGACTGTGAACCATGAGCAAGCATCATCGTAATCGCAGCTGGGCACCGGCACCTGAGGCACTTCCCCAGGGAGTCGGCGTCATCGATGACCATACGCACATGTCTGCGGTGATTCCCTTCGCCAGGAGGATGGACCGGCAGGCCCGGGAGCGGGGACAGGATCCGGTCCCGGTCTATGGGGTGGATGAGCAGCTGGAGCAGGCCCGGGCCGTGGGTGTGGTCGGGGCGATTGAAGTAGGCTGCGAGCTGCCTAACCTACAGGCGGCGGTTGACCTGGCCAAGGCCCATCCGGGTGTGGTCCATGCCGCCCTGGCCATCCACCCCAACGAGGCCGTGCTCCACGGTCATCGTGGGGTGCCGGGGCCGGACGGATTGCCCGTTACCTACAGGCCCTGGCACGATACCTCCTTCGAGGAGGCCATGGAGGAGGTGCGCCGCCTGGCCAAGGGCAACCCGGACCAGGTGGTGGCCATCGGCGAGACCGGTATGGACCTTTTCCGCACCGGGCGGGATGCCATGGATATCCAACGCCAGGCCCTGCGTGACCATATGGCCCTGGCCAAGGAGCTCGGACTGCCCATGCAGATTCATGACCGGGATGCCCATCAGGAGGTCATCGACACCCTCCTGGCTGACGGGGCACCCGAGCGGACCGTCTTCCACTCCTATTCCGGCGATGAGGCCATGGCCCGGGTAGCGGCCGAGCAGGGCTGGTATCTGAGCTTCTCGGGAACGTTCTCCTACAAGGGGAACGAGGGCATCCGCCGGGCACTGTCCGTCGTAGGGCTTGACCACATCATGGTCGAAACCGACGCCCCCTATCTGACCCCGATGCCATACAGGGGCCGGACCAATGCCCCCTACATGATTCCCTACACCCTCCGCGCCATGGCCGACGCCCTGGACCTGCCCGTGGAGGAGGTCGCCCGGGCCACGAGGGAAACCACCAGGCGGGTTTACGGGATCTGACCGGTGGACGGACGGCGAAAAGGCATCCAGGGGTGGAGGTCGGATCCCGCCTGCGGGCGCTCGCTGACACCTGAGCTGAAACCGTCGTGGAAGTTGCACCAAGCGAGGCAAAAGGTGCTACGGTAGTCGTCGCGGTATGCGCGGGAGCCCAGTGTTGCCCGCGTGCGTTCGAGAAGAAGGCTTTGGCCTATGGAGGGCTGTATGGCTAGTGAGCGGCATGAGATGTCGATCGAGGATGGGGCCGAGGGGACTGAAGAGACCTCTGGCTTATCCGGATCGCCCGAGCGTGACGGCCGGTCGGATCGGATGTTGGAGAGGGAGGAAACCGGGGATGTGACATCCCGGACACCTTCCAGGTCCGACGAGGGGAACGAGACAGGCACGGAGCACGGGACGGAGGCCGACAGGACCGGTGGTACCCGGCCGGCTTTCGAGCAGGATTCCATCCTTCCCCAGGAGAGCTTCACCAAGGCCCCCAGAATTTCGGCCAAGGCCCGCACCCGCGAGGAGGAGGACGAGCTCAAGCGTGCCCGGCGTGAGGCACAGCGTGAGGCCGCGCGTCAGCACACCCCGCCGCGTGGTCCCCTGGGGCGCTGGTGGCGCAAGGTCCAGGCATCGCCCGACCGGATCAGCCTGGGCATGTGCATCGTGGCCCTGGGAGTGGTATATGGCGATATCGGTACCTCCCCCCTCTACACCTTCCAGACCTTCGTGGCCGGGCAGGGCGGCATCCAGCGCGTGGACCGGGCTGCGGTTCTGGGCATGCTCTCCCTGGTCTTCTGGTCCATCACCCTGATCACCACGGTCAAGTACGTTCTGGTGGCCCTACGGATCGATAACAAGGGGGAGGGCGGCATCTTCGCTCTCTACACCCTGGTCCGTCGCTACGGGAAGTGGCTGGCCATCCCCGCCATGCTGGGTGGGGCCGCCTTCCTGGCCGATTCGGTGCTGACCCCGGCGGTCTCCATATCCTCGGCAGTGGAGGGTCTGAAGACCATACCCGTACTGGAGCCGGTCTTCCGTGAAAACGGGAACCTGACCATGGTCATCACCTTCGTGATCATCCTGGTCCTCTTCGCCGTCCAATCGCGTGGAACCGAGCGAATCGGCAAGGTCTTCGGCAGTGTGGTCATGGTCTGGTTCGCCTTCCTGGCGGTGATCGGCCTGTACTGCATCGGCAATGACTGGTCCATCTTCGAGGCCCTGAACCCGGTTTACGGCATCCGCTTCCTCTTCAGCCCCCAGAATCCGGTCGGGCTGACCATCATGGGCACGGTCTTCCTTTCGACCACCGGAGCCGAGGCCCTCTATTCCGATATGGGGCATGTGGGCCGTGGCAACATCTATGCGACCTGGCCCTTCATCAACATCGCCCTGGTCTGCAACTACTTCGGGCAGGGCGCCTGGCTCCTGCGCAACAAGAACAACCCGGCCCTACAGGGTGTGGATGGGCTCAACCCCTTCTTCCAGATGATGCCCACCACCGTGCGGTACGTGGCGGTCATCCTTTCGGTGACGGCCGGTGTCATCGCCTCCCAGGCCCTGATTACCGGTGCCTTCACCATGGTCTCCGAGGCGACCGGTCTCAACTGGATGCCCCACCTCCAGGTGCGCTACCCGGCCAGGACCAGGGGCCAGCTCTACATCCCGACCATCAACTGGGTGCTCTGCGTGGCCACCCTGACCGTCCTGGTCCTCTTCAAGGACTCCGAGCACATCTCGGCCGCCTACGGTCTGGCCCTGACGGTGACCATGATCACCACCACGGTGCTCCTGGCCGACTACCTCTGGCACGACAAGAAGCGGGTGGGGTCGGTTGTCTTCGCGGTGATTTTCCTGGCCATCCAGATTCTCTTCTTCATGGCCTCCATGGCCAAGTTCATGCACGGCGGCTGGTTCACCATGCTGTTGACCGCGGCCATCCTGTACATCATGTACACCTGGGACCAGGGCACCAAGGTGGAGCGTTCGCAGCGCCGGCACATGACGGCCAAGGAGTGCCTGCCCGCCCTGGATATGCTCCACAACGACTTCCGCATCCCCTACTTCGCCGACAACCTGGTCTACCTGACCTCGGATGCTGAGATGCGGCGTTTGGATACGGACATCTTCTTCTCGATCTTCGCCAACCACCCCAAGCGGGCCCGGGCCTGGTGGGCCGTGTCGGTCCAGACCACCGATGCGCCATACACCCGCAAGTACTCGGTTGAGAACTTCGGTACCAACTACCTGTTCAGGGTGCGGATGAAGTTGGGCTTCAAGGTGGATCAGAACGTGGCCACCTACCTCCACCAGATCATGCACGAGCTGATCGACAGTGGTGAGCTGCCCAAGCAGCCCTCGATCTACCCCAAGGTGGACGAGGATCCCCAGATTGGGACCATCACCTACGTCCTGGTCCACAAGGCCCTGATGCCCGAGTCCAAGATCGACTCCCGTGGCGCCCTGTCGCTGAAGGTCAAGTATGCGATCAGGAAGCTGGCCGGTTCGCCCATCAAATGGTTCGGTCTGGCCCCCTACAATCCGATCGTCGAGGTCCAGCCCCTCTTCGTCTCCACCCGGTCGGTGCCCAAGCTGACCAGGGTCAGGTTGCATCCGCGCAAAACCAAGGCCTCCGACCATGCCCAGCACACGGAGCAACCCCAGGCCCAGCAGCCCGAGGAGTGAGCAAAATCACTGCCTGACCTTCCGACACGATCACCCCGGTATGGAAACAAGCCCGCCCATATCGGGGTTGAGCCATAGAATTGGCCTGGTGAAGAACCCAGACCCGGCCATGTCCGGGAGGTCGTTCGAAAGGTGAAGTGATGACAGAAGCTCAAGCCAATATCGGTGTTGTGGGCCTGGCCGCCATGGGCGCCAGCCTCTCCAGGAACCTGGCCCGGCACGGCAACACCGTGGCCGTATACAACCGGCACTACTCACGCACCGAGACCCTGATCGGGGAGCATGGCGACGAGGGGAAGTTCGTTCCCGCCAAGACCCTTCAGGAGTTCGTCGGTTCCCTGACCAGGCCCCGCACTGCCATCATCATGGTCAAGGCGGGCGAGCCGACCGACCAGATGATCGACGACCTGGCCGACCTGATGGAGCCCGGCGACATCATCGTCGATGCCGGCAACGCCTACTTCAAGGACACCATCCGCCGCGAGAAGGCGATTCGCGCCCGTGGTCTGCACTTTGTGGGCTGCGGCGTTTCCGGTGGCGAGGAGGGGGCCCTCCTGGGGCCCTCCATGATGCCCGGTGGCACCGATGAGTCCTGGCAGACCCTGGGGCCCATTCTCAAGACCATTGCCGCCCAGGCGGAGGGCGAACCCTGCGTGACCCACATCGGCAGTGATGGGGCGGGCCACTTCGTCAAGATGGTCCATAACGGCATCGAGTACTCGGATATGCAGGTCATTGCCGAGTCCTACGACCTTATGCGCCGCGGCCTGGGCATGGAACCCCAGCAGATAGCCGACGTGTTCGACGAGTGGAACCAGGGCGACCTGAACTCCTACCTGGTGCAAATCACCGCCGAGGTGCTCCACCACACCGATGCCGCCACCGGCAAGCCCTTCATCGATATCGTGACCGATCAGGCCGGCATGAAGGGGACCGGCACCTGGACCGTCCAGACCGCCCTGGACCTGGCCGTGCCTGTTACCGGCATAGGTGAGGCCGTCTTCGCCCGCGGGCTCTCCTCCTCGCCCGAGCTGCGCAAGGAAGCCGAGCAGAAGGGGCTGTCCGGCCCCGAGCCCCAGGCCATCCTGAGTGATCTGGCGGCCGATCCTGACCAGCGCAAGGCCTTCATCGAGGACGTGCGCCAGGCCCTGTATGCCTCCAAGATCGTGGCCTATGCCCAGGGCTTCAACGAGATGCAGGAGGGGGCCGATGTGTACGGTTGGAAGCTCGATATGGGCGCCATCGCCCGCATCTGGCGCGGCGGTTGCATCATCAGGGCCAAGTTCCTGAACAGGATCTCGGATGCCTACGCCTCCGGTGATGAGTTCGGGTCCCTCCTCTTCGACCCCTTCTTCAAGAAGGCCGTGGAGGATGCCCAGGATGCCTGGCGTCGCGTGGTGGTTCGGGCCACCCAGGCCGGCATTCCGATTCCGGTCTTCGCCAGCTCCCTCTCCTACTACGACGGCCTGCGCTCCAAGCGGCTGCCTGCGGCTCTGATCCAGGGCCAGCGCGACCTCTTCGGTGCCCACACCTATGGGCGCGTGGACCAGCCCGGCGTCTTCCACACCCTCTGGGCCGGAGACAAGTCCGAGATCAAGCAGGACTAGCGGCCAATCCCGGATTCCTGGCGGCCGGGTCGTGCCGGCCTCCTGCGGCCTATCGGCCAAGCATGGTGGATTCCCTCACGTCCAGTCTGAACTTGGCTGTCTGCCGCCGGGGCCTGGGGTGCCTGTCGGGTTGGTTGAGGTCATGCAGCAGGATGGAAACGGCCTTGTGGGCCAGGTCTTCGCGATCGGTGCTGATGGTCGTCAGTGAGGGGATGTACGAGGCGCTTTCGTTGATACCGTCGAAACCGATGACGGCCACGTCCCGGGGGACGGAGATTCCGCACTCATGCAACCCGCGAATCATGCCCAGGGCCATGGAATCCGTGATGCAGAACACCCCGTCGAAGGGGAAGTCCCCCTGGGCGGCCAGGGAGTGGGCCAGGGACCGGGCGGAATCCTCATCCCAGGGTTCGAGCCCTATGAAGGAGTCCGGAGACAGGGTTCTCTTGCCCTCTTCAAGGGCCTCCAGGCATCCGCTCAATCTCCTGGCTGCGACGGAGTTCTTCCTGGAAGGTTCATCGAGGATGTCCAGGTCGGATCCGACAACCCCGATGCGACGGCACCCCTGGGCGAGCAGATGGGCAACTGCCGTCCTGGCCCCCTCCCGACTCGCGGTCATGACGCTGTCGAAGACCGGCCGGACCGAGGGGTCGTCAAGCAACACGACCGGCTTGCCGTGGGTGAGGACCTTCATCTCCTCGTTGGAGACATTGCCCGGGCTGAAAATGGTCCCGTCGCAGAGCTGGCTGGTGACCCGCCGCAGAATCGAGACCTCGTCCTCGCGGGAGTTCATGGTCTGCTGGATGATGGCCTGCATGCCATGGGCGTTGATCTCCCTGGAGATTGCCGCGCTCATCTGGGAGGGGTAGGGTTTGTCCAATTCGAAGATCGCCACCCCGATGACCCCGTTCCTGCCTGACCTGAGGCTCCTGGCCGAAAGGTTGGCGGAGTAGTTGAGCCTCTTCGCCGCTGCCAAGACCTTCGTCCTGGTTTTTTCGGCGATGCGGGTATCCCCCCTGAGGGCATACGAGGCGGTGGCCCGTGAAACATCGGCCTCCTTGGCCACGTCGCTCATTGTCACCATATCGTGCCTCGCTCCAATCTTCCTGCCCGTAGAGTCTGTGGCCGTGAAGAAAAGTGAATCGTGTCAGGTCACATCTCGATGGTAGTACATCGCTCGGTTTGACACGATTCAAATAGGGTGCTATATCTGAATACGGTTGAATTGAATCGTGTCAACTGAGTCGGTTTCGATGTCGAATACCGCAAGGAATTCAGAGGATTGATTACAAGGAGGAGTCATGAAGCTGAACAAAACACTGAAGAAGGCGGCGGTTGCGGCCATGGCCGGAGCCATGGTCGTGGCCATGGGGGCCTGTGGCGGGGGAAATGGCACCAATGCCGACAAGACCAAGCTGACCTTCCTTTCATGGAACAACGAGCAGACCATGAAGCCCTATCTGGACGAGTTCGAGAAGGAGAATCCCGACATCGAGGTGGACTTCAGCTATTCGCCGCCGACCCCCGAGTACATCCAGACCCTACAGACCAGGCTGGTGGGCAACCAGGCCCCCGATGTGTTCATCATCACCTCCGAGAACAAGGCGGACCTGATCACAAACCAGTACGTGCGTGACCTGACCGATGAGCCCTTCATGAAGAACATCTCGCAGGCCAACAAGGACTTCGTCAGTCGTGACGGGAAGGTCTACGGCATGTCCGTCTCCTCCTGGGCCTCGGGCATCATCTACAACAAGGACCTCCTGGCCAAGGTCGGCGCCAAGAGCGTTCCGGACAACTGGGATGACTTCCTCAAACTCTGTGCGAAGCTCAAGAAGGCCGGTGTCACTCCATTCCTGGAGACCGTGGCCGATGGCCCCAGCCGAATCCCCGACGCCTTCCTGGGCTCGCAGTTCGAGCAGGACAAGGTCGATGTCACCACCCTGGTGGACAAGCGCCCCCAGACCCCGGGCACCGATCAGAAAGAGGCCGTCAAGGCCTGGATGCGGCTCTACGACGAGGACCTGGTCACCAGGGACACGGTGGGCATCAGCGGGGATGACATGAAGACCCAGTTCATCAACGGGCAGGTGGCGATGATCTGCACCGGTCCGTGGGATCTTCCCTCCTTCTCCGAGTCCTCCCTCGAATGGGGCATGGCCCCCATGCCCGTGCTCAGCAAGGGGCAGGTCAACTACGCCCAGGGATCACCTTCGCCCGCCTACGCCATCTATTCCAAGCTCAAGGGGGACAAGCTCAAGGCGGCCCAGAAGTTCCTGACCTTCATGGATAGCGAGTGGGCACTCCAGAAGAGCACGGAGAACGGTGACGCCATCACCGTCGATGGATTCAAGTCCAAGGTCAAGGATGAATACAAGACCGTGTACGAGGAGAACGTCAGGACGGGTCATTACTTCCTGGTCATGAACTTCTACGCCAAGCCCGATGTGCTGACCACGGTCCGGCAGTCGGAGACACAGCAACTGGTGCAGGGCGCTGTATCCGTGGACCAGTGGGCCAAGGCCATCGACGACAAGATGGCTTCGGTGAAATGAGGGTCGGACAGGGAACGTCGGACCTGACGGGTTGGAAGAGGTGACATATGGCTGTTGACAGTGGAGTGCAAGGGGTGCCTACCGTGGCCGATAGGTCGAAGGCAAATGAACCGGAAGAGCGTGAATACGCCCGTCGCAAGCGCCTTCGGGGGCTGAGGGAGGACCTGACCTCGTTCTGGTTCCTCCTGCCGATTCTGGCAGTCTTCGTCATCCTTTTCGCGGTGCCGTTGGTGCAGACCGCCATCTACTCGGTGACGGACTTCAACGGGTACAGCATGGACATGCACTATGTGGGGTGGAGCAACTACCGCAGCGTGTTCACGGACCCCTCAACCATGCAGGGTCTTGTGTTCACCATCGTGTACGCGCTCGCCCAGACCATACTGGTCACTGTCTTCGCCGTACCCCTGGCGGTGACCCTGAACAGGAAGTTCTGGGGGAGGAACTTCGCGCGCTCCCTGTTCTTCTTCTTCAGCGTGCCTTCGCTGGCCATCATGGGCATGGTCTGGAAGTACATCTTCTCGCCCATGAAGTCGGGCGTGGTCAATACGGTCCTGGGCGCCTTCGGGCTCGGCCCGCTGCCCTGGCTCTCCAACTCGATCCTGGCCCGGTGCTGTGTGATCTTCATAGCGGTCTGGGCCCAGATCGGATGGCATGCCACCCTTTACCTGGCCTTCCTGCAGTCCATTCCCGGTGACCTTTACGAGCAGGCCACCGTGGATGGTGCCACCAGGCGGCAGCAGTTCATCCACATCACCCTGCCCCAGCTGATTCCGGGCATCGTTACATCCAGCTTCCTGCTCATGTCGGGAGGGCTGAAGGTGTACGACCTGCCATACACGATGACCAAGGGAGGGCCCGGTTACTCGACCTATACGGTGACCCAGTCGATTATCCAGCAGGGCATAGGGCAGTCCCAGTACGGGTTGGGTTCGGCCCTGGCCGTCCTCTTCACCCTGGCGACGGCCCTGGTGGTCTTCACCCAGATGGGTGTGGCCGGTCTGATTTCCAGGAGGTTCCAATGAGTGCCAGCAGTCAGCAAGTGGTATCGGGTGCGGGGAACGGCCCGACCCTGGAGCAGCGCGAGCGGCGTCGTTCCATCGTCAGAAGCATCGTGGTGCTGGTCATAGCGCTCATCTGCGCCGTGCCCCTCTGGTACATCCTGATCAACACCTTCAAGACCGTGCCGGACATGGCCACCAATCCACTGGGTCTGCCGAAGGAGTGGACCCTGAAGAACTACAGTCATGCCTTTGCCACCGTGCCCATTGTGCGCAGCCTGGTCAACACCCTGATCGTCACCTTCTTCGGGGTGCTCTTCCAGGTGCTGATCGGAGCCCTGGCCGCCTATGGCATGATTCTGCGCAAGTCCCTGTTCACCTCGACCGTCGGGGTCGTTCTGATGATCGCCTTCGTCATCCCGGCCCAGTCGACGCTGATTCCCCTGTATCGAATGGAGTCGGCGGTCGGCCTGGTCAATACCCTGCTGGGCCTGATTGTCATGTACCTGGGCGGTGCGGTGTTCTGCTACTTCCTCATCGTCGGGTACATGCAGTCCCTCCCCTTCGAGGTGATAGAGGCCGCCCGCATCGATGGGGCAGGGCCCTTGAGGATATTCTGGAACATCGTTTTGCCCCTGATCAGGCCCATCCTGACCACGGTGATCGTCTTCCAGACCATGACCACATGGAATGACTTCATGACGGCCAACGTCTTCATCAGCAGTTCGGACCTGCGGACCATCGTGCTCCAGGTCTACAACGCGGTCGGTCAGTTCACCACGGATTGGCCGAGCTTCATGACCATCACGGTCCTGGCGCTTATACCGGTCTTCGTCTTCTTCATCTTCTGCCAGAAGTGGATCGTCTCCGGCCTGGTTGCCGGTGCCGTGAAGGGATGACCGATACGCGTCGGGCCTTGCCGGCTTGAAGGAATACGGCGTTGTGCGGCTGCCAGGTGCGGCCTCGCAACGCCCTTGACAAGAGAACTGGAGTCGATTGTATGGATAAGGGATGTAGGGGAGAGACGGAGGGTCAGAGGATTCAGGTTCCCACCAATCCCCTTCACGGGTACTGTGCCGATCCCGATCTCAAGATGGTGGACGGACGGTGGTATATGTACTGCACCCAGGACGGTCTGCCCGGCTGGTCGTCCACGGTGATGAGCGTCTACGAATCCACTGACCTTTGCAACTGGCAGGAGCACAGGATTCTCGACCTGCACGACGTCCCCTGGTGGGAGGGCAAACAGGGCGCCTGGGCGCCGTGCATGCTGGAGACCGCGCATGGGTTCGTGCTCTACTTCGTGGCGGACGGGCAGATAGGTCTGGCGACCTCCCCGACCCCCACCGGCCCCTTCACGCCGGCCGCAACCCCCCTGATCCGTGCGGATGCATATGACTGCCAGACAATCGATCCCTCGATATTCGTGGACGAGGACGGTACCACCTACCTACTGTGGGGGAACGGAAGGGTCTACATGGCGGCCCTGAGCGACGACGGTACGGCCATAGTGGATGCGACCTTGAAAACCTGGGTTCCCGACAACTTCCGCGAGGCCATAACCATCAGCAGGCACGGGGGAAGGTACTACGCCTCCTGGTCCGAAAACGACACCAGGGATCCTGAATACCGGGTCCGGTATGCGGTCTCCGACTCCCTGGACGGACCATGGGGGCAGCCGCAGGTGCTGGTCGAGAAGGATGAGGGCAAGGGAATCCTGGGTACCGGTCATCATTGCATCCTGCAGGTGCCCGGCACGGACCAGTGGATCATCGCTTACCATCGGTTCGCCATGGACGGGCACGGTGATGGCTGCCATCGCGAGATCGTCTGTGCCCCGCTGGCCTTCGATGATGAAGGGGGTATGGAGCAGGTCCATCCGCAGGTCGGGTCGTATTGGTGCCCGGCACCATCAACGCAACGATAGGGGGAGGTCACTCCTTGACGATGGGGTGACCGCCAAAGGCGTTGCGCAGGGCCGAGACCGCCTTCATGGTCATGGGGTCCTGAATCTGCGAGGACTGGCGGGCGTACAGGGCCGAGGTGATGGCCGGGGTGGGGACGCCCAGCTCCAGGGCATCGCCAATCATCCACTTGGTCTCACCGGTCTCCTCGGCCTTACCGGCGATGTGTGCCAGGTGGGGGTCCTCCTGGAGGGACTTGGCCAGGAGGTCCAGGAGCCAGGATTGGATGACCGACCCCTTTCGCCAGGACTGGACGACCTCGTCTGGTTCCTGAATCAGATCGGAGGCCTCCAGGACGGCATAGCCCTCGGCCAGAGACTGCATCATTCCGTACTCGATGCCGTTATGGACCATCTTGGCGTAGTGTCCGGCGCCGGTGCCGCCTGCGTGAACCAGGCCGAACTCGCCCTCGGGCTTCAGGGTGTCGAGTATAGGCTGAATCCGGGCAACATCCTCGTCCGATCCACCGACCATCAAGGCGTAGCCGTTCTCCCTGCCCCAGATGCCATTGGAGGTGCCCACGTCGACCAGGCCGATGCCCTTCGCTCCCAGGGCCTTGGCATGTACCTGGTCCTGGGTGAAGCGGGTGTTGCCCCCGTCGATGACCAGGTCGCCGCGGTCCATCAGGTCGCCCAGCTGGTCAAGGGTGGACTCGATGGGTTTGCCTGCGGGCACCATGACCCAGATGGCCCGGGGTGCCTCCAGGGAGTCGACCAGGGCCTGGAGGCTGTCCACGTCCCTGCCCGACTCGGGCGATATGTCGTATCCGACGACCTGGTGACCACCTGTGCGCAGGCGGTCGGCCATGTTCTTACCCATGCGGCCCAGGCCTATCATTCCGATCTTCATGATGTTGGTTCCTTCCTGCTTCGTTCAGTGTTGTTCGGTTTTTCTGGCGGCCTGACGGGCCCGCTCGGCCTTGACCTGCTCGGTGTGGGCCTTGACGTCGCACTGCAATCCCAGGGTGTCGATGACCTCCTCGGCCTCGATTTCGGGGGCCATGCGCAGGCCCACGTCGATGGTCATGTGAATCTCGTCCTTGCCCAGAGGTTCCAGGGTCTCGAACTGCGACTTGAGCATTCGGGGCTTCATGAAGTGCCCCTGGCGGTGCGAGAGTCGTTCCATGATGGAGTCGTAGTCACCGCTCAGGTGGATGAACACCACCCCGGGCATTCGAAGCCTGTCCCGGTAGACCCGCTTCAGTGCCGAGCAGGTAACGGTGCCGGGTACCTTCCTGTCCATGTGGTCCTGAATCCAGTCGTGAATCTTGTCGAGCCAGGGCCAGCGGTCCTCATCATTCAGGGGAATTCCGTGGGCCATCTTGTCGATGTTGGCCTGGGGGTGGAAGTCATCGGCCTCGGCCATGTCCCAGCCCAGCTTTTCGCTCAAGTGGGTGTTCATCGTGGTCTTGCCGCAGCCGGAGACGCCCATGATGACCAGGATTGGCGTGTGGTCCTTGAGGTAATCCGCGGGAACCGTATTCTCCACCGCCGAGGGAATGGAGTGTTCATCGAACCCCTTGGCGTTCGTTGACAGTGTGTCTACCATGCGTTTCCTTTCTGAATGAGTGCGCCGTGTTGGGGCTCAGCCTGCGATGGGGACGAAGATGCTGGCGATCATGACCAGAATCAGCACCACCACCGAGAGGAGGCACTCCAGTACGGACCAGGTCTTCAGGGTGTCGCCCACGCTCATGCCGAAGTACTCCTTGATCAGCCAGAAGCCGGCATCGTTGAGGTGGGAGAGGAAGATGGACCCCGCCCCGATGGCGATGACCAGCAGTGTGGTGGCCATGGGGGTGGCGTGCATCATGGTCATGGCGTTGCTGAGAATGCCGGCCGTGGTCAGGATGGAGACCGTGGCCGAACCGGTGGCTACGCGGACGAATACGGCGATGAGCCAGCCCAGCAGGAAGATGGAGATGTTGGAGGTCTCGACGAAGGTGCCGATGATCTTGCCGATGCCGGTGGAGACCAGGACACCTTTGAAGCCTCCGCCTGCGCCGACAATCAGGAGGATGCCCGCCACGGCAGGGAGTGAGGCGCCCAGGGAGTCGTTGACCGTCTTCCAGGAGATGCCGGAGGCGGCCTTGAGGAGCAGCATGGAGACAATCAGGGCTATGGCCAGAGCCATGACCGGGTTGCCGATGAAGTTGATGGTCTGGGCGAACCCGTCGGTCCGGGTGCGGAAGTCGGGTGAGGTTATCTCGAAAACGGAGGTGAGGAGCATGAGAATCGCCGGGAGGATGATGCAGAAGACCGAGAGTCCGAAGGAGGGGAGTCGGGCCTCCTCCTTGGCGGCCTCTTCGCTTTTGGCCGCGAAGTCCGCCGGGGCCTCGATGGGAACCCAGCGAGCCGCCACCTTGGAGAAGAGAGGGCCGACAATCACCAGGGTGATCAGGGCTACGGGTATGCCGAACATCATGGTAAGGCCCACATTGCCGGTTTCCTTGAACTGGCTCAGGGCGGCGAGGGGGCCGGGATGTGGCGGTACGCAGGCATGCATGATGGAGAGGCCTGCCAGGGTGGGAATGGCCACCCTCATCAGGGGGAGCTCGGTCTTGCGCGCTACCAGGATGATGACCGGAACCAGAATGACCAGCCCCACCTCAAAGAACATGGGCAGGCCTATCAGGGTTCCTATCAGGGCCATGATCCATGGAATGGTGGCCGGTGACGATTTGGATACCAGGGTGTTGACCACCTGATCGGTGGCCCCGGTGTCCATCAGAACCTTGCCGATCATGGCTCCGAGACCAATCAGGATACCGACCGACCCCATGGTGGAGCCGAATTCGCCGGTGAAGCTGGTCAGTGTGGCCACTGGTCCGTAACCCGACCCGATGCCGACCACCATACCGGCCGCCAGGAGGGACACGAAGGGGTGGAGTTTAACGACGGTGACCAGGAAGATGAGCACCACCAGGCTGAGAACAAGACTGATGCCCAGTCGGGTGCTGTTGAGTTGTACGGCCTCTCCTGCCGCGAGCAGTGCTGTATGCATGGCTGCCTCTTCTCTGAGGATAGGAACGAAGTCAGGACGTACGCCCATGGCTCCTATTTTGCATGGCATAATATCGGCAGTGTGATATTACGTATGTCTTATACGTATACAAGTGTACACGGGAAGACCTTCCGATTGGGGTTCCCCTGCCGTGTGGGCAGTGAGGTTACAGACAATTCCCGCCCTTGTGCATTGCTAGAGTGTGATTTATGAGTACAGAACCTTCGCTGCACGATAGGCTCCTGGAACAATGGGGTATGGGCATCGTCACAGGAAGCATCAGCGAGGGGGAGCGTCTGTCGGTCCCGCCCCTGGATCAGGAAGTGCCATCACGTACGGTAACCCGCGAGGTGACACGGGTATTGGAATCCATGGGAATGGTTACCGTGAGGCGGAAGGCTGGGGCCACCGTGAATCCGATGGCCGCCTGGAACATCTATGACCCCAGGGTGATTGAGTGGCGGCTGCGTGGCCCCGACAGGGACCGGGTCCTCCATGAGCTTTCGGAATTAAGGGCCAGCGTGGAACCCATGGCCGCCCGCCTGGCCGCCACCAGGGCCAGGCCCGGGCAGTGGGCGGCCCTGACCCAGGCCGCCATCGACATGGTGGCCCATGCCAACCATGCCGACCAGGCGGATTATCTGCAGGCCGACGAGCGTTTCCACCGAGCACTCCTGGAGGCCTCGGGCAACGCCATGTTCGCTGCTCTGGGCGACGTGGTTGCATCCGTGCTGGCCGGTCGTACCCGGCACGAACTCATGCCCCATGAGGCCAATGAGCAGGCTCTGAGACTTCACGGCGACGTGGCGGCTTTGATACGCCAGGGTGACGGCGAGGCGGCCTGCCAGGCCATGACGCGAATCGTCGATGAATCGGATCGGGCCATGACGCGTCGTCTGCGCTCGCGCTCGTCAGGGAGCCGGGACTGAACGGTTGAGGAACATCTGGGCTGTGTAGTGCCGGTTTATAGTGTTGAAGGGGTGGAGACGGCCCACTGTTGGGGTTAATGATGTGGGCCGCCTCCGGGTGGCCGGGGGTTGGGTGTTCCCCTTTTGGTGTGGCCTCTTACTCGTGTGAAGTGGTGATGGTGGTGCGTCGGCGCCTGCAGGCGTTGCCTGTTGCGATGCCGAGCGCGCCGGCGGTGATGAGGAGGATGATGCCTGCGCCTCCTGCGTTGGGCAGGCTGCCGGTGTGCCGGTAGGTGTACGTGTTGGTGGTGTCGTCGGGCTGGCGTTGCCCGGCGAGGGTCCACCGGACTTGCGCGGGCACGGTTCCGGGGGCGTGGGCTATGGTGGTGGCCTGCCAGGTGTTCGGTCCGGTCTGCCGCAGGGGGAGTGTGTCGTTGTCGATGGCGAGGCCGGCCGGTGTGGGTTGTGGGGGGATGGCGGCCTTGCGTGGCGCGGGTGTGGGGTTGGTGTCGCCGTGGCCTGCCTGCCCGTCGGTGTTGTCTCCCCAGGCCTGGGTGTCGCCGTTGGTGTCGATGGCGATGGTGGTGTCGCCTCCGCTGGCGGTGAGGGTGGTGTTCAGTCCCGGTATGGCCGTGGGCTGTGTCGGTGTGCCGGTGGTGTGGCCGAGCTGGCCGCTGGTGTTGTCTCCCCAGGTCCAGGTGCGGTGGTCCTGTCCGGTGGCGGTGTAGTGGTTGCGTCCGGTGGAGGTGTGGGTGAACCGGTACGTGTCGGCCGTGCCTGCGGGCCGTATGCGCGTGGGGGTTGTGGTGTCGGTGCCGTTGGCGAGTCTGCCCCAGGCCCAGAGTCGTCCCTGCTGGTCGATGGCGTGCGTGGTGTCGCCTCCGGCGCTGGCCTGGACGTAGCCGACAGGCTGCTGCGGGCCGGACGGGCCGGCTGCGGCTGCTGCGGCGGGTGTGCCGGTGTCGTCGTGGCCGAGCTGGCCGTGCGTGTTGGCGCCCCACGTGTAGAGCTGCCCGTCGGACCCGATCGCCGCGGCGTGCGTGTCGCCCGCGATGACCTGCTCGTACCGGAACGCGGGGGGCGCGTCCTGCGGCAGG
Source organism: Bifidobacterium sp. M0307 (assembly GCF_016100445.1). Classification (NCBI taxonomy): domain Bacteria; kingdom Bacillati; phylum Actinomycetota; class Actinomycetes; order Bifidobacteriales; family Bifidobacteriaceae; genus Bifidobacterium; species Bifidobacterium sp. M0307. Next base: position 53,199 of record NZ_JACFSL010000001.1, read on the forward strand.
GCAACCCTGACGGGCGTGGCGCTGCCGGTGGTGCGTGCCGCGTCGCCCAGCCCGCCGGTGAGTGCTCCCCACGCGTACAGGTTGTCGTCGGAGCCGAGGGCCATGGTGTAGCCGTCGCCCGCGACGGCCCGCGTCCAGGTGAACCCGGTGTCGGTGCCGTCGGGCCTGGAGACCTTGACGGGCCTGGTGCGTCGGGTGGTGGTGCCGTCTCCGAGCTGGCCCTGGGTGTTGTCTCCCCACGTGTAGAGCTGCCCGTCGGAGCCGACGGCGGCGCTGTGGGTGCGTCCCGCCGCGGCCTGCACCCAGACGAACCCGTCACCGGTGCCGTCGGGCCTGGAGACCCTGGTGGGGGTGGCGTGTTGGCTGGTGGTGCCGTCTCCGAGCTGTCCGTTGGTGTTGCTTCCCCAGGCATAGAGGCCGCCGTCGGAGCCGATGCCCAGGGTTGAGGTGCCGCCGGTGTCTATGGAGGCGAGGCGGATGTCGGGTGCGGCGGGTGCGGTGAGGGTGACGGTCTCGTCGCCGTGTTCGCTGCCGTGGTCCGGGCTCAGGACCCACCGGCCGGTCCGGTGCCACCTGCCGGTCACGGTCAGGTCATGCTCCAACGGTTGTGTGAAGTCGTAGGCGACATCCCCGTCGAACCAACCGTCGAAGGTCCACCCGGCCTCGGCCGGGTCTTCGGGCCTCCTGGTGGGCTCCCCGGCGGGGACCTGCTGCGCGTCGGGCGTGCGCCCGTGCTGGCTGGTGAAGGTGAGGGTGACGGTGTCGCCGGTGTACATGAACCGCAGGCTCGTGTCCTCGGACTGGTCCGCGTCCTCTGGCCCCGCCGAGCTGGTGCCGGCCGCCGAGCGGATGGTCAGGGTCACGGTCTCGGGCCGGTGCCGGGGCGAGGCGGCGTGCCACCCGTCCGTCCGGCGCCGCACCTCTCCAGCGCTCGGCTTGGCGCCGAACAGGACACCGGTGACGGGGGAGCCGGCCGGCCGCCACACCATGGCCGGGCTTGGGTGGGCCGTGGTGGCCGTGGTGCCGGTGCCGAGCTGGCCGGTGCCGTTGGCGCCGGCCGCGTACACGTCCCCGTCGGAGCCGACGGCCAGCGTACTGTCTGCGCCCGCAGCGGCAGCGGTGTATGCGAACCCCGAGGGTGCCCCTTTGGGGTTGGGTACGCGTGCGGGGGTCACGCCGTCGCTGGTGCCGTTGCCGGTGGTGGTGCCGAGCTGCCCGTACTGGTTGCCGCCCCACGCCCAGGCCCCCGATCCGGTCAGTGCGACGGAGTGGGTGCGTCCGGCGCTGACGCCGGTGGCGCCGGACGGGCCGGGGACCGGGCCCGGCCTGCCCGCGGGTTCGGCGCTGGCGGGGGTGCGGCCGAGCTGGCCGCTCCCGTTGTGCCCCCACGTGTAGACGGTCCCGTCCCGGGCGACGCCCACGCTGTGGTCAGCCCCGGCGGTGATTGCCATGAACCGCAAAGTGGTGTCGACGGGGGCGGGCTTGTAGTCGGTATGGCCGAGCAGGTCGTCGTCGCTCGTGGCGCCGGTGGTGTCGCGGCCGCCCCAGGTCCAGGCGGTCCCGTTAGCGTCCAGGCCGATGGAGTGACTGGCGCCGGCGCTGACGGAGGCGAAGGCCGCCTCGGGCACGCCCACACCCGTGGGCGTCGCGGCTGGTGCTTCGTGTGAGCCGGTGGAGGTGGGGAAGCCCAGTTGCTGGTATTGGTTGTCTCCCCAGGTCCAGATGTTGCCGTCCCGGTCCAGGGCCGTGCTGTGGTCGGCTCCGGCGCTGATGGCGATGAAGGTCACGCTCGCCGGTGAGGCGATTGGGCCGGGCTTGCCTGCGGGGTTGTTGTCGTCGGGGGTGCGGCCGAGTTGTTCTTTTTCGTTGCTGCCCCAGGTCCAGACGGTGCCGTCCCGGTCCAGGGCCATGGAGTGAGCGCTTCCTGCGGCGACCTGGACGAACCTCTTGCCTGCGGGGGCGGCGACCATGGTCGCCGCGGTCCGATTTGTGGTGGTGCCGTCTCCGAGTTGGCCATACTGGTTGCCGCCCCAGGTGTACAGGTTGCCGTCGCTGCCGACGGCGAGTGAGTGGGACTGTCCGGCGGACACTTGGGCGAGCCTGACCTGTACGGTGGGGGTGTCGATGCGCACGTCGGTGCCGCCCCGCCACGGCCCCTGGGCCGGGTCGGCACCCCACCGGCCCCACCTGGCGGTCAGGGTCGTGTTCCCTGTTACGGGCTTGGTGAAATCGTAGGGCTTGTCTCCTTGGAACCAGCCGTTGAAGGTCCACCCGTCGTCGGTCGTCGGGTCGTCGGGTCGTCGGGCGGTGTCGCCGACGATGACCTGCTGCGGGGGCGTGGGTGAGCCGTGCTCCGACTTGAAGGTGACGGTGGTGGTGTCGCCGGTGTAGGTGAACCGGTGGCTGGTCTCGTCGGGCTCGCGGATGCCCTTGTATGTGTACTGGATGGTGAGGGTGACGGTGCCGAGGCTGTGCCTGGGCGAGGTGGCGTGCCACCCGTCGGACTTGCGGTATGGGCCGCCGATGTTGCGGGCCTCGCCGAACAGGACGCTCGTGAGATGCTGATCGACGGGGCGCCAGGCCAGGCCGGGGCGGATATGGTCGCCGAAGTCGCTGCCGCCGATGCCGAGCTGGTGCTGTTTGTTGGATCCGAATGCGTATGCTTCACCGTCCGAGCCGATGAGCAGGGTATGGGTCGAGCTGTTTGCGAAGCTGATGTAGTGGAAGTCCGCGGGCGCCCCGGCGGGGGGCACGACCCGGGTGGGGGCGGGGACGCTCTCCTCGGTTTTGGTTCCGGTCCCGAGCTCGCCGTACTGGTTCCATCCCCACGCCCATGTGCCGGTATCGGTCATGGCGAAGCCATGGTTGCGTATTGCATTGCCACTGATGCTGACTTGGGTGGCTCCGGACAGGCCGGGGACCCGGCCCGGCTTGTCGGCGGGGTTGGCGCTGTCCGGGATACGGCCCAGCTGGCCGCCGTCATTTCTACTGCCCCAGGTCCAGACGGTCCCGTCCCGCGCGATGGCGATGCAATTGCTGCCCAGTATTTCGCAGTTGTAGGCCTTGAACCTGACATCGGTATCAACGAGGACGGGGTGGTAGCCGTTAAAATTCCACGTCCAGGTCCAGATTCTGCCGTCCGTGTCGAGGGCCGTATATCCGATTTTACCGGGATTGCTTGTGGCGAAGATGTCGGTGAAGACGGTCCCGCCGAAAAGGTCGACCTTGTGGGGCGTGGCCGTATCGTAGAATCCCCAAGTCCAAACCTGTCCATTGCTGTCGAGGGCCATGGTAGTGTCAAAAGCTGCGGAGACGGCGGTGAACTTCACTCCCTCCGGCACTATGACCAGACCGGGAACGGAACTATCGTCCCCGAGGGGACGTCCGAGGCTATTATGGTAATTTTCCCCCCAGGTCCAGATTCTGCCGTCCCGGTCCAGGGCCGCGGCGTGAGAGTACCCGGCGGACACCTGGGTGAACTTCACTCCCTCCGGCATGGCGATAATCTGTGGATCGCAAAACTCGCACTGGCCTTTGCCGCCCACCGCCACCTGTCCGTTATAGTTCCATCCCCATCCGTACAGGTTGCCGTCGCTGCCCAAAGCCAGGGAGAAGAGGTTGCTTGTGGATATCTGGCTGTAGCGTACATGACCGCCGGGGGTGTCGATTTTGACGTCGGTGCCGCCCTGCCAGGGCCCTGTGTCGGTGCTGGTGCCCCATTTGCTCCATTTGGCGGTGAGGGTCAGGTCGGTGGTGATGGGCTTGGTGAAGTCGTAGGCGAGGTCGCCCACGAACCAGCCGTTGAAGGTCCATCCTGGCCTGGTGGGGTCGTCGTGTGGCCATGTGGCGGTCTTGCCGTCGGGGATGGTCTGGCTTGCCGGCATGCCCTGGGTGTCGGGCTGGGAGGTGAAGGTGACCGTATGGCTGCCGGTCCTGGCCTGCGGTCCGGGGGCCTGCGCGCCGGTGTTGGTGGCTGTGGTGGTCTGCCCTGTGGTGAGCGGGTTGGGCGTGGACAGCGGCGTGGGTGTCGCGGTGGTTGTCGTGGGCTGCGTCGCTGCTGCCGGGGACTGCGGTGTCGTGGTGGGTGACGGTGTCGCGGCCGGTGTGGTGGTTCCTGTGGGTGTGATTAGGCCGTCATCGGAGGCTGCGGGTTGACCCCCCCCCCCCCCCGTTGATCTGGGAGTAAGCGGTGGTGTCGGTAGCTTGTGCGCCTGCGGCCAGCCCGCCGCCCATGACGGACAGGGCCGCCAGGACTGCGACCACTGGACGGACGGAACAGCGACCGAAACGGTTCAGTCTACGCATGGTTCTCTCTCCCCCAACTTTCCCCAACTATCATCCTACGGTTCAGACCAATGGCCTTAAGCCGAATACAGAATATACCGCCATCCCCCGCGGTGTACTCGAATCACGGATGATTCCCTTCTTGATAAAACTATCTAGAACTTTATCACCTTGCTCCTAATTGACGCAACGCAGGCCGAGTACAGGTATACACAGTATGGAACGCCGCCGTTGCGGTGTGTGCGCGACTGGTTGCGAGTCGTGGGTCGGTTTGATGTGTTGGGGGTGGAGGCGGTCCGTTGTTGGGGTGTGGGGGCGGACCGCCTCCGGTGGCCAGGGGGTTGGGACCCCTTTTGGTGTGGCCTCTTACTCATGTGAAGTACTAGTGGTGTTTGGGGATGCGCCGCTGCCGGTTGGCTGTGGTGGCGGCAAGGATAAGGGTGCCTGCGATGATCAGGAGGATGATGCCTGTGCCTCCAGCGTTGGGCAGGGTGAAGATATGCAGATAGGTGTACGTGTTGGAGGTGTCATCGGGCTGGGCCTGTCCGGCGAGGGTCCATCTGACGCGCACGGGCACAGCCCCGGGGTCGTGGGCCGTGGTGGTCGCCTCCCAGGTGTTCGGTCCTGTCCGGCGCAGGGGGAGCGTGGTGGAGTCGATGGTCAGGTCGGTGGGTGTTGGGTGAGGGGGAATGGCGGAGGTGCATGGCGTGGGGGTTTCGCCGGTGTCTCCGTGTCCGCCCTGCCCGTTGGAGTTGTCGCCCCATGCCTGGGTGTTGCCGTTGGTGTCGATGGCGATGGTGGTGTCGGCCATGCTGGCGGTGACGGTGGTATTCAGACCGGGTATGGTCGTGGGCTGTGTTGGGGTGCTGGTGGCGTGCCCGAGCTGTCCATTGGTGTTGTCGCCCCAGGTCCAGGTGCGGTGGTCTTCTCCGGTGGCGGTGTAGTGGGCGCGCCCGGTGGACGTGTGGGTGAACCGGTACGTATCGTTCGTGCCTGCGGGCCAAATGCGTGCGGGTGTTGCGGTGTCGGTGCCGTCGGCGAGATCGCCCCAGACCCAGAGGCGTCCCCGCAGGTCGATGGCCATAGTGTGGTCGCCTGCGGCGCTGGCCTGAACGTAGCCTACAGGCTGCTGCGGGTCGTCCCAGGCGGCCACGGTGGGCGTGGCCGCGGCGGCAGGTACTCCGGTGTCGGCGTGGCCGAGCTGCCCATGTGTGTTCGATCCCCAGGTATACAGGTTCTCATCCGACCCAATCGCCGTGGCATGCCTGTCACCGGCAGCGATTTTCTCGAAGCGGAACGTGGTTGGCACGCCTTGAGGCAGGGCGACCATGACGGGTCGGGTGCTGGCGGTGGTGCCATTGGTGTCACCGAGTCCACCGGGCAGACTGCCCCAGATATACAGGTTGTCGTCTGACCCGATCGCCAAGGTGTATCCGTCGCCGGCTGCGACCCGAATCCAGGTGAACCCCTTCCCGTCAGGGAGGATGACCTTGACGGGTGTGGTGCGTTGGGTGTTGGTGCCGTCTCCGAGTTGCCCGCAGGTGTTGTCTCCCCATGCGTACAGGTTGCCGTCGGAGCCGACGGCGGCGCTGTGGTTGCGTCCGGCCGTGGCCTGCACCCAGAAGAACCCGTTGTCGGTACCGTCTGGGCGGGGAATCTTGACGGGTGTGGTGTGCTGGCTTGTGGTGCCGTCTCCGAGTTGGCCGTTGGTGTTGTCGCCCCAGGTGTACAGGTTGCCGTCCGATCCGATGCCCAGGGAGGACGATCCGCCCGTATCCACGGACGCCAGGCGGAAGCCGGGTGCTGCGGGTGCGGTCAGGGTAATCGTGTCATCACCGTGTTCACTGCCGTGGTCCGGGCTCAGGACCCATCGGCCGGTGCGGTGCCAGCGTCCGGTCACGGTCAGGTCGTGCTCCAGGGGCGCGGCGAAATCGTAGGCCACGTCCCCGTTGAACCACCCGTCGAAGGTCCACCCCTCCTCGGACGGGTCCGCGGGGCGTTGGGTGGGCTCTCCCGCGGCAACCTGCTGCGCGGGTGTGGGGGCGCCGTGATCGGACACGAAGCTCAGAGTAACGATGTTGCCCGTGAAAGTGAACGTCAGACCAGTGTCCTCGGTTCTGACTGGGGCTGAGCGAATGCCGGTGGAGGACTTGACGGTCAGGGAGACGGTCTCAGGCCTGTGCCGGGGCGAGACGGCAAGCCACCCGCTCGCGGTGCGCTCCACTTTACCCATATTCGGTTTGGTGCCGAACAGAACACTCGTGATTGAGGCGCCCACTGGATGCCAGACCATCGTCGGTTTATTTGCCCCTGCCAGGCCAACAGTCGCTTTATTGATGGTGTTGTCTCCGAGCTGCCCGCTGGCGTTACTTCCGAACGCATATGCTTCGCCGTTGGAACCGATGGTCAGTGTGTGCTCGCCCGTCATGCTGGCGACGGCGTTGGTATACACGAACCCCGCGGGTGTCCCCTCTGGTGCCGGTATGCGTTCGGGGGTGTCGACACCGCTGCTGGATCCGTTGTTGGTACCGGTGCCCAGCTGGCCCTGGGCGTTGAGGCCCCATCCCCAAACGTCGGTGCCGGTGATGGCGATAGAGTACCTGCGGCCGGCCCTGATGCCGGTTGCTCCGGTGAGGCCGGGGACCCGTCCGGGCCGGTTCGCGGGTGTGGTGGTGGTTGGGGATCGGCCCAGCTGCCTGGTCGACCAGGTTCCCCAAGACTGAACGGTGCCGTCCTGAGCAACTGCCAGGGAGTGGTAGTAGCCGGCGCTGACGGTTGTGAATCGTAGGTCGGTATCTACCGGGGCGAGATCGGTGCCGCCGGCGTGACCGAGTACGGTGTCGGTGCTGATGTAGCTGTTGTCGATGCCGCCACCCCAGGACCATGCGGTTCCGTCTGCAGATAGGCCTATGGAGTGCGTGAAGCCGGCACTGACCATAGTGAATGCGGTTCCCCTCGATGGCCTTATTTTCTCAGGTGTTGCATCGTTGGTACCGCTGGTGTCGCGCCCCAGCTGTTTGTAGGCGTTATTTCCCCAGGTCCAGATGTTGCCATCCTGGTCCAAGGCTGCAGAGTGTGTCCGCCCGGCGCTGACGGCGATGAAACCTACGTTCTTGGGTGCGGCGACCAGGCCTGGTCGTCTTGCAGGGGTTGCCGCGGTGGGAGTGCGGCCCAGCTGTCCGTCCGAGTCGAATCCCCAGGTCCAGATTCTGCCTTCGCTGTCGAGAGCCATGACGTGATAAAAACCGGCGGATACCTGAATGATTTTCGCTCCCTCAGGCGTGAAGACCGGTATCGGGGCAGGCATGTCGTTTTTTTCATATTCGGCTACTTGCGAGTAGTGGTTGTAACCCCATCCGTATACGTTGCCGTCGCTGCCGACGGCCAGAGAGCAGTTCCTGCCTGCAGTTATTTGGGCGTATCGTACCTCGGAGGTGCTTCGGCTAAGGTGCACTTCGGTGCCGCCTTGCCATGGTCCTTGTGTGGGTGTGGTGGTCCATTGTGCCCATTTGGCGGTGAGGGTGAGGTCGTGGGTGACGGGTTGGGAGAAGTCGTAGGCGGTGTTGTCTTGGAACCAGCCGTTGAAGGTCCATCCGTCGTGTGTGGCGGGGTCGTCTGGTCGTGGGGCGGTGTCGCCTTTGGCGACGGTCTGGGGTGGTGGGGGTGTGCCGTGGTCGGTGTGGTAGGTGACGGTGGCGGTGTCGCCGGTGTAGGTGAAGCGCTGGCTGGTGTCGTCGGGTTGGGGTGTGCCGTTGCCGGTGTGTCTGATGGTGAGGGTGGTGGTGCCGATGGGGTGCCTGGGCGAGGTGGTGTGCCATCCGTCGGCTTCGCGGTGGGGTGTGGCAAGGTTGTGCGACTGGCCGAAGAGGACATCGGTGGGTTGCAGGTGGGTGGGCTGCCAGGTGGTGGTGGGCCGGTTGGCGGGGTTCCGGGTGTTGTCGCCGAGCTGGCCGGTGGTGTTGTCGCCGCAGGCGTAGGTGCGGCCGTCGTTGCCGAGGAGGAGGGTGTGGCCCGGGGTGCCGGTGGCGGGTGCGGCGGCGGTGTAGCGGAAGCCGGGTGCGGCGCCGCCGGGTGCGGGGGTGCGTGCGGGTGCGGTGTTGTCGTCGGTGGTGTTGTCGCCGAGCTGGCCGTGGCTGTTGAGGCCCCATGCCCACGCGGCGTCTGCGGTGATGGCGGTGGAGACGCCGGTGCCGGCGTTGACGCGGGTGGCGCCGGCGGGTCCGGGGACCTGTCCGGGCCGGTTGGCGGGGTTGGCGGTGTCGGGGGTGCGGCCGAGCTGGCCGTGGTCGTTGCCGCCCCAGGTCCAGACGGTGCCGTCGCGGGCGATGGCCATGGCGTGGTCGTTGCCGCTGCTGACGGCGGTGAAGCGCTGGGTGGTGTCGACGCGGGCGGGGGTGTCCCGGGGGCCGTCGTGGCCGACGGGGCCGGCGGCGTCGCCCCAGGTCCATACCCCGCCGTCGGTGTCGATGGCCATGGAGTGGTGGGATCCGGCGCTGACGGCGGTGAAGGCGGTGCCCGCTGGCGTGGGGACCCTGCCGGGGGTGGCGCCGTCGCCGGAGCGGCCGAGGTTGGCGTCGCCCCAGGTCCATACCCCGCCGTCGGTGTCGATGGCCATGGAGTGGTGGGATCCGGCGCTGACGGCGGCGAACCTCACGCCCGCGGGCGTGGCGGCGGGAGCGGGCCGGGTGGAGGTGCCGCCGGTGGTGCCGCGGCCGAGCTGGCCGGTGGTGTTGTCGCCCCAGGTCCAGACGGTGCCGTCGCGGGCGATGGCGATGGCGTGGGAGTCGCCCGCGGCGACGGCGGTGAATCCGACCCCGTCGGGCATGGCGGCCATGGCCGGGGCGGCGCGGTGGGCTCCCGCGTCGTCGCCGGCGCCGAGCTGGCCGGTGGTGTTGTCGCCCCAGGTGTAGGCCTTGCCGTCGCTGCCGAGCGCGACGGAGAACCCGGCCCCGGCGGCGACCTGGGCGAACCTCACCCCGTCGGCCGCGTCGGAGATCCTGACGTCGGTGCCGCCCTGCCAGGGGCCCCGGTCGGGGGTCACGGACCGGCGGCCCCACCGGGCGGTCAGCGTCACGTCGCCGGTCACGGGCGCGGAGAAGTCGTACGCGGCGTCGTCCAGGAACCACCCGTTGAACGTCCACCCCGGCCGGGACGGATCCTCACGCGGCCAGGACGCCGTGCCCCCGTCCGGCACCGACTGCGCCCCCGGCACGCCCGCGCCGCCCGCCTCCGACGAGAACGACACCGTATGCACCACACCCGCGCGCACACCCACCGCCGTCTGCACGGAAGGGGCGTCCGCGGCGTGGGACGACAAGGGGCTCGACGTCGCCAACCCCGCCGGACCCGAAGGCAACACCACACGGGACCGGCCGGCAGCCGACAAAGAGGACACACCCGAAACAGTGGGGCCACCCGACGAGGACACGCCGGAAGACAGGGAGCCACCGGACGAAGACGACGAGGCATCGGAAGAAGAGGACGACGAGGCATCGGGCGACGGGGAAGGGACCCGATCCGGACCATCCACCTGGATGGGGCGAGCCTGGCCGCCGTCGGCAGGGGCCAGGACCCCGGGTGCCGCCCCAGCGGACACCGGGGAATCAACCGCCTGCGCAATGGACACCAGGCCGGCACTCAAGACCGTCATCACCGACACGACGGCAACCACCGGGCGAGCCAAACGACGACGGCTCTGGAACACGTTCCACATACGCATGCGTGTTGATTCCTCATCAATTCACACCCCCGTCCGATCAACGGTGACAGATTCGCCTCCCCCGTGGCGAATCAGGACCGGATCAAGGGCTATCCCAACATCAGATTAGAGGTATACCGTACCATTGCACCCTGCGGTCGACCCGCAGGATGAAACAAATTGTTTCACGCTGGTAGTGAATTGTAGGTGCACCAGCCCTGTCGACGGTGAGTAGGGCTGAATGATGCCGCCAGAACGAGTGGTTGTAGCCGGAGCCAAGTCGTAATGCCGAATGAGGGTCGAATGGCCCCGGTCTGGCCGGTATACCCGTATCGACTGGAACCGGTAGGCCTACACGTGTTGCAGTTCGCCAGCGGCATCCTTGTCCAGGAGCCAGAGTGTTTGTTCGGTGCCCCGTGCGAAGGAAGAGGGGACGTGCGGATTGTCCACGCCTGCCAGGGCCTGGCTCACCGCCCAGGCCTTTTCCTTGGTGGAAGTGAAGAGCCAGACCTTGGGTGTCCGGCGGATGAAGGGGTTGGTCATGGTCAGCCGGAGCGGGGGGAGCTTGGGGGAGTGGCTCACTCCGACCACCAGCTTGCTCTCGTCGGTAATCAGGACCTCGGGTCGGTCAGGGAAGAGCGAAGCGTAGTGGCCATCGGGGCCCACCCCGAAGACGGCAAGGTCCATGTGTCCGTCAGGGCCGATTTCCTTGATGATCTCGTCCTGGTAGGACTGGGCGGCCCGAATCAGGTACTCCTCGTTTTCCTCGTCGGTCGCGGCGGCAACCTGCTCGGGGGTACGGGGGTCGGCGGGCATCTCGTGAATATGCTCCTCGGCCAGTGCGTTGCCCTCACTGAAGACGTCCTTGTCGAAGCACTGTCGGGCCTGCAGGGAATTGCGTTCGCCATCCTCTGCGCTGATGAACCGCTCATCGCTCCACCATAAGTGGACCTTGCTCCAATCCAGCAGGTCCTTCTGGGGGAATGAGGCCATCTTGAGGTATATGTCCACGGAGTCTCGCCCGCCGGTCAGGGCCACGTCGACCCGTCCCCTCCTGGCGATGACATCACCCATTTCCAGCACCGCCCGGTAGGCCACGGCACTGTTCATCGCATAGGTGTCCTTATAGACGATGACTTGACGCTCGTTCATACGATTCTCCTTGTGGTCATTACCGACCGTGCGCGGGTTCCGGCTGCCTGGATGAATCAGGGTTGGTCCTGGCTGTTGTGGTCGACCATGGGCCAGCCCTGCCGAATCACGTCCTGATAGACCTCGTCGGGGTCGAGACGGCCAAGTTCCTCGCTCATGCAGTCCACGGCCGTGCGCAGAGGCATGGAGATGGCCTGGCTTGCCTGGCCTGGCTGGTTGATCCTGGCCTGGTCCGTCTTGTGTCGTTCCATGCTCATGGTCCCGTCGCTGCGCTCGAAGTACACGCCTGTGATGGCCCGGGCTTCAGGGTCCCGTTCCACGCTTACCGGCACATGGAGTTTCAGGGCCAGCCATGAGGCCAGGAGCTCCAAGGGCAGGTAGTGGGACTGGCCGGTCACCCGTGCGGAGGTGATGGGCAGGTGGGGCGGCTGGTCGACCATAGAGGCGAGCAGAGCCCGCCAGATGGTGGTTCTTGTCCAGGAAAGGTCCACGTCTTCCGCGCCGGAGTGCTCCAGAAGCGAGGCGAAGGCGGCCTGGCGGTCATCGGATCCCATCACATCGGTGATGCGGCTGGTTGCCATGGCTCCAATGGGGTCCTTGGACGGGTCCTGTGGCGGGTTTCCGGGCCACCAGACCACCAGGGGTGCATCAGGAACCAGGAGGGGGATGACCAGGGCATCGGAGTGGTCCAGGAGCGCCGTGACCGGCTTCAGCACCACCACTTCGCCCGCCCCCGCGTCCGAGCCGAACCGGATTTCGGCATCCAGGGTGTGCTCGCCCCCGTGCTCGGTGGCCTTGTAGGAGATGCAATCGTCATCCTGATCGACCTGACGGGCGGGCCCGGATTCCTCGGGTCCTGGCTCGGCGGTCGTGTGCCCCTCGGCATCGGTCACCATGGCAATCACCCGGCAGGGGTGTTCCCGACTGGCTGAGTTGATGGTCTCCAGGGCGGTTTCCAGATGAGGGCCATCGGTGATGATGACCAGGGTCAGCACTCTGCCCTGGGCAGCCTCTCCTCGCTCCACATGGAGTTCATCAATCTCGCGCGCTATTGCGGAGGTTGTGGTGTTGTTCAGCCTGACAATCATGGCATCCTCCAATGGTATCCATCTCGGGCGAGCATCCTGTCGGCCTCTTCCGGCCCCCAGGTACCGGCCCGGTATGGCTGCGGTTGACCCTGCCCGGCCCAGAATTCCTCAATCGGATCGAGGATCTTCCAGGAGAGGTTGACCTCCTCTGTGGTGGGGAAGAGGGGCGGATCTCCCAGAAGGACATCCAGAATCAGGCGCTCGTATGCCTCCGGGGAGGCCTCGGTGAAGGACCGACCGTAGGAGAAGTCCATGTTCACGTCCCTGACCTCCATGGCCGATCCAGGGGTCTTGGCACCGAACCGCATGGTGACCCCCTCATCGGGCTGGACACGTATCACTACGGCGTTGGCGCCGAGTTCCCTGGTCGCCGTGGCCTCGAAGGGGAGGTGGGGGGCGCGTTTGAAGACCACCGCGATTTCGCTCACCCGCTTGCCCAGGCGCTTGCCCGTACGCAGGTAGAAGGGGACCCCCGCCCAGCGTCGGGTGTCAACATCCAGGCGGATGGCGGCATAGGTCTCGGTGGTGGAATCGGGGCTGATTCCCTCCTCATCCAGGTAGCCGGCCACATGCTGCGACCCCTGCCAGCCGGCGGCGTACTGCCCTCGGGCGGTATGGGCGGCCAGATCCTTGGGCAGGCGGATGGCCGAAAGCACCTTGGTCTTCTCGGCGGTCAGGTCTTCGGCCGCGAATGACACCGGCTCCTCCATGGCCGTCAGGGCCATGAGCTGCAGGAGGTGGTTCTGGATCACGTCCCGGGCGGCGCCGATACCGTCGTAGTAACCGGCCCTGCCACCGATGCCCATGTCTTCGGCCATGGTGATCTGTACATGGGATACGTAGTTGGAGTTCCAGACCGGCTCGAACATCATGTTGGCGAAGCGGAGGGCGAGCAGGTTCTGCACGGTCTCCTTGCCCAGGTAATGGTCGATCCTGAATACGGAATCGGGCTCGAACACCTCGGAGACCACCCGGTCGAGTTCCCTGGCCGAGGCCAGGTCGCGGCCGAAGGGTTTCTCTATGATGACCCTGCGCCAGGCTCCCTCCTTGGAGTGGGAGAGGCCGGATTCGGCCAGCTGGCGGGCCACGATGGGGAAGGCCTTGGGCGGCACCGACATGTAGAAGGCGTGGTTGCCGCGCGTGCCGCGCACCCTGTCGAGTTCGGAAACCGTGGCCGAGAGGTGGCGGAAGGCCTCCGAATCGTCGAAGGTCCCCTTGACGAACCGCATGCCCTGGCTCAGGTGCCGCCAGGTGGACTCGTTGAAGGGGGTCCGGCAGTAGGCTCGTACGTTCTCCTCGGCGAAGGAGGCAAAGGCCTGGTCGTCCCAGTCGCGTCGACCGAATCCGATCAGTCCGAAGCTGGCGGGCAGGAGGCCCCTGTTGGCCAGGTCGTAGACGGCCGGTAGCAGTTTCTTCTTGGCCAGGTCGCCCGTCACACCGAAGATGACCAGCGAGCTGGGACCGGCGATACGGGGCATGCGCAGATCGCGCGGATCCAGCAGTGGATTATGCCAGGGTTCCTGCATGGATGGACTGCCGCCGCTGTGGGCGGAATCCTCCACGGGGCGCCGGTTGGGTGTAGTGGCCATAGTGCTCCTCATGAATATGTGCTCACCAGTCTAGTATTTGCTCCCCCAAGGGAAAGGATATGTTCGTGAATGTAGGGCAACAGTCGGTAAAGTCACATTTCCCGGACGACCTCCCTAGAATGGTTCTTATGGTTCCGAATGTTGAAATGGCCGAGGCGCTGCACCGCAAGGTGGCCCCCTCGCAGGCCGCCTACGATCTGATACACACCCACTGCTCGATAATCTCCACCATCGCCGTGGGAATCACCGATCGGGTCAATGCCCTTTTCCTCAAGCAGTGCACCCTGCCACAGGATGCGCCCGAGCGTGACCCGGCACAGGGCGGGGGAAGCATCCCGCCCCGTCTCCTCAACCGCGACCTGGTGCAGGTCGGCGCCCTGCTGCATGACATCGGCACCTACCTGATACTCAAGGATGATGGTGCCGAGGGCCGCCCCCTGACCTTCCAGGGTGAGCGCTACATCCAGCACGGCCTGGAGGGATACAGGCTCCTCATCGACGAGGGGGTCGACGAGTCCGTGGCCCAGTTCGCCCGGAACCATACTGGGGTCGGGCTGACCCGTCGGCAGGTCGAGGAGGAACATCTGAACCTTCCACCTGACGATTACGTACCCGTCAACCTGGAACAGGAGGTGGTCATGTACGCGGACAAGTTCCACAGCAAACGCCAGCCTCCCATATTCGTCTCGGAGGCCACGGCCGCCAGGCGCACCGCCAAGTACGGGCCGGACAACCTGAAGCGCTGGCAGGACCTGGTCGCCAAGTACGGGGTGCCGGACCTGAAACCCCTCGCCGATCACTACGGCATGGAGATTGTCTGAGACCTAGGCCCTGCCCCAGTAGGACCGATACCGATTGCGGAATTGGTCGGCCATCCAGGGATCCGGATTGTAGGGGGCTGCGCCCGCAAGGTGCGTGCCTTCGGGTCTGCGTCCGGCTGCGATGGCGGCAAGGAATCCGGCCATGCCCGCCCGTCCGTAGTCATAGGGGGAGCAGCACCAGGCGGGATTGACCTCCAGCACGAACGGGTGCATCAGCTCGGGCGCCCGGTTCGGAGAGGAACTCGCCGGGAAGGCCAGGTCGATGCAGACCGCGTCCATGCCCCCGAGCGCTGCCGCGTGAACGGCTGTCTCCTCGGCCGGCGCACGCAGGTTCGGATCGAAGGAGGCCCCATCGAAGACCGTGATGATGCCGTGGTCATCCGATCCGATATGGCGGCAATATCCGCTGGAGGCCACGGCGCGACCACCCAGGACCACCACCCGCCACTCCTGGTCGATGTCATCAATATGCCGGCTGATTTGAATCCGTGCATCATC
The DNA here is from genome assembly GCF_016100445.1 of Bifidobacterium sp. M0307. Lineage (NCBI taxonomy): Bacteria > Bacillati > Actinomycetota > Actinomycetes > Bifidobacteriales > Bifidobacteriaceae > Bifidobacterium > Bifidobacterium sp. M0307. Next base: position 68,329 of record NZ_JACFSL010000001.1, read on the forward strand.
GGGAGCCTCGGCCAGGTCCTGGCGCAATTGAGACAGAGTCCGGCGTGCGGCACGGAATGCCGGCACCCTGCCGCCGGCAATCTGGGACCAGGGTCGGTCCCCCAAGCCTGCGGGAGGGTGCCGCCACTGCCGAACCTCGCCGGCGCAGGCCACCATGACCCTGCGCCCCAGCAGACTCTCGCCCAGTCCGCCCAGACAGTCGGCTGGCGGGGTCATCAGGGTCATGGGGGGCCGCCCCAGGGATTCCAACCAGGCGTTCTGCGCAATCAGCAGCCCGGGGTCTATCCAAAGGGCGTCATTGTCGCCCAGGTCCCGCGTCGGCGCCAGGCCATCATGCCGGACCAGGTCCCAGGCGGTATCCGAGGGGAGGGCCTGACGGATGGTCCGGGCAATCCACCCGTCATGCGAAACGATGTGGCAGGTTGACCGCACGGCGGTATCGGGCCCGGGTGGGAGCCTGTCCGGATCAGTCGACGATGAATCGATCGTCGTAGGTCCACTCCTCGGCCGTATCGGTGCTGTCGGAGGTGACGATGACCACAGAGCAGTCGTTTCGGCGCGAGACCTTCTTCAAGGTTGCCAGGATGGTGTCCCAGTCTCCGGGTTCCAGGCCTTCGGTCGGTTCGTCGGCAATCAGCACATCGCACTCGCAGCACAGGGCGCGGGCCACGGAGGCCAGACGGTAGTTCAGGCCGTCGAGGTCCTTGGCGGGCTTGGATTGAAGGTTGTCGGGGAAACCGACCCTGTCGAGCATGTGCCGGGCCAGGTTGTCCTTGGGGCCCAGGAAGGTCCTTCCGCTGGCGTCCATGGTGTAGACCAGGTTCTCCACAGCGGTCAGGTCGTCCCTTAGGGCGTCGGTGCCGAATATGACCCCGATCTGGTGTCCGCGGTAGTCCGAGGCCTCCAGCTGCCGCAGGTCGGTGCCTCGGAAGAGCACGTTGCCTTCGGTGGGTGCGCGGAGCCCGGTCATCAGGGCCATCAGGGCGGCCTGCTTGGCGGGTGACCTGGTCACGACCGAGTAGAGGCGGCGCATCTGGAAGTCGAGGTTCACGTCATCAAGGACCAGCTCGGTCTGCCCCTTGACCTTTCTGGTGAACTCCACATGCCTCAGGGAGAGTACGGGGTATCCGCCGGGTACCAGGACGGTCCCGTCCATCTGCCCGAGGAGGGGGTCTTCGGCCGTGTCCGTATCCTCGTCCCCGTCAGGGGCCTTCTGCTCGATGACCACATCAAAGGTCATCTCCTCCACGTCCTCTTCGGGCGCCCCAGCAGCCTCAGCGGCATCCGACTCTTCGCGGAGCATGTCCTCGTCCATCTCGTCCTGGTCGTCACGGTCCTGCTTCTGGTCGCTCATGCGCGCTCCTCCAGGTCGTTGGTGTACAGCTGTGAGGTCTTGAATGCAGCCACCCGCAGGGAGGCCACCAGGGCCATGACCGCACAGACGGCCATGCCGATCAGTGCCACCCGCCAGACCAGGCTGATGTCGGCCGCGACGGCCAGCTTGCCCAGGTCGAACCTTGCCTGGATCAGCGGCTTGCTGACCAGTGCTCCCAGCCCCAGGCCCAGTCCCAGACCGGGGATGGAGAGGAGGAGGGTCTCCAGGGCGAACTGCCATCCCAGGCGTGCCTTGTGGATGCCGATGGTCACGGCCATTCCGATTTCGTTCCTACGCGATTTCAGCATCAGGAACAGCGAGACCAGAAGAATCAGCCCGCCCAGTATCGAGACAAGTATGATGCCGGTCCTGGCCTGGTCGGCGGCCTGGTGCACGGGCTGGAGCTGCTTCTCGTACCGGTCCAGGCTGGGTGAAGATATGTCGTATTTGGACTCTTTCAGCCCGTTTTTACGCATGGCCTTGATGAACTCTCGGTAGTCCGAGGGGGAGGAGAGCACAAAGGCCACATGCAGGTCATGCCCTTCGGATCCGGGTTCGCTGGCCGTATCCAGCTCAAGATTGGCGAAGACCGGGTAACCGGTGTAGATGGTGTCGTATGCCGACTCGGGTACGGACCGCTTGCCGTAGGTGTAGATTCCCCCCACCTTCACCTGGGCGGTCATGTCGGTCTTGACGGGGTTGGTCAGCGACACCTTGTCGCCCACCTTGGCCTTGTTGGCCCTGGCGGTCTTTTCGGATATCAGGATTGATTGCACGCCGGAGTTGTCCTGGGAGGTGTAGTCGATTCCCTTGCCCTCGATTATCCGGAAGGTCCCGTAGGGCAGGCTGGGTTCGGCATCCTTGCTCGAAATTCCCAGGATAGAGAAGGTCCCCTTGGTGGTGAGTCCCTCGACGCCCACCCGTGAGGTCTCGGTGAAGTAGGCCTTGTACTGCAGGGTGGGCTGGAGTTGCTGTGCGTACTTGGAGTACTCCTCCCAGCCCAGGGGCTTGGCCTTGGAACCTTTTTTGGGGGTGATGACCGCATCGGCCGTCTGGGCCTCATAGCCGCTGGTCCTGGCTGTGCGGTCGATCTTGACCACGGTGGCTCCGACCAGGGTCAGGGCGGCCACAACCAGGCAGGCCAGGAAAAAGACGAGGCTGCGGGCCAGATGCCGCCTGATGGTGAGCCAGGCGTTCTTGAGAACGAACATTGCACCCTTCCTGATTAGCACCCGGATGCGGTCGGGGCCGACCGCCCGGGGTTCGGGTCGGTCCCTCAGGTCAGGGCGGCCAGGGGTACCGATTCGCCGAATTCCAGTCTAGCGAAAGACGGTGCCAAGAGTAGGGAGTCAATCATGGAGAAAGCTGAATGTCTGCTGAACAAAGTCGGGCGCCCGCCCCTGGCTGGGAATCGCTTCCCGCAGGGGCCGGGCGCCCGGAAGATGGACGAAGGCCGGACCCTGGGTCAGGCCTCCTGATCGTCCGCGTGAGAGAATCTACGCACCTTCAGCGAGATGACCAGGGCGATGACAATCAGAACGATGGTGAACCAGATGCCATAGTGGGTCCCGTTGGTGAAGGCCGCGGCCTTGTCGGTGGTACTTGCGTGGGATTCGCCAATGGCCAGGAGCGAAGTCGCCACAGCCGTCGCCACTGCACCAACGATCTGCTGCATGGTGTTGATGATGGTGCTGCCGTCGCCGGACTGGGCGCCGGTCAGGGAATTCAGGGCATAGGTCTGAGCCGGTGACATGGCCAGGGGGCAGCCGATCATCAGGATGACGTGGGCCGCCACCACGAAGAGGGCCGGGCTGTTCGGGGTGGCGAAGAGCAGCATGACGCCGCCGATCAGAGCCACGATGAAACCGACCCTGACGGGGATGCGGGCGCCGAATCCGTCATAGAGCCTGCCTGCGAACGCCGAGACCAGGGCGTTGATGACCCCTCCGGGGAGCATCAGGATACCGGTCATGGCCACCGGCAGGAGGAGTCCGCGCTGGAGGAACTGGGGCAGGATGTACATGGACGAGAGGATGACCGCGAAGTCCAGCATGACCAGGGTTGCGCCATAGCGGAAGGCCGGGATGGAGAAGATGCGCAGGTTCAGCACGGGGTTCTCCATGCCCAGCTGGCGGCGCACATAGAGCACCAGGGCGATGATGGCCACAACCAGCACAGTCAGGGTGACAAGGGAGTTCCATCCGTACTCGCTGGCCAGGCTGACACCCGCCACGAGGCCGCCGAAGCCGATGATCGATTCCAGAATGGAGAGGAAGTCGGGCTTCTGCCTGGTGATGGTTCCCACGTTCTTCAGGAAGAAGATGGCGAAGATCAGGGCAACGACCAGGAAGGGGGTGAAGAGCCAGAAGACCCAGCGCCAGGAGAAGCTGCCCAGGACCAGGCCGGTCAGGGTGGGGCCAATGGCCGGAGCGAACATGATGACCAGGGCGCACATGCCCATGACCGTGCCCAGCTTGGCCGGGGGGAAGATCAGCATGGCCACCGTGAACATGAGCGGCAATATCAGACCCGTGCCGATACCCTGAATCAGCCTGCCGGCAAGGAGGATGCCGAAGTTGGGGGCCAAAGCGGAGATGACCGAGCCCACCAGGAAAGCGGCCAGCCCGAAGATCACGGTCTGCCGGGTGGTGAACCACTTGGAAATCAGGCTGGAGAAGGGCAGGACGATGCCGATCACCAGCATGTAGCCGGTGACCAGCCACTGGACCGTGGCACCGGGTATCTGCAGGCTCTCCATCAGGTTGGGCAGGGCGATGTTGAGCGAGGTCTCACTCAACATGCCCACGAATGCGCCTATCATCAAGGCGGCGATGGCGGGCCAGGGGTGGTCGACCTGGACCCTCGATTGTGTCGGGGCTGCAGGCTTGGACGTTTCTTCCAATGTTCCTCTCCTTCTCAAAGCAAACAGGTTGTCATATTAGGGAGTGAAACGACTTTTCGTAAGTCGGCATGTCTGCTGAAGTCCCGGGCTTTTCCTGAGAGCGCGCGGGTAGGGCGATGAATCATGTCGCCGACGAACGGAGGAACTCCGTGACCTCTGACCGGTTCCTATCCGGCCAGGTAATTCCTCCACCCTCCATGGCGCTTGAGGAAGAGATTTGTCAGGAAGATGGAGGTTCCAAGAAGGGAGGCTCCCGCCAGCAGGGATCCGATGATGACCTTGGTTGGATTTCCCCCTGCCAGCGGCAGTTGGTAGGAGGACGCCACGATGATGAAGGTGGCATCGTTCGTGCTGTAATCGACATCGAACCACTTGGTACCCACGTGGTTCACATCCAGCTGGCTGGCGATGTGGGCCTTTCCCTGTGCACTCAGTCTGACCTGATAGGTCCCCGCCGCAGTGGCCCCCTCGCCCAGAACGGTACCGTCATCCTTCTGTACCTGCAGATCGCCTGAGGTCAGGGAGAGGTTGGCCGGGTAAACGGTGGTCCCATCGGTATCGTAGATGGTCACGGAGTACTTCCCGGTTTCGGGTTTCAGCATCTCCCCGGTCCTTGCTACGGACGAGCTTCCGGTGAGCTTCGCCGTGAGATGGTGTGTGACGTTGATGTTGGCATCGCCGATTAAAAGAGCACTGGTGCTCCCCCTGGGGTATCTGAATTGGACGTGCCAGGCACCCTCCCCGTTCAGCGTCTGCGACATGTTGCTGTGATCCGGGCTGCTATTGGATTGCACCACGCCTTGGGGATTGGTCAGGATGATATCGAGGTCGTCGAGGGTCAGGTGGTTTCCGTTCCCATCCGTGGCCGACATGAGGTTCTCATAGGGCGTCCACCTGGCTCCATAGGAGCTGTAGGAGTCACGGACCCTGATTCTGTCCGCGTTCAGATATACCTGGTAGTAGCCATTGAAGACGGACCGCCCGTTCATCTCCATGTCCCAGGCGAAGCGGAAGCTGCTTGTGCCATGTGGAACGGTGAATTTCCCGTCGGTCGGGGAGTATGAGACCCCGGTGGAAGACCACACGTTGTTGGGATTGATATCGATATGGTCCAGCTTCTGTCCGGCGACATCGGTTTCGCCGAAGAGCTCACTAAGAGTGATGCTGGGCTTGTTGGGTGCGAAGTAAATGGTGGCGTTCTCGGTATTGGCTGGCGAGGTGCCACTCAACCGGGCCGAGGGAAGAAACAGTTCGGAGATGTTGTTGTAGTCGAAGGCATGGTCGCCAATGCTGACGGGTTTGGTGGAATGCACCGATGTGATCAGGTTGCCCACGAAGGCGAGCTGGCCGACGTTGGTCAGGTTGTCGGGGAATATGAGGTCCTTGGAATTCGCGCCCCCCATGATGCGGTTGTAGGCGAAGGCGGAATTGCCGATGGTCTGCAGGGCCGAGGTGGCCGGTAGATCCAACCTGCTGATGAGATTGCCGAAGAAGGCTCTGTCGGCGATGGTCTTCAGGTTTGGCGGAAGGGTGATGCTGTTCTGGATTCTGCCGTATATGAAGGCCTCCGTGCCGATGCTGGACAAGGAGTCCGCCCCGCTCATGTCCAGCTGGGTCAGGTTCGATATGCTGCCGAAGGCGTTGTCGCCGATGGTCTCCACCTTTGGGGGTATCGCGACCGAGGTCAGGTGGGTGTTCCAGAAGGCGCTCTTCCCGATGCTGGTCAGGGAGGTGGCGTGGCTGAAGTCAACGGTGGACAGTGCGGATGAATTGTTGGGGCTGTGGGAAAAGGCGTTGTCGCCGATGGTCTTTACCTTGCCGGGGATGGCTACCGAGGTCAGACCGGACCCGTAGAAGGAGTAGGCTCCGATGCTGGTCAGGGAGGTGGCCTGGCTGAGATCGAGGGTGTTGAGCCTGTTGGCGTGGGTGTCATTGTTGAGGAAGGCCGAGTTCCCGATGGTTTCCACCTTGCTGGGGATGGTGATCGAGGGGATGTCGCTGTATGCGAAGGCCTGTTCGCCGATGGTCTTCAGATTTGAGGACAGGTGGATGTCGGCGATCTTCGTGTTGTAGAAGGCTTCGGTCTTTATGGTCTCCACCGTGTCCGGTATGCAGAGATGGTTGATGACAAGGCTGCCGGGTTGATATATCAAGGCTTGTTCGCCGATGGAGGTCACCGTATAGGTGTTCCCGTTCTTGGTGAAGGTGCCGGGCAGGCGGACCTCGCCTCCGGCCGGGATCCACCCCCAGTTGGGAATGTACTTGCCGAGTTCGGCGGTTTTGTTGGCCTCGCTGGTGATGGTCCAGTTCCACTTATCGGGTTCGGCCGCGACGGTGCATCCACCGTCTCCGGAGGTCGTGGTCGTCTGGGCTTCCTGGCTCTGTGCCTGGTTTCCCTGCTCCTGCCGGGGTTGTGGGTTCGGGGTCTGCCCTGATGTCTGGGTCGGTGTTGACTGGTCCGGTTGCGCCTGGCCAGGTGATGGCTGACTCGAGGTCTGTGTCTGCTCAGGTGTCTCCGTGCCGCCGGCTTCGCCTGCCTGGGCGCTCTGCGGCACGCCCAGGAGCGTGAGTGTGCCCAGTAGACCGATGACCAGCAGATTCGTTATACAGGTCTTGGCGCGGGACGTAAAGTCCCCAGAAGACAGGGAACCACAACCTGTCCCTTTACCGCCCAACCTGTATGTCATCAGTCCTCATCTCACTACCCCTACACCCTGCTGCAGGCTCCGTGCGCACAAAGTGATCAGGGACTGCTTCCACCTTATAATATGAATCCCGAAAAAGAATCAAAAAAAGACGAAAAGTCCATAGATAGTCCGTAAGACCCAACGTGTGGTCCCGGCTTTCCTGTCGGCTCTCAGATTGCAATCAAGGGGTGGCAGGATATCCCGCCACCCCTTGATGCATGCCCCTCCGGGTTGTCTACTCCCGCGGTCCCTTCAGCTGTCGTTGCCTCGCAGCGGCAGCTGCCATGGTCAGCAACCCTACGACCAGCAGGAGGACGATGCCGATCCCGCCGGCGTTGGGGAGCCTGGCGGTGTGCTGGAAGGTGTAGGTGTTGGAGGTGTCGTCGGGTTGGGGGTACCCGGCGATGGTCCACTGGATGCGAGCGGTGGCCGATCCGGGGTCATGGGCAGGTGTGGTGATCTGCCAGGTGCCGTCGGGTTGTTGACGGATGTTGGTGCTGTCCTGCCCGTCGAAGGAGATTCGGGTGGGTACTCCGTCGGCTGGAATGGTGATGGGGGTTGCTTCGGTGAGGTCGGCGGATCCGGCTCTTGTGCCACCCTGGTGGTTGGTGTTCTGCCCGAATCCATAGGCCGTTCCATTGGTTCCGATGGCCAGGCTGTGGTCACCTGCGGCGCTGATGGCGCGGGCGGTGAGTGCCTGATTGGGGGTATCAGGGTTCTTGGCCTGTGCGGGTTGCTGTGAAGCGCGCCCGTCGGCGAGCTGGCCGTGGGTGTTGTCGCCCCATCCGTAGACCACCTGATTGGTTCCGATGGCCAGGCTGTGGCTTCCCCCTGCCGCCAGCTGGGTGTAGGCGAACCCTTCGGGTGCGCCCTGGGGGAGCGGTACCTGGACGGGTACGGCCTGGTCTCCGCTCAAGGCAGGGGTGGCCTGCCCGTTGTCGTTGCGGCCCCAGGCCCAGGCGTGCCCGTCCTCGTCCAAGGCCAGGGCATGGTAGGCACCTGCGCTGATCTGGGTGAAGACGGGGGCCTTGTCGGCTCCTGCGGGTGTGGCAATGGGCCCGGGCAGTCCGCTTCCGCTGCTCGTGCTGCCTTGGCCGAGCCTGCCGTTGGAGTTGGAACCCCAACTGTATACCTGCCCGTCATTACCGAGTGCCAGGGCGAATCCGTCTCCAGTGCTGATACGGGTGTACCGGAATTCGGGTGCGGTGCCGGTTGGGGTGGCGACTCGGACGGGCAGGGCGGAGGAGGTGCTGGTGCCGTCGCCGAGGCCGCTGGTGTTGGATCCCCAGGCGTAGGCGTTGCCATCGCTGCCGAGTGCCATGAGCTGCTGACCGCCGACTGCGACCTGCGTGTACCGGAATTCGGGTGCGGTGCCGGTTGGGGTGGCGACTCGGACGGGCAGGGCGGAGATGGTGCTGGTGCCGTCGCCGAGGCCGCTGGTGTTGGATCCCCAGGCGTAGGCGTTGCCGTCGGAGCCCAGGCCGATGCCCATGGAGTCTCCGGCCTGGACCTGGGTCCAGGTGAATCCGCTGCCTGCTCCGGTCGGAGTGGCGACTCTTACGGGGGTGGATCGGTCGGTACGGGTCCCATCACCGAGCTGACCGCTATCGTTGGATCCCCAGGCGTAGGCGTTGCCGTCGGAGCCGATGCCCAGTGAGTTTCGACTTCCTGTGCTGACCTGGGCCAGGCGCATGCCGCCTGGTGCGGGAGGGGTCAGAGTGACGGTCTCGCCGCCGGAGTCAATGCCGTGGTCCGGACTCAGCGTCCAGCGGCCGGGCTGGTGCCAGTGGGCGGTAAGGGTCATGTCCCGATCGATGGGTTGGGTGAAGTCGTAAGCCGTATCTCCGTCAAACCATCCGTCGAACACATGGTCCGCTCGTGTGGGGTCGGTGGCAGGCCGTGCCGTGGTCCCATCCTCGTCCACTGTGTCATCGGGAGGGACGGGTGTCCCTCCGTCGGTGTCGTAGGTGACGGTGTACCGGCTCGGGGCATAGGTGTAGTCCAGGTCGGTGTCGGGTTGTGGTTTGCCGTTCAGACTCCATCGGATAGTCAGGGGTACCCGACCGGGCCGGTGCTTCCTCGCTGGTGCAGTGACCTGCCAGGAATCGTCGGTTTGTGGGCTGGGGTTTCCGCCTGGTCGAGCCCCGAATGCGGTCGAGGTGACCTGCAAGGTGGGGAAAGAGGTCTTTCCGGGCGTGGATCGGGGCGTGTCGGTTCCTTCGCCGAGCTGGCCGTGGGTGTTGTCGCCCCAGGTATGCAGGGTGCCTGTCGAGTCGATGCCAAGGGTGTGGCTCATTCCCACTGCGGCCCGCTTCCATGTGAAGTTTGCCCGGCCCGGGGTGGTGATGGCGACTGGCACGGTCCTGTCGGTATTGGTGCCGTCGCCGATCTGGCTGTTCGTATTGCTTCCCCAGGTGTAGAGAGCTCCAGTGGAGATGATGGCCTGCGAGGTCTGACCCCCGGCAGAGACTCTCAAGATAGTGGCACCGTTGGGCAGGTCGGACTTGGTAGGCAGGGGGTTGTCGGCCTCTGCAGGGTATTTGCCGATTTGGCCGTGCTGGCCGGAGCCGAATGCGTATACAGCGGTGGTGTTGGCGGTGGTGTTGGTTGCGATGGCAAGGGTGTGGTCCTTGCCTGCGGCCAGATACAACCAGGTAAAGCTAGGGGGTGCGCCGGTCGGGGTGCGTACGGGGGAGGGGGTGGCCGTGGTGGTCCCGGTCTTATTGTCGCCCAGCTGGCCGTAGGTGTCGTCGCCCCAGGCATACAGGGTGCCGTTGTTGGCTATGGCGAGGGAGTGATTGCCTCCGGCCTGTATCTGTGTGTAGGCCAGCCCGGGCGGCGTACCTTCGGGCATCGGGCGTATTGCGGGTGTGCCGGTGGCGCTGCCGGCCGCTCCGCGTCCGAGCTGGCCGTAGGTGTCGTTGCCCCAGGTCCAGACGTGCCCGGTCGTGTCCAGGGCGATGGTGTGGTCGTCGCCGGCATTGATCTGGGTGAATCGTGTATCGCCAGTGGCGGCAAGGCCGGGTGTGGAATCATCTCCGCCGACCGTTCCGCGTCCGAGCTGTCCATCTGAGTTGTCGCCCCAGGTCCAGATCCGCCCGGCGGTGTCGAGGGCTGCCGTGTGGTTCCTGCCTGCCGTCGCCTGGGTGAAGAGCACATCTGCAGGTGCGGCTGTGCCGGTGGGGAGGGTGCGTCCGGTGTGGGTGCCGTCGCCGATTTGGCCGTGGGTGTTGTCGCCCCACGCGTATACCTGTCCGTCGCTGGAAACGGACACGGAATGGGATCCGCCTGCGTTGATGCCGGCCAGGCGTGCGCCTAATGCTCCGGAGGGGGCGGTGAGGGTTATGGCCGTGCCGCCGCCGGTGGGGCCGGATGCGGGTGACCGTGACCAGGAACCTGGATGGCTCCATTTGGCCGTCACAGTGGTGTCTTCAGAGATGGGCTGGGTGAAATCGTAGGCCGCTTCGCCCTGGAACCATCCGTCGAACTGGTAGCCGGCACGGGTCGGATCCGTGTCAGGCCGGCTGGCGAGCCCCCACTCATCCACGGTCTGGACGATAACCGGGTCTCCGTTGCCTGGGTCGAACCTGACCTGGTGCCTCAATGGCAGATATGTATAGGGCAGGACTTCCACACCCTGGTCCAGACCTGGTCGTGACCAGGGCACCCGTAGCTCCACCTGTCCCGGCGAGTGGGCAGGAGGACGCGCAATCCAGGAACCGTCCGTCTGCCGTGTCACCACGCCCTGGGCCGGTACTCCGTCGAAGGTGACGCCGGACAGGGTCAACGGCCACGGAAACCATACGCTGGCCGATTCGTAAGTTTCTGCTTGTACGACGGTGCCGCGTCCAAGCTGGCCGGCTGCGGCGTAACCGAAACCGTAGGTGGAGCCATCGGAGCCGATGATCAGCGTGTGACCATAGCTGTTGGAGGGTGCGACCCTGAGGTATGAGAAACCGTTGGGTGCATCCGTGGGCGCAGGTATCCTGGTGGGCACGGGCACACCCTTGCTGTCACTGCCCATGCTGGTGGGGATGCCCAGCTGCCCACTGTTGTTGTGGCCCCAGGCCCAGGTACCTGTGGAGGTGATGGCGATGGAGGAGGAATTTTGCGAGGTGCTGATGTCGGTGACCCCGGACAGGTTATCGATGCGCCCTGGTCTGCCGGCGGGGTTGGTGTCGTCGGGTGTGCGACCTAATTGGCCATACCCGTTGCGGCCCCAGCTCAGGACGGTGCCGTCTGTGGCAATGGCCAAGGAGTAATCACTGCCTGAGCTGACTTTTGTGAACTTCAGATTGCTGTTGACCGGAGCGGGGCCTGTGCCGTTGTGCGAGTCAGTACTTCCGAAGCGTCCGGACCGCTCGTCAAGGTAACCCCAGGTCCAGGCGGTCCCGTCGACGGACAGTGCTGTGGAGTGCCAGCTGCCGGCGCTGATGGCAACGAAGGTGGCTCCACTCGCCATTACTACTTTTCCGGGAGTTCTTCTTTCTTCTGCGGTGGTGGCGTACCGTCCGAGCGTTCTCCAGCCGTTGTCGCCCCAGGTCCAGATGTTTCCGTCCTGGTCCAAGGCCACCGAAAATTCGGAGCCGGCGCTGATGGCAATGAACGATACGCCTGTCGGCGTGCGGATTATGCCAGGTTTGTTGGCCGGATTTGCACCGTCCGGTACACGGCCGAGTTGGCCGTAAAAGTCGCTGCCCCAGGTCCAGACTCTGCCCTCGCTGTCCAGGGCCATGGCATGTTTGTTGCCTGCGGATACTTGAGTGAATTTCACGCCTTCAGGCATGGGTACCTTCACCGGAGTGTTATGTCCTGTCGTGGTGCCGTTGCCCAGTTCGCCGTTTGAACTGGATCCCCAAGCGTATATGTTCTGGTCGCTTCCCAAGCCCAACGAGAACCAACCACCTGCTACCACTTGGCTGAAGGCGATACGGCTTGGTGGGTCAAGCCGTATATCATTGCCGCCTGTCCGCGGGCCTGAACTGGGATGGACTGACCATTGGCCGTTCCCATATGTCCACCGGGCTTTAAGCGTGGTGGGGCCGGTAATGGGGGTGATGAAATCGTAGGCGACGTCGCCCTGGAACCATCCGTCAAAGGTCCACCCATCCTCGGAGGGATCACTTGGACGTTGGGCCACGTCACCGACTGCCACCTCCTGCTGGGGTATGGGGGCTCCGTGTTCGGATTGGAAAGTCACGGTGGTGGCGGTGCCGGTGTACGTGAACTGGTGGCCGGTCTCGTCGGGTTGGGCGATGCCGTCGATGGTGGATCGGATGATGAGGTCGACGGTGCCGATGCCTTGCCTGGGGGCGGAGGTGTGCCACCCGTCAGCACGGCGGTACACTCCGGCTGCGTTGTTTCTGTCGCCGAATATGACGGCAGTGATCTCCCTGCTGGTGGGTCTCCAAACCATCACCGTCTTGAGGGAGCTTTTTGTTGTGTTCTGTCCGAGCTCTCCGGAGGTTCCGTTTCCTGTACCGTAGACGTTGCCGTCGGATCCGATTACCAAGGTCCGGAAAGAGCTCGTACCATTGGCTGCGAAACCAATGTACTTGAATCCGGCGGGTGCCCCGTCGGGAGCGACCATGCGTGTTGGTGTGGCTGAGTCTGTGGTGGTGTTTGTGCCGAGCTGTCCTTGATTATTGCGTCCCCAGGCCCAGCTCCCGGTGCCGGAGGTGGCTGCGGAATATTGGTTTCCTGCGTGAATAACGCTGATGTCGGTCAGGCCGGGGACGGGGCCTGGCTGGGTGGACGGGTTGTCTGTTGTGGGCGCGCGTCCCAGCTGACCGTAATCATTGCTTCCCCAGGTTTGGAGGGTGCCGCCCGTATCCAAAGCCATGGAGTGATCTCCACCGGCGCTGATATCAGTGAATTTCAGATTGGTATTGACCGCTGCGGGTGATGTGCCGGTGTGACCGAGCCAGTCCCCGCCGTTTCCCCAGGTCCAGACGGTCCCGTCAGCTGCCAGGGCCATGGAGTGGTTTATGCCCGCACTGATGGCTGTGAAAACAGTGCCTGCAGGTAGCTGTGCCTTGCCGGGTGTATCTCCGGAGGCGGAGCTACTGCTGGGGCGTCCAATTAGGCCGCCCCATGAAGGCCCCCAGGTCCAAACTTCGCCGTTCTGATCCAGGGCCACGGCATGTCCCTGACCGGCACTGATGGAAGTGAATGTCACGCCTGTCGGCATGGGGACCATACCGGGTCTGTTGGCGGGGCTGGCGGCATCGGGTCTGCGGCCCAGTTTTCCATAACCGTCGTCACCCCAAGTCCATACCCTACCCTGACTGTCCAGGGCCATGGAAAACTGATAGCCTGCGGATACCTGAATGAACTTCACGCCCTCGGGCATGGGGACCATTAGCGGGACCATGGAGTAGGGTATGTCAGCGATGCCGAACTCGGAGTGACGGTTGGATCCCCATACGTATACGTTCCCGTCGCTGCCCACTGCCATGGAGTGCATGGCACCCGTCGAAACCTGAGCAAACCGATTCTGATCCGTGGGCAAATTCACCTGGACGTCGGTGCCGCCCCTCCAGGGTCCTTGGGTCGGGCTGATGGACCACTTGCCCCATTTCGCAGTAAGAGCCGTGTCCTTCGTTACCGGCCGGGTGAAGTTGTAGGCGACGTCTCCCTGGAACCATCCGGCAAAGGTCCACCCAGGCCGGGTGGGATCGCTGAGAGGCCGGGTGGCGGTCCTTCTGTCGACGACCGTCTGGGCGGCAGGCATGCCTTGGGTGCCGGCCTCGGAGGTGAATGTAACGGTATGGCTGTCACCGGATCTGGCCGCCGGTTCACGGGATTTTGCGGCCGCCTGGTCTGAGTCCTCGCCTGACAGTGGATTGGGGGTCGCCAGCTGGGACGGTCCGGAATCGGATTGCGGGGTGGAAGTGGTTGACGATGGTGCCGGTTCAGCGGGCCGTGAGGCAGACGGTGTCGGGAGCGGCGATGAAGGCGTATCCGAGGGAGACAAGGTGGAACCCTTGCCGGGGTTCAGGGTCTGAAGACCTGCATCACCTTCTGTCCGGGACAGTGCGGACTGGTCCGCCAACTGTGCGTCAGCCGGGTTGGAACCTGCCATCAGGCCAACCCCCATGGCGGCCAGGACGGCAAGCGCGCCTATGATCGGCCTGGCGATGTGCCTGGATACGCTGTTATTGTGCATAGCGAGAACTCCCCAATAATCCCGCCTCTTGCAACTGAGAGACTATCGGTCTCCGCACTCGCCACCCCAATGACGAGTCAGCACAAAAGGCGGTCCCCCTCGTGATGAAACTTCCAAAGAACATATCATACGGCGGCAAGGAATCATATAGGTTTTCTTATCAATTCATCGGTGTGTCTCGCTTGGTAGACTCGGAACGTTGTCTGTGGGCTCTTGGAGAGACGAGAAGTCTTGCCCCTCTCCCCTAAGTAAGATGGTCAGCAGAGGAGGTCCTGGGTTTGGATTGGCATGCGGCGGTCTACGGCGGAAGGTCCGGCAGGGGTAACGATTCCGGGTTCTTCGACATAGGCGATGATGACGACTCAACCACATACGGCAGTCTGGACACCATAGCGGATTCCACCTTGCGCCGTCTGGGCGGGAGGGCCTACTTCCGTGCCCACGAGATTCTGGATGCCCACCGCATGACCGATTTGAAGGTCCGTGAGGAGGGCGATATCCTCACCCTCTCGTCCAGGATCCGTTCCACGTATGACCTGACCGATGACTACCTGGTGCAGACCCGACTTGACCAATCCGCCGGCGAGGTCGTCGGCTCATCCTGCACCTGTCAGGCCTTCGGGCGGCAGGGGTCCGTGTGCAAGCACGTGATTGCGTTGATAATGGCCTACAACGAGAATCCGGACCAATTCGACCGTAGAACGGTCCAGGGCGCTCGAAGGACCGGCACCCGCAGAACATCCCATGCCCTGGGTGCCTATATGCTCCGGGAGGACGGGAACATCAGGCGCTCCTATCGGGAAAGGCAGCTCAAGCTCCTTCGGGAGGTCGGCACTCGTGCCGAGGGTCAGGCCATTCCCGCCACTGACCAAAAGCGTCATCTGCCGATCGGGTCGGTGGGGCTCAGACCCGACCTGTCCGATCTGTCCGGCGGGTGGGAAATTCGACTCCATATCGGCATGGCCTCCAGGGGTGTCTCCTACTTGGTCAAGGACATTCCCGCCCTTCTTCGGGCCGTGGACCAGACCGAATTCGTTTCTTACGGTCGGCGCCTGGCCTTTGTGCATTCCCGGGACACCTTTGACCAGCGTTCGCTCTCCCTGCTTGGGCTGATTGAGCGGGCCGCAGCCATCCGCCGGAGCCTGGCCGCCCAGCAGGATCCGTTTGGCCGACACGTGTCCAGGTCGTCCCTCGGACGGATGACCCTTACCGACGACGAGGTGGCCCAGCTTCTCGAGCTCTACCTGGATTCCGATCTGACCCTGGATTACACGCCTTCCGAACGCTTCCTGCGTCAGACCTTGCCGGCTCGGGTGGTCGACGGGGACCCGGACCTGGGAATCCGCATCAGCTCCGACAGATCCGGTGATGCCGGTTCCGACGGTTATGTGATTGAGCACAAGGCATCGGTGGAACGGTTCATTCCAGGCCAGGCCGCCTCGTTCGTGGTGGTCAGGTCCGTCGCTTCCGGTGGGATTCAGGATGCCGCCCCCTTATTCCATAGGTGTTCCCCCGGCTTCATCAGGGACCGTGAGCTTATCGAGACCCTATGTGGGGGCCAGGAGGATTCCCGGCTCTACCTGGGTCGGGACGACCTTGAACTCTTCATCCGGACCGTACTGCCCGAGTTGGGTAGGCCAGGTGCCGAGCCCAGGCAGGGTCGCGGTGGGCTGCGCAGCCCTGCCCTGACCGCCAGCCTCCCACCTGAACTCGTGGAGTTGCGCCGTCCCCCATGCCAGATCGAGTTCTATCTGGACCGGGACCAGGAGGGGATCAGCTGCGATCTGGAGGCCAAGTACGGGGAGCATCGGTACCCTGTGTTCCAAGACCTTCCCACAGCAGCCGATGCCGTGCGAGACCTGGACAGCGAGCGCCTGGCCAGGGAGGCGGTCCGTCAGTACTTCCCCGCTCCCCAGGAGGGCGTGGCCAGGATTCCGGAGTCTGACGAAAAGGCCGTCTATGCCTTCCTGACCCAGGGATTGCCTCTTCTGCGCGGCATGGGTCATGTCTTCTCCACCCCCGCCTTCGATGGCCTGACCGTAACCAGTCATACCCAGATAAGGGTGGGGGTCAGACTCAAGTCGGGTCTGGTTGAAATATCTCCCATCGCCAAGGAGATCGACCCGGACGAGGTGCCCGAGTTGCTGGCCCAGTACCGTAAACGTCGGCGATTCCACCGGTTGCGTAGCGGGGCCTTTGTGGATCTGACCACCCTGGATGCCGGCCAGGTCGATGCCGTGGCCTCGGATCTGGGCATTCCTGTTGCGACTCTGGATGCCGGCCAGGTGCCCGTGCCGGCCTACCAGTCCTACTATCTGGATGACCAGGTGGGGCAGGACGAGCGGGACCCGGACTTCAGCTCCTATCTGGAGGGACTCAAAGCCGTGGACCCCCAGGCCTACCGGGTGCCGGAGACCCTCCACGGACAGCTCAGGCCCTACCAGATTGAAGGGTTCCGCTGGCTTAACACGGTGAGTGACAGGGGATTCGGCGGCATCCTGGCCGATGAGATGGGTCTGGGCAAGACCGTGCAGATGCTTGCCTACCTGCTCTCCCGTCACAATCGGACACTCGGCGATTCCGAGGTGTCCCTGCCTTCCTTGATCGTCTGCCCTGCCTCCCTGGTCTATAACTGGGCTGCCGAAGCCAGTCGCTTCGCGCCCGAATTGAAGGTTGGTATCCTGGCAGGGCGCAAGACCGACAGGCGTTCCATGCTTGAGGGCAGTGGATCCTATGACCTCCTGATCACCTCCTATGACCTGCTCCGTCGTGACATCGAGGACTACCAGGGATATTCCTTTGATACCCTGGTTCTGGACGAGGCCCAGTACATCAAGAACCACGCCACCAAGGCCTCCCGGGCCGTGCGAACCGTGGATTCTCGCCATCGATTTGCCCTGACGGGCACACCCGTGGAAAACCGGCTCTCCGAACTCTGGAGTATCTTCGACTTCCTCATGCCCGGAATCCTGGGGCCGTACAGCCACTTCCGCGACAGGTTCGAGATGCCCATCCTGAGTGGTGACCAGGACGCCCAGGCCAGACTCCAGGCCCTGGTCGGTCCTTTCATCCTTCGCCGGCTCAAGTCCCAGGTCCTGACCGACCTGCCGGAGAAGATCGAGAATGTCATCACCGTCCCCTTGGAGGGGCGCCAACGCAAGCTCTATGCCGCTCTCGAACAGGAACTCCGCTCCACCCTGAACCGCGAGAAGGACCGGGAGTACGAGACCGGGAAGATTCAGGTTCTGGCCCAGCTGACCAGGTTGAGACAGGTCTGTTGTGATCCGAGGCTGGTCTATGAAGCCTTTCCGGAGGGCGGAACCCAGTCCGAAACCGACCGGCATGGTCAGTCGGCCAAGCTCGATGCCATCGAGGACCTGGTCCTTTCCTGTCAGGACGCTGGCCGGAAGATGCTGATCTTCTCCCAGTTCACCTCGTATTTGGACCTGATTGCCCAACGCCTGCGTGGTCTGGGCGTGGGGTACGACATGATAACCGGCGCCACCTCCAAGAAGCAGCGCCTGGAATTGGTCGATCGGTTCAATCAGGACCAGACCCCCGTCTTCCTGATTTCCCTGAAGGCCGGCAACACGGGCCTCAATCTGACCGGGGCCTGTGTGGTGGTTCACGCCGACCCCTGGTGGAACGCCGCCGCCCAGGAGCAGGCCAACGACCGTGCCCACCGGATTGGACAGGTTCAGGACGTCAATGTGTATCAGATTGTGGCCAAGGACACGATTGAGGAGCGGATTCTTGGTCTCCAACACACCAAGAGCGATCTGGCCTCCCGGTTCGTTGATTCCGCAGCGGTCACCGGCGCCTCCGATATCGGCCGCCTGAGCCGCAGAGACCTCCTTGCCCTCCTGGGCTGACCCGGACTGTAGGTCTGCCGGGAAGGTGGCGGTATCTCCCCGGTTGTGCAGGAGTACCCTGTTCCGGCTACGCTTGATGGACTGATGCTATCCGGCGGTTGCGCCGCATAGGGTTGACGGGTGCCTTACCGGTACCTGCCGGGCTGGTCGTTGTTGACCGCCCGGGTTACGGGGGTGGCTGCACTCCGCGCGTTCGATTACGAGAAACGATGAGGTCAGGCATGATGAGCGGTATTGAGATGTTCGGTTCGGAGTTTCTGGGAACGGCCGTCATGATGGCCATCGCCTGCATGGTCTCGGCCAGCAGGTCACTGCCCAAGAGCGCCGCCTTCAGGAGCGACTGGATCAACGCGGCCCTGGGCTGGGGGCTTGCCGTCTATGTCGGTGTCTATGTGGGCTGGCGGACCGGAGGCCACCTCAACCCTTCGATCACCCTGGCAAGGGTGGTCAACCATTGGTTCAATCCGGGCGCCACCCTGAACGGGATGCCCATGGGGAAGGGCGGCATACCTGTCACGGCCGCCAATGTCGGTATCTTCATCCTGGCCCAGTTCCTGGGTGCCTTTGTGGGATGCTGTATCGGATACCTGGCCACCCGCAAACACTTCGACCTGCACACCGACCCTGATGTGAAACTCACGGTCTTCTGCACCAAGCCGGGCATCAGGTCGAATTTCTGGAATGCCGTATCCGAGATTGTCGGTACGGCCGTCCTGGTCACCTGGGTCTTTGTCAATGGCGGAACACCCACCCAGGTCGGTCCGCTCGGGGTTGCCCTGGTCATTACGGTTCTGGTTCTGGCCCTGGGTGGCATCTCCGGTGCCGCCTTGAATCCCGCCCGTGACTTCTCCGCCCGGGTGGCGTATGCGCTCCTGCCCATGGCCGACAAGCGGGACGCGGATTGGAGGTACGCCTGGGTTCCCTTTGTAGGCCCCTGCATTGGTGCAGTGATTGGTGTGGTTCTTCCCGGCATCTTCGGGTTGGTCTCCTGACCCTCCGACCCTGCCGAGTTCCCGGGGATTATCTGGAGCGTGGGGCGGGGCGGAGTTTCCGGGAACAGGCGATGCCCCGGAAGGTTTGGCCTTCCGGGGCATCGGTGTGAGGCAGCGAATCAGTAGCTGGTTGAGGTGGGGCCTTCGAAACGCACCGTCAGGCCGCGGCCATGGTGGAGGAACATCTCGGCGCCGTGGCGGTCCAGGTCGCGGTGGGTGAAGAGCATGCGGATGGCGAAGGCCGTCTGCACATCGTCAGGCAGATCCAGGAAGGCCTTGTGGGCATCCCACCCGTCGGCCGCCACCGCTTCGTCCGGCACGTAGGCATAACCATAACCATCCTCGTCCACATATCCCAGGAAGGGGAGGTCCCATGCCTGGTGATAGCTCAGCTGGTCCTTGTAGTCCTCGACTTGCTTCAAGGCCTCATCGCTGATCCCGAACTTTTTGGCCACCTCGTTGGCCTTGGCCGTCTTTGATGCAGCGTCCTTTGCAAACATGGACGTATCGACGACGATGAGTGTATCTTCTGCCATGACTGACCTTTCTGATTGGTCCGCCTGCACGGGGTCAAGCAGATGTCATGGCCGTGCAGTGCCATGACAAGTGGCTGGCCATCAATTTCTGACGACCCGCCTGGATGCAACAGTGCTTCCATTTCTTACGTTAGCAAATTCCGGGGCGGAAAGTGGGATGGTGGGCGAGGAAATGTCGCGGTCGAAAACCACGCGACAATTGGGATTGCCTCAGGTTGACATACGAAGTGGTCGCAGGTTCTGTCTGTCAGGGTCTGAGGATGTTGGTGCGGGAGATATAGACCGCCCCGGCGCGAGGGTATTCCCCGGTCAGCTCGGGTATGGTGACCGGGCGGTATCCCTTCCTGCGCAGGTCATCCAGCAGACCGGGCAGGGTCCGTGCGGTGTGGGGCTGGATGTCGTGCATGAGGACGATGGAGCCGGGCTGGAGTTCGGCCTTGATCTTTCCGGTGATCGAGCCGGGGGAGGCGCCACGGGCCCAGTCGTAGGAGTCCGCGTTGTACGAGGCGATGGCCGCCCCGAGATGATTGCCGATGTATGACCTGCTGGCCTCGTCCACCCTGCCATGGGGAGGTCTGACCATCGTGACGGCCCGCTTGGCCGCATTCCGGATTACCTGACCGGACTGTGCAATCTGCAGTTCCTCCTGATGCCTGGCCATGATGTCGGGGAGGTCCTGGTGGCTCCAGGTGTGGTTGCCGACCGGGTACCCTTTTTGGGTCATCCGCTCCAGGATCCTGGTGGTCCGAGGGCCGACCTTTTGCCCTATGGGGAAGAAGGTCGCGGGTGACTGGCTGTCGATCAGGTCATCAAGTATCTGGTTGGTGAGCTTCGTGTCGGGTCCATCGTCGAAGGTCAGAGCAAGGCAGGACTGCCGGGCGCAGTCGATGCCCTTGCGGTTGTTCCCGGCCTGAACCAGGCGGTCGGCATCTCTGTAGAGGGTCTCTTCCAAGGTCCTGGCGCTGTACGGGTCCGTCTGATTCTCCGCGACCTTCAGGTCCTCCACCAGGGTCAATCGGTCGGCATTGTTCTGGCCGACCAGGGCCTTGGAGTCCTCGGCGAACTCGGCCATGCCTGGCATGATTGCCCTGAGCCGGTCCAGGTCGTCCGCCCGGGGAGGCAGGCGGGTATCCAGCTTGTGCAGGTCGACGATGGCCCGCTCGGATTTAGCTGTCAGACCGCTCAGGGTATCGGCCATCCTGTGCCGGTGGCTGGGCATCTGCCGGGCCGTGCATCCGTCCTGGCCGAACGCGCCCGTCTGCATGGCCTGTTTGCGGTCCCTGCCTTCCTGAAGCCGTATCCTGTCCAGGATCTTCTGTGTGGATGCCGATGGCTGGGCTCCGCCCTGACCTGCTTCCATAGCATCCAGGAGCCTGTTCAGGTGGGCATCACTGATTCTCCAGGCGTTACCCCATTCCATGCACCTGGAGATGCTCGATCTGTAGTGGTTGTAAACGGGTCTGTAGGCGGCCAGCCCGGAGACCAGGGCAAGCGGGACCAGCAGGGCCACAGACAGGGCAACCTTCTTCGATCGTCGGAGTTTGTGCCCCCGGGTGTCCGAGGTGCCTGCGCCTTCAGCCATACTTGAACCTTGTGATAGAGAGACGCCATCTGTCCTGTGCAAGGATGGCGTCTCTGGTCGGGTTAGGTGCCCGGGAGCCGATCCGGCCCCCGGGCGGTCGAATCACTGGGCGATGAATCCGCCGTCGACCACGAACTCGGAGCCCAGGGCGAACTTGGACTCATCCGCGGCCAGGTAGACGCAGATCTCGCCGATGTCGCGGGGTTCGCCGATGTGCCCCAGGGGGGTCAGCTTGCTCATACGATCCTCAAGGTCCTGGCTGATCAACGGTGTCTTGATGAAGCCGGGGTGGACCGAGTTGATTCGGACCTTATAGTCGTTGTTGGCCGAGTCCAGGGCCGCCGACTTGGTCAGGATCCTGGTGCCGCCCTTGCTGGCGTTGTAAGCACCGGCCCCGCTCAGGCCCACGAATCCCTCGATGGAGGAGATGTTGATGATGGAGCCGCCGCGGCCCTTCATCACCCGCATGCCGTGCTTGGTGCCCAGGAAGGTGCCGTTCAGATTGATGTCGATGACCTTCTTCCAGTCCTCGTACTTCTCCTGGTCCAGAGTGGCACCGCTGCCGCCGATGCCTGCATTGTTGACCACGGTGGTCAGCTCGCCGAGTTCGGCCTGGACCTTGTCGATGGCCTCGATCCACTGGTCTTCATCGGTCACGTCCAGGGGGGTGAACATGACCTGGTCATGGTACTTGTCCATGAATTCCCTGGATGCGTCGCTCTCCTTGATGTCGGTCAGGGCCACCTTGGCTCCCTCCCGTACGAAGCACTCAGCCACACCCAGTCCGATTCCGCCGGTTCCGCCGGTGATGATGGCAACCTTGCCATTGAGACGATCAGTCATACTACTCTCCTTTGATAGAACGAACTGACGGTCCTAAGTGTACAGAAAGATGGTCGGGCCTGCACGGATAGATTCGTGCGGGTCCCGCCGTGGTCCCCATAGGGTGTGAGGATGGAAACAGCTCGCTGGGGAGAAGAGGAAAGAGAGGATTCGATGGCTGTCAATACCGGTCGGCGCAATGTGCGCGAACGTCTGGCCACCTTCGGGTTCTTCATCTTCATGGGGACGGGAACCTCTGCCTGGTTCTCCCGTCTGCCGTCGGTCAAGGAGATACTGGGGTTGCAGCCCTCCTCCCTGGCTTTTATGACCATCCTTGGCGGGTGCGGCGCCCTGGTGGGCATGGTGGTTTCCGGCGTTCTGACCAACCGTCTGGGTGTGCGTCGTGCCATGCTTCTGGGTGCTTCTACCTGGTGCCTGGGCATGCTGATGGCCTCGGTTGCCATTTGGCGGCTCTCGCTGCCTGGCGTGGTCTTGGGACTTCTCTTCAATTCGGCGGGAATCAGCCTCTGGGGAACGGTCAACACCGTCGAGGCCGGAGCCGTTGAGCGCAACGCCGAGCACTCGGTCATGGCCAGATTCCATGCCTCCTACAGCCTCGGCATGTTCCTGGCCTTGGGGTTGGGTTCTTTGATTTCCCATCTGGGCATACCGGTGGAGGTCCACCTGGCGGTCAATGCTCTGGTGACCCTGTGTCTGATGGCCTGCTGCCTTCTTATTTGCCCGGCCGATCCCCAGGGCGATGACACCGGCCCCGTCGGAGATTCAGGTGCTGATTGCGCTGGCGACGACCGTAGCCCCATGCGCAAGCAGATGGCGGCCTGGGGGGACTCCCTGGTGCTGATGCTGGCACTGATCAATGTGGCCCTGGAGGCCAGCGAAGGTGCCGTCAATGACTGGAGCAGCATCGGATTGGTCGATTCCTTCAGCGCGCCGGAATCCACGGCCAACCTGGCTCCAACGGTCTTTGCGGCCGCGATGATCGTCTCCAGGGTGCTGGGTCCCTGGGTTGTCGAGCGTCTGGGCAACACAGTCAGTCTCTATCTGACCCTTGTGGTTTCGGCTCTGGGCATCCTGGTCTACTCCCTTTCGCCGGTCCTGGTGGTCTCCCTCGTGGGGACCTGCATCTGGGGCATCGGTGCGGCCCTGGGCGTCCCCATCGTCACCACCCTGGCTACACGGGACCCGTCCATGGCGGCCCAACGGGCCTCGGTCATCTCGACCGCCTATTACGGGGTTTCCTGGATCATCCCGCCCGCCATCGGCTTCCTGGCCGACCATACCGGTGTCCGGCCCGCCCTCCTGCCCCTGGCGCTGGTCCTGGTTCTGGTCACCCTGCTGGTCAGGCCGGTCAGCAGAAAAGGCTGACCGCCTGTTGTCGAGGCGGCCTTATGCTGTGTGAAGGTTGTCCGGGCTGATGATGATGCCCTTGCCTCTGAGGTTTTCCAGGCACTCCTCCAGATAGGCCTCATCGTGCTCCGGATAGATTGGCGAGGTGAGTCGGACGGCCTCCAGATGTTCATAGGGGTCGCAGTGCCTGCCGCGATAGAGGGGATCGCGCCAGTCCGGATCCGGATGGTATCCCCTGGCCGCCATCTCATCCATGACCAGGATGTGGAATTGATAGAGCTTGTATGGCGAGTGGGAGAAGACGTAATCCACGGTGGCATGCTTGCGGCCCCAGCCAAGCCCCCTGAGGGCGGTGATTTCCCTATGCTGCCCCAGGAGTTGCTGCCGGGGCAGTGCCTCAATCAGGTCCTGATGCCACAGCCGCATACCTGCCCCCGATCCTGGACTGTCACTCCTCGTGGTTTCCCAAGCATAGTCTTCAACCGCGGCTGGTGGTCTTTCTTTTCGTGAAGGCGATGGTGACGGCAGCCAGAAGGAAGGAGAGTGCGGATCCGGCCAGGACCGCCACAAGGGCCATGCTGATGTGACTTGTGCCGGAGTAAGCAAGGTCGGCGATCAGGAAGGACATTGTGAACCCGATCCCGCACAACTGGGCCACTGCGCCCAGGTCAACCGTACGGATTCCGGAGGGGAGTCTCAGTCCCAGCCGCGAGCAGACCAGAACCACGGACATGATTCCCAGTGGTTTGCCTAATGCCAACCCGATGGTAATCCCCAGGAAAATGGGACTCGTCAGCCAGATGGGGCTGAAGTCGCGCAGAGGTATTCCCATGGATAGGAAGGCGAACAGGGGCAGTGCCAGCAGCGCGGATAGGGGGGTGAGATTCCTGCTCAAGCTCTCCGCTCTCGATTCCTTGCCCTGAAGCGAAGACCTGACCGGGGTGAGCAGCCCGAGAGCCACGCCTGACAGGACCGGATGAATCCCTGCACGAAGAAACCCGTACCAGGCGCCCAGGGCGGCGAGTAGGGCGATTGGGCGGAGGACTCGCCTCATCCGCATAAGCAGATACCAGCCGCCCAGACAGAGCATGGCGGGGAGCAGCATCCAGGGCTGAGAAAGGTGTGAATAGCCTACGGCAATCAGCAGTACGCCGATGATGTCGTCGAATACGGCCAGGGTCATGAGGAATGACTGGCGTCCTGCACCGGTGCCGGGGGCGAGTATCCGCAGGGCCGTCAGGGAGAAGGCCACATCTGTTGCAGTCGGTATGGCCCAGCCCCGTAGTCCTGTAGGGTCGGAGTGATTGATGGCCCAGTATATGCCGATGGGGGCGATCACCCCTCCGATTGCCGCAAGCATCGGTGTCAGGGCCTGGCGTGGGTTGCGCAGTGTTCCCGTCGACATCTCCTGCCGGAGGTCCAGGCCGATGACCAGAAAGAACAGGGTCAACATGCCGTCCTGCACCCATTCTTTGACGGTCAGGTCCAGACCCGGTATGAGGTGGTCCAGGGCATGCAGGGGAACCCATGTGGAAATCGCCTGATAGGTATCGAGAGTGGCCGGTAAGTTGGCCCCAACAAGTCCCAGGATGGCAGCCGATACCATGAGCAAGGCGGTGCTGCGGTCGTTCTGGGCGGTGCTGCATAGGTGCAGCCAGGTTTTGGTGACGAGGTGTCGAATAGGCCTGAGTGGGTTGGTCTGGCGCGCAAACATACGGTCGTTGGTCCTTCTGAGAGATGTATGTTGTCTGTTTCGCCGACCAGTCTTCCCGGCATGAATCCTGTTGGGGACTCCCGATGGGCAGAATACCAGGGAGCATGAATACAGGGGCCCGACAAGGGCGGGGTATATCCTGCCTCTGCTCGGCTGAGCCCGTATACCGCCAAGCGGGAGCATCAGGCGGCGTGTTCGGCCTGGTAGTTGCTACCCCAATCGCGCATGGCTTCGATGACGGGCCTGAGGCTCTTCCCTGTTTCCGTTAGGGAGTACTCCACGCGCGGGGGGACTTCCGGGTATACCTTGCGATGCACCAGGCCATCGCGCTCCATCTGGCGCAGATTGGCGGTGAGCACCTTCTGCGAGACGCTGCCCAGGGAGCGGCGCAGCTCTCCAAAACGTAGTGTCCCGCCCAGCAGATCCCGCAATATCAGGACCTTCCACTTATCGGAAATCAGCAACAGTGTCGTTTCGACGGGACACGCCGGTAGTTCATCCTGCATCAGAGGAATCTCCATTCCAGAACACCATGAAATTCCACAAACGTTCCCTTTTGGTAACTATGGAACTTCTTTATGCCTACTATCTTCTTCATCCGTATGGTAATAGGGTACATCACGACAAGGAAAACGGAGTGACCTCCAAAAAGTTGAACGAAAGGACACATGATGAAGATTGCAGTAGTTGCGGCAAATGGTAAGGCGGGCCGGCTCATTGTCGAAGAGGCAGTGAAGCGCGGCCATGAAGTGACTGCGGTGGTGCGCAGCGACAACAAGACCGATGCTCAGCACGCCATCATCAAGGATCTGTTCGATCTGACGGCGGCCGACCTTGCCGGATTCGATGTGGTGGTGGATGCGGCGGGAGCCTGGACACCGGATACCCTGCATTACATCGCCGATGCGGCCAAGCATCTGGCTGACCTGTTGTCGGGAACGGATACCCGGTTGCTTGTGGTCGGTGGCGCCGGGAGCCTCTTCGTCAACAAGGACCACACCTTGGCCCTTGAGGACACCCCGGACTTCCTTGATGCGCACAAGCCGGTCTCCAGTGCCCATGGCAAGGCCTTGGCCCACCTGCGCACCCGTTCCGATGTGCGCTGGACCTATGTCAGTCCGGCCGCCGACTTCCAGGCCGAGGGTGAGCGTACCGGCTCCTACGGGCTGGCCGGGGAGGAGCTGACCACCAATGCGGAGGGTCAGAGCTTCATCAGCTATGCCGACTATGCAATCGCCATGGTGGACGAGGCCGAATCCGGCAAGCATGTCGGTGAGCGTATTTCCGTTTACGCCAAGTAATCGTCGTGCGGAAAGCCCGAATCGGGCCTGCTCTGCCAGGGGGTTTGAACAGGCCCGTTACGGGCAGTCGGTGGAAAGCCTGGCGCATAGACCGATAGCGTCATGAATGACAACGTGGCCGCACTCCTGCGATTCGATCCACCCGAAAGGCAGGAGTGTGGCCCCGTGTTTTCCGGTCTGTACTGCGCGGCCGGCTCCGGTGTCAGAGGAGTGTGGCCACCCAAAGCAGGATGGCTGCCGCAACGAACAGAATGGCGAATATCTTCCCGCCGACCTTCAGCCACTTACCGAAGCTGATTCCGGCCACGGACAGCCCGGCCAGAAGCACGCCGCCGGTCGGGTTGATGATGTTCATCAGGCCGTTGCCGAACTGGTTGCTCAGCACGATCACGTCACGGTTGATATGGACCAGATCGGCCAGGGGACCCATGACAGGCATGGTCAAGGCTGCGGAGCCGGAGGATGAGGGGACGAACAGGGTCAGTATCGACTGGACGGCAAGCAGAATGGTGGTGAAGAGACCCTTGGGCAGATTGCCCAGCAGTCCCACCAGCCAGTTCAGGATGGTATCGATGATCATGCCGTCCTGGAGAATGACCAGGATGCTGCGGGCCAGACCGATGATTACCGCTGCATAGACAAAGTCCCCGCATCCGCTTACGAAGCTCTCGCATATCTGATTGAGCGAGAAACGCGCCACAATCCCGATAATGAGGCCCACGGCGAGGAAGAGGGCGCCGATTTCGGTCATATACCAGCCCAGGGCCAGGATGCCGTATACCATCACGGCCAATCCGAGGACAAAAATGCCGATGATGATCTTGTCGCGAGTGGTGAAAGTGTCGGTCTTGCCGGTTTCGTCCTTGCCGTTCGCGCCCTCATTTCCGGAAAGCAGTCGGGCGCGCAGGCGTTGGTCGCTGTCATAGACGATTGAGGATTGGGGGGTCTTGCGAACCCGGTAGGCGTACCGCATGGTGAAGGCAACGGCTATCAGGGTGAAGATGGCCCAGCAGACGATACGCCACATCAGCAGGGGATTCCCGTGCACTTCGCCGATGCCTTGGGCTATCAGCACGTTGAAGGGGTTGATGGTTGAACCGATATACCCGACCTGGCTGGCCAGGAAAAGAGTCAGTATGGCCGTCATGGAGTCAAACCCCATTGTCAGCATGAACGTGATGAAGATGATGAACAGGGGAATCAGTTCCTCGCTCATGCCGTAGGTTGAGCCGCCGAGACTGACAAGGAGCATCATGATCGGGATGACCAGAATGCCCTTGGCCCCCAAAGAGTCGGCCAGTGCCCTGAGACCCCGATCGATGGCACCGGTTTTGAGGATGATGCCGAAGGCTCCTCCCAGGATGAGCACGAAGGAGATGACCTCCACGGCCTGGATGATTCCGTTGCCGGGTGCTTCCAGGATGGCGGCCAGACCCTGACGGTGGTCCAGACCGTCGCTGATCTTGCCGATTTCATGGAAGGTCCCGGGAAGGATGACGGTCCTCTCCGTGCCGTCCACCATCTGTTTTTTGGAATCGAACTGGCCGCTCGGAATCAACCAGGTCGATGCTGCGGCCAGAATGACCATGAAGAACAGCAGGGCGTAGCTATGGGGGAATGTAAATGACTTGCGTGTCTTGGTTGTGGACATGATTGTCTCATTTCTTGGGGTATACGGGTAATGCGGGTCAGGCCTCGTAGGCGGGTTGTCCATCGACGTAGGTGGCTGCCACCCGGGCCTCGCGCAGGCCCTGCGCGTCGGCATGGACCAGATCCCTGTCGAAGATGGCCATGGTGGCTCTCTGTCCGGGTCGCAGACTCGGGGATGCATCGGGTGAATCCGGATCAGGGTCATTCCGGTTGGAGTGACCATCATTGGTCCAGGCGGACAATACAGCCATTGCCGGGAGGGCGTACTGGGGGAACCACTGCTCGCCTCCCTTGTCGAATTCCCGCAGACTGGCCCGCAGGATGGATTCGGGAAGGCTGGGCAGGAAGAGGGGGCAGTCCGTACCACATGTCAGATTCAGCCCAGGCGTCGTCAGACTGCTGTAATGGAAGAAATCACTGCCGTCATCGTCGGCAATGGTGTTTGGCATGTAGGCATCCTGGGCGGATGGGTTCAAGCCCAATATCTGCGGATATAACTCGGCTGTGATGCCTGCCTGGGCCATTACGCCGGCTGCCCGATCATTGATCATCTCCAAGTCGCTGATGGAGTGGTGCAATCCCGGCGCGGCCGCAGAGGACAGTATCCGAGCGGATTCCTCTATGGCCCTGTCGCCCTCGGCGGTCATGCAACAGGAAAACCCGCTGCCTGCGATGTCTTGGACGCGATGTTCCAATTCGCGGTAATCGACTTGTGGGGTGGGCTCACCGGAGGCATAGCGACCGTGAATATCCGCGGTTCCGTCAGCGACGACTCCGTCGACCATGAGCTTGACTCCGCGTAGCCTGGTCTTGGAACCCAGCGGTTGTGTGGCGATCTGCTTCAGCCTTGCTCCGGTTACCTGCTCCCTTACGGGCTCTATGTAGAGATCGGCCCTCAGGCGCTTATCGGCCAGCCAGCCATGTACGCCTGTGTCGTCGAAAACGATGTCCTTGCAGGAAACCACTCCTCTTTCGAGGAGCAATTGCTCGAATCGTCTCCATGAAGCCCGAACCAGCTCTCGGTCACCGGTCATCTCTTTGATCAGCAGGGCCCGGTCCTCTGCCCCAAGCTGGTCCTCGGAGAATCCATACCGCCGAACCGCCGCTGTATTCATCCAGTAACGGCTGCGTAGTGAGTCGATGGCCACTATCGGGGTCTGGTCGCTGATGTCATCCAGACTGTCCCGCTCGGGGTCTTGGCCCCATAGCTGCCGATTCCATCCATGGGCGTATATGGGTCTTGTCGGATTCTCCCTGTGCTCCTTGGCCAAGAGAAGTGCGGCCTCCTCTTCGGAATCCGCGGATGACAGATTCAGGCCGGCGTTTGCCGCCATCCATCCGGAGAAGAAAACATGGTTGTCGTGAAGGCCCGGCATGACCAGGCACTCGTCATATTCGAGCACCTCGCAATCGGGTCCAGGATCTTCGTGATTCCAGTCGCGACCAACCTTGGTGATGGTCGATCCTTCAAACTCCACAAACCCCTTGAAGAGGTGCGGGGAAATCCCGTCAAAGATATGACGGGACCTTACAACAGTCCTCATTGTCTGTCCTTATCGTCAGGACTTGGGGAGTCCTTTGGGCGCACTTGCCCTTATGAGATGGCAAGAGGATGCGCGTTCCGGGTTCAGCCGACCACCTTGTTAGAGGCTGAAGGTATAGAACTCCCCAAGATAAAACTGATGACCAACATGAACCGGTCGGTCATCCTGATCGCAGATAAGTGTATGAACCTCAAAGCAGGGAGTGCCTATGACCACTTTCATCTCCTTGGCCAGCCGGGCATCGGCCAAGGTCATACCAAGCCTTGTCGTCTTGGGATTGATGGGCCGGATTCCGTGCTTCCTCTCAAGCAGATCATAGAGGGACCCTGACAGATCCTCGTGCATGAGGAAGGCGAACCTATCGGCAGGGAAGTAGTTGTTCTCTTCCATGACCGGTTGGTTGTCGGCCATTCGCAACCGCTTCAGATAGACCACATCCTCGGACGACTGGTCGCCAAGTTGCTCGGTAATCCACTGTTCGGCATGGATCAGACGGCATTCAAGCACCTTGCTTGATGGCTTGTAGCCGGCCTTGGTCAGGCTCTCTGTAAATCCCATGACGTATTCGACTCTCCGGTCGATTTTGTGGGTTCTGACGAAGGTGCCCTTCCCCTGCTTCTTGAGAAGATAACCATCGTCCACCAGTTCCTCAATGGCACGACGAACGGTGATACGGGATACGCCGAATTGTTCGCACAACTGGGGCTCAGTAGGGATCTTCTCACCGGGGGCCAATTGGCCGGACCGAATTTCGGAGAGCAGGAGCGCCTTGATCTGAGCGTACTTCGGTATCTGCGTATCGCCCTTGAGCATCAGGTTCTCCCTATCGGTCATGTAACACAGTATGCTACCTCATCGAGGCTGACATACCGCTCTTACAAGGTTCGGTTGATCCTTGCTGCCCGGGTTCATATCTATATCCGATTACATCCCGATCCGAACTGCCTGGACCTGGATGGTGATATGGCTACCTGATGGGTGCGCCATATCCGAAAGAGCCATTCAACTGCACCGCCTCTGCTGCAAAGTCCTGGCCTGCGACCAGGCTCTCGTCCAAACCGCGCCCTTGCACAACGTGATTCAGCAGGAAGGCGGTCAGGAACGAGTCTCCGGCCGCCATGGTGTCAACGGCTTCGACGACGTGGGGTGTCAGCTCATGGAATTCCTGTCCGTCATAGACCACGGTGGACCGGGATCCTCGTGTGGCGATCAGGGCCCTGTTGGGCTCCGTGAAGAGGTGTTTGAGCAACACCTCCACCTGATTGGTCTCCATCCCACTGACCGAGAAGAAGCCATACTGCAC
The DNA here is from genome assembly GCF_016100445.1 of Bifidobacterium sp. M0307. NCBI lineage: Bacteria > Bacillati > Actinomycetota > Actinomycetes > Bifidobacteriales > Bifidobacteriaceae > Bifidobacterium > Bifidobacterium sp. M0307. Next base: position 99,145 of record NZ_JACFSL010000001.1, read on the forward strand.
GTACCCGATTGCGGCATCAACCATGGCATTGTCGAACTCGTCGGAGAAGTCATAGGAGATCGGAATGCCCAGCCTGCTGACCTCGGGCAGCAGATGATTGGCGTTTCCCCATACTCCCATGTGGATGAGGCTGAACCCCCGCAGGTAATCCAGATCGCCCTCGTCCAGTTGCAGGGGCTCCTGTCCCGCGATGCCGCCTTCGTTGCTTCCAATGAAAACGCGGTCGCCATCGATGATGTTGACCTTGGCACAGCCGTTCTCACCGTGGCGTACCACGCTGTGACTGCGGTCTATCCCCAGGTCGTCAATACTGGATTCGACCAGCCGGGCCTGACGGTCATCGCCGAATACCCCCATGAATGCCGCCTCATACCCCAGCTTCTTGGCGAATGCCGCGAAATTCAGGGCGTTGCCACCGGGATACATGACGTTCTTGTTGACGTACTGGTCAACAACCTGGTCTCCCAGGCCGATGACCTTTGTGCTCTCGTGAGGAATATGGCCCGGCATATCAGTACTCCACCTTGCCCATATACCTCCGCACGTCCAGGTCATGGTTGTGGACCTTGGACAGGGCATAGCGGTACTTGCTGAGCACGCTGTAGAAGAGCACGGGGTTGAAGTACTCGCTGACCGAGTCGTCAATCATGTCCAGTCCGAGTTCCTTTGCGTCGACGACCTCGATCTTCTTGGCATACCGCTTGAGGAACTTCAGCACTCGCTCGTCCAGCTCGCGGGTACGTCCAAGACCCATCGCCAGGATGAAGGGGGTGTTTTCGTCGGTGATCTCCAGTGGGCCGTGGAAGAACTCGCCGGTGTGCACGGCCGTTGCATCCAGCCACTGCATCTCCATCAAGGAGCAAATCGAGAATCCGTATGCATGGCCGTAGGATGCTCCGGAGGCCATCACGTAGAACATTTCCTCGTCCTTGTAGGCGTTGGCGAAGGCCTTGGCCCTGGGCTCGACCTGCTTTTCCGCGGATGCCACGATGGTATCGATCAGCTTCATCCCTTCCATAAAGGTGTTGTAGTGATCGTAACCTTCCAATTCGTTTACCATGCCGACGGTCAGTTCCAACATGATTGCCATGGGGTTGTTGTGGACGCGGGTTTCGTCGCCCCACTCGTAGAGGAAGCTATAGTCCGAAACGGCGAGCAGGTCGGCCTTGTCGTTGTATGTGAGTCCGACCGTCTGCGCCCCGGCTGCTTTCGCAATCCTGGCGGCCTCGACCGTCTCGGGCGTATTGCCGCCGTGGGAGCAGGCGATCACCACAGAGTTCTTGCCGAGGCGCTTGGGGGTGGCGTGGACGAATTCGTTGGCTGTGTACCACCCGCTGGTAATGGTTGTGGACTCGCTGCGGATGAAATAGTCCGACACATACATGTCGACCAGTGAACCGCCGCAGGCCACGAAATAGACCTCGGTGATTTTGCCCTTGTTGTGCTGGACCAGACGCTTGGCCACATCGGTAATATCCTGCATGATAACCTCCTTGTTCATCACATAACGTTATATAACGTTATGGTGCGAGTATAACGAGTATGACTCGGGTTGTCCACTTGGGTGTCGTCGGCGCGGAGGAGTGTGCGTATGACCGCCATCTATGCTGTGGTTAGCGTCGGTGTGGGCAATCGTAGCGCTCCCGGCTCTGGGCCTTGCCTTGACAACGAGATCGGTTTCTCCAATAATGTAGCAAGCTATACTTTTGAAGGGCGGGAAATGCAACCGGAATTGTCTGAGCATCGACCGGAGGGGCTGGTCAAGATAGCCAACACCTTGTTGGAAAAGCAAATGAATGAATCTGTGCGGGGCATCTTCCCCGAATTGACCGGCCCTCAGTTCGTCATTGTCTATTACCTGTATGAGCATGATGGCCTGGAAGTAACTCAAAAAGCGGTGTCGGACAGATTCCGATTGAGTCATCCCACGGTCCGGGGAATCGTCAAACGGCTGGTCAAAGCAGGATGGCTTATTGCGGAACCACAGGCCGATGACAGGCGTCAGATGGTTCTGATCCTCACAGACCGAGCACGGGCGGATTTGACTTCCCACCGAACCGAGGTCCGGCATGCGCTGCAGGCTACGGGAGAGTTGGCCCTGAATGGATTCAGCGATCAGGAAAGCAGACAGTTAATCAACTACCTGGAACGAATCATCGGAAACATGGAATCTTGAACTGCCTCGCTGAATCAAGCGGAATGGTAATCGGATTGGGGTCCTGGAGATGCGATGGAGGAAGCGATATGGACAAGGATGACGTCAAAAGCAGTGTTGGAGGAAATCGCTTTGCAATGATGGGGACGCTTCTGGCGGGGGCTTTCATCGCCTTGATGGCGGAGACCTTCCTCAACAATGCGCTTCCCACCATCATGAACGATTTTCATGTATCCCAATCCACTGCCCAGTGGCTGAGTACCTCCTATCTCCTGGTGGTGGGGTTGATGATTCCCGTATCGGCCTGGATTTTCTCGAACTTCCGCTCGAAGTATGCCTTCATTGCGATGATGACGACTTTCCTGACGGGCTCCTTGGTCTGTACCTTTTCCGGAGGGCATTTTGTTTTACTGCTGACGGGAAGAATCATCCAAGCTGTAGCCGCAGGGTCTTTGATGCCTTTTATTCAGAACGTGGTCCTGCTGATGTTTCCGCCGGATAGGCGTGGCGTGGCCCTGGGTGTGGTGGGGCTGGTTGTGGCTTTGGGACCTACGGTGGGCCCCACGCTTTCTGGGTTTGTTTTGGAGCACTGGTCCTGGCGGGCTCTGTTCATCCTGCTTGCCATTCTGAGTGCCGCTATCTTGGTGATGTCTTTCTTCCTGGTCTACACGGTCAACGACCGGACGAGGACCCATCTGGACGTGGCGTCCGTGATTTACTCCTGCCTGGGTTTCGGGCTTCTTCTTTATGCCCTGTCCGCCATTGGGGACAGGGGCGGGGCATCGGTTCTTGATTTGGGATTGCTCTTGGCTGGCCTGATGGTGGTGGTCTTGTTCTGCTGGCGTCAGCTGCATCTGGAATCTCCGCTGGTGAATTTGCGGGTCTTTGCGAACGCCACTTTCAATCTGACCAGTCTGCTGAGCACCCTGAGCAACATTGCCATGGTCGGAGTGGAGCTGGTTCTTCCTCTTTATCTGCAGAACACGCGAGGGTTAAGCGCGCTTGTCTCGGGCCTGGTCATGCTGCCGGGAGCTGTCGTCATGGGCATATTCAACCCGCTTTCCGGGATGATCTATCAAAGGATTGGGGCAAGGAGAATCTCCCTTTTGGGGTATACGGTGCTGCTTGCTGGCACCTTGCCGATGATATGGTTCGGAACCACTACCAGCCTTATCGTGGTTGCCGCTTGTTATGCCCTACGCTTGGCGGGTGTCGCGTTGGTCATGATGACCACCTTTACCGAGGGCATCAACGCTCTTCCTCCGGAACTTGCTGCCCACGGCAATGCGGCCGCCTCAACTGTCAGACAGGTCGGGGGCTCGCTGGGCACTGCCGCAGCCATGATGATTGTCACAATCGGCGCACAGAGCGGACGCCATGGCGGAGCCTTGTCGGCTCAGGCTCTCGATCGGGGCTACCGATGGGCCTTCCTCTTCCTGGCTTTCATAGCTGTAGTCGGTCTAGGTGCTTCGTTCTTCCTCAAGTCACGTAATTCTGAAACCAGGTAGGGAAACTTCCTTGTTTTCCGCAAGAATCCCGCCTGTATCGCGGCTCGGAGATAGGAAACAATGAACCGCGAAGTCGATGAACCCGTCGCAGCGGCCGAGTATCTCTTTATGAATCGTCGTCCGCTTTGTAGTGCTTGGCGAGCATGGCGGGAGTTGCAAACAGTGGTTTGCTGGTCGTTCTTCTCGACTCTGACGGTGTTCGTATGCTCTTGCTTTCAGTGGTCTCTGTCATTCTTCGTCTGATTCCCGTGATTCCGCCAACTATCACCCTCTGACGTATCCAGGCAGGTCATATAGGTACGGTTGGAATTGTCGCACTTTTTATGCACGCCTGACCCATAACTTTTCCATGCCGTCGTCATCAAATAGAGCCGAGCGAGACAACGGTAAGACAGTCAAACGAGCTCGGATATGTGTGCAACGGAAGTGCTTTGCTATATGAAAAGGGCTCTGAACGATTGTTCAAAGCCCTTGTTGGCGGAGGATACGAGATTCGAACTCGTGAGGGCGTGAACCCAACACGCTTTCCAAGCGTGCGCCATAGACCACTAGGCGAATCCTCCAGATGTCTGCTGCGACCAGTTCGTATGAACCTGTCGTAACGACACAACTAGAAACTATAACATAGGTGCCGGATTTGGCAGGCCTTGGCGTGTGGAATCACCGGCCCGCAAATCAGAGCATCTGAATCAGCTCGCCCACATCCTGGATGACCAGCTGGAGGTTCAGTCCGGTCAGGATTGCCACGATAATCCAGGCAAGGAAGGCCATCCACCGGGGGTTTGCATGCTTCCCCATGATTTTCCTGGAGGAGGTGAACCAGACCAGGGGGACCATGGATATGGGCAGGGCCACGCAGAGGAAGACCTGGGAGTAGACCAGGAGACTGTCCAGGGCGGATTCCTTGCCGCCGAAGGCGATGGTGCAGATAAGGACAGGGATAATGGAGACGACACGGGTCACAAGGCGGCGCAACCAGAGTGGGATCCTCATGCGGATGAAGCCCTCCATGACGATCTGTCCGGTCAGGGTGCCGGTGATGGTCGAGTTCTGTCCGGAGGCCAGCAGGGCCACGGCGAAGAGGGTGGAGAGAAGTCCTGACGCCACAGGTCCGGCGATGGTCTTGTCGCCCAGGGCGTTGTACAGGGCGGTGAACGTGTCCAGTCCTTCACCGTGGCCGAAGAACATGGCGGCACCCAGTACCAGGAGGAGGCAGTTGACGATGAAGGCGCCCGTGAGTTGGATGTTGGAGTCCCAGGTGGCGAATCGGACCGCGTTGGAGACCTGGTTCTCGTCCTCCCGGTCGAAGTCGCGGGTCTGGACGATGGAGGAGTGGAGGTAGAGGTTGTGGGGCATGACCGTGGCACCGACGATGCCCAATGCCATGGTGAGCTGCCCATTGCCCAGAATCTCCGGGGTGGGCACGAATCCTTCGAACATGGCAGGCAGGTCGGGTCGCGCCAGGACCACCTCGTAGACGAAGACGACCATGATGACCAGGATCAGCGTGGCCACGATGGCCTCGATTCGGCGGAATCCGATCTTGGTCAGGAGGAGCAGTATCAGAACATCCAGAACGGTCAGGGCCACGCCCAATACCAGGGGGATACCGAAGAGGAGTTTGAGGGCAATGGCCCCGCCGATCACTTCGGCGATGTCGGTGGCCATGACGGCAAGCTCGGTGCAGATCCAGAGGACGAAACTGAGTTTGCGGCCGGTATGCAGGCGGGTGGCCTGGGCCAGATCCAGACCGGTCACGATGCCCAGCTTGGCCGACATGTACTGGAGCATCATGGCAATCAGGCTGGATATGAGGATGACGCTCATGAGGAGGTAGCCGTACTGGGCTCCGCCGCCGATGGAGGTGATCCAGTTGCCGGGGTCCATGTAGCCCACGGCCACCAGGGCGCCTGGACCGGAGAAGGCCACAAGGTTCTTCCAGAAGGAAGTGGTTGACTTGGGCACTGCCACCGTGGCGTTGATTTCCTCCAGGGAACGACCGTTGGCGGTCTCGATGATCGAGTGTCCCCGGCCCGGTTCATTGCTGGCTGGATTGGCCTGGTCGGCGCCGCCCCGGGGTACGGACTCTACTGCTTGTCTTGCCTCTGATTTCAGCATGGCACCTTCCTGGGAATCTGGTCTGCCTGACGGCCCTCGGTAAAACTTCGACCCTTCGAAGTCTAATGATGCCCTGCCGATATTTCCATCCCCTATGGAAGATTGTCCTGTGACCCTGCCAACATCTCGTCCGGCCGGTGCTGCCATCTGCATGGGTGGAGCGGCCATATCCTGTCGCCGGGGCGAAGAGGGTGTGAATCGCCATGCTATAAACTGTGCAACATGGATGTCACGCAGCTTTCGGCCAATGCCCAGGACTACCTGAAGGTCATCTGGGACCTGCAGGAGTGGGACGAGGGTCCGGTCCAGCCTTCGGCGGTGGCCGAACGGACAGGGATGAAGCTGTCCACCGTTTCCGGTGCCCTGAGCAGGCTGGTTGATGCCGGCCTGGTGGAGCACAAACCGTATGGGAAGGTGGGGCTCACCCCCGCCGGGGTACGCTCGGCCGTTACGATGGTCCGCCGCCACCGCCTCTTGGAGACCTTCCTGGTCGAGGTGCTGGATTACAGCTGGGACGAGGTGCATGAGGAAGCGGATGCCCTGGAACATGCCGTTTCCGACAAGATGGTAGAGAAAATCGATCAGTATCTCGACCACCCCACGCTGGACCCGCATGGTGATGCCATACCTTCTGAAACCGGGACCATCCCGGTCATCCCCGAGACGCAGCCCCTCTCGCAAGTGGAGGAGGGGAACACCATCCGTGTGCACCGTGTCAGCGATGAGGACTCGACGATGCTGAGGTACCTGAGTAAGCACGGAATCGGCCATGGGACCCTGCTTCAAGTGGTCCGTAAACAACAGGAAGAACCGGTCACGCTGCGGGTGGTGACCGATTCTGAGGATCAGCCGGACCAGGCCGTCGGGAGGCAGGGCGATGATTTGCAGCTGAATTTCGCTCAGGCTGCCTTGATCCAGGTCAGTCCGGCCCTCGCGTAGGGTTTACATCCTCTTACGTGGCATCAGGAGCGCCGAGCGGCTCCTATTATTCCTTCGCTCGCTCGAGGTCGGAGTCGAGCTCCGTCTCTTTCTTCACCACCCGCCTGGAGTCGATTCGGTAATGGGCGTTGAAGATGCCGCCAGCCGTCAGGATGGACACCAGTCCGACCAGGATCCAGATGCTCTCGACCTCATACTGCTCCAGGAGTTCGTATAAGGAGGCAATCATCTTCAGCCAGCCGGCCAGAGCCACGAAGTACCAGGCTGTGGCCTTGTCCAGGAAGTTGACGACCTGGCCGCGCTCGCGCTTGGTGTCGGCCGCCTCTCGGAGGATGTTGTTGCCGCGTGTTCGTTCCTTGTGGACCTTCAGGGGCGGAATCAGCCACCACCATGGTGAGATTGGGCTCCATCGTTTGCTGACCTGTTTGAATTCCTCCAAGAGCGCCTTGAACTCCTTGAGCTCCATAAGTCCCTGGTAGAGCGGGAAGGAAAAGAGGAGCCAGTCGCCAATCAGGGAGATCACCGCAATGGACTTCGACATGCTCGTGAACCTTTCGGATGTAATTGGTGTTCTTCGGTAATCGTATCTCCGGTAATCGCAGACCTGGTCTTATCCGGATGGGGATGGGCGGGGCCGCCCTGCGTGTAGTCTCTTATGCAGTTGCCGCCCTACAGGAGGATGGATATGACGTCTCAGACAGTCGACGCGGTGGACGTGGTCGTACCTGCAGAGCCGGATGTTCCATCAGGGACCTCCCACTCCCATGCGGCCGGGCCACGCTTCTTGGAGTCTGCCTGGCTGGTTCCTCTTGCCTCCGTGGCCGGGGTGGCCATGGCGTTCGGGCTGGTCGTCGCCTGGTTTCCCAAGACCTGGGAGATGTGGAACATGCCCATCCAGGCCATCGACGCCCCCTCCCACTATTACTTCATTCGCAAACTTCTTCGAAATGGGCTCCCAGTCGCTTTCGAGCTGAATCCCAATGACTCCTTCTATCCGCCACTCTTCCATCTTATGGTCTACTGCCTGATCAAGGTGGCCGATTTCTTCGGTTGCACGGTCAACATCTTCACCGGGCTCAACCTGGTCTGGATTTTTGCCTCCGGACTGCTCTTCCCTATGGGAATGCTGCTGTGGTGCTCCTACTTCTTCGGTGATATGCCGAGGTTGCAGGTTGCTGGGATGTGCCTCCTGGTGCCGGTCCTTTCGGTAACGTCAGGCGCTTTCCCCTTCTGGTTGTTCGACGCGGGCCCTCTTTTCGCCTACGGGCTGGCAACGGCTCTGTTGCCATTCTCCCTGTACTCGGGGCTGAGGTTGATGGATGCAATTGCTGACCGGAGGAAGCCGGATACCCCAGGCAGGGGGCTGGTCTTCTGGGTGCCGGTCAACCTGGCTCTGGCGGTCCTGGTACTCCTTGCCCATCCGCGGATTGCTTTCACCTACCTGGTGCTCATGGTCTTTTTCATCCTCTTCCGCCTTTCCTGGAAGCTGATTGCAGGGGCGGCCGGATTCGGCTGCCTGGCAGCAGCCCTCTTTGCCGTCTACGTGATGCGCCGGGACCATGGAAAGGACTACCTGCATCCGTCCACGTGGTTCCATACCTTCCAGCCGACCAGAAGTCTGCCCGATGCCATAGGCGTCCTCTTTACCGGGAACCTGTCCGGGTTCGCTGGTCTGCTCATGGCGGTATGCATCGTACTGGCCCTGACCGCCTCACTCCTGCTGAGTGGCAGGCGTTTCCGCGAAGGGCTATCCCTGGTCCTCTCCTTCCTGCTGATTGGGTTGATTTACGTCTGCAGTGCGGCGGTTTCCGGCCCCCTTGCCAATATCCTGACTGCTGCCTGGTACCGAGGTGAGACCAGGCCCCTGGCCATGTTGCCCCTGGCGATAGTTCCCCTCCTTGTTTTCGGGGCGCGCTGCCTCTTGAATCCACAACCGGTGGTGTGGAAGTGCGGCAGGAAGGTCCTGACAGGTCCGGCGGATGTGACCACCGACCGGCTGTCTGCGCCGGCCGTGAATGGTGCTTTCCGGGTGCTGACGGTTACTGCACTCTCTCTGGTCCTGGTTGTGGCGGGGAATATACACAATCCCCGACGCGATGATCTGGCTCTGCTGGCTGAGGCCAACACCGTCCTGGACAGGGAGGATCCGCACTCGCAGCTGACGAGGGCCAAGTTCGAGGCGCTGACCACTGTCAGGAACCGGGTCGGTCGGGACGATGCGGTGATTGTCTCCGACCCTTTGAACGGATCCATGTATGGGATGACCCTGTATGGGCTCAACATGCTTTACCCTGTCTACAATCCTATGGACACCAAAAACGGCAAGGTATTCGGGGAGGTTGAACATGCCTTTGCCTCTGGTGATGCCGATAGGCTCCTGACCACGGTCTGTCCGGTGGATCCCAGCTTCACCCATCATGGTCCCGGTGGCGCCGTCGCGGCTCCGAAGTACTTCCTGACCATGGGGCCTCAGGCACCCGACCTGCAGATGTTCACCTACAGGGCCCAGTATGACCCCTTCCACGATCAGAACCTCATTGACGGGTATGTCAGCTCGGGTGCCTTGCAGAAGGTGGAGGACTTTGGTGCTCCTGCCGGTGACGGGGAGCACTGGGCGCTCTACCGGTTCGCCTGCCGGTAACCAAGGTCGTTCAACCGCTCCCGCCCATGTGTGTTCGCACCGTCGTTTTTGGTTGTACTGCCTGATTTACACATGATTCAGGTAGGCTCGCCTGAACTCGGAAGCCGGCGTGGCCTTGCTGTTTGCGAATCTTCTGTTATCTTCCTGGGGTGTGCGGGTCCGTCAGAAGGAATACAGGTAATCTGATTATCCTACGAGTTGTGATTTACAAGGATTCTCGGCGACAGGAGGCAGGAGGTACCTTCCTTCTTGAGGGTTCGTGTGGTCGCCATGGCAAGGAGCGTGTGGCTGGTGTCGGATATGGGGTTGCAGTGGAAAAGGCACCTGGGCAGAGCATGTGCGGCAGGAACCGTTATGGCCCTCCTGGCCCTGATGCCGTTCGCAGGTGTCAATCCGGCCCAGGCAGCTGGGCTGGCGAGCCAGACCAGCAACCAGACATACTCCGCGGCGACGGGGGAGACAGGTGTCGTACCCCGCGATATGCTTCCTGACGCCATCGATGATTCCATTCCCGAAGATGCCACGATGGTATCCAAGAGTGTGGCCGTCACCGATCGGGGCGAGGCCAGGGATATCACCACCGGCCGGCCCGTGACCGATGCCTCGGTCGTCGGTACCCCGGACCGTCCCGCCGATCCACTGGCCAAGACCGGAGGAAAGAGTTTCATCCCGGTTCCTGTCAGTGAAGTCAAGGAGCAGCTGGACAGGTCCGACCGGACAGGGTCGGCAAATCCGGTCATTAAAAGGCAGATCGACGATAGTAATTCCTCCGCAGCGCGAAGCGGTGTTTACCGCCCGCAAGGGAGGTCGGAAGCTGCTGTGAAAACGGCCTCGCTGGGCAACAACGCATATGGGGCCCACTGGGGAACCTACAACGGCTCCCAGGCATTCTTCGAAGCAGATGGCACCCTGTTTGCTCAGCAGGCGAAGGGCGTCATCGATGTCTCTCAATGGCAGGGGCGAATTGACTGGGCAACAGCCCGTGCCGCTGGCGTGGAAGGCGCCATCATCCGTATCGGGTACGGATGGGGAAACGGCTTCGATAATACCGCCCTATACAACATCAATGAGTGCAAACGTCTGGGTATCCCCTTCGGCCTTTACCTCTACTCCTACGCTTACGACGGCAATACCGGCTGGGCCGAGGGAGACGGCACGGTGGATCTTCTTCGCCGTGCGGGTGTGCAGCCCGGAGATTTGACCTACCCCGTTTACTATGACCTGGAGCAGTGGGTCTGGACCGGCCACGCCCCTCCTACATCTCCCGCCGTGTACGACAGCATCGTCAACTCCTGGTACAACCGTTTGCAGTCCGCGGGGTACAACAATCTCTCGATCTACTCTTATACCTACTACCTGAACACGGCTCTGAACAGCGGCACCATCCGCTCCAGGACCCACTGGGTGGCCAGTTATGGTGCCCGTACCGGCTTCAACTTCTCCGCCAACCAGCGTTGCTGGCAGTATGCGGATAACGGCAGAATCAACGGTATCGGCAACAGCGTGGATCTGAACGCTTGCGGGTACAGGAATCCGGTGGACGTAGGGGGGAGAGTGCCCGAGCTCTCCCCGGCCGACAGAATCACGGATATAACCGAAGGTGACTACTTCATCGGTTCGGCCCTTCCAGACCGGTACCTGGACATACCGGGCGGCAGCCACCAGGACGAGACCCCGGTGGGAACGTGGTCACCCACCAACGGTTGGAACCAGCTGTACCACGTAACACCGCACGGCGACGGGTCATATATCATCACGTCGAAGAACTCCGGCAAGGCCTTGGATGTCAGTACAGGCTCTACCCTTAACGGGAACACGGTCATCCAGTACTCGACCAATATGGGCCCCAATCAGCGTTGGTACTTCTATCGGTCACCACAGGGATACGTCTTCATCATCTCTGCGCTTGGGGACGGTAGAAGCGTGGCCCTCGACGTGACCAGCGGCAATATGGCACTGGGCACCAAGATGGAGATTTGGCAGTACAACGGTGGACAGAACCAGGCTTTCAGACTGATGCAGGCAGCAGCCCTCCCCGGTGGTAAAAGGTCCATCACCAGTCCATATGCAAATGGGAACAGCCTTGATGTACCCGCCGGCAGCCTGGATCGTGATACCCGCCTGCAGACATGGCCGTACAACGGAGGTCCCAATCAGAGTTTCGAGTTTATCGATACCGGCAATGGAAGATACAAAATCAGGGTTGTGCACTCCCAGATGTATCTGGATCTCCAGTACGGTTTCCCGGGAGACGGCGGCAATATCGTTCAGTACACCCAAACGGACGGGTCCAATCAGATGTGGTACCTGCAGAAGTACCAGGGTGGGTATGCCATCCGCAGCATGGTCAACAACAAGGCCATTGACATCTACGCCGGCGGTCTCACCCCGGGCACTCCTGTCATCACTTATACATTCCGAGAGCAGGTCAACCAGAAGTGGAACATCGGCTGACACGCTGATCCGCAAGCTCTGCGGCGGACAGGAGGCTGGGATGAAGCCCTCTCTCGTGGGGGGAGTGGGTTATGATGTGAGGGACCTGGCCACGCCTTCGTTCCTGCATTGCTGTCGGCTGGTTGTCCGATAAGACGAAGATACGATTCGAAGGAGTAGCAAGTCATGTTGAACGGTTCGACTGTTTCCCTGGTCATGCCGTGCCGCAATGAGGCAAAGCACCTGGCCCGGATGGTCGCCGACATTCCGGATTTCTACGATGAGATAATCTGTGTCAGCAACAAGTCGAGCGATGACACGGTAAAGGTCGGCCGTGAGATTGAGCGGTCGAATCCTCGTTTCGAGATGCTTGTCGATGACAGGGTCGCCTCGGGAATCGGTTATGGGTTCGCCCACATGACTGGAATCAACAAGGCCAAGAGTTCAATCATCGTGTGTGCGGACTCCGATGGCACGTACCCGATTGAGGACCTCCCTCGCATCATGGGTGTCATGAAGGAGCGTGGCCTCAGCTTCGCCTCCTGCTCCAGGTATCCCGATAAGAGCATTCCTTTGAAATTACAGCTCGGGGTGAAGATTCTGAACTTCGAGATGTTCCTTCTTTACGCCAAGGTCATCCATGATTCCCTGTCGGGGATGTGGGTGTTCGAGCGTGATGTGGTTCCCTCCCTTCATCTGACTGAGGGCGATTGGAACCTGTCGCCCCAGATCAAGCTCAATGCCCATAAGTACCTGGGTCCCCGTTTCGGTGAAGTCAGGATACGGCAGGGCAGCAGGTTCGGGGAGACGAAGCAGTCCTATCTGAAGACCGGTCTTGGTCACTTGAAGTGGATCTTCAAGAACCGCTTCATTCAGCGCAAGGGCATTCAACCTGCCGACTGAGACGCAAAGAGCGTGACTGAAGGTCGGTGATTACCGACCTTGACGAAGTTAACTAGGCCGCAGCGATTGGGAATTCAGGCCGTTTCGCGCTTGAGGGCTTTCTTTTCGGGCCCGTGATTTTCGATTTCCACTACTGCTGAACCAGTCTCGTCGGATTTCGTCGAGAGGCCTGCCGTATCCGCTATGTCTTCATCGGCAGGATGGAAGACGGTGGAGACCAGGAGAGGCAGGAAAGGCTCAAGATACCTTGCCTGGATTCCATTGATGGGGTCGCCGATTTTCATCTGCGGCAGGTTGTTCCAGGTGAGCATCATGGACGCATAAACCAGGCAGATGAGGAGCAGGAAGGCCAGAGCAGAGGCAATCTGATAACGGTACAGACTGAAGAATCCACGTGTCGATGTGACCTTCCGTCGGGTCGGGTGAGAGTTGTGGAAGAGCACACCCCATGCCAGTCCCAGGATGATTACCAGGAGGACTGAAGGAGCTCCCAGTCCCAGTAGATGAAGCGGTTCCCTCATGAAGTTCCACGCCACTGCCATGCACATTTTGAAGGGGTGGCGAAGCATGAATCTCAGATTCTGGGAGACGGATGCCGATGCCCAAACCGTTGAGTACAAGGAAGACCAGGTGCCATAGACCACGAGGATCGCAAGGGCGGAGGAACCCAGGCACAGGGCCTTGCGCTTGGTCGAGAGAATCCGTCTGGGCAGGACGAGAATGAGGACCGCAAGACTGACATAGACGGTTTTGCACATGAACAAGAGCACCGTCAGTACTGATAAGGCCACCAGCTGTCCTCTTGATGCCGGTTCGTTGCGGGTGGCGACAGCCATGAAGAGAGCGACGAACACGGCGCAGAGGCTGATGAAAAGAGCATCCGCCATAAGGCTTGAAGCGATGAACATGCCATGCGGCAAGGCGCCTATGACAGCCAAGAACATCTTCCCCCGGGGGATGATGGCGATGGCCAGACAGAACAGGAGGATGTAAACCACCAGGTTGCTTATTCGCCCGAGTTGCCAGGTCTGGTAGGGGGGTTGATGGGTGTGTAGACCTGTCCAGATGCCGATTGCCTGGGGGAGGAATACCGCAGGGAAATACTGGTTCGCTCGGTTTGTGTGTTTAGCGGATGCGGCGGTGGCTTCTTTGCTTGGGGCCAGGTCGTCAACGGCTTTTTGCTCCTCGAGCTTGGAATCATAGTTCGAGGTCTGATTGAGAAGGGTCACCACCAGCTCATTCCGGCATCCTTGAAGGCTCAGAAGGCGTGGGTCGCCATGAAGCTGTTGGACTTTGACTGCATTCCCGTACTCATCAATCTGTCGGTCGGGTTTGCTGAGAATCTGTCCGGTGGCGGCTGAGTACGAGGCGTAGGCATGGATGTTCGGATCAGGGAAGGACAATGCCCCAATCGTAGTGATGAAGAAACTGCCTTGTAACAGGGCAAACACGAGAAAGAACAACATGGCCCCCCTGCTTTTCTTCAGGGCCTGTATTGCCTGCTTTTCCATATTTGAACACCTGCCGATCGGTAAGTCAATGGACAATCGGAACCTGCCGGTGCCGGACAATGGAGACGGGCATCAGCAGTGTCAAGGATTATAGCTATCGCGTTGGAGAAGAACCCTCTGCTTCGAGAGTTTCAATGATGGTGTCGGCCACAGTGTGAGAGGGCAAGGCATCAGCGGTGCTCTCGGGCGGGGAGAAGCATATGCAGGTCAGGAGGGGTAGGAGCGGGGTGAGATATCTGCCCTGGAATCCTTGTATCGCGTGGGCGTTCTTCATGGCCATCATATCGTTCCAGGTGAGATCAATGAAGAGATATGCCAGGAAGGCAGCACAGAAGAAAGCGACCATGGAGACCCAGACGTACCGGTACCGGCGTACGGATGCGGTCGGGGAACTCTGGTCAGCCGGTGCAGGCCTGCTGGTCATGAACAGGATGAGCCAGGCCGCCAGTATGAAGAGTGTCGGGACGATGACAGCCGAACCGATTTTCATCAGGGTCTTCGGGAATTCCACGAGGTTCCAAGAAATGGTGAATATGACCTTCAGGGGGTGCCTGAACATGAAGCGAGTGTTGCCGGAGATACTGGCGATTGCCGGTACATTCTGATAGAGCGAACTCCACAGGCCGTAAATCGGGAGGGCGATGAGGGCGGACAGACCCGTGAATACAGCCTTGCGTTTCGTCGTCAGCAGCGACCCTGGCAGGGCCCATACCAGGAGAGCCAATGCCACGTACACCGTCTTGAAAAGGAAGAGGCAGACGGTGAGCCCTATCAGGATTCCCATCTGAACACGGGTTACTGGTCTCTCGCGGGTTGAAAGGGAGAAGAAGTAAGCGATGAAGCACGCACAGACACTGATGAACATGGCATCCGACATAAGGCTGGTCGCCATGAATATGGTCGGATACAGGGACCCCAGTACAGCCATGAGGTACTTGCCCCTGGGAATCATCACGATGGACAGGCCGAATAGGAACAGGTAGAAGATGAAATTCGCTATTCTTCCGCATTGCCAGACGTTGTAGGGGCCGAGTCCGGTGTGCAGGCCAACCCAAACGCCTATCCCCTGGGGCAGATAGACCAGGGGGAAGTACTGGTTCGTTCGAGAGGGGAACGACTTGTCCGGGAGGGTTACCTGTGTTGACGGCAGATGGTCGGCAAGACGCTGATTCGCCATATGGGGGTCTGTGGCCATGGGGTCGGCGATGATGTCCATCACCAGGGCGTTGTGCATGGCCTTGTTATGCAGGTATCGGGAGTCTCCGGAAATATGCTGGCTCTTTACCGGGTTCCCGAATTGGTCCGTACTGCGCTCAGGCAGGTTCAAGATCTGTCCGGTTGCCATGGCATATGAGGCGTTTGCGTGCATATCGCCATCCGGCAGAGTCAGGGCTCCGACGTTGGTCAGGAAGACCGTGCCTTCGAGAATGGAGATGACAAGGAAGAGCAGTACTGCATAGGTGCTGTGACTGTTCAATCGTCTGGCTTGCAGTTTCACGCAGGCCCCCTTTGCTTAGTGGTCATAGAGGCTCGTAGCTGAATACAACAGGGGTACATTAGCACACATAAAAATGGAGGCACCGGTATCGTATAATGGTCCGCATGGCAGATTTCTTTTCACCCAGGAACATTCTTGTGACCGGCGGATGCGGCTTCATCGGCTCCAACTTCGTGCACTATGTGGTTGACCACCACCCTGATGTGCACGTCACCGTGTTGGACGCGCTCACCTATGCCGGCAACCTGAAGAATATCGAGGGGCTGCCGGAGGACAGGGTCGAGTTCGTCCACGGCAACATCTGTGATGCGGACCTGCTGGATAAAATCGTGCCAGGTCACGATGCCATCGTGCATTATGCCGCCGAGTCCCACAACGACAACTCAATCAAGGACCCTGCGCCATTTGTCGAGACCAACGTGGTGGGCACTTTCAGACTCCTTGAAGTCGCCAGGAAGTACGATGTCCGTTACCATCACGTGAGCACTGATGAGGTATACGGCGACCTGGCGCTTGATGATCCCGCAAGGTTCACCGAAGAAACCCCATACCATCCCTCAAGCCCCTATTCGTCCACCAAGGCCTCGTCGGACCTCCTGGTCCGCGCCTGGTACCGGACCTTCGGGGTTCGCATGACCATCTCCAACTGCAGCAACAATTATGGTCCTTACCAGCACGTGGAGAAGTTCATTCCCCGCCAGATCACCAACATTCTGGATGGAATTCGTCCCAAGCTCTACGGCGACGGTCTCAATGTCAGGGACTGGATTCACACCGAAGACCACTCCAGTGCGGTCTGGACCATCCTGACCAAGGGGCGCCTGGGTGAGACCTACCTGATTGGGGCGGACGGGGAGCGCAACAACATCAACGTCCTGCGTGACATCCTCAAAGTCATGGGGCAACCTGAAGATGCCTTCGACAAGGTCAAGGACCGCCCCGGTCACGACCGCCGCTATGCAATCGATGCCACCAAGCTCCGTACCGAGCTTGGGTGGGACCCTGCGCATACCGATTTCGAAAGCGGCCTGGAGCAGACCATAGACTGGTACAGGAACAACCGGGATTGGTGGGAGCCCGCCAAGGCCGCCACCGAAGAGAAGTACCGACGTAACGGACAGTGACAAGGACCGCTACCGGTCGGGGGTGGGGGTTGCCTTCTGCGTCGATCGGTGTGTGACTGATTCCTCTCTGAGGAGCGATTTCCGATTCCGCTAGAAAGTGACTGAGTAGTAACCATGTCTTTTGATTTCGAAAAAGAGCTGAAGGTCAGCAAGACCAACATTCCCGGGCTTTTGGTCTTTGACCTGCCGGTGCACGGTGACAACCGCGGCTGGTTCAAGGAGAACTGGCAACGGGCCAAGATGACGGAACTTGGTCTGCCTGACTTCCACCCGGTGCAAAACAACATCAGCTTCAATGCCAGCCGTGGCGTTACCCGTGGTATCCATGCTGAGCCCTGGGACAAGTTCATTTCCATCGGGAGCGGTGAGATTTTCGGTGCCTGGGTTGACCTCCGCCCAGGCGAAGGATTCGGACAGGTGTTCACCACCCGGCTGGACCCCTCCAAGGCCATCTATGTGCCTAGGGGAGTGGGCAACAGTTTCCAAGCCCTGGCCGATAACACGGTCTACACCTATCTGGTCAATGCTCACTGGTCCCTGGAACAGAAGAAGACCTATACCTTCGTCAACCTCGCCGACCCCCAGCTCGGCATCGAGTGGCCTATACCGCTTGACCAGTGCGAGCTGAGTGAAGCGGATGCGAATCATCCCATGCTGGCCCAGGCCAAGCCCATGGCTCCGCGCCGGACCATGGTGACCGGTGCCAGCGGCCAGCTGGGGCAGGCCATCCGTCAGTACGTGCAGGATCACGATCTCCAAGGGTTCGAGTTCACGAACATCGAGGACTTCGATTTCTCCGATCCTGAGGCCTACGACCAGTTCGACTGGAGTCTGTATGGCACCATCATCAATGCAGGTGCCTATACCGCGGTCGATATGGCCGAGACGGACCAGGGGCGGCAGGATGCCTGGAAGTCCAACGCCGTGGGGCCGGCTATGCTGGCCAGGGTCGCGGAAGAACACAACATGACCTTGGTGCATGTCTCCAGTGACTACGTTTTCGATGGGCAGCAAAAGGAGCACGCTGAGTCCGAACCCTTCGCACCCCTCGGCGTGTACGGTCAGACCAAGGCCGCCGGTGACATCGCGGTTTCGAATATACCCCGCCATTATATTCTCCGGTCCAGCTGGGTGATTGGTCAGGGGCATAATTTCGTCAAGACCATGATGGGGCTTTCCGACCGAGTGGCTGACCCGGATGACGGTCTCGACTCGGTTACCGTCGTGGACGACCAGGTTGGCAGGCTGACCTTCACCGAAGACATGGCCGCAGCCATCTTCCACCTTCTGGATTCGCAGGCACCATACGGTACCTACAACCTGACCGGCTCGGGGTCCATCACCTCCTGGGCCGAGATTGCAAGTCGCGTCTTCGATCAGACCAATGGCAACGGCGACAAGGTGAAACCGGTATCGACCGAGGACTACTACGCGGGAGCCGCCGGCCCTATTTCCCCGCGTCCGACCAACAGTGCCCTCTCCCTGGATAAAATCAGGGCCGTCGGCTTCCATCCCGGTGATTGGGAGGGCGCCCTGGAGGATTACGTCCAGTCCATCATCGACTCCCGCTGAGCGGCTCGCTTCCGGCCCGGCCGCTATGCGTGGGAACCGCAGAGATTTTGCCACTCATCGATTCCTGTTGGCGGTCGGCAGTAAGCTATCTTGAGTTTGACACGGATGTATGAATCATAAGAGAGGCGTCACGCGATGAGAGGCATCATTCTTGCCGGCGGTTCGGGCACGCGTCTGTACCCGCTGACCACCGTCACTTCCAAGCAGCTGCTTCCGGTGTACGACAAGCCTATGATCTATTACCCCCTGAGCGTGCTCATGATGGCAGGTATCAATGAGATACTGATCATCTCAACGCCCATGGATATCGGCAATTTCCAGCGTCTACTGGGTGATGGGAGCCGGTTTGGCATCAGTCTCTCCTACAAGATCCAGCCCAGCCCGGATGGTCTGGCCCAGGCATTCATCCTGGGCGAGGATTTCATCGGCGGCGAACCTTGCGCTTTGGTTCTGGGCGACAACATTTTCTACGGGAATGGTCTTGGTCGTACTCTGCGAAATGCGGCGGGCAGCCAGCACGGGGCAACGGTGTTCGGCTACTATGTGGACGATCCACAGAGGTACGGCGTGGTCGAGTTCGACAAAGACAACAAGGTTGTCAGCATTGAGGAGAAGCCTGAGCATCCGGCCAGCAACTACGCGGTTACCGGGCTTTACTTCTATGACGAGCGAGTCACTGAGTTTGCCAAGCAGGTCAAGCCTTCTGCACGTGGCGAACTGGAAATCACCGATCTGAATCGTCTTTACCTTCAAGACGAATCCCTGCGTGTTCAGACCCTGGGTCGCGGTTATGCCTGGCTGGATACAGGGACCATGGATTCCCTCTACGAGGCAGGGGAGTTCGTCAGAACCGTTCAGAGGGCCCAGGGTCTTCCCATCGCCGCTGTGGAAGAGGTAGCTTACGAGAATGGCTGGATCACCCGTGAAGAGCTGGTAGAAGCAGGTCAAAGGTATGGCAAGTCTCCATATGGACAGCATCTGCTGGATGTTGCCAACAACAAGATCATCTTCAAGAAGCATGTGGATCAAGCCTGACGATTCAGGAACCCGCACCTTCAAGCACGGGTTCTATTGTCGAGTGCGACCAAGGAGAGGAAATTGAAGAGATTAGAGATTTTCAGCAAGAAGAACTGGCTTCTGCTCAAAGCCATGGTCTCCACGGATTTCAAACTGAGGTATAAGGAATCGGTCTTGGGGTACCTGTGGTCGGTTCTCAAGCCCCTTATGCTCTTTGCCATTATGTATGTCGTCTTCGTGCGCTTCATGCGGTTTGGAGCGGATGTTCCGCACTTCGCCGTGGCTCTCTTGCTTGGTATCATTCTGTGGAATCTTTTTAACGAAACAACAACTGGCGGTATGCTCTCGATTGTGGGGCATGGAGATCTTCTGCGGAAGATACACTTCTCCAAGTATGTGGTAGTCGTTGCGTCATCCATGAGCGCTCTGATCAACTTCGGGTTCAATTTCATCGTCGTGATTGTCTTTGCCCTGATCAACGGAGTCAAGCCGGCATGGTCGAATCTACTCATTCTGCCGATAGTCTTTGAGCTCTACTTGCTGGCCTTGGGTATCTCATTCTTCCTCAGTGCGCTCTATGTCGACCTGCGTGATCTGAACCCCATCTGGGAGGTCGTGACGCAAGCCGGCTTTTATGCTACGCCCATCATCTATCCAATCAGCATGATCTCTTCCAGGGCCGGTAACAACGGACCTATTTTCGCCAAGCTGGACCTCATGCTTAACCCTATGGCCCAGATTGTGCAGGATGCTCGTCATGTGCTGATATCCCCGGCCAATCCGACCTTGTGGGGATGGACAAGCAACTTCTTCGTCGCCTGCTGGCCTGTTGTCTTCTCCCTGTTGATCTTCCTGCTGGGCTTGAAGTTCTTTACTGTCAAATCCAAGTACTTCGCGGAGCTGGTATAAATGAAACTTTCCGATAAAACCGATAATCTGCCTGATGACGTGGCACTTAGTGTCTCCCATGTGTCAAAGGACTTCAAACTGCCCTATGAGAAGACCAACAGCCTCAAGGGTTTCGTCTTCAATACCATCCGAAGGCAGAACGGATATACCATCCAGCATGTGCTCAAGGACATTTCCTTCGAGGTGAAGAAAGGTGATTTCTTTGGCATTGTGGGCAAGAATGGTTCCGGCAAGTCCACGCTTCTGAAGATCATCTCTCGCATATACTCTCCAAACAGTGGCAAGGTTCAGGTCAATGGGAAACTGGTGCCTTTCATCGAGCTGGGAGTGGGTTTCAATCCTGAGCTTACGGGTAGGGAAAACGTATATCTGAACGGTGCCATGCTCGGGTTCTCCAGGGAAGAGATCGACAATATGTATGACGATATTGTCGATTTCGCCGAGCTGGGCGACTTCATGGAACAGAAGCTGAAGAACTACTCCAGTGGTATGCAGGTTCGGCTGGCCTTCTCAGTAGCCATCAAGTCGCAGGGTGACATTCTCGTCCTTGATGAGGTACTGGCCGTGGGAGACGAAGCTTTTCAGAAGAAGTGCCGGGATTATTTCTTCGAGGCCAAGAGAGAGAATAAGACCATCATACTGGTCACTCATTCCATGGGTGATGTTCGACAGTTCTGCAACAAAGCCATGCTGATACAGGACGGTGTCATTGCCAAGTTCGGCGAACCGGACGAAGTCGCCAGTGCCTATTCCGACTACTTCATAGAGAAGGAGCAGGAGGCCGTCCAGAAGGACAATGAGGCGGTCCGACTGGAGCAAGGCGATGGTGTTCGGATGATCGACATGCAGGTCGCAGCCGATGGGAAGAACACCCAGCTCCTCGACATCAACCAGAACTTCGACATCAGGATCGCCTTCGAATGCGAGCGGAACGTTCCACACGGCATCTTCGAGATCAATCTGGTAGACCAGCAGGGCAGGGTGGTTCTGGCTACCTCGAACCTGGTCAATTCAGACAAGGACACTTTTACCAAGGGTCGTCACGAGATCATATTTAAGATCGAGAATGTTCTGGCCTCTGGTGATTATGACGTTAACATCACTGCTGCCTCGGGAGATGACCTTCTGCTCAAGCAGTCGGCTGTGTACCACTTCCAGGTTCGCAAGGCCAAACTCTACGATCAAAGTTTGACTCATCCGAAAGTCAGTGTGAAACTGACCTGATGACGGCATATAGACGCATAGTGGGTACGCATGTTTTTACCGCTGGGAGTTCATTAGGATGTATCTGCTGTTTCGGGCCTGATTCCGTTCCGAGAAGGAGCGGTGACACATATTCAGAAGTCAGCCACACGTGGCCTTGTTGATGATAGTGCGAAGACGAGGAAGAAAAAAGGATGATCGTTCATAGCGCCGTAAATTATGAGGTTGCCATCGAGGATCTGGTGAAGAACCCCATAGACGGCACCGTAACGGTATCCGGCTGGGCTGTGGATACCTATCGTAAGACCGGAATACGCATTCGTCCCCAAGATGAGGATGTCACCGTTGAACGGCAAGATAGGAATGACATTGCCACGGTCTTCGATCTGGATTCTTCCGCCCGGCCCGGTTTTACCGCTGCAACCCTTTCCAACAAGGGATCATTCCAACTTCTTTTCATGATCAACGGTACTGAACGGCCGGTTCAGATCGATCTGAACCGTTTGGAGCGTAAACTCAGCAATGACAGGAAGAAACAACGTTTGAGGCAAATCAGTTACCGTCTTCTTCATGATTCCTTCTCGTCTAACTTTAGGTCCTTGGTGAAGCGCGCCAAGAGGAAGATTACCAAGCGGCAGAAGTCCTATGACCAGTGGATACGGACTCATGAGGTTACTAAGCCCGCGGATGCCATGCAGGTCATGGAGGGCTTCGCTGAAAAGCCATTGATCTCCATCGTGGTTCCCGTATACAACGTGGATGAGCAATGGCTGCGCAAGTGTGTGGAGTCCATGGATGCCCAGTGGTATCCGAACTGGGAACTATGCCTGGCCGATGACCACTCTCCTGATGAGTCGGTGAGAACCCTGCTGAAGGAGATCTCCGCCGGTGATCCCCGAATCCATGCCGTGTACAGGGATGAGAACGGTGGCATAGCTGCCGCAACGAACTCTGCGATAGAGCTGGCCAAGGGGCAGTACATCGGCTTCATGGACAATGATGACGAGCTGGCTCCCAGTGCACTCTATGAGGTGGTTTCGGCAATCAACTCCGATCCATCAATTGACTTCATCTATACCGATGAGGACAAAATCACGGAGAGGGGGATCAGATTCGATCCCTTCTTCAAGCCTGATTTCTCGCCGCACCTTCTGCTGGGCCATAACTACATCACTCACTTCGTGACCGTCTCAAGGGACCTGCTGCAGAAGGTGGGGGATCTGGATTCCGCCTTCGACGGTAGTCAGGATTATGACTTCGTCCTGAGGGCGACCGAGCAGGCGCAGAAGGTCCATCACATTCCCAAGATCATGTATCACTGGAGGACCCTCTCCAGTTCAGTGGCCGGTGATCCCCGCAGCAAGATGTACGCCTATGAGGCAGGCAAGGCTGCGCTTGAAGCCGCCCTTGAGCGCCGGGGAATAGATGGCAGCGTCCGTATGCTCGACAACCTCGGCACCTACAAGATCGACTACCATGGAGAAGTGCCCTCGGTGGCTGTTATTGCTTCCGGGTATACGGGTGAGAAGCTCCATGATCTTGAGCTCGGAACAGACTACCCTCGGGTGAGATTTGTGTCCGCTGGCAAGACCGGCTCCGACGCAGCGGCGCGAGAATGCGATGAGGACCTTCTGGTCTTCCTGGATGGGAAGAACCCCAGGAGGGCGGACTGGCTGACCGAAATGGTCAACTATATTCGCGACGATCAGGTTGGGGTTGTCGGAGGCAAAATCCTGGATGACCGTGGACGGGTTGCGAATGTGGGCGTGACCCTGCGAGCGATGAAGACAGGCCAGCCTTTCGAGATGCGCGGAGACTGGGACCAGGGCATCGGATACTACTTCCGTGATCTCCTGCCTCGTGATATGTTCGCCGTCACGGAGGATTGCCTGCTTACTCGTCGCCGTGATTTTGAGAGGATAAAGGGGTTCGATCAGTCTCTTTCTTCCGGTCTTCAAGGCATTGACTACTGTGTCAGGTTGCAGGAGGAATGCGGTCTTACCACCCTCTGGCAACCATATTCCCTCTTCGTTGACGAGGCGAAAAACCCTGCGAAGATACCCCAGGAAGACCTGGACCGGTACTTGGCTTCCCACCAGGGCATTGTGGATCCCTTCGCTTCGGCCTTCTTCCCCTCCGAGAAACCGGACCATGCCCCTGTAGAGGCGTCCATTGATCAGGTTCTGGTCTCATCGGATTCCTCCGTCATCACGGTGACGGGTTGGGCAGCCGATCTGGACGCGCATGAGCCGGCTTCTGTCGGTATATCTCCCTGCGAGCATGCCCGCTTGAATGATGTGAAGCGGATTCTTCGGCCGGATGTCAACATGACCAAGGCCATGCCCATTGATTCCGAGCTTGGATTCAAGCTGCGGATCAGTCTGCCGGACGGCCTGGCTGCTTTCCGTGCCGAGCATCCGTCCTTGGTTATCTCCGGGCCGTCCGGACAGGTTTCCTTGACCCTGAAAGTGCCTCGTTCCCAAGCCATGTCGAGGTTCGAACTACTGCTCAGAAAAGCTGCTGCCATCAGGCATCCCCGTAGCTTCGCCAGGCGTGTTTTCGATCGATATCTGGTGCCACGTCGGCAGAAGACGGCGTACAGGAAGCTCATCGCGCGTACCGAGCAATATGACAAAGCTGATGTCGAATCCAAGATCGATGGATTCACATACAGACCCATGATCTCCGTTCTGGTGCCTGTCTACAATGTTGAGCCGCAGTGGCTACGAGCCTGTGTGGATTCCATCCGTAACCAGTTCTATCCCAACTGGGAGCTTTGCCTGGCCGATGATTGTTCCACAGATCCTCGTGTAGCTGAAGTCCTCAAGCAAATGAGCGCAGAGGATGACCGGATCAAGGTCGTATTCAGAAAGGAGAACGGGCATATATCGAAGGCGACCAATTCGGCTCTCGAGATCGCAACCGGGGAGTTCGTGGCTCTGGTCGACAACGATGATGAATTGCCTCCCCAGGCCTTCTACGAAGTGGTCAAGCGGCTCAACGAGAAGCCTGAAACCGACCTGGTCTACACCGATGAGGACAAGGAGGACGAAGAGGGTCATCGATTCGACCCGCACTTCAAGCCCGACTATGAGCCTGATCTTCTTCTGAGCACCAACTACATCAGTCATCTGGGTGTTTACCGCAGATCCATCGTTAATGAGATCGGTGGCTTCCGGGTGGGATATGAGGGGTCCCAGGACTATGACATGCTCCTGCGGTTCATGGAGCGTACCGAGCCATCAAGAGTCCAGCACATAGCCAAGGTCCTCTACCACTGGAGGACTCTGCCCACATCGACTGCCTCTAGCGGCGGTGCTAAGGACTACGCTTCGGACGCGGGGTTGCGCGCCCTCAGCTCGGCCATGGAACGCAGGGGGATTGACGCTGAGGTGGTCTCTGCCGGTCCGAGCGGCATCTACAACGTCCACTACGGCATTCAAGACCCTGACCTGGTGTCAGTGATTATCCCTACCAAAAATGGGTATGACAACATCGAGCGGTGCATGGATTCGGTGATCGAAAAGACCAAGTACCCCAACTATGAGGTGCTCATTGCCGATAACGGCAGCACCAACCCGGCCATGAAAAGGCTGTACGCCAGGTACAAGGAGCGCCTGGGGGACCGGTTCAGGGTGCTTGATCTCGACATCCCCTTCAACTTCTCCCGCATCAACAACCTGGCTGCCAAGGAGGCCAAGGGCAAGTACCTTCTCTTCCTTAACGACGACACCCAGGTCATCAGCCCGCTCTGGATGACGCGCTTGGTCTCTTTCGCTCAGCTGCAACGGATAGGAGTGGTTGGCGCTAAGCTCTATTACCCGATCAACACCATTCAGCACGCAGGCATTGTTCTGGGGCTTGGAGGCGTGGCCGGGCATATCATGGTCGGCACGCCACGGACCCACTTTGGCTATTTCGGCAGACTCATCGAGAATGTCAACTACTACGCCATGACGGCAGCATGCTGCATGGTCAAGGCCGAGGACTTCCAGGCGGTTTCCGGATTTGATGAGACTCTGGCGGTTGCATACAACGATGTCGATCTCTGCGCACGAATCCACGATGAGCTGGGCAGAGACAACGTTTGGGCCCATGAGGTCGAGCTCTATCACTTCGAGTCGGTGACTCGCGGGAAGGATGCCAAAGACAAAAAGAAGAGGGCGAGGTTGGAAAAGGAGTCCGCGGAATTCAGGAGCAGACACGCGGAGGCAGTCGAGAATGACCCCTACTACAATCCCAATCTCTCCCGGACCTCGGGCAACTTCTGGGTCCGGGAGGACTGAACACCCAGCAGATTAAGCCATATTTTTGACCCTGGCATCATATACGAGCTTCTCCAGATGCCTGACCCAGGTGGCAACGGTACAGAGGGCGCGTCGGGCGATACCCATTTTGTGGAAGAGGGCCGACGCCCTCTGCCGGTCCTGGTGCAGTTCCTCCAGGCTCTGCGGGTCCGAGCCAGCTGCAGCCGTCTCGGAACGGAGCCCATCCCAGATGGAATAGTAACTGCGCATAGGGGTGATTCCGTCGTCCAGGGCCAGCTCAAAGTTGGCCAGACCCGCAGCCACATTGTCGCGGTAGAAGCCCACGCTGCGGAGGGAGTGGGTCACGGATGAGGGCGACTGCAGCCAGTAGTACAGGACTGTATTGATGTCGGCAACCTTGGACATTCGTCGGTATAGCGGGCCAGCCACCATGATGTCCTGTGCGTAGCGACCGGGGGGGAAGCGGATACCCTCCCACAGCTCGGCTTTGTATAGTCTGCACCAATTGGCCTCGTTGAAATACCTGGCTTCGCCAGCCTTGCCGATCATATCCATGAAGAGACGGAGGCTCTTGCAGAAGTAGGTTTGATAAGCCTTGAGGGGGTCGGAGAAGATCTTGATGCTCTCAGGCGTGACCGCCCCTTGAGCAGCTTCGCTAACGATTGAGTCCATATGCGAGGGGCCGAATTGCTGCCATCTGGCCTTGCTCATGTCGGCATCGGTGGATTTGAGGGCGTGGAGCAGTAACTCAATGTTCCTTCTATCAAGGATGTCGTCATTGTCCGCGAAGGCCAGGTAGGTGCCTCGGGTGGCGTCCAGTCCGGCATTCTGGGCCACAGAGATGCCTTGATTCTCCTGGTGTATCACCTGAATGCGGTGGTCCCGGGCCGCATATCGGTCGCAAATGGAGCCGGACCCGTCGGTGGATCCATCATCCACCAGGATGATCTGCAGATTGTCATGGGTCTGCCCGCAGATGGAATCCAAGCAGCGGGGTAGGTATTCTGCCGCATTGTAAACGGGAACGATGATGGATACCAGGTCTTGGCTGACTGTCATAGAAGCCAGTCTAGTGGAAGCCTCATGGTCGGGTTGCGACGTGTATGAAGGGTCGGCAAGGTCAGGGGTGGGTATGGCCCGTGTGATGCCTGAGCCGAACCGCAGGCCCTGCCATCTTTCTCGACGGGAACGGGTTTCCGGCAGCGCCGGGCGATGATTGGCTCCAGTGTAGTCTGCTGTTCGACTTCGGTCCTGATGGCGATATATACTCGAAACATTGTCTGGTGGTTCCGGCGCCATGTGGTGATTGGGCCGCCGGCTTTATACACCCTCCTGTCACGGAAAGTCCGTGACCGTTAGGTCCAAAGGAGGTGGGTGATGTCTGCGCACAAGTATGAACTGATGTTCATTGCTGATCCGAGCCTGGATGAGCGATCCCTGAAGAAGCTGACCGATCAGTATCTCGAGGTGGTCACCAAGGAAGGTGGGTCCGTCGACAATATCGACATTTGGGGCCGCCGCAAGCTGGCTTATGAGATCGACAAGAACAACGAGGGCAACTACGTGGTCGTCGAGTACAGCTGCGAGCCGGCTGTGAGCTCCGAGCTCGACCGTGTCCTCAACCTGAACGAATCCATCATTCGTACGAAGATCCTTCGTAAGGATGCCAAGTAAAAACAGCTATCGAGCATTGACGGACCCTGCGGGGCATCCGTCCGCCGTGGGCAGGGGAACCACAGGATGGCAGAACATCCGGGATTCCCGACAAGAGGAAAGGTCGTGAGATGGCAGGAGATACATACGTCACCGTGGTGGGGAACCTCACTGCGGATCCGGAGGTGCGCACCACCTCCAATGGCGGTACGGTGGCCAACATCACCATCGCCTCTACGCCCAGGCAGTTCAACAGGAACTCGGGTCAGTGGGAGGACGGGGACGCCCTCTTCATGCGGTGCTCCGCATGGGACTCCACCTACAGCCCCCTGGCCTCCAACATTCAGGCCAGTCTGACCAAGGGTATGCGGGTCATTGCCCAGGGTCGTCTGGTACAGCGCTCCTACCAGGACCGTGAGGGCAACAACCGCTCGGTCGTGGAGCTGCGTCTGGATGAGATTGGCCCTGCACTGACCAGGAACACCGCCCAGGTGACCCGGAACTCCAATACTGGTGCCCCCAACGGGGGCGGCCGTGGTGGGTTCGCAGGCGCCGGGAACGGCGGTTACCAGGGTGGATCCTCCTACCAGGGCGGTGCCGCGGCGGGAGCCGCGCCCCAGCAGGGGGCTCAGCCTCCTGCCCAGGATCCCTGGTCGTCCACCGGTTCCGGTGACTCCTTCGGATCCTTCGGGTCCTCGGGGGAGTTCGGCGGCGCAGGAGATGAGCCCGAGTTCTGAGCTGATGGCTCAAGGCAAGATTTCATAAGTGCAATAAGGAGAACATATGTCACGCAAGAGGCCGCAACCACCGGTCAAGCCCTTCAAGAAGAAGCCGAATCCGCTCAGGGCCGCCAAGGTTCACACCATCGATTACAAGGACGTCGCCCTGCTGCGCAAGTTCATCTCGGACCGCGGCAAGATTCGTTCCCGTCGTATCACCGGCGTCACCGTCCAGGAGCAGCGCGAGATCTCCACGGCCATCAAGAATGCCCGTGAGATGGCCCTGCTGCCCTACGCCACCACCGGTCGCTGAGGGAGGATACAGACATGGCAAAGGAAACCAAGGTTATTCTCACTGATACCGTGACCGACCTGGGGCACAAGGGCGATGTCGTCGCCGTCAAGCCCGGGTATGCCCGCAACTACCTGATTCCCCAGGGCCTGGCCTTCGCCTGGTCCAAGGGTGCCGCGGCCCAGATCGAGGCCATGCAGAGGGCTCGTCGCGCCAAGTCGCTGGCAACCCGTGAGGATGCAGTCGCAGCCAAGAACGCCGTCGAAGGCCAGAGCGTCGAGATCAGCGCCAGGGTCTCCGATTCCGGCAAGCTCTTCGGTGGTATCTCCAACGAGGCAATCGCCCAGGCCCTTCGACCCATGGCCGATGTGGACCCCAGGACCATCTCCGTTGAGTCCATCAAGACCACCGGCGAATTCCCGGCAACAGTAGCCCTGCATCCGGAAATCACCGCCAACTTCACCGTCAAGGTGATTGCCGGCGAGTGAACCACCCTGGATGAGACCCAGGTAATGCTGATGCCAGGGTTCGGGGTCGGTATTCCCGGTCCCGGCATCAGGGCTTAAGCAAGATATGAAGAAGGTCCCCCGCACCCGATGTGGTGCGGGGGACCTTCTTCATGTGTCCGGTATCTCATTTCCGGACAATCCCTCGGCTCAGAAATTGCCGCCGTTCCAGCCCCAGTCCTTGGTGGCCGTGTAGCGGATGTAGGTCCTGTCCTGGGGGATGGACAGCTCGGTGTCCAGAATCTGCATGATGGACTTGGTCAGGCTCTCCCAGGCCGACTTGGGAACCTCGCTGCCGAAGACGTTGACCTCCACATAGGCGGCCGGTTGGGAGTCGTCGCCCGCGAAGTAGATGGGCATGTCCGACTCGAAGGGGCACATGAGCCACCCCTCGGATTTGCCGGGAACGGCGGTGATGGCCTTGCCGTAGGCGGTCTTGATCCGTTCACGCTGTTCGGCGCTTATCGAGGTGCTGACGTGGGTATGGATAACAGGCATGATGTTCCTCCTGACTGGACTGGAGAGGGCCTGGACTTGGCCCGCCGACCCCTTCAATACTAGACGGTGCCGGTCAGTTCCATCCGAAAGGACGATGCGTCAGGGACCAGGCCCCGAGGCGATGGGAGAGGGAGCCCTCCTTGGCTGGTTGGCCGGGTGCCGGGGCATCAAGGAGCCACTTGCGGATAATGAAGTTCCATATGGCCACGACGACGGTTGCCACTATCTTGGCTGCGTTGGAGTAGAGCACATACTTGCTGTGCATGGAGTGGATGGCGTCGGCGGGCAGCATGGCCGTGCCTGCCCAGAGGATGAGCTCGTTGATGCCCAATCCGATGACCGAGGAGATAAGGAAGACCGTCATCTCCATCCAACGGGCCATATCGTTCCGGTGTTTGAAAACGAACTTCATGCTGGCCAGGTAGTTGAAGGCCAGGGAGATCAGGAAGGATATGGCGCCGGCCAGCACGTTGTTGAAGTGGACCAGGATGATCAGCAGATTCATGATGCCGACATCGATGATGAAGGCGATGGCGCCCACGATGCCGAACTTGACAAGTTGCTCGATGAGTTTGCGCATAAGGCACCATTGAACCACTCCCCGGCAGCCGGGCCGATACTGCCGGAGAATTGTATGCAGAAATCTCACGACGGCAGGAATCGCAACGGCACCGGTGCATGTTGATGATTCCGACGGAGCCGGAATGCCGTACCCAGGCTTGGAGGCAGAGGGTTCAGGCCTTGAGCTCGGTGAGAATGGGCTTCTCGGTACTGTCTCGAATCTGACGGAACCCTACGAAGGCGATGGTGAGGGAGGTCAGTGCTAGAGCCGTGACAACCCCGAATCCGCCCCGGGAGCCGTATCGGTCGATGAACTGACCGGCGATTGCGGACCCTGCCGATGACCCGATGGAGTTCATGGCGCTCAGCCAGGCCATCCCCTCGGTGAATCTGGCAGGGGGGACCAGGTGGAGCATGAGTTGATTCCCGTTGATCCAGGTCGGTGCCTGGCAGATGCCGATGACCAGGTAGATGAGCATGATGGTCCAGAGGTTTCCGGCAAAGAGGAAGGTGCCAATGCCCAGGTTGACCACCAGGAGGCAGAAGTAGAAGCGCTTCCAGAGGGGAATGGTCCAGCTCTTGGCACCATAGAGCAGGGCGCCTATCAAGGAGCTGAAGGAGAAACAGGCGAAGACGAACCCGGTCATCTGTTTCATGCCCTGCTCGGTGGCGAAGGAGATGATGGAGATGGAAGCGGCGCTCTGGAAGGCACCCAGGCCGAACCAGGTGACGCATACGGCTATCATGCCCGAGCTCCAGAAGGCACTCTGCCCCTCCTGCCCCTGCAGTTCGGCCGCCCTGGCAGCCTGCCTGGCCCGGTACTCCTTGCGTGTGATGCCCTGGGCCTTGGCCAGGCTGGTCTGGGACGGTGGTTCTGTTGTGGCGATCGAAAGGAACATCCAGGCGCCGACCAGGACACAGACTCCGGTGAAGGAGAAGGCCAATACCCCGGATATGACGGCCAGGATGGAAGCCAAGGGGTTTCCGATGACCCACATGGCCTCGTCGAAGACCCCGGAGAGGGACAGTGCCTGGTCGGTGGCCTTCCTGTCTCCCCTGAGGATGTTGGTCCACCTGCTGCGGCTCATGGCTCCCCACGGCGGTATCGCCGCCATGAAGGGGGTGATGCAGTACAACACCCAGGCCGGCGCATGAGAGGTGATCGAGGTGATAAGGGCCGCGGCGGCGACCATCCATACCACCACGGTGGGGATGGAGACCTGTCGCTGGCCGAACTTGTCAATCAGTTTACCCAGGATCGGGCTCACCAGGGCGAGCGATATGGCCTGGACGGCGGTCAGGGCTCCGGCCAGTGAGTAGCTGCCGTAGTAATGCTGGACCGAGATGGTGATGGTCATGCCGACCATGGGGAAGGGCATGGAGGCGATGACCGAGCCGACTGCGAAGCGGGCTGTGTGGGGCATACGTAAAAGTGACGCGTAGCCCCCGAAAATACGATGGCCGACCTGACCCAGTGCATCCCTTACCTGCTGCGGCATTGCTCCTCCTGCCTTTTCCTCTGCTCGTATGCCTATGTGCTTGGTTTCCTCGGGGCCTGCCGCTCAACGTAGTGCTTCCGCTCCCTCCATCCGCAAAGACGCGGGTCGCTCCGGGGAATCCCGGAAAACAGGGGAAGAAGGGTTGAATTGGTGGCTGTTACGGACTGTTAGACTGGTAACCGCTCCGGACCCTTGAAGCCGGTCTCGGGCTGATATAAGTTTACCCCGAGCTCTCGTCCTGAGGGAAGACCCGGGGAGCCATCGGGAGGTAGGTCACTTGCCGGCAACGACCATTCATTTCATCCGCCACGGTCAGGTATTCAATCCCGACCATATTCTCTACGAACGCCTTCCAGGCTTCCATCTGTCCGAACGTGGGCGGGGGATGGCCCATGCCACGGGTAGATTCCTGGCGGCAGCGCCTGGCTTCAGGGACATCGCCGCCGTCTATTCCTCCCCCCTGGACCGGACCAGGGAGACCACGGACATCCTTCTGGAAGAGGTCAATCCCGCCAGGGGGAAACGTGGCCTGGACCCACTGAATCCGCACTATGACGAGCGGCTGATCGAGGCCGGCAATGAGTTCCGCGGCAAACGGATCGGCCGGGGTGCGGGTGCCCTCTGGTACCCCTCCAATCTGAAACTGGTCCTGGATCTTTCCAAACCAAGCTGGGGCGAGAGCTACCGGCAGATAGCCCGCAGGGTTTCGGACTTCGTATACGAAAAGGTCGAGGAGTATCCGGATGCACAGATTCTGGCCGTCTCCCATGAGTCGCCCATCTGGACTTTCCGGCACCTGTTGGAGACGGGCCATCCCGAGCACAATATGCTGCGTCGTGGCACCGCTCTTGCCTCGGTCACCTCCATCACCCTGGACTGCGGCTCCCGGAAGGTGCTTGGCATCACATATGCGGATCCGGCGGCAGGTGTGTAAGGCCGTCTCCGGTGTCATAGGATGGCAGGAGGATTGCAACGCGGATTGGACCGCGACTCAGGTGAAGGAGCGTGATGATTGTGGTCTATGAGCAGAATCTGGTCGAAGAGCTGGCATCCAGGCCGTCGATGGGGGAGGCCATCCAGGCCGGGGTCGACCTGATTGACCTGTGGCCGTTGACCGATGCGGTCAGGCTCAGGAACGACGCCAAATACGCCGAGACCCTGCAGGTCAGGATAACGAGGGTCCTGGCTCGGGTGATGACAGGCCAGGATGTGACCATCCCCGATGCCGAGTACGTATATGAAGGAGCCGAGGATATTCCCGGCCGGCCGCAGGAACTGGTTGATGCCCTCCTGGCCGCCAACGACGCATATGAGGGCATGGTCGGCGGGGCGGCACAGGGTCAATCGGACAAGCTGGTCCAGGCCGCCGAGGTCCTCGGGGCCGGTTGGAACCAGGAGGATGTCAAGGCCGCCCGCGACCTGGTCGATTGCCTCGCCAAGGAGGTCACGCCAGGAGGGGAGCCCCTGGAGTCTTCGGCGGAGCAGGCCGAGGTGGGCCGACGCCTGGCCACGTCCGTGATCGCTCTGGACCGGTTGGCCTCGGCAGTCCATGCCGACGGGGATCAGGTGGTCAGAATCCTGCCGATTCTGCTCTATCTGAACGAGCTCAATGAGCGAATGGGTATCCCCAGGGTCTTCCTGACCGATGAGCAGGTCCGTGGGGCCCTTGCCGTCATTTCGTCGAAGACGATTCACGATCTGGCGGATACCTTGGCCCCCGAGGTGGCTGCCGAGTGGAATAAGCACCTGGATGAGGTGGTCTGGGATCCGGAAGAGGCCAAGCGCCAGGCCAAGGAGGACGATGAGCGCAAGAGTCGCGAGGCTCTCCAGGCGAAGTTTGCGCATGTCCCGGAAGACCCGAACAAGCCTCCTGTGGAACTCTGAGTTTCGACCTGGATAAATAGACAAACCCCCGATACCTCGGATCTCGACCTGCATGGTCGTGAACTGCTCGGTATCGGGGGTTCGGTTATGTTCGGAGTCCTGCTGTCTCTATCTGACCCAGGGCATCGCCCTCACTTGTCGAAGCGGGCGCCGCGTGGGTCGCTGGGCCGAAGCATGAACACGAGATTGGCGATGCCTCCCCCCAGCGTGATGATGGCACCCAGCGCGATGAGGGTAATGACTACCCCTGGTGTCTGCATGAAAGCCGCCGCGATTCCGAAGATCAACAATATGACGCCGACAGTGGTGGTGACGATAGGCAGAAGGTACCACAGGCCGGACATGTTGCTGTCGTGCAATCTGCGCACCGCAACCGCGATGTTGGGGACAAACAGCGCGATCGAAACAGCGTCCGCCACTGCCTCGGCGGCAGTGTCAGGGGCCAGAGCGAGGAGCACGCCACAGGCCATATAGATCAGGATGTTCAGCAGGATGGACCACCAGTACTCTCCCCTGGAGGCCCGCCCCTTGAAGGTGGTGTACTTGTTGAAGAAGCGCTTGCTGGCGTTGATGAAGTCGATGCCGTACCAGGGCTGGTCAATCGGTGGAACACCGGTGTAGGCGTAACCCGCCCCTGTGGGGTAGGCAGGTGTCTGCGGAATCTGCGGTCCCACACCCGGCTGCTGGTAAGTCCCTTGCTGGTATGCCCCCTGCTCATATCCGACCGGCTGTGCATAAGGGTCCTGACCCTGGTAGGCCGCCTGCTGCTGGCCGTATGCCTGCTCTTGGTAGTCGGGCATTGCAGGAGTCGGATGGTTGTTGGTGTACGCCGCCTGGCTTCCATAGGCCGGCTCGACCGGAGTGGGCTCGGGTGTGGGCATCGGCTGGTACGTCGGCTGGTAGGTCTGCTCAGTACCGATTCCAGGTGTTTCCTGGGGCTGCTGCTCGGTGTAAGTGTAAGAAGGCTCCTGAGGGGTCGGCTGGGCCGGGGGGAACTGCTGTTCCTGGACCGGCTCATTTGAATATGATGGGTAGGGGTTGTTCCCTCCCTGGTATCCCTGTGCGCCAGCCGGGTCCTGCCCCGCCCCATACGCATAATCGGGGGTGCTTCCCGCTGCCTGTTCGGGCTGGTTCTGGTCGGGTTGCGTCCAGAAGTCAGGCAGATTACCCTCATTGCCATTATTCGGCTGGTTCATAGATACTTCTTCCCCTTGTGTAATAAACGAAAATCCCCGCATACCAATTAGCGGTATGTAAATATTATTGCAAGAGTTTTTCAATATTTCCATATCCGTGTCTCAGAGGATACGTATAACAGCCTGAATCCGGGGCTGGTACCTGGCTGGGACAGTGTGTTTCCTAAGAAAATCGTTGCAGCAATCGTCCGTGTGCTTCGGGTGGGCTTCATCACGGAGTTACTCCGATTCTTGGCAGGCAGGCCCTCTAGTCCTTCTCGGGTGCTCCCAGGAGCAGACGCTCGACCAGCGTGATGAGTGCCAGGAGGGCAGCCGTCAGAATCACGATGACCAGGGTGGCGGAGAATATCAGCGGGGTTCTGAAGGAGTTGAAAGCCGACTGGAGCCAGATTCCCAAACCACTCTGGGCGCCCAGGTATTCGGACGTGGCGGCGGTGGCGAAGACATAGGCGGCACTGATTCGCAATCCGCCGAAGATCTGCCTGGCCGCCACCCGCAGCTTCACATGCCATAGGGCCCACGCCTTGGTCGCCCCGCAGTTCAGAGCCACGTCCTGGTAGAAACGTGGCACGGCATCCAGGCCCCGGCAGGTCTGAACGACGATGGGGAAGAGGGCGAAGATGGCCACGATGACCACCTTGCCCAGGGGTTCGAACCCGAACCAGATGATGAAGAGCGGGGCGATGGTGATCAGAGGAATCATCTGTGCCCCGGCAATCAGCGGATAGATGGCATCGTGCAGGGTCCGCCAGGCATGGATCGCCAGGCCGATAACCAGACCCAGGGCGGTGGCCAGGAGGAAACCGAGAAGTCCCTCGATTCCGGTGATGGCCGTGGCCGGAATCAAATCGTCGAGGCTGTCGAAGGTGGCCTGGGCGATCTGGCTGGGGGAGGGGAGGACCTGGTCCGACACCCCTCCCAGACGCACGGCGGCCTCCCATATGACCAAGAGGGCCACCAGGGTCAGCGTCGGTGCCAGGAGCCGTGTCCATCCGGGTCTGGGGCTGGTCCGCCTCACTGCTTCCTTGCCTCCTTGACGAACTCGTCGGTCCAGAGGTCGCTGGCCTGGGGTGCCTTGTCGGGGTCTCCCTTCTTGGCGTCCTTGTAGGTGCCGGCCTTGAATTGGAAGTCCAGATAACTCTGGGCATCGTCCATGTCGATCATTCCACTGATGGTCTTCTGGCCAGGTGTCTCGACCCAGTAGTCTTCCTTTACGATGCTCTCCATTGATTTGCTGGCCAGCTCCGGGTCGATGTTCGATCCCTTGGTCTCCTGGACCAGGATTCTGGCGGCCTCATCGGGGTGGGCCAGGGAGTAGTCGTATCCCCTCATGCTGGCGGTGATGAACTTCTGTAGGGCCTTGCGGTGCCCGGGTTGATCGAGCCAGGAGTTCCTGACCACGAAGCCCAGCTGGTCGGGGTTGCCGGGCACCCCCCAGTCGGACTGGGTGAAGCAGTGCAGGGCCGGGCCCTCGATCTCGCTTTCCACGCCCTCCCAGTTGGCGTAGAAGCCGGCGAAGTCCCCCTTGCCGCTGGTCAGGGTGGCGAAGGTGTTGGTCCCGCTGGTCACCCGCTTGAAATCGCCATTGCCTCCCGCATGCCTGATCATCTGCTGTACCACGGCCGTTTGCTCGGCTGATCCGAAGCTGACGAAGGTCTTGCCGTCGAAATCCTTGGGGGTCTGGATATCGGTGCGTGAGGCCAGGGAGCACCAACGTGCCACGGAGTGCTGCCCCAGGTTGAAGACCTGCTTGAGGCTGGATCCCTGGGAGTTGAAGGTGGCCAGATTGCTCAGCTTGGAGAAGCCGACATCCGCCACCCTGTTCTGCACCGAGGTTTCGGCACCGGCCTGCGCGGTGGGGAGTATCCTGACTTCGATGTCGGCGTCCTTGAAGTATCCCAGGTGACGGGCTGCATAGATGCCCACATGGTTGGTGTTGGGGGTCCAGTCCAGCATGAAGGAGATGTGGGAGTCGTCATCCGCGTTTTCGGCCTGATTGCCGGCACCGCAGCCTGCCAGAGAGAGCCCCATGACTGCTGCGCTCGTCAGGGCAGCCAGTCTGAAGGCCAATCCGTGTGGTCCTCTTGCCTGAGCTGCGCCCGCCATGGATTTCCTCATGCTCGTCACCTTGCCTTCCCGGCACTCCTTGGTGCCATGACCGGTGAGGTGTCTCGACGGGAAGGTGAGGAGCCCGCGCGACGTTCCTGACCGGTGTAGTCGATTCCGTGTATGAAACGTGTCGTGACACGGTTGCTGCCACCAACCGCGCGAACAAAACCACTCTAGAACCTACCATAAATGGACCGCGCGAAATCCAGGACGAGGACTTCCGTCGGGTACTTCTTCTCCATGCATGTGGATGGTCCCATAGACAGGATGAGGGTGTGTTGGAGGGCCGTGTCGTCCCTGACCAACATGTTGTCATCCACTTTTCCCGGGATAACGCGGCTCAGTGAGTCGGCATGATTGCCGGCAAATGTGAGTCAAATCACATTTGCGCCATTGCACTATATCTAGTGCTCATCTTTGTGACTCGCACTAGATATTGTGGCGTATGGTGGTAGAGTTATCTCGTTATCACAGATGACAAGAATGTAGTTCGCGGCCTTTCAGCGGTTTCGCGGGCATGGAGAGCGGCAATGCAAGGAGTGACGATGGATACGCAGGTGGTGGCAAGCCGCGCAGAGGAGAAGAACACCTCCGAACGCGACTCGGTCGATGGCATTCTGGTCGAGAAGCGCGATGGCCGGATCGTCGATTTCGATCCCGTCAACATCATGAACGCCATTGAGGCCGCTTTTACGGATGTCATGCACGAGATCGGGCCGGACGACCGTCAGGAGATCCGCAGGATGGCCCTGACCGTTCAGTCGGAGATCCGTGATCGCTATACCAATCCGGTCAAGATCGAAGACATACAGACCCTGGTCGAGCACGCCCTGGTCAATGCCCATCTCTACGAGATCGCCCGGGCCTACACTTCCTACCGTCTTGATCGCGACATTCAGAGGGCCAAGGCCACTGATGTCAATGAGGCCGTCCACCGTCTGACCAGCAAGGACGAGTCCCTGGTACGGGAAAACGCCAACAAGGACGCCAACGTCTACGCCACCCAGCGTGATCTCCTGGCGGGTGCCGTGTCCAAGGCATCGGCCTTCAGCATGTTGCCCAAGGATGTTTCCAATGCCCATATGAAGGGCGACATCCACTTCCATGATGCCGACTACTCGCCTTTCACCGCGGAGACCAATTGCTCCCTGCCGAACTTCAGCGACATGTTGGAGCATGGGTTCGAGCTGGGCAATGCCATGATGGACTCACCGAAGTCCATCGGTACCGCTGCCACGCAGATCACTCAGATCATCAAGGACATCGCCGGTTCCCAGTACGGTGGCCAGACCGTCAACCGCTGCGACGAGATGCTCGACAGCTATGCCCGGCTTGATTACAAGAAGAACTACACCATGGCCGAGGCCGTTCTCCCCGACGAGGAGCCCATCGAGGTGGCCAAGGAGGTCGTCCGCGGTCTCAAGGCCCGTGAGGCCGACTGGCTCCACCTGGACGACCGTGAGCCCATCGGTGAGGATGCCCCCTTCGATCTGGATGCCCCTGAAATGGTTCGCCTGCGTCAGGTCTACGCCAAGATTCTGACCCGGAAGAACATCTACGATGCCATGCAGACCATGGAGTACCAGATCAACTCCAACCGCGTCTCCAACGGCCAGACCCCCTTCGTTACCGTGGGCTTCGGCCTGGGCACCTCGTGGTTCGCCCGGGAGATTCAGCGCGCCATCTTCCTGATTCGCATCCGTGGTCTTGGCAAGGACCGTCACACGGCCATCTTCCCCAAGCTGGTCTTCACCATCAAGCATGGGCTGAACGCCGACGAGGGTGACCCCAACTATGACATGAAGCAGCTGGCCCTGGAGTGCTCCACCAAGCGGATGTACCCCGACGTGGTCTTCTATGAGAACCTGATCAAGATCACCGGCTCCTTCAAGGCCCCCATGGGCTGCCGCTCCTTCCTCCAGGCCTGGACCAACCCGGAGACCGGGGAGGACGAAGAGGACGGCCGTATGAATCTGGGTGTTGTCACCGTCAACATCCCGCGTATCGCCCTGGAATCCCGTGGCGATAAGGACCGGTTCTGGAAGCTGTTCGACCAGCGTATGGAGGTGGCCCACCACGCCCTGCAGTTCCGCATCATGCGCTGCAAGCAGGCCACGCCCATCAACGCCCCGACCCTCTACCAGTTCGGCGCCTTCGGCAGGTTGAAGCCTACCGACAGCGTCGATACCCTCTTCCGTAACAGCCGCTCCACCGTCTCCCTGGGGTACATCGGTCTGTATGAGGCCACTAGCGTCTTCTTCGGCAAGGACTGGATGCAGGACCACACCTGGGACCAGGAGGGCAAGGAATTCGCCCTGAGTATCGTGCGTCGCATGAGCCAGCTCTGCAAGCAGTGGGAGAAGTCCGAGGGGTATCACTATTCGGTCTACTCGACCCCCGCCGAATCCCTGACCGACCGCTTCTGCCGAATGGACAAGGAGAAGTTCGGTTCCGTCGAGGGTGTGACCGACCACGACTTCTACACCAACAGCTTCCACTACCCGGTCTGGCTGCGTCCCACCCCCATGGAGAAGCTCAGCTATGAGCGCGACTTCCCCTACCTGGCCTCGGGAGGGTTCATCAACTACTGCGAGTTCCCCTCCATGCAGCAGAACCCCAAGGCCCTGGAAGCCGTCTGGGATTACGCCTATCAGATCGGCATAGGGTACCTGGGCACGAACACTCCCATCGATCACTGCTTCGTCTGCGGGTACGAGGGCGATTTCGCGCCCACTGAAGAGGGATTCAAGTGCCCGGAGTGCGGTAACGACGATCCTGAGAAGTGCAACGTGACCAAGCGCACCTGCGGCTACCTGGGCAATCCGGTCCAGCGGCCCATGGTCCACGGTCGCCATGAGGAGATCGCCCACAGGGTCAAGCACATGCAGGGCGCGACCGGTCGCGTGGTCC
This sequence comes from Bifidobacterium sp. M0307, assembly GCF_016100445.1. Lineage (NCBI taxonomy): Bacteria > Bacillati > Actinomycetota > Actinomycetes > Bifidobacteriales > Bifidobacteriaceae > Bifidobacterium > Bifidobacterium sp. M0307. The sequence continues at coordinate 138,771 of NZ_JACFSL010000001.1, forward strand.
TGAAGGACGGCAACACCAAGGAGTGGTTCGACGACAAGGCCGAGTAGGCCCTGACCAAGCGAGTCGAAGAGCAATACCGATGGCGGGCCGTGCAGTGACGGCCCGCCATTTTCGTGACCGGCGGCCAGACCGGGCGGAGTTTGGAGGATGGCAATGGGTAAGCAGGGTGTCATGAGGAAGACCGGTGCTGCCGGCCACCGTGACTTCGCGGCCGACGAACAGGACAGGGGCCCGGGAATTCCCTCCCTCCTGACCAACAACCCCAAAGCCGGTCAGTGGGACGGACGCAAGCTCAGCCAGGGCATTGTGGCCGACTACAAGCAACTGGTCATGACCGACGGGGAAGGCATCCGTTCCTCCCTGTATGTCAGTGGCTGTCCCTTCCGTTGCCAGGGGTGCTACAACTCCTCCATCTGGGATTTCAAGGCCGGGCACCCATACACCCAGGAGTTGGAGGACCAGATAATCAGGGACCTCTCCCTCTCCTATGTGCAGGGCATCACCTACCTGGGTGGTGAGCCCCTCCTTAATACACCCATGCTTCTCGGACTCTCCAAGCGAATCCGTCAGGAGTTCGGCCAGGAAAAGGACATCTGGTGCTGGACGGGCTACACCTGGGAGGAGCTGAATCGCCCGGGTGAGACCCCTGACAAGGCCGAGTTGATTTCCTACCTGGATGTCCTGGTCGATGGTCGCTACCTGGAGGACCAGAAGAACTCCCTCCTCCAATTCCGAGGATCGGCCAACCAGCGCATCATCGACGTTCCGAAGTCTCTTGAAACCGGTCAGCTGGTTCTCTGGGCGAAGGTCCACGACCAGACCAGGTTCATTCCCGAAACCTACAGCAAGAACAGGGAGCAGGAGCAGAAGCGGGGCTGACCGGGCCTCTTTCCGAACGTCGCCTTGCCGGGGCACAATGGTGACTATGACTGATGAGCATGATCACGACTCGAAACCCGAACTGCCCAAGGATCTGAGGGTGCGGTTCTGCCCTTCCCCCACGGGCACCCCCCACGTGGGCATGGTCCGTACGGCCCTCTTCAACTGGGCCCAGGCCCGTCATTCCAAGGGGACCTTCGTCTTCCGGATCGAGGACACGGATGTCCAGCGCGACAGCGAGGAGAGCTACGGGCAGATCCTGGATGCCCTGAGATGGCTGGGGCTTGACTGGGATGAAGGGGTGGAGGTAGGTGGCCCCGATGGTCCCTACCGCCAGTCCCTGCGGGGCGACATCTACAAGAAGGTCGCCCAGCAGCTCGTGGATGCCGGCTACGCGTACGAATCCTATTCCACCGCGGACGAAATCAAGGAACGTAATGTTGCCGCCGGACGACCCGAGGCATTCGGGTACGACGGGTACGACCGGAACCTGAGCGAGGAGGAGCGGCAGGCTTTCCGCGACCAGGGCCGTAAGCCCGCCCTGCGTATCCGCATGCCCGATGAGGACATTGCCTTCGACGATCTGATTCGCGGCCGGATTGAGTTCAAGGCCGGATCGGTGCCCGACTATGTGATTGTCCGCCCGAATGGGGACCCCCTCTATACCCTGACCAACCCGGTTGATGATGCCATGATGCGGATCAACGTGGTTCTGCGCGGGGAGGACCTCCTCAGCTCCACGCCCAGGCAGATCGTTCTTTACCGGTATCTGATGGAATTGGGTGTCGCCCAGGCCATGCCCCTCTTCGGCCACATGCCTTATGTGATGGGTCAGGGCAAGAAGAAACTCTCCAAGCGCGATCCCGAGTCCAACCTCTTCCTGCACCGTGAGCATGGCTTCATCCGCGAGGGTCTCCTGAACTACCTGGCCCTCCTGGGCTGGTCGATAGGCCCCGACCGCGATGTCTTCTCCATGGATGAGATGATTGAGCGCTTCGATGTTCGCGATGTCAAGGCCAATCCGGCTCATTTCGACATCGACAAGGCCATCGCCATCAATGCCGAGCACATCCGTATGCTGGATCCGCAGGATTTCCTGAATCGATCCCTGCCCTATCTGAAGCGTGATGGTTTGGTCACTGCCGAGAGTTGGGATGACCTGACCGACCGTGAGCGTCAGGTCCTGACGGCGTCCGGCCCCCTGGTCCAGCCCCGTGTCCGTCTTCTGGGCGAGGTCTCCGGGATGATGGGGAGCCTGCTCAGCGATGCCGATTACATCGAGCCCGACCCCGACGCACGCAAGCAGCTCAAGGAGTCGGCCGCTGCCGTTCTGGAGCTGGCCGAGCAGGCGCTCCGGGAGGTGCCCGACCAGAGTTGGACCACCGACCATCTTCATGACCTTCTTACCGAAGCCCTGGTTGAGCAGGGAGGGTACAAGCCCCGTCTGGCCTTCGGGCCCGTGCGGATCGCCGTATCCGGTCGCCGGGTGTCGCCCCCGCTCTTCGAGTCCTTGGAGATTATCGGCAAGACCGCAACACTCCAGCGGCTGACCAACTTGCGCCAACATCTCTGAGCGGGTATATTATCTTTTTGTTGTGCTACCGGCTTGTTGAATCAGGTCGGCGCGCTACGAAAAGAGAAAGCCCCCGTCGTCTAGCGGTCTAGGACTACGCCCTCTCACGGCGCCAACACCGGTCCAAATCCGGTCGGGGGTACGATTATGTGGCAACCGTCCAAGCGGTTGCCACATAGCCAATTGGGGTATGGTGTAATTGGCAACACAGGTGATTCTGGTTCATCCATTCTTGGTTCGAGTCCAGGTACCCCAGCGAGTATTCAACCGCGGTTTCCCTCAGGGGGCCGCGGCTTTTCCGTTCTCGGCCCCTTTTCCGTTGAAGGCTTGTAGTCCCGACTGCCATATGCCGTCGGATTTGTCGTCTAGGTCACAACATGATTTCGCCACGTAAGGTCAGGTTCGGCCTTTCGGGGTGTCCGAGCCGATACGATAGAGATAAACGGCAGGTGGGCCGGTACGGATGGAATCGGTCCTGACTGTCCCGTTGCATGCTGTACAAGGTTGTTCGAGCAAAAGGTTGTGAAGGACTATGAATACTATCGTTGTGTTGGGCGCAGGGTATGCCGGCATGCGTGCCGCAAAGAAGCTGGCTCATGCCAATCTTGATGCCCGTATCATCCTGGTCAATCAGCACCCCTATCACTATGAGGCCACCCAGCTCCACCAGGTTGCCGCCGGCACCAAGGAACCGGCCGATGTGACTTTCGATATTCGCAAGGTCGTCTCACCCAAGGTCGAGGTCCTCATCGACACGGTGACGGGCATCGACCAGGAGGAGCGCCGGGTTGCCCTGGAGGAGCATGAACCCCTCCGATATGACTACCTGATCAACGCCCTGGGGTTCGAATCGGAGACCTTCGGCATCAAGGGGGCCGAGGAGAACGGCTGGCCCCTGGTCGACATCGACACATCCCTGGCCGCCAGGCACCACCTGGAGCAGACCCTGGCCAACTACCGGAACAGCCACGACCCCAATGACCTCCACGTGGTGGTCTGTGGTGCAGGGTTCACCAGCATCGAGTATCTGGGGGAGCTGGTCTACCGTATGCCCAAGCTGGTCGCCGAGTATGGTCTGCCGGCCGATCAGATCAAAATCTCATGCATCGAGGCCTCGCCCAAGATCCTCCCCATGTTCTCGCAGAAGCTGGTTGACTGGGCCGTTGGCTACCTGAAGAAGAAGGGCGTCGAATTCCACACCTCCACGGCCATCACCGAGGTCCGGCCGGGTGCTGTAATCAGCAACGACCAGGAGTTCAAGGCCAATACAATCATCTGGACCACAGGGGTGCGTGGTAACCACGTCATTGCCGATTCCGGATATAATCAAAAACGCAACCGCGTTGTAGTGGAGGATGACCTCTCGCTCAAGGATCACCCTGAGGAATACCTCATCGGCGATATCAGCGCCGTTCCTGATCCCGAGTCGGGCAGGCTGTTCCCCACCACAGCACAGATCTCGATCGCCCAGGCTGATACGGCTGCAGCCAACGTCATCGCCAGGGTGCAGGGGCGCCCAACAAAACGGTTCACCTTCAAGAGCATCGGTACCGTCTGCTCCCTGGGACCACATGTGGGCGTTGCCGAGATCGACATGATGGGCAAGTGGAAGCTGAAGGGCGCTGTGGTTGGGATCGTGAAGAAGATCGTCAACGACCGTTCCGTCCTTGAGCTCGCCAACATCAGGACCATGCTGGAAGGCAACTGATTCGCCCGTCCGGGTTGAACAAGAGAGAGAATTGGGAAGGCAAGGAAGATGCTTAACGTTCTGGGTCTGTCGCGATTCCAATTCGCGATGACGACCGTATTCCACTTCTTCTATGTACCTCTTTCCATAGGCCTGGCGCTCTGCGTGGCCATCATGGAGACGCTGTATGTGGTCAAGAGGAAAGAAATCTACAAGAAAATGACCAAGTTCTGGGGGAAGATATTCCTGCTGAGCTTCGCCGTCGGTGTGGTCACCGGCATCATTCAGGAGTTCCAGTTCGGTATGAACTGGTCGAACTACTCGCGGTTCATGGGCGACATCTTCGGAGCCCCGCTGGCCATCGAGGCGCTTCTGGCGTTCTTCATGGAGTCGACCTTCATCGGCGTCTGGATGTTCACCTGGAACCGCTTCAAGCCGGCTGTCCACGCCATCTTCATCTGGCTCACCTTCCTGGGGTCCTCGGTTTCCGCCATCTGGATCCTGGCAGCCAACAGCTTTATGCAGCATCCCACCGGTTTCGAGATCAACAAGGCCACCGGGCGGGTGCGTATGACCAACTTCTGGGATGTCCTGGGGAACCCGCAGCTCTGGCGAGCCTTCCCCCATGTCTTCTTTGGCGCCGTGATGACAGGCGGCATGGTTCTGGTCGGCATGAGCGCCTGGGGTCTGCTCCGGGCACACAAGCAGGAGCAGGACGGCGCGGCCCAGGTCGAGCCCACTGTTGAGGCTGACGGATCCGAGCATATTTCCAAGCGGGCCTTCTACACCCGGTCGATCAGGCTCAACGCCATCATCGCCCTGATTGGGGCAATCCTGGTCATCATCGCAGGCGATCTTCAGACCACCTTCATCATCGATGATCAGCCCATGAAGTTCGCCGCCACGGAAGGTATCTATGAGGACACCAAGGATCCCGCCCCCTGGGCTGTGGTCTCCTTGATCAACGAAAAGGACAAGACCGCCAAGAGCATAGAGATTCCCGACATGCTCTCCCTCCTGGCCTATCACAGTCCCTCCGGTTCGGTGAAGGGCATGAACACAGCCAATGAGGAGCTGCATCAGCAGTACGATGCCAAGTTCGGCAAGGACATGAACTATTACGTGCCGGTCACGGTGCTCTTCTGGAGTTTCAGGTTCATGGCCGCAGTTGGCTTCGGTGTCCTGCTTCTATCGATACTGGTGCTGTGGTTCACCAGGAAGGCCAAGGATACCCTCTGGTCCAGCAACTGGAAACTATGGATTCTGGGCCTGTGCACATACCTGCCCTTCGTGGGCAACACCGGTGGCTGGTTGATTACTGAGCTGGGACGCTACCCCTGGCTGGTCTACGGACTGCAGACTATCGCGGACGGGGTTTCGCCCACGGCCACGGTTCCCAGCCTCCTGTTTACCAATATCGTTTACTTCCTGCTCTTCCTCTTCCTGGGAGGGGTCATGATCTTCTACTCGCGCAGGGTGCTGCACCAGGGCCCCGACTACCAGGGTGAAGGTCTCGGCCTGCAGATGCAGACCGGCAGGAACGAGAGGAGAGTGGCACTGGCATGAGTATCCTACAAGGTTTGTGGTTCTTTGTCATAGGTCTCCTGTTCGCCGGATTCCTCCTGCTGGAGGGGTTCGACTTCGGCGTGGGCATGGCCACCCGGTTCGTTGCCCGGGATGGTGACGAGCGCGCCACCTTCATGAGGGCCATCGGTCCCCACTGGGATGGCAATGAGGTCTGGCTGATTACCGCAGGAGGCGCCATGTTCGCCGCCTTCCCGCTCTGGTACGCCTCCCTCTTCTCCGGGTATTACATCCTCCTCTTCCTGGTTCTGGTGAGTCTGATCCTGCGTGGCGTCTCCTTCGAGTTCGCCAGCCATGCCCTGACTGTGCGTGAGCGCGGGTTCTGTCAGTGGGCCAACTTCATCGGCTCCCTATTTGCCCCCTTCTTCCTCGGCATGATGTTGACGAGCATGATCCAGGGCATCCCTCTGGATGTCAACGGTGATGCCAGGCCCGGGTTCTTCGGGGTGGTCAACTGGCTTTCGGTGGTCGGTGGTGTGGCTGTCGTCTTCTTCAGCTTCGTCCATGGCCTGCACTTCCTGAGCCTGAAGCTGGGACCCGTGGCATCGCGCCGGATGCTCAATATCAGCGAGAAGCTGTATTGGATTGCCTACCCGGCCCTGGTCGTCTTCGTTCTCCTGGCCTTCTTCAGGACCGATTTCTATAGGGTCCGGCCCATCTCCACCTGGTTGATCACCGTGATCATCCTGGCTGCCACCATCTGCGCCCATGTGGCTGTGACCAAGAAACGTGGAGGGTTCGCCTTCGCGTCTTCCGGCATCACGCTGATGGCCATCATCGCATTCATCTTCAACGGGCTCTTCCCGCGGGTGATGATAGGCACTGACCCGGCCTCCAGCATCATGATCGAGGATGCCGCCGCATCCCCCTACACGATGAAGATCATGACCGTGGTTCTTTGCATCTTCCTGCCCATCATGCTGGCCTACTTCATCTGGAGCTACTTCATCCAGCGGAAGCGGCTGGTCGCCGATGACTCCGACCTTGCTGAGGTGAGTCGGTCTACGGCCACGGCAGCTGTGTCCAAGTAGGATGTAGCGGTCAGGCAGCCGGCTGAGATCAGGTTGAGGAGGCCCAGTGATTGACAAGAGTCTTTTCCGGTTCACCGGAATCAGGCGAATCATGGGCCTCCTGGCCGCACTTTCCCTGGTGCAGGGAGCCAGTGTGGTCGCCCAGGCCTACGGGCTCACCCTGGCCCTGGTGCAGATTTGGGGCCGGCATGGTCTCCGGAGCCTGGTCAGACCGGTTCTGATCTTCTTCGTGGCCTTCACCATCCGCCAGCTCTGCGACGTAGCCAAGCAGCGGGTGGCGACGGACCATGCAGACCGTATCGTCGGCGAACTCAGACCACGGATTCAGCGTAAGGTCTTTCGCCTGGGGCCTGCTGCCTTGGCACAGCGGGGCACCGGATCGGCGGTGACCATGCTGATTGACGGGCTGGATGAGGTCAGGACCTATGTCTTCACGGTCCTTCCCAAGATGATGGACATGGTCTTCATCCCCCTGATGATCCTGGTGGTGGTCTGGATTCAGGATGCCCTCAGCGGTATCGTCCTCCTTCTCATGCTTCCGCTGCTCTTCTTCTTCATGGCCATCCTGGGAATGGCCGCCCGGGACAGGTCCAACAAGCAGTATGCCCAGTTCCGCAAGCTGAACACCCGGTTCATGGATACGGTTCTGGGTCTGCCCACCCTGAAGATGCTGGGAATCAGTGAGGAATACGAAGACGAGATATATTCCGTCTCCGACAGGTTCCGAAGGCGGACGATGAGCGTGATACGCGTGGCCATGACCTCGACCTTCGCCCTGGACTTCTTTGCCACCCTGGCCATCGCCATCATGGCCGTCTTCCTGGGCAACAATCTGATCAACGGGAGCGTGGCTCTCTTCCCGGCCCTCCTGGCTCTGATCTTGGCCCCGGAGTACTTCATGCCCATCAGGCAGTTCGGTGATGACTACCACGCCACCCTGAACGGCAAGAACGCCCTGAACGATATCATGACCATGCTGGCAGCCCCGGAACCCGAGTACATGGAGGACCTGGACTGGAACGGGTGGGGGAGCGACAGTCGCCTGACCGTCGAAGGCATGGACTTCTCCTATCCCGGCCCCAAGTTCGAGGAGGGTCGGGAGTCCGGTGGCTCGCAGATGGATGCCATAGCCAAGTCCGGCGGGAGTGTGGACAGCGATGATGCCCCTCAGCCAGATGCCCTCCAGGGGCTCTCCTTCACCCTGAGCGGGTTGACCAAGGTGGCGGTGGTCGGGAGGTCAGGGGCGGGCAAGTCCACCCTGATGAACCTCCTGGCGGGCTTCAACCTTCCCCAGTCGGGCAGAATCGACCTCGACGGGCATGACCTGGACCACTTCAATGTTCGGACCTGGCAGCGCCACATCAGCTATATACCCCAGAACCCTTATATCTTCAACGGTACAGTCGCTGACAACATCCGCTTCTACAATCCGGATGCCCCGGCGACGGCGGTTGCCGAGGCGGCCGACCAGGCCGGCCTGACCAGCTGGATCAACACCCTGGACGAGGGTCTGGATACCCAAATCGGGGAGGGAAACCGCGGCATCAGCGGGGGGCAGGCCCAGCGCATCGCCCTGGCGAGGGTGCTCCTGGACAAGAACCGTGAGATCCTCATCTTCGACGAGCCCACCGCCCACCTTGACATCGAGACCGAATACGAGCTGAAGAAGACCATCCTGCCCATCATGGAGGGGCACCTGGTCATCTTTGCCACCCACCGCCTGCATTGGCTGGCGGAGGCGGATCAGGTCATCATGCTGGACGGTGGCCGGGTCGTGGCCCAGGGAAGCCCTGGGGAGTTGATAGGGAAGGGCGGCCCTCTGGATGCCCTGATCAATGAGATGGGAGGTAACCAGATTGCCGACTACCAGCAGGACTGAAACCGGTCAGGGGACACCGGCAGAGCCCGGCCGTCGCACGAACTACCTCAGCATCTGGCATAAGGATCACTGGTTCTGGCCCTACCTGCGCCAGAACAAGGGTCTGCTCGCACTGATCTTCTTCCTGGGCACACTCACCTTCGTCTGCGCAGCCGGGCTCATGTTCACGTCCGGCTTCCTGATCAGCAGGTCGGCCCGCCACCCCTACAACATCTTTGCGGTATATGTGCCGGTGGTTCTGACCAGGGCCTTCGGCATCGGTCGCCCGACCTTCAAGTATCTTGAACGGATCAAGAGCCACGACTGGGTTCTGAGGGTGGTCTCCAAGCTGCGTGTCCAGCTCTACCGGACCCTATCCAAGGATGCGGCCTTCCTGAACGAGCACGAACGGACAGGCACCGTCCTGAGCATGCTCTCCGACGATCTGGACCATCTGGAGAACTTCTACCTGCGTACCATCTTCCCGACGGTTGTGGCCTATCTGATGTGGCTGGTCGTGACCATAGCTGTGGGTGTCTTCTCCTGGGTGACCTCCCTGCTGCTTTTCCTCCTTTTCGCCCTGATCCTGGTCCTGGTTCCCCTCGTTTCCCTGGCATACTCCGACAGTCGGTACGCCGAGGAGAAGTCCAGACAGCAGGACCAGTACACCAAGGTGACCGAAAGCTACATGGGTCTGGGCGACTGGGTCATCACCCACCGTCAAAGGCAGTTCGTGGATACGGCCGCCGACGACTTCCAGGACATCGCCCGTGACAGGCATGACCAGAAGCGCTTCGAGCGGTGGCGGAACCTCTGCATCCAGATGATCTTCGCCGTCATGGTGGTCGCCCTCATCATCGGAGCCGACCTCCTTATGACCGGATCGACTTCACTGGCGGACTTTGCCGCCGCTGTGGTTCTCTCGGTCTTCCCCCTGGTCGACTGCTTCATCGTGGTCTCGCAGGCGGTGGCCGAGGTCCCGCTGTATACGGATTCCCTGAACCACCTCAATGACCTGACCGACCGTGTGGAATCACGACAGCAGGTCGAAGTGGACCAATCCGGATTGGACGGGCCGGTCCGAACCATCGACTTCGAGCATGTCAGCTTCTCCTATGGGCCGAACGACCCCCTCCTCTTGGACGACTTCTCCCTCCATATCGAGGCCGGGCAGCGGGTGGCCCTCCTGGGGCCCAGCGGGGAGGGGAAGACCACCGTCCTCCAGTTGCTCCTTGGCGACCTCCAACCCTCCCAGGGGCGGATTCTGATCAATGGAACACCGGTTGCCGCCTTGCAGGATCAACGTCCGGAGCTCTTCGGCTACCTGAACCAGCAGGCCTTCCTCTTCAACACGACCATCGCATCCAACGTTCGTCTGGGTGCTCCCGAGGCCATTGACGACCAGGTTCGCCAGGCCTTGAAGGCCGTCCAACTGGATCAATATGCGGAGTCCCTGCCCGAGGGGATCAACACCCCGGTCGATGAGGCCGGCAACAGGCTTTCCGGCGGGCAACGGCAGCGTTTGGCCCTGGCCCGGATAGTGCTTAAACGCACGCCGATCATCCTGCTGGACGAACCCACCATCGGACTTGATCCCATTACCGAGCGTGACCTGATGGAGATGATTTTCCAGGTGAGTCTCGGGCGCACGCTCTTCTGGGTCACCCACCACCTCCAGGGTCTGGAGGATGCCGACAAGGTCATTTTCATGGAGGACGGACACATCGCCATGCAGGGTTCCCCGGTTGACCTCTACCGGACCAATCCGCGATTCCGTGAGTTGTACCGAATGGATGTCGGCGACGTCGGCAGGGTCGTTTCGTAAGCGATTCCGGGTGAGGCCCGGTGTCGCTTGCCTCAGACCTGACGGGTCAGGGCCGTGACCATCTTACCCAGGAGGTTGCGGACATCCTCGTTGAGTGGTGAACCCTCCAGGGCCTGGTCGGCCCTGCCCAGATAGGTACGGGCCGTCTGCCGGCTCTCTTCAAGCAATTCGGGGTGAGCCTGGAGGTACCCCAGTACCTCCTCGGGGTTGTCGGATTCGATGACGGACCTGAACCCCCTGTCCTTCCGGAGCCCGAGGAGGACGGGGAGGGTGTATATGCCGTCGCGTATGTCCTCCAGCTTGGGTTTGCCGGTGTCTTTGCCCAGGTCGAAGTCGTTGATGTCGTCGATGATTTGGAAGGCCATGCCCAGGTTCCCCCCAAAAGCCCGGGCGGCCTCCTCCATGCGGCTGCCGGGCCGGGGGGAGGAGAGGCGGATGCCGGTCAGGCAGGCCAGGCGGAAGAGGGCGGCGGTCTTCCCCGAAATGGCCTTGTCGTAGTAGTCCACGGTGATGTCGGTGTGGTGACGGCCGGACTCCTGGTAGAGCTCCCCGCCCACGATTTCGCAGACGGTCCCGGCCTGTTCCCTGATGAAGTCGGTATCCGGGGCAATCTCCGCCATGATTTCCATGTACCGGGAGAGGATCAGATCTCCCAGGTATATGGCCGCCTTGTTGCCCCGAATCGTATGGACCGTGGGCTGCTTACGCCGGATGGGGGCGTCATCCAGAACATCGTCATGGACCAGGGTGGCCAGGTGAAGCATCTCGATGGCGGCGGCTCCTGTGATGACGCTCTCGTCCACGGGTTCCCGGGTGGGCCCGCAGGCCCGGGCGAAGACGACGACCATTGCCGCCCGAATCATCTTTCCGTGGTTGTCCAGGAGCCTGCGGTAGTCGTCCCTATAGGGTTCGACCTTCGTCTCCTCCTCGTGGAGACGGGCAACGACCCGCTTCATGTCCTTGCGTACCAGGAGCTCTTGCCCTTCTGCCATGGAGAACCGCTCCCTCATACTCATCAGTGAATGCAATGTACTCAATATAGCAAGTCGCGACCACCATACCCGGGTCGGTACCAGGGCCGGCAGGGAGGGGAAGACTCCGGCGACCGCGGGCTCCCAGCCAAGTGAAGTAGTCTGGTTGGTATGAGTCAGCATAACCACTTGGCCCAGGTCTCCCCGGGGGAGGCCGGTGAGGATGACGGACGTCCCCTGTCGGTATCCGCCCGGCTGGGGCGCCTGCAGTTCCACCATTCCGGCAAATTCAGGCTCCTGCAATTGGCTGATGTCCAGGAGGGGCCCAAGGTCTCCCCGGACACCGTAAAGCTGATTGCCGCAGCCTGCGATGCCTCCCGACCCGACCTGGTCGTCTTCACCGGCAACCAGCTGGCGGGATACGACACAGCCTACGAGCGGACCTTCCGGAAGCGCCGTTGGAGCACACCCCTGGATGGGGTCTACTCCGCAGGTCTGAGCATGGGCGGTGCCCTGGGCTTTGGCGGTGCATCGGTGTCCAGGACCGGCGGTTCAGGTGTCAATGGCGGATCGGCGGCATCCAACGGTGCCGTTTCCCAGGCCGAAGGGTCGGGGGCTTCCGGCAGGGATGCGGACCAGGTCCGGCATCAGGAACTCAACCATACCGAGGACCTGGTGCGCAGGACCGTCGAACTGATCACGGGCCCGCTGGTGGAGCGGGGGATACCCTTTGCGGTGACCTACGGGAACCACGACTTTCAGTGCGGACTGGATACCGACCAGATGGATGCCATCTACCGTGAATTCCCCGGCTGCCTGAACCCTGAAGCCACAGCCGCCAGGCCGACCAAACCGTATGCACTGCGCGGTTCCGTTCTGCCCGATCAGGAGGCCTATGTCTGCCAGCCGGGTACCTTCGCCCTACCCGTGGCGGATACGGAGGGGAAGGGCAGGGTGATGGGACTGGTCCTGCTGGATTCGGGTGACTATGCCCAGTCCGGTGGCTATGGGTCCCCATCCCGCCAGGCTCTGGACTTCCTGGGTGCCGTGCCGGGGTTGGTGGGCAACCGGTCCATGGTCTTCCAGCACATGCCCCTGCCCCAGTTCTACAATCTCCTGAAGCCGGTATCGTCCACCACGGCCTATGCCGTCCAGGGATATCGCCGTTTCGACTCCCAGTGCTACATCCTGGACGAGTCCCGCACCTATGCCGGTTCCTACCTGGGCGAGGGAGTCTCCTGCCCCGACGAGGACAGTGGGGAATTCGACATCCTGACCAGGGGCAAGGGGTACTTTGCCCTCTTCGCCGGTCATGACCACCGCAACGGATTTGTGGGGAAGACCGATGGGATTGTCCTGGGTGCCACGCCGACCTGCGGTTTCGGGTCCTATGGGCCTGTGCCGCGCAAGCGGGCGGCCAGGCTCTTCGAGTTCGATATCCGCCACCCCCACCATCCGCGCACCCAGCTCCTGGAGTTCGGTGATCTGGTCGGCAGACCCAGCTCCCACAAGGTCTATACCTTCGCCATGAGCCATGTACCCACATCCACCGGAGACGCGGTCAATCTCCTGCGTCGACCGGGGTTCCTGGCAGGAGGGCTCACGGCCCTGGCCGGGCTGGTCGCCTCCTGGGGGTCATCCAGGCGCAAGAGACCGTGACCGAATCAGGTCAGGCCCTGCGGTGGGTGCCGGATGATGCCCTCTGCAAGGCCTCGGTCAGGTACTTGCCGGCGGCCATGACCAGCGGGGCGTAGTGGCGCCCGGGTGTGGTGGACATCCTGTTGACCGGTCCGGAGATGGATATGGCGGCCATGACCTGTCCCGATCCGTTGCGGATGGGGGCGGAGATGGAGCAGACACCCTCCTCGCGTTCGTTGATGGACTCGGCCCACCCGCGCTTGCGGACGGCCGCCAGCGTGGAGGCGTTGAACTTGGCGTGGCGTAACCCCTGGTGGAGCCGTTCGGAGTCCTCCCAGGCAAGGAGTATCTGTGCGGCAGAACCCGCATCCATGGATAGGAGGGCACCCACGGGGATGGAATCACGCAGGCCGGAGGCCCTCTCCACGGCTGCGATGCAGACACGCATGTCGCCCTGGCGGCGGAAAATCTGCGCCGACTCGCCGGAGCGGTCAAGCAGGGTCCGCAGGATGGGGGCTGCCGCCGTCAGGAGGCGGTCCTCGCCTGCAGCGGCGGCCAATTCGGCAAACCGTGAACCCAGGACGAAGCGACCATGGGCGTCACGCACCACAAAACGATGGCGCTCCAGGGCGATGGCCAGGCGGTGTGCCGTGGGCCGGGCCAGGCCGGTGGCGTTGACCAGCTGGCCCAGGGTCATCGGCCCAGATTCCAGGGTGTCAAGAATCTTGACCGTCTTGTCCAGAACGCCGACACCCGAGTGAATCTCACCATCATGAGACTCATGCGAACCTTGGGATTGAAGGTTGAGGGCGGGTGCTTTTTCCGGGGGCCAATCCTGTGCCCCGCTGGCGGTTCTGGCTGGTTCGGTCATGGTTGCATTATGGCATCTCAGTATGTGAAATGCAAAAGTTCATAAGGGCTGCGGGGTTTCATACTCGGGGTAGAAGCCGGATGGGGGCCCGCTCAAGGTCCGATCCGGCTTAAGAGCATTGGTTTAGGAGGAGTTATGGGGCAGACGTTGGCGGAAAAGGTCTGGGCCGATCATTTGGTGCGAAAGGGACAGGGAAGCGAGCCGGACCTTATCTACATAGATCTGCAACTCATGCATGAGGTGACCAGCCCCCAGGCCTTCGAGGGGCTCCGCCTGGCCGGGCGAGGCATCCGCCATGTCGATCAGGTCATCGCCACCGAGGACCACAACACCCCGACCGTCGACATCGACCGGCCCATCGCCGACAAGGTCTCGGCCCTCCAGATTTCGACCCTGGAGAAGAACTGCAAGGAGTTCGGGGTCCGTCTCCATCCGTTGGGGGATGCCGACCAGGGCATCGTCCATGCCTTTGCCCCCATACTGGGTCTGACCCAACCGGGCATGACCATCGTCTGCGGGGATTCGCACACCTCCACCCACGGGGCCTTCGGGGCGCTCGCCTTCGGTATCGGCACCTCCGAGGTGGAACATGTGCTGGCCACCCAGACCCTGAGCCTCAAGCCCTTCAAGACCATGGCCATCAATGTTGAGGGGAAGCTCCCCGAAGGGGTCAGCGCCAAGGACATCATCCTGGCCATCATCGCCAAGATCGGCACCGGTGGTGGGCAGGGATACGTGCTGGAGTACCGGGGCCAGGCCATTCGCGACCTCTCCATGGACGCCCGCATGACCATCTGCAACATGTCGATCGAGGCGGGCGCCAGGGCCGGCATGATCGCGCCCGACCAGACCACCTTCGACTACCTCAGGGGACGCCCCCATGCACCCGAGGGCGAGATGTGGGACAAGGCCATGGAGTATTGGAAGACCCTGAAGACCGACGACGATGCCGTCTTCGATGCCGAGGTGACCCTGAATGCGTCCGACCTGTCGCCATACGTGACCTGGGGGACCAACCCCGGCCAGGGCCTGCCCATCAATTCCCAGGTGCCTGTACCTGAGGATATCGCCGATGCGGCCAAGCGCCAGGCCACCCAGGAGGCCATCGACTACATGGGGCTCAAGCCCGGCATGCCCATCAAGGACATTGCCGTCGATACGGTCTTCATCGGATCGTGCACCAACGGACGCATCGAGGACCTGCGGGCTGCCGCCTCCATCATGAAGGGGAACCACAAGGCCAAGAACCTCCATCGGGTGTTGGTCGTGCCGGCCTCGTCCAGGGTGAGGCTCCAGGCGGAGGCCGAGGGGCTCGACAAGATATTCAAGGACTTCGGGGCCGAGTGGCGCAACGCGGGTTGCTCCATGTGCCTGGGCATGAACCCCGACCAGCTCACCCCGGGTGAACGGTCCATTTCAACATCCAACAGGAACTTCCAGGGACGTCAGGGCAAGGGTGGGCGCACCCACCTGGCCTCGCCCCAGGTGGCTGCCGCAACGGCCATACGGGGCACTATCTCCAGCCCCGCCGACCTGTAGTCCCGCTTGCGGCAACCCACTCTTCCAAAGGCAGGAAAACGAGGTAATCATGGAAAAGCTCACCGTCATCACCGGTGTCGGGGTCCCACTCCGTCGATCGAACGTCGACACGGACCAGATCATCCCGGCCGCTTTTTTGAAACGGGTGAAGAAGACCGGGTTCGAGGATGCCCTCTTCTACTCCTGGCGCAGGGATCCGAACTTCCTGCTCAACCGTCCTGAGTATGCCAAGGGGCGGATTCTGGTGACCGGTCCCGACTTCGGCATCGGCTCCTCCCGCGAGCATGCGGTCTGGGCCCTGCGTGACTACGGGTTCAGGGTGGTCATCGCCCCCCGCTTCGCGGATATCTTCTACGGGAACACCGCCAAGAACGGCGTTCTGGCAGCCATCATGCCCCAGGAGTCGGTTGAGCTCCTGTGGAAGCTCCTGGATCAGGAGCCAGGGCTGGAGATGACCGTGGACATGGAAACCCGAACGGTGACCTGCGCTGATGTGGTCCTGCCCTTCCAGGTGGACGACTATGTGCGCTGGAGGCTCATGAACGGGTATGACGATATCGATCTGACCCTCCATCATGAGGATGACATCGTGGCCTACGAGAAGATGCGGGCCGAACGTTTCCCCTTCAAGCCCAAGACCCTACCCGCCAAGCATATGCCCGAGCGGCACATCACCTCGGCCAGGGAGCAGGAGGTCGAGTGGGGCGGCCCGCTGGCCGAGAAGGGCATCATCTGATTCGATTCCGGTCTTCGAGCCCGAGGTGTCGTATCTCGGGATTGCGCCCTTTGGCCTCCTAGGATGGAAGTGTAGGCGATTCCATCGAGACAGGGAGGGATTATGAGGCACGGCAATACCAACGGCAAGTCAGGACAGGTCTGGTCAAGGGTCAACGGGCTCAGTGCCTTCGCCCTGGTCTATCTGGCCATCGAAACACTGATCGGGCTGGTCGGGGCCAAGCTGGTCCTGCCGAGGATGTTCCCCGATATGTCCGCGTCCCAGCTCGACGCCCGCTATGGCGACGGGCTCCTCTTCCTTTCGGTCGTGGTGGCCCTGGTCGTCGCCCTGATCAGCCAGTGGAGGGTCATCTTCGATGCTGAGGGTGCAGGCGATGACAGGGTCCAGTGGTTGACAGGGCGGCGAATCACCCTGATGGCACTGATAATCAGCCTGACACTCTTTTTCCTGGCCCAACTGGTGGCCACGGCTGCCAGTGCGGGTATGAGCTCCCTGGTGTCATTCGTGGGCCTGCGGATGCCCAGCCAGGCAGGCGACACCTCCGATCCTTCAACCTCGGCGATCATGCTCTTCTACGCCTTCATCTTCGGACCGCTGGCCGAAGAGGTCGTCTTCCGCGGAGTCATCATGAATGGGCTGAGGCGGTTCGGCAGGGTCTTCGCCATCATCACATCGGCCCTCCTGTTCGGTTGCATGCACGGCAGCTTTGTTCAGGGTCTGTTCGGGTTCCTTACCGGGCTGGTTCTGGGGTATGTGGCCATGGAGTACGGCCTGGTGTGGTCCCTGGTGCTCCACATCTTCAATAACGGCATCTATTCGGGTATCCTTCCCCGGGTCATGGAATCGGTCCCCGCAGAGATCAGAATCGGCGTGGGAGTGGTTATTCTGATGGTGCTGCTGGCGGGGGTCATCGGCATGGTGGTCAAGGCGCGCTCGCTGGTGGAATATTGCAAGGGCAACCGGGCGCCCAAGGGTGTGTATGCATCCTGGCTGGCCCCCTGGTTCCTGATTTTCCTGGTGGTCTGCCTGGTCATGGCTGTGGTCGAGCTGATTCCCGGCTGGGCCTGATCGAGACCCGCCCATGGTTGTCCATCCGACGCTTCCGGGTCGGTTTTTCCTGACTATTCGTGTATTATCTGTGCGGATGGCGGGTTAGGTTGGAACGGTAGGTTGACACTCGGGGAGGACGTCGGCCATGAGGCATGCGTACAAGCGGGGGGCGAGTAGCCAGGAAGAGGCTCAGCGACCCCCAAACGCGCACCGGGAGGGGCAGGAGTCCCCTCGGTATTCATGGACCGAGCGGTTATCCGCCGAAGAGAATCACGCCAAGCACTGGGAGCTGGGTACGGGCGCCGATCATGGGGTGGGGCGTCGAGGTCGAACCCGTTCCGTAGCCTGGATTCCAGACAAGAGGATTTTTGAGGATGGGGATTTCGAAGGTTGGGACGATAAGGCAGGTTCGACGCGCGGCGGGAAGCGGGCGGCGGCAAAGCCAGTAGGGGCCGTGACCAGGAAGACCAAATCCACAAAGGACGAAGTCGCCAAGGTGCGATCAGCGGAGGGTGGACCCACGAAAGACAAGCCAGCCAAGGGCAAGGCCGGTAAGGAGAAACCCGTCAAGGGGAAGCCGACCGGGGGGAAGTCCCCGAAGACCCAGGCAGAACAGAAGCAGCAGGGGAAAGACCTGGCCGCTCCCGTGACCAATAAACCGACTGAATCCGGGAAGGCCAAATTATACCCCGTCAAGTCTTCCAAGGATTCCTCGAAGACAGGAACCCCCCGATCGCTCCGATCAGACCCTGTAGAGGTCGCATCGTTGACTGAAGGTCCGGCTGCTGTCGCTGATGGCGTTGGTGCGGTTTCGTCTCCGGTCCTTCCGTTGGCTGATGACCCGGTGGGTGTTGGAGGCTCTTCGTCGGTTGCCTCGTTGATTCTTCCCCTGGATGATGATCCTGTGGGTGTCGGTGATGTCGGTACGGTGTCTTCGCCGGCCCTGTCATCGGTTGATGATTCGGCTGGTGCTGGTGCTGGTGCTGGTGCTGGTGCTGGTGCTGCGGTTTCGTCTCCGGTCCTTCCGTTGGATGATGATCCTGTGGGTGTTGATGATTCTTTGCCGGTTGCGTCGTTGATTCTTCCCCTGGATGATGACCCGGTCGGTATCGGTGACGTTGGGTTGTCCTCTTCGCCGGTTCTTCCATCGGTTGATGATTCGGCTGGTCCGGCTGCTGCTGATGGCGTTGGCTCGGCTTCGTCTCCGGTTCTTCCGTTGACTGATGACCCGGTTGGCGTTGGCGTGTCTTCGCCGGTCTCGTCGTTGCCCACGTCTTTGACTGCCAACTCCGCAGGCGATGGTGATGTTGTATCGGCATCGAAGCCGATATCCCTTCAGGCTGGTGATCCGGTTGAAGTCAAGGCTGATGTGCCGAAATCGGTGCAGGCGGTTTCGTCACAGCCGGAACAGGCTGTGCATTCCGTCGAGGGGACAGGGACGGGAACACCTTCGCCCAAGGTTGCTTCGCCCAAGGTCACCTTCCCCGCTGCGGCCAGTTCCATGGCCGTGGGGGTGGCTCCCAAGCAAGGCTGGAGTTGGCAGAAGCCTGTTCTTCCAACCGAGCACCGATCCGAGTCTCGGACAGAGGCCAAGCCGGAGTCGCGCTCCGAATCGGTCCCCAACGCCAAGCAGGCGTCCGCAGCCAATGCCGGATGGTCCTTCGCCACGACCCCTGCCGCTGCAGAGGTATCTAGGCCCTCAAGTGAGCCTGAACCCACTGCGCCCAGTGCGACGGTCGGAGCTGTTGAGCAGAGCCCCTCCTTCACGCCCCGACCGTCGACTGCAAGGAAGCGACAGTCCGTCGGCTCTGAGTCCCCATCGGGATCGGGGCGAGTGGTTAAGTCCAAGCCTGCCCGCAAGTCTGAATCCCCGAAGGACGCTGTCAAGGCCGGGAAGGTTGACGGCGGCTCGGGGAAGAAAGCCGCAAGTTCGGACAAGGCCAATGACAAGCCCGCGCAGAAGAAGCCTGCGTCGGTCTCCGGCTCGCCCAAGAAGGACTTGAACCCTGGTGATGCAGGCTCCACCGGCGGTACCCATACAACCTGGTCTTCGGTCATCGGTGGAGCAGGTAAGACCGCAGGATTCAGCAAGGCCATCCGCCATGCCAAGCGGACGACTGTTCCTCAGAAGGCGCGGACGGTACGAGGTGTTGCCGACACTGCCAAGAAGACGGTTGCTGCGACCAAGCCCAAGGTCGGAACGGACAAGCCGGTCGATTCGGTCAAGATCGGAAAGTCTGCCGGCTCGAAAGAGCGCATCAAGCCGAGCGAAGCCCGAAAGGTCGATAAGCCGACCAGCACGCCAAGATCGGGTAAGCCTGCTGGTTCTCGGGGCCCAAGCAAACAGACCGTTTCCCGCAATCCCAACAAGAAGGCCATTTCCGGAAAGCAGGTTGGTTCGCGCAAGCCCGCAACACCGACCGGCAAGGCGGTGGCGGTCAAGGAGCACAAGGCCAAAATCAGGGTGAACGTCAACCAGGCCATGGATGCGGCTGTTGGACAGAGCGCCTTCGCCTTTGTCTACCTGGCCATCAACATCATGGTCGTCGTGCTCGGCAGCAGTGTGGTCATCACCTACCTTCGCGGCAGAATCAGCAGTGAGACACAGAACTTCCTCCTGCGCGGTGGCCTCTATCTGCTTTCCTGCCTGGTTGCCGTCGTCTATGCCTTCAGCAGCGAGCGGCAGACCATGACCGGACATGAGTTGCACGGTGATGACGAGGTCCGATGGAATATCGGACGCCGAATCGTGGCGTGGCCCCTGGTTCTCGCGCTGGCCCTCCTGGTGGTCGGCCAGGGCATCGTTCTGGGATTGAACCGGGGTCTTGAGGCCTTGGTGCCCATGATTCATGTCACCCCGGCCGTACTCATGAGCCCCTTGAACGACCTGTATGGGTCGATTCCCATGATGCTCTACGCCCTGCTGATCCTGCCCCTGACCGAGGAGATTATTTTCAGGGGTGTCATCATGAACGGGCTGCGACGGTTCGGCAGGGTCTTCGCCATCATCACCTCGGCCTTCCTTTGTGCCTTTATGCAGATGCAGCCGGTGCAGGCCATCTGGGCCTTCCTGATTGGATTGGTGCTCGGTGCCCTGTCCATGGAGTACGGGTTGGTCTGGGCCATCGGCGCGCATATTCTCGCAAGCGTGGGGTATTCCGGTCTGATTCCTCGTTGGCTCTCCAATGCCCCTGTCCAGGTCCGCTGGGCCGTGGCCGTTGTGCTTGCCCTGATTGTCGTGGCCGGGCTGGTCATCCTGGTCAGGAAGTTCTCCTCACTGCGCGCATATGCCAGGGAGTACCGGGCCCCCAAGGGAGTCTATGCCTCCTGGAGGCAGTCCTGGTTCGTTATTTTCTGCCTGTGCAGTCTTGCCGTGGCGGTCTTCCAGTACATGTAGGCCCCTCAGCCTCCAGAGGCCTTCAATGTCCCGGTGGCAAGGTGGGGCTCGTAGGGTAGGATTGAGTCATTTGGATGGAACACGGGTGGTGGAATGATTCGCAACGCCCGGAAGGGTGTATAGCATGCAGCTGGCAGAGGTGAATGAGGGGATCGGGGTTGCGATGCACCCGAATCATGGAAGCGCCAGTGCCCCCATGCCCGGCGTCCCTGCAACCGGTAGATCCGGGTGGTCCGGACGCAAATGGATGCAATCGTTGCGCCGGGTGCTCAACAGTCAAGCCGGCTTCCTCCTCCTCTATGCCCTGATTACCCACTTCGCTGGTTTGTTCGTCGGGCTTCTGGCCCAGCTGGAGTGGAACATCCTGGCGGACCCCGATGAATCGCATCGGAGCATCGAGTATATTGTTGAGCACACCGATGCCGAGTATGCCGGTACGATCAACCTGGTTATGGGTCTGTGCGGCTTGGCTTTCCTGGTTTTGATGCGTCGTCGTCAAATCGCCGACGGAGGACCGACCGGTATCTTCCACCGCTCGCGGTACCGGATGACCTGGTCGGTCTTCCTGGGCTGCTTCCTCCTGCTCTTCTCGGCCCAGCTCATTGCGGGAATCTATGGAACCGGCCTTGACTGGACCACGGAGGTCATGGGTTTGGGTCCCATAAGGACCACAAGCGAGATCATCGAGGCGGCCGGTGACACCCTGCCCATGCTCGCTTATACCTGTTTCGTTGCGCCCGTCGTCGAGGAGATCCTGTTCAGGGGGGCGATACTGAACTCCCTCAAGCCATACGGCAAGGTCTTCGCCATTGTCACCACGTCCGCCATGTTCGGTTTCTTCCACGGAGACCTGACCCAGGGCCTGTTCGCCTTCGTTGTTGGGCTGGTTCTGGGCTACCTTTCATGTGAGTACTCCATTTTCTGGTCCATTCTCCTCCACATCAGCAACAACCTGATTGTCAGCAATCTCTTGGGGCCCTGGATCAGCGGCCTGGATGGGAACGTGGCCGACCTCGTTGCTCTCATGCTGCTGATTGCCTGCTTCGTGGGTTTGATTGTGGTCCCCAGTCTGAGCGAGCGTAGGATTCGTGCATTTGTCATGGCAAACCGCACCTATTCAAACGCCTACAGCAGCTGGGCCGCTCCCTGGTTCGTCGTCCTGCTGATTACAGAGGGCATATCCATGTTGCATCTGCTTCTCTCCTGAATTCCGCTACGCCCAACGGTGACAATTCACGTTGCCCCCACACCCTGTATGGCAGACTGGCAATGTACGTGGTCTGACCAGGTGGAGGTGCCCTGGTCTGGAGCCGATAGGATAAGGAAACCGATATGGCCAAGGTGAATCCCGAGAACGATCTTCTGCATGTGGTCGGTGGCAGACCGCTCCACGGCACCATTCAGGTGCGTGGTGCCAAGAACTTCGTAAGCAAGGCCATGGTTGCGGCCCTGCTGGCATCCGATGTGTCCGTCCTGAAGAACGTACCCGAGATACGCGATGTGCAGGTGGTCTCCGACCTGTTGAGACTGCACGGCGTCGGGGTCGATGTCAAGCCCCGTGAGGGCACCGTCACCATCGATGCCAAGCATGTGGAACTGGCGGATGTGGCCGATGTGGACACCCTGTCCGGCTCATCCCGCATCCCGATTCTCTTCTCCGGCCCCCTCCTGCACAGGCTGGGGGAGGCCTTCATTCCGGCCCTGGGTGGGTGCCGCATCGGCAGCAGGCCGATTGACTTCCACCTGGAGACCCTGCGCAAGCTGGGGGCGAAGGTCGACAAGGAGCACGAGGCCGGCATCCACATCACTGCCCCCGATGGTCTGCACGGGGCCAAGATCCATCTGCCCTACCCCTCGGTCGGGGCCACAGAGCAGACCCTCCTGGCGGCCGTCCTGGCCAAGGGGAAGACCGAGCTCTCTGGTGCCGCCACCGAACCTGAGATCATGGACCTGGTGGCCGTCCTGCAGAAGATGGGCGCCCAGATTTCGGTTGACGTCGACAGGACCATCCGCATCGAGGGGGTCGAGTCCCTGAACGGATACACCCACACCTCCCTGCCCGACAGGATTGAGGCCGCTTCCTGGGCTTCGGCGGCCCTGGCCACGCATGGCGACATCATGGTCAAGGGTGCCCAGCAGCCCGATATGATGACCTACCTGAATGTGTTCCGCAAAATCGGCGGCGAATTCGACGTGCGTGACGATGGCATCCGCTTCTGGCATCCGGGTGGCGACCTGAAGCCTGTGGCCATCGAGACCGATGTTCATCCGGGCTTCATGACCGACTGGCAGCAGCCCCTGGTCGTGGCTCTGACCCAGGCCAAGGGCCTTTCGATCGTTCACGAAACCGTCTATGAGAACCGGTTCGGCTTCACCCAGCCTCTGATCAAGATGGGCGCCACCATCCAGCTCTATAGGGAGTGCCTGGGGTCCCTGCCCTGCCGGTTCCAGCAGCAGAACTTCGAACACTCAGCGGTCATCTTCGGGCCGACGCCGCTCACCGGCCGCGATATCGACGTGCCGGACCTGCGCGGTGGATTCAGCCATCTGATTGCCGCGCTGACGGCATCCGGTCCCTCCACCGTCCGCGGCATCTCCCTGATCGATCGTGGTTACGAGGACTTCCGCGACAAGCTCGCGGCCCTGGACGCCCAGATAGACTGAGAGCCGGATGGGCTCGTAATGGAATCATGGTTTTTACGGGCCCACCGGCGTGCTTGCACGGAACAGAGGGCACAATGATGGGATGGCTTCCAAAGGCAAACCGTCACCGCGTTCCGCGGTAAAGCCCCTGTCTGACCAGCAGGTGGCCCTCCTGGGCGAGCGGCACCACCTGGTGGACCCGACCCGGTACTATCCCACCGGGCACCGGGCACCGGCCCTGGATGAGATAGGCGGGCAGCATCCGACCGGCACCCACCGTCTTTTGCATGGTGTCGTGCAAGTGATGCGCAGCTCCTGCAAACTCTATGCATGGGGTCTGGAGAGGGTGCCCGAGACGGGGCCTTTCATTACGGCGGCCACGCACGTTACCCAGTTCGATGTCTTCATCCCCATGATGTCGATGTTCCACCTGGGTCGTAGACCGCGCTATATGGCCAAGGCGGAGATGGCCCACTGGCCCCTGATCGGGAACTGGTTCCAGATGGTCGGAATGCAGCCGGTGGAGCGCAAGTCCGGCAAGGCCCGATCCATCGAGGAGGAGTCGATAGGCATCCTCACCTCGGGCCGCCCCCTGACCATATGGCCGGAAGGCACCGTGACCCGGGATCCCCTGAAATGGCCCATGTCGCTCAAACCCGGTGTCGGTTTCATCGCCCTGGAGGCCTCAAGGCAGCTGGGGGGGATGGTTCCCCTGTATCCCAGCATCACCTGGGGTGCTGCCTCGATCAATCACAAGTGGCCTTGGCCCCGGAAGAACGTGGTCATGTGCTACGACCGGCCCCTGGACTACTCGGACCTCCTTGAGGGCATGGACCAGTGGGGTCCGGAGCCTCCCAAGGAGGCTGTGCATACCCTCTGTGTCCGCCTGCGCGACCGGATGGAGGAGGTCATGGCGGAGATTCGCGGCGAGGAGCCTCCGGCAGAGGGGTACTTCGATTACGTAACCATGACACGTCGGCCCAGAAGTGAGCAATAGGGCCGAAACTCACCCTTGATTCCGCCTCATCGGGCACGGTGTCATAGGATGGTGACGAAAAGATAAGGCATCTGGTCGGCGTTCCCGTGCGCACGGCATTACGCAAAGGAGAATGATGGCGAAGATCACGGTATTGGGAGCAGGTGCATGGGGGACCGCCTTCGCCCAGGTACTGGCCGATGCAGGCAATCAAGTGGTCATGTGGGACATCGACCCGGATGTGGTCGAGGAAATCAGCCTCAGGCATTCGAACGCGCGCCGCCTGCCGACTGTCGAGAAGCTGCCCGATGCCATCGGTGCAGAAGGTGACAGGGTCAAGGCCGTGGAGGGTGCCGACATGGTCGTGGTCGCCATAGCCGCGCAATATGCCGGTGAGGCCCTGAAGGAGTTCAAGGGTCTGCTCGGGCCCGATACCATCGTCATTTCCCTGATGAAGGGAATCGAGCGGGGGACCCACAGGCGCATGGACCAGGTGGTCAGCCAGACCCTGGACCTGGATCAGTCGCGGTTCGCCGCCGTTTCAGGCCCCAACCTGAGCAAGGAGGTGGCAGCGCGTGAGCCTGGTGCCACCGTGGTGGCCAGCTCTGATGCCGACACGGCCATGCGGGTTGCCCGGGCTTGCACCACCGACTACTTCAAGGCCTTCGTGACCGACGACGTGATTGGTCTGGAACTGTGCGGATCCCTGAAGAACGTCACAGCACTGGCCGTGGGAATGTCGCGCGGGGCCGGATACGGCGAGAACACGGCCGCCATGATCCAGGCCAGGGGACTGGCTGAACTCACCGCTCTTGGTGCAGCCTGCGGAGCCAAGGCCAAGACCTTTGCCGGTCTGGCCGGGGTGGGTGACCTGGTGGCCACCTGTGGATCTCCGCTGAGCAGGAACTATACCTTCGGATTCAATCTGGGCCAGGGCAAGAGCATCGAGGAGGCCACCCGGGTCAGCAAGGGCGTCGCCGAAGGCGTGCCCACGACCGATGCCGTGGTCGCCCTCGGCAGCAGCCTTCATGTAGAGACCCCGCTGGCAACGGCCATGAGCCATGTGCTGGACCAGGGTCTGGACTGCCGGGGCATGATTGAGGAGCTGTTCGGCGGGGAGATTACTCCGGAGTAGGTTGTACGGCAGGCAAACCCCGATCCACCGGATTTGATTCGCCGGCAGGAGGCGCCGACCGGTTCAGTCATGCCTGGTTCGTGCCAGGCTTGTGGATGAGCGTTTCCGGCGGCCCCCTACCTCCTGCCGAGGGGATATTCTGCTGTAGTAAGTGACGAAAACGCACGGGCTGACGCGCGAGACCTCCTCCCGCTGCATGGTGCCGTGTCGCGGTTCATGCCCTGCATGAGGAAAGCCGAGGAATGATGGCCAGGAAACGTGTTGTTGTGCTGTATGGCGGTCGTGCCGACGAGCACTCCATATCCTGTGTATCGGCGGCCGGTGTGCTCAATGCCATCGATACCGACCGCTATGAGCCCATTCCGGTCGGAATCACCAAGGACGGTCGTTGGCTCGTAGGCGGCGAGGATCCCAGGCGGTGGAGCCTGGACGACACCCAATTGCCCACCGTGCAGGTCACCGAGGGCAGTTGTCCGGTCATTCTCGACATGGCCCGTGGCGGGGATGGGTTCATGGTCGGTGATCATGACGACCTGGTTTCCGGTCCCGACAGCCTCAAAACGGACTCCACGCAGGCCTCCGGCTCTCTGGAACCTCTGGGGCATGTGGATGCGGTCTTTCCGGTGCTCCACGGCCCGTATGGCGAGGACGGCACCGTACAGGGGCTGCTTGAAATGATGGGCGTGCCCTATGTGGGATGTGGGGTCTTCGCCTCTGCCGCCTGCATGGACAAGCACTATACGAAGATTCTTCTCAGCCAGGCCGGTATTCCCGTGGCACCGGGAATCACCATCGATGCCCGCGACCGCCTGTCCGGTGTTGATCTGAAGGCCGCTGTGGAAGAGGCTGGGCTGCATTATCCGCTTTTCGTCAAGCCCTCCCGCGCCGGGTCGAGCTTCGGTGTGGTCAAGGTGGAGGAGACCGGTGCCGATGCTCTGGCCGCTGCCGTCGATGAGGCATCCGGGCATGACTGGCGGATCCTGATTGAAGAGGGTGTGGACGGCCGTGAAATCGAGTGTGCCGTGCTCGCTCCCGACCGCGAAGGTGAACCCCGCACCGCATGGCCCGGCGAGGTTGTGCTGGACAGGACGGACCAGGATGAGGCCTTCTACGACTTCGACAGCAAGTATGTGGACTCCTCGGCCTCCCATGTGGAGGTCCCCGCCGACCTGCCCGACGAGACCCTGAGCAGGATACGAGCCCTTGCCTCCAGGGCCTTCAAGGCCGTGGACGCTACCGGTCTGAGCCGTGTCGACTGCTTTGTCACCGCCAAGGGCGGAATCATCGTCAACGAAATCAACACCCTGCCCGGCTTTACGCCCATATCGATGTACGCCAAGGCCTGGGAGGCCAGCGGTGTCACCTACACCGACCTGATTACCGAGCTGATCGAGGGTGTATCAGCCTGACCTGACGCCCATCCCTGCCGGGTGCATGGTGCTCCCGGGCGGGGTGCTGCCTTTGTCTGGACGCTGACGAACCCCGAGGGGCCTCTGGCTAGGCGGCCGTATCCGATTCGAGTTCGGTCTCCTGGACCAGGTAATCCTGTCCGGCCAGGGCACGGGTGGCGGCATCCTGCATGTCGGCGGCGACGACACCCTGCTTGGCGAACATGACCACCTGGCCCTTGATGCCGTACGGGGTGAAGCCCTGGAACTGGACGATGGGCGGGTTGGTGGACATGGACATGCCCTTGGTGGCCTGGGTGACCGTCATGGCGATGGACCGGGAGGACCTGGCCATATCGGCATCCCCACGCAGCGTGAAGGGGATGGTGGTGGCCGCCTCCCCGGCCTCTGTGATCTTCTCCAGGGCCGTGGTGTTCAGGATGGAGTTGGGAATCAACAGCTGGTTGCCGGCCCTGTCGATGACGATGGTGTGGCGCCAGGTCACGTCACGGACCGTACCGGTGGTGCCCTGGATGGTGATGATGTCGCCGGGCTGAACCACCTTGCTGACCATCAGCCCGAAACCGCCGACGATATTCGAGATGGTGTCCTTCAGGCCGAAGGAAAGGGCAAGACCGCTGACTCCCAGGGCGGCCACCACGGTGGACGGGTTGATGCCGAAGACCGGTTGGAGAACCGTGGCGGCGGCGAAGATCCAGATCAGGGCACGGACGATGTTGATGAAAATGGAAGCGCTGGGGAGGTTGGTCCGCTCCAGAGTGCGCCGCATGGCGGCGGCCACAATCCTGGAGATGAGGGTGGCGCAGGCCGCCACGATTATGAGAAGGATGATCTTGCCGAAGTTCTGGTGGAACCAGCCCACCACGGCATCGGTGAAGCCGGAAATGGCCCGCTCGGGCCGATCCATGGGTACCTTGCCGGACTCGGCGGTCCGGACCTGGGTGGCGAAGGTCCCAACGGCCAGGGTTGCAAGCCCGCCGGGAAGAGGAGGCATCAGGTTCATAGTTCCTCGTCATCTCCTGCCTTGTTCCCGACGGTTTCCGCCAGGGGCTTGTCCATCCACATATGGGGGCATCCTTCGTCCAGGTCGTGGATGCCCATATCCCTGTATCCGAGTGACCGGTAGAAGTCCTTCACCCGTTCCTGGGCATGGAGTATAAGCCTGTCCGCTTCACGGCTCCGGACGGTTTTCTCGGCCTCGCCAACCAGTCCGGCCCCCAGGTGCCTGCCTCGGTAGGGTTTCAGGACGGCCAGGCGGCCCAGGGTCCAGGTGTTCCCCTCGTTGGGGAAGACGCGGCAGACCCCTACCGGCGCATCGCCGTCATAGGCCACGATATGGAGGCTGATTTCATCGGTCTCGTCGAATTCGTCATGGAAGCCCTGCTCATCCACGAAGACGGCTTCCCGGATGGACCTGGCATCCTGGGGGATGCGCTCGCTGACTTCATACCTCATGGTTCCTCCTTGTCGGACCCTGACTGGTTCCAATGTACCAAGGCCGCCTCCGGGCGGAAACGAGCAGGGGGCGACCCTTGGGAGTGTGGCCGATTCCGGTCGGTGATGCCGATGGACGATTCGGTGGCCTCCCACCCCGATCGCCCTGTCGGGGGTGTGCTGGTCCTGTCTGACCTGGACGATTACATGGATGGAGAGATCGCAGGCAATAGGGGCCTGCGCGTACATGACACATGAAAGGTGGAATGGCGATGGGCAAGGACCGTAATCCAGAGGATGCCGTAGGCATGGACTCTCAGAAGAGCAGCCGCCCGCAGAGGGACCGCATGCTTGCAGGCGAACTCTACGATGCCTCGGACCCCGAGCTGAGTCGCCTGCGGGTCAAGGCCCACGAGCTCTGCCGTCGCTTCAACGCCTCATCCGAAGAGGAGCGGGACCTGCGCACCCGGATTCTGGATGATCTGGTTCCTGGACACGGCCAGGACGCCGATTTCATGGGGCCCATCTACTTCGATTACGGATGCTTCACCAAACTCGGGTCCCGTATCTTCGCCAATTTCAACTTCACGGTCCTCGATACCTGCCCGGTGGTGATCGGCGATGACGTCATGATTGGCCCCAACGTCACCCTGGCAACCCCGCTGCATCCCCTCCGCTGGCAGGAGCGGAACCTGCGTCGCCATGAGGACGGGTCCCTCTATGACTACGAGTTCGGTGCACCAATCACCATCGGCTCCAACTGCTGGCTGGCCTCGAACGTAACGGTGACCGGTGGGGTCACCATAGGGGAGGGGTCTGTTATCGGGGCCGGGTCCGTGGTGACCCACGATATTCCGGCTAACTCCCTGGCGGTGGGCGTGCCCTGCCGGGTGATACGCACCATCACCGAGGCCGATCGGATGGATTTGCCCGAGCTGGGCCAGTAGCTCCCTACAGGCCCACGACCGCATCCATGCTGGGCGGGGGTGTCGGGTGCCCGACCCCTTGACTTGCCTTAGTCGGCTGAGTGTAGTAATCTGACAAAGTTGTGTGTTTGACCGTAGCCTTGTGCTGCCGGTATGAACACCTGGAACGACTTGGAAAAACAACGTAAAGGGAGTCATCATGGCAGCTCGTTGCGCGGTGTGCGGCAAGGGCCCGCAGACCGGTTACACTGTTTCTCACTCGCATATTCGTAATAAGCGCGTCTTCCGTCCCAACCTGCAGTCGGTGCACACCAAGGTTGACGGGGAGAACGTTCGCGTTCGCGTCTGCGTCAAGTGCCTGAAGGCCGGCAAGGTGCAGCGCGTCGCCGCCTGAGTGCGGTTTTCGTCTTGATTGAACCCCCGGAGCAACAGTCTCCGGGGGTTCTTGCTATACAGGAACACATAGGTTCAAAACGGTCAGAGCGCACCGCGGGGCTCCTTGGAGGCAGGGGTCCCATGAAAATGGTTAGGGTACTTAGGCTACGCCAGCACGGAGCATGAGGCCGAGTCGAATGATGATCTGGTTCCGGTGCAAAGGAGGTGATACGGCATGGCGGCAACAGTCAAGGCAAGCCTGTCCAGCCCCGTATCATCCCTGATGACCAACAAGCGACGGGTGGGAGCCCTGAAATCCCTGGGCATCAACACGGTCCGGGATGCGCTGACATACTACCCGTTCCGTGTCACCGACCCTGTGCCGGTCACCACCATCAGCGGCATCGTCCTGGGGAGGCCTTGTGCCTTTGCCGCCAGGGTGGAGAGTGCCCGGGTGGTGCCCTTGAACGGACGCCGCGGATTCCGCTTCGATGTGGTCGTGGACGATTCCGAGTTCGCGGCACAGCAGGGGCGGCCAGGCCTGGTTGCCCGCCTGGTCTTCTTCTCGCACAGGAAGACCTACATGGACTGGATGTGCATGCGGCTCCGAACCGGGGCCAGGGTGGTCGTGGCCGGTGAACCCGGTACCTACATGGACCAACTCCAGTTCACCCATCCGGAGACCCTGATCGTCGAGGACCCGGATTCAGGCGAGGGGGGCAGCCTCAAGGCCGATGCGGCCAACGTCCAAGAGGCCCTGGACAGGGTCGCTCGTCCCAGACCTGTCTATCATGCCAACTCACGCATATCGTCCGACCATATCCACGATGTCATCCTTGGATTCATGCGGCTTCTGGCCCAATCTGATACCGGGATTGATTCCAGCGGCGGCGAAGGTGACCAAGATCAGTCCCGGATAGATCCGGAAGCCCTGGGGCATGGCGTTCCTGACATCATTCCCGAACCGGTTCGCGCCGGAAGGGGACTGCTGCATCGGGCCCAGGCCCTGCTGGGCATGCATGATCCGGACTCCTTGAAGGACTTCGGGGATGCCAGGAAGACCTTGCGGTACGAGGAGGCATTCGTCTC
Source organism: Bifidobacterium sp. M0307 (assembly GCF_016100445.1). Taxonomy (NCBI): domain Bacteria; kingdom Bacillati; phylum Actinomycetota; class Actinomycetes; order Bifidobacteriales; family Bifidobacteriaceae; genus Bifidobacterium; species Bifidobacterium sp. M0307. Next base: position 169,397 of record NZ_JACFSL010000001.1, read on the forward strand.
GCAGACAGCCCTCCTCCAGACCCGTCAGGAGACCAGAAAGAGCCCGACCTATCCCTGTCGGGATGCCGGGATGGATGCGGCTTCAGACTCCCTGCGTGCACGGTTCATCAAGTCCCTGCCCTTCGAGCTGACCAACGGGCAGAGCCGGGTCATCGAGCAAATCGGCGAGGACATGTGCTGTGACTACCCCATGCAGCGCCTTCTCCAGGGCGAGGTTGGCTCGGGCAAGACCGTGGTGGCCCTGGCCGCCATGCTTCAGGCGGTTGATGCCGGTCACCAAGCGGTTCTGGTGGCCCCCACCCAGGTTCTGGCGGAACAGCACTACGAGTCCATCAAGGGTATGCTGGCCGCCATGGGCACCGAGGTCAGGCCCAAGGGCTCCGGTGGGAAAACCACCCAGGCCGATAACGTGACCATGATCGACATGGGTTCCGACCAGTCCACTGAGATTGAGGACGGCATCCTGCCGCTGGTGCTTCTGACCGGTGGAATGCGGTTGGCGCAGCGGAGGCAGGCCTTGGCGGTTTCGGCCTCGGGCAGGCCATGCATCGTCGTTGCCACCCACGCGGCATTCTCCAAGACCTTCCAGGCACCCAACCTGGCTCTGACCGTGATTGACGAGCAACATCGTTTCGGCGTGGAGCAGCGAGAGGAACTGAGGCGCAAATCGGAGCGCTCACCCCACCTTCTGGTCATGACAGCCACCCCTATACCCCGCACCGCGGCCATGACCTGGTTCGGTGATCTGGACATCTCCACCCTGACCGAGCTGCCCAGCAACCGCAAACCGGTGAAGACCTACGTGGTCTCCGAGAACGATGGGGCCACCATGGGGGGCATGTTCCTTCACCTTCGCGAGCGCATCGAAGCGGGGGAGCGGGCCTACGTGGTATGCGCCCGGATTGACGAGGACGATGACCCCGCCCAGGATGCCGCCGACCAGGGCAAGGGGGCCGGAAAGGGACGGGGAGAGCAGGACAGTCCCCAGCCGGACCTTTACCAGGGCGATACCGATTCGGAGGGGACCAGGGCACCACTGCACTCAGTGGCGGAAATCAGCAGGCGACTTGCCGACCTGCCCCAGTTCCAGGGCATCGGAATAGCCACCCTGACGGGCCGCGACGACGATAGCGCCAAGACCGCCGTGATGGCCGAATTCGCATCGGGGGAGACCCCCCTGCTGGTGGCCACCACGGTCATTGAGGTCGGGGTGGATGTGCCCGAGGCCTCCTGCATTGTCATCTTCGATGCGGACCGGTTCGGTCTTTCCCAGCTTCACCAGCTTCGTGGCCGTGTAGGGCGAGGTGGCACGGACTCATGGGCCTTCCTGGTTTCCAGGGCTCCTGCGGAATCGCCGGCCGCCGAGCGTCTGGAGGTCATCCGCAGCACCACCGACGGGGCCAAAATAGCCGAGGCCGATATCCAGATACGCGGGGCCGGCGATGTACTGGGCGAGGCCCAGTCCGGTGGACGCTCGTCCCTGAAGCTGCTCAGGGTCGTTACCGATGCCAAGATGATCACCCAGGCCCGGCAGGAGGCTTCTGATCTCCTGGAGTCAGACCCGGACCTCAAGGGGCAGGTGGAACTGGCGGGGGCGGTTCTGGACTTCATGCGCGGCAACGAGGGTTTCCTGGTCTCGGCCTGAAAGGACAACTGGATACATGCACATCATTTCCGGCAGATTCAAGGGATTCCCCATCCCTGCAGCTCTCAGAGGCACCCGCCCAACCACCGACCGCACCAAGGAGGCCGTCTTCTCCCATCTGGAGGCCATCGGGGCCGTGGAGGGGGCCAGGGTGCTGGATCTCTATGCAGGCACCGGGGCCTTGGGCTTCGAGGCCCTGTCCCGAGGAGCCGACCTCCTGGAATCTGTGGAGTCATCCGGACGGGCTGCAGGACTCCTGTCCAAGTCAGCGGCCAGGCTGACCCATCATCCTTCCTGGAATCCGGCCATGAGCATCCATGTGAGCAGGGTCAAGGCGGAGCGGTTTGTCAGGCCCCTCCCGGCTGGCACTGATGCCGAGTCGGGTCCTGCCGCAGTCCCCTACGATCTGGTGTTCATGGATCCTCCCTACGACCTGCCCACGGAAGACTGCCAGGAGATTATGGCGGGCCTGGTCAAGGGTGGCCTCGTCGGTCATGATTCGGTGATTGTCCTGGAGCGCTCAGGGCGCTCAGCGTCGCCTCTGCCCCCCTCTGGGTGGGCTGTATCCACATCCAGGTCCTACGGCGAAACCGTGGTCTACTACATCGAATCAGCCGCCGTATAAGGCTTGGGTGCTACAGGATTGGGGTAGCGTTCCGGCTTGAGTCGTTTGGAGCGCCCCTTGCTCCTGATGGTCAGTTCTCCTTGACGGGGTGGGCTCCGTCGGTCCGCCAGCCCAGATCATCCAGGAGGCGGCGATCCTGCTTGTCAAGGGAAGAGCAGTCCAGGCGGGCAACCAGGTCCGGGCGGATTCGGCTGGTTCGCCTGATGGCCTCATCCCGGCGGAAACGATCCACCTTGCCATGGTCGCCGCTTGTCAGGATTTCAGGGACTCCCATACCGCGCCAGGTTGTGGGGCGGGTGTATTGGCGGTATTCCAGAAGGGGTTCGTCGCCGGTGTAGGACTCCTGAACGATGGATTCGGGGTTCCCCATGAATCCGGGCAGAAGGCGGGTTATGGCCTCCAACATGACCGAGACCGCCACCTCGCCACCGTTGAGCACGTAGTCGCCTATCGAGTACTCTCGAACGTCGATGCCCTGACTGCGATAGTAGGTGGGAATCCTGGCGTCGTATCCTTCATAACGACCGCAACCAAAGACCAGCCGGCCGGCATGGGAGAGGGCGGTGGCATCGGCCTGGGTGAAGAGCGGAGCCGAAGGGTTGGGGAAGATGAGGACGGGGCCATCCTCCCCTGACGGGTTCACATGCTCCTGGCCGGCTTCAACCGTGTTCCGGTTCGATTGGCCTGCATCCGCCTCTGCATCGGGCTGGGCTGTGGCTTCCCCGTCGCTGGGCATGGTCAGATTTGCGGGATCAAGACCAAGCAGGTCATCCAGGCACTCGGCCCATACCTCGGGCTTCATGACCATACCTGCCCCGCCTCCCACCGGCGTGCTGTCCACGGAGTGGTGAACGTCGTGGGTCCAGTCGCGCAGATTGTGGGCCTTGATGGTCACCAGGCCCTTCTCCTGAGCCTTGCCCAGCAGGCTGAGGCCGGTTACGTCGAAGTACTCGGGGAAAACGGAGATGATGTCGATCTGCATGGTCATAACTCTACCCAAGGTCTTTCACCCACCGTGTCGAAGATGCGGCCATGGTGAGGTGCTGGGCCTCGATGGTCGGAGCCTTGACGAGGTCGGCGCTCGCTGGAGTGGACAGGGTGTTAGTTTGTAATGTTGGTGTTGGGTGGAGGCGGCCCGGTGTTGGGATGTTGGGTGGGCCGCCTCCAGATGGCCGGAGGGTGGGAACCCTCTTTGTGTGGCCTCTTACTCAGGTGAAGTATTGGTGGTTGTGGGCAGGTTGTGCCGGTGTCGGTTGGCCTTGGCGGTCGCGATGCCGAGCGCGCCTGCGGTGATGAGGAGGATGATGCCTGCGCCTCCGGCGTTGGGCAGGGTGCCGGTGTGCCGGTAGGTGTAGGTGTTGGTGGTGTCGTCGGGCTGGGGTTGCCCGGCCAGTGTCCACCGGACTTGCGCGGGCACGGGGCCCGGGTCGTGGACGGTGGTGGTGGCCTGCCAGGTGCCCGTGCCGGTCTGCCTGAGAGGAAGTGCGACGTTGTCGGTGGGTGTGGGCTGTGGGGGAACGGCGGTCTTGCCGTCGGGGATGGTCTGGCTGGCCGGCATACCCTGAGTGTCGGGCTGTGAGGTGAAGGTGACCGTGTGGCTGCCGGTCCTGGCCTGCAGCGGGTTCTCCTTCGAGCCGGTTGTTTGCGTTCCGGCGGGTGTGGTGGCCCGCCCGGTGGCGAGCGGGTTTGGCGTGGACAGCGGCGTGGGCGTCGCCGTGGCTGTCGTGGGCTGGGTCGCCGCTGCCGGGGACTGCGGTGTTGCGGTAGGTGATGGCATAGCGTTCGGTGCTGTCAGATCCTCATTGGCGACCGGGGATTGACCCCCCCCCCCCGTTGATTTGGGAGTAGGAGGTGGTGCCGTTCTCCTGACGGGAGTCGGTGGCCTGAGCTCCTGTCGCCAGGCCACCGCCCATGACGGAAAGGGCCGCCAGGGTCCCGACAACTGGACGTGCGAAACAACGACTATGGAACGCGTTCCAAATAAGCATGCGACTAAGCACCTCACCAACTCATTTCCTGGCCCAAGTAACAACTACCGACTCGTCCCCAAAACGAAGCCGGAGTGGCCCGGACCTGGAATCACCCCTTCAAAAGTAAACTTACTTGACCCTACCACCCCGTGGTCCCCCCACGCAACGCAGCAGGGGTACGGCGAAAGCAGCTGCCCCGGCTGTTCCCCGGTAGGAGTAAGGTCTGGCTGGTTCTCAGATGGAGTCCAACCGGTGAGAGGTGAGGGGGCTATCCGGGAGGGGGCGAGGAGAGCCGGTTCGTATGTCGGGATCATGTTCCTTGCGAGGAGGAAGCACGGAAGCCGGCCTGGCCTTCAACGCAGCAGACTGATTCCGGTCCAGACGGCCCAGAGGGCGGCCAGACCCAGATATGGCCACCAGTGTGACTTGGTCACGGCCGCGAATTCCCGGATGAACGCCGTGGGCCAGTAGTAGCCCTTGGTGTGGGAGCCGACCCCATCGGCCTTGAGACCCACCTTGCTGGCATATTCGCTGGCGCGGAAAACGTGGTAGTCGCTGGTCACCAGGGCCACCCGATATTCCTGCGGCCCCCTGCCGGCCCTGTACAGGTCGTCCAGAATCCCCTTGGAATAGCGGAGGTTCTCCATGGTTGTGGTTGATCTGTTTTCCATGATGATGGCCTCAGCCGGTACTCCGCAGGAGTTCATCAGGTAGTTCGACATGGCCTGGGCCTCGCTTACCTCCTCGTCGGGACCCTGTCCGCCCGAGACCACGAATCTGCCTTGCTTGCCCTGTTTCCGCCAGAGCTGTAGGGCCTTGTCGAGCCGACCACGGAGGAGTGGGGTGGGCTGGTCCCCGTTCAGTCCGGCACCGTGCACGATGATGTAGTCGTACCGCCGCTTGCGGGGGAGTGCCCGGTAGAGCCAGGAGTAAAGCAGAAGGGCCACGAAGGAGAAGAAGAACCAGGTGCCCTCAAGGCTGACGAGCCCCGCAGGAACCAGACACCAGCGGGGGGCGTCGAGGATGAGCAGGAGGGGGGAGAGCAGCAGGTAGACGGCCAGGGCCAGGGCCAGGAGGGCTGGTAGAAGAGTGGTCAGGGAGACACCTTCGCGCCGGGTGACGATGACCGTGTTGGCCAGGAGAAAGGCCACGACGAGGATGGGTGTGAGAATCACCAGGCCGACAATGGGCAGAATCAACCATCGCAAACCGAATTGCAGGACCAGGGTTCCGCTCAGGAACACCAGGAAGAGAAGGAGCCAGATGGCGTTGCGGAATTGCCTGGGTTCACGGTGCAGGCCAAACAGGAGGAAGAGGCCCGAGATGATGGTGGGGGAATAGAGCAGGAGCAGCTGAGGGATATTGATCATGCCATACACCTGGTTTCGTGTCCGGAGAGGGTTCTACTCCATAGCCTACCCAGGTCGGGTGCAAATGTGTGTGCTGAGGTTGGTGCGGCGTGCTTACAGGGTTTACGGGTGCTTACGCAACATGCGGCCATCCTGGCGGGCGAAAGCGGATGGTGCCTTTACCCTGTCTCAGCCCAGTCCCGGCAGAAGACCGCCCGGCGGATCGATGGTGACATACCCCTCGTCAGGGTTGACTTCGGGCACCAACTGCTCGACGAAGGGAATCAGGCCGGTTGCGGGGCTGTCGTCAGCAGTCTGTCGGCCCGAGGGCGAATCACCGGAACGGCCCGGAAGGGAGTCATCGTTCCCTGCGGCAGGGGAGGGGGATCCCATCTCGATATCAAGTTGTTGCTGGGCCGAACCGTCCAGCACATCCCTGACCCTGCCGACAACCTCGCCCCCCGGTAGTCCGAGCCCGTTGCCCTGGGCCATACGAACCTCCAGGCCAATCAGATCGGTGAGGTACCAGGCATCATCGTCGGCCAGGTCCTCGGCCGGATCGACCTCCACATAGAGCTCCGTGCCGTTCAGGGCCTCGGAAGCGTTCCTGTCATCGACACCCTCGAAGAGAACGATCCAGCGTTGCTTGAACCGCCGCGAGCGAACAACCGTGAAGACCTGACCATCCCTGGTCTCCAATTGGGCTCCGGGCGAGAACCGCCTCTCCGGCTCGTCCGTATATGAATAGACGTTGACCTCGCCCTTGAGTCCCTGGGCGCGGCCGATACGGCAGACCCTCAGCAACTCGCGTTGCCGAGGGTCTCTGCCGTCACTGCTGTGGTTGGTGGACTGGCTGGAGCTCACCGGCGCACATCCATGATGTCGACGCGCACCTTGTGATCGGCCAGTGCCTGAATCACGGCGCGTATGGCGTTGGCGGTCCTGCCGCCCCTGCCGATAACGCGGCCGATGTCCTCGGGATTGACCCGCACACGGAGCAGTTCGCCCCTGGGGTTCTCGTGGGACTTGACCGATACATCGTCAGGGAAATCCACGATGTTCCTGATCAGGTGCTCAACGGCCTGTGCAAGCATGATAGCCAGCCCTTCCACTCACGTACTGTTACTCCGCAGCTGCGGGGTTCTCCTCGGCGCCGGACTCGGCGGCTTCCTCGACCTGGGCGGCGTCGGCTGCCTCATCGGCCTTGGGGGCTTCCTTCTCGGCGGCGGCCTTGGCCTTGGCCTCAGCCTCGGACTTGGCGGCCTTGAGCTTCTGGGCCTCGTTCTGGGCCTGCTCGATGCGAGCCTGGGCGTCCATCTCGGCCTCGGGCATCTTCAGGGTGCCTTCCTTGCCGGGCAGATCCTTGAACTTCTGCCAGTCGCCGGTGATCTTCAGGAGGTTGAAGACGGGGTCGCTGGGCTGTGCGCCCACACCCAGCCAGTACTGGGCGCGCTCCGAGTCGATCTTGATGGAAGAGGGCTGGGTGTTGGGATCGTAGGTGCCGATCTCCTCGATGACCTTGCCGTCGCGCTTCTTGCGGGAATCGACCACAACCACGCGGTAGAAGGCGTAGAACTTCTTGCCCATTCTCTTCAGACGAATCTTGGTTGCCAAAATGGCTCTCCTTGTATTTGGTGCGCCTGGCAACGTCTCCATGTGGGGCATGGTGGCGCTGTTCGGCATGTTCCTCATGCGCCAGCGGCTTGAGAGGGCACCGTCGGACATGAATAACAGCAAAAGTATACCTCAAGAGGCGGATATGGGTTCCCCTGCCGTCGCAGGGCCGCTTGTTTCCCGGGGCGACCCTGGCGGTCAGGGCAGAATCAGGTCGGCCACCAGTCCGCGGTGGTCGGTGCCGGGGACGCCGATGGCGCGCAGGCCACCGACCCTGATGCCCTGACTGATGAGGATGTGGTCGATTTCAATCAGGGGCGGTAACCCCATCACCTGGTATGGGAAGGTGGGGTGGAGGCCCCTGCCCAGCGAAAGCGAGGCGTCCCTGAGGTTGCCTGCGGCCAGCATGGACCGGAAGGTCGGATGGTGGATGTTGGCGTTGCAGTCACCCATGATGATGGTGAAGGCTGGTTTGGTGCCGGGCCTGTCTTCGGATGAGGTCCCCTCGGTAGGCACCTCCGCCCCGTTGATCAGGGCCAGCCGCTCTATGCCTTGGCCCCACTGCCGGGCTCCGCGCTGTGGTGAGCGGGGATGGACCGAGGCCAGACGCACCGGGCCGGCTGCGGTGTTCACCCTCATGGTGGGGACGGATGAGGCCTCCAGATCAATGGCGGCACGACGGGAATCCTCGGGGGTCGTGCGTGAGAAGAGGACATTGCGCCCCCCATTGTCCACCTCGGTGGGGGAACCCTCCACCAGATGGGGGAGGGTGGCCCGCAAGCCTGCCTTTTCCAGACGATTCAAGAGGGAGGAGTCAACCTCTTGCAAGGCCAGGATGTCTATATGGTGCCGCCGGACCTGGTCCACGATGGATTGTGGGTCGGCCTTTCCGTACCGGCAATTCAGGGTCATGACCGACAGGGTTGCAACCGATGCCGGGTCGGAGACCCGATTGCGGTTTTCACTCCTCCCTATGACGCTACGTGGGCCGGACCCTGTCCGGTACCCCAGGTGCCATACGGAAACCAGGGTCAGCTCCACCAGTGCCAGGGCGGTCTGTGGCCATGCCTGAATCAGGATGGCCCAGACCAAGAGAACCAGGAGTGGGGCCGAAAGCAGGTCGATCAGGGCGATCAGCTCCACCAATGGACGGTGCCTGTCGGCTCCGGCCGGAAGATATCGCAGGGCCATCCACAGGGCGATGAACGTCAGGAAAATCCAAAGGAGGGTATTCACGAGGAATCTCCTGAGGAGGGGTCAGTTGGCACCGAAGAGACCACCCAGTCCGCCACCCAGGTTGGGGGGCAGGTCGGGCATCCCCTCGGGCATTTGAGGGGTCTGGGGCTGCTTGGCGAAGGCGGAACCGCCGGATGTGCCGCCCTTGCCTGACAGGCGGTCGCGCAAGGCCTTCTCCTCGGCCTCACGCTTCATGGGATTGCCGGACCGGGACCCCTTCTTTTTCTTGCCCTTCTTGCCGGCCTTGCCCTTGCCTCCGATGCCTGCTCCACCCATGCCGGGTATGGAACGGGCGCCGTTGGTCATCCTCTTCATCATCTTGGCGGCCTGCTCGAATCGTTGCAGGAGTCCGTTCACGGCCGAGACCGTGGTGCCTGCACCGTAGGCTATACGGGCCCTTCTGGAACCGTCGATGATCTTGGGGTTGCGTCGCTCCTCCGGAGTCATGGACTGGATGATGGCCTGGGTGCGGTCGACCTCCTTCTCGTCGAACTGCTCCAGTTCCTTGCGGTGCTGGGCCATACCCGGGATCATGCCCAGGATGCTCTTGAAGGATCCAAGCTTGCGGACCTGCTGGAGCTGTTCAAGGAAGTCGTCCAGGCCGAAGCTGCCCTCCGACATCTTCCCGGCCGCCTTGCGGGCCTCCTCCTCGTCGAACTCGCGCTGGGCCTGCTCGATCAGGGTCAGGATGTCGCCCATGTCGAGGATGCGGGATGCCATCCTGTCGGGGTGGAAGACCTCGAAGTCCTTCAGTCCCTCGCCGTTGGAGGCGAAGAGGATGGGCTTGCCGGTGACCGAGGCCACGGACAGGGCGGCACCGCCACGGGCATCGCCATCCAACTTCGACAGGACGACTCCGGTGAAGTCGACCCCCTTGTTGAAGGCCTCGGCCGTGGCGACTGCATCCTGGCCAATCATGGCGTCGATGACGAAGAGTATCTCGTCGGGATTCACGGCATCGCGGATGTTGCGTGCCTGTTCCATCAGCTCCTGGTCCACGCCCAGACGACCGGCCGTATCGATGATGACCACGTCGTAGAGCTTCTCCTGGGCCAGTCGGACCGAGTCACGGGCCACCTGCACCGGGTCGCCCTGAGCCTGGCCGGGGGAGACCACATCGGAGCTCTCGCTCTGCACGCCGGGTTCGGGGGCGTAGACGGGCACCCCGGCCCGTTCGCCGACCACCTGGAGCTGGGTCACGGCGTTGGGGCGCTGAAGGTCGGCGGCCACCAGGAGCGGGGTGTGTCCGGCATCCTTGAGCCAGTATCCCAGCTTCCCCGCCAGGGTGGTCTTGCCTGCACCCTGAAGGCCGGCGAGCATGATGACCGTGGGCGGGTTCTTGGCGAAGTTGAGGGGTCGATCCACCCCGGATCCCAGGATTCCCGTCAGCTCCTCGTACACGATGGAGACGACCTGCTGAGCGGGGTTCAGCGCCTTGGAGACCTCTTCGCCCAGTGCCCGTTCGCGGATGCGGGCAGTGAAGGAACGCACCACATCCAAAGAGACATCGGCATCCAGGAGGGCGCGGCGAATCTCACGGATGGTCCCGTCGATATCCGCCTCGGTCAGTTTGCCCTTGGAACGCAGGTGGGTGAAGGCCTGTGAGAGCCGGTCGGTCAAAGATGAAAAAGCTGCCATAAGCACCCAAGTCTAACCGCTGACCGGGAGATTCGCCCTTGGGTTGCGGCACGGTCCGTCAATCCGTGGTGGCGGGCCTCGTCTATGCTAATGGTTAGCGAATCCTTTCGATGATTCGTGACGGGCAAGAGTGCCCGATGGTTCCGCCGATGTAGGTGACCAGCGTGATTCGAAAGGCTTGGCAGGATGCCCGCCCTGCGGATAAAAGGAGAAAACCGATGAACCCCGGAAATACGCCCATTACAGGACCATCTGGTCTGGAAGCGCTCATGATGCCCTCCGACTACCGGCCTCGTTGCATCAATGCAGAGAACCCGCATGGCGGAAAAGGGCAGGCCGCCCAGACCGCCAGCAAGCTGGGACCCTCCCGGAAGGGCACCCCCTGCCTGAACGATATACCGGCGGGGAGCCGCACTGTCCTGGCCGATGTGGATGGGCCTGGCATCATCCGCCATATCTGGATGACCGTCACCGATGCGACCTCGCCCACCGGGCCCAATGTGCTTCGAAACCTCATACTGGAGTGGTACTGGGATGGCGAGGGAACCCCCTCGGTCTCGGTCCCGCTGGGTGATTTCTTCTGCTGCGGCCATGCCCAGGGTTGCCGGGTTGAATCGGCCGCCATGGCGGTCTACCCCAACCGGGGGTTCAACTGCTTCTTCCCCATGCCCTTCCACACCCACGCCCGCCTGGTGCTGCGCAGCGAGCACAACGAGCCGATTCCCGCCTTCTTCTACCAGATCGATTATGTCGAGACCGACAGCCTCCCCGCGGATGCCATGACCTTCCATGCCCAGTGGCGACGCCAGCGGCTGACCGACCTGGCCGACGACTACACCATTCTCGACGGGGTGGAGGGGAGGGGCTCCTATGTGGGCACCTACCTGGCCCTCACCGCCCTGGAGAGCCGCTGGTGGGGCGAAGGTGAGGTCAAGATGTACCTCGACGGCGACCGGGACTACCCCACCTGGTGCTCGACGGGTTCGGAAGACTACTTCGGCGGGGCCTGGAGTTTCGCGGACCGTGACGAGGCCGGCCGGATGTATGAGCGGACCTACAACGGCACCTACATGGGCTTCCCCCACAGGGCGAAGAACCTGGTGGGAAGGTCCAGCGACTACTGGGATACGGAGACCCCTGTCACCAGAGGGTTCTACCGCTGGCACATACCCGATCCCATCCCCTTCCAGAAGGACATCCGGGTGACCGTGCAGCAGATCGGCGTGGACGAGCAGGGTCTCTTCGAACGACAGGACGACCTTGCCAGCGTGGCCTATTGGTACCAGGGTGAGCCTCACAAGCCCTTCCCGGAGCAGGTGCTGGATACCTCGGAGCGCCACCGCAGGCCAAGGTGAGTCCTGTGGCGGGCCGGACCCGGTCGCGGGTCCGGCCCGCTCTGATATCCACGCACGGCGGCGCGGCCACGTCGGTTCTCAGACTGACGTGCGCTTGTAGAAGGTGGGTTTGCGCAGACTGACCAGGCCGGCGATTTGCTGCCCCTGCTCAATGGCCCCGGTCAGGATGTCGCATGCCGCCGCACAGAGCGGCTGGGGGGTCAGCGGCATTTCGGATATGCCCAGGTGTTCCAATGAACTGCTGGGTGTGCCGGCCGCGCAGGAGATGACCGATACATCGTCGGGGATGACGATGCCCCGTGACTGCAAGGCCCTGACGACCCCCAGCAGTTGTATGGGCCTCACCTCGCTGATGATGGAATCCACCCGGCGGTCCCGTACGGATTCGTAGGTCTGCTCTATGCAGTCCTCGCGGATGGTGCTCTGCTCCGCCTCGGTCAGATGCATGCCGTAGCGCTTGGCCCAGGTGTGCATGCTGTTGCGCATGATCAGCCGGTATGACGACCGCCTCTCGTACTCCTTGCGTGGCCCTTTGAGAAAGATCGGACTGGTCCGGCCCTTGTCGTGGAGGGCCTCGATGGCCATACGGCCCATCAGTTCGAAGTCGAGATCCACGCAGGCCAGGTCACTGTGGTGGCGGGGCAGACCGATGGCGATGCAGGGTCGGCCGTAGGTCGCGGCCTGAGCGGCACGGATGTCATCGTCGACGATGTCCATCAGGATCACCCCATCGGCCAGGTTGCTCCGGGTCACCCTGCGAATGTCCTCCACGCCGTTTTCGGCGGTCAGCAGGAGGGAGTCATACCCCCGTTCGTGCTCCTGGCGGGCCATTTCGATGAAGTAATCCGCATAGGATTCCTTGTTCTGCTTCAATCGGAGCGGGGCGCTCAGGGCCACGATGTTCTTGTGTTCGGAGCGCATCATCCGGGCACCGGCGTTGGGGGCGTAGTCCAGTTCCTTGGCGGCGTTCATGACGCGCTCATAGGTCTGGGGGCGGATGGGGCGCTTCCCCGAAAAGGCATAGGAGACCGTGCTGACCGACACCTTGGCCAGCCTTGCCACATCGCGTATGTCCGACAAGGAATACCCCTTCCACGGGTTGCTATTGGTTCAGGTGCCAGGTGGGTCCGTCGGGGGTGTCTACGATGGCGATACCGGCCTCTTCAAGTTCGTTTCTGATCTGGTCGGCCTGCTTGAAATCCTTGGCCTTGCGGGCCTCGGCCCTCTGGTCGAGTCGAGTGCGGATCAGGGCGTCCAGAGCCTGCTGCATGGGTTCGTCGTCCCGATTCGGGCCTGCCTGGTCGCTCCACTGGTCCGCCAGGGGGTCCAGGCCGAAAACGTCCAGCATGGCCCGCACCTGAAGGAGGGTGCCCCTGAGGTCTTCCAGGGCCTGGTCGCGCTCCGGCCCTGCCGTGGAGTGGTTCCTGTCCAGGTCATCCATGGACGAGTTGGCCGAGCGAATGGTCGAGAAGATGGCGGCCAGGGCGGCAGAGGCGTTGATGTCTTCATTCATGGCCCGGGTGAAGTCGGCGGGCAACCCGTCCGCACCCAGGGTCTCGACCTGGTCGCGCGAGGGTTGCCCGCCCAGGATTGCACCGGCGCGCTCTATGAAGTTGGCGATTCGCCCGTAGGCACCCTGGGCCTCGTGGAGGGTCTGGTCCGACCACTCCAGCATGGAACGGTACTGGACCGATATCAGGGCGTAGCGGACCACCCAGGCCGGATATGCGGACAGGACCTGGTCCACGGAGAGCCCGTTGCCCAGGGACTTGCTCATCTTCTCGCCCTTCTGGGTCACCCAGGCGGTGTGCATCCAGCGATGTGCGAAGCCCCAGCCGGCAGCATGGGACTGGGCCATTTCGTTCTCGTGGTGGGGGAAGCGCAGATCGAGCCCACCTCCATGTATATCGAAGTCGGCTCCCAGATAGCGATGGCTCATGGCCGAGCACTCCAGGTGCCAGCCCGGTCTGCCCGTGCCGAAGGGGGTCTTCCATCGGGCTGTGGACGGATCGGTGGGTTTCGGAGCCTTCCAGAGGGCGAAATCGCGGGGGTTGCGCTTGCCTGCCTCGCCCTGGTCGGCGGGGTTGTAGGGGTCGTCCTGCCCGTCGGCATCCACGCTGGGCCCCATCCGGTCGGCGATGGCGGCCTGCTCATCTGCGGCCTGGGTGCCGGTCTGCTGGTGGGTCAGCTCCCCGTAGTCAGGCCAGGAGGGCACGTCGAAGTAGACGTTGCCCGAAGGGTTCCCCCCGGCGTCGGGTACCACATAGGCATGGCCCCGGTCGATGATGCGCTGGACCAGGTCGATCATGTCGGTGATGTGCCCGGTGGCCCGTGGCTCGTAAGTGGGGGGGAGGGCGCCCAGGGCCTCATATGCCCTGCTGAACTCCCGCTCGTAGATGTAGGCCCGCTCCCACCAGCGCTGACCGGCAGCCGAGGCCTTATCGAGAATCTTGTCGTCGATATCGGTCACATTGCGCACCAGGGTTACCTGGTAGCCCAGGCGCATCAGCCAGCGGCGAATCAGGTCGAAGGCCAGGGTGGTGCGGATATGGCCGATATGGGGTGAGGATTGGACCGTGGCCCCACAGACGTAGATGCCGACCCTGCCTTCTTCTATCGGATGGAAGGGGGTCACCTGATGGGTGGCCGTGTCATAGAGACGCAGATCGGCGGCCGCAAGGCTGACGGAATGCTTGTCATTTTGCGGATGTGAGCTCTTGTCCATAAGCCAGAGCCTATCAAGGCTTGTTGACCGGTGCAGCGTTTCGCGAACACCTTGCCGAATCCTTTCGAATACCTGGTTCAGCCCGGCCGGCAACACCTCCTGACCGGTGGGTCGGAAGGGCTGCAGGCTTCCGGTAGGCAGGTGTGCAAGAATGGAGTCATGGCTAAACCAAGTGTGCTTGTACTGCAGCATGTGGATTGGGAACGGCCGGGTCGCATTCTTGAAAATCTGCAGGACTGCGGGCTGGAGACGAGGATTCTCAACATCGTTGATGAGAAGAAGCCCGAACTGCCCCACTTCAAAGACCTTGCGGGTGTGGTCATCATGGGGGGACCCATGTCGGCCGATGATTACGAACACCACCCCGGGCTCAAGGCGGAGACCAAACTCGCCAGGGCCGCGGTCGGTGCCAACAAACCCTTCCTGGGGATCTGCCTGGGCCATCAGATTCTGGCCAGGGCCCTGGGGGGCGACCTGATCAAAAACAAGCAACCGGAGCATGGCATGGCCCCCATCCGCTGGGTGGGGAATGACGATGACGTTTCCATGTGGAGCAAGCGCACCGATGTCCTTCATTGGCATGGTGACCAGGTCTCTCTGCCGCCCCAGGCAAAGCTCCTGGCACGCTCCAGATACACCGAGGTCCAGGCCTTCCGGTTCGGTTCCGGGCTCGGACTCCAGTTCCACCTTGAGGTGACAGCCCCGCTCTTCGACGAGTGGATGGACGTGCCCCAGATGACCGACGGGTTCAAAAAGTCGCAGATTGCCCAGATGCGGGAGGACTTCCAGCGAAGTCTGTCGCAGATGCAGCCCCTGGCGGATTCGATTTTCTCGGCCTTCGCTGCCCGTTGCCAGACCAATGCGGCTGCCCTGGAGTCCGCCTGAGTCCATCCACGCGGGGAGATGAGCCACTGCTCGGTCTGCGCCTGCCGGTGAGTGGTTCCCCGAACTGCCGGGTGGCGGGGAGTTGCTGCGGTTACTCCAGTTCTTCCCCGATTGCCAGCCATTCCTCTTCCAGCTCGTCGGATTGGCTGGACAGGTCCTTGAGCTTGGCGTTCAGGTCGTTCAGCCCCTCGTAGTCGCTGGGATCATGCTCAGCCATGTCCGCTTCGACCTTCTTGCGCTGGTCTGCCAGCTTGGCCAACTTGCGCTCTATCGCTGCGGCCTGCTTGGCCAGGTTACGTTTGGCGATGCGCTCCGCCTTGGCCTGGGCCGGATCGGGGTTGTCGGCAGGGTCACCCGCCCCGGTTTCCGGGCGGGGTTGGCGGTCCTGACTCGGGTTTGCGCCGGCCTGCAGGCGGCCGGATTCGACCATGTCCAGGTAGTCCTGGACCCCGCCGGGCAGGTGCACCACCTTGCCTCCCACCAGGGCGAACTGCTGGTCGGTCACCCGTTCAAGCAGATAACGGTCGTGCGAGACCACAATCAGGGTTCCGGGCCAGGAGTCCAGCAGGTCCTCCATCACGGCAAGCATGTCGGTATCCAGGTCGTTGCCGGGCTCATCCATGATAAGAACGTTGGGCTCGTCCAGGAGTATCAGGAGGAGCTGCATGCGTCGCTTCTGGCCGCCCGAAAGGTCCTGTATCCGGGTCATCAGCTGGGCGCTCTCGAAGCCCAGCCGCTCCATGAGCTGCCCGGGGGTCACCTCCTTGCCTTCGACCATGTAGGAGGGCTTGTAACGGCTCAGGACCTCCTTGATTCGGTACTTGCCGAGCTTCTCCAACTCATCCAGACGCTGGGTCAGGACCGCGAACTTGACGGTCTTCCCGATGTTGACGTGACCGGCCGTGGGGTCGGTCCGTCCGTCTATCAACCCCAGGAGGGTGGACTTGCCCGCCCCATTGGCGCCGACTATGCCGAACCTGTCCCCGGGGCCGATCAGCCAGGTCACGTCGTTCAGCACCATGTGGCCGCTTATGGTCCTGGACTGGGTCGCAGCAGTTCCGTTCGCCGCGGAATCGTCGGGGTCCTCGGCAACCGTGACCGAGCCCATCAGCGGCTTCTCGGCGAAGGGGGAGGGGACGGCGTTGATTCGGCCCTCCGCTGCCACGCCCTGGTCCGTCCTGTCGCCGCTCTCATGAGTCGCCGCACCGTCCGGGTATATCTTGGTCACATCGATAAGGTCGACCACCTGCTTGCCCAGGCGGGATGTGGCCATCCTTTTCAACTCCAGGGTGTTGCGCATGGGGGGCACGTCGGCTATCAGCTCGCGGGCAGCCTTGACGTGGAACTTCTGCTTGGTGGCTCGGGCCCGGGCTCCACGGGTCAGCCATGCCAGCTCCTTGCGGGCCAGGTTGCGACGTTTGGTTTCCGCCAGATCGGCCTGGCGCTCGCGCTCCACCCGTTGCAGCATGTATGCGCTGTACCCGCCCTCGAAGGGGTCGATGACACCGTCATGCACCTCCCACATCGAGGAGCAGACCTCGTCCAGGAACCACCGGTCGTGGGTGACCAGGAGCAGGGCGCCGGAGTTCTTGGCCCACCGGTTCTTCAGGTGCTCGGCCAGCCAGTGGATGGTGACCATGTCGAGGTGATTGGTCGGCTCGTCCAGGGCCAGGATGTCCCAGTCCTTGAGCAGGAGCCTGGCCAGGTCCGCCCTGCGGCGCTGGCCGCCCGAGAGGGTGCCCACCTTGGCCTCCAGCTCCATGCCGCCCAGAAGGGACTCGACGATTTCACGCGACCTGGGGTCGGCGGCCCATTCGTAGTCCTGGCGGTCCTCCAAGGCGGCCTTGCGGACCGTGTCCTCGTCCTTCAGGGGGTCCCGCTGATCCAACATGCCAAAGGTCAGGCCATTGCGCATGGTCACCCGCCCCTGGTCGGGTTCCTGGGTACCGTTCAGGAGGTGAAGGAGCGTGGACTTTCCGTCCCCGTTCCGCCCCACGATGCCGATTCGGTCACCCTCGAAGATGCCCTGGGTTACATCCGTAAAGATGGTTTTGGTTGCAAAGGACAGGGCTACGTGTTCCAGACCGAGATCATAGATGGGCATGATTCCCCAATCTACCGCCAGCCTTGGATGGGTGGGGCGGCAGCGGAATCATGTGAAGCCGCTGTGGGCCGGGGCATCAGCGGTCGGTGATCTGGGATCCCAGGACCTTTTCGCTCAGGGCTTTGGGGCCCCGGGTCACGGCGACGGCCCCGGAGCGGACCAGCTCGACGATGCCGAAGGGCTTGAGGAGCTTGAGGAGCGCTTCGAGCTTCCCGTCTGCTCCGGTGGCCTCGATGGTCAGGGATTCCGGGTGGACGTCGACCACGCGCACGCGGAAGAGGTTGACGATTTCGAGTACATCGGACCTGTTGTGCTCGTTGGCTTTTACCTTGATCAGGATGAGCTCGCGCTCCACGGCCTCATCACCCTTGAGCTCGACGATTTTGAGTACGTGCAGGAGCTTGTTGAGCTGTTTGATGATCTGCTCCAGGGGCACGGCTTCCACATCCGCCGTGACCGTGATGCGCGATATGTCGTCACGCTCGGTCGAGGAGACCGACAGGGAGTTGATGTTGAAGGCGCGCCGGGCGAAAAGGCCCGCGACCCTAGCGAGGACACCAGGGCGGTTTTCGACCAGGACGGAAAGGGTGTGACGCTCGGAGCCGGGCTTGGATGCTGGATAATTGGCCATGGTTTGCAGCCCTTCCTTACTTCTTCATGTGCCCGGCGGCATCGCTGGCCATGGCGGCCCGGTCGGCCCCTGTCTGCTCCCGGGGCTCCTGTTCCTCCTGCTCCGGTCTGATACCGGCCAGTGGTTGGATGCCCGGCTTGTAGATAATCGTGTCGTTGGAGGCCCCGGCCGGCACCATGGGCCAGACCATGGCATCCTTCCAGACCCGGAAGTCAATCAGGACCGGGCGGTCATTGACCTGGTTGGCCTGGTCGATGGCCTCTCGCGCCTCCTCCTCGGTGAAGGCTCGCAGCCCCAGGCACCCGTAAGCCTCGGCAAGCTTGACGAAGTCCGGGATTCCGGTGATACCGGACTCCTCGTCATCCCCGTCGTGGAGGTTGGTCTGGGAGTAGTGGCTGCCGTAGAAGAGGGTCTGCCACTGGCGGACCATGCCGTACACGGAGTTGTTGAGTATGGCGATCTTGATGGGCAACCCCATCTGACCTGCCGTGGCCAGCTCCTCCGAGGTCATCTGGAACGACCCGTCGCCGTCGATCAGCCAGACGGGGCGTGGGGCCTCATCGTCCTGGGTGCCGATGGCGGCTCCGATGGCTGCAGGCAGACCGTAGCCCATGGTGCCCAGGCCGGACGACGACACCCAGGACCTGATCTGTTCGAAGTCGACGAATTGGCTGGCCCACATCTGGTGCTGACCCACGCCCGATACCCAGATCGTGGCCGGATCGGCCTTGTCGCTCAGGGTCTTCACCACCCACTGCGGGGCCAGAGACCCGTCCGGGGTCTCCTCCCAGGTGGTCGGGTAGTCGTGGCGCCAGGAGTCGACCAGGTGCCACCAGGGTTTCAGGTCAGGGCGTCCCCAGGTCTTCTGTGCCTCCTCTATGGCGGGGATCAGGTCGTCGAGGACCTGGCCCACATCGCCGACGATGGGGACATCGGCATGGCGGTTCTTGCCGATTTCAGCCGGGTCGATGTCGATGTGGATCACCCGGGCCACGGGGGCGAAGTCCTCCAGGCTTCCGGTTACACGGTCGTCGAACCGCGCACCGATGGCGACCAGGAGATCGGAGTGCTGGATGGCCCCGTTGGCGGCCACCGTTCCATGCATGCCGGGCATGCCCAGAACGGCCTTGTCGGAGTCGGGGATGATTCCCCGCGCGGGCAGGGTGGTGACCACGGGGGCACCCGTGACCTGGACCAGTTTCTCCACCTGCCGACGGGCCTTGGACCGCATGGCCCCGCCTCCGAGATAGAGGACCGGGCGGTGGGACTGGGCAAAGAGCTTGGCGGCATCGGTGAGCACGTGCCCATGGGCCTTGGTGATGGGGTTGTACCCGGGGAGAATCATCTCCTGGGGCCAGGAGTAGACCATCTGCTCGTTCTGGGCGGTCTTGGTCAGGTCGACCAGGACCGGGCCCGGTCTGCCGGACTGGGCGATGTGGAAGGCCTCGGTCATGACCCGGGGGATGTCCTGTGCCTTGGTGACCAGGTAGGAGTGCTTGGCCACGGGGTAGGTGATGCCCACGATATCGGCCTCCTGGAAGGCGTCCGTGCCGATGGATGCCACACCCACCTGGCCGGTGACCACCACCATGGGAACGGAGTCCATCATGGCATCGGCTATGGGGGTGACCATGTTGGTGGCCCCGGGCCCGGAGGTGACCAGGCAGACCCCGACCCGACCGGTGGAGACGGCGTACCCTTCGGCCGCGTGCCCGGCCGCCTGCTCATGACGGACCAGGGTGAACCTGAATCCGACCGAATCATCGATGGCGTCGTAGGTGGGGAGGATGGCGCCTCCCGGAACCCCGAATACGTCTGTAACCCCCAGGTCCTCCAGAGAGCGGATCAGGGCCTGCGCCCCGGTCATCGGTTCTCCCTGGGGGGTGATTCCCGCCTGGCCCCGGCCCTCATCCTTGGGGACCGAGCTGAACGCTTGCAGAGGTGTCGGCAGACTCATATTTTCCTCTCAACCTCTCGACTGCGCGACGACATGCGGTCGTGCGTCCCGAACGTGGCACCTATCGGGTCAGCAGCTCATGTACGGCCAAAGCCGGCCCCGATAAGCCGGGAGTCCCTGCGGCTCGTGGCTCAGGCCCCGGTTGTTTCTCACAGTCTATGCACAGGTTCGGCAGGGTCCCAATCCGGTATCGAATGACGGAACGACTCTATTTTGCTTCCTCGGCCTGGAGGGAGGCCAGGACCTCCGGATCATCCAGGGCTTTCCACCCCTGGGCGGCGGCGGCCAGCTGGGCCTTGCGCTTGCTGCTGGCATCGGCGGTGCCAATCACCGTGTCGCCGTCTCCCAGGGTCAGTCGCGCCGTGAAGACCTGTGCGAATTCCGGTCCGGAGACGGCCATGGCGTAGTGGGGGTCGCCGAGCCCCAGTCGGTGGGCCTTGACGGTGACGGAGGTCTTCCAGTCCAGGGCAGGGCCCTCCGTGGCCACCTCCTCCAGGGTGTCATCAAGGAGGGCGTGGACCGTAACGCGGGCCCCGTCGATTCCATGCTCCACGAAGACGGACCCAATCAGGGACTCGACCGTGTCGCACAGGATGGAGTCCTTGTCGGCCCCGCCGTTTTCGGCTTCACCCCGGCCCAGAAGGATGTACGGTCCCAGGTGGAGTTTGGTCCGGGCGATGGCCGAGAGGGATTCCTCCGAAACGGCCTTGGCCCTCATCTTGGCCAGCTGGCCCTCGCTCTGGTCGGGGTGTGCCTTGTAGAGGGTTTCGGTGGCCACCAGCTCCAGAACGGCGTCGCCCAGGAACTCCAGCCGTTCGTTGTTGGGCATGCCGGGGTGCTCATGCGCGAAGGACCGGTGCGTCAGCGCATGGATCAGAAGTTCGGGGGTCAGTTCGGCGTGCAGGGCCGTGAAGAGTTCCCTGGCCGGCAGGTCCGCTTCCTGGGCGGTTTCCGCGGATACCCGTACCGTCGGGGCCTGGGTGGAACCCGGATTCCCGTCCTCGCCTGCAACCTTGTCTGTATCCCTATCCATGCTCACGACAGTGCCTTTCGGTCATATGGTCCCGATGTTGGTGATGGCTCCCATTATGCAGAGAACCCCCGCCACCCGTCGATGGCAGGGGTTCTTCCAATCAGTGCTGTGAACGTGTGCTCACTTGCTGAACTGCGGGCGGATGGCATCGCGGTACATGCGTCCGCGGTACATGCCGCAGCTCGGGCATGCCATGTGAGGCAGGGCGGGGGCTCCGCAGTTGGTGCAGGTCACCGTGGCGGCGGCCTTGGTCTTCCAGTTGGCGCGACGCGAATGTGTGTTGGCGCGCGAGGTCTTGTACTTTGGCAGTGCCATGTTTTCCTCTGTTTCGATCGAATCTAGAGCTTAAGCGTAGAGCAGTTTACCGCAACCCCGGGTCTTTGTCACACCGGGGCGGTGCGGAGAAGCGTCAGGTAAGGGTTATTCCCCGTTTCCCTGCTCCTCCAGTTGGTCCCTGAGGCCCCTGAGGGCGTCCCACCGGTCATCCAGCACCTCGTGGTGGTGGTCCGGGTGCTCGTTCAGATCGACTCCGCACTGGGGGCAGAGTCCTCGGCAATCGGGCTTGCATACGGGTTGCAGGGGGAGTGCCTCGACCAGATTGTCACGCAGGAGGGCCTCCAGGTCGGCGAAGGCTCCGCCTTCAGGCAGTGGATAGGTGTCCCCGCCTTCCTCCTCGCCGGCGATGATCTCGACCTTGCCGTTGGTCTGGTCGGGTTCGGGTGTCTTGTAGGGGAAAAAGACCACGGGGTCCACCTCAAGGTCCCTGTCGATGGGCTTCAGGCACCGGGTGCACTCCGCTTGGAGGGGGGCGCTGACATGGGCGGTGAAGATCAACCCGTCCACCATGGATTCGAAGGATCCGGTGACGTGCACCGGGTCACCCTCCTTGATGCCCACCACCTTGTCGCCGATACCGGTAGGGGCGGGAAAATCCTGGTCGATCTGCTTGCTGCGCCCGGCCCTGGCGGCCACCTGGGCCACCGAAACGGCCCAGGGCGAATCCTCGGGTCTGCTCATCCCTTGCTTCCTTTTCCTATGCGCCGACGTGGCTCGCCGGGTCTCTTCCATGGCCTGGCCGGTATGCGGCCCTTGGCCCACGGTCCCTACTGCTGGTCGGGTTTCCCGCCCATGGTACGCGCAGCATCCTGCTCACGCTCGTGGAGAACCTCCAGCCCGGCCTGCACGTCCTGGCTGACCCGGTCGAGTTGGGTGCCGAGCTCCTGCATGACCTGGGAGGCATACCCGTTGGCCCCCTGGACCAGCTTGTCCGCCTGAGCCTGGGCCTGGTCGATGATGACCTGGGCCTTCTGCTGGGCTATGGCCACCACGTTCTCCTGGCCGGCAAGGAACTGGGCCTGTTCCCCGGCCTCCTTGATGATCTCGGACGAACGGCTCTGAGCCGCCGAGATGGTGGCGTTGGCCTGGGTCTGCGCCGAATTCAGACGGCGCTCCGCCTCCCTCATCAGGGCGGAGGCCCGTTCCAACTGGACCGGGAGCATCTTTTTCAGCTCGTTCAGGTCATTGATGAGCTCCTCCCTGTCCACCTTGACCATGCCCGGAGTAAGCAGGGGGGCCTTGGCCTCGTCCAGCATGATCTGGACCCGGTCGATGATGTCGTAGACGGTTGTGAATTCGGCGCGGGGCTCGCTCGTCTGGTCCTCGCGCAGGTCGGGCAGGTCATCCACGTTCATGCTCTGCTGCGACTGGTTCATCCAGGTGGAATCGTCGATGGGCTGGGCGCTTTGACCGGTCTGGTCGCTCGGGTCGGTCTGGTCGCCGCCGCGGAAGGCGAAAGTGCCTTCCGCCGGGTCGGGGCCGGTGCCCTCGCTTCCAAGCATGTCTGTATCCTCAACCATTTTCGGCTCTCTCCATTTTCAGTATGGTGGTCAGTTTTTGCACTACGCTGTCGGGCACCATGCCGTCGATGCTGCCGCCATGCCGGGCGACATCCTTGACGATGGTGCTGGATATATGCTCCCGGAGCGGATCAGCAGGAAGGAAGAGGGTTTCCACACCCGCCAGATCGCGATTGACCAGGGCCATACCCAGTTCGGCCTCGTAGTCCCCGTTCTGCCGAAGCCCCTTGACGATGACCGAGGCACCGACCTGCAGACAGTAGTCTGTAATCAGGCCCGTAGTCGAAGCCACCGTAATCTGCGGGTACCCGTCCGCGTCCAGGGCCTGGCGGATCATCTCCACCCGTTCCTGCTCGCCGAAGAGGGGGGTCTTGGCGGAATTGACGGCCACTACGACGTGGACGATATCGAAGAAGGATGCACAACGCTCTATTACATCCAGGTGCCCTGAGGTGACTGGATCGTACGATCCGGGGCATACGGCTATAGTCATGCCTCCAGATTAGCGCCCCGGCTGGAACCGCCGGGATCCAGTGGCTTGCCGCAGGCCCGGCCTGCCTCTTCTCAGCCCTGGGATGGCACCTATTGTTGGGGTTCTTCCGAGCGGTTATCATGGTGATATGACTGCTTTTGAGACCTTATTGCATCCCTCTTCATCACTGAATGGTCCGGATCCCATCCTGGATCAGGACCCGGTCTCACCCCTCTCCGATCCGGACCAGGGTGCAGGCACAGCCGTTCTGGACAGGCCCGAGACCGAAACCCGGGAGGAGACCCAGCGCAGCGATCAGGGTGATGCCGACAGGTTCGCCCACTACGTATCCAAGGAGCGCATCGCCGAATCCAAACTGACGGGCCGGCCGGTTGTCGCGCTCTGCGGCAAGGTCTGGGTTCCCAAGCATGACCCCTCCCAGTATCCCGTCTGCCCGGATTGCCGGCGCATCTACGAAGAGATGACCGGCGGCAGGAAGTAGGTCGATTCCGAAGTCCGTCAGCCGTCAGGCAAGAGGCTCGGGTCGTCTGTTCGGTGGTCAGTCTTTGGATATCAGGTCGATCTGGTCCAGTTCCTCCTGGGTGAAGGTCGTATTGGCGGTCGCCTTGAGGTTGTCCAGAAGCTGTTCGGGCTTGGAGGCCCCAATCAGCACCGTGGTCACGGCCGGGTCGCGCAGAAGCCAGGCCAGGGCCATCTCGGCCAGGGTCTGCCCGCGTTGACGGGCCAGGTCGTTCAACCTGCCGATCTGATCCAGGCGCCGGGGGGTCAACGCGGACTCGTGGAGGAATCGTCCGTCGGCCCTGATTCGGCTGTCTTCGGGAATGCCATGCAGATACCGGTCGGTCAGGAGGCCCTGGGCCAGGGGACTGAAAGCGATGATGCCCTTGCCCAGCTCTTGCGAGGTCTCCCTGAGCCCGTTGTGCTCGATGGTCCGGTCGAATATGGAGTACCGGTTCTGGTTGATGATGAAGGGGACATGGAGTTCGTCCAGTATCGCGCTCGCCTGTCGCAGGGTGGGGCCGTCGTAGTTGGAGAGGCCCACATAGAGCGCCTTCCCGCTTGATACGGCCTGGGCCAGGGCCCCCATGGTCTCCTCCAAAGGGGTGTCGGGGTCGGGGCGGTGATGATAGAAGATGTCGACGTAGTCCAGACCGAGACGTTCCAGGCTTTGGTCCAGGCTTGACAGGAGATACTTGCGCGACCCGAAATCCCCGTACGGACCGGGCCACATGGAGTATCCGGCCTTGGTCGAGATGACCAGCTCCTGGCGGTGGTGGGCGAAATACCTCTTGAGGATCCTGCCGGTATTGCGCTCGGCTGCGCCGGGTTCGGGCCCATAGTTGTTGGCCAGGTCGAAGTGGGTGATGCCATGGTCAAAGGCCGTGAAGCAGAGGTCCCGCATCCGTTCGAAGGGGGTGCTGTCGCCGAAGTTGTGCCAGAACCCGAGTGATATGGGAGGCAACCTGAGGCCGCTGGACCCGCAATGAGGGTAGTCCATGGCCTGGTACCGGTCGGGTGATGGGATGTATGAACCGTCTTGGTATGGCATTGCAGATCCCTCCTATATCGTTTATATCGTTTCGATAGTGGTCGGCAGGATGGGTTCCCCCCGCATCAGGCTGAGGGCCCCGATGGGCAACTCGTCCAGGGCTCTGGCCCGGTGGTCCCTGGCCTTGAGCACAGCCTGGCCGCCCTGGTACTCCTCGTTGATGGAGCCGTGGTCCACGTAGGTGACCAGAAGGTCGCGCCAGTCCGGCTCGGGGTTGAATCCGGCGAGTGCCTCCTCGGTTCCGGATATGACGTGCTCGGCGTTGGCCAGGTTGTATTCGTATGACCGGTAAGCCAGCTTCCGTCCCGGAACCGAGGCCTTTCCGACGGACTTCTTGGCTACGGCCTGCATGGCTCCGGACGAGTTCTCCCGCTCGGTGAGCTTATAGACCATGGCGCAGGTGGGGGATCCGGATCCGGTGACCAGCATGGTGCCCACACCGTATGAGTCGACCGGTGCCGTCTGGAGGGAGGCTATGGCGTATTCGTCCAGGTCGTTGGTGACGGTGATGGTGGCCTTGGTGGCCCCCAGGGCGTCTAGCTGGTGCCGGACCCTCTGGGCCAGGGAGCCTAGGTCGCCGGAGTCTATCCTGACCCCGCCCAGGTCGGGGCCGGCCACCTCCACGGCCGTCCTTACCGCCTCGTCGATGGAGTAGGTGTCCGTCAGGAGGGTGGTGTTCCTGCCCAGGGCATTGATCTGCGCCACGAAGGCGTCGCGTTCCTTGTCGTGCAGCAGTGTGAACGAGTGGGCGGCCGTACCGATGGCCTTGAATCCGTAGCGTTGGGCGGCCAGGAGGTTGGACGTGCCCTGGAAGCCTCCGACAATGGAGGCCCTGGCGGCGGCCACGGCCGCGCACTCGTTGGCCCTCCGGGCGCCCATGTCCATGCAGGGCCTTCCCTTGGCTGCCGAAACCATGCGGGAGGCGGCCGAAGCCACGGCCGAGTCATAGTTCAGGATGGAAAGGATGATGGTCTCCAGGAGGGTGCACTCGCCGAATCCCCCCTCGACTTGGAGAACGGGGGAGTCGGGGAAGAAAATCTCGCCCTCCCTGTACCCCTGGATGGTGCCGGTGAACCGGAAGTTCTCCAACCACTTGATGGTTGCGGGGCTTACGATCCTCCTGTCGGAGAGGAACCGGAGTTCTTCCTCGGTGGGGCGGAAGTGCTCGATGGCATCCAGGATTCTTCCCGTGCCCGCAACCACCCCATAGCGCCGCCCCTCGGGGAGGTGGCGGGTATAGACCTCGAAGACCGACCGACGGTTGGCCGTACCGTCCTGGAGGGCGGCGTCCAGCATTGTGTACTCGTACATGTCGGTCATCAGGGCCGTGGATGTCCGGTCGGATTCGTTCATATCATCCTCGTTTTGCGGTTCCGGTGCTTGCTGTGTTGCCCCATAGTCTAGTCCCCTCATTGCTCATGTCGGGGTAGGGGAGGCGGACGTTTCGTCCTCCGGTACGACCGCCGGGATATGCTGGTTTCCATGAGATACCTTGTAGCTGTTTATCGATTCCTTATTGCCTTCTTCTGCCTGGCGGGCACCCATGAGGCCTGGCTTCTGGGCATCGGAAACCACTGGGTCTACTTTACTTTTCAGACCAATATGGCCCTGGGCCTGCTCATGATCTGGGCCGGGGCAGCCAGCCTCCTCAACGGGAAACAGCCTCCGGCCTGGCTCAAGGGATGCCTGACCCTCTACATCGTGATAACCGGCCTGGTGGCCGCATTGATTCTGGGCCTGAACTCCTCGTCCTACCTGTTGGTGATGGGAATCAGGACCTCCTACATGGTCCATGTCATCACCCCGATCATGGCCGTGGTCGACTTCATCCTCTTCGACCCCCACCGTCGCTTCAAATGGCACTATGTGCTGACCTGGCTGATCTACTTCCCCATCTACCTGGCCTTTGTGCTGGTACGCGCGGCCATCTGGCCCCACTCCGGCCCGGAAGACGGCGGAAACCCCTATCCCTACGCCTTCATCGACCTGGGGAAGCTGGGCTGGGGGCAGCTGACCGTCAACATCGCCGCATGTCTGGTGAGCTTCTTCATCCTTGGGCTGGTGCTCTTCCTGATTGACAGGATTCTTCCCCCCAAGACCCCTCTGACCGCCTCGTGATCCAGGTATAGGATTCCCCGGATAACCGGTTGCAAGTTTCAGGAAAGGATGTACGTAGATGGTGGCAATCAAGGACATGTTGGGTGATGGCGCCGTGGTGAGGCCGGATGGCAGGGCGGCCGATGAACTGCGCCAGGTCAGGATCACCCGTCACTGGACCGATGCCCCCGAGGGGTCTGTTCTGATTGAGTGCGGGAACACCAGGGTCATGTGCACGGCATCCTTCACCCCCACCCTGCCCCGGTGGCGTAAGGACTCAGGGCTGGGCTGGGTCACGGCCGAGTATGCCATGCTGCCCAGGGCCACCTCGGAGCGCACGGCCCGTGAATCCGTCCGTGGCAAGGTGGGCGGACGCACCCAGGAGATATCCCGCCTGATTGGGCGTTGCCTGCGTGGGGTCGTCGACATGAAGGCCCTGGGGGAGAATCAGGTGCAGTTGGACTGCGACGTATTGCAGGCTGACGGAGGCACCCGTACCGCATCGGTCACCGGCGCCTATGTGGCCCTGGTTGACGCCCTGCGCTGGGCCCAGGACCACCATCACATCCGTAGTGCCGAGAAGGTCATCAAGGACAGGGTTTCGGCAGTGTCGGTGGGAATCATCGACGGCCACCCCATGCTTGACCTCCCCTACATCGAAGACAGCCAGGCCATGACCGATATGAACGTGGCCATGACCGGTTCCGGCGACTTCATCGAGATACAGGGAACGGCGGAGCATCGTCCCTTCAGCAGGGCCGAACTCGACACGCTGCTGGAACTGGCCGCCAAGGGGAACAAGGAACTCCAGGCAGCCCAGGATGCCGCACTTGCCGCAAACTGATGCCTATAGTGATTGAGTTCGAGCGTAGACGGGCATTGCCTGAACCGTCCTCCGGTCGCCGCTGATTCCCCTGTGCCAAGCCGGGGTGGCGGCCCTGGCGGCTGCGGACTGCGAACGCATAAGGAGGATCGATCATGGAGCAGACCAGACGGGTTGTCGTGGCCACCCACAACCAGGGCAAACTGGTCGAGATGCGTCGCATTCTGCAGTCCCTCCTGGGACGTGGGCAGACCGGGATCGAGCTCGTATCGGCTGCGGACCTGAACCTGCCCGACCCGGTTGAGACTGGGACCACGTTCGAATCCAACGCCCTGCTCAAGGCCAACCAGACGGCGGAACTCTCCGGTCTGCCCGCCCTCGCTGACGATTCCGGACTGATTGTCGATGTCATGGGTGCAGCCCCAGGCATCCTCTCGGCTCGTTGGTGTGGTCGCCATGGTGACGACCAGGCCAACATCGACCTTCTGCTCAACCAGTTGTCCGACATACCCGATCAGGACCGGACAGCACGGTTCGTCTGCGCCGCGGCCCTGGTTGTTCCTGATGGACCGGAGTACCCGGGAGGGAATCGCCACACCGTGAGGCTGGGCGAGATGTCGGGCAGGATCATTCGCGCACCCAGGGGTGAAGACGGGTTCGGTTACGACCCGATTTTCGTCCCCGATGATCAGCCGGCCTCGGCCGACCGTCCCCTCACGTCCGCCGAGATGACCCCCGAGCAGAAGAACCGCATCTCCCATAGGGGGAAGGCCCTGTCCGCCATCCTGCCGGTCCTGGTCGAGTGGGTTCTGGGGGATACCGGTGTCCAGGCCTGAATCCGATGCGGGAACGCCGGCCTTTGCCGGTGTTCTTGCCGGTGACGGAAGGACCCCCTCCTACAGGCGTTGGAACAGGCTGAACCTGGTTCTGCAGATACTGATCGTCCTCCTCCTGCTTGCTGCCCTTATATGCGTGGTTTGGATTCCCGCCGTCCAATACATGTCCCAACGTCGTTCAGCTGCGGAGGCGGAAAACGCCGCTTCCCGTATGGCTGCATGGCCCCAGGGCAGAATCAAGGCCGAGTATGCCAAGGCCAAGGCCTATAACCAGAGAATCGCGGCCTCGGGGCAGACCACCCTGGGCGAGGCGACCGACCCCTTCGCTCCGAGCAAGGGTGGCACCCTGTCGCAGGAAGACAAGGCCTACCAATCCCTCCTTGAGGGGCCGGGGGGAATCATGGGGACCATTCGTATACCCCAGGTCTCCATCCACCTGCCCATCTATCACGGGACCTCCGAGGAGGTGCTCCAGGATGGGGTGGGGCATCTGTACGGCACCAGCCTGCCGGTTGGCGGAGCCTCCACCAATGTGGTCCTTTCGGGGCACAGGGGGTTGACCAACGCCCTCCTCTTCACCAGGCTGGATGAACTCAAGCCCGGTGACATCTTTTACATCGACAGCCTGGGCAGGACCATGGGTTACCGGATCAAGTCCGTGCATGTGATCGATCCGGAGGATGTGCACCTGTATAAGGTGGTGCCGGGCAAGGACCTCGTGACCCTGATGACCTGCACCCCCTATGGGGTCAATACACAACGTCTGGTTCTGACCGCCGAGCGCCAGTCCATACCGGAGCCCATACCGGACCCGAGTGATGCGCCCAAGGATGGGCGTCTGCTGGGCCTGATGACGGGGTTAGGCCTGCTGGTGGTGGGGACCGTCTCGTCCGTGGTTGCCTTCAGATTCAGGCTGCCGCCACGGCACCGTCTGGGGGAATCCGCCGGGAAGGCCTGAGTCGTAGCGGCCTGAAGCAAATCCGGTGCGCGAGATGGGACTCGAACCCACACGTCCGAAGACACAGGAACCTAAATCCTGCGCGGCTACCATTACGCCACTCGCGCCCAAGGCCGCGGGTATGTGCGGATGCTCGAATACCCACGCCTATTCATAAATACCACAACGGTGGGATGGTTGTTTTGAGGAAGATACGGACACTATCCTCCAAAAAAAGTCCGACTAATTTCCGGGAAAACAAGAAAAAGTTAGTTATCCATGAATCTCGGCATGTCGGGAACTGGAAAGACCGGGCGCTTCATAGCGCATTTTTATTATCGACACGCCGCCATTTGTAAAAACCGAGAGTCAATCACCGGTCATGTAGCGTCCAATTATGTGGACCGAAGCAACGGGTTCACGCGTTGATCTCTGGTAATCGAGTACCGGGTCCGCCTCGGCGGTATCGGGCCGACCGATCAAGCGATTGGAATGGTCGACGGGAATCAGAGTGAAGGGGGTTGCGATGGGAATCAGCCATTGGAATGGGAATTCGCCAGTACGCAAGCACGGCTTCAAGAGGCTGTCCTCCCTGTTCGCAGTGATTCTGGCGGTTTTCATGGTTCTGCCGCTCTCCCTCCAGTTCACCTCCCAACCCGCCAATGCCGAAACCGTGGACCACAAGCCCAAGCTCTTCCAGATGATGGCCTACAACGACCGTATCGATACGAATAACGACGAACTGCGCTACGACTTCGTACTGCGGCTGGCCCATGGCGATTTCGATCCCTTCTGTGTGCCGAACGGGAGCTACGACGACGGCAGCAAATGCCGGCTCTTTTTCGCATATCAGTACTGGGGCACGACCAGTCCGAGCGACTACGTGTCTGTTCGTTATCTGAACACCATGACGACCGGCAACGTCTCGGGTACGACGGGTGCGGTTCAATGGGCCGCGAATAAGGATCAGTACTTTACGGTCCACAAGGTGATCAACTCGGGCGATTACGACTACCTGGCCATTTCCGTCGAGGCTGATGTCAACTTTGCCGATAACCTCGATCAGCTGAACTCCGTCGGGAATTCGTACACGAGCGACTCCGGATACGCGCCCGGTGGCATCACCCAGGTTGAGCGGGTCTACGCCATTCTGACCAAGACGGCGGGACCTGCCAGTCTGGCCTGCGGCTGGGGTAGTTGGAACGGTGTCGGCGAGTGCGGCAATATGCCCACCGATCAGTTCGACGAAAACGGTGCCGCCAAGTATGGGGCCGCAATCAACAACATCATGTATGGGGTTGACCTCCTGCGTAAACCCGATGGCAGCTACTACACCTATCAGCTCTACCAGCAGAGGTGCGCCAATCCGGGAGACCAAACGACGCACTACTGCAATGGTCCGGTCGCCTTCATCGGTTGGGATGGTTACCCCTTGCTATGGAGTCAGAACCAGGCCAATTGGGGCCTGGTGACCGATTTCGGATTTGATCGGGCCTCCTTCGGATGGAACTGGAACGCCGCCAACAGTATCGGGTTCTACAACGATGGCAAGACGGAATATGCCATTCCGCCGGGTGTGGCTCCGGCCAATTCGTTCTTCGTTTACTGGTACAACTCCGCGAACGATACCGCTTATACAACGCAACAACCCGACGGAACCTGGGCATCGTGGATGTCCATGTCGAACTGCTCCAGGAATGCCAGCTTCTACTACCAATGGCTGGGTTTGAAAAACAACAAGTGGGTTCCGGTTGATTCCCTGACGCCCCATGCGGTCAGGGTGGACCAGAACCCGGTGACCAACGACTCGGGCAATGAGGGGAATTTCTCCATGGCCAGCTCGGCCTTCAACTCCATAACCGCGCTGAGCGGTAATGGTGGCCTTGCGAACCGGCCCAACAGGCTCTTCCTGGATCGTTCCACGTCCCCGGCACAGGGATACACCCTGGATACCGCCGGTGGCAAGGTGACGGTCAATGATGGCTCCATCAACTTCGCCAAGGCCAAGGAGGACCAGGGACTCGACGGGTACTTCAAGCTGGTCACCTGGCCCATCACCACCAACCAACCTGATGCCACCAAGCCGGCGACCGATCCCGCCAATTCGGATGACTCCCTCCTGCAGGGGTGCATGGCCTCCCTGAACACCACCTACAAGGGATCCAATGCCGCTCAGCGCATCCAGCAGGCCAAGGCGGCCCAGAATCCGCTCTACGACCAGCCGGATGGAGCCAAGGGAATCACGGATTCCATGAGCCAGGACCAGATCAACGATGTGATATCCAAGGGTTGGACCATCGACACGGCCTTCTACCGCTATGATGTTCCACGCCCTCAGGATCCGACAATCAACTCGATTGGTGGAAAGGCGATCGGCAAGGACAGCCCGGTTGCCTACTCCTCCACCCTGTCTCCTGTCGTATCCGGTACCTGTACCCCCGGCAACAGGGTCACCCTCTTCGGTGAGGACCCCGCACATCCCATCAAGGATACTGGTACGAATCCCGACCCGGACAACCGTGATACGGCCGGTGTGAATCTGGGGGAGACCATCTGCGGTTCGGACGGTACATGGAGCATCACCGATGCCAACACGGCATATGGCGGTCAGAGTCCGGCCGTGCCGCCCAACGCGGACGGTGGCACCCGTCGTTACCATGCCTGGCAGACCGAGTTGTCGACCAGCTATGACATGACATCCGGGTTCACCAACATCGCCAAGGCTGTCTTCCAGACCAAGCCCGAACAGGCACCGACGGTTGATGCGGTGTCGGTGCCCCACACCAAGCGCGACGAGAGCATAGGAACCACGGCCCTTCCGCAAGGCTCGAAGGTCAAGGTATCCGGCACGGTTTTGCCCGCCTATCTGAAGAATCCCTCTGACAGCCTCTCAAGGGACTCCACACTGACAGTGACCATGGCACCGTCCGGAGGAGCCGGAATCAACCGAGAGTCCACCCTGGCCGTGTCCGCCCAAGGCACTTTCACCACAGGAGGTGCCAAGAGCAGCTCCCCGGCGGTCATGTCCGGCTCAACCCTGACGGTGACCCGTCCGAGTGCCTCCCAGCCATGGAAGTGGTCCCTGACCGTGGAACCGAGCGTCTTCCTGGCAAACATGGATGGATCCGAGTCAAGCCAGACCTTCCAGTTCCAGGCCTTCCTGACCAATCAGGCGGGAACCGCCTCACCGCGCGGAGCCCAGACCTTCCTGGTCGATATGACACCGACCGAGACCACGATCGCCCAGGCCAACTCGCACCTGGTATCCGGCAAGGCCTACATAGCCGGTCATAGGAACATACCCGAACGAGATGCCTCCCTGAAGGTCACCTGGCCGGATGGAAGCACCGCTACTACAACCACCGACGCAAGCGGCTCCTGGAGCGTACGGACTTCAGCCGGTCTTTCCTCGGGGGATGTGCTGGTGACCCTGACCGATACCGCCGGTAACGAGTCTGGCCGTTTCGAAAGGCACATCGGGATTGTGCCCCCTGTGCAACGGCTGCCCTTTACGGGTGGCGGACCCCGCCTGATCCTCCTGATTGTGGCGGCCATAATCCTGGTTCTGACAGCCTGCCTGGCTATCTGGGCCCGGCAAAGACGAGGTTTCGGTCGGCTGTCTTCATGACCGGTCGGACTTCCAGCCAAGAAAAATGTGAAGAGTCAATAAGTAAGGAGAAGATGATGGGTGTACATAGTCAACTTCGTCGGGGGCTTTCCCTGGCGACAGCCGTGGCTGCCCTCCTGGGGGTGTCCCTGGTGGGGGTCGGGTCGGCCAGCGCCGATACCACGGTCGATGTAAGCGCCAACGACGGTCAGATAACGTTGAAGAATGCCGTCGCCGGGCACAAGTACGCGGCGGTCGAGATCGCCACCTACCAGGACGCCACGGTCAACGGTGACAACAAGGTGAGCAACATTTCGATCGCCACCGTCCCGGATCTCGTGGCGGATGCCGAAGCCGCCCTCTCCGCGGTCAACCATGGAGCGACTTCTGATCCGGCCTATGCCAACAACCCTGTAGGCGAGGTGGCCAGCAAGTGGTTGGGCTATGCCTCCCCGGGCAGCGAGGACACGGTATCGAATTCGGGTTCGGCTGCAGATGCCTGGGGCCGTGACGGCAAGCTTCGTCAGTTTGTCACCGCCCTGGCCAAGACGTCGACCTTCACCGCCAAGGTGACGGGATCGACTGCCACGGTTACTCCCGCGGCCGATGGGGATGCCAGCCTGTCGAACCTTCCCGAAGGCCTGTATATCATTTCCGATGTCACTGATGTTCGGGGAAGCGCCAGCACGCGCATCAACTCGATCCCCATGCTGGTGGGTACCACCGTCGGCCCCGAACACATCACCGACTTCGTTGACGGCATGCCTGTGGGAACCATCAACATCAAGGATGATGAAAACAGCATCTCCAAGGAGCTCATCCAGACTGATGCCGACCGCGGTGCCTCGGTCTCGATTGGTGACTACCTCCACTATCGCCTGACCCTGAAGGTTCCTCTGACCACAGGATTCAACCCGGATACCTTCGTGTACAAGGTGACTGATACCCCTGGCAAGGGATTGGACTTCGTTAGCGACGAAGCCCATCCTGTTGTGGTGAAGGCCAGGTCCGGGAGCGATGCCGCGGCAAAGGCCCAGGATGCCGCAAGTTACATAGTCACCCCCGGCACTCCGACCGATGGCGCCACCGGAGTGGAGTTCGATCTGACCAAACTGGTCGTGAACAACGATCCGGCCACCAGGCTGACCTGGAAGGACCCCATCACCATTGATTACTACATGCGAGTCAATGATTCCGCCCAGGCCGGTAAGCTCTCCAATTCGGCAAAGCTGACCTTCTCGAACCAGCCCGGTGGCGGGTCGACCGGAACCATCGTCACGCCCGACACTCCGACCAATGCGGCCTACTTCTACAACTTCAAGATCCGTAAGGTCGCCAAGAGTAATGGTGCGGCTCTGACTGATGCGGAGTTCTCCGTGACCAGGTCGGACGGCATCGCTCCGCTCTGGTTCAACGAGCAGAGTGCAGGCAAGTACATGCTCGCCATGAACCAATCCGCGCCGACATCGGGGCAGACCCAGACGACCGTGCTTAAGACCGACAGTACGGGTACCCTCTCCGTCGATGGTCTCAGCGCAGGCAAGTACAGTGTTGCAGAGACCAGGCAGCCTACTGGTTACTCTTCGGCCTTCAAGCCCACGTTCAATGTTGATATTGTCCTGGAGAAGACCGACAGCAAGCCCGATGCGAGCAAGCCCGTCATCACCAACGAGGCGGATACCTGGGGGCTCGTTGCTGCGACGACCACCAACCAGGCCCAGGTCAGCCAGCCTGTCTATGACAGCAACCACGTCCTGACGTCTCCCTGGTCGCAGGCCTTCCCCAACGCAATCACCATCAACAACGTCAAGTCCGTTTCCCAGCTGCCTCTTACCGGTGGCGCCGGAATCATCCTGGCGGTCCTGATCGCCCTGGTGCTGGCAGGTGCGGCAGGTGTGCTGATTGTTGTAAGGAACCGCACCAACAAGATGCGAGTCTGAGGTGAGCCGGTAAGGTAAGCCGCAGCTTTGCAGGTCCGGTGTCGAAGAGGTGAATGCCTCCTCGGCACCGGACCTTTATGTATACAGGCTTTTCATGGAAAGATGGCCCGGGCTTGGTAGGGGGGGGGGGGGGCGACCCGGTGCGGGCACAAGAGGACATGTGCCGCCAGGAATAGGCGGAAGGGTGTTATTGCCGGATAGGAAGGGAAGAGAGCCACTTGACAGAATCGAACTGTCGACCTTCTCATTACGAGTGAGACGCTCTGCCAACTGAGCTAAAGTGGCCTTTCGCCATCCTCTGTGAGGACAGCGCAATCAATGATACATGATGACCGGGATAAAAACGCCCTCTGACGGTTCGTCATGACGGGTGCGGTGTACAAGCTTATTGACACAATGGGGGTATGGATCTCGACGATTTCTATGCCATCATTCCCGCCGGGGGAGTAGGTACCAGGCTCTGGCCGCTCAGCCGCCAGGCCCGCCCCAAGTTCCTGTATGACCTCCTGGGGTCGGGAAGGACCATGGTCCAGGGTACCTTCGACCGCCTGGCAGGCATCTGCGGGGAGGACCATGTGGTGGTCTCGACCGGGCAGAGGCATGTGGACCAGGTCCGACAGCAGCTTCCCCGGCTCGGCGATGAGGCTGTTTTCGCCGAGCCTGTGCCCAGGGACTCAACAGCGGCCATCGCCCTGGCCTCTGCCGTTCTGTCCCGACGGTACGGGGACCGGATAGTGGTCGGATCCTTTGCGGCCGATCATGTGATTCGCGATGACCGGGCCTTCGGTCGTTCCGTCAGGCAGGCCGTGGCCGCTGCGCGAGCAGGGTATGTGACCACCATTGGCATAGCGGCCTCAAGGCCCTCCACGGCGTTCGGATACATCCACCAGGGGCCTTCCCTGGCCGACGA
Organism: Bifidobacterium sp. M0307; assembly: GCF_016100445.1. Classification (NCBI taxonomy): domain Bacteria; kingdom Bacillati; phylum Actinomycetota; class Actinomycetes; order Bifidobacteriales; family Bifidobacteriaceae; genus Bifidobacterium; species Bifidobacterium sp. M0307. The sequence goes on from NZ_JACFSL010000001.1 coordinate 205,212, forward strand.
GATTCCCGATGCCCCTGATGCCCACCTGGTCAGCGAGTTCGTCGAGAAGCCCGATGCATCCACGGCCCAGGCCTACCTATCCACAGGTGAGTACCGCTGGAATGCGGGTATGTTCGTCATGAGGGCCGATGTTGTTCTGGGTTGTCTGAAACGGTACCTGCCCGAACTCCATTCCAGCGTCATGGCCATTGCCGAGGCCTGGGACCAGGGCGCCGATGAGCGTCAGGAGGCCATGGAGCAGTACTGGCCGGGCATTCAGAAGATCGCCTTCGACTATGCCGTGGCCGAGCCCCTCTCGACTGCCGGAGGGGTTGCCATGGTCCCCGGCGGCTTCGACTGGGACGACATCGGCGACTTCAACTCCGTGGCCGGGCTCCTGCCCTCATCGGGTAGGCGCAACATCAAGATTCTCGGCGACTCCGACCAGGTGGTCTCCCTGGACTCAGGCGGCGACATGGTCGTGCCCGACGGGGGGCGCACCATCGCCCTCCTGGGAGTGGACGACATGATTGTCGTCGATACCCCGGATGCCCTCCTGGTGGCACCCAGGGCCAGAAGTCAGGAGGTCAAGGACATGGTGGGGAAGCTCTCCCAGTACGGGCGGGACGACGTTCTCTGAGGGCCGCCCAGAGCTGGGTGCCCCGTATCCACAACCGCCGATTCACCACCGGACCACCTGGGTGATTGGCGGTTTTTGTTGTCTTCTGTCCGCTTTTGTGAGTAGCTTGGTAGGAGACCCAAGCCTGGGTGTGGTGCCGGCGGAAATCGGTTCCCATGTCGGGCATGACGTCACGAAAGGACCTATAGAACATGGCCATCAATCCTCCAGTAGATGCGACGCAGACCAAGGCCTGGGCGGCCTTGCAGGATCACTTCCAGTCCTTGCAGGACGAAGGCATCGACCTGCGCGCCTGGTTCGCGAACGACCCCCAGCGCACAGAGAAGCTGAGTTTCGAGGCCGGGGACCTCCACTTCGATCTTTCCAAGAACCTGATCCAGCCCGAGACCCTCTCCCTCCTGGCCCAGCTGGGCAGGGAGGTCAAGCTCGACGAACGCATCGAGAGCATGTTCAAGGGCGAGCACATCAACAACACCGAGGACCGAGCCGTTCTCCACACCGCCCTGCGCATGCCCGAGGAGGACCGGGGCAGCCTGGTCGTCGACGGCCAGGATGTGGTCGGCGACGTGCGCGACACCCTGAAGCGGATCTATGCCCTCGCGGACCAGGTTCGCTCTGGTGAGTGGACCGGTGTGTCCGGCAAGAGGATCACCACCGTGGTCAACATCGGCATCGGTGGTTCCGACCTGGGGCCGGTCATGGCCTATGAGGCCCTGAAGCCCTACGCCGACGCTGGCATCTCCGCCCGCTACGTCTCCAACATCGACCCCAATGACCTGGCCGAGAAGACCCGCGACCTGGATCCGGAGACCACCCTCTTCATCATCGTCTCCAAGACCTTCACCACCCTTGAGACCCTGACCAATGCCCGCCAGGCCCGTTCCTGGCTCCTGGACCACCTCAAGGCCCAGGGTGCCGTCGATGGTTCCGACGCCCAGTCGGCCGAAGCCATCCGCAAGCACTTCATCGCCGTCTCCACGGCTCTTGACAAGGTAGAGGACTTCGGCATCGATCCGACCAACGCCTTCGGCTTCTGGAACTGGGTCGGTGGCCGTTATTCGGTCGACTCCGCCGTGGGCACCTCCCTGGCCATCACCATCGGACCTGAGCGGTTCGAGGAGTTCCTGGCCGGGTTCAACACCATCGATCGCTACTTCCGCGACACCCCCCTGGAGGAGAACGTCGTGGCCCTGATGGGTCTGCTCAATGTCTGGTATGTGAACTTCTTCGGGGCCCACTCCCACGCGGTGCTGCCTTACGACCAGTACCTGCACCGCTTCCCGGCCTATCTGCAGCAGCTGACCATGGAGTCCAACGGAAAGTCCGTCCGCTGGGACGGCACCCCCGTCACCTCAATGACCGGCGAGATCTTCTGGGGCGAGCCGGGCACCAATGGCCAGCACGCCTTCTACCAGCTGATTCATCAGGGCACCAGGCTGATTCCGGCCGACTTCATCGCCTTTGCCAATACCCCCAACCCGGCCAAGGATGAGGACCAGGATGTCCACGAGCTCTTCCTGGCCAACTACTTCGCCCAGACCAAGGCCCTGGCCTTCGGCAAGACCGCCGATGAGGTCCGCGCGGAGGGTACTGATGAGTCCATCGTGCCGGCACGTGTCTTCACCGGGAACAGGCCCACCACCTCCATTCTCGGTGATGACCTGACCCCGCGCTCCCTGGGTGAGCTGATCGCCCTCTACGAGCACATCACCCTGACCGAGGGGACCGTCTGGGGCGTTGACTCCTTCGACCAGTGGGGCGTTGAGCTCGGCAAGAAGCTGGCCAAGGAAATCACCCCGGCCATCTCCCAGGACGACCAGGCCCTGGCCGCCCAGGACCAGTCCACCCGCTCCCTGATCGAGTTCTACAGGGCCCACCGCCACTGATTCACCCGGTAGGGGCCAAAGGGTCCCGACCTGGTGTATCATTGAACAGTTGCAATGCCGGAGGGGGAGTTGCCGCATAGGCTCCCCCTCCTTCTGGGTCCAGCCGGTCAAGACCGGCGGATCGGCATCCCCCGACGGCAGACCGTTGGGTTGAGAAACGGCTCCCTGCCGCGGAACGTGGGGGAGAGCCCGGAACATGGGTCGGTGTGCGGCGGCCATGGAGGAACAGCATGAACGCCATTCAGGAATTTGATGCCAGCCACATGAAGCCCGCGGAGGAGATCCCGGACTTCCGCCCCGGCGATACCGTCGAGGTCAATGTGAACATCAAGGAAGGCAACAACACCCGTATCCAGGCCTTCACCGGCGTGGTGATCGCCCGTCAGGGTGCAGGTGTGCGCGAGACCATCATGGTCCGCAAGGTCAGCTTCGGTGTGGGTGTGGAGCGTCGCTTCCCCCTGCACTCCCCGCAGATCGATTCCATCAAGGTCCTGCGTCGTGGTCGTGTCCGTCGCGCCAAGCTCTACTACCTGCGTAACCTGCACGGCAAGGCCGCACGTATCGTTGAGCGTCGCGACAACAAGGCCGAGACCAAGTAGTTTCATCCTTGCCGACCCGGAGGCCATTCAGGTCCCCGGGTCTTTCTTTTCCCGACTAGAGTGTGCAGTGGAGACCCTTCCTTGTGGGTGGTGCGGCAGGTGGGGGCAGGCGGTATCGGGCCGGATTTCAGATGCCTCAAGCAGAAGGAGCGAGCATGTTGGTTCTCCCCAGTCAGGTGGTATCAGGATGAACGCGGAACCCAGGCACGGGTCCAAGGTGCCCTTCGGAACCTCGGTCCGCGATATCGCCACCAGCTTCGGTGATCGCGACCCCTTACCGGAAGATGATCCCGCACCATATGAGCGCCCAGCATCGGGAGAGGAGCCAGGGTCCTCCAATGAGGTCAAAGCCCTGATTCAGGTTGTGGTCGACATCGTATCGGTGCTGGCTGTTGTGGCCTTTTGCAGACTCTTCGTCATGGCCCCCTTCGTCATTCCCTCCGGTTCCATGGAGAACACGCTGGGCATCAATGACCGAATCCTGACCACCAACGGCATCACCAGGGGTATGGCCAAGCCCCGCAGGGGGGATGTCATCGTCTTCACCGACCCCGGCAACTGGCTGGACAACTCTTCGCAGGTCGGGCAGAAGAGCGATTACCTGGTCAAGCGACTGATCGGCATGCCAGGCGATACGGTGGCCTGCAAGGGGAGCGGGTACCCGGTAACGGTCAACGGGGTGGCCCTGGATGAGCATTCCTATCTTCGCCCGGGTGTCCAGCCGAGTGGTTTCCCCTTCGAGGTCACGGTCAAGGCGGACCATGTCTTCGTCATGGGCGATAACCGCTCCAACTCGGCCGATTCCCGCTATCATCTCGATGATTCCAACGGTGGTCAAGTGCCCATGGAGAACATCAAGGGGACTGCCATGGTGACCTACTTCCCCTTCGGCAGCTGGAAATTCCTGAACAATCGGCATTCCGTCTTCGACGCGGTTCCCGACAGGCAACCCAGGTAGGGACGGCGGATGCATCCCATACCCACCCTGGCCCTTGAGTCGGAACTTGCGGCAGGGGGAGCAGACTTCGTTTTTGGGCTGGATGAGGTGGGGCGTGGCGCCTTGGCCGGCCCGGTCATGGTCGGTGTCGTGGCCTTGAAATCCGCGGATCTTCCCAGATTGAAGGTGCCTGCCGGGGTGGCTGATTCGAAGATGCTGACCGCCGCCCGTCGGGAGGCCATCCATCTTGATCTTGAGAACTGGGCCGAGGCCTGGGCCGTCGGGTCCTGTTCGAATCATGAAGTCGACGAGTGGGGCATCACGCATGCCCTGGGCATCGCCGCCCTACGCGCCCTGGCCGATGTCGAAGCGCGGCTTGACCTGGGGCCGGACTCCTCCCCGGCGGCCATTCTGGACGGTACCAGCGACTTTATAACCAAGGCCGCCGACAGCTTTGACGCCCCGCCCCTACCCCTCCTGCCGACCGTCACCATGAAGGTCAAGGGTGATGTATCCTGCGCCACGGTGGCAAGTGCGGCCGTCATCGCCAAGGTGACCAGGGACCGGCTCATGGTTCGCCTGGCCCAGGAGCGGGCCGACCTGGCCCCCTACCACTGGGAGAAGAACAAGGGGTACGGTTCCGCCGAGCACATTGAAGCCATCAGGCAGCATGGCCCCTCCGACCTCCACCGTGTCAGTTGGCACCTGACGGGGTGACTCAGGTCTCAGTCGGTGATCCTCCCCTCTCCGGGCTATGATCGGAGCAGTCGGTACGGGTTTCGGGAAGAAGGGTATATGCCTCCAGGCAGCAGGGAGCGGCGTCGTTCCGGCCGCCCGTCCATGGTTGAAGTGGCCCGGTTGGCCGGAGTCTCCCATCAGACCGTTTCGCGGGTCATCAACAAGTCCAAGGACGTTTCCGAGCCGACCCGCCTCAAGGTGGAAGCGGCCATACGGCAGCTGGGGTACCGGCCCAGCAACTCGGCCAGGGCCCTGGCCTCCAGCCACAGCAGGACCATAGGCCTGGTGGCGGGTGGGGTCAGTCTCTATGGTCCTGTTTCCACCATCACCGCCATCGAGACGGTCGCGCGCTCGCATGGGCTCTTCATGTCGGTCATGATGGTCGACGAAGCCACCTGCACCCAGCAGGGATTCCAGGAACTGTGCGGGACCTTTCTGGAGCAGAACGTCGATGCCTTCATCTTCATCACGCCCACCGACACCATGTTCCAGGCGGCCTGCCAGGTGAATGTGACCCAGCCCAGGGTCATCGTCACCTCCACCCACGGAGGTATGGGCATCGAGGAGGCCCTGAGTCATAATCTCGGCTCCGACCGGGTGGCCTTGACGGGAATCGACCAGTGGGGGGCCATCCAGCAGGTGGTCAGGCAGCTGGTGCAACTGGGGCACCGTCGGGTGCTCTACATGGCCGGACCTCCTGAATGGCGTGACGCCTCGACCCGTCTGGCCTCTTGGTGGAAGGCCTGTGCACGATATCACGTCAAGACAGCCGTGGTTCACGCGCGCAGCTGGGAATCCGCGGAGTCGTACACCCTGATGAACCACCTGATCGACGAACGGGGTATGTCCGGGCGGTCCATGCCGACCGCAGTGGTCACCGCCAATGACAATCAGGCCGTGGGTGTGGCCAGGTCCCTTCAGGAGCACGGCATCCGTATTCCGCAGGACGTGAGTCTGGCCGGATTCGATGACATCCCCACTGTCGATAACCTGAATCCGCCCCTCTCGACCGTACGTCCCCGATTCGAAGAGCTGGGAACGGCGACCATGCGCCAGCTCCTGGCCATGCTGCACCAGGGCAGGCCGGTCGATTTTCCGGTCACCAGGCACGGTGTGGGCCTCATCCAGGCTGATGTGGTACCCCGCAGATCCCTGGGCCGGGCCGTCCGGCGTTCCTGACGACGCCTGACATCACCACGCTTGCCGGAAAAGGCGATCGCTACTATGCTGTTCACTAGGAAATGTGAGCGTTAACAGTCCTTGTTTTCAGACTGCGATGAGTCTGAAGGACCAGGGGCGGCCAGCAAAGGAGCGGACCATGGAAGCGAACACCGACCGGCACTTCGCTGAGGAAATCGAGGCCGGGAGGACCTCCCTGGGTATCGAGCTGGGCTCGACCAGAATCAAGGCCATACTGATCGACCAGGATTACCACACCCTGGCCGATGGCGATTTTGCCTGGGAGAATCAGCTCAAGGACGGCCTGTGGACCTACTCCCTGGAGCAGGTCTGGGAAGGACTTCAAGGTGCCTATGCCGCCCTGGCCTCCCAAGTCAGGGAACGCTACGGTGTGCCGCTGACCCGTATCGGAGCCATGGGATTTTCGGCCATGATGCACGGGTACCTGGCCTTCGATAAGGACGATCGGCTCCTGGTGCCCTTCCGCACCTGGAGGAACACCAACACCGGTCAGGCCCATGAGAGCCTTTCCTGGACATTCCAGGTCAACATCCCCGAGCGCTGGTCCATAGCCCACCTGTACCAGGCCGTTCTCGACCAGGAGGAGCACGTGCCCGAGGTGGCCTTCATCACCACCCTGGCCGGCTATGTGCACTGGCAGCTTTCGGGGCGCAAGGTCCTTGGCATAGGTGACGCCTCGGGTATGTTCCCCATCGACTCGAACAATCACCGCTTTGACCAGGCCATGCTCGACACCTTCGACAGCCTGCCTGAGGTTGCCTCCCAGCCCTGGTCCATACGCGACCTCCTGCCCAGCCCCCTGGTGGCGGGGGAGGAAGCGGGGTCTCTGACCGAAGCGGGTGCCCGGCTGCTGGACCCGACGGGTACCCTGGCACCCGGCTCGGTCATGGCCCCTCCCGAAGGAGACGCCGGCACCGGCATGGTGGCCACCAACTCCGTGCGGCCCAGGACGGGCAACGTCTCGGCCGGCACCTCGATTTTCGCCATGGTGGTTCTGGAGCGCCGGTTGGAACACCTGCACCCTGAAGTCGATCCGGTAGCCACCCCGGCCGGCGATCCTGCAGGCATGAGCCACGCCAACAACTTCACCTCCGACCTGAACGCCTGGGTGGGGCTCTTCCGCGACTTCGCCCAGGCCGGAGGAATGCGGATGAGCGATGACGAGCTGTACGGAACCCTCTTCAACCTGGCCCTTCAGGGCGACAAGGACGCCGGTGGCCTCATCAACTACTGCTTCTATTCCGGCGAGTTCCTGGCCGGTCTGGAAGAGGGGCGTCCGGTTTTCGCCAGGGGTCCCGAAAGTCATATGAACCTTGCCAATTTCATGCGGGCGCAGCTCTTCTCGGCCTTCTCCCCGGTAACGATCGGTATGGATGTGATGACCCGGCAGGAGGGGGTGCAGGTGGACTCCCTGGTTGGGCATGGCGGTATCTTCGCCACTCCCAAGGTGGCGCAGAAGATTTTGGCTGCGGCTTTCGATACCCCCATCCGGGTCATGTCGACTGCAGCGGAAGGAGGGGCCTGGGGGATGGCTGTTCTGGCCGACTACCTGACCCACTCCGACCAGACCCTGGCCGACTACCTGGATTCACAGGTCTTCGCCGACGTCGAATCGCGGGTGGAGAATCCCGACCCGGCGGATGTCAAAGGGTTCCGCACCTTCTTCGAACGTTTCTCCAGGTCCCTGCCCATCGAGCAGGCGGCAGTCAGGAGCATCCCTCTGGAGGGATGACCCATGACTCCATATATATACGTGACCATAATCAGCAATAGCAATAAGGAGCAACCATGGCAATGACAGATCCATTCCAGGGTAAGGAACTCTGGTTCGCAGTTGGTTCCCAGGACCTCTATGGTGAGGATACGCTGCGGCAGGTGGCCGTGCAGGCCGCCGACATAGCGCAGACCCTGAACGATTCCGGCAGAATTCCGGTCAGGTTGGTTCTCAAGCCGACCCTGAAGGACTCGGACTCCATCAGGAATTTCATGGTTGACGCCTCCTCCGACCCGGCCTGCATCGGCATTGTGGCCTGGATGCACACCTTCAGCCCTGCCAAGATGTGGATCCGTGGTCTGGAGCAGTTGAGGAAGCCCCTTCTCCAGCTGAATACGCAGCACCATGTCGAAATCCCCTGGGAGACCATCGACATGGACTTCATGAACCTGAATCAGTCGGCCCACGGTGACCGCGAGTTCGGGTACATCCTTACCCGTCTGGGCATTCCCCGCAAGATTGTCGTGGGGCACTACACCGATCCCGAGGTGGCGGAGCGAATCGGGACCTGGGCCCGGGCCTGCGCCGGCTGGGATGCCGCCAATTCCATGAAGGTCTGCCGGTGGGGCGACAACATGCGCGATGTGGCCGTGACCGAAGGCGACAAGACCGAGGCCGAACGCGTTTTCGGGGTCTCCGTCAACACCTGGCCGGTCAATGAGCTGGTGGCCCATGTGGAGGCCGTCAAGGATGACCAGGTTAAGGATCTGATCGAAGATTACAAGCGCAGCTATGATGTGGCCCCCGAACTCCTCGATTCCCGGTACGACTCCCTGGTGGTGGCCGCCCGGGAGGAGGCGGGTATGCGCAACATGCTCCAGGAGGTCGGGGCTACGGCGGCCGTCGACAACTTCCAGGACCTGGGTGCCCTGCACCAACTCCCCGGGGTCGGCGCCCAGCGGCTGATGGCCGACGGGTACGGATTCTCGGCAGAGGGGGATTGGAAGACCTCGGTTCTGGTCCGCATCGGCAACGTCATGGGGTATGGCCTCAAGGGTGGCTGCTCCCTGATGGAGGACTACTCCTATAACTTCGTGCCTGGCCAAGAGGAGATCATGGGTGCCCACATGCTGGAGGTATCGCCCACCCTCCTGACCGAGGGCAGGCCCCGTCTGGAGATTCATCCGCTCTCCATCGGAGACCGGGAGGATCCCGTCCGTCTGGTCTTCACCGCCACCCCCTGCAAGGATGCGGTTGTGGTCTCCCTATCCGACGTGCGGGAGCGCTTCCGTCTGGTCATGAACGTGGTGGATGTGGTCGAGCCCGGTGGCTCCCTGTCCAAGCTTCCCGTGGCCCGCGCCATCTGGAAGCCCCGGCCCTCCCTGAAGGTATCGGCCGAATGCTGGCTGCGAGCCGGTGCCGCCCATCACACCTGCATGACCACCACAGTTGGTCGTGAGGCTTGGGAGGACTTCGCCCGCATGGCCGGCGTGGAACTGGCTTCCATCGATGAGGACACCACGGCCGAGCGGTTTGGCAAGGACCTGGAACTCTCCGAGATGGTGCATCGTCTCGATAACCGGCAATAAATTGTTTCTTTCGGATTTCGCCCTTATTCACCGTGTGCTTGCCGCTTGGATCTGCGGTCCGATAGTGGCAGTACAAGGAGAATGAGGGCGTTCTGCAAGTGCAGAGACATGTGACATACATTGCATCTATCCGTTTGCAAAGGTTGAGGCCGTGCACTAAGCTTCGATAGTGGTATTGGGTCATGTTTCGCGACGGCTCACTCGGAAGGGTTTTCCGGCTGGGGAATGGAATATGCCGGATAGGCCGCAGTGTTGTTGCGCACCGCTCCGTACCATCGCAAAATAGAAGGGATGCATGCATGCATACAGTAAAATCAAATGAAAGGCGAGGGCTGTCCAAGGTTCTCGGTCTGGCGGTGGCTGGTGCCACTCTGCTGGCCGGGCTGGTTGCCCTTCCCGTGACTCAGGCTTCGGCTTTTGAGCCTGCGGACGACTTCGTCGAGGGTACTCTTGACGCAAACAAGACCCCCCAGCTGACAGTCACGAAGTACCTGTCGGGCTCCAAGGGATCCGGGGCCACCGGCTCGATTATGGACAGGCCCGCCGCCGGCGTTGGTACTCCTGCAAAGGACATCGTCTTCAACGTTCGTGAGGTCGTCCCTGCGACCGGTAAGACCGTCGCTGACATCAACCCCACCGATGCCTCAACGTTCACTAATGCCAGCAGCGGTTTCTACGCAGCTGGTATAACCAACGGACAGGGTGTCATCGACTCCTGGTTCACGGCGGACGCCAGCGGTGCGCCCACCAGCACTCCCGTGACCTTCGCCTCCGGTCAGCACTACTATGTGATGACCGAGAATACGGCTGTTTCTCCGGGCTTCAATGCAGCCAAGTACACTGAGTCCGCTCCTTCGTTCTTCGGACTGCCTTACAGGACCACCGATAACAGCACTCCGGCTAAGAGTGGTTACATCTATCACCTGCATGTCTTCCCGAAGAACGTCAGCAAGGGCGGTCTGACCAAGACTGTCACTGGGATCAAGAGGGGACAGAACCCAGTCTCCATTGCCCAGGCCGGCGATGTCATCTCCTACAAGGTCGAGCATAAGATCTACAACGAGAGCACTCCTGCCTATAAGGACCAGAAGCTGGATATCGCTGAGGTGAAAGGGCAGTTCGAGGATCTGCGTATAGCGGATCGAATGAGTACTTCTCTGAAGATGGATGCCACCAACATTCATGCTTCCATCACCGCTCCTTCGCGGTCAGCTGTCGGCCTGGACAAGGATACCGATTACAAGGTTGTCTCTAGTACGGCCAAGCCCGCCCGTCTTGGGAATAACGGTACGTTCTTTGCGAACGAGCAGGATGGTAAGGCTACCTATACCACCTTCAGCTTCTTCGGAAACAAGACCAGACTGCAGCAGGCTGTTGCAAGCATGCAGGACGCCCAAGGTAATGTCCCCACTGAGCTGACTGTTGAAATCACCTACGATGCCACGGTGACCGCTGATGGTGATTCCACCGGTGATGGTGGTGTCGCCAACAAGGTCGAGTCCGATTTCATCGATGACAATAATGGCAAGGGTCCTGATACTCCTCCTAGCGATGGCACCATCACCCCCTCCGGCTCCGTTGCTTTCGGTAAGGTGCAGAAGGACGGAAGCCCGACTCAGCTCAAGGCTCTGGAAGGCGCCGTCTTCCGCCTGGCTGATCCCGCCAACCCCACCTCCTACCTCGCCACTGATGGGGCTTTCCACCCCACCACTGATACTGGTGTGACCTTCTTCTCCGCGACCTCCTCTCCGGCAGGTCTGGTGGCTTTCACCGGTCTTCCGATTCTGGACTCGAGCAACAAGGGTATCGCCGCCAACTGGACCGTTGTCGAGGTTACGGCCCCCAACGGCTTCAACACGGCTCCGAATCCCTTCTCTCAGGTGACCTTCGGCCCGAACGTCGCAGGTAAGACCGAGCAGCAGATCGTAGATTACTATGGTTCGAACCCGATCGAGCCTGACTACGATCAGCTGAGCTTCGCTACCTACGCTGCGGATAGCAATGCAAGCATTGCCAACGAGATCAAGTTCAATGGTAAGTCTGTGGCGAAGAAGATGATGAACTACACCAAGGATGATACGGATGCCCCGATTGGCCTCCCGCTGACCGGTGGTCGCGGCATCATCCTGCTGCTGGTTGTTGGTGTCGCCATCATGGGTGGCGCCCTCTACCTGCGCAGCCGTCGCAACGCAGCCCGTACTGCCTGAGCTGCTGTGACTGATTGGTTGAGTTAGTCTGAACCAATCACAACGGCGGGTGGTTCCTATGTGGACCACCCGCCGTTCTTGTTATGGGGTGTTATGATATCCTATAGAAGACATGTATCTTGTGTTAGTGATATGTCGGAGAAGGGGATGTCACACCGGTAGGTGCTGACCTCCGACGTGGATGACCACCTTGAAGGATGGTTCTCTTGAAGGGATGTTGTATGAAGGCTAGTTCCTTACGGGCGGGGAAGACAAAACGGGTCCTGCTCTGGTTGGTTGTCTCCGTTGTTTCTTGCGGACTCATGCTTGCCGGTGGATTGACTCAAGCAGCCGCAAGCACTGCGGATCCCACTCTTACGCTCACCCTTCTCGAAACACAGAATAATGCGGATTCCATCCTGCCGGGAAGCAACAATCCTCCTGCAGGCCCCGGGTACATCTACAAGGCAGTGAAGCTGGACAGGGGCAAGATCAACCTGGCGGCCGCAGACCTTGCCTCGTCGCCGGAGACTCTTCAGAAGAACCTGACCTCTGCCGTCATTGCAGACCCTGCCTCGTTCAAGGATTCTTCGAATACAGAGTTCTACGGTGTATCCGATGCCAATGGTGTCATAACCACATCTTCGACGACTCAGTCTGTAGGCATCTGGCTGGAAGGCGCACATCTTGATGTCAACTCTGCGACCCTTTCCGGTGGAACGGCGGCGCAGCTGGGAGGGACGGAAGAGGAACCGACCTATTGGATGGTCAGCCTGGTTGCTGCCCCCCATGGGGTTACCGTTCGGACGGACCCCTGCGTTGTGCAGTTGCCCACCCTGGTTCCGGGAGGTTCCCCGACTTTCCAAGTAGACGTCTATCCCAAGCTGGATATCAGCAAGTCGGATGTCGTTCCGGGGAGCGCCGTCTCGATACAGCACCTGTCAAAAACCGGATCCTCCTTGATTCTTCCCCTCATTCTGCTGGCCGTCTTCCTTGTCCTGGGAGTTGTCGTCCTGGTCATGGCGGTGAAGAAGCGTCACGATACGATTGTTTGAGTTCTGTTCGTATGGCTGTCTCTGAGCGGCCATGCAACCTTGGAAGCCGATGACACCGAGTGTGTTGTCGGCTTTCTCCGTACTAAGTGTGACTGTCGCCCGCCCCGTCACGGGTCTCTTCCACTCCCACGGTCTGGTTGTGTTCCGAGGAGACCATGAGAGCCATGCCTCTATACAAGAGGTCGGTCGCGTCGATGGTGTGACACCAGGCAAGAAGGTTGTGCCGGAAGACGGGTAAGGTAAGAACGTAGTGACTCTCTTGACATGGACCCCCGGGGATTAACAGTCATGGACTGAAGGTGATCGGGGACCTTAACGGGGTCGGTGTTGTGTACCGGGCATTCGGGCACTGGGGATACAGCGGTTGCTTGTCGTTACGGTTCCGCTGTTCCTGGTCCCATGGTTGGTCCGGCTGCGGTCGAGAGGCGTATACGGAGGTTGAAAAGGATGATGGATACAAGGGGGCGGCGATGACCAAGCCGGTGAGGGAGACCGACCAGAAGGTTGCACCGGATCGGCGCTCTTCGACGGGGGCCGGTAAGGCCAAGCACCGGGTCAAATCCGACCGCAGGTTCGGCTTCATCGAAGTGGTGGTCTTCCTGATTGGACTGGCATTGTTCCTGTACCCCTTGGCGGCGGCCTACTTCAACTATGCGGAAACCACCCAGGCCGTCGATGAGTACGAGAACATCGTCAATCAGCTCACCCCGCAGCAGCGGCAGAAAATGTGGCAGGATGCCAAGCAGTATGATGATGACCTCGGCAAGCCGACCCTGCGAGATCCTTTCCGGTACAAGGAGATTCAGGAGCCCCTCGGGAGGTATTCCAAGATTCTCAACGTTGATGGGAAGGGGATGATGGCCTACGTCGACATCCCCAAGATCAATGTGAAGCTCCCCATTCGCCACGGAACAACCGACGAAGTGCTCAGGGACAGCATAGGTCATATCGCCACCACCCACGTTCCCACGGACAACAGCACGATCCACTCCGTGATTACCGGGCACACGGGCGAAGTGGGGCATATCCTCTTCGACAACCTGACCCAGATGAAGAAGGGGGACGTTTTCCAGATTCGCGTTCTGGACAAGCGCATGAGCTATCAGGTGGACCAGATCAAGGTGATTCTGCCCACCGAGGTCGATGACCTCCAGCCTGTGGCGGGCTCGAACTACGTCACCATGCTGACCTGCACCCCTTACGGAATCAACTCCCACCGCCTGCTCATCCGTGGCCGGTTCATCGGAGAGAATGTCCCCGCCACCAAGCCTCAGGGGGCTCCCAACTACATGCTCTGGATACTCCTGTTGCTCATGATCCTGTGTCTGCTGGCCTGGTACTACCTGTCCAGGCGCCGCAAAGAGTGCAAACAACATATTGCGAACCTGGACAAGGTCGAAGCGGGCGGCGGGCAGGATTCCCCCGTTACGGGAGTGTATGGTGCCGACGACGATGGCAGCGCTGGCGAGCCTGACGGCTCCTTAGGGGATGATGGCTCATTGATGGACAGTGATCCTCCTGATGGCGACAGTGGAGGCTGGCGACCAGACCTTCCAGGGGTGGAACAGGGCTATGCAAGGAGTCAGGAGGTACATCATGACGGATGAGCAATCGGTGACCGGCATGGACCGGCTCGATGACCATGACCAGGAACTTGGACACAACCGTAATTCCCGGGGTAGGGGGCGACTGCCGCCAGCGGAGCGACGACGTGCACTGGTCCGCAAGAGGCGCACCTATACCTTTCTGATGTGGGTGCTGGCGCTGCTTGCCCTCTTTTTCGCCTGGGCCACCTTCGGCATGATGATGCGAATCGGCTTCCTGCCGGTATTCGACCTGGGGTACTCCTGGTTCGATTCCCATATCCTTTACTTCTTCGGCGTCGCCGCCCGCTGACCGGGTCGGCGGCGTAAGGAGATGCCCCGCAGAGCAGGTGGAGGGACATTTGACCACAGAATGCCTCATGGCAGGTTACGGCCCCTGCTGGTCCTAGAATGAGGTTGACCTCCTGCGAAGCAGGAGTTGGGACCCTTGCAGGGACAGAGGAGCAGATCATGGCCGCAGTACCGGATATCGAACTTGCCGACGGGCGCAGGATTCCCCAGATTGGGTTGGGCGTGCTCAGGATTGCGGATGACCAGACCGGTCAGGTTGTGGAGTCAGCCCTTTCCCTGGGGTATCGGCACATCGACACCGCTGCCGGGTATCAGAACGAGGCAGGCGTGGGCAGGGGCCTCAAGGCGGCGGGATATGACACCGGAAGTCGCCGGGAATCCATCTGGCTGACCACCAAGCTCCGGGATTCCGAGCAGGGCTATGATTCGGCCCTGCGGGCTTTCGATCGGCAGTTGGGTCTCCTTGGAACCGATTATGTCGACATGTACATGATTCATTGGCCCACACCCTTTGACTGGCGTGCGGCCGAGACCTGGAAGGCCTTCCAGGAATTGCGGCAACAGCAGAGGGTCCGGACCCTGGGCGTCTGCAACTTCCTGGAGGAGGATCTGGAAAGGCTCCACAGGGAGACAGGGGAGTACCCCGCCGTCAACCAGATCGAGCTGCACCCCACCTGGCAGCAGCGGGATCTGGTGGCCTTCTGCCGCTCCAGGAAGATTGCCGTGGAGGCATATTCCCCCCTCGCGCGGGGAGCGGATCTGAGCGCTGGTCAGGGAGTGATAGACCGCATAGCAGAGGAAAAAGGGTGCTCACCGGCCCAGGTTGTGTTGCGGTGGCACATCGAGAACGGGACCATCATCATACCCAAGTCCGTCCATGCCGAGCGGCAGAAGGAGAATCTGGACCTGTACGGATTCTCCCTGACCGAGCAGGAGCGTGCTGCAATCGATGCCCTGGACGGGCCGGTTCGGGCCGGTCACGACCCGAGGACCTACTCATACGCCTGATGGTCGGGAAGCGCTCGTAACCAAGGGGAGGTAGGCATACAGATGGCCCGTCGGTTCGCCGGAAGATACAGGGGTCGGAGAAGGGCTGCCGGCAGTGCCAGGTTCAGGTCCACGTCGGCCTTGGAGCGGGTTCTTGTCCTCCTGGTCATAGTCGCGATGATCGGAGTGACCATCGGTCTGGTCCTTCCCAGGGTGGATGGGACGATCGGGGTGATGACCGGGAGGTACCAGGCAACCGGCGATGCCGCCCAGACCCTGGAAGGACTCCGGGTCCAGGACCGTCCCAGGCCGGGCCGTCAATACCGCCGGGACTCATTCGGTTTCAAACAGACCGATATTGATGGCAATGGGTGCAATATCCGCGAGGATGTGCTGACCAGGGATCTGCGCCAGGTGCGCCATACCACTCCCGGAGGGTGCAAGGTGTCTTCCGGCATCCTGGATGACCCCTATACCGGCAAGACCATCACCTTCATCAGGGGTGAGAGGACCAGTGCCGATGTTCAAATCGACCATGTGGTGGCCTTGGAAAATGCCTGGAAGTCGGGGGCTGATACCTGGGATACGGCCAGACGGTACCGTTTCGGGAACGACCCCTACAATCTTCTGGCCGTAGACGGACCAGCCAACCAGGAAAAGGGAAGTGCCTCCGCGGACTATTGGCTTCCGCCCCGTACAGACTATCGGTGCGCCTATGTGGCTCGGCAGATCGGCGTCAAGGACAAGTACGGCCTGAGCGTCACCTCAGCCGAAAAGCAGGCCATGATGGGCGTTCTGCATGGTTGCCCCGGCCAGCCCCTGCCGTCGGATGAGTGAGGGGCTGATACGGGCCTTCAGAAGGTTACCGCTCTTCGGCGTGCCCGTTGCCGGATTCGAGTTTCGGGGTGTTCTGCCGGTCTGAGGTGGTGACCGTTTCCTGGGCTGCTGCCTTGGGTGCGGGGGCGTGGATGACGTGGATGTGGCGCAAGACCATCCGGGTCATCTGGCGGCCCGATCCGGCCCCGTTGCCCCGGACACCGAAGTAAACCAGCAGGACCATGCCCAGACAGATCAAGGCGGAGATTCTCAGAGCCCACTGGATGCCGAAGATGTTGGACGCAATCTGGGTGGACGGACCGCCTCCCAGGGCCGAATGGCGCAGGGTGGTGATGGAGTCCATGACGATGACCAGGATGGGGGCCCCAACGGCACCGGCTATTTGACGGGCCGTGTTGGTTACCGCCGAACCGGCGGAGACGTCTTTCGGGGCAAGGTTGTTCAAGGACCAGGTGGTCAGGGGCATCAGGGTGAATCCCATACCGATCTGGCGTACGAACTGGCAGATGGAGACCAGTCCAATCCAGGTTCCGCTGCCGACCATGCTCAGGGCCACGGTTCCCAGGCAGAGAACGGAACAGCCGGTCAGGGCCACTGGCCGCGCCCCCCAACGGTCCAGGAGCCGCCCTCCGAGGAACTGGGCGATGGCCGTGCCGATGGCACCGGGCAGCATGACCAGGCCGCTCATGGTGGCCGAATAACCGCGGTCGGTCTGGATGTACATGGGCAGGATGACCGTAACCGAGCTGAAGGCGAAGAAGGACATGGAGGCGATGATGGTGCCCACCGTGAAGTTCCTGATCTTCAGCACCCTCAGGTTCAGGAGGGGACTGGTGTGGTGGAGTTGGCGGAGAACGAACCAGACGATGCCCGCCAGGCCCACGATCAGGAATGGCCAGGTCATCGGGGAGGTGATCGGATAGTTCTCGATGTTGGTGAATCCGAACATGAGGCCACCGAAGCCGAATATCGACAGGGCTACCGAGAAGAAGTCCGCCTTGACGCTGGTATCGCGCTCGCCGAAGTTGCGTAGACCGCAGATGGAGAGGATCAGGGCCACAGCCCCGCAGATGCTCAGGGTCAGGAAGATGGAGCGCCAGCCGTTGGCATCGGTCTGCCAGCCTCCCAGGGTGGGCCCTATGGCGGGCGCCACACTCATGGCCAGACCCACCGTGCCCATGGCCATGCCGCGCTTGGACAGGGGGTAGATGGAGAAGACCGTGATTTGGAGGACAGGCCACATGGTGCCTGTGCCCACGGCCTCCAGGATGCGTCCAAGGAGGACCAGGGCAAAGGTCTGGGATTGCCAGCTCAGGAGGGACCCCAGGGTGAAGATGGTCATGGAGGTGATGACGATCTCGCGTGTCGAGAAGCGCTTGGTCAGGAAGCCTGTAAGGGGCACCATGACCCCCATGACCAGTTGGAAGACCGAGGTGAGCCACTGGCCGGTGGTCAGTGAAATACCGAACTCATGAACGATGGTGGGTAGGGCCGAAGCGAGCTGGAGTTGGGTGAAGTTGCCCAGGAAGGTGATGGCGGTGAGGATGGATAGCGAGATAAAGGCTTCGTGGGTGAGTTTGCCGTTGATGAAGGCTCCATCCTTGCTGAGGGTCCGCCCTTGCTTGGCGAGCTCCTTCTTCCTCATGCACAACCACTTCCTTTTCCGGCTTGGTCATCTTTGGTAATCCCCTTGAATGGCTCAGGGTTTGGAACAGGTACCGCCCCTCAGGGGTCTGCATGGCGTCGGGTGGCATCGGTGAGTGGATACGCAGAAGGCCGACAGAATCAAGACAAACCAGGGCCGGGGAACCGGTCGGGGGTTTGGGGTGGAGTGTCCAACAGGAAGTCAATAATATACCGACCTGTGGATGGTGGCGGTTGTTTTCCCAAAGGGTGAGCAGGGTTTCGCAACGCTGCGTGAGGCCGATTTCCCAGGACCAGCGTTTCCAGTATGCTGATTGGTGTGAGCATCGGTAATCTTGATTCGGATGTTACCAAGTGAAGAACGATTCGGTGGTTGAGGAAGGCAGCATGCGTTCACATGTGTTCGGTCGGTCTCTGGCCCTCTTCTTGAGCATGGGTCTGGTGGTCGGCCTCTCGGCCTGTGGCGACAACGCCCTGCCATCCAGTGGGCAAGGCGGCACGGACCAGAACCTGAGCGGTGAATTCGCCGGCTCCGGTGCCTCCTCCCAACAGAGCGCCAATGAGGCCTGGATCGCAGGCTTCCGGCAGAACCACCCCCAGGCGCGCATCTCATATGACCCTTCCGGCTCCGGTGCCGGGGTCAACGCCTTTCTGAACGGTTCGACCATCTGGGCCGGCTCCGACGCCCCTTTGAGCAAGAGCCAGATCAGGCAATCCGAGGCCATCTGCCAGGATGGAACGGCCTTCGACCTCCCCGTGTACGCCACCCCCATAGCTGTTGCCTACAACCTTGGCGACGCCGGACTGAACGGACCTGATCGTCATCTGAACATGACGCCTGAGACCATCGCCCGAATCTTCAGTGGGAAGATAACCAACTGGAAGGACCCGGAACTGGCCAGGCTCAACCCGGGCGCGACCCTGCCCGATCTGCCCATCACCGTGGTCCACCGCTCCGACAAGTCAGGTACCACCAAGAGCTTCGTCTCATACCTGCATGATGCCGCCGGATCGGCCTGGCCGTATGCGGTGGGGGAGAACTGGCCCAACGACCTGGGGCAGAGCGCCAAGGGGACTGCGGGCGTGGTCATGACCATGACCCAGGCCCAGGGGACCATAGGGTATGCCGATGCCGCACAGACCACCAGTCTGGGATCGGTGGCAGTGAAAGTAGGCAATGGCTGGACGCCCCCATCGGCCAAGGCGGCCGCACTGGTTCTGGACTCCGCCAGGCCCTCCCCTGATGCCGTGGAGCCCAACCGGGTGGTTCTGGACATCGACCACACCACGGATCAGGCAGGCGCATACCCAATCATGCTGATTTCCTATGACGTTGCCTGCTCGGTGTACCGGCACGATCAGGACCGGTCCAAGGCCAGGTTCGCCAAGGCTTGGCTCACCTACATCGTCAGCGAGGAGGGTCAGCGCCAGGCTGCGGCCAACGCCGGCAGTGCCGAGCTGAGCGAGGCCGTCAGGGCCAGGGTCATGGCATCGGTCAAGAAGATCGAGGTGGACTGATGGGGGACACTGAAAAACCGATGAAAGACGATGCAGAGGCCGGCGAGCGGACCACAGGGGAACAGCCTCCGGCCGGTCAGACGCAAGGCGGGCCCCACTCAGGGGCAAGGGCCGATCGAATCTTCCGTCTGTGTGCCCGGGGGGCCGGGATTCTGATCCTCCTGGTCCTGGCGGCCGTGACCCTCTTCCTGATCATCAAGGCCTTCCCTGCCTTCATCGGGGACGGGGAGCAGCGGACCAGGGCCATCGACTCCCTGAGCGGGGGGAGGGCCTCCGGATTCTGGCAGTATGTGGGGCCACTGGTCTTCGGTACGGTCCTGATTGCAGGGCTGGCCCTCCTTATGGCTTTCCCGGTGGCTGTGGGCATCGCCCTCTTCATATCCCACTACGCCCCGGCTAAACTCTCCACGGCATTGAGTTACGTGGTGGACCTTCTGGCAGCCATTCCCTCGGTGGTATATGGACTCTGGGGCGCACTGGTGCTGGTTCCCGGCATCACCGGATTCTGGGGCTGGGTGGCTAATCACCTTGGCTGGATCCCACTCTTTGCAGGCCCTGTGGCCGCCCCGGCGCGATCGGTCGCGACAGTGGCCCTGGTGCTGGCGGTCATGATTCTGCCCATCATCACTTCCGTCACCCGTGACATATTCCTCCAGGCGCCGCGTCTCCAGCAGGAGGCCGCGCTGGCACTGGGAGCCACCAAGTGGGAAATGATCCGACTGGCGGTACTTCCCTTCGGGCGGTCGGGTATCATCTCCGCCTCCATGCTCGGCCTGGGCCGGGCCCTGGGGGAGACCATGGCCGTTCTGATGATCCTATCCCCGGGCTTCAGCTACGCTCTGCGCCTGCTCCGCCCCTCGACCAGTCAGACCATCGCCGCCAACATCGCCTCCCAGTTCCCGGAGGCGGACTCAATCGGGGTGAGCCTCCTGGTGGCTACCGGTCTGGTCCTCTTCGTCATCACCTTCCTCGTGAACTACCTCGCACGCAGGATCACGTCCAAGGCGGGTGAATGATGGACAAGGCGGACAAGACAACGGCAGGGCTACGGAAGGAAGGTGGGCCGACCATGGGTGACCAGCGGCTTTCCAGTGCATTCCCGGAGGTCAGGACTCCTGACGACGGCGCCCTCCCGGTCATCGACTTCGACAAGTTCAAGCCGACCCGCTCATCACTCAGGGCCCGCAAACGCAAGAACCTGGTCATGACCGCCCTGATTGTGCTCTCCTTCCTGGTGGCACTGGTTCCTCTGGTTTCGGTTCTCTGGGTCAGCCTGATCAACGGGATGGAACGGCTCAACCTTGACTTCCTGACCCACAACATGAGCGGGGTGGTGGGTGGCAACCCCACGGCCACCGGCGGGTACGGCGGCATTCTCCATGCCATCATCGGCACCCTGGAGGTCACTCTGGGAGCCATGGTCATCTCCATCCCCATAGGGGTCATGTGTGCGGTCTACCTGGTCGAATACGCCCACGGGAGTCGGCTGGCCAAGGCCATCTCCCTCCTGGTGGACGTGATGAGCGGCATCCCCTCGATTGTTGCGGGTCTCTTCGCCTTCTCCATGTTCGCGACCCTGGTCGGCCCGGGAACGGTCAACGGATTCTCCGGGTCCGTTGCGCTCTCCCTCCTGATGATTCCGACCGTGGTCAAGACCTCCGAAGACATGCTGGCGGTGGTTCCCAACGACTTGAGGGAGGCCGCCTATGCCCTGGGCGTCACCCAGCAAAGGACCATCACCAAAATCGTTCTGCGTACGGCCCTGCCGGGCATCGTCTCCGGTACCATCCTGGCCATAGCCAGGGTCATCGGCGAGACGGCCCCCCTGCTGATAGCTTCCGGTTTCATCGCCACGACGAACCCCAACCTCTTCTCGGGGAGAATGACCACACTTCCGGTCTACGTCTACAACGAGTATTCAGAGGGACTGGCGGTCTGTGGGCCGGGGGCCTCCCCGGGGTGCCTGACCGATATACGCATGCAACGCGCCTGGGCGGCGGCCCTGGTTCTGATTATCATCGTCCTCCTGCTCAACCTGCTGGGACGACTGATTTCACGTATCTTCTCGGTCCAGGAGGCCAAATGAGGCGAAGAGTAGGGGCCACGGACCCCGGTCCCGCAACGACAATCGTGATGATGATGGAGGAGACGGCATGGGCCAGCGTATAGACATCAATCACCTCAACGTCTACTACGGCGATGTCCTGGCCGTCCAGGACGTGAACATGAAGATCCTGGCCAACAAGGTCACGGCCTTCATCGGCCCCTCGGGCTGCGGCAAATCGACGGTTCTTCGCACCCTGGACCGGATGCACGAAATCACCCCGGGCGCCCATGTGGAGGGGCAGGTGCTCCTTGAGGGGCGTGACCTTTACGGGCCGGATGTGGACCCGGTCGAGGTGCGGCGCGACGTGGGCATGGTCTTCCAGCGAGCCAACCCCTTCCCGACCATGTCCATCAGGGAAAACGTCCTGGCCGGCGTAAGGCTGAACAAGAAGCACATCTCCAAATCGGACGCCGATGACCTTGTCGAGTGGGCCCTGCGTGGTGCCAACCTCTGGAAGGAGGTCAAGGACCGCCTTGACAAGCCGGGTATCGGACTTTCGGGAGGCCAGCAACAGCGCCTGTGCATCGCCCGGGCGGTTGCCGTCCACCCCCAGGTCCTCCTTATGGACGAGCCCTGCTCCGCCCTTGACCCCATCTCCACCCTGGCCGTTGAGGATCTGATCAACGAGTTGAAGAAGGACTACACAATCGTCATCGTGACCCACAACATGCAGCAGGCTGCAAGGGTCTCGGACTACACGGCCTTCTTCAACCTCAAGGCCGTGGGCCAGCCTGGACACCTGGTCGAGATGAACGATACGACCACCATCTTCTCCAATCCACAGGAAGAGGACACCGAACGCTACATTTCCGGACGGTTCGGCTGATTCGTCGCCCTGCGCGGTTCGGTTGCCGTCTCCGTGCATTGATTCCGTCCGTTCAGTCCAGCTCCACTTGCGCAGGATGTGACACCATCAGTGCCACATCCTGCATAACTCGGTACCATGGGAGCGAACCGCAAGGTTGAGGAAGCCGGTGGCGAGAGGAGCGGTGTATGTCTGTGGTGCTCGAGCCGGTCATACTCCTGGCCATCATCCTGCTGGGGTACCTCTTCAAGCGGGTCGGGCTTTTCAAACCTATGGACTACAGGGTCCTGCAAACGGCCGAGTTCAACCTGATTCTGCCGGGCGCCATCGTCTTCTCCTTTGCCACCAATCCCCATGATTCCAGTCTTCTCCTGGTCTCCGTGTTCGCCTTTGTGGCCTCCCTGGTGCCGCCATTGGCAATCTACCTGACCAGCCGGCACGCTTCGGTGGGGCACAGGGCCTTCCTTATGCTGAACGGTTCCGGGTTCAACATCGGCTGTTTCAGCTTCCCCATGCTCCAGTCCCTGCTGGGTCCGGCGGCCCTGGTTCCCGCCGCCATGTTCGATATCGGCAACAATGTCATGGTTGCCGCCGGAACGAATGTCATGACCCAGGGGCTTCTGCATATCAGGCCGGGGGAGCCTTTGAGCAGCGAGGAGAAACTGGTCAGGGTCGGAACCGCGCCAGAGGTGAAACTGGACGATTCCGATGCGCGGAATCTCCGTTTCAAGGCCATGCTGACCAATATCGTCAAGGGGTTCCTCGGCTCCGTCTCCTTCGATACCTACCTGGTCATGCTGGCCCTGATGTTGGCCGGGGTGACCCTGCCCGGCTGGGTGGCTCAGGCGAGCAGGCCCTTTTCGGCGGCCAACGCATTCTGCTCCATGCTCATGGTTGGTATGTTGATGGACCTTCCCGCAAGTGTGCAGGATGTCAAGGAGGTGGCGCAAATTCTGGCCTGGCGCATACCGTTCGGTGTCATCTTCGCCCTGGCGGCCTGGTTCCTGCTTCCTTTCGGCCCTCTGGTCCGGCAGGCCGTGGCACTCTGTTGCCTGGCGCCCACAGCGGTTTTCGCCACCATGTTCACCGACAAGGTGCTGGGCAATGCGAAATTGGCGGGTTTCACCCTGGCCCTGACCGCCTTCTGCTCAACCGTCCTGATGATTCTGGCCCACCTGCTGATGGGGGCGGTCTGAGTCAGACGGTGACCTTCGGTTCCCCTGGTCTTGTATCGGCGGTTCAGTCCTTGCCCGAACGCTCCTGCTTGAGGGTGCGTCCTTCGCGGGTGCGCTGCTTGTTGACTGTGGCGGCGGCGATTCGTTCGGAGGTCTTCTCATCCTGCCCGCGTTCGATCTCCGTGTCGTGGATGTGCTTGTACTGCTTTTGGTCGTCCTCGTCCCAGTGATTGTCTCTGACCATGACTTCCTCCTTGAAAGTCCCCGGTTTTGCCTGCGGACTCCTTGTCCGGATGGCTCGGGTAGTGCCGATTATAGGTGCGGATCGCTGCCAGGTCGGGTTCTTGCCGAACAGGGCGTATCCAAGAGGGGAAAGGGGTGCATGAGGAAATAAAAAAAGCCGAGAACTCATGATATTCTTCAAACTGTCTAACGCCAAATAAGACAATAAGGACAGAATATGCAAAAGCTATTTCGGCTTTCGGATAACAATACCACAGTCTCAACGGAAGTGGTAGCTGGCATTACCACATTCTTCGCCATGGCCTATATCATCGTGGTCAATCCCTCGGTGCTTTCCTCGGCGGGCATGCCATGGGGTGCGGTCTTCATCGCGACCCTGATAGCAGCGGTGATCGGCACGCTCATCATGGGGCTGGTGGCCAATGTGCCTTACGGTGTGGCCCCCGGTGTGGGACTGAACGCCTTCTTTACCTTTACCGTGGTCAAGGGTCTGGGATTCTCCTGGCAGGAGACCCTGAGCATGGTCTTCATCTGCGGACTCCTTAACATCCTGGTCACGGCCACCAAGTTGCGGAAAATGATCATCCGGGCCATACCGCCCATGCTCCAGCACGCCATAGGCGGCGGTATCGGCATCTTCATCGCCTATGTTGGGCTGCTCAACGTCGGCGTCATCAAATTCAGTCCTGACAAGACCTCTGCTGCCGGAGCCAATCCCGGACTGACCGTGTTCAATACGCCCACGCTCATCCTCTTCGTCATCGGGCTCCTCCTGACCATCTTCCTGATGGTCTTCAAATTCAAGGGCGGACTGGCCTTCATCAACAAGGCATCCTTCGTCATCTCCATCATCGTCGTCACTCTGATCGGCATCCCCCTTGGGGTCACCACCATGTCGAATTCGATTAATCTGGGCCAGGCCTTCTCCCAGCTGCCGGAGACCTTCCTGGCCATATTCAGTCCACAAGGCTTCCCGGCCCTCTTCTCGGATCCGGCCAAGCTCCCCATCGTTCTGGTGACCATCTTTGCCTTCTCCCTTTCCGATACCTTCGATACGATCGGAACCTTCGTGGGCACCGGACGTCGTTCCGGTATCTTCTCGGCGGCGGATGAGGAGTCCCTGGAGAACGGCAAGGGATTCAGTTCCAAGATGGACAAGGCCCTCTTCGCCGATGCCACCGCTACCTCCATCGGCGCCTTGTTTGGCACCTCCAACACGACCACCTATGTTGAATCCGCCGCTGGCATCGCCGCAGGTGGACGCACAGGCCTGACCTCGGTGGTCATCGCCGGATGCTTCGCTTTGAGCGCCCTCCTCGCCCCTCTGGTCTCCGCCATTCCCTCGGCTGCGACCGCACCGGTCCTGGTCATTGTGGGATGCATGATGATGAGTTCCTTCGGTGAGATCGAATGGGGTGACCTGGCCGAGGCCATTCCGGCCTTCTTCACGGCCATCTTCATGGGATTCTCCTATTCCATCTCCTACGGTGTAGCAGCTGGATTCATCACATACTGCCTGACCATGACCTGCAAGCGTAAGGCCAAAGAGGTTCACCCCATCATCTGGGGTGTGGCAGCTCTCTTCATCCTGGACTTCGTTCTCCAGGCTGTTCTCTGAGCATAAGGATGGAGGGCCCAGCCGCCTGACCAGGTTCAAAGACCTGGTGCGGACGGCAGGGCCCTCTTTTGTCATGTCCAGCTTGCGTAGAACCTGCCCGTCATTGTCTTGGGCGCGGGGGGGGGGTAACGATGTGGGCCGCCTACGAGTACCCAGGGGAGTTAGGCGTTCCCCTGGGTGGTCCTTCCTCAGATGAAGTCGCGGTGGCGCCTGTTGGCGCTGGCCGCGGTGAGGATGAGGGTGCCGGCGGTGATGAGGAGGATGATGCCTGCGCCTCCTGCGTTGGGCAGGCTGCCCGTGTGCCGGTATGTGTAGGTGTTGGTGGTGTCGTCGGGCTGGTCCTGTCCGGCGAGGGTCCACCGGACTTGTGCGGGCACGGTTCCGGGGGCGTGGGCGGTGGTGGTGGCCTGCCAGGTGTTCGGTCCGGTCTGCCGCAGGGTGAGGGTGTCGTTGTCGATGGTGAGGCCGGCCGGTGTGGGTTGCGGGGGGACGGCGGCCTTGCGGGGTGCGGGTGTGGGGTTGGTGTCGCCGTGTCCTGCCTGTCCGTTGGTGTTGTCTCCCCAGGCCTGGGTGTCGCCGTTGGTGTCGATGGCGATGGTGGTGTCGCCGCCGCTGGCGGTGAGGGTGGTGTTCAGGCCGGCTATGACGGTGGGGGTGCCGGTGGTGTGGCCGAGCTGCCCGCTGGTGTTGTCTCCCCATGCCCAGGTGCGGTGGTCCTGTCCGATTGCGACGCTGTGGTTGCGTCCGGTGGAGACGTGGGTGAACCGGTACGTGTCGGCCGTGCCCGCCGTCCGTATGCGCGTGGGGGTTGCGGTGTCGGTGCCGTCGGCGAGCCTGCCCCAGGCCCAGAGGCGCCCCTGCCGGTCGATGGCGAGCGTGGCGCTGCCGCCGGCGCTGGCCTGGACGTAGCCCGCGGGCTGCTGCGGGTCGGAGGCCACTGCTGCGGCGGCTGCGGGGGTGCCGGTGTTGTCGTGGCCGAGCTGGCCGTGCGTGTTGGCGCCCCACGTGTAGAGCTGCCCGTCGGACCCGATCGCCGCGGCGTGCGTGTCGCCCGCGATGACCTGCTCGTACCGGAACGCGGGGGGCGCGTCCTGCGGCAGGGCAACCCTGACGGGCCTGGCGCTGCTCGCGGTGCGGCCGGTGTCGCCGAGCCCGCCGGGCAGGCTGCCCCACGCGTACAGGTTGTCGTCGGAGCCGAGGGCCATGGTGTAGCCGTCGCCCGCGGCGGCCCGCGTCCAGGTGAACGTGCTGTCGGTACCGGCGGGGCGGGAGGCCCTGACGGGCCTGGTGCGTCGGGTGGTGGTGCCGTCGCCGAGCTGGCCCTGGGTGTTGTCGCCCCAGGTGTACAGGTTGCCGTCGGAGCCGACGGCGGCGCTGTGGGTGCGCCCGGCCGCGGCCTGCACCCAGACGAACCCGTCACCGGAACCGTCCGGTTTGGCGACCCGGGTTGGGGTGGTGTGCTGGCTGGTGGTGCCGTCGCCGAGCTGTCCGTTGGTGTTGTCGCCCCAGGCGTAGAGGCCGCCGTCGGATCCGATGCCGAGGCTGGTGGTGCCGCCGGTGTCTATGGAGGCGAGGCGGATGTCGGGTGCGGCGGGTGCGGTGAGGGTGAGGGTGTCGTCGCCGTATTCGCTGCCGTGGTCCGGGCTCAGGACCCACCGTCCGGTCCGGTGCCAGCGTGCGGTCACGGTCAGGTCGTGCTCCAGGGGAGTGGTGAAGTCGTAGGCGACGTCCCCGTCGAACCATCCGTCGAAGGTCCACCCGGCCTCGGCCGGGTCTTCGGGCCTCCTGGTGGGTTCGCCGGCGGGGACCTGCTGCGTGTCGGGCGTGCGCCCGTGCTGGCTGGTGAAGGTGAGGGTGACGGTGTCGCCGGTGTACATGAACCGCAGGCTCGTGTCCTCGGATTGTCCCGCGTCCTCTGGCCCCGCCGAGCTGGTGCCTGATGCCGAGCGGATGGTCAGGGTGACGGTCTCGGGCCGGTGCCTGGGGGAGGTGGCGTGCCATCCGTCCGCCCGGCGGTGCACCTCTCCCGCGCTCGGCTTGGCGCCGAACAGCACCCCGGTGACAGGGGAGCCGTCCGGCCGCGACACCATGGTCGGGCCCGGGTGGGCCGTGGCCGGGTCCGTGTCGCTGGTGCCGTCGCCGAGCTGGCCGGAGTCGTTGGCCCCGGACGCGTACACGTCACCGTCGGAACCGACGGCCAGCGTACGGTCACCGCCCGCGCAGAGATCGGCGTACGCGAATCCTGCCGGTGTCCCCTTGGGGTTGGGCAGGCGGGCGGGGGCCACGCCGTCGTTGGTGCCGTTGCCGGTGGTGGTACCCAGCTGCCCGTACTGGTTGCCGCCCCAGGCCCAGGCCCCTGAGTCGGTGAGGGCGGTGGAGTGGGTGCGTCCGACGCTGACGCCGGTGGCGTGGGACGGACCGGGGACGGCGCCCGGCCTGCCCGCGGGTTCGGCGACGGTGGGGGTGCGGCCCAGCTGGCCGCTCCCGTTGTGCCCCCACGTGTACACGGTGCCGTCCCGGGCGATGCCCATGCTGTGGTCTGCTCCGGCGCTGACGGCCGTGAACCGCAGGCCGGTATCGACAGGCGACGGCGCGGATCCGACGTGGCCGGTCAGGTCGTCGTCGTTTGTGGCGTTGGTGGTGTCGCAGCTGCCCCAGGTCCAGGCGGTCCCGTTCGCGTCCAGGCCGATGGAGTGCCTGGCGCCCGCGCTGACGGAGGCGAAGGCCGCCTCGGGCACGCCCACACCAGTGGGCGTGCCGGCGGGCGGTGTTCCCTGGTCTGTGGTGTTGCGCCCCAGCTGCTGGTATTGGTTGTCTCCCCAGGCCCAGATGTTGCCGTCGCGGTCCAGGGCCGTGCTGTGGTCGACCCCGGCGCTGATGGCGATGAAGGTCATGCCCGTCGGCGTGGCGGCCGGGCCTGGCCTGTCGGCGGGGTTGCCGCTGTCTGGGGTGCGGCCGAGTTGTCCTTTTCCGTTGTCTCCCCAGGTCCATACCCTGCCGTCCCGGTCCAGGGCCATGGAGTGGCCGTTTCCGGCTGCCGTCTGGATGAACTTCACGCCCGCGGGTGCAGCGACCATGATTGGTGCGGTCTGGTTTGTGGTGGTGCCGTCGCCGAGCTGGCCGTTCTGGTTGTCTCCCCACGCGTACAGGTTGCCGTCGGAACCGACGGCGAGCGAGTGGGACTGCCCGGCGGACACCTGGGCGAACCGTACCCGGGAGGTGGGGGTGTCGATGCGCACGTCGGTGCCGCCCCGCCAGGGCCCCTGGGCCGGGTCGGCCTTCCACCGTCCCCAGCGTGCGGTCAGGACCGTGTCCCCGCTTACGGGCTTGGAGAAGTCGTAGGGCCTGTCGCCCTGGAACCATCCGTTGAAGGTCCACCCGTCGTCGGTGGCGGGGTCGTCCGGGCGGTGCACTGTGTCACCGACGATGACCTGCTGGGGTGGAGTGGGGGAGCCGTGCTCCGTTTTGAAGGACACGGTGGCGGTGCCGCCCGTGTAGGTGAACCGCTGACTGGTCTCGTCGGGCTGGGGTGCGCGGTTGGTGACGGTGGACTGGATGGTGAGGGTGACGGTGCCCAGTCCGTGCCTGGGCGAGGTGGCATGCCACCCTTCGAACCTGCGGTAGGGGCCGCCGATGTTGCGGGCCTCACCGAACAGGACCTTCGTGACCTCCCGGTCGACGGGACGCCAGGCCAAGACAGGGCTGGTAGGGTCGCTGTCGGTTAAGGTGTTGTTGCCGTGCTGGCCGTATTGGTTCCGTCCGTACGTATATGCTTCACCGTCCGAACCGAGGAGCAAGGTGTGACCCTCGCCGGCTGCGATGCTGGTGTAGCGGAAGTCCGTGGGGGCCCCAGTGGGGGCTGCGACCCTGGTGGGGGTGGCCGTGATCTCGCCTGTTCCGGTTCCGAGTTGGCCGTACCTGTTCCATCCCCACGCCCATGTGCCGGTGTCGGTGATGGCGAAGGAGACACCCGATTCTGAACTTCCGCCGTTGGCGCTGTCGACTTGGGTGGCTCCGGTCAGGCCGGGGACCCGGCCGGGCTTGTCGGCGGGGTTGGCGCTGTCGGGGACGCGGCCCAGCTGTCCTTTTCCGTTGTCGCCCCAGGTCCAGACGGTCCCGTCCCGCGCGATGGCGATGAAATGGAGACCGTACCTGTCCATGCTGTAGGCCTTGAACCTGACACCGGTATCAACGGGGACAGGTTCGAAACGAGGCCACCGCCAGGTCCAGATTCTGCCGTCCGTGTCGAGGGCCGTATATCCGTTTGTTTGGGGATTGTGTGCGGGGCAGATGGCGGTGAAGACGGTCCCCCCGCCCATATCCAGCTTGTGGGGCGTATCTGTATCGAAGTATCCCCAGGTCCAAACCTGTCCACTGCTGTCGAGGGCCATGGAACTGTCATCGCCTGCGGACACGGCGGTGAACGTCACCCCCTCCGGCACTACGGCCAGACCGGGAGTGTATCTGTCCGTGCGCGGGCGGCCGAGGCTATCACCGAAGTCAGCCCCCCAGGTCCAGATTCTGCCATCCCGGTCCAAGGCTATACTGTGGGATATCCCGGCGGACAACTGGGTGAACTTCACTCCTTCCGGCATGGCGACCATCCGTGGGCCTTGAGGTTTTCGGGTCCAGTCATCGGTGCCTGTCCCCAGACGTCCGCTATTGTTGTTCCCCCATGAGTATGCGTTGCCGTCGCTGCCCAACGCCAGAGAGAAGGCAGTGCTTGCGGCTATTTGGGTGAAGCGTACTTGGCTGCCTGGGGTGTCGATTTTGATGTTGGTGCCGCCGTGCCAGGGTCCTTTGTCTGGGCTGGTGTTCCATTTGCCCCATTTGGCGGTGAGGGTCAGGTCCTGGGTGACGGGCCTGGTGAAGTCGTAGGCCGCGTCGCCTGTGAACCAGCCGTTGAAGGTCCATCCGGGTCTGGTGGGGTCGTCGTGTGGCCATGTGGCGGTCTTGCCGTCGGGGATGGTCTGGCTTGCCGGCATGCCCTGGGTGTCGGGCTGGGAGGTGAAGGTGACCGTATGGCTGCCGGTCCTGGCCTGCGGTGAGGAGGCCTTCATGCCGGCGGGTGCGGGTGCGGCTGTGGTGGTCTGCCGGGTGGACAGCGGGGTGGGCGTCGCCAGCGGGGTGGGCGTCGCCGTGGCTGTCGTGGGCTGTGTCGCCGCCGGGGACTGCGGCGGGGCTGAGGGTGACGGGGCTGCGGCCGGTGTAGTGGTTCCTGTGAGTGTTGTCAGGCCGTCATCGGAGGCCGGTTTCGTCCCCATTCCCCCATTTACTTGGGTGTATGAGTTGATGTCGGCGGCCTGTGCACCAACTGCCAGGCCAGCACCCATGACGGACAGCACCGTCAGGGCCGCGACGACAGGACGGACGGTACGACGACCGAAACGGTTCAGTCTGCGCATGGTTCGTTCTCCCCAATTTTCCCCAACTATCATCCTACGGTTAGGCCAATAGTCTCAAACCGAATCGGAATATCTGCCATCCCCAAATGGCGGACCCGAATCACGGATGTTCTTCTCTCTAATAAAACCTTCTCAGACTTTACCATCCCGCTCCCGTTTGGCGCAATGTGCAGAACGGGAACGGGTGTGTACGGCGTGCAGTGTCCCTGCTGCGGTGTGTGCGCCTGGTTGCATGGCGCGGACTGGTTTGGGGCTGGTATAGGGGGGTGGAGGCGGTCCGTTGTTGGGGTTTGGTGGGCCGCCTCCGGTTGGCCGGGGGGGGGGGTGTTCCCCTTTTGGTGTGGCCTCTTACTCGTCGGTGGCCTGTGCGCCCGCGGCGAGGCCACCGCCCATGACGGACAGGGCCGCCAGGACCGCGACCACCTGACGGACCGGACGACGGCCGGACCTGCCCGGATTGTGCAAAAGCATGGACTCTCCCCCCGACTGCCACCCACGGGCCTGGTCCCACGGCCGAGGCCCCACCCGGAATCCCGCCATCCCCGCGGCGTCATCCGGACACAAGGTGATCTGCAAACTGAGGCCGACCCTACCACGTTTTAAGCCCACGATGGAGTACTTGCCCATAGCGAGTCGCACAAATAAAAGAAACGACGGCAGCGTGCATAAAAAGACCCCCCGACAGGCTCTCCATATCGGGGGGGGGGGGGATTCGTCAGGCTTTTATCGAATCAGTACCAGTTCGACGACTGGGAGTGAGACCAGGCACCGCAGGGAGTGCCGTACCGACCCTGGATGTATCCGAGACCCCAGACGATCTGGGTGCGGGGGTTGGTCTGCCAGTCGGCGCCAGCCGAGGACATCTTGCTTCCGGGCAGGGCCTGAGGAATGCCATAGGCGCCGGAGGGGTTGGCGGCGTTGGTTCTCCAACCGGACTCCTTGTTCCAGAGCTGGACCAGGCAGGTGAACTGATCCTCACCCCAACCCCTGGCAGTGACCAGTTCGTGGGCAATGCTCTGGGATTCGCCCACAGGTGCCGTGGTTGCGGATGACCCTGATGATGACGGTGCCGACCCGCTGGTTCCCGATGACGGGCGGCCGGTGCCGACCAGGACGACCTTGTTGACGGGTGCCGTCTTCACAAAGGATGCGAAGACGTTCTTGGAGAGGTTCTTGTTGCCAGCGGCGGTGACCAGGCTGGTCGTTTCCATGACGCCGTTCTTTCCTTCGGTCTTCACCTTGGTGGTACCGGCGGGGAGGGAATCGGTCTTTTCCTCAATGGTGTTGAAGGGTATGTCGGACTCGTCGGTCATAACCTGGGCGTCCGCCCGGTCGATCTTGATGACCGTCTTCTCACTCACGGGCTTGGTCAGGGCCGGGCTGATCTGATCGCCAGGCTCCAAGGTGATGTTGCCCGCTTCGAGCACGGACTTCACATCGGTGAAGCCGTTGCCCAGGACGACCCGGTTCTTGCCGTTGATCTGCACGGTGACATAGGAGGTGTTGGCGCTCGATCCGCCTTCGCCGTTGCGCAGGGCCTGCCGGGTGGAACTCCTGGAGACCTCGTGGTTCTGCTGGGTGGCGGAGTAGGCTGTGATTCCCTGTGCGGGGCCGCCGTTCTGGGTCGCATAGAAGTCGCGTGAGATGAACCCCGCGCCTATGATCAGGCCAACGACAGTGGCTCCTGCGGCAAGCCGTACCCACTGACGCTTGGTCAGGGCCTTGACCGCAGCCATCCGGCCTGTGCCATGCTTCGCCATTACACTCCTCTGTTCGGTCAACAGATCCTCAGCGGTTGCAGTCCGGACGCAATCCGACCCTGCCTCCCATCCGGGCATGCCGAAGGGAGCGCTGGAACATATGCTTCGATTCTAGTCCACCGCCCGTACTGAACCAACCCTGGCGGGCGGGAGACCGCCTTATTCCTGGGTGGCCGTATCCATATCGGCCTGTCGGGCCTGCTCGATCAGGTCGTCCAGGTCGGAGGCTCTCAGGGCTCCTGCCTGCTTGAATATGATCTGGCCCTGTTTGGCGATCATCAGGGTGGGGACGGCCTGTATGCCGGCGGCTGCGGCCAGGTCCTGGTTCTTGTCGATGTCGACCTTGCCGAAAACGATATCGGTGTTCTGCTCGGAGGCCTTGTCGAAGATGGGGCCGAACGCCTTGCAGGGTCCGCACCAGGTGGCCCAGAAGTCGATCAGCACCAGGTCGTTCCCGCTGATGGTCTGCTCGAAGTTATCCGAGGTGATAGTCGTGGTGGACATAATCGCGCTCCTAACGAATCCCGCTGCTGCAAGGGAAATTCCCATGCAGCACAACAGCTCTCTTCCCATCAGCATTCCATCACGGCTGGAGAAATCGTGGAAATAAGCTCAGGGTATATATATGGACGGGTGGTTTCGCCCGGTCAAGCCGGGAACCAATAATAGGGTGTATGCCAGTGTTGAATGACGAAATACCCGACGACGATGACTTCGATTCCAACCGCAGGCGCGGTGAGTTCTCCAACATCACTCCGGAGGATTTCGTGCGTGGCACTTCGCGGGGCAATCCTCCCGGATGGCTCGACAAGGAGCAGATAGACCTGGCACGCAGGAAGCTGCCCATGGCATATGTCGAGATTGTTCCCGTACGGGTTGACGATCTCGGATTGGTGTCGCAGGTGGGGTCACTCCTTTGCGTCGGGGACGACGGCAATATAGAGCGGACCCTGATCACCGGGAGGGTGCTCTACCACGAGACCATCAGGGAGGCCCTGGCAAGGAACATCGCCAAGGACCTGGGTGAGCTTGCCCTTCCTGTCCTGCCTGCCGGGCTCCAGCCCTTCACCGTGGCCGAGTTCTTCCCCACGCCCGGACTCTCCGAGTACTACGATCCCCGCCAACATGCCATCGCCCTGTGCTATCTGGTTCCCGTGGCCGGCGACTGCAAGCCCCAGGATGAAACCCTTGAAGTGGAGTGGGTCGATCCCAGGGGGGATATGCTCGACACCTTCATAGGCCAGATGCCCAACGGGCACGGGCGTGTACTTCGCACGGCCCTGTCCTGGGCGGGGGTCCTCTGATTCAGGCGTCGTAAACCAGTGGAATACCAGCAGTAGGGAAGGCAGGTCGGAGCCGATGACCATGACCATCACCAATACCGTATATCGCGAGGGAGAGGGTCTTCCTGTGATTCTCTGCCATGCCTTCCCGGTCGACCATCGCATGTGGGAGGTGTGTGCGGACAGCCTGATCAATCAGGCCGACCGGCGGGGGTTGATCCCCTTCCCGATCTATGCGCCGGATATGCCCGGGGCCGGTGATGGCCCACTGCCCCTGGAGGAACAGAACGGTGGGCTGGCCCCGGACGGTTCATATCCTCATGCCTTGGACTGGATGGCTGAAGCCTACGTTGACCTGGTTACCGGGCTCGGGCATACAAAGGCCATCTGGGTGGGTCTCTCCATGGGAGGGTATCTGGTGGAAGCCATCTGGCGGCTTCATCCGGAGGTGGTGGCCGGTATGGCCCTTTGCGACACGACGACCAAGGATGATGCCCCACAGTCCCGGGCCAACCGGCTCGCCATAGCCCAACGTTGTCTGGACACGGGCGGGGTGGATGGGGTCATGCACTTCGCCCGGCCTCAGGAAGGTGATTCCAGGTTCAAGACCTCGCCGGAGTTCATCGACACCATGACCGGGTGGATTGAATCCCAGTCACCCCAGGGCATCGCCTGGAGGGAACGGATGGCTGCAGGTCGTCCTGACCAGACCGGAATCTTGCCCGGTATCGAAGTGCCGCTGACCATGGTTTCCGGGGAGCTGGATCCCTCCAGCCCGCCCAGGGTCATGCGGCCACTCGCCGCTGCCGCCACCTCGGTACCCGGAGGAGTGCGATTCGTCTCGATTCCCGAGTGCGGACATTTCAGCGCCGTTGAGCGGCCGGACATGGTGGCCTCCGCCCTGGTCGATCTGGTGGCCGATGTTCAGGGGTCGGGCAGGGTCGAGGAATCCGAGGGGTGCTGAGATGACCGATTCCCCTCATTCCGCCTTTTCGCCCCTGGCCCTGACCCGTACCCTCCCTTTCCTTCCCTTGGCGCAGGGGGACGTGGATTACTGCGTTGCCCGTCGCGGGCAACCCGGTCTCTTGCGGGAACTGGCGGGGTCGCCCGCCTCGGATGTGATTCTGGTTGACCGTGACCGCCTGGCCGTACCCAAGGGTCAGGGAGCCACGGCCGGACGTCGGCATGCGAGTATCCGCCTGGTCATGCTGCCGGCAACCTATCTGACGGAGGATCTCGGCGGGAACGGATGCGACACCCGACCGCTGTACTATCTGGGGTCCTTGGAGGGCCGAGACTACCTGGCCCTGGATCTTGCCCTCCTGGAGCGGTATGCCGAAGGTGCACAGGCAGGTGATTCGAGGCTGATACATGCGGCCAGGGAGAGGTTCGACTGGATCGGATTGAGGGAGTTCGCCCCTCATGGCACGCCCCGACAGGTGGGCCTGGCCACCAGCGCGGTTTCCCTGTCGATGTGGCAGAGCCAGCAACTCTTCTGCCCTCAATGCGCCGCCACTGTGGAACCCTGTCAGGGGGGTTGGGCCCAACATTGCCGGGGTGCGGAGCCTGGGCACATCCTCTTCCCCCGGATCGAGCCTGCCGTAATCATGTCCGTTGTGGATTCCCGTGACCGGCTCCTTCTGCAGCACAACAGTTCCTGGGGACCTGATTTCCATTCGATTGCCGCCGGGTTCGTTGAGGCCGGTGAGAACCTTGAGCACGCCGTCCGCCGCGAGACCATGGAAGAGGTGGGCGTCCGGGTGGGGGAGGTGCGCTATATGGGCTCCCAACCGTGGCCCTTCCCCTCTTCGCTGATGGTGGCCTTCAAGGCCCGGGCCTTGGGGACCGAAATCCGCGTGGATGGTCAGGAGACCAAGGAGGCCGGCTGGTTCACCCGGGACGAGCTGGGTGCACGAATGGCCGGCGGCACCATCCGTCTGCCCAAGCGGGCAACCATAGCTCGGGGCATGATCGAGGAGTGGTACGGCAGCGACCTGCCGGAGTACTGATGGAAAAGGGATTCTGGGTAAGGCACAGGGTAAAATAATCCAGGATCGAAACAGTGCGGAAAGGTGATCAATGGCTGCGGCGGGGCAATCGGAATCTCTGCTTCCTGAGGGCAGTGGAGGCGTGGAAGAGGCTGAAACGGTAATCATGCAGCCCATCCAGGTTCCCCTGGCCGATGATCCGGTTGAGTACCAGGACGAAGAGCCGGTTGATCTGTTCGAGGATGAGTCCGTCAGCCGGGTCTTCGGTGAGGCCACTGCCCGCACCTCTTGGTTCGCCGCCCACAAGGCCATATGGATTACCCTGCTCCTGTTCCTCCTCCTCGCTGTGGTTCTTGTCGGTGGGTTCTTTGGCGCCCGTCAGTATTTCCAGGACAGAGTGGCTCCGGGGGTCAGTTTCGCTGGCCAGAGCATGATGGGCAAGGATGCCGATCAGGTCAGGAAGATCGTGGCCCAGAAGGTGCAGGACTCCAAGGTCGAACTGACCAGCCAGGGCAAGCCCTCGGTCACTGCCGGTCTGGAGGATCTCGGTGTTTCCGTCAATCAGGAGCGCACCGTCAAGGAGCTCATGGGAAGCAAGCGCGAAAGCGACTTCGAGCGGCTCAACCCCTTCCGTCGTGTGTCAGTACCCCTGGTTGCCAAGGACAACGAACTGGCGATGGACCGGTTCCTCACCGGGAGATTCATCGACGAGGGCAGTCGCTCCGTTCCCTCATTCATCGTTTTTGACGAGGGCCTGCATGCCTTCACGGTCCAGGAGGGGCGCGGAGGCAAGGCCCCCAAGCTGGAGCCCGTCGAGAAGGCGGTCTCTTCCCTGGTGCAGGAGCCTGGGCACGAGGCCAAGGTTGCGGTCTCATACCAGGACATCCCCATGCCCATCACCGTGGAAGTGGCTTCCAAGGTGGCGGGCGAAGCCAACCAGCGTATCGCCCAGGACCTGGTTATCCAGGCGACCGATAATGACAGCATGAGGATACCGGCTCCGACCGTGGCCTCCTGGGTCAAGCCGGACACCGACCTGAGGCGGGGGACCATGAGTCTGGACTTCGACCAGGCCGCCATCTCGGGTTATCTGAGCCAGGAGCTCCCCAAGGCGCTCGACCGGGAAATGGTGACGGCCGTCAACGTCAAGAACACCAAGGGTGAAGTGGTGGCCGAGACCACCAAGGGGGTCGACGGGGTCAAGGTCAAGGACTTCGAAGCCACCGCCGACCAGGTCATCAAGGCGCTGAAGAGCGGGAACATGGATACCATCAAGGTCCAGGCCGATGTGACTCCCCACAAGGAGCAGACCAGGGTTGCCCGGTATGACGTTCCCGACGGCGATACCTGGATCGATGTGAATCTCTCCAACCAGACGGCCACCGCCTACCACGGCACCACCCCGGTCCAGACCTTCTTCATCTGCTCGGGCAAGCCCTTCGATGGGGATGGCTCGGATACGGGTACCTTCTTCATCAACGTCCGGTATGCGATTCAGACCATGCGGGGTCCGGGCTACGTCTCGCCCGATGTTCGTTGGGTCTCCTATTACAACGGCAGCGAAGGCTTCCACACGGCCGCTTGGAATCATGGCGGCATTGCCACCGGCGACCCTACTCATCATGGCTCGCACGGCTGCATCAACATGTATGAACAGGATGCCAAGTGGATCTTCGACAACGCACCGGTCGGGACCATGGTCAAGGTCTGGGGAGAGGTTCCCCCGGGGCCAGTCCGTTAGGAGTCTCCTCCTATCCGGTCCCCGGTGGTCGAAGGACCATGGTCAGGGACCGGGCGGGCGGTTCATGCCTCGGCACATCCCGGAGCATAGTAGGCTTGGACCCATGAGTGAAGAGAACAGCGAAGGCACCGTCCGATTGGACGTGCCCGATCACCTGCAGTATTCCCCCGACCATGTATGGATCGATGCCTCCCAGGACCCGGCCGTAATCGGTGTAACCGAATATGCGGCGGACCAGCTGGGCGACCTCGTCTTCCTCGACCTCCCAGAGACGGGCACCCAGGTCGAGGCCGGTGACGAGGTGGTGGAGTTGGAATCATCCAAGGCCGTGGAGCCTGTGGTCTGCCCGGTTTCAGGAACCATAGCCTACGTGAATCGCTCCGCCTCGGACGATCCCGGTGTCATCAACTCCGATCCCTATGGGGAGGGGTGGATCATGAAGATGACCCTTGACGATGATGAGCCCGACCTGCTGACTGCCGACGAATACAGCAAGATGCTCAGGAAGTTGGGCTGAGTCGGGGCGTTTCTCACCCAGGAGGCAATGGTGTCCGAGCGGGATAGTCGCAGGCCCTCTGAACAGGGAGGCCGGGGTGGCCCCTGGCAGGTCACCAGTGTCAGCACGGCCTTTGACGCTGCCGGTCCTGGCGAGCGCATCGAATCCAGACCGGCGCCGGTTCGTCTGGCCCGGCGTATCGTCACAGGCCTCTTCGAGTTCTGGGTGGGCCTCTCAACCGGTTTGACCGGACGGATGGGTTGGTTCCCCCGGATACAGCCCTATGTGGGGTACGGGACCCAGGCTTATTCGCGCTTGATCTGCCGGACCGTGCTATCCGATAGTCAGGGCAGGTCGGACAGAACGATGAGGGGGATACGGGAGCTGCTGACCGTCCCCGCGCCCCGGACCAGGGTCGCCCTGGCCATCGACCAGGTTCGTCTGGGCACGGTTCAGGTGGGGGACTCCGCCGTCTATGACGCGGTGGATTCCAGCCGGAACCAGAACGGCGAATTCGTATTGTCGGATCGTTCCGGCTACCTGGACCTGGTTGCCGAACACCACCTGACGCCCGGTACCCACCAGGTCTCCTATAAGGTGCAGGGGCGTCCGACCGTCACTGCGCCCCTCTACATCGTCCCTCCCGAGGCGCGATTCGGAGTCATCTCGGATGTGGACGACACCATCATGGTCAGCCAGGTGCCCACCCACTGGAAGGCCGCCTGGAACTTCCTTCTTTCCGACCCTCACAATCGCTCCTCGGTGGCGGGGATGTCGGTCTTCTACAACCGGATCCATGATCTGGACCCTTCGGCGCCCTTCTTCTATCTTTCGGCCTCGCCCTGGAATGTCGAGGGCGCCATCCGGGGGTTCATCCGTGACCACGGCTTCCCCTCCGGTCCGCTTCTCCTGCGCGATCTGGATCCCAGGCCAAAGACCTTCGTGCCCTCCATCGTCCAGCACAAGATGGAGTTCATCCATCAGCTGATGGCCGACTTCCCCCACATGCGGTTCGTCCTTATAGGTGACGACGGACAGAGCGACCCCACCACCTTCGCCGAGGTGGTCCACCGCTATCCGGGCAGGGTCCTGGCCATAGGCATCCGCCAGCTCAGCCCGGGGGAATCGGGTCTGGGTATCATCAACCGAACCTCTTCACAGCCTGCACCGGAGACCGGTGTGCCGGTCTTCTACGGTACGACCGGGGTCAACCTGATGCGGACCATGTTGCCCTACCTGGCCGCCAACCACTGAGCGCCCTGTCCTTGTTCGGGCCCTATGCCCGATACGGACACATCTCCGGCCGTCAATTCAGGCCGTGGGTGTTCAGGTTCTGGTTATAATCGCCCCATGAGCTTTTCGGCAAGTGATTGCAACGATTCTCCCGATACCATCCCGACTGTTCCCAGGGCATTCGCCGAGGCGACCCGGCGGAGCTTTCACGGCGACCTCTTCGAGGATCCATACGAGTGGATGAGGCAGAAGGAGGATCCGCGCACCCGTCGGTATGTGGAGCAGGAGAACCAATACTGCCAGGAGAGGTTGGGGCATCTTGCCGGGTTGCGCCGGACCCTCCTGGACGAGTTCAAGGCCCGCGTACAGGAGACCGACATGTCGGTCCCCACCCGAATCCAGGGCTACTGGTACTTCGGCAGAACGCTGGAGGGGAGTCAGTATGGCCTTCAGTGCCGCCTGCCCGTCAGGGGCGATGATGACTGGAATCCACCTCTGATCGACAAGGGAAGCACCCCGGGTTCACTGCCGGGGGAGGAGATCATCTTCGATGCCAACAAGGAATCCCAGGGCCATGACTTCTTCGCCCTGGGTTGCCTGGACCTGAGCAGGGACGGAAGATTGATGCTCTACGGGCTGGATACCAGCGGGAACGAGCGTTATGACCTGCGCATCCGAGACCTCTCCACCGACGAGGACCTGCCCGACCGGATCGACCAGGTGTCGTCCGGGGCCGTACTGACACCCGATGGGAAGTGGGTCTTCTACACCACCGTGGACCAGGCCTGGAGGCCCTGTGCCGTCTGGCGTCACCGGGTCGGACAACCCCGGGATGAGGACGTTCGGGTCTTCGAAGAACCCGACCAGCACTTCTGGGTGGGCCTGGGCCTGAGCTTTGACGAGGCCAGTCTGATGATCGGATCCTCATCCAAGACCACCAGCGAGGTCCTCATGCTCTCCCTGGAGGACCCGACCGGTGATTTCGTTCCCTTCATTCCCCGCCAGGACGGGGTCGAGTACGACGTGAGCCTGAGCCGCCTGGAGGGGGCCGGGCCCGATGGGGAGGACCTTCCGGTTGCGGTGGTCTACCACAATGTGCTGAACCCGAATTTCCAGGTCGACCTGATCGATATGAGCCGGACCAAGCCGCCCTACCACCTTGGTCAGGGGGTCTGCATCGCCCAGGGCAGCCCTTATGGGTGTGAGCGGGGAGGGGCTGATGCGGACCAATCCCCGGATACTCCCTATCGGAACCCCGCCAACCCGGCCATTCTCCAGGGCGCTCGCGGACTGGGCATCGAGGGCATGGGCATCCACCGCAGTTTTGTGGTCATGGCCTACCGGGCCGACAGCCTGCCCCGCCTTGCGGTGATTCCCAAGGAGGAGGCCATCGAGGACCTTCGTGCCGGTCGTCCCTGGCGCTTCCGCCAGGTGGTTCCCGGGCAGGGCCTGGTGGACCATGCCGATCGGGGAAGCGGTCAGGGCAGGGTCTACAGCATCGCCTCATCCGACAACCCCTCCTACGAAGCCCCCACCATGCGGTACATCTTCAGCAGCTATACGGTTCCATCGGAGCTGCATGAGATGGATCCGGCAACGGGCGCCGACCGGCTCCTTAAGCGGGCCGAGGTCCTGGGTGATTTCGACCCGGACAGGTATGCCGAACGTCGCCTTTGGGTGGATGTGCGAGACGGTGCCAGGGTGCCCGTCTCCCTGGTCTGGCGGCGGGGGATGGTCCCTGCCTTGGATGCCGAGGGAAGGACCGGTCTGGATGATGAGGTCATCCAGGCGCCGTCCGATCCCGGCCGTCTGCCCTGGCCCGGCGACGAGGCCTCCTCCCGGAGTCGGCAGGGTGGGTCGCCCATGTTCATCACCGGGTACGGGGCCTACGAGATAAGCTCTGATCCTGGTTTCTCGACCGGCCGCCTGAGTCTCCTGGACAGGGGTGTGCTTTATGCCGTCCCACACGTGCGGGGCG
This sequence comes from Bifidobacterium sp. M0307, assembly GCF_016100445.1. NCBI lineage: Bacteria > Bacillati > Actinomycetota > Actinomycetes > Bifidobacteriales > Bifidobacteriaceae > Bifidobacterium > Bifidobacterium sp. M0307. Next base: position 246,448 of record NZ_JACFSL010000001.1, read on the forward strand.
GGGGAGAGATGGGGCGGGCCTGGTACGAGCAGGGTCGCAGACTCCAGAAGAGGCATACCTTCGAGGACTTCATCGACGTAACGGCCGCCCTGCAGGCCAAGGGGTGGGCTGACCCGCTCCATACGGTGGCGAACGGCGGTTCGGCTGGCGGTCTTCTCATGGGTGCCGTGGCCAACATGGCTCCCCAGCTCTATGCCGGGATCGAGGCCGATGTGCCATTTGTGGATGCCCTGACCAGCATCCTGGACCCGGACCTTCCCCTGACCGTGACCGAGTGGGACGAGTGGGGGGACCCCCTGCACGACCCGGAGGTCTACCGGTACATGAAGTCCTATTCTCCCTATGAGAACGTCCAGAACGCCGACGAGCGCATCCGCGACCATGGCACCGGGCACTTCCCGGCCATCCTGGTCACCACCTCCATGAACGACACCCGCGTGCTCTACGTGGAACCGCTCAAGTGGGTGGCCAGGCTCCAGGAGCCTCGTGTCGGTGCGGATGCCCTGATCAAGGTCGAGGTGGAGGCCGGGCACGGGGGAATCAGCGGGCGCTACAGGCAATGGGAGGAACTGGCGTTCGAGAATGCCTGGTGCCTGTCCATCATGGTTCCCGATCAAACCCCTGTCCGGGATTCGGTATCTTCCTGAGACGGCCCCGGCGCCCTTATCTATGCTCGGAATATGAGCGATACGAAGAAACAGACCTATCACATTGCCGTCATTCCAGGAGACGGCATCGGCAAGGAGATCGTCCCCGAGGCCCAGGCGGTTCTGGAGAAGGTGACCGAGGGGCGGGCGAACTTCGAATATGTTGATTTCGACCTTGGTGCCGAGCGCTACCTGCGTGACGGGGCCATCCTGCCGGACGAGGAGCTGGAGAGGCTCAAGCAGCAGGATGCCATACTCCTGGGGGCCATCGGTGATCCCCGGATCAAGGCGGGCATCCTGGAGCGGGGTCTTCTGCTCAAGATGCGGTTTGAACTCGATCAGTATGTGAATCTGCGTCCTTCCAAGTTGTACAAGGGTGTGGTCTCGCCCCTGGCCGATCCTGGCGACATCGACTTCGTCGTGGTTCGCGAGGGGACGGAGGGCCTTTATGCCGGCGCCGGCGGTTCCGTCCGCCGCGGCACCCCCCAGGAGGTGGCCACCGAGGTTTCGATCAACACCGCTTTCGGGGCGGAGAGGGTCGTCCGTTATGCCTACAAGCTGGCCATGAAGCGGCGCAGGAAGTTGACCCTGGTCCACAAGAAGAACGTTCTGACCAATGCCGGTGACATGTGGCAACGCCTGGTTGACCAGGTGGGGGAGGAGTACCCCGAGGTGGAGCGTGAGTACCTGCACGTCGATGCCTCGACCATCTTCCTGGTGACCGAGCCGAGCCGTTTCGACGTGATTGTGACCGACAACCTCTTCGGCGACATCCTTACGGACGAGGCCGGAGCCGTGGTGGGCGGCGTGGGCTACTCCGCCTCGGGCTGCATCAACGCCAGCAACACCTACCCGTCCATGTTCGAACCCATCCACGGGTCCGCTCCCGACATTGCCGGCAAGGGGATCGCCAACCCCACGGCCGCTATCCTGTCGGCCGCGATGCTGCTTGACCATCTGGGCTTCGACCAGGAAGCGGACAGAATCAACAAGGCCGTTGAGGACGACATCGCAGAGCTGGGGGCAACAAGCCGCTCCACCAGCCGGATCGGAAAGGACATCCTGGGCAGATTGTGAGTCATTTCGCCCCTTGCAGGGCTTTTAGGGACTCTGGTCTACTCTTGAGAACATGACTATGGACGATTATCGGCAATTCGCAGACGATGACCCCCAGGCCAGGACCGGTTGGTCAGGCACCGACGGACAGGAGGGACCGAATCCTGCTGGGGCGCAGATCCCCCAGTCTTCGCCCGATTCAAACTCGTCGCCCTCCTCCCAGTACCCGCAGGATGGCCAAACGAGCCAGCAATTCATGCAGATGCCGGTGGAGCCGCAGCCGTCCTTGAGTGAAACGACCGTCACTCCTTCATATGGGCAACCGTATGGCGATCAACCCTCCAGCCGGCCTGATGTGAGTATGGGGCAGGGTGCAACCCCTGCTTTCCCCTCACAGGGCAATCAGGCAGGTGCGACCACGGCCCAGTCCTACGGTGTGCCGGCCTCCGGGCCGCAGTCGGCCCCGGCGCAGTCTTATACCGGCCAGCCTTATGGCTCTACGGCCTATGGTGCGCAGCCTGGTGAAGGGCAGCCGTATGGAACCGGGGCGTATCCGACGCAATCCAGCGGCGCACAGGCTTATGATGGCCGTTCGTATGGCTCGCAACCATACGGACAGTCCAACCAGCCCTGGTCGGATCCGGCTCAACCGTATGCAACTCAGCAGTACCCGGCTCAGCAATATCCTGCCCAGCAATACGCAGCACAGCCTTATGCCGGTCAGCAATATCCGGCCCAACAGCAGTACGGCGCGCAGCAGTATTATCAGCAGAATCAACAGTACGGAACCGGATATGCTCCGGCCTACCAGGCACCTGCCAATCCCGGGTACGCCCCTCCGACCCATGTGCGGCCGGTTCCACCCCTGGCCAATCCCGCTCGCCACTCACGCTTGGCCGCCGGCCTGCTCAGCATCTTCCTCGGCGTCTTCGGTGTAGGGAACTTCTACCTCGGTCATACAGGCAAGGGTATGGCGCAGCTCATGATTACCCTGATCGGGTTTTTCTTCTTCTTCCTCGGTCCGTTCATCTCCAGCGTCTGGAGCCTGATTGAGGGAATACTGATTCTGGTTTCCTCGCCCGGATCAAAATGGCATCGTGACGGCTACGGACAGGAGCTGACTGATTAATGCCGTCTGTCCTTCGGGGGGAGTGCAAGGAGCCCGGCGGGAAACTGGTGGCGGTCGCCCTGCAGCTTGGACGGACGTCCGACGGGCGTCCTTGTCTGGATTCCTGCAGGATCGACGGTGACTTCTTCATCGATTACCGTTCGGATGGTCGGAGCTCTGATGGGCTTCTGACCGCCCTGGAGTCCGCCATGATGAAGATGCGGCTGCCCCTGGATCCCGACTGTGCAAGGACCACCCTCAATGCGGTCATGGATAGGTACGATGCCGAACGGATCCTGGGCATATCCTCGCCTTCCCTGGTCACGGCCATGACCAGGGCCCTTCCACCCGAGCAGGTCCGAAGCGGGAATGCCGACATGGCCGCCGCGACTGAGGGGAGCTTGACCGATACCGATTCCGGCAGTCGAGGCTGTGAAGCCGGTGAAGCGGATACCGGTTTGGATGAAGCACTGAGACGATGGGCGGAACTGGACCTGACCGTCGTCAAGGATCGTCCGCGAGACCCGGCCATGCAGATGGCGATGGACCAGGCCCTGGCCGAGTCCGTGGCAGATGGCACGCAACCTCCCACCCTCCGCATCTGGCAGTGGTCGGCCCCTGCCGTGGTGCTGGGACGTTTCCAATCCCTTGCCAACGAGGTCCATCCGGACCGGGCCAGGAAGTCTGGATTCACCGTGGTCAGGCGCTGCACGGGCGGAGGTGCCATGTTCGTCGAGCCTGACAGGGTCATCACATACTCCCTGTATGTGCCCGCCTCGTTCGTACGCGGTCTGGATCCGATTCGGTCCTACCGCCTATGCGACCTCTGGCTGATTCGCGCATTACGCGCCCAGGGAATCGAGGCCGGCTGGGAGGGACTCAACGACATCGCCTCACCCAGGGGCAAGATGGGTGGCGCCTCCCAGCGTCGTTTCCCGGGTAGGGGAGGTGGTCCGGGCGGGCTCCTCCACCATGTGACCCTCTCATACTCGATTGATGCCGAACTGATGGTTCGGATTCTGAACACCTCCCAGGAAAAAATCAGCGACAAGGCCGTGCAATCGGCCAAAAGCCGGGTGGATCCGATTGGGAGGCAGACCGGTCTGGGCCGCACGGCCCTGGTCAATGGAATCCTGCGGACCCTCCCAACCCTGGCGGGAAGCGTGAGGACGGGGGAGCCTGGCCGTGGCCCGGAGGAGAGAGCCGACCGACTTGCCGAGGAACGATACCTCCGACCTGGTTGGACAGGAGTCATCGAATGAGTGTGTCTATAATCATTGACAGCCAGTCAGGTGTACCCATTGCCAGCGTCCGTCCAGGTGCGAGGTCGATGACGACTTGCCCGGTGGTGCAAGAAGGAGTGAAGTATGGCGGTCCACAAGCCCAATGAGATTCCCGAGGAAGGGAATGCCCTGAGGCAGACCGCTCTGTTCAAGCAGGTGCCGCAGGACGAGGTCGACCAGCTTCTCGACAGCCTGAGTGAGTACACCTTCTCCAAGGGTTCCACCATCTTCCGCCAGGGTGATACGGACCATCGCATGTACCTGGTCGAGGAGGGCAGGGTCAAGCTGGTGAGGCAGTCGGTCGACAGGCGTATCCAGCTCCTCAGCATCCACGGACGTGGCGAGATTCTTGGTGAGATTCCGGTCTTCGACCCGACAGGTGGCCCCCGGACGGCCTCGGCGGTGGTCATGGTCAACCGGACCAAGGTGGCCGCCCTGGACCACGATGCGCTCTTCGATTGGCTCAATCAGCATCCCAAGGTGGCCGTGGACATGCTCCAGGTTTTGGCCAACCGCCTACGGACCAACAACGAGCGGATATCTGACCTGGTCTTCATGGACGTCCCGGCCCGCCTGGCCAAGACACTCCTCAACCTGGCCACCCGCTTCGGTGAGCCCTTCGAGCAGGGGCTGATGGTGCCTCACGACCTCACCCAGGAAGAGCTGGCCCAGTTGGTGGGGGCCTCCAGGGAGACCGTCAACAAGGCCTTGATGGACTTCTCGAACAGGGGTTGGATCTCTCGACGCGGCCGTACCATCATCATCTTCCAGCCCGGCGCCCTGATTCGGCGCTCGCGCATGTAGGGACCCCATGAACAAGTCGACATGATTTTTCATGTCGGTAGAGCCGAGGCTCTACTATGGATTTCATGCCCGAAAAAAAGAAGTCCATGACTGTACGCCGCTTCTTCACCCTGCTTTTGGCCTACCTCCTGTTCTGCGTGGCAGGTGGTGTGGTGGTCTCAGGGTTTCTTTTTCCGGCCGTTCTCGGCGTGAATGCGGCCGCCACGAACATGATGCCGGCTCTGAAGACCGAGAACATCGACTTCAACGTGAATGACCTGCCCCAGCAGTCCAGGCTCTACGCCTCTGACGGGCACACGGTCATCGCCACCTTCTATGCCCAGAACAGGATAGTGGTGCCGATCAAGAACGTTTCGGGCTATATGCAGAAGGCCGTCGTGGCCCGGGAGGACCGCCGCTTCTTCGAGCACTCAGGCGTGGATACCCAGGGCGTTCTCAGGGCCTTCATCCAGACGTATATCAAGCAGGGCGATACCCAGGGAGGGTCCACGCTGACCCAGCAGTATGTCAAGAACATGCTCATGAACCAGGCTGAGGAGAACAACGACCCCATCGCCGAGTACCACGCCCAGGAGGAGACAATCGCCCGCAAGATGCGGGAGATGCTGATCGCCGTGCAGATGGAGAAGAAGTACTCCAAGCCCGAGATTCTCCAGGGGTACCTGAACATCGCCCAGTTCGGCACCAACGTGTACGGGGTGGAAACTGCCGCTCGACGCTACTTCAATAAGTCCGCCAAGAACCTGGACCCAGGTGAGGCGGCCACCATCGCGGCCGTGACCAAGAACCCGGCCAGATTCGACCCCACGGTGGACATCAATGCCTCCCAGGAGCAACGCAACATCGTCCTTGACCTGATGCTCCAGGAACACTACATCGATCGGGAGCAGCATGACCAGGCCAGGTCCAAACCCCTTGAGGAGATGCTCCATGTGCAGAGCGTCGACGCGGGTTGCCAGGCTGCCGGGGATGCCGCCTTCTTCTGCGATTACGTAACCAAGCAGATACTCAACTCCAAGGAGTTCGGAAAGACCCAGGAGGACCGCAATAAACTCCTGAAGGAGGGCGGTCTCGATATCTACACCACCATGGATGTGGACGCCAATGCGGCGGCCATGCAGGCGGCGCGTGACACGATTCCCGTTGACGATCCCAGTGGCTTCGAGGTCACCATGGCGGCCATCAGGCCAGGCACCGGTGAGGTTCTGGGCTTCGGAATCAACAGGATCTACGACGCCACTCAGAATTCAGGTGGTGGTACCCGTACGGCCATCAACTACGCCGTAGACCAGGTGGATGGCGGCGGTTGGGGCTTCCCCGTCGGATCCACATGGAAGCCCATCAACATGGCTGCCTGGATGAAAGAGGGCAGGTCGATCAACGAGCCCCTGCGGACCATGACCAACTACAACCAGTCCACCTTCAGCTGCCAGGAGCCCGACGGGACCTCCTATGGGTTCGGCAGCGGCAACTGGCACGTAGAGAACTCTGGCGGCGGCACCACCTCGCCGGAGACCCCGCTCCAGGGTCTGGTCCGGTCCCACAACACCACCCAGGCGTCCATGGCTCAGCAGATCGGGCTCTGCTCCATCGCCGACACGGCCAAGGACCTGGGATACCACAATTCTCCCAGGGACCAGATGGACATCCACTCGCCCAACTCGTTCCAGCTGCCCATGACCATCGGTTCCGTTCAGGCATCACCCCTGACCATGGCCAATGTCTATGCCACCCTGGCGGCCAAGGGCACTGCCTGCACTCCGATAGCCATGACAAAGGTGGTCGATAAGAACAACAAGAACCTGAAGGTGCCCAAGGCCAACTGCCATCAGGCCATCGAGCCGGGCATCGCCGAGACCGTGGCCTACGCCATGAACCAGGGTGTGGTCCAGCCGGGCGGCGAGGCGGCCACAACCCAGCTGGACGGCGGGCGCAAGACCTTCGCCAAGACGGGCACGCATGAGGACAAGTACATGACCACCGGCGGATTCGTGCCCCAGGTGGCCGCCTTCGTGACCGTGGGCAACGCCGAGGGGCAGGTTTCCTTCAGTGGCAAGACCATCAACGGCAGGTCCATGGGGACCTGGTTCGGCATGTATATCGCCACCCCGGCCTGGAAGGAGTTCATGAACACCTATCTGGCCGCCGCCAACATCGCGCCTGACAACGATTATGGCAATCCCGATCCCAAGTTCACCCGCGCAGTGGCCATGCAGGGCAAGACCGAGAGCCAGCAGCAACAGGAGCAGGAGGAGGCCCGGCGGCGGGCGCAGGAAGAGGCGCAGCGACGGGCACAGGAGGAAGAACAGCAGCGTGCCCGCCAGCAGGCCGAGCAGCAGGCTCAACAGCAACAACAAGCGGAGCAACAACCTGTTGCTCCTGCCCAGTCGCAGGACCAGTAGGCTTCCATCTGGACCTCGTGCCTAAAATGGCGATATAGGGAAGCTCACACGAGTGGTCATCGTGGCGGGGCGGCAACGGGTTGAGCAAGTGAAATTGCGGTTTCTCGCGGCTGGTCCCCGCAAGGTCACAGAGAGGCAGGGGCCGTATGGGTCATGGCAACGCGAATGGGGGAAACCCACTGAAAGGCGAGAAGGGGAGGGTGAAGGTGAATAGTCAGTTGCCCGACCTTTTCGAGCCCATGCAGTTGCGTGACCTGCAGATTCGCAACCGGGCCTGGCTGCCCCCGATGGACACCTACTCCTGCGTGAACCAGGATGGCATTCCCACCAACTTCCACTACCAGCATTACGTCTCCAGGGCCCTGGGTGGTTTTGGTGTGGTCATAGCCGAGGCCACCGCGGTCAACCCCCAGGGACGTATCTCGCCCTGTGATTTGGGCATCTGGAACGATAGGCAGGCCAGTGCCTGGCAGGGAATCGTCACCGACATCAAGGCCGCCGGTGCCCAGCCCTTCATTCAGCTCAACCACTCCGGGCGCAAGGGGTCGTCAGGGTGTACGCCCACCGGTCACATCAACGCCACCGTCCCGGCCTCCGAAGGGGGCTGGCAGCCCCTGGCGCCAAGCCCCATCGCTTATGGGGACATGGACACCCCTGCCGAACTGTCGAGGATGGAGGTATCCACAATCGTGGCCGATTTCCGCTCGGCCGCCATGCGGGCCGTCAAGGCGGGGTTCGAGGGGATCGAGATTCACGCCGCCCATGGGTACCTGCTCTCCGAGTTCCTGGACCCGCTGACCAACCACCGGAAGGACGAATACGGTGGCAGGCTGTCCGGCAGGATGCGGGCCCTGATTGAGGTCACCGATGCCGTACGTGAGGTGATTCCGGCCGGAATGCCCCTTCTGGTACGAATTTCGGCCACTGACTGGGCCGACGGCGGCTGGGGTCTGGAGGAGACGGTCAAAACGGCCAAGGTGCTGAAGGAACATGGGGTGGACCTGATTGACGTGTCGACAGGTGGCATCGTTCCGGGGGTCACCATTCCCGCCGGCCCAAATTACCAGGTGCCATTCTCTTTCCAGGTGCGCAGCAAGGCCCTGATTCCGACCACGGCCGTGGGGTTGATCACCAAGGCCAAGCAGGCCGACAAGATTATCCGCAAGGGTCAGGCCGACGCGGTGGAGATTGGGCGGGCCGGTCTGCGCGACCCTTACTGGCCGCTCAGGGCCGCCCACAAACTGGGCATGGACAAGGCGGACATTCCTTACCCTGACCCGTATCGGCGCGGGGCCTACGGGACCAATCGCTGAGAGTACCGCCTTGGCAGGGGCTGAAGGCAGATGAGCAGAGCAGTGCTGAATGACCAGGGCCTGGGGACTCTGGTGGTCATGCCGACCTATCAGGAGGCGCAGAATATCAGGACCACCCTTGAGGCCCTTCTGAGAGTCTGCCCGGAGGTCCATGTGCTGGTGGTGGATGATGGATCGCCGGATGGGACCGGTAGGATTGCCGATGCCATGGCCCTGGAGGATGCACGCGTGTCGGTGCTGCATCGAGATGTGCGGCAAGGGCTGGGGCCGGCCTATGTGGCCGGGTTCCGATGGGCCCTGGAACGAGGGTACAGGCGTATCTGCGAGATGGATATGGACGGATCGCATCGGCCCCAGGACATGGCCAGGGTTCTGCAGTATGCAGAGGGTCATCCCGAAGTCGATCTGGTCATCGGTTCGCGTAGGGTCCCTGGTGGAAGTACCCGCAATTGGCCTTGGTACCGCGATCTGATTTCCCGCTTGGGTTCCTGGTATGCCAGGATGGCCCTGGGGCTACCGGTCCGTGACATGACCGCCGGTCTGAGGGCTTATCGGGCCGAGGCCCTTGGGAAAATCGACCTGGACCGGCTGCACTCCAGCGGGTACGTCTTCCAGATCGATATGCTGCGCCGGATCGTGGCCGGCGGTGGCCGGGTCCACGAGGTTCCCATCGTCTTCGTGGAACGGATACGGGGGCGGTCCAAGATGGACACCGGGATTGTCCTTGAGGCCGTGGTCCAGGTGACCAGATGGGGCTGGGGCAGGTTTCTGGGTCGGCCCGTCCGATAGCTGCCGGGGATGCATCATGGTCGCGGACTCCGCGGAAGAAAGTTACATTTTGGGATGTTTTTCGTAAGCGGTGTTCACTTCTACCCGCGACCGTATTGGTCGCATTTCAACCTCTTTGTGGCGACAGGGCGAGGAACTACTGAAATGCAGACCGGGTTCACAGTGGCGGGATTGAACGGTTGCGGGACCAAGCTTATATAGTTTGGCTGTTGTTGTATTCGGCGGGTAAGTGGCGACAATAGATAAAAAACCGATTTGAATTTTTGGGCGAATGTGTGCGATAATGTGCGAATGATATCGTCACAGCGCCAACATTTGATTCTGAACCGGCTACGTACCCGTGGTGCCGTTCGCATCACGGCCCTGTCCAAGGAGCTGGGTGTCTCGGCCATGACCATACGGCGGGACATTGCGGATCTGGCCGATAAGGGCCTGCTCAAGAGGGTCCACGGTGGTGCGGTGACAACCAGCTCACTTTTGGCGGAGCCCCTCTTTTCGGTCAAGTCCCAGATGGACATGGGGCTTAAGGACACCATAGCCCGCAAGGCCATCGACTATGTCTCGCCGGGCGATGTGATTGCCATCGGGGGAGGGACCACCGCCTACGTCTTCGCCCAGCACCTCCTGGAGAGCAGGCGTTGTGCCGGGGTCACCATTCTGACGAACTCCATCCCGGTGGCTGAACTGGTCCAGGCCATGGAGAGCAAGGACGTCGAGGTCATCGTCACGGGCGGGGTCATCACCCGTTCCAATTCCCTGGTCGGTCCCATCGCCGATAAGGTCGTCTCCTCCCTGAGGGTCAATACGGTCTTTCTGGGTACCCACTCGGTATCCATACCCCGTGGCTTCCTGATGCCCAATTCCCTGGAAGCGGCCACGGACATGGCCCTGATGGACATCGCCGACAGGACCATCATTTTGACCGACCATACCAAGTGGAGTTGCACATCCCTCTCCCTTTTCGCCGGGTTCGATCAGGTCGACACGGTCATCACGGACGACGAGCTGGACCGGCACTCCGCCGAGGCCACCAGGGGATTGGTCAAGGAACTCGTACTGGTTCCTACGAGCCAGGGCGATCGTGGCCCTCAACCCGAGGGGCTGCCGGATGCCCCTGATCTGGAGTGACGCGGATGGAGGGGTGTGACCTCCACGCGCGGTCAATTCAGGAATTTCCGTTCTATCGATAACCAAGGAAGGTGGATTCGAGACAATGAAGTCTGAGCAGTTTGTTCCCCGGCGCTATGTGCCCGGAGCCTACGCATCCGAGCACATCCGCATCACCCCGACAACACTGGCCGACGGCCGGCGGTTCTTCTATATGGATGATGATCCGGAGTATGTCTCCGGAAAGAGGACCAGGCGGCTGGATGATCCCCGTGACCTGCCCGACAGGTTCGCGCCGCACCTGGATGCCCACGGTGATGAGGTTCTCTTCCAACCTCCGCAGATGCGCCGTGACCCCCTGACCGGCGATTGGATACCCATGGCCACGGCTCGGATGAACCGGCCCATCACTGCGGGCCCCAAGGCCACGGCGCAGGGTAATCCCCTGGCGGCCAGGAGGCCGGGAGACCCCTATCAGGATGGGGAGATTCCCGACGTTGATTACGATGTGGTGGTTTTCGAGAACCGCTTCCCCTCGATGATGCAGGTGCCGGGCGATACTCCTGCCGGCGGCCTGAATCGGTTTGTCGATGGGAACCCGCTCTGGCCCGTACGTGAGGCCTCCGGCCGCTGTGAAGTGGTCTGTTTCGACCCGGATGAGCACGCCCTCCCGGCCAGCCTGCCGGTGAGCCGCCTGCGGACGGTCGTGGAGGCCTGGGCCTTCCGCACCGCCGAGATTTCGGCCATGGATGGCATTGAGCAGATATTCCCCTTCGAAAACCACGGTCAGGAAATCGGCGTTTCTTTGGCCCATCCCCATGGGCAGATCTACTGCTACCCCTTCATTGCACCGAAGATGGAGCAGGAGTTGCGGCAGTGCCATGACTACCACGAGCGGACCGGTGGGAATCTCCTGGGTGACATTCTGCAAGGAGAGATCCGGGCCGGTGAGCGGGTGGTCTTCCGCAATGCCACCTGGGTGGCCTATGTGCCTGCCGCGGCCCGTTGGCCCCTGGAAGTCCATATGGCCCCGGTCCGCGACGGAATCCTGACCCTGGACCAGCTCAATGACGAGGAGCGCTGGGGGCTGGCGCAGATGTACTCCACCCTCCTGAAGCGCGGCAATGCCTTCTTCGACAAGGGTGACGGGCGGGGGATGGACCTCCCTTACATTGCGGCGTGGCACCAGGCGCCCCTGCATGACAGGCGGCGTGAGGCCTATCGTCTGAACCTGCAGTTCTTCTCTTTCAGGAGAGCTGTGGATAAAATCAAGTATCTTGCCGGTTCAGAGTCCGGTATGGCCGCCTGGGTCTCCGATACCACCCCCGAGCTGATCGCCCAGCGTTTCCGCCAGCTCGGCCCGGTGGACATAGGGGAGTAGGCGTACGCGAGTCAGGGTGGACGGTGCCGACCGTGATTGGGTCGGGGCCGGTCCGCCAACGGTGTCCAAACCACCGGGCGACCCAGTACAACGAAGGTTCAAAGGAGCATCATGAGTCAAGTACGGTTTATGGAGGCATGGAGCGGGGGAGAGACCGGTCAAGGAACGGAAGGGGTGGTATCGCTCTTCAGCCGGGTCTACGGCCAGGAGCCCGCCGGGGTCTGGAGCGCTCCCGGCCGGGTCAATCTGATTGGTGAGCATACCGATTACAATGCCGGACTCTGCCTGCCCATAGCCCTGCCCCATCGGACCTTCGTGGCCCTGAAACCGCGACAGGACCATCGGGTCCGCCTGGTTTCCTCCATGGCCCCTGATGACCAAGTGCAGGTCGATCTGGACGGTCTCCAGGCCCGGGGCGTCACCGGTTGGGCATCCTATCCGGTGGGTGTTGCCTGGGCCTTGCGCCAGGCCGGATACGACCAGGTGGGCGGGTTTGACATGGCCCTGGCCTCCTGCGTACCGGTCGGTTCGGGGCTGAGTTCATCGGCCGCCATGACCTGCTCGACCGCCCTGGCCCTGGACGATCTCTTCGGTCTGGGGCTGGGCGGGAGCGACCAGGGCAGGGTGGCGCTGATAGAGGCCGCCGTCAGGGCCGAGAACGACATGGCCGGTGCCTCGACCGGCGGTATGGACCAGAGCGCCTCCATGCGTTGCCAGGCAGGAAAGGCCCTGCGGCTGGACTGCCGACCGGAACTGTCCGCCCTGGAAAACGTGACCCAGGTCCCCTTCGATTTGGAGGCCAGGGGCCTGGAATTGCTGGTGGTCGATACACAGGCCCAGCACCAGCTGAACGACGGGCAATACGAACAGCGTCGCACCACTTGTGAAGAGGCGGCCCGAATCCTGGGTGTAGACAACCTGCGTCAGGTGGCCGATGAGGTCAAGGCCTCCGAGGATTCGGACACCGCCCTTCACGAAGTCCTGGAGAGGCTCCCGGATGAGGTCACCAGGCACCGGGTCCGGCACGTCATCACCGAGATAGAACGGGTCGATCGGTTCATAGAGGCCTTCGGCAGGGGTGATGTGCAGGAGGCGGGGCGCCTCTTCAACGCCTCGCATGACTCCCTGCGTGACGATTACCAGGTCACCTCACCGGAACTTGACCTGGCTGTGGATGTGGCCCGGGCCGAGGGTGCCTATGGTGCCAGGATGACCGGGGGTGGATTCGGTGGTTCCATCATCGCCCTGGTCGATGCCGGCAAGGGGCGTGGCATGGCCCAGACGATAGCGGACCGGTTCCATGCCGCCGGCTTCCATGAGCCCAGGGCTCTGGCGGCCTTGCCTTCTTCCTCCGCCCGGAGGGAGTGCTGAGTTCCGAGCAGCCGTCCATATGCCGGACTTACCGGCTTTCCAGCCCCCGTTTTCGGGGGCTTTTCTCTGCCTCCTCCTCTAAGCTGGGAAGCCATGACCCCTCAGGCGGACGGAGTCTGTCCTATTGGGCTTGAAGGGATATCCCAGGGTGGAGGAGGACCACATGAAAAAGGCGATCATCACGGTGGTGGGTCAGGACGCCATCGGCATCATCGGACGGGTCTGCACCAGCCTCTCCGGGAATTCAATCAATGTCCTGGACATCTCCCAGACCATCATCGACGGGTTTTTCAACATGATGATGATTGTCGATTGCTCCTCCTACGCAGGGGAGTTCGATGACCTGGTCCGCGACCTGGATGCCCTGGGTGAGGATATCGGCGTCTCCATCAGGTGCCAGCGTGAGGAGATATTCACCCGGATGCACAGGGTCTGAGGGGGCTGCGCCATGATTACACCCGATGAGGTCCAAGAGACCAATGCCATGATCGACCGGGAACGGTTGGATGTCCGTACCATCACCATGGGCATCAGTCTCCTGGACTGCGCCAGCCATGATGTTGACATGCTCTGCAGGAACATCCACCGCAAGGTTGTCTCCCTGGCCAAGGACCTGGTTTCGACAGGGGAGTCCATAGCCCACCAATACGGGATTCCCATCGTCAACAAGCGGATCACCGTCACCCCCATCTCCCTGGTGGCCGCTGGGGCCTGCCACTCGGTCGATGACTATGTGGCCGTGGCCAAGGCCTTGGATATGTCGGCCAAGGAGGTCGGTGTCAATTTCATCGGAGGCTATTCGGCCCTGGTCTCCAAGTCCATGACCCCGGCGGAGCGCCTCCTGATCAAGTCCCTGCCCCGCGCCCTGAGCCAGACCGAGAGGGTCTGCGCCAGTGTCAACGTGGGCTCGACCAAGACCGGCATCGACATGGATGCCGTGGCCCTGATGGGGCGGGTCATCAAGGCTGTGGCGCAGGCAACCGGGGACACCGACAGTTCGGGGTGCACCAAGCTGGTTGTCTTCTGCAATGCTCCGGACGACAACCCCTTCATGGCCGGTGGCTTCCACGGCGTGACCGAAGGCGATGCCGTCATCAACGTGGGCGTTTCGGGTCCGGGCGTGGTCAAGACCGCCTTGGAAACCGCTCGTGGTGCGAGTTTCGACCAGCTCTGCGAGACCATCAAGCGTACCGCCTTCAAGATCACCAGGATGGGGCAGCTGGTGGCGCAGGAGGCCTCGCGGCGTTTGGACCTTCCCTTCGGCATCATCGATCTCTCCCTGGCTCCGACACCGGCCGTGGGCGACTCGGTGGGTGAGGTCCTGCGTGAGATGGGTCTGGAGCAGGTTGGCGCTCCCGGCACCACCGCAGCCCTGGCCATCCTCAACGACCAGGTCAAGAAGGGCGGCATCATGGCTTCAAGCTATGTGGGTGGCCTCTCTGGAGCCTTCATTCCTGTTTCCGAAGACGCAACGATGATCCAGGCGGCCGCCGAGGGGAGTCTGACTCTCGAAAAGCTGGAGGCCATGACCTGCGTCTGTTCGGTTGGTCTGGATATGATTCCCATCCCCGGCGATACCAGCGCCGAGTCCATCTCCGGCATCATCGCCGACGAGGCGGCCATCGGCATGATCAATCAGAAGACCACGGCAGTCAGATTGATTCCGGTTGCGGGCAAGGGTGTGGGTGACACGGCGGAATTCGGCGGACTCATGGGAGGCGGCCCCATCCTGCCTGTCAACGACCGCTCCTGCGCCGACTTCATCAATCGTGGAGGACGCATCCCGGCCCCCATACACAGTTTCAAGAACTGATCGGTACGAGGCTGTCATACGTCAAGGCCCCGCCTTCCAATCCCAGGGTGAGGAAGGCGGGGCCTTGACGTATCGGGACCCCTGGTCAGCGCCCGCCCTTGAAGTTCAGCTGGCGCCAGGCTTCATAGATGGCGATGGAGGCGCAGTTGGTCAGGTTCAGGCTCCGCAGGCTGGGACGCATGGGCAGGCGGACCTGCTCGGAGACGTGGGGGCCGGCCATGACATCCATGGGATCGGGGATGTTCCCCGGTTCGGGGCCGAAGAGGAGGATGTCGGTCGGTCTGTAGTCCACCTCGGTATACAGCTTGGTCGCATGGGCCGTGAAGGCGATGATGCGCGAGTCCGGCATGGAATCGACCAGGTCGTCGAAATCCGGGTGGAGGACAACGTGTGCCATGTCGTGGTAATCCAGCCCCGCCCGGCGCAACTTGGTGTCCTTGAGGTTGAACCCCAGGGGTTCCACCAGATGGAGTATGGTCCCGGTCACTGCGCAGAGCCGGATGGCCGACCCGGTGTTGCCGGGGATTCTTGGGGAGTAGTAGCAGAGGTGGGGGGTCACCGTCTCGGCTCGACCGGCCTCCTTGGCATCCATCATGGCCTCGGTGACCGAAATCGGGTTTCCATGGGCATCGGTGACCAGCTCATCGGGCCCATAGTTAGACTTCCGGTACCCGTACTCATACATTTCATCGACCGCCTTGGCGGGGTCCCCACCCTGGCTGCCCATCGCGTTCGTCTGCTCCTGGAAGGTCATGCCATTCAAGGTAACGCCGGGAAAAGACAGGGCGGTCAGGGTCCGACCGGTTTCCCCTCCGGGGGAGGTTGGATGTCGTAGAAGAACCGGGTATCAAAACGAGGTCTGCCGCAGTGGGTGCCGAAGAAGGGACGATCAGGTTCTGGCGCTCGCAGCGAAGTCGGCACCAGGGCCGGGTCCGGTTCGGGTCGACGGTTGTATGGTGTTGGAAGCGGAGACTGAACGAAGCAAAGGAAAGGCGGGGGTTCGTGGAGGGCATCCTGATGGAGTCTGTCGAGCCGATACGGCTTCGGCTCTTTTCCTGGTGGGAGCGGAACTCCAGGGACCTGCCTTGGAGGTATGGGCGAACTACGCCCTGGGGGATTCTGGTTTCCGAGGTGATGAGCCAGCAGACCCAGTTGAGCAGGGTCGTGCCCTACTGGACGGCTTGGATGGAGGCCTGGCCGGATGCGGCGGCCCTGGCGGCGGCGGGGAAGGCCGAGGTCATCACGGCCTGGGGGAGACTGGGGTACCCCCGGCGTGCCCTCCGGCTCCAGGAGTGCGCCAGGGTGGTAAGTACGGAGTATGGCGACCTCCTGCCGCGCTCCTACCAAGAGCTGACAGGACTGCCGGGTATCGGGGATTACACGGCCAGTGCCGTCATGAGTTTCGCTTACGGGGAGCGGATTGTCGTCATCGATACCAATATTCGCAGGGTCCTTTCCCGGGTCTTTCTGGGGGTCGAATCCGTCGGCGGCTCCACGACAAGGACCGAACGTGAGCTGGCCCAGACCGTCCTGCCGGAGGATGTCGGCAGCCTCTCGGGGAAGGGTCGGCGTGATTCGGTGGATGGGTCCATGCAGGGCCTGTCAGGACAGGAACCGCCGGTCGACACCAAGGACACAGGGCTGGTCGGCCGACTGGGGGGTGCGGATGATCAGGTCCGCTCAAACGCCTGGTGCGAGCCCGACTCGGCCAAGTGGAACCAGGGCATCATGGAGCTGGGAGCCACGGTCTGCAAGGCCAAAAAGCCGGACTGCCAGATCTGCCCCCTTGCTGAGCATTGCCGCTTCCTCAAGGCCGGGCTGCCTGAATTGGGCATGAAGCGGACCCGTCCCCGCCAGCGTTTTGCGGGAACCAACAGGCAGGTCAGGGGGAAGATACTCCAGGCTCTCCGAGAGTCGGAGAAGGGGCGGGTTGATCGCGCCCGGATCGAGCAGGTCTGCGAGGACGGTATCCAGCTGGACCTCTGTATCGCCTCCCTGGATGAGGATGGCCTGCTGGTCATCAGGGAGGATGGCTCGCTGGAACTCCCCGAGTAGGTTGACTCCTGCATTAGGATTATCAGCATGGCCAAACGGAAAATCAGCAAGAAGCAGCAGCGCATATACAGGCGACGCAGGATTATCGCCCTCGTCCTGGCCCTGCTCTTCCTGCTTGCCTGTGCGGGAATCATCTGGGGCATCGGCGCAGGTATCCACGCACTCCGGGAGGGGTCGACCCAGGGCGACAAGACCACCACCTCCCAGGAGGGGAGTAAGGCCAAGGACGGGAAGGCCTCAAGGAAGGAATCAGACGGCAAGAAGGCTGCGGAAAAGCAGCGTGCGGCAAACCAGACTTCGGGTGTCAAAAAGTGCGGCCCGGACGATATCACCTTGGACCTGAGCGCGCCCGACCCGACCACCGGGGTTGGCGGATCCATCGACTTCACCGCAGCCGTTCAGTACAAGGGGACCGGATCCTGTCTGATTGACGCGTCCGACAGTGGGAGGGTCCTCGTCATCACGAGCGGGGAGCAGAACATCTGGAGGTCGGATTTCTGCCCGTCCAAGACACGCTCCCTCCTGATGGCCACAGGCGACAAGGATGTGCAGACCATCACCTGGAACGCCGATGCCAGCCAGGAACAGTGCCAACCCGACGATAACCTGCCCAGGGTCGATGCCGGTTCCTACTCGGCCCAGCTGGTCCTCAAATCCAACGACAAAGTAAAGTCCCAGGTGGTTCCTGTTTTGGTCCAGTGAGCCGCCTCCCGGTAGCCGGTCATGAGTGCCCTGGCCCGGGTCGCAGGTGAACGGTCAAAATGGCCGACACGCCGCTTGTGTCAAGGCCTTATCCCCTGTATAGTTGACTCTTTGCATGAGGTGTGTCATATAGCGGGCATACATCATCAAGGAGATGCCCGCGAATAGGCATATGGCGGCCGTTCGGTGTCTCCCCGGATATGAGGAATTATCGAGTACAGCGAGCGATAAGGAAAGTCCATTTTGGCTGCCAATAAAGCTGCAAGAAGTACCACCACAACATACGCACGCGCTGATGAGGATCAGATCGGGCTGCACAAGGCTTCGGACCGTGTGAATTTCGGTTCCATCCGCGAACCCATCGAGGTGCCCTACCTGCTGGGTGTCCAGACCGACAGCTTCGACTGGCTGGTCGGCAATGAGCGCTGGAAGAAGCAGGTCGAAGAGGACGCGGCCAACGGGACCCATACCGTCCCCACGGTTTCCGGACTGGATGAGGTCTTCCAGGAGATCTCCCCCATCGAGAACTTCGCTCAGACCATGAGCCTGACCTTCTCGGATCCCTACTTCGAGGAGCCCCGCCACACCGTCCAGGAGTGCAAGGAAAAGGACTACACCTATTCGGCACCCCTCTATGTGAACGCCGAATTCGAGAATGGCGACACCGGCGAGATCAAGTCCCAGACCGTATTCATGGGCGACTTCCCCCTCCAGACCCCCCACGGTACCTTCATCATCGGTGGGTCCGAGCGCGTCATCGTCTCCCAGCTGGTCCGTTCCCCGGGCGTCTACTTCGACCGGACCCCGGACCGCACCTCCGACAAGGAGATCTTCGGAGCCAAGATCATCCCCAGCCGCGGAGCCTGGCTGGAGTTCGAAATCGACAAGCGTGATGTGCTGGGCGTGCGGGTGGACCGCAAGCGTAAGCAGTCCGCCATCGTCTTCCTCATGGCCATCGGCATGACCAAGCCGCAGATCCGGAAGGCCTTCAAGGGCTACCCGCTGGTCCTTGATGCCCTGGAGAAGGAGACCATCGAGACCCAGGACGAGGCCCTGACCGATCTGTACAGGAAGATCCGCCCCGCCGACACCGCCTCTGCCGAGGCCGGCCGGAACCTGCTGGATTCCTTCTACTTCAATACCAAGCGCTACGACCTGGCCCGCGTCGGTCGCTACAAGATCAACCGGAAGCTGGGTCTGGAAGCCGACTTCAACGACCGCAGCCTCCACCCCGAGGACATCATCGCCACCCTGAAGTACCTGGTGACCCTCCACTCGGGCGATCAGACCTTCCCCGGAACCAGGGACGGCAAGGAGATCGAGCTTCGAGTCGATGTGGACGACATCGACCACTTCGGCAACCGCCGCATTCGTCAGGTGGGCGAGCTGATTCAGAATCAGCTCCGCACCGGCCTGAGCCGTATGGAGCGCGTTGTCAGGGAAAGGATGACGACCCAGGACGCCGAGGCCATCACCCCCCAGTCCCTGATCAACATCCGTCCGGTCAACGCCACCATCAAGGAGTTCTTCGGGACCTCCCAGCTGAGCCAGTTCATGGATCAGAACAACCCCCTGGCAGGCGTGACCAACAAGCGTCGTCTCTCGGCCCTGGGCCCCGGCGGCCTCTCCCGTGACCGTGCCTCCATGGAGGTGCGCGATGTGCACCCGTCCCACTACGGACGTATGTGCCCCATCGAGTCTCCCGAAGGCCCGAACATCGGTCTGATCGGATCCCTGGCGACCTTCGCCCGGGTCAACCCCTTCGGCTTCATCGAGACCCCCTACCGCAAGGTTGTGGACGGTCAGGTGACCGACGAGGTGGTTTACATGACCGCAGACCAGGAGGCCGAGCACACCATCGCCCAGGCCAACCAGGAGATTGACGACACCGGTCACTTCGTCGAGGACGAGGCCCTGGTGCGTGACGCCGAGGCCGAGGCCAAGGATGTGCCGATTTCCGAGGTCGACCTGATGGATGTCTCGCCCAGGCAGATGGTTTCCGTGGGCGCCTCCCTGATTCCCTTCCTGGAGCACGACGAGGGCCACCGAGCGCTGATGGGCACCAACATGCAGCGTCAGGCCGTCCCCCTGGTCAAGTCCGAGCGGCCTCTGGTCGGTACCGGTTCCGAGTGGCGGTCCGCCATTGATTCCGGTGACGTCATCCTGGCCGAGAAACCGGGCGTGGTCACCTACGTCTCCGCCGACATGATCCGCGTCATGAATGACGACGGCACCCAGTCCTCCTACAAGCTGGCCAAGTTCCAGAGGTCCAACCAGACCACCTGCTACAACCAGGTCCCGCTGATCAAGGACGGGGAGAGGGTTGAAGCCGGTACCGTCCTGGCCGATGGTCCCGCCACCGAAAAGGGCGAGATGGCCCTGGGCAAGAACCTCCTGGTGGCCTTCATGCCTTGGAACGGCTACAACTACGAGGACGCCGTCATCATCTCCCAGCGTCTGGTCCAGGATGACACCCTGAGCTCCATCCATATCGAGGAGTATGAGACCGACGCCCGCGAGACCAAGCTTGGTGCCGAGGAGATCACCCGCGACCTGCCCAACGTCGGCGAGGATGCAGTGGCCAACCTTGACGAGCGAGGCATCATCCGTATCGGTGCCGAGGTTGAGGCCGGCGATATCCTGGTCGGCAAGGTCACCCCCAAGGGCGAGACCGAGCTGACCCCCGAGGAGCGACTCCTGCGCGCCATCTTCGGCGAGAAGAGCCGCGAGGTGCGTGATACCAGCCTCAGGGTTCCCCACGGCGAGACCGGCACGGTCATCGAGGTCAAGGAGATCACCCGCGAGGATGCCGAGGAGGACGGCGACGAGCTGCCCAACGGCGTCAACCGGATGATCAGGGTCTACATCGCCCAGCACCGTAAGATCACCCAGGGCGACAAGCTGTCGGGTCGTCACGGCAACAAGGGCGTCATCTCCCGGATCATGCCGGAAGAGGATATGCCCTTCATGGCCGACGGCACCCCCGTTGACATCATGCTCAACCCCCTGGGCGTGCCCTCCCGAATGAACCTGGGACAGGTCCTGGAGCTCCACCTGGGATGGATCGCCCATTCCGGCTGGGACATCAGCCTGGATCCGGACCTGGAGGCCGAGTGGAAGAAGCACATCCCGGCCGGAGCCGAAAAGGGCGAGGCCGGTACCGCCGTGGCCACCCCGGTCTTCGACGGTGTGCGGCAGGATGCTCTGAACGGCCTGCTCAAGACCACCCTGCCCAACCGTGACGGTGAGCGCCTGGTGGGCGACGACGGCAAGGCCGTGCTCTACGACGGCCGCACCGGTGAGCCCTTCACCAAGCCGATTTCCGTGGGCTACATGTACATGCTCAAGCTCCACCACCTGGTGGACGACAAGATCCACGCCCGGTCCACCGGTCCCTACTCCATGATCACCCAGCAGCCCCTGGGCGGTAAGGCCCAGTTCGGCGGCCAGCGCTTCGGTGAGATGGAGGTCTGGGCCCTGGAGGCCTACGGTGCCGCCTACACCCTGCACGAGATGATGACCACCAAGTCCGACGACGTGGATGGTCGTGTGCGGGCCTATGGTGCCATCGTGCGTGGCGAGAACCTCCCGGCGGCAGGCATCCCGGAGTCCTTCAAGGTGCTCCTCAAGGAGATGCAGTCGCTCTCCCTGAACGTGGAGGTGCTCAACGCCGAAGGCAACGTCATCGAGATGAAGGACGAGGACGACGACCCCAACGCCGCATCCAACGACCTGGGCTTCAACATCGGAGCCCGGCCCGACGCAGCGGCCAAGGCCGACCAGTCCACTCCCGAACCGGAGTATCGCTGAGTCTGCGTGTCCACATGATCCCCTCAGGCCGGTGCCTGGACGACACCGGCCACCAGGGGACCTGACCAAGACGGAAACTTCAGAGCAGTTACAAGATCAGAGACAGGACATAGAGTGCTGGACGTCAATGCATTTGACAAACTGAGAATCGGACTGGCCACCGCCGACGACATCCGCGGTTGGAGCTATGGCGAGGTCAAGAAGCC
Organism: Bifidobacterium sp. M0307; assembly: GCF_016100445.1. Lineage (NCBI taxonomy): Bacteria > Bacillati > Actinomycetota > Actinomycetes > Bifidobacteriales > Bifidobacteriaceae > Bifidobacterium > Bifidobacterium sp. M0307. The sequence continues at coordinate 268,295 of NZ_JACFSL010000001.1, forward strand.
CGAGACCATCAATTACCGTACCTTGAAGCCCGAGAAGGACGGCCTGTTCGGCGAGCAGATCTTCGGACCCACACGCGACTGGGAGTGCGCCTGCGGCAAGTACAAGCGCGTGCGGTTCAAGGGAATCGTCTGTGAGCGATGCGGTGTCGAGGTGACCCGTTCGCGCGTTCGCCGTGAACGTATGGGCCACATCGAATTGGCCGCCCCCGTCACCCACATCTGGTTCTTCAAGGGTGTGCCCTCCCGACTGGGATACCTCCTGGACATCGCGCCCAAGGACCTGGAGAAGGTCATCTACTTCGCGGCCTACATGGTCACCAGTGTGGATGAGGAGCAGCGTCACAACGACATGCCCGACCTTCAGGACGAGTTCGATACCGAGGTGAGCCGTCTGGAGCAGAAGCGCGACCTCGAGATCGACAAACGCGCCAAGAAGCTGGAAGAGGATCTGGCCGAACTGGAGAAGTCCGACGAGGCCAAGGGTTCCCTGAAGTCCCGCCTGCGTAATGGTGCAGAGCGCGACATGACCTCCATCCGCAAGCGGTATGACGACCAGATTCAGCGGATCTCCGCCGTCTTCGACCGCTTCAAGGCCCTCAAGCCTGGCGATATGGAAGGCGATGTGGACCTGTGGCGTGAGATGCAGGACCGCTACGGTGACTACTTCGACGGTTGCATGGGAGCCGAGGCCATCAAGAAGCGCCTGCAGGACTTCGACCTGGAGGCCGCGGCCAAGGAGCTGCGCAACGAGATCGACACCGGTTCAGGCCAGCGCAAGGCCAGGGCCCTCAAGCGGCTCAAGGTGGTCTCCGCCTTCCTGAACACCGGCAACAAGCCCGAAGCCATGGTTCTGGATGTCATCCCGGTCATTCCTCCCGACCTGCGCCCCATGGTGCAGTTGGACGGTGGCCGTTTCGCCACCTCCGATCTGAACGACCTCTATCGTCGTGTGATCAACCGTAACAACAGGTTGAAGAGGCTGATCGAACTGGGCGCCCCGGAGATCATGCTCAACAACGAGAAGCGCATGCTCCAGGAGGCCGTTGACTCCCTCTTCGACAACGGTCGTCGAGGACGTCCGGTCACCGGTGCATCCAACCGTCCTCTCAAGTCCCTGGCAGATATGCTCAAGGGCAAGCAGGGACGCTTCCGTCAGAACCTGCTGGGTAAGCGTGTGGATTACTCCGGTCGTTCCGTGATTGTGGTCGGCCCCTCCCTGCGTATGCACCAGTGCGGTCTGCCCAAGCCCATGGCCCTGGAGCTCTTCAAGCCCTTCGTGATCAAGCGCCTGGTGGATCTGAACTATGCGCAGAACATGAAGAGCGCCAAGCGTCTGGTCGACCGCGGCGATGCCGAGGTCTGGGGCGTCCTGGAAGAGGTCATCGCCGAACATCCCGTTCTGCTCAACCGTGCACCTACGCTGCACCGTCTGGGCATCCAGGCATTCGAGCCCATCCTGGTCGAGGGCAAGGCCATCCACCTGCCCCCGCTGGCCTGCGCGGCCTTCAACGCCGACTTCGACGGCGACCAGATGGCGGTCCACCTGCCCCTGTCGGCAGAGGCCCAGGCCGAGGCGCGTTCGCTCATGCTGGCCTCAGACAACATCCTCAAGCCCGCTGACGGACACACGGTCACCATGCCCTCCCAGGACATGATTCTGGGTCTGTACTACCTGACGTCCGCCATTGAGGGGGCCAAGGGTCAGGGTCGAATCTTCTCCAGCCTGGCCGAGGCCCGTATGGCCCTCGACCTGGGTGAGATCGACATGCAGGCCAAGATCCTGCTCCGCGTGCCCGAGGACTTCGTCATGCCTAAGGATTGGGAGCCCGGCGAGCTCAAGGTCGTCGACCCCGAGCCCGGCAGCCCCGATGTGGTCAAGGAAGAGGTCTTCAAGGATGGTTCCAAGCTCTTCGCCACCAACTATGGACGTGTCCTGTTCAATGAGACCCTGCCCGTGGACTACCCCTACATCAACGAGCAGGTGGCCAAGGGCAAGCTGGCAGGCATTGTCGATGACATCGCAACCAGGTACTCCACCGCCCAGGTGGCAGCAACCCTGGATGCCCTGAAGGATCTGGGCTTCACCAGGGCCCAGTGGTCCGGCGTGACCATGGCCTTCTCGGACATCGTGGTGCCCCCGGAGCGTACCGACATCGTCGATGACTACCAGCGTCAGACCGCCAAGGTCAACTCCCAGTACGACATGGGTCTGCTGACCGACGAGGAGCGCCGCCAGGAGCTGATCAACCTCTGGACCGAGTGCACCGACAAGGTGGCGGATGCCATGCAGGAGCACTTCACACCGGGCAACAACGTGAACATCATGGTGCAGTCCGGGGCACGTGGAAACTGGATGCAGATTCGTCAGATCGCCGGTATGCGAGGCCTGGTGGCCAACCCCAAGGGCGAGATCATCCCCCGACCGGTCAAGTCCAACTACCGCGACGGCCTCTCGGTGCTGGAGTACTTCATCTCCCAGCACGGTGCACGCAAGGGTCTGGCGGATACGGCACTTCGTACGGCTGAGTCGGGCTACCTGACCCGTCGTCTGGTCGACGTCTCCCAGGACGTGATTGTGCGCGAGGAGGACTGCGGCACCAAGCGTGGTCTGGCCATGAAGGTGGCCGAGCGCGACGACCAGGGCAACCTGGTGCTGGTCAAGGCCGCCGACGGTGGTCCTTACTCCCGCCTCCTGGCCGACGATGTGATCGACCCCGCGGATGGCAAGACCGTGCTCTACAAGCGCGGCGACGCCCTCTCCATGGATGCCCTGCGCGACATGGTCGCCCACGGTGTTGAGGAGGTCAAGGCCCGTTCGGTCCTGACCTGCGAGTCCACGCGCGGAGTGTGCGCCAAGTGCTACGGCTGGTCCCTGGCCACCAACAAGCTGGTGGACGTCGGCGAGGCCGTCGGTATCGTGGCCGCCCAGTCCATCGGCGAGCCCGGTACCCAGCTGACCCTGCGTTCCTTCCACTCCGGTGGTGTGGCATCGGCCTCCGATATCACCCAGGGTCTGCCCCGTGTCACCGAGCTCTTCGAGGCCCGTACCCCCAAGGGTGAGGCCCCGATTGCGGAGTTCCCCGGCACCGTCAAGGTGGAGGACACCGACCGTGGCCGCCAGGTGACGCTGACCCCCGACGATTCCTCCGTCGAGGCCCTGACCTACCCGGTCACCAGGCGTGCACCCATGTTGGTCAAGGACGGACAGCACGTCGAGGCGGGCACCCAGCTGATCGAGGGCTCCGTGGATCCCAAGAAGATTCTGCGCATCCTCGGACCGCGTGCGGCCCAGGTGAACATCGTCAACGAGGTCCACACGGTCTACCGCTCCCAGGGCGTGGATATCCACGACAAGCACATCGAGGTCATCGTTCATCAGATGCTCCGCCGCGTGACGGTCATCGACTCCGGTGATACCGACCTGCTGCCCGGCGAGCTGGTCGACCAGTCCAGGTTCAAGTCCGCCAACATGAAGGCCGTCAAGGCAGGTGGCAAGCCTGCTGCCGGCCGTCCCGAGCTGATGGGCATCACCAAGGCCTCCCTGGCCACCGATTCCTGGCTCTCCGCCGCCTCCTTCCAGGAGACGACGCGCGTCCTCACCGAGGCCGCTCTGAGCCAGAAGGTCGACGACCTGAAGGGGCTGAAGGAGAACGTGATCATCGGCAAGCTGATTCCGGCAGGCACCGGCCTGGCCCGGTACCACAACGCTACCGTGGAGCCCGACAAGGCCATCCGCGACACCATCTACCCGAACTTCGGGTTGGGTGGCGACGATGTGGATCTGAGCGACGCCGACCTGAACGATGTGGACTTCTCCAACATCGACTTCGGGGACCTGAAGCTGGGTGACGACTTCAACCCGGATGACTTCCTGAACGACCATGGTGGCCAGAGCCACCTGGGCTCTGGGCATGGTGACATCACCGGCCAGTCCTTGGACGAGTCCGGCATCGGTCAGACCGATGGCCAGGATGCGGCAGGAGACCAGGGAACCGAAGCCACCTTCTCCTCCTCGGACCAGGATTCCGATCAGTGATTCGATGAGTTGATTCGAGTTCCGTACAGGACTCGATACGAAGAAGGACCCCCGTCCGGTTTCGCACCGGACGGGGGCCCTTCTTCGTATATCCGGGTGGCCTCATGCGCGCACAGACCGCGAGTCAACCAGGCTCAGAGAATGTGGCGCAGGGATAATCGCGCTTTCCAATGTCTGAAGCGGGGGAGGCCCTCCAGAATGGACCGCCGGACCTGGTCCACCAGGTTCCAGTATTCGATGGCCTCCTCGTCCGATACCAGGTGATTGTCGAAGCTTGCCCCGTCGGCTATGGCGCAGAGCCGATACAGGTCGTCTCCATCAGCGGGTTCACCGATTAAGGGCTCGTGGAGCCCAAGGAGGTCCTGGTTGATGGCTCTGGCCTGTTCCCTTCTGGTTCCCTTGAGTCTGAGGCCCGATTGCCGGGCCAGGCTGTTGATTTGCTTCCATCCCCGCTCGATTCGCTCCTTGGGCGATCCTCCGGTCCTGGCCCGATTTAGAAGCCATGCCTTGAGCGCCAGGATGGACAGGACCAGCAGGGTCAGTATCCAGAGGGGTGAGGAATAGGCAAGAATCTTCCCGATCAGTGCTCCGTATCTGGCCCAGAAGGAGGGGCTGGCTTCCTTGTCGGCATCCTGACCGCCGATGTGGGCCCTGCTCTTGGCGCCCTGGTCATCCCTGGGAGGATCGACCAGTGGGGGCGGCGGCTGCCTGACCAAGGTCTTGGGGTTGGGAGGGGTGAGGTTCAGGTTCCTGTCCGGTGTCCTGGTCTCCTGAGGTGTGGGATAGAAGGGCACCCATCCCAACCCCGCCAGGTTGATTTCCACCCAGGCTTCGGCATCCCCTCCCTTGAAGTCCACCGTGGTGCCGCCGCTGGCGTCCTGATGGGTGCGGTCCTTGCTGATGTCTCCCTGCTTGTCCTTGGGTATGAACCCCAGTACGACCCGGGAGGGGAGTCCCACCTGCCTGGCGAGAAGGGCCATGGCGGAGGCGTATTGTTCGCTGTCTCCGACCATGGCCTGGGCCTGGAGGAGCTGGTCAATCCGGTAGTCCCCGTGGCCGGAGGGGGAGGGGTAATCACCTTCCAGCCCGTGGGAGAACCAGCCCTCCTGGCGGAGTCTGGCTTCGATTGACAGGGCCTTGGCACCGGGTTGGCTCTGGACGGAGGTCACCAGCGCCGCCACCTTCGATAGGGAATCCGGAGGGTCCGAGACGGGGGGAACTGAGGCCATCCCTGCCTGGCTGTTCTTGATGGCATCCCGGCTGGGTCTGGCCTTCGTGGTGCCCTGAACCGTATAGGTGGTATCGGCGCCGAGTGGGGCGGTGGTGATGGCGGACTCGGTGGCCTTGTTGTAATAGAGGTCGTTCCTGCTCAATCTGCCTTCGGGGTTGATTGAGCTTGGCTGCCCGGCCATGGGCACCCAGGCGTGCCCGAAATCCCGATGGATGGTGAAGGTGGCCTCGAATCTTGTCCCCTCCGTTCCGCCGGTATCGTTTCCGTCATCAGGGTCGGGGGCGATGGTACTGCCGATGCGTCGGTAATCGGAGGACTGCCCGGGTATGGTGCTGTCGGAGAGGTTCCAGACCTTACCGTCGTACCTGTCCATGACGGCCATTCGGACCGGGGTGCCGCCCGGGAGGTTGTGAACGGTTACCAGGGTGTCGTCCTTGTGGTCCTTGATGTAGGACCTGTAATCACTCAGTGGGCTGGTGAACTGGTAGGGGTCGATCGGAGGCCGGTACCGGTCGCGTAGCGCCAGCCGGTCAAGGGGGGCCAAAAGGGTACCGGCCAGGGTAATGGCCAAGGTCAGGGCCAGGACCAGTGACTTGGCGAGGACCCTGCCGGGCTGGAGCAGACCCAGGCGCCAGGATGCCCAGAGAAGAACCAGGATCCACTGGCAGTATCCCGCAGGCCCAGGGTGCCAACCGTGGCTGGTTCCCAGGAGGGCCGATACACCCATGGTGACGAGTATCGGCAGGATGCACAGGAGAGGGCTGGGATCGGTACCGCCGTCAGAGCGTACCTCCTGTCCAAGGGGGTGTAGTTCCTCCAGGAAGACGGCCAGGAAGGAGGTCCACAGGAGCAGGGTCCACAAGGCCATGAATCCGCCCGCCTCCCAGCCCAGTGGCGGGTCAATCGAAATCAAGGCTTTGAAGGAGCCGAACGTGGAAGCGAATCCGTCCGCCAGGGTTTGGCTGGTCGGAAGCACATGGATGAGGGTGGTGCCATTAAGCGTGATGATGGGGCCCAGGATGAACTGGGCCACAAGCAGCAGACCAACCTGGAGGTATGGCCTGAAGGCACGGCTGGAGCGGATCAGGGCGATCAGGGCTCCGGTCATGCCGGAGACGAGTCCCACCAGCAACCATCCTTTGAGGTCCGCGTACACGGGGAGGAGTTGGATGGCCGCCAGAAGGTTGAGTGGTACCAGGGTCAGGGCACCAAGTAGACCCCGCGCCCGATTCACGGCGCCTACAGGCGCGGTCTGCTCGCCTCCCAGTACGCGGATGGGGGAGGGGGGTGTCTGGGGTTGCCAGGTCGAAGTGGTCTTCATGAGAGGGTCCTCAACAGCTGAGGTAGGTCTCCCAGGGTGCCCAACCGCGCCCGGGTCAGTGTGCCCAGCTGCTGGATGGTTGGTCGTTCTCCCTGTGCTGCGGTCAGGACCATGGATCGGATGGACTTGGGGAGACCAGCTGCCATGGTCTCGATATCCGTCTGGTCCGGACGGGAGCCGCTCACCAGCAGGACCAAAGAAGCGTCCGGGATATGGGATTCCATCATGTTGAGCCAGGAGGCCGAGGTTTGACGGACACTTCCCTCGGTGGGCTTCTGGACAGGGAGGATGAGGCTGCAGGCATCAAGGAAGGCACGGGGCGTATCCGTGCGAAGAAGGTCTGCGTCAAGTGTCGGTCGGTTTTGCGATAAGCCGACTCTCCGGTTGCTCATCTGCCCGTCCCTGTTCGATCCGGCATGGTTGCCGGCCTGGCCGGCGGGGATCATGGCGGCCAGCGTGCGTCCGTCAAGGAGGCAGCGAGCTCCCAGGGATGCGAAGACGCTGACGGCCAGTTCGAATTCCTCGGCGGTGGAATATGAGGTCGGGTCCGTATCCATCCAGAGGACGGTATCCGTGCGGAGTGTGGGCTCATACTGGCGGACCATCATGGAACCGGTCTTGGCCGTGGACAACCAGTGGACACGTTTGATGTCGTCTCCGGGCTCATAGGGGCGTAGAGCATGGAACTCCATATCGTCGTCGACGGTTCCCGAAGTCGTCTGCCCTTCCAGGTCCCGTTGCAGTCCGGCAGTGATGGGATCAAGGTCAATCGTTCTCGGGTGGACATAAACCTGGTTTCCGGCGGCCAGAACCCTCTGTCGGCGAATCACCCCGAAGGGGTCGCCTGCCTCCACGGTGACCGGGCCCAAGGATATGGCGCCGCGGTGCAGGGCCTGGAGATTCAGGTGCAGGTGGGCGGACTGTCCGGGCGATAGTGCCGGTACCGGCAGGTGGGAGGGTTCGGCCCCGACCAGGATGCCGACTCTGCCGCTGCGGGTGGATTGCTTGCCGGGGTTGGTCAGGATGATGGAGAGTTCCGACTCCTGGCCCACACTCAGATGGGTCCTGTTCAGGTCGACTTCCGCCTTGTATCCCAGATTCCCCATGCTCATGACCATCCCTGCGGCAATCAGGGCCAGGCCGGACAGGGCAAGGGCCAGGAGTTCGGCCCAGCCGGTCAGGGCCAGACCGAGACCGGCAATGACCGCGACCAGGGCCAGTCCCCACCCGAGTGGTGTCACCATGGAGAGGACCCGGCACCATAAGGCATGGGCGGTCGGTTCACGGACGGTCCCTGAGGTTGGTCGTGAGGTCTTGTCGGAGCTCATTGCAGTCATGCCTTCAGTGCTCTGTTGTGGGCACGGGAACCCCTTCAAGGGCTTCGGCCAGGGCCTGGTGCTCATCGACTCCCGAGAGCCTGGTTTCGGTCTCCAAGACCAGACGGTGGGCCAGAACAGGGTCGACCAGCTCCTTGACATCATCGGGGATGACATAATCCCGTTCCTGGGAGCATGCCTTGATGCGGGCACACCGTATCAAAGCCAGGCCTCCACGGATGGATGAGCCCACCTTGATGGCCCTGCTGTGACGCGTGGCCTCGATGATGCGAACGGCGTACTCCACGATGGAGGGATGACAGTAAACGTTGGAAGCGTACTGGGTCATGGCTGCGATGTCGTCGGCACCGACCACGGCGGTGATCATCCCGGCACGGTCCTTGATATCGGCCTCCTGAAGGATTCGTATGCTTGCATCGTGCCCGGGAGCTCCCACGGAGGTTCGAATCAGGAAGCGGTCCATCTGAGCCTCAGGCAGGCTGTAGGTGCCCAACTGTTCAATCGGGTTCTGGGTGGCCAGGACCATGAAGGGATGGGGCACCTGGTAGGTGCTGCCGTCGACGGTGACCTTTTCTTCCTCCATGACCTCCAGGAGGGCGGACTGGGTCTTGGGGGAGGCCCGGTTGATTTCGTCGGCCAGAATCATCGAGGCGAAGACGGGCCCAGGCCTGAAGGAGAACCTGCTCTCGGTCTGGTCATAGAAGGTGACGCCAACGACGTCCGAGGGGAGGAGATCTGGGGTGAACTGAATCCGTTTGAATTCCACGTCGATGGACCTGGCCAGTGCCCGTGCCAGCTGGGTCTTGCCGGTACCGGGATTGTCCTCAAGGAGGACGTGGCCGCCGGCAACCAGGGCCGTGATGCACAGCTCCACGGTCGCCTCCTTGCCCACCACTGCCTTGCTGACGTTCTCGGAGATGGACCGGAAGAGCCTGGCGAAATCACTGCAGCTCCTTACCGGGCCGGCCTCTGTTGGCCCCTGGGGTGCACTGTGCCGAATCTCGTTGCCGCCCGTGACCAGCGGACTGAGGTTGGTCTTGTCCTGAATCAGTGGTTTGCTCGCCGCCAGCGACCTGGATTGGTATGCACCCAGCCTGGTGCTGTCTTCAAGGTCGGTGCGCATCTCCTTGCGGCTGGATGTCCCTGCCCGACCGGCGGGCTGCCTGGGGTTTGCCTGGCCGGGGTGTGCAAGGCTGCCGCCAACATGGGGGGAACCCACTCTGGTGGCATCGTCCATTGGGGTGTGGGCATTCTGGGTGTGGTCGTCCTGGAATCGGTCATTCATGTCTGTCAATCCTTGTTCTCTCGTAAGACCGGCTGGTTGCGTTTGCTTGCGGTTTCCCCCGGTTCCGTGGTTCTGATGGCGCGTATTCCGCTTCCCGGGTGGCCTGTGCTCGACGGCTCTCCATGGCTCTCTTCTTGGGTGGACGTGTTCCTGCAAGCGTCAGCTCCCTGGTCGTGGCTGGCGACTGCCCTTCCTCTCCCATGCCGCCGATGCGGCTGATGGCCTTGAACCGGATGGTATTCCCGGGCTTTGCCATCGAGGCTGGCAGAGTGATTTGCCCCGTGGCCATTCCGGAAGTGCAGCCCAGGGTCCAGGAGTCAGCCGAGGGGTCGGCTCCCTCGATGGTGACCAGGATGTCCCCGCAGGGCCTGCCGTGGTCGGCGCCCGGGATGAGTGCCAGGTCGATCAGACCGGGGTTGTTGGTGGGGTCGGGCTGCTCTATCTTGCCGAAGGCGGGCGGGTCGGGGTGCGACCAGGTGGAACCGGAGACTGACCGGGCTTCACCGGCACCGGCGAGATTGGATGGTGTAACGGTGATGGAACAGGCCTGTCCGGCATCCTGATGGTCCACGGAGAAGACTGCGCTGGTGGACGTGGGGGAGCGCCCCCTCATCGATCCGCAGCCTGATCCGGTGGTCTGTATCAGGTATCGGTCAATGGCGGAACCGCGGTTCTCGGGCTGGTCCCACCTCACCGTCAGGGTCTCCTTGGTGTTGCCGTCCATGGATAGGTTCCGAACACCGTCGGGTATCACGTCAGGTCTGGCCGCCAGCGGGGAGGAGGCCGGGGACCATCCGACCTCGTTGTGGGCCTGAACCGTAAAGCTGTAGTCTTGCCCGTTGGACAGACCGCTGATGGTGCAGGTGGTGGCTTGCGAGCAGGATTGCTGACCGGAGCCGGTGCTCGACCGGTAGGAGACCCGGTACTCGTCGATGGGACTCCCGTTGGCGCTCCCCGGCAGCCAGGCCAGCGAGACTGTTCCATCGCCTGCACGGGGGGACCCTGCCAGCATCTTGGGGGCCTGGGGCCTGTCGACGATACTGACTGTTATGGATGCACTTACGCGTCGGTCCTTGTCTCTGGTGCCGTCTTCCACGGTCACCAGGACGGTGTTGGTCGAGGCGCCGATATCCCTATCGGTCTTGATGGTCACCCGTCCGTCCCCGGAGTGTGAGGCGGTCAGCTTGGATGTATCGTCCGTCACCACGCCGACCACCCGCAGAGGAGTGTCGGGGAAGGGGTTCATGGCCCCGTCCAGCACGTCGACATTGAGGCTCTGCCCGGCCTTGGCCCTGACGGTCCGCGACGGTATCGATGCCAGAGGCCGGGTGGTCTTTACGACCCTGAAGGTCAGGCCCCCTTTGACGGTGCCGTCCTTATAGGCAATGGTGACGGGGAGGGTTGCCCGGGCACCGGGCGCAGCCGTTTTGTCCGCGCTGACGGAGAGCTGACCCTGGGGTGTGAGCGATACCTGGATAGGGCCGCTGGCCCCGCTTGTCGAATAGGTGTAGGAGTCGGAGGCGCTTCCCCGGGGAATCCGGGTCAGGGCCTTCAGGGAGATGGTTTGAGCCGGGTCTCCGGCCACCAGGTCTATGGGTGGAGCCGAGAGGGTGGGCGGTTCTTCACGCCCTCCCTCAACGGTGATGGGAAGGGTCAGGACGGCCGAGTTGACAATGGTCTTCCCGTCGGGTACCCCATCCTGGGCGGTGAAGGTCAGGGAGGCAGGCCCGGAATAGTCCCTGTCTGCGGTGAACCTGAGGGTGGTTGGATCCACATAGGGGTCGGACCCGTCGGACTTGGTGGCCGAAACGGAATCGGGTGACGCGATTCGGGCGGTCTTGCCTGCTCCTACCCGTACATGGTCGGCGATATCGATGGTGATGCTCTGCCCGGCCCGGACACGCAGATCAGGGGCCTTGGGGCGGATGGTGGGTGGAAATACCCCGAACGCGGGCACCTTGACGAAGGCCGTGGAGGTAATGCCGTACCTGGTGTTGGTGACCGTGTAGGGGACCGCCCTGGCCTGATCGGTGAGGTCAATGCTGAGGACTGTGGACCCCGGACCGCCCTTGACCCGCGCATTGTCTCCGGCACTGGGATGCACCTCAAGTTTCAGGTCCTCCACGGTTCCCGAGGGATTGGACATGGAGTCGGCCAAATCGACCTCGACCGTGCGCTTGTCGATGGTATCGGCAGGGGCCACGTCATAATCCTGCAGGGTCGGCGGCTGTATCGGAGCCTTGGGGTCCGTGGTGATGGTCAGGGTCGCCTGGTCGCTGATGCCCGCCTGGTTCCTGGCACGGTAGACCACATATGCGGTGCCGGCCTGGGGTGGTGTGGTCAGGCGGATCATGTTGTCCACTACCTTGGCTTCGCTCACACCGGTGGCCTCCAGATGGGGGTCAAGGGTCAGTGGGGTGTCGTCTCCCGAAATGTCATTGGACAGGACGGGCACATCCACTGCCATGCCCGGTCTCATGGTCACCTGGTCGTCCCGGCTGAATACGCCCCCGCCTGTGGAATTCCGGAAGACTCCGACTCGTATATGGCCCTGGGCGCGTTGTCCCACCCAGTCCTCGACCGCATAGGTGAAATCGTCGGTCCCACTGGAGTCGGCATAGGCCTCATATATCAGGTAATCGGCCCCGACCTGGGTGATGCGCCCCAGTTTGGGTGCCTGGTTTCCCAGTCCGGACAGTGTGTCACAGTCCCCATCGGGGTCGATGCCGGTCAGGGCGACGGGAATCCGGACCTTGGACCCTGCGGCCACCTGGGCCTGTACATCGTCGGGGGTTGGAGCCGGTTTGTCCTTCTGGTTGCCGGTATGGACCTCGAAGGTGATGACTCCCGAGGCGGTGTTGCCGAGGTTGTCCTTGACCGTGTAGGTCACGGGATAGGTTCCCGGTTCCTGGCCTGCCTGATAACGCACCACATCGCCGGAAACGAAGACAAGTCCCTTGAAGGTTCCCTGGTCCCTGCCCAGATCGGGTTCCAGGCTGACTGTGGTTCCATCGGGGTAGGTCACATGGTCCATGACACTGACCGTGACCAGGCCTCCCTGCCGGACCTGGGTGCTGATGTTGTCGGCCTTGGGGGTGGAGGATCCCCGATCCAGGGGCGGTGGCTGCAGGGTGATGGTTCCCTGTGCGTCACCGGCCGAGTTGGCGACGGTGTAGGTGATGTTGACCGGGTGGGAGGGAATCTGACGTGCTGTCAGATAGATCCTCTTATGATTGACGATTCCGGCCTTGATGCCCGAAGACGGATCGGCTGATGCGGAAGTCAGGGCAAGGACCCCGCCCATGGGATCGAGGTCATTGTCAAGAGGATCGACGATTGCGGTTTGGTCGGCTCCCAGGAGGGCCACGTCATTGACCGCGACCGGTTTGGCTGCCTCCCCCTTGATCTGGGCCACCTCCAACCGTGCCAGCCCCTGTGTGGTGTGATCCCCTTGGGCGACGGTGTAGGGCACGTAGTATGTGCCGGGATTCTGGGCGCTGAAGGTGAAGGAGAGGTCCTCGGTGTTGGACTCCACCCGGGTCTCGTCGGGTTGGCTGATTTTTGCCAGTCGCAGAGGCTGGGCGGAATTGCCGTGTGTGGTTTCCTTCAGATTTATCCTGACGGTCCTCCCGGGTTGGACCTGCCTGATGACCGGGTCGACCAGGGGACTCAGGGTATTGGCGGGCCTGATGGAGAAATAGACCAGTCCGTCTCCGCTCTGTTTCCCATCGGAGACGGTCACTCGTATGCCGACTCGTCCGGATGTGGCGGATCCGGTGGATAGGGTCAGCCTTCCATCGGTCCTTGTCGTGACCGATACCTGGTCGGAATTGGTGGGGGCTGCCGCAACCAGGGTCATCGTGTCCCCGTCGGGGTCCATGAATCCGGCCAAGGCATTGATGCTGATGGTGGCTCCTTGCTCCACCTCGTATTCGGGTGGGGTATCGACCTGCTCGGGGGCCCTGTTTTCCTCGATCATATTTTCCGGGGCGATTGTCAGGACGATGCCGGCCGAGGACACCTGTCCGTGGCCGTCGGTGATGGAGTAGTTGATTCTTATGGTGCCTGGGTTGGCTCGTCCTGCATCGACCTGGAGGAATCGACCATCGTAGACCGGGGCTAGTGTCACCTCGCCGCTGGAGGTCTGCGCATCGCTGATCTGCAGGACCGAGCAATCCGTCTGGTGGTCGTTGCGTAGGGGGTCCAGGAGGGCTCGTGTTCCCGCTCGTATGCCGAACTGGTCGTCTTCGGCCTTGATGGACCCGGACCGGCTGTCGCAGGAGGGGGCGAACCGTTGTTGGTTGTTTGCCGAGTCCTCTTTCTGGTCCCTGGTCTGGGTCTCCTTGACCTCCATGGTTCGCCACTGGACCTTGATCATCTTCGTGGACTCGCGGGGATTCCATACGTTGCCTGCCAGGACGTCATTGAGGATGACCTGCCGGTGATTGGCACGGAAGACCAGGTTGTCGGTCGGGGAGATGGACTGGAGCGTGGTCAGGCGGGGGTCCAGATCGGACTTCCTTCCCTCAGCCTGGGCTGATGGCATTGCGCCCCCTGTGCCGCATAGGCGGATGAAGTTGCGGCTGGTCGAGGACCACGCCGCCCAGAGGCAGCCTCCTGAAGAGACCGGACGGGCGGGTTGTCCGTTCCCGCCGGTGGTGATCAGGGTGGGATCCGTGCCCGGGGAATCCAGATTGACCAGGTGGACACCCCCCTGATCGCTGACCCCCACCCAGTCGTTACGTTGGATGCGGTCGACCGGGGTCTCCTGTATCGTCAGGTCGCCTGAACTGTGGATTCGGGTGGATCCCTTGGACCAGTACAGTGTCCTGCCTGAAAGGACCACTGCCTGGTCTCCGACCACGGCCATCCCATCGGCCTTGATCGGCTTTCCGTCGGTTATGGATTCCAGGGTACGGTGGGTTTTCCCGCCGGGGCCGTCCACCACCAGTACGGCTCCATCGGAGGGACGGAAGGCGTAGACGGAACCCTGGGGGGTGACGGATACGGCCCCTCCACGGCCAAGGGTCAGGATTGGTTGTTGCTGATTCGGGTCCAGGGCCTTCAGGTCATCGCCCCGCCCCACCCACACCTTGCCTGTGGTCCGCTGATGGAGGGCGACGGTCGGGCCGTTGACAATCTGCTCAACCTGGGTCCCCAGCCTGGTTCGGTCACCGATGCTGGCGGTCGAGGCGTTGATGGGCGACATGGCACCATCCTGCCCCAGGATGGTGGTGTAGCCGCTCTGCGCCAGGTCGAAGCGGCTGGTATTGGTCGACAGGGCCACGTCGGCCTCGCCGATTCCCGGTTTGAAACGGGCCACCTTGCGCTCGTCCTGGGAGGTGATCCAGACGCTTCCATCATCAACCTGCACCTGTTGCCGGTTGATTGTATTCAGCAAGATGGCGCCTGCCGCAATCAGGACCAGGGCAATAAAAACCACGACAGGGATGGACCAGGGGCTGCGCGTCGAGGACATGAGGGAACGGATCCGCTGCCTGATTCGGTGCCGCCGCGAGGGGCCGCTCCCACTACCCATCATTATTCCTTGCCTTGTGATGATGATTCCTACGAGAATTCCATAGTGTCATCCCAGGTCCTTCCACGATGCCGGAAGGGATTTCTTTTTCATCGCCCGCCCATTCGGGATACCTATGATTTGAGTGTATCTTCCTGTCGTCGAGAGAATCGGCCTGTAGAACAATGTGGATAAACGAGCCAGTAGAGACGGATGACGGGCACCAACCCTGTTCACTGGGTGGCGCAGATCGTGGTCGGTTCCTGGGAGACCCGCTGATCCGCCCGGACCAGACTGACTGCGATACAGGTCTGTGGTCCCTCCGCCTGAGGCAGTACAGCCGTGGGTTCCTTGGTCTGGGCAGTGGCCCCATGCCTGTTCCCCTGATCGGCAAGTGGGTACCAGACATAGGTGTCGCCGGATTGGGGGTCCGGATTGTCCCAGGTGAAGATGACCTGTGCGCCCTGGTAGGTCCCCCTTCCGCCGACGACCGAGGGCACAGGGGCGTGGTCTTCGGGACTGCTTCGCGGAATGACATCCTCGGTGTTGGGTGTTTCGGGAATGGTCGTCGAGGTCCCATTCCCGGGTGCGGTCGTGGCCGCCCCGGGCCTGATGCTGTCGATGTCCGGCAGGATGAACAGACCGACCACAAGGGTCACCGCCAGTAGTGTCACCCCTGCCGCCAGGACCGGTCGCACCCATTTGCCGGATAGGCGACCGATGCTCCTTGCCTGGCTGGCATCACCGTGCAACCGTCCATGGCTGCCGGCGTCGGTGGCATCGTTGAGACCATCCCGTCCGGCATCAATGCCCAAACCTGTCGTGCGGCCGCCATCACCCTTGTCGGGGAAGGGGGCGACCCCATCTCCTATGAAGGAGGTCATATGGCCGTAAAGTTCCTGCTGTATCTTCTGCATGGCCCGCCCGAAGTCGAGAGCGGTGTAGTATCGGTCGTCCCTATCGTGGGCCATGGCCCGGTCCAGAACCTGTTCGAACATGACCGAAGCCTCGCCCCCGTGCAGAGACGGAAGCCTCTGGTGCATTATGGCCTGGGCCAGCTGATCCTCATTGGCTACCTGATACCCGTATTCAAATGGGGATTGCCCGGTCAACATACCGAAGAGTGAGGCGCCCAGGGAGTAGATGTCACTGGCCTCGGAACCGCCTGCACTGTTGGCGAGGATCTCGGGTGCCGCCCAGGGTATCGAGAGTCCCCTGGCCTCAGCCGTTCCGTAGGTGGAGGCCGAGATGCCGAAATCGGACAGGACGGGAAGGCCCTGCTCGGTTATCAGGAAATTCCCCGGCTTTACGTCGCGATGAATGATTCCCTTGGTGTGTGCGCTGTAAAGGGCGCTCGCCATCCGGACCCCCAGGTCGAGTGTCTGTTCCTCATTCAGTCTGGTCGAGCGCATGATGGTCTTGCAATTACCCCCCGATGCGAACTCCAGGATCAGGCAGTCCCGCCCGTCCCTGCTGACGACGGCCTGGTGGATGGTCAGGATGTAGGGGTGGGTGGAGAGCCTGGCCAGATAATCGGCCTCTCTCAGGAAGAGCCCGTGCGTGGCCTGGCTGTATGCGCTCGCCTTGACGGCCACCGGTCGTGAGGGGGACTCCTGTTCATACAGATAGACGGATGAGGTGCCTCCCATACCCAGGGGGCGGACGTAATGGTATCCCGGCAGGTCCGGGGGGTCTGCGGGAGGGGTTTCGCAAGGTTGGCTCGTCATAAAAACCACAGTCTGCCGGGATTAGAAAGGGGAACAAAACTAAGTAACAGAGTATACCTCCATATGGAAGAATCCACCAGTCAGAATCCACGGCCTATAGGCGGGCCGCAATCAGCTGGCACCCTGCCGGTTTCGGACATGCATCCCACCGGACCTCTTCATGCCCGACAGTGTACTTTTAGTAGAGCCGTAAGCCTGAAACCCCTTGTGTCAGAAGCGCTCCAGATTTCCAGGTCAAGGCAGGGCCGGACATGAACTCTGGAGCAGCCGAGTAAAAAACAAACAATCTATACCAAAACTAGAGAAAATAAATATCGCTATCCTTTAAAAGGTATATTATTTAGATTGGGTCTGAATGGGCAACGTCGTTGAGGCCGATATTATCGTCCATTGCGCTCTTTTTGATACGTGCATTTACATTGAGCATCTACTTTTTGAAAGCAGAAGTCAATTACTCACCGGGGGTCTGAACAGAGATAATGAGAGTGTTAGCAAAATACTCTAATGTAAGCAAAACAATTGATGAGAGATTAGTGATTGACTCGGTTTCTTTCGAGATTCCGGAAGGAAGCACATTCGCTCTTCTTGGCCCTAACGGTGCGGGGAAAACTACTACTATCAGGCTTTTGACTGGTTTGTTGAGTCCCGATGAGGGAGAGATCAGTTTGTTCGGTAGCAGGCTCAGCCGTGATAATGCATCTACGCAACGATCAGGCATAGGTGTGCAGAATGATGGCAATTTATATGAAGAACTCACCATTGAGGAGAATTTGAACCTATGGGGCAAGCTCTACGGTTTGAAGTCTTCGGTCATGGAGAAGCGAATCGATGAACTACTGGGCTTGTTTGACTTGGTGGATAGACGGAAATCAAAAGTTTCCCAGCTCAGCAAAGGTATGAGGCAAAAGGTCATGGTTGCCAGAGCGATTATTCATCACCCACGATTACTTATTCTTGATGAACCCACCACTGGTCTGGATCCACAAAGCTCAGAGACTTTGATGAGTTACCTCAAGGTGCTGACTGAAGAAGAGAAAATGACGGTTCTCTTCTCGACCCACATATTGGAAGGCTTGGAACAACTAGCAACTCATGTAGGAATCCTCAACAAGGGTAAGATGTTGGCAAGCGGTGAAGTTCCGAGCCTATTGGAACAGCGTTGGCCTACAGACCAGTACAGCATATCAAGCGACAATAACCAAAGGGTCTATGAAATCTGCGGTCATTATGGAGTATGCAAGTACGACTCTACTCGAAATGAGTCTAGGGTAGTTGTCGAACCAGAGACTATTGATATGCCTGATTTAATAAACATCCTTGTGACGGAAGGCATAAAGATCAGTACAGCTGAAAAAGTCCAACGAACAATCCGCGACTATTATTTTGACACCTTGGCAGGAAAATCTGATGAACGTTAAGAAAGTCAAAGCGCTGATAGCCAAAGAGTTACTGGTTCAATCTAAAGATTCAGCAACCCTGTCAACCATGATAGTCATACCGTTGCTTTTCGGAATCATGGTTCCTCTACTCCTTATCTGCTTGGGGACAGATAATCCGTTAGTCCAAAGCTTGGGGGGTATGCAATTTATCCTCAATGCCGCTTGCTCTAAAACTGCTGTTTCTGACGTGAATCCAGGTAGTGAGGTCTTGTACATGGTACTTATGTACTTTTCCATTCCGGTATTCATGCTTTTGCCTACATTGATTTCGAATGTGACCGCTGCTGCGAGTTTCGTTGGAGAACGTGAACAGAAAACTATTGAAGGCTTGCTCTATACTCCATTAAATCAGCAAGAGCTTCTGCTCGGGAAGATTGTTGCCTCATTTGCTCCGGCCACCATTATTACATGGTTATCGGTAATAGTGTATGGCGTTATTCTGGACACTTCGGGATACCATATTTTTGGTAGAGCTATTTTCCCAAACTCTGCGTGGGTGTTGTTGAGTGTAATTGTGATGCCATTGGTGTCATTCTTGTCAACACTGCTTGTTGTTGCAATGTCGCAGCATATGAAAACAACAAAAGCGGCACAATCTGTATCTCTTGTAATCCTGGTCCCATTCGTTGGGATTATCATCTCTCAGGCAAGTAGTTCAATCTCTCTTGGTATAGGAATGACAGCAATTATGGGGGCGGTAATTCTCCTTATTGATATTATGCTTTTTTGCTTTATATCAAAGCACTTCAAGAGTGAAACACTTCTTATCAGTAAGTAATGCACACTCAGGTAAGGCACCTGATCAAATCAGTGGCTATCCGTAAACCCGAAGCTACAGCTTAATGGGATTTCTCACAAAATCGGTTGTTCCACAATTGCAAACCAAGACGGTTCTGTGCGGTTCGGTTGTTATTAATGCGCTGCGTTTTGATATCTCTGATCCATTGTGTGGGACCGACAGGTATCCGGACCTGTGGTGCTATAAAAGGAGGGAATGATGCCTGGGTGGGGCCTGCCGGTCCTGCTCGGCCGAACGGTGCCGGGGCATAAGTCGGGAACGCAAGGAAGGTGCAGGACGGATGGAACGAGTGGAGCATATTGACGGACTGTGCAATTTCCGCGATCTTGGCGGCATCAGGGCCGATGGTGGACAGGTCAGGTCCGGTCTTCTGTATCGGTCCGAGGCCCTGTACGGGCTGACGGCCGAGGGGAGGCGTCAGATGGAGGATTCCCCGATAGGTCTCGTGCTTGACCTGCGCACCGGTGACGAGGCCAAGGCCATGCCCGATCCGGTGTTGGACGGCGTCGAGGATGTGCATATTCCCATGCTTGATGGTGCCATGCCCATCGATGCCGATAGGGAGCGGTCGCTGGAGGCAGGCAGGGAGATGGATGCCGAGGCTGCACTCCATCAGTCCTATCTCTCCCTGGTGGCACATAACGGCCCGGATTATGTGCAGGTGCTTCACCGCACCGCAAACATGGCTAGGCAGGGACGCGGAACCTTGATTCACTGTTCGGCGGGCAAGGACCGAACGGGTACGTCCATCGCCTTCCTGCTGGACCTGGTGGGGGCCGACCGTGACCAGGTAGTCGCCGATTACGCCTCATCCCAGGCCAATCTGTCGGGGGCCTGGAAGGATGCCATGTTGGCGATGATCGCCCAATCCGGTGTCGACTTCCCCAAACGTCTTGAGCCGATGATCACCATGACCCCGGCTTCCCTGATTCGCGAAATTCTGGACATGATTGACTCTCAATACGGGTCGGTCCGTGAATACCTGCTCGGGAATGGTGCCGATCCGGACGATATCGCCGACCTCAAGAAGGCCCTGGTCTCCGAGTAAGGAATCCGGCCGTCGCTCCAGGATGTGCGCACCATGCCGGGTCGTTCCTGTTGGCCTGATGGACCAGTCCGGGGCTTACCCTGAAGGTATGAATTCAAGCAGACCGGTTGACGCGACTCGGGTCCCTTCGGAGGTTCAGGAGTTGATTGACGGTGGGCTCAAGGGGGCGAACGGGGAGGACACCTCCACTCTTCTCATTTCTGGCCCGCCCCGGAGTGGCAAGACCACCGTCGCCACCCAGGCCCTCCTGGCCGGTATGGATGCGTACGGAGACCGCGATGCCTTCATGGTGGTTTCGGGCCGCACCGCTGCGGACCTGATCAGTCGCCAGGTCATCCTGGAACGGGGGAGCGCCAGCAGGACCCGTCCGGTGGGTACTCTCCAGGCCCTGGCGTTCCAGATACTGACCCAGGTCTCCTCCCTGTCGGAGGAAGACGGTGCACTGTTGCCCAGGCTGCTCAACGGGGCCGAGCAGGATGCCCTCCTGCGTCAGGTCTTGACCAGTCATATCGCTCACGTCCGATCCGGTGACGACTGTGCGGTATGCCGACTCCTGGAGCGCTACTTCCAGAGTGGATCCGGCTGGTCCTCCGTCCTGGTCACCCGGTCGGACGGGCAGGTCGAAGGGGTCAGTGACCGGTTCATCGCCCAGCTGCGTGACATGTTCGCCCGTATGACGGAGCTGGGGGTAACCCCCGAAGACAGGGAACGGCTCCTTTCCGCACTGGATACCCAGGCCATCGACCTCGACCAGAAGGAACGCCTGGGGCTGCAGTGGCGTCTGGCCTTCGCCATGAATGACGAATACCTGGCGTGCATCGACCGGACCTACCCGGACGAGTTCCGTCTGGACCCCTCCTTGCTAATGGTCCGGGCAAGGGAGGGAATCGGAAAGGTCGAAGGGCTGACCCTGCCCAGGCTCCTGGTGGTGGATGACTGGCAGGACGTTACCCTTGCCGGCATGGGATTCCTGCAGGCCTTGAATCGGGCCGGGTGCAGCCTGCTTCTGGTTGGCAACTGCGACCAGGCGGTCCAGTCCTTCCGAGGTTCATACCCGGAATTCCTGGCAACCCGGTTGACTGGTCTTACTGCCCCGAACCAGGGGGAGGCGCTCCCCATACTGGCCGAGGATTTTGCCTGTCTCAACGCCCGGCAGGTGGTCCTGCCGCAGCGGCAGATCGTGGCTCCGAGCGCGGCGGGTCAACCCTTGCAGGACGGGCCCGGCTCCTATGCGGACCTGGTGGCTGCCCGCATATCCCTGGGCATCGCCAGTCTTGAGGAGGAGAATGTCGCTCTTCCCAGCCGGCCGGGTAAGTTGCCGGCCTGGCCCGGTGCCGGGCCCGTTGCCCCCCTGGCCTCCTCCAATCCGCTCCTTGCCGACGGCTCCGTGGCCACGCGACTGTTCCACACTCCAGCCCAGGAGGAGGATGACCTGGTCTGGCAGGTCAAGCATGAATTCCTGACCCTGGGCAGGGATTGGAATGACATGGCCGTCATCGCCCATGACAATGCGACGATTCGTGCCCTGGGCCGCAAGCTCAGGGTGCAGGGGGTCCCTGTCCGGTATTCGTCGGTGACCAGGCCCCTCAGCGAGGAGACTGTCATCCAGGGGCTCTTCGCCCTGGTCGAGCTGGCCCGGGTTGCGGGGGACCTGTCCGCACTGTCGGATGAAGCGACCGGGCCCGGTGGCATTGCCTCCTGGGTCAGGCTGCACCTGAGGACCCTCATGGCCAGCCCGCTTGTCTGTGCCAGGGTGGGGGACACCGGCCATGAGCGTCCGGTGAGGATGGAGCACCTGGAATCTCTGATGGATTCCATGGCCGTACTGTCCCGAATCCAGTCCTCGGGGGACATGCCTGACCCATCGGCCCCGTCGACCGATGAGGTCCTTCCTCGGGAAGCGGGTTCCGATGTCGAAGAAGCAGGTGATGTCGAAGAAGCGGACGGGGGCGACGGGGAAGGCCGCCCAGAGGAGACCCTGTCGACTCTGCCCGCTCTGGCATCGGTCTGGAGGGACTGGTGCCGGGGCATCCTGAACCAGCAGGCTGATACCGCCCGGCAGGACGGGGTCAGTATTGATGATTCGGTGATAACCGGTGGTGGAAACGACTTGGATATCGAGGGTGGTCTGAGCGTCGATGCCCTGCAGGCCATGCTCCTGCTGAACCCCCAGGAGTGCGCGTCGGCAATCCTGTCCGCCATGGATTCCATCGCCGGTGGCCGCCGGGAGGACCCTGACGTACGCGCCCTCCGCCGGGCCTTGCGGATTATCCGGACCACTGCCGACCGGGTGGCCGCCCTGCCTGATCCCCAACCACAGTATGTGCTCTGGGAGGCCTGGGACAGCCTGGGCCTGGCCGATGACTGGCAGAAGCGTGCCCTGGTGGCCAGCCAGGAGGGCGAGGAGGTCAATGACCGCCTCGATGCCTTGATGCGTCTCTTCCAATATGCGTCCGGCTCCCAGGGATTCCGCACCATCGAGGCCTTCATGGACCAGGTGCGCAGTATGCAGATCGAGGCGGACTCCCTGGCACATATCGGCCCCGTGGAACACGCGGTCACATTAACCACGCCCGCCGGTGCCGCAGCACTGGCCAGGGTCTGGCCTTTGGTATGGATTCCGGCGGTCCAGGACGGCAACTGGCCCAATCTGACCCCCCGTGACACCATGTTCGGGGCAGAGGACCTGGCCGACCTTGTTCTCCACAACCGAATCGGGACGCTTGACCAACCCTCTTCCGGGCATGACCCCAGGATTCAGTCGGTGCTGTATACCGAGAAGAAGGGGTTCCTGGAGGCTGTGACGCGTGCCGGCGAGCAGGTACGGGTCAGTGCCGTCTGGAATGACGATATGGTCCCATCCGATTTTCTCTATGGGTACCTGCCCGAGTTCTATGAGCGGACCGCGGATATGGCCCGAGCCAACTTCACCCCGGTGGGGTCCGGGGGTGACACGGGCAGGGAATACGGTGGTCTGGAGGTCTCACCCAGGGGGCTGACCGCCGTGGCCCGTTCCCTCCTGGCCAGGCAGGCCCTCCAGGAGGATGGTCTGGACCGTGGTCGAGTAGATGATGCCATCGATACCCTGCGACTCCTTTCCAGAGAGGGCTTGCAGGAGGCCGACCCCAGGTTCTGGCCCTTCCTGTATGCCGATTTCGATACTGAACGGTCCTCGAACGGAGCATCCGAACGCCCCGATACGGATTCACCGGCCTCCGTTTCCAAGGTGACCGCAGTGGGCGAACCTCCGGCATTGAAGCCCGGAGAATCGCAACAAGGAGAAGCAGTTGCGACCTCCGCCCAGGTGGTGTCCCTCTCTCCATCCACCGTAGATCAAATCTGGCGCTGCCCACTGGAATGGGCGCTGAGTGACCGGTATTCCGGTCCACAGCCGAGCAGGGTGGACACCGGCTTCGGTTCCCTGATTCATCAGGTGGCCCAGGAGGCGACCAATCGCGGTCTGGACAGGCCTGACCCCGGGAAACTGGGTCGGAATGCTCAATCCCTGGCGGAGCGCAAGTCCATGGTGGGGGCCGAATTGATGGACATCTACCACGAGTTCGCCCAGAATCCTTCGGCTGGATTGAATCCCAAGGAGCTCTACGGTATCCGCAGCAAAGAGCATCAGGCGGAGGGAATCATCGATAATCTGGCCTCCTACTTCGTCCATTCCACGACAGACGGCTACGGTTGTGGTGGGAAGGCCCCGGTTCCCGTTGGAAGCCTGGAGGGGGTTCAGAGCGAGCGGTCCTTCAACGTGACCATAACCATGGAGGACTTCTGCAGGGTATGGAAGGCCACCTTCCCCGGCAATGCGCTGGACCGGGAGCAGTTCTTCAATCTTCTCTCCGGTCTGGTGGGAGGGTTCCCCGAGGCACTTACCTCGGAGACGTCCGTGCGGTTGTCCGGCAGGATAGACAGGCTGGAAACCCGGTGCATTGACGGTCGTCATTACCTGCGTCTGGTGGATTACAAAACCGGTCGTGTGCACAGGCGCGGTGAGCTCTTCAATGACCTTCAGCTGGTCTGCTACCAACTTGGTCTGGCCTTCCAGACCGACGAGGAGAGAAGGCGGTCGGACGCTGAGGCCGGCTGGGTCCTGCCTGGGGCCCCTGATCCCGCACAGGACGGAGGACTTTCCGTAAGTCAGTCCCTGCTTTTCGACGTGGGCAGACCCGCCAAGGATGCGGACATGGGGACCAGGCCCGAGGAAGCCCCCTACCAGCCGTCCATCTTCCAGGGGGAAACCTTCACGCCCGCCTACCAGCCGAGAACTAGAATCCCCGACCCCTCCAAGCTGGCTGACTTGGAGGACCTCCCTGCAGAGTCTCCGCGCGGGGTTGACCAGGAGGTCTGGGACCTGGTACGCAATCACGGCGGTGGCTCCCAGATTGTCTGGGACCTGACCATGGTGGCCCGGGTCTTCTTTGCCGCCGGAGTCCGGCTCTCGGCCGACCGTCCCGACGCCCTCTTCGATTCCTCCCGTTGCCACAACAAGGGCGGGGACGGGGTATGCCCGGCCTGGAAGCGGCTGGCTACCAATCTTCTGGAGGACCAGGAATGAAGCAGACAGCAGAGCAGTCGGCCATAGTCGATGCCGGGGTCGAGGATGACCTCCTGGTCGTGGCGGGAGCCGGTTCCGGCAAGACCATGACCATGACACAACGCATCATTGCCTTGATTCGGCATGGGGTCCCCTCGGAGCAGATTCTGGGCCTGACCTTCACCCGTAAGGCCGCCTCGGAACTTCTCTCCCGGGTCTCGGCCGCGGTCATCAGGAGTCGTCCGGGGTCGGACCAGGGCCAGGTGGACCCGGAGAGGAACTTCCTCAAACCCTCGGTCTTCACCTATGATGCCTTCTTCCAGTCCATCGTCCGGCAGTATGGACTCCTGGTGGGGATGGACCAGGACACCCAACCCCTGAGCGCTCCCGGAGCCTTTCAGCTGGCCGCGGGGGTGGTGGCCGAGCATATCGACCTGGTCTTCCCCGACCGTGGGGAGGTCATGGACCAGGTCGAGGGTGGTCTGGATGTGGACGACCCCCTGTCCGGATTCTCGGCCGCCACCCTCGGCGGACCGGCCCAGGCTGCCAGACTGGCTCGTGCCAGGGAATTGGGGCAGGATGACGTGGGTTCCGGCACCTTTGAAACCACCGTCAACCAGGTCCTGGGCATCACCCATGCCCTGACCTCCTCCATGATCAGTCGGGACTGCCCGGACTTCGACCAGGCCCTGGCCAGAGTACGGGAGTGGGACCAGGCCTTCATCGATAAGACCGTGGCCCTGATTGATGGTCGTCCCATACCGGATGCCGAACCGACCGAAGCCTCCCTGAAACGGCCGAGACGAGCAAAGAAGGACATCGACGAGGACTATGAGCTCAAGCTGAGCAAAATGAGGAAGAACCGATTGGACTTCCGGCTCTATCAGGCCAATAGGCTGCTCAGGACCGTCAGGACCCGGGAGAAGCTCCTGACCCTGGCCGACTACTATCAGCAGGCCAAACGCCAGGCCAACATGGCCGAGTTCGGCGACTTCACCGTAGCCGCTTTCCAGCTTGTCGACCGATTTCCCGCCATCGGAGCCCATTATCGTCGCAGGTTCACCCACGTATTCCTGGATGAGTACCAGGACACCTCCACCACCCAGGCGCTTCTCCTTGCCGCCATCTTCCATCCGAACGACAAGGAGGGGGCATCCAGATCGGCCGTGACCGCCGTAGGGGATCCCTTCCA
Organism: Bifidobacterium sp. M0307; assembly: GCF_016100445.1. Classification (NCBI taxonomy): domain Bacteria; kingdom Bacillati; phylum Actinomycetota; class Actinomycetes; order Bifidobacteriales; family Bifidobacteriaceae; genus Bifidobacterium; species Bifidobacterium sp. M0307. Next base: position 293,771 of record NZ_JACFSL010000001.1, read on the forward strand.
ATCCATCTACGCATGGCGTGGTGCCAGCCCGGGAGCCTTCCGCACCTTCCAGTCCCAGTTCGGTATGCTGGCCGACAGGCCCAGTGTCCAGGACGGGCAGGTTGGCGGAATCACCACCTTCGGCAGGTCCGAGGACAAGGAACCTCTGACGCTCTCCCGCACCTTCAGGAACTCCAGGATGGTCCTGAAGGCGGCCAATCTCTTGACGGTTCCACTCCGGCAGGATACCGACCGCTTTTCCAGTGCCAGGATGAACGAGGTGGACGTGGCCCGGTTGGAGGCCAGGGAAGGGGCCGACGAGGGGACCGTTGGCCTGCTTGGCTACAGCACAGTTGGCCAGGAGATCGATGCTGTGGTCCGTTTCGCCCTCCACGCCAGGTCACGTTACGGCGGGCGCGGCGAGGATGAGCCGGGCGAGGATCCCGATGCCCCCCATGTGGCCGTCCTTTTCCGGTCCAAGTCCAGGATGCCCCAGTATCGGACGGCACTGGAAGCCGCGGGACTGACCTGCCAGGTGGTGGGATATTCGGCCCTCTTCGACCGGCCCGAAGTCATGGATGTCCTGGCCTTGCTCAGGGTGATCTGCGACCATACCGACAGTGATTCGCTGATGCGCCTTCTGGCTTCGGCCCGGTTCAACATGAATCCGGCCGACTTGCGAGCCTTGGCCTCCCTCGCGGAGACCATCAACGCCGACAGCCAGTACCGTGCTCTTCTCCAGGCCGGAATGGTGCCCGAAACGGACGACGGCAAGGTCAGGAGAGAACTGGTCCGAGAACAACGGGACCGGGTACCGAACTCCCTCTTCCTGATTGATCTCCTGTTGCGTGATGACCTGGACGACCTGCTCCGGACCTCACGACTCAGTCCGCGTGGCCGTACATTGGTCAGTAGGGCGGCCGAGGTCATTCGCACAGTCCAGTCCCAGTCTTCGGCCTCGGTCAGGCAGGTGGTCATCGCCGCCATCCAGGCCCTGGATCTGGACATCGATCTGGTCCTGGCCCAGGCCATGGAGCGACCGGACCAGCCTCTTCAACCGAGCCGGGCCAATGCCGGTGTCGAAGCCCTTCTGGAACAGGTCGATACCTACATATCCGAATTACCTGCCGGCCTGGGGCCCAGTCTTCGAGGATTCGTGGCCTGGGTGGATGCCATGGTCCAAAGTCCCGATCTGCCCGATGAGGGGGCTGGTGGGCATGCCGATGTGACCCTGATGACCGTCCACCAGGCCAAGGGTCTGGAATGGGATGCCGTGGCCGTCGTCGGACTGTCCGCCGGCTCCTTCCCGAGCAAGCAGGGCGACCACCTGAAAATCGAGACGCTGAGCACCGAGGCTTCCCCGGTGGGAGTGCCTTACCGGAACACGGCAAGTACCTGGCTGGAGGATCCGCAGGCAGTTCCTGTACCGGTCAGGGCCGATGCCATGATTCTCCCCAGATTCCCCCATGACGCCCGTCCGGGATCCGAACCGGGGGATGACCTTGGTGGTCTGAGCCTGGCCGATTTGGAGGACGAGGCAATCGGGGAGATCAGGAGCACCGGCGTGGACGATGCCGGGGATGACTATGACTTCCTGAGTGCCAGGGGATACCTGCCGCAGGAAGAGGAATACGGAAACCGATACCACAACGATGAGCGACGACTGGCCTATGTGGCCGTGACCAGGGCCAGGCATGACCTCCTCCTGACGTTCAGCACCAAGGCCACCGATACCAATCCCGCCCTGAACACCCCCCAGGCCGATCCCGGGAAGGATGCCTCGAACTTCTGGCGGGAATTGGTCAGGGGTCTGGACGGCGAAGATGGTGCCGTCAGATTGGATTCCATCGATGGGGGCCAGGATGGGGACGACGGGGAACCGCTTCCCCCCACTCCTCCTGTGGGTCTTCTGGTTGGTCAGGATGCCCAGGCCTTCCGTCAGGCCCTTGTTCAGGATGCCTTGGATCAGGTGGGCCAGCTGGCAGCCAGGCAGGATGAATCCGACAGGGTCCTCTGGCCGATAACCATGGGGAACAAGGTGTCACAGGCCCTGCAACGCAGTGCCGAATGGGTGGGCTTCGACGAGGACCCGTCCGGAACCCCGCACGCGGAAGGCAGCCTCTATGCCGACGCGGTCCGGGTGCTCCAGGTTGCCACCGGAAGGCTGGGTGTTGCCGGTGACCGCCTTGTCGCGGACCTGGAAGCTCTGCGCCGTACGGGGCGGAGAATCATCGGGCATGGCGCTCAGAGTGTCACTTCCATCCAGGCCAGATCGGGCGGGATGGAGGCCGTCAGGGAACGGGAGTACTGGGAGGGCCTGGTCAGGCCTGTGCCCCGGGTGGCCTCGCCTCTGGCCCAGGCCGGTACCCTCTTCCATGAATGGGCTCAGCGCTACATCATGCCTGACTTCGAACCTTCATCGGGATTACTTGATGTGACTGATCAGGCCGTGGATGATTCCCTGGTGGAATCTCAGACCCCATCCGGATCGGTCGTTCCCTTGGGGCCGGAGGCCATGGCGGAACGCCGTCGGATGCTGGCGGATTTGGACGAGGAAGAAGAGGGAAGGAAGCAGGAAGGAAGCGACCGAACGGCCCGGAACCTCAGGATATGGGAGCGGCGTCTGGTTGAATCCGAGTGGGGACAAAGGACTCCTGCCTGGGTGGAACGTCCTATCGTCGCAGTACTGGACGGCACCATCGTCAAGGGCAAACTCGATGCTGTGTTCCGCGGAGGGCTCGACCAGGATGACGGCTCCAAGCTCTACACCATCGTGGACTGGAAAACCGGGACCCGGCCCACGACCGAGGAGGACATCAGCGAAAAACTGGCCCAGCTCGACATGTACCGGATACTCCTTTCACGCTTGGAGGGAATCGACCTGTCGACCATCGACGCCTGCCTTTACTATGTAAGTGAGGCCCAGTCATCCCGGCGGCTGATCAGGGCAAGACCCAGATCCCAGGAGGAGATCCTTCAGGGTTTGCGTCGGGGTGCTCCGCAGGAGTCGGACAACGACTGAACCAGCAGGGCGGGCCGCGTACACGCAATGACAAGAACGGGATGCAAACCGGCATGCAGAGCATGGTCGGGGCGGTCCCAGGCAGACCCCGCTCCCTCAGGTGGCGATGGGTGCCCCTGAGTACATGGTGACCGGAATGGCCGGGGCGGTTTGACGCGCCCATACCTTCCGCGCAGCCAGACGGAGTGACAAGAGATGACAGAGACAAGCCGGCCCGAACCGGGCCGGACCAGCCCCCGCATGCCTTCGATACGCCCCATGGTCTGGAGCGATATGCCCGACCTGATAAGGGAATTCGAGAGGACCTGGAAGGTGGAGGCGGACAAGCAGGGCAAGGTTTCGCAGTTAAGCGCGGAACACTTCGTCCTTGACTACCTGACCCAAACCACCCGAGCCCGCATTGCCAGTATGGATGGCCGGTTCATGGGGGTCACCCTGCTCAGGGAGGGTGTCGGACCCCTGAGTTTCCTCCAGGCACAGGCCTGCCTGGAATCCGTGGACGCCTCCCTGGGCTCCACGCCGCTGGGCAGCAAGACCCTGGCCAGCGCCCGGCACTGGCACGCTACGGAGGTGCGTCTTGAGGAGGAGGCCGGTCTGACGGCCCCGCCCCAAGCCGAACTGAAGCTGTTCCTGGTCAGCGGCAGGGCCCGAGGTCACGGCATCGGGCGGCTGCTCTGGCTGGATGCCCTGACGTACATGGACGGAAAGGGAATCACCGACTTCTACCTCCATACCGACTCTTCCTGCGATGTTGGGTACTACGACCATCAGGGCATGACCTGCCTGGCCGAGCTCAAGGGCCGGGATTACCAGGCGTTCTCCGAACAGCAGGGTGCCGATTCCCGCGGTGTCGATCCGGCCTTCTTCGAAGGGGTCGACGACATCTACATCTACGGCGGAAAGGTCCGCGAACAGCTGGAAAGGTGCGGACGGTCATGAAGGAATCCAGGTCCCCCTTCCTGCGGCTCTTCACCTACCCCGGCGCTGCAGGGTTCTGCCTGGCGGCGGTTCTTGCCCGACTGCCCTTGGGGATGATGGGGTTGGGCATCGTCCTGGCCCTGAACCATATCTACGATAATTGGACCTCGGCAGGCATGATGAGCGCGGTCTATACGCTTTGTGCGGCCCTGGTCACCCCCGTCTACGCCCGCCTCGTCGACAGGTTCGGTCAGCGCCGGGTGGGACTTGTGGCACTCATGATCCAGACACTGGCCATCCTGGGGTTCGCCTTCGGAGCCATGAAGAGGGTCTCCCTGGGCATACTCTTCATCCTGGCCGCCCTGATGGGCCTGACCCAGTTCGCCTTCGGGGCCCTGGTCCGCACGCGTTGGGCCTGGGTCCTACGGGACGACCGGACCAATCTGCTCAACACGGCCTACGCTTTGGAATCCGGTCTCGATGAGTGCGTCTTCATCCTGGGGCCCATCCTTTCCGCCTACCTGGCCACTTCGGTGAACCCTGTATCCCAGCTCTTCCTGCCGGCTGCGGCCCTGCTCGTCGGCGGACTGACCTTCTTTTCGATGCGGTCCACGGAACCTCCGGCCATCGTCAGGATGGATGCTGCCGCAACCAAGGCCGCCGATCACTCGCCGGTCGACGACGGTGGCAGTGTCCATCCCGAGGACTCGGACGGTATGAAAGGGGCCCGTTTGGCTCTGGCCTACCCGGGTATACTCCTCCTCTTCGTGGTCTTCGTCGTTTTCAACATGAGCTTTTCGGCCGTGGATGTTTCGGTGACGGCCCTGACCAAGGCCATGGGCAGGGAAGGGGCCGTGGGGCTCCAGCTTGCACTCTTCGCCCTGGGGTCCCTCTGTGGGGCCTTGATCTTCGGGTCGGTCAAACTCAAGGGTTCCCGGTGGCGCTACTTGGTGGTCTTCCTGACCCTGCTGACCACCGGTTATGTGGTTTTCCGCCTGGTCATGGACAATCTGGTCCTCCTGGGGCTGGCCGAGGTGCTCTCAGGCCTGTGCGTCTCTCCCATCTTCGCCACGGGCAATCTGATAGTCCGGGAGAGCGTGGACTCCCGCGCCCTGACCGAAGGCCTCTCCTGGCTGTCCACCGGAGGCTCCATCGGAACCTCGCTGGGGTCCACACTGGCAGGAATTGCTTTGGATAAGTTCGGCCCTCATGGCGGCATGACCATTCCGGCCATCGTCACCTGCTGTGCCATACCCCTGGCAGTCCTGGGATGGATCAGCAGCCGCAGGCGCACGGCGTCCGCATCGTCGTCGGAATAAGGGTTCTGGTCCGACCCGAATCGGGACCCCCGCCAGCCGTTTCGATACCCGGGAGACCTTCGGAGATGATTCCAAGGGTCGGCACATCCGCCAGGTGGAAGGAACGGGCCACGGTTGGTGACGGCTCCTAGACTGGGGTCGAGTGCACAAGCAGGACGAGTCACGGAGGTGGGCATGATCAGGGTTGCAGTCGTAGGGGCCGCTGGACGAATGGGAACCAGTGTCGTTCAGGCCTTGGAAGAGGCGGATGACATGACCCTCTCCCTTGCCGTCGATGGTCGGGACGGTCTGGCGGGGATTACCTCCGACAATACCGATGTGGCCGTCGAGTTCACGGTTCCCCAGGCCTCTTTGGACAACGTGCTGACCCTGGTCGGGCGGGGGGTCGACCTGGTGGTGGGTACAACAGGCTGGACCGATGAGGGACTCGACCAGGTACGGCAGGCCCTGGAGCAGGCCCCCCGTGAGCATCAATCGGTCTTCATCGCCCCCAATTTCGCGATTTCCGCCGTCCTGGCCGACCACTTCGCCGCCAAGGCTGCCGAGTACTTCACCTCGGCCGAGGTGATTGAACTCCACCATCCCGACAAGGTGGACGCTCCATCGGGAACGGCCATCCACACGGCCCAGGCCATCGGGAAGGCCCGGCGTCAGGCCGGCTTGGGGCCGATGCCGGACGGCACCCAGGGTGCGGCGGATTCCCGAGGGCAGGTGATTGATGGGGTGCATGTCCACGCTGTTCGCCTGCAGGGCCTGAATGCCCACGAGGAGGTTCTCCTGGGGAACACCGGCGAACAGCTGTCCATCCGTGCAGACAGTTTCGACAGGTCCTCCTTCATGCCCGGTGTGCTCCTGGCTGTGAGAACCATCGCCTCCGGTTCCCATCCTGGTCTGACCGTGGGGCTGGACCGCTTCCTGGATCTGTGAATGGTCACCAGGTGGAACGAGATGTGGCGGGAATGTGCCAAGGCCCGATTGAGTCCCCATCTGCAAGTAGCGTGAAACTATGACTGAGTCCGAAACCCATCTGATGCCACCTGCTCCCTTCGGCAGGGTCATTCCGGCCATGGTCACCCCCATGAAGGCCGATGGATCCATGGACTTCCAGGCTGCTGCTGCCTTGGCCCGCAGACTGGTGGCCGATGGGGCCGATGGGATTCTCGTCAACGGCACCACGGGGGAATCCCCGGTGACCCACATGGACGAAAAGGTCAATCTGGTCCGGGTGGTCAGGCAGGCAGTCGATGTTCCGGTCATTTCGGGTGCCGGATCTAACGACACCGCTCATACGGTCCGCATGGTCGAGATAATTCAGGAGGCCGGGGCGGATGCCCTCCTGGTGGTCATGCCGTATTATTCCCGTCCCTCCCAGGATGGCGTGGTGGCACACTTCCGGTCGGTATGCGAGTCCGCCGATTGCCCGGTCATCCTTTACGACGTGCCTGGCCGTACCGGTCTGCACGTTGAACTGGAAACCTACCGCCGCCTGTCGGAGCTCAAGCATGTGGAAGCCGTCAAGGATGCCACCGGTGACCTGGCCGCGGTGCCGCAGAAGCGGCAGGAGACCGGGCTGGCATGGTATTCGGGTGACGATGGGCTCTATCTGCCATTCCTGGCCCTGGGGGCAGTCGGCATCATATCGGTCATGGCCCATGTGGCGAGTGGCCCCATGCAGGATCTGGCGGCCCGGTTCGATACCGGTGACCTGACGGGCGCGCAGCGGCTGGCTGCCACCTTGGCGCACCTGGTCCAGGCCCTGAACGGCGATGGACAGCAGGCCGTCATGGCCAAGGCCGCCCTGAAGGTGGCCGGGTCACTCGACGAAACCACGATGAGGCTGCCCAATCTGGGACCCGGTAAGGAGCAGCTCTCCAAGGCCAAGGCGGGCATGAAGGCCGCCGGTCTTATCTGACCGGGACCGGAAAACGAAACGTCGCCCCTGTATAGGCAGGGGTACAGATAATGGAAACACAAGTGAGAATGGCTAGAAAAACGCAAGAAGAGAAGACAACAAGCAAGAGCAGGAACAGGCAATCCGCCTCCAAGGGCCGCAACCGGTCCGCAGGCGCAGGCAAGAAGGGGAACGGCAGGTCGCGTGGTGAATCCCGCGGTCGCCGCAACGGTTCCATGCAGCGAGGAAAGGGGACCCAGGTAGAGCAGCGTCTGGTGGCGCCTCCCAAGTATCGCAAGGGATCCATGCGGATCGTTCCACTGGGTGGTCTGGGCGAAATCGGCCGCAACATGAATGTGATCGAGTACAACGGACACATTCTGCTCATTGACTGCGGTGTCCTCTTCCCCGAAGAGGAGCAGCCGGGTGTGGACCTGATTCTGCCCGACTTCAGCTATATCAAGGACAAGCTGGACCAGATCGATGCCCTGGTTCTGACCCACGGGCATGAAGACCACATCGGTGGTGTGCCCTACCTGCTCAAGATGCGTCCGGACATCCCTCTGATTGGTTCCAAGCTGACCCTGGGCTTCGTTGACGCCAAGTGTGAGGAGCACCACCTCAAGCCCACCGAGGTGGAGGTCAAGGGACGCGACAAGCTCAAAGTCGGCCCCTTCAACCTGGAGTTCGTGTCCGTGACCCACTCCATCCCCGATGCCTTGGCCGTCTCCGTACGGACCCCCGCCGGTCATATCATCGACACCGGCGATATGAAGATCGATCCGCTGCCCCTTGACCACCGACTGACCGATCTGCGTGAGTTCGGCAAGCTGGGTGAGTCCGGTGTGGACCTGCTCATGGCTGACTCCACCAATGCGGAGGTACCTGGATACGTCAAGCCGGAGATCTCCATCTCCCCGGCCCTCGACAAGGCCTTTGCCGAGGCTCAGCGCAAGATCGTCGTGGCTTCCTTCTCCAGCCACGTGCACCGGGTGCAGCAGGTGGTGGACACCGCCCACAAGTATGGACGCAAGGTGGTATTCGCCGGACGCTCCATGGTGCGTAACATGTCGATCGCCTCCGACCTCGGATACCTCCATCTGCCCGAGGACACGGTGGTGGACCTCAAGGATGCGCATGACATCCCGGACGAGAAGATCGTTTACATGTGCACGGGTTCCCAGGGCGAGCCCATGGCGGCCCTGGGCCGTATCGCCGATGGGACCCACCGTGACATCACCATCAACGAGTTCGATACGGTCATCCTGGCCAGCTCCCTGATTCCCGGCAACGAGCACGGGGTCTATAAGGTCATCAACAAGCTGGTGCGTATGGGGGCCAAGGTGGTCAACCGCGACAATGCGGCCATCCACGTTTCCGGTCACTCCGACGAGGGCGAGCTCCTGCACTTCTACAACATCGTGCAGCCCAAGTGCGCCATGCCCATCCACGGTGAGAACCGCCACCTGGTGGCCAACGGTCTGATTGCCGTCAAGACCGGTGTGGACCCCCAGAACGTCGTCCTGGCCGAGGACGGCGACGTGGTCGACCTCTACCATGGCAAGGCCGCCGTAGTCGGATCCGTGCCCTGCGGATATGTCTACGTGGATGGTGATTCCGTGGGCGAGCTGACCGATGAGGAGCTGGAGCAGCGCCGCATCCTGGGCACCGAGGGATTCGTCTCGGCCTTCGCCGTGGTCGACAGCGAGACCGGCAAGGTCGTTTCAGGCCCCAAGGTCTACCTGAATGCAGTCGCCGAGGACGAGAGCGAGTTCAAGGCCATCAACGCGCAGGTGGTCGACCAGCTTGAGGATGCCATGGCCAATGGCACCACGGGCACCTACCAACTGCAGCAGCTCATGCGTCGCACCCTGGGCGGGTGGATCTCCAGGAAGCTGCATCGCCGGCCCATGATTGTCCCGGTCGTGGCCGACGTGGCCACCGATGTAGAGAAGCAGGACTGACGTTTCGTCTGGCGGATTGGCCTGACGGCCTTCTGCGCGAATGATCAAGGCCCCGGCCGCTCGTTGAAGCGGCCGGGGCCTTGATGTTGCCGGGAGGGTGCGGACTGACGCTCTGTCTACTTGACCGCGCCTGCCACGATTCCCTGGTTCAGCTTCCGCTGGAAGATCACATAGAAGATGATGGTGGGGATGATGCTGAGCAGGGAGGCCGCTGCCAGGGCGGTGGCATCCATGGTGTGCTGCCCCTGGATGGTGGCCAGGGCCAGGGGGATGGTCTGCACCGAGTCGTCCATGAGGAAGGCCATGGGAATCATGTACTCGTTCCAGGTCCATACGAAGAAGAAGACGAAGAGTACGCTGATGGTCGGCCAGGAGATGGGCAGGACGATCCTGCTCAACACCTGCCAGCGGGTGGCGCCGTCGATGGAGGCCGCCTCAAGGATGGCCTGGGGGAAGGTGCCGTACACTGCCGACAGCAGATAGGTGCCGTAGGCGCTCTGAATCACCGTGAAAATGATGATGATGGCGAGCTGGGTGTTGTAGAGTCCCGCCTCCTTGAAGATGGTGTAGAGGGGGTAGAGCAGGGACTCCTGGGGGAGCATATTGGCCAGCATGATCAAGAGGATGATCCACCTGTTGCCCTTGACCCGCCCGATACCCAGTGCGAAGGAGTTCAGCACGGAGAGCACGACGCCAAGCACGGCCACAACCAACGAGATTATCAGGCTGTTGACGAACTTCATGGGGAAGTTGCTGCTGACCCAGAAGGAGGTGATTCCGTTCATGGTCGGGTGGGCGGGAAGCGAGAGCGGTCCCGTGGCGTTGTAGTCCCCGATGGTCTTGAAGGCGTTCATGGCCAAAATGAGGAGGGGGAAGAGCATGATCACGGCACCCAGGACCAGGAGGACCAGTGCCACCCAGTTGCCCCAGCTGCGGATGTGCTTGCTCTTCCTGCCGGACTGCCTGCTCGGGCATGCGGCGCCGTTCTGCTCTGACATCTGTATGTTTGCCTCTGTCATTGTGTGTCCCCTTCCCTAGGCCATGTTCTTTTCGACGCGCCCCTGCACCAGGGTGAACACGACGGAGAAGACGATGATTACCAAGGTCAGTGCTGTGGAGATCGCGGCTCCGTAGCCCACTTGGTGAAGCTGGAAGAACTGGTTGTATGAGTAGTAGGAGGGCACGATGGTGCTCGTGCCTGGTCCGCCCTTGGTAAGCAGATAGACCGGGCCGAAGGTCTTCAGAGCACCGATGGTGGCAGTGAGGATGACCACCAGGAGTTCCGGAATGATGGAGGGGAGGGTCACGACCCTGAACTTCTGCCACCAGTTGGCCCCGTCCAGGCTGGCTGCCTCATAGAGCTCGGGATCGACGCGCTGCAGGCCCGACATGAAGATGACGATGGGGTAGCCCAGCTGTATCCAGATCAGGATGAACATGAGCACCGGCAGGGCGCTGCCGGGATCGCCCAGCCAATTGTGCTGGAGACCACCGAGCCCGATGCTCTCGAGGAGGGCGTTGAAGGCGCCATCGTCCGGACGGAAGATCCATCCCATGATGATGGAGGCCACAGCCACGGGCAGGAGCTGGGGCAGGTAGTACAGGGCCCGGATGAAGGAGGCTGTTCCGGAGTTGAACTTCTTCTGAATCACATCCGTCAGGACGGACGAGATCAGAAGTCCCAGGATGGTGGGGATGATGACGATCGCCACGATGATCCAGAAGGAGTTGATGAAGGACTTCCAGAAGGTTGCATCGGCGACGAGCCTCTGCCAGTTCTTCAGGCCTACGAAACGGACCGGTCCGACCCCGCGCCAACGGGTGAAGCTGAGATAGATGTTCCAGACGAAGGGAACGATGATGATGACAGCCAGGGAGAGGATCCCCGGAATCAGATAGGGGATGAACCTGGTTGATTTGTTGCCCGGCAGCCTTGACGCTGTGGACCGTTTACTGCTACCGCTTTGAGACATGGCAGCCTCCGAACTCCTCTTTGAAGCTAGTTGATACTGGAAAGACGGACGGTGCTTCCGGTCTGGAAGGCACCGTCCGGATTTGAAGGTGATTGGATTGCTTGAACTAGTCCTTGACGTCCATGTCCTTGACGCCCGAGGTGTAGGCATCCTTGATGGCTTCCAGGGCCTGGTCGGGGGTCTTGGTTCCGTTCACCAGTTCCTGGAGGGCCGCGGGGATGGCGTCGGTCAGGTTGGAGGCGGGGTAGTCGGGGTAGTAGGAGAGTGCATTCTCCTTGGAGAACTTGGCGTACTCCTCGGCCATGGCCTTGTTCTTGGGGTTGTCGATGCTGTCGTTGTCTGCGGCCAGCGGAATTCCGCCGTGCTTGGCAATGCCGTTCTGTTCCTTCTTGGAGAGGACCATGTCAATCAACTGGGCCGCCAGATCCTTGTTCTTGCTCTTCTCGGGGATGGTCAGGAGGTTGCCGGTGCATCCCTGGGCGAACTTGGATCCCGGGAGGATGGAGGCATCCCATTCGAATCCCTTGATCTGATCCACGAAACGCCCCTGGTTCCAGGTGCCGGTCTGGTATATCGGGTACTCGCCCTTGATGAAGGAGGTTGTGGTGTCCTCGGCCTTGAGGCCGGTGGCGTTGCGGGAGATGTAGCCCTTGTCGAGCCAGTCATTCAGGGTCTTGGTGGCGTAGGTCAGGGACTCGTCCTTCCAGTTCACCTCGTGCTTGTACATCTGCCAGTCCTGGATGAAGCCCTTGTCGGCCTTGGTCGAAACCAGCTGCCACCAGAGCCACAGCACTCCGAACTCGCCTGCGTCGGCGGCAATCGGGGTCACTCCGGCATCCTTGAACTTCTGGCAGGCGTCTTCGAACTCGGCCAGGGTGGTGGGTTCCTTGATGTTGTACTTGGCGAACATGTCCTTGTTGTAGTAGACCCGCTGGTACTCGGCGTAGTTGGGGGCGCCGTACCAGGTGTCTCCGCCCATGACGCCCTTCTCGTCATACTTGGCCATGGAGGCGTCCGCCTCGGTGACCTTCTTATCCCAGCCGTACTTCTCGACATAGGGTCCCAGGTCGGTCAGGAGCCCCATGGAGGAGAGCATGCCGGCGCTGCCGTTGCCCCTGTTGGACTCCATGATGTCGGGGGCCTGGTCGGAATTGAGGAACTGGCTGCTGTTCTGGGCGATCTGGGCGAAGGACTTCACCTCGAACTTGACCTTGACACCGGTCTTCTTCGTGAAGTCGGCTGCCGCCTCACGCCAGGCCATGGTCTGGGCGGCGGTGTCCTTGTCGTAGTACCAGAAGGAGATGCTCTCGGGCTTCTTGTCGTCCTTCTGCTCCCCGCCGCCTCCGCAGCCGGTCAGGGCAGTCACTGCCGAGGCGGCCACCAACAGGGTCGCCAACGCTTTCTTGATTCTCATATTTCTCCTCATTTCCTTTCCGGGCCGGTCGTACTGGTCCGACCAGCAGTAGAAACGTTTCGATTGCAAAAATCGGCATTGTTTCCGTAAGTTCGGTTTGGTATCCGATCGATCGGGCCGGTCCTGGGTGACCGGGGCCCTCATCGCTATGCAACCTTTGTGCCAGGCATCTTCACCTCGCTGTCGATTCTTACGATCGTCGTCGAAACGTTTCTATAAACGACGATACCATAGGGGTTTTCTAGAAGTCAATTCTGTGCGCCGCCGGGGTGGAGCTTCTTCGCTTCCCGGTCTGGGCGTCTGCAATCAGGACCTCACGCCCTCCTGGCCGGATTTGCGACAGGGTTGCCGTTCGCGTCGTAGGTGAAATGGCTCAACCAGTGGTTGAATCCACCGGCACCCCGTCCACACCAGATGATTCTTGCGCTCCGGTCGGCGCAACCGGTCAGGATATGGTTGACCGTTCCCGTTACCAGGTCGTTGGTCAGGCGGTAATCCTGCAGGAGCCCCGTGGCGCGGTGGGTCTCGATCAGGGTTCGCTGGTGTCGGTCCATCGCCCTCCAGGGATCTACGGCGCAGAAGGCCCGGGCCGGCATACCGAGCCGGTTTGCCTGCATCAGGGCCAGGCCGCCGCCCATGCTGTGACCGGTCAAGAGGATTGTGGCAGACGTTCCCACCTGTTTCCGGGCCAGTCCCAAGGCATCGTCGGCCATGGCCCTGGCCTCGCCGATCTGGGACCAGGGGAGGGGAAAGGGAGCAAGAAAGGTGGTCAGGGCGGCGAGGATGTCTCTCGAAGTGTCGTCCCTCAGATTGGTGCCGGCAAAGACCACGGTCAGGTGGCGGTAGTCGGGGCGTCCCTGACGGTCCGGTGTGGTCACCATGCCCTCGAACCCATTGCCGGCACAGTAGTGGGAGCGAATCACCCAGTAGAAACCCAGTGATTGGTCCAGGAACCGATGCCTGCCGACGTGGGTCAGTCCGTCTCCTCGTGCAACCCCATAGGAGTATTGACAGAGCAGGTTGAGTTGGTGGAGGTTGAATCCGCCGGTGTGGGGTGCGACGGCCGAGACTGTGCCCGCTGAGCTCTCGTCCGCCAGCCGGCGGTGATGGCGGCATGGTGTACGGATCGAGGCGCCGGCTGCCCTGATACCCCTCATGGTCCTTCTCTCCATCCGCCTGCAAAACCGTCCGACCGGGTGCGGCTACCCGATCTATCATGACAAGTCCTTTGTCTGCCGTGGTATTCCCCCGGTTGAGTTCCTAAGGTACCGCAGGCCGCGAAGTTCCGTGCTCGGAGGAAAACCGGCGGGTGTCTTCCTGCTCAGGGGCATTGATTAGACTTGTTCTGAGTACCCAAGACCCGGCCCTGGTGTCTGTGCACCCGTTGCCAGTCCCGAGAGGCCGTCGGCATCAACCGTATGTGTGAAAGGAAACCATGCCCGGAGCCAATCTGACGCGTGTGGAAGCAGAAGAACGCGCAACCGTCGTATCGAATGTCACCTACCAGGTCGCCCTGGATCTGACCAAGGGCCCCAGGACCTTCCTTTCCCAGGCCACCATCGGTTTCGATGCCGAGCCGGGGGAATCGACCTTCCTTGACCTGATTGCCGATGAAGTGAGCGCGATCGAACTCAACGGGGAGGGTCTCGACCCCGCCCAGGTCTATCGCGACAGCCGTATCGAACTGGCCGGGCTCAAGGAGCACAACCAGATCAAGGTCACGGCCCTATGCGTCTACTCGCGCACCGGTGAAGGCCTCCACCGCAGCGTCGACCCATCGGACGGCAACGTCTACCTGTACAGCCAGTTCGAGGTGCCGGATGCCCGCCGCGTATACGGGGTGTTCGACCAGCCCGACATCAAGGCCACATTCGACTTCACCGTGACGGCCCCCGCCTCCTGGCAGGTTCTTTCGAACATGCCCGCCGTGAGCGAGGAGGCCCTCGACCAGGAGACCGCCCCCGGCACCCTGGAGGGCGGCAAGAGTGAATCCTGCCGTCGGTGGGTGTTCGAAACGACCCCGGTCATGAGCTCCTACCTGACCGCCTTCACCGCCGGACCCTATGCCTCCTGGACCAGCGAGTACTCCAACGAGGACGGTCGGACCATCCCCATGGGCCTCTACTGCCGCCAGGCCCTCAAGGACTCCCTGGCCAAGGACGTCGACTACCTCTTCGACGTGACCAAGAAGGGATTCGCCTTCTACGCCAAGACCTGGGACCTGCCCTTCCCCTGGGCCAAGTACGACCAGGTCTTCGTTCCGGAGTACAACGCCGGAGCCATGGAGAACATCGGCCTGGTGACCTTCCGCGACTCCTATATCTTTGAATCCAAGGCCACGGGAGCCCAAATCAACCGCCGCGTCGAGACCGTCCTGCATGAGCTGGCCCACATGTGGTTCGGTGACCTGGTGACCATGAAGTGGTGGAATGACCTCTGGCTGAACGAGTCCTTCGCGGAGTTCATGTCGACCCTGGCCACCGCCGAGGCCAGCGAGTGGAGCGACGATTGGGCCACCTTCTGCTCCGGCGAGAAGAGCTGGGCCCTGACCGAGGATCAGATGCCCACCACCCATCCGGTGGTGGCTCCCATCAACGACCTGCACGATACGGAAGTCAACTTCGATGGGATCACCTACGCCAAGGGTGGCTCCGTATTGAAGCAACTGGTGGCCTGGGTGGGGCGTGACCAGTTCTTCCAGGGCATTCACCAGTACCTGGTTTCCAATTCCTATGGCAACGCCACACTCAATGACCTCCTGGCAGAGCTGGAGAAGACCAGTGGTCGTGATCTGGGGCGTTGGTCCAAGCTCTGGCTGGAAGAGGCCGGCATCACCACCCTGATCAGCAAGGTCCAGACCGATGCTGACGGGGTCATCACCTCCATGGCCATCGACCAGACGGCCCCCGAGGACCATCCTGTTCTGCGTCCGCACCACCTGGCCGTCGGGTTCTATGACCTGGACGATCAGGGCCGGGTCGTCCGCACGGACCGGTTCGAACTGGACGTGGATGGCGGCCATACCGAGGTGACCGCCGCCCAAGGCAGGAAGCGTCCAGCCCTGATCCTGATCAACGATGACGACCTGACCTATGCCAAGCTTCGCTTGGATCAGGCATCGTTGGACTTCGTGTCCGAGAACCTCTACCGGGTCCAGGACCGTCTGACCAGGGCAGTCATCTGGCTGAGCCTCTGGGACATGACCCGGGATGCCGAGTTCCCCGCCGAGCGCTTCATTGGACTCAGCCTCAAGGCCCTGGCAACCGAGCACCAGTCCACCACCTTCCGCTATGCCCTTTCGCAGATTTCGACCGCAGCCCATCACTTTGTGGCCGGGCGGCGCAGGCAGCCCATGCTCCAGCTTGTTGCCCAGTCGCTCTGGGATCTGGCTCGGAAGGCGGAGCCCGGATCGGATGAGCAGTTCCAGCTGGTTCGCGCCTACCTGGGCTATGGAGACGATCCTGATTTCGAGGAGACGGCCCGTGGCCTCCTGAGTGGTGATCTGAAGCTGGAAGGGTTGGAAATCGACAACAACACCCGGTGGGTCATCATCCATGCCCTGGCCGCCCACGACCTCCTGGCCGATGGGGAGATCGATCAGGAACTCTCCCGCCACGACACCACCGAGAACCGGGAGTTCGCCATGGGGGCCCGTGCCGCCCTGCCTACCGCCAAGGCCAAGGACTGGGCATGGGACCAGGCCCTGAATAACCAGGACCTGACCAACTCCCAGATCGGGGCGGTGGCTGACGGGTTCTCCGGTTCCGGTCAGGAGAGCCTCTTCGATCCCTACGTGGACCGCTTCTTCGGGGCTGTGGATTGGATC
The DNA here is from genome assembly GCF_016100445.1 of Bifidobacterium sp. M0307. Taxonomy (NCBI): domain Bacteria; kingdom Bacillati; phylum Actinomycetota; class Actinomycetes; order Bifidobacteriales; family Bifidobacteriaceae; genus Bifidobacterium; species Bifidobacterium sp. M0307. The sequence goes on from NZ_JACFSL010000001.1 coordinate 310,077, forward strand.
TGGGAACACAAGACCTTCCATATTGCGGAGACCCTGCTCAATCCGCTCTCGGCCGGAGGCCTCTACCCGTCCTCGGCCGACCCCCGTGCCCTGGTCGAGGCCGGAGATGCCTGGCTGGATTCCCACCCGGATGCGCCCAAGGCCCTGCGCGGCATGATTGCCCAGAACACGGCAGCATCCCGGCGCTTCCTCAAGGTTCGCTCCTACAACGAGCAACTGAGGCGGAACGACTGAATCCAGGATTCGGGCCGGCTCCCTGTGTACCGGGGGCCGGCCCTTTCCTTTCCGGTGGAAGTGATGTGCAAACCCGCCCGGCCGGAACCGCCCTGTCAGGGTAGGGGCCATAATTAACCTAGCGCGTGGAGATGTGCAGGCTCCCGAAACCTGCATACGGAGTCGGAGGAATGAGATGCCGAGATTATTCGGAACCGATGGTGTTCGCGGATTGGCCAACAGGGCGTTGACCTCGCAGCTGGCCTTGGATCTGGGCGATGCCGCCGTACGGGTCCTGGGCAAGGGCGCCGACAAGACGGAAGGGCGCAGGCGTGCACTCATCGGGCGTGACACCAGGGTTTCCGGTGACTTCCTGGCTTCCGCCCTGGCGGCGGGTATGTCGGCAGGTGGCTTCGATGTGATTGACGTCGGTATTATTCCGACCCCGGGCATCGCCTACCTGACCAGTGTCCTCAACGTAGAGATGGGTGCGGTCATATCGGCCTCCCATAATGCAATGCCCGACAACGGAATCAAGTTCTTCGCACGGGGTGGCTTCAAACTTCAGGATTCCAAGGAGGATGAGATCGAGTCCGTCCTCGGGCAGGACTGGGAGCGTCCGACGGGTGAGGGGGTGGGCCGGGTTTCCCACGACACGGTGACGGCCACCAACATGTACATCGACCACCTGGTCGAGGCGGTGGCGCCCATCAACCCCGACAAGACCCAGACCAAACCCCTGGACGGTCTGCGCATCGTCGCCGACTGCGCCAACGGTGCCACCTCGGTGGTGGCCCCCGAAGCCCTGCGCAGGGCGGGCGCCGACGTGGTGGTCATCAATGCCTCCCCGGACGGTTACAACATCAACAAGCATGCAGGCTCCACACACCCCGAGCAGCTCCAGGCCATGGTACGGGCTTCGGATGCGGCCATGGGTGTGGCCTTCGACGGGGATGCAGACCGCTGCCTGGCGGTCGATGAAGACGGTACCCTGGTCAACGGGGATCAGATCATGGGCATCCTGGCCAGGGCCAAGCAGCGTGAAGGCAAGTTGGCCAACGATACCCTGGTGGTCACGGTCATGAGCAACCTCGGGCTCAAACTGGCCCTGAAAGAGATGGGTATCGTCACGGTACAGACCGGCGTGGGCGACCGGTACGTGCTGGAGGAGATGCTCCGTGGAGGCTACACCCTGGGCGGGGAGCAGTCCGGCCACGTCATCAACAGGGAGTTCGCCACCACCGGTGACGGCACCCTGACCGCGCTGACCCTGGCCAAGGAGGTTGTGCGCTCGGGCCGGAGCCTCAAGGAACTGGCTGCGGACTTCCCCCAACTGCCTCAGCAGCTGATCAACGTGCCCGGTGTGGACAAGAACGCTGCCAGGACCAATGCCAAGGTCCAGGCGGCGGTGGAACGTGAAGAGGAGCTGCTGGGCGCGACCGGTAGGGTGCTTCTACGCCCGTCCGGCACCGAGCCCCTGGTCCGGGTCATGGCCGAGGCCGCCACCCAGGAACAGGCCGATCAGGTCTGCGACCGGCTGGCCAAAGTGGTTGCCGACGAGCTATCCCTCTGAAGTCCGGACCGGGTAATCGCCCGTCTGTCTGAAATCCTGGAAAGGCCGCCATGTTCGGAAGAAACGCCAAAATCGACACCGCCCTCAATCATCAGGTCGATGCCCTGCTCTCGGATGCCGGGAGGAGGGGAATCCTGCCTATCGTCCAGATGGGGGAGCCTGTGTTGCGTCAGAAGACCGAACCCTATACCGGGCAGCTCTCCAAGAAGACCCTGGGCCGACTGGTCGAGGTCATGCATAGGACGATGCTGAATGCCCCGGGAGTGGGTTTGGCAGCTCCGCAGATTGGCCTGGGTCTGGCCATTGCGGTGGTCGAAGACCATCTGCGCGATGACGAAGACGACCCCCGGGAGATTGCCGAACTGCCGTTCATGACCATCATCAACCCCTCCTATGAACCTGTGGGGAATGCCAGGACGTCCTTCTACGAAGGTTGCCTTTCGCTTGAGGGGTACCAGGCCGTGCGCGGCCGCTGGCTCGACATCACCGCCAGCTGGCAGGATGAGACGGGCAAGAACCACCAGGAAACCATGCACGGATGGCCGGCCCGTATCTTCCAACACGAGACCGACCATCTATCCGGGGAGGTCTACATAGACCAGGCCGAGATCCGCAGTCTCTCCTCGGACGACAACCTGAGTGAGTACTGGGCTTTTGATCCCATACCGACCGAAGCCGCCGAGGAGCTGGGATTCGCCTTACAATCTGAGTGAGATGTCGTCAGCCAACTGAGGCCCGTCGCCCTTGAGAGGGGCGACCTGGTGCTGGACAAGCCTGGCCGACGATTTCCGCCCCAGATCTACGGCTTGGGTGAATACGTCCGAACCATCCAGACCGGTGTCAAGCCATGCATCCGCGTTTGCTTCGGTAATCAGCAAGGGCATGCGCTCGTGAACGAGTGCCGCCTCACCCTCGGCCTGGGTCGTCAGGATGGTGGCTGTCAGTAGCCAGGGGGAGTGCTCATCCTTACGCCACCAGGAATAGAGCCCCGCAATGGCCAAAGGCGATTCATCGGGGGACTGGAAATAGAAGGGCCGGTGGTCCTTGGTCCACTCGTAATAGCCGCTTGCAGGAATGATGGCTCGTTGGCACCGTGCCGCATCGGCATAGGTCCGCTTGGTCAGGGCCGTCTCGACCCGGGCATTGTGGGTCGGGTAATCCAGATGGTCGCTGACGGACCATGATGGTATGAGGCCCCACCTGGCAGGATTGAGGTGGCGGATACCGTTCCTGTCCTGGGCGATAATCGCAATCGTCGCCCCGGGTGCGATGTTCCAAGACGACTTGGGAAGATTCGGTGCCCGCTGGGCCTGGTACTGCTCTGCCAGGCGGGAATAGTCAAAAGCCGCCGAGAATCTTCCGCACATGATTCCATAGTAGGTGATGGGCCCCGCGGGTCAATCGGATGGCACGGATGCATCGGAAAATACCGATGATGGTTGAGTTTCCGCAACCCTCGGGATGGGGTTGGCGCTACCGGGCGATGCATCGATTCCCGGTGTTCGGGGGAGTGTGTCTTCCATAAACGCCGGGGTCGGTAATGACGGTCCGCCGGAGCCGGCGAGATAGAATTAGAGTGTGCTGGCGGGTTAAGTTCGCTTGCGGGAATAAGCACACAAGCAGCGTTGCTGACACGATGTACCATGTTTCGCGCCGACGGGAAGCCGGCGCATAGTAGTTGACTAAGGAGACGATATGCCTCAGAAGATCAAGGCCTCGGTGGCCTATGGTATCGGTAAGGGATTCGCTCAGCCCGAGGAGATCATCATCGACGACCCCATCGGTGCGGAGGTGCTGGTGGATGTGAAGGCTTCCGGCCTGTGCCATTCGGACCTTCATTTGGTGGAGGACGATGACAAGTTCTTCCCCTTCCCGGCAGTCATCGGCCACGAGGTGGCTGGAGTTGTGGAGGCCGTGGGGCCCGAAGTGTCCGGAATCAAGGTGGGCGACCATGTGGTGGCCTCCCTTGAGCAGGTCTGTGGACACTGCGCCAACTGCCTCAAGGGTCAGCCCCAGTCCTGCACCCAGCAGCAGGAGTGCGTGCGTGGCGAGGGGGAGAAGCCCCGCCTGTCCTTCCCCGACGGTCGGCCCATCACCCAGGCCTTCGGTACTGGCGGGTTTGCTGAAAAGGCCCTGATTCACGAGAACCAGCTGGCTGTGGTCAACAACCAGGTCAAGTGGGACGAGGCCGCCTGCATCGGGTGTGCCACCATCACCGGTGCCGGGGCGGCCATCAACACGGCTCACGTCCGCCCGGGCGATACCGTGGCTGTGATCGGAACCGGCGGCATCGGTCTGAACATCATCTCCGGTGCCAGCATTTGCGGTGCAAAGAGAATCATCGCCATCGACGTGTTCGACAACAAGCTGGAATTCGCCAGGAAGTTCGGCGCCACCGATGTCATCAACTCCAAGAACGAAGACCCGGTCGCCAAGGTTCGTGAACTCACCGACGGCGGCGTGGATGAGGCCTTCGAGGCCATCGGTCTGCAATCGACCATGAAGCAGGCCTGGGACATGCTTGGCGTCGGAGGCACTGCCTTCCCGATTGGTCTGGCCAAGCCTGATGCCACGATTTCCCTGGAAATCAACCCTGCTGATCTCCTGGTGCATCAGCGTGGATTCAAGGGTGTTTGGATGGGATCGACCAATATCAAGCACGACATTCCCATGTATGCCGACCTGGCCGTCGATGGGCGGCTGAACATGCACGATATCGTCAGCCAGCACATCAAGCTCAGCCAGATTGATGAGGCCTACAAGCAGCTGGTCAAGGGCGAGGTCATCCGTTCCGTCATCACCGATTTCGACTGAGCGGCTCGGCGTCGTGGGTCGTGTCTCGTCCCTCATGCCTACCTGAATCGGAAGGGGGGTGTCGGATGCGCAACTGCATCCGACACCCCCCTTGCCTTACCCGGTGGCGGCTGTCGTTCCCATGTCCCCGGGCTTACTTGCTCTGAAGTTCTTCGAGCTCGGCGCGAACCTTGTGGAGCTTGGCATAGATCGCATTGCGGTCCTGGGTGGATTTTGCCCGCCCATGGTCTCCTGCAAGTTTGCTCTCCTCGTTGAGCAGGGCGGTGATGCGCTCGCGTTTGGCGATGCACTGGTCCAGATCCCCGCCGTCAGTGGTTCCCAGGATTACCTGGGCGCAGAGACTGTCCCAAAGGTCGTCCATGGTGGATCCACTGACCTTGAGTCTGGCCCCATCGATGGTCTGGGTCCGGCCCAGGTGCGTTGCATATTCCTGCTGATGGCCGGGTCGGGTCGGGAGTGCGCGGCGAAGGGCCATGGTGCAGGCGGTCCTCCCCTCCGAGGGATGGATGCAGACGAAGATGATTCCTGAGGAGCGTAGAGAGGCGATGCGGTCCAGGACATCGACCGGTACATCCTCACTTTTCAGACCGATGGCCATGACCAGGACCTCGTGGCATCTGATTCCGTCCGCCAGGCCTGTTGTGGCGGGGCGCAGGAGCGAGAGCATGGTAATCGAATCAACCTTTGTGGTGAAATGCTGCCTGAGCCTGGATGATGCCGGGGGCTTGGTGATGAAGGCCTGGGCGGGCAGGTGGCTCTTGGCTTCGGGGATGGCCGATGTGGCCGGCAGGCCGAGACTGGCGGCGGAAACACCTTCGTGGTTCGCAATAGTCATCATTGGCCTTTCTCTGGTTGTTCGGGACTGGCGCCCGCTTGGCTGAATGCCATTGTATCCACAGGTTTTCTGTCCGGGCGGAAACCGTCCGGTTTCAGGCCCTTCTGCTAACCAGGCTGAACGTGAGGTCTTCGGCCTTCGTTTTTCACGCTCAAGGAGCCAAACCGGCCCTGGTCGGGGAGCGTGTATCCGCACAACTGTATGGCTGCTTCTGGGCACCGGTGCCGGGTGCACTTAGAAGGTGAAGGTATTCGCCCTGTCGAAGGGAAGGCGTTTCGGTGTTTTACAAGAGCGGTTGAAGTGATTAGAACTGGAAATGGAAGTAGCCTTCGGCATCGTGTTGCCGCATACAAAGGAGTGGGATATGGACGAAATGACCTTGGTGGACAGGATGAGCAAGCTGCAAACCATCGACGAACTGGTCGACCTTTCCAAGGAGATCGGTAAGCCTCTCTCATACAACGATGCCGACAAGCTCTTCGGCAGGATCAACCAGTGCCAGAACGATGCCGCCGAACTCAGCGGTGACACCGTGGCCAAACTGGCCAAGGAGGCCTTCGACATCTGAAGTGGGGTCGTGACGATTCCGAGGCGTTCGGCGACCCATCGACTATCGATAAGATACATGGGTGACGACGGCATCTTCTATGCCCGAACCGGCTGTAGTGAGGATTGTGAGAGTCCTCGGAAGGGGCATGCCCATGGTTTCCTCGATGAATCAGGACCGCACAGCCGCCAGACAGCTGTATAAGCTCCTGCTCAAGAGATTCGGAAGGCAGGACTGGTGGCCGGCGGAATCCCATTTCGAGATGATGGCAGGTGCCATCCTGGTCCAGCACACTGCCTGGCGCAATGTCGATACATCCCTGCGTGGGCTCAAGGCTGCGGGTCTGCTCAGCCAGGGGGCCCTGGCGCAGGTTTCCGAGGAAGAGCTGGCCTGCATCGTCCGACCCAGTGGGTTCATGAAGTCCAAGAGCCGCGCACTCAAGGGCCTTGCCTCTTGGCTCGTGAACCGGGGTTATACCGAACCTGACATGATGCCCAGCCGTGATCCGGATCTCAGGGAGGAACTCCTGGCCCTGCCTGGCATCGGAAATGAAACCGCGGATGTAATCCGACTGTATGCCTTTGGGCAAAAGTGCTTCATCTGGGATGCCTACGCTCTCCGGATGCTGCGCGCTCTGGGCTTGGCGTCTTGGAGGAACTACGACCAGGCCCTGCGCCACCAGGGGGAGTTCATCGACCTGGACGATTTCACGCTTACTGAGATGAAGGAGTACCACGGGCTGATCGTCACAGCCGGTAAGGAGGCTGGACAGTCGGGTGATTGGGATTTCCTCACCACTCAGACCAGTGAGGCTTCTGGCCGGTGATGTGAGCTCGCCGATTCGGTGCACTCGTTTTCCGTGTGGTGGTGGTCCGGCCGGCCCGTGGTGGTTAGTGTTGTCCGTAGATGTTCTGGTATCGGTTGTTGAGTTTGGTGATGTCGTCGGGGTCGAGGGGGATGGGGGTGCCTATCTGTTCGGCGGCCCATACGGTGTGGGCGACCTCTTCGGTCATGGCTGCGGCCTTGACGGCGTCCTCGGCGTCCTTGCCGATGGTGAAGGGGCCGTGGTTGCGCATGAGGACGGCGGGGCATCCGGGGTGGTCGGCGAGGGTGTCGACGACGCCTTTGCCGATGGCTTCGGATCCGATGAGTTCGAAGGGTCCGACGGGGACGTCGCCGCCGAATTCGTCGCCCATCATGGTCAGGGCGCAGGGGATGCTGCGGCCGGTGGCGGCCCAGGCGGTGGCGTAGGTGGAGTGGGTGTGGACGACGCCGTGGACGTCGGGCATGTGCCGGTAGATGTAGGCGTGGGAGAGGGTGTCGGAGGAGGGTGCCTCGGTGCCGTCGACGACGTTGCCTTCGAGGTCGGTGACGACCATGGAGGCGGGGGTGAGGTATTCGTAGCGCACCCCCGAGGGTTTGATGACCATGAGGTCGGCGGTCCTGAGGCGTTGGGAGACGTTGCCCGCGGTCCAGACGACCAGGTTCCATTTGAGCAGCTGCTCGTGCAGGGTGGCGACCTGCTCGCGCACCTGCTTGACCTCGGCACGCACCTCAGACGAAAAATCAGCCAAACCAGCCATAACTCACTCCTTTGTTCGATATGGGACCATTGTATATGGTTTTGTGTGTTAGCGATAACAACGCAGTCATCATATAAGATTCCGTGGATTGGCATGGGAGTGTTGCGCCTGGGTTGGTGTGAGGGGGCGACCTGATCAATCCGATTTGCCTGCCGGGTTCGGACTGTATATAATTCCAGACTGAGACCGGTCACAGTGAAGTTGGGCCACAGAGTCCGAAGGTGGACGGTCGAGAGATTCATGCGAAGGCGCAGAAAGGAAACCAATGACGGAGATACCCAATCCCATCGTCCTGCAGAGGGCGGATCCCTATGTCATACGGTATAAGGGGACTTACTACTTCACCGGCTCATACCCGGCGTTCGATCGAATAGCCCTGCGCAAGGCCTCGAGATTGGAGGACCTGCAACAGGCCGAGGAAGTCATGATCTGGAAGAAGCATGAGACCGGTCCCATGAGCCACCTGATCTGGGCTCCGGAGCTGCACAGGATTCAGAACAAGTGGTACATCTACTTCGGCGCCGCCCCCAACGACGGGCAGTCCGATGATACCTTCAACCATCGGATATTCTGCCTGGAAAACGAGGCCGAGGACCCTACCACGGGAACCTGGGTCGAGCGCGGCAAGGTGGAGACCGGTATGGATACCTTCAGCCTGGACGCCACCAGTTTCGAACTCAACGGGAGCCAGTACCTGGTCTGGGGTCAGCAGGACCTTGATATTCCCGGTCATTCCAACCTTTACATCGCCCGTATGGAGAACCCCTGGACCCTGGCCACGACCCCGGTCATGCTGGCCAAGCCCGAATACGATTGGGAGTGCATCCGCTTCAAGGTCTGCGAGGGACCCGCGGTCATCACCCATGACGATCACATCTACATCACCTATTCGGCCTCCGGAACCGGCCCCGAATATGCCATGGGCATGCTCACCGCCGACCTGGATGCCGACCTGCTCGACGCGGCCTCCTGGAGCAAGTCTCCCAATCCGGTCTTCACCACCAACGCCGAGGCCCATATGTACGGGCCGGGTCATAACTCCTTCACCAAGGCGGAGGACGACGTGACCGATGTCATGGTCTACCACGTACGCAACTACACCGAGATCGTGGGCGATCCGCTCTATGAGCCCAATCGTCAGGCTTGCGCAAAGACCATCTCCTGGGGTGCGGAAGGTCCGATTTTCGGCAAGCCCGAGGCCATGTCCCGCTGGACCCCCACCACCACCGAGGTTCTTCCCCCGGACGGTTCGCACGAGTAGTTCCCCTATGTACAGGCGGACGGCCCGACGGCCCGTCCCCACGGACAACAATCAACGTTTCAATGTCAAAAGGCAGATGAGATTATCATGAAATCACTACGCAGACCAGTATTCTGGAATTTCGGTCTTCTGTTCTTCTTCTATTTCGCCACCTGGCAGCTGTCGGCCACGTTCCTGCCCATGTGGCTGCAGGATACCGCCGGCATGAATGCCACCCACATCGGCATGCTGAACACGATTGCAGCCGTCGGGGCCCTGATCCTGCAGCCCATCTTCGGTCCCTTGCAGGATAAACTGGCCCTTCGCAAGAACCTCTTCTACTTCGTGGTCATCTGCATACTGTTCGTGGGGCCCCTCTTCAACTGGGTCTTCCTTCCGCTGATTCACTTCAACGAGATTCTCGGCGCAATCGTGGCCGGTGCCTATCTGAGCCTCTGTCTGAACGGCGGAGTGGGTATCGTCGAGGCCTACAACGAACGTTCGTCCCGCGCCTATGACTTCGAGTACGGCCACGCCCGACTCTTCGGTTCGCTCGCCGGTGCCTGCGCCTCATTCGTGGGCGGGTACATGTACTCGGCCAACCCCTCATCCATCTTCTGGGGCATGACCTTCTGCGGCGCCGTCCTGATCGTCCTCCTCAGTCTGGTCAAGGTGCCCAAGGACGCCATGGAGCGCGCCGAGGGTATCGACGATACCGAAGTGGGCGACAAGGAGGAGCTGGAGATCACCAAGGAGGACTTCGCCCGCAACACCTGGCGCAACCGCAGCTTCTGGGGTCTCGTCCTGCTGGTTATCGGTTCCGCCACCATGTACGACGTGTTCGATCAGCAGTTCGCCAACTACTTCTCGAAGATGTTCGTCGAATCCAACATGGGCAACCTGGCCCAGGGCGAAGCCCTCTTCGCCAAGGTCGTGTCGGTGCAGATCCTGCTTGAGGCCTTCTTCATGCTCTTCATGCCCGCTCTGATCAACAAGATCGGTGCCAAGACCGGCCTGATCATCTATGGTTCCATCCTCTTCATCAGGGTCCTGGGCTGCGCCTTCATCGCCAGTGTTCCCATGCTGATCTTCTGGCGTCTGCTCGCCTCCCTGGAGATGCCCTTCATGCTGGTCTCCGTCATGAAGTACATCACCAGGATCTTCGATAAGAAGATGTCCGCCACGGTATATATGTACGGGTTCGGCACAGCCAAACAGATCGGTGTTTCCATCTTCTCGATCGGCATGGGTGTGATGATCACCTCCATGGGCTTCAAGCACGCCTACCTGGTGCTGGCCGTCGTCATCGCCGTGCTCATCCTGCTCGGTTCCTCCCTGATGCGCTCTGACACCAAGGTCATGCGTGCCACGGAATCAGCCAAGGCCGTCGCCGACTGACCTTTTCTTGCGGGATGTATCATAAGATGGCCCCTTGCTCGGATGGAGCGAGGGGCCTTCGCATGGTTGCCGGGACGTCCGGTCGGTGCAGGAAAGGTGGGGTATGCGGGACAAGCCGATGACCATCAGGGATATCGCGAAGGAGGCAGGGGTCTCCAGGGCGACGGTATCGCGCTTCCTCAATGGGGGGCACTGGGTCAGCGAAGAGTCGGCCAAGCGTATCCAGGATGTCATTGACCGTACCGACTATGTAGCCAATGAGCGGGCCCGATCCCTGGCCACGGGACGTTCCAATTCAGTGGCCTTCCTGCTCGGGGAGCCCCAGGAGCTCCTCTTTGCCGATCCGAACTTCTCCACCCTGCTCAGGTCCATTGCCGATGAGCTGGGCCGCAAGGGCATGTCGCTGATCATGATGACGACCGACAATGAAAACGAGAACAGGCGCAACCTGAAATACCTGCGCGGCGGGCACGTCGACGGGGTGCTTCTCGTTGCCTGGCATCTCGGCGTGCGCAAGGGGCTGATTCACTCCCTGCATGCCATGGAGATGCCGGTGGTCGTTGCCGAGTATCCGAGTGTCGACAGCGACTCCACCAGCTATGTGCATGTGGACGACTACCGTGGTGCCATCCGCGCCACCCGGTACCTGGCTGAATGTGGTGCAGGTTCCATAGGCATGATTGCCGGCCCTGAGGGGCCATCAGGCACCCTGGCCCGTGTACGCGGATATCGCGATGTGGTCAAGGACATGACGGGGGAGCCGGCCTGGATAGAGCACGGCGATTACTCCAAGGACAGCGGGCATGACGCCGCCCTGCGTCTTCTTGACCGTGCCCCGGACCTGGATGGGATTTTCGCCTCGTCGGATCTGATGGCTGTTGGTGCCATGCAGGCCTTGAGGGAGCGAGGCAAGAGTGTGCCGGGCGATGTGCAGGTGATCGGATTCGATGATCAGCCCCTGGCCCAGATATCCGAGCCGCCCCTGACCACTATGCGCCAGCCTTTCGCGGAAATCGGCAAGCGCATGGTCGATCAGCTGCTCGTTCTTCTTGAGGGCGGTCTTCCGGTAGGCACCACCCTTCCCCTTGAATTGATTGTTCGCCAGACCACTCGCTAGGGGAACGGGCGAACGGGGAACCGGATACCGGCCTGCTCTGTTCTGACTCAGTCTGAGTCGGCAGTGTTTTATCGGTACCTTTGACGGGAGGGATATCCTCTACAGGGTGGTTCTTCTGTATCGGTTCTAGTGAGTATTGGACCGGGAGAAGGGGGGGGGCGAAATTCGAATTCCGGTTGCGGATGTATTCCATTTCAGTGGTTGCCTGGTCCGCGGCATCAGAGCCTACCAGGTCCTGGACGAAGGAGAGGGCCATATCAATACCAGCAGAGATGCCTGATGAGGTGCGGAAGTTCCCATCGACAATCCAATGAGCATCCCGAATCCAGGTGACTCGATCACTCACACTGGTCACCCAGTCAAAGGTCAGGCCGTTCGAAGCGGCTCGGCAACCGTCCAACAAGCCTGTGGCTGCCAGCAGGGCCGACCCCGTACAGACGGTCAACACCCGTGAAGCCTCGGATGAGAGTTCTCTGAGCCGATCCAACCACTGACGGTCCTTGCTGAGGGGACGTGTGCCATCGCCACCGGGGATGAGGAGAACCCTGTGACGGTCAATCTCGTTCGGGACTACAGCGGAGACTGGAACATGACCTGCCCCACACCTCCTCCAGGTAAGGCCGACTGCGGATATGAAGCGAATCGTTGAAAAATTGGAAAGCGCCGGTTGGTTCGTCATGTACCAAGACATCAGTCAAGGCGAAATCGACCTCAACAAGGGGCTATACGGAAGACGGGTTCACCGACAAGGTCTATCGTCTGTACGTTAAGCGGCTTGGAGATTGGGACGAACTGGTTTTCCGGGACTATCTCGAAAATCATCCGAAGGTGGCAGCTGACTATGCGGCGCTCAAACTCGACCTACTCTCAAAGTTCAAGTACACCGCACCGCCTACACCGAAGCCAAAACCGCCTTCATTCGTACTATTGTAAAACGGGCCAGAGCCGGCGAATAAGGGTCCGTGGTCATGTAAAGGACCGGTGGTGCGCTTGCTGTAACTTGCGGGCGCAGTGATGTTCTTCGACTGATTTGAGTTCCGCATCTGGCCCAGGCCGTTCCCCGTTTGCTATATCATGGCATACGAAACTGCGCAAGTGTAGTTATTGACTTGTGCAGGTGAGGAGGATAACAAAGGGGAAAGGACTCCGCTCATCATGGATGATGAAACAACCACGCTGCCGACCGCTCAGGACGATACAGTAAGTCGGAAGTGCACGCAGTCAACACCACCGCCCGAGCGGAACAAAGAAATCAAACGGTTGCCAAAATCAGGCAGGAAATCCTCGTGGATAGCTGTGCTTGTAACTATCCTCCTTGCTATAGGTACTGCTTCTTGCAGCGAGGCAAAACCGACGGAATCCCTGGGACACCAAGATCTGAGTGTCAAATACGTCGGAACTAGGGAAGATCCTAAAGAAACACGCGTGGAATTCGAACGCGCCAAAACTAATCTGGCAGTTGCCTCTGATAAAGAAGACAGCTGGAACGTGGAGCAGGTAGCGGCGAAGGCCGAAAAGAAGGCTGATAAGAAGAAGTCGGGAAAGAAGAAGTCCGGAAAGAAGAAGTCTGGTAAGAAGAAGTCTGGTAAGAAGAACTCCGGTAAGAAGAAGGCTGATAAGAAGAACTCCGAGAAGAAGAAGGAGAAGAAGAAGGCTGAAAAGAGGAAGGCCGAGAAGAAAAAAGCCGAAAAGAAGAAAGCCGAAGAGGAACGGGCAGCCAGGGAAAGGGCCGAACAGGAACAGGCGGCTCAGCAGGCTGCTGCTGAACAGGCGGCACGGCAGGCAGCTGAACAAGCGGCTCAGGAGCAAGCTCGTCAGGCTGCTGAGCAGGCGGCACGGCAGCAAGCCCAGATGCAGGCTCCTGCTCCGGATGCAAATGTGGTCTATCCGAACTGTGCCGCGGTACGTGCCGCAGGTAGAGCTCCCCTGTATGCGGGGGAGCCTGGATACCACCCCGCACTTGATCGCGATCACGATGGTATAGCCTGCGAATAACGGACAAGGAGTCCGGCTATTTCAGTCCGGTCAGAGTGCTGCCGAGGTTCTTTGCGGCGAGTACTCTGACCGGGTTTGTGTTTGGATCAGTTTATTGCGGTCTATGTCTGATTAACGACTCCATATCCGGTTGAACGGTTGAATGTCTATACCGCTTAATTGAAGAACATGCCAGGTGAAACAGGTCTCCCGTTCTTCTTGGCAGGCAAGAAGAACGGTGGGTGACCTTCATTGAATTAAAGGCAAGGCGTGAGTGTATGGACGCTCCGCGAGAGTGCAAGTGCTTATCCAGCTTCACTGAACACGGGACCTCACAACCTGGACGCCAGGCGTGGTACAGTAGTACGCGTTGCCCCGGTAGCTCAGGAGATAGAGCACTTCTCTCCTAAAGAAGGTGTCGTGCGTTCGAATCGCATCCGGGGCACTCTGACGACTCAGGCATAAGGAAATACCTGGGCATTGCAGCCCCTGCCGGAGTCAGTGAACCTTGTTGTATACCCATCCTGTTGATTGTCTTCATCATGGAATCATCCATAAGCGCCTCGGGGGTGGTGTCCAAAAAGTTGGCTGTATTGACCAAATCAGGAACCGACCACTGGGTTTTCCCGCTCAGTTTTACGGATATGGTGGAACGGCGCACTCCGAGGTAATCCGCCAAGCTCGACTGGCTCTTGCCGGTGGCGGTCAGCATGACTTTTACGTTGAAGGAAATAACGTTCTCCACCTGATTAGGATCGAGTCGCGTCACTTCCATTTCTTGCACTGAACTCATTGCACTTCCTTCTACTATGTCCTTGTGATAGCAACACTTTACATCACAACTAGCGTTTCTTCCAGTTCAACACTCTTTTGTTCAATATGAATGAACTAGTACATGCTGGCGTGAACACGAATATGAAGCAGTGGCTAGCTGATCAGCATATTTCTTACAGGGCTCTGGCTCGGATACTTCGTATCTCTTCCTCGTCAGTCTGCAAGAAAGTAAATGGAAGCGTCAGTTGGCAGGCAGACGAGCTGCATACATTGAACAAGCAATTCGGCTTTTCTGCTGATTTTGTTCTCGGCTTCTGCGACAAGGCAAAGGTTCTTCAGCCTGTATGAGATACGGCTTCCCGTCTAATGCAGATAGGAAGCCGTAGATGAAATGACCGAAGGTACATCCAGACAATCTTGGCGGAGCGACCGGATGCGCCTGCTGACATTTCACGGGAGGTCTCTTGGTCGTCAAACCAGGGGCTCCTTTTGATATCAGTCAGTTTTGGCTAGCGGGCTGTCACTAATGCCAATGACAAAATCGGACGATAAACCGAATAACCGATGAAGGGCAATCAAGTCGCTTTGCTGCCAGGTGGTATTACCTCGCACTTTATTGCTTACGTTCACAGGAGTCTGGTTCAGCATCCCGGCAAGAGCAGAATAAGAAAGGCCTCTACTCTGCATCCAGTGGTACATGTTTGACATAGCCGCTCACTTTGCTTGTTAACTGACATTTAAACAGTAGAGCAAAATTTTGATTTTGTGCAAACCAGGTGTTTAGATGATAAAGAGCAATTCGTTCTGTTAAGCAGATTGAGTGGAGTGATTCACAATGAGTACCGCGAGTATAGAGGCTGTGCAAGAGACCTCGTACGATCATGCAGATTATGAAGACCAGGTGCTTCGTTTCAACATAAAGATGCTGCTCGCCGCTTCTCCCAGCATTAATCAGACGAGCCTCGCCAAGCTTTTCCATATCACGACGGCGGGAATGTCATACAAACTCAACAGACCAGGCCGCTTATCTTTCAAGGATGTAATCCTTATCGCCGATGAATTAGGCACCTCAGTACAAGCCCTGATGGACGATTCCATCTACCGGCGCATGACGGAATGGGGTCAGGTAAACCAGAAGGGTACAGAAATAGGTAGTCAGGACCTAGTTGCAGAGAGCAAAGCTAGGTATTTCGTTATGCCTGAGTCTTCAGAGTGCCCCGGATGCGATTCGAACGCACGACACCTTCTTTAGGAGAGAAGTGCTCTATCCCCTGAGCTACCGGGGCAACGCGTACTACTGTACCACGCCTGGCGCCCGTGTCGGGAGGCTCCGTGTTCTGGGAAACGGGGCACTCCGTGAACCCTGCAACCTGAATGCCTGGAAATCCGGTCAGAGCACTTGCCATGAGGAATCTCGGCAGCACTGTGACCGGACTGAAATATGCAGGTTTCCTTACCTGTTATTCGCAGGCTATACCATCGTGGTCGCGATCGAGTGCAGAACGATACCCAGGCTGCCCTGCATAAAGAGGGGCTCTGCCAGCCGCTCGTACCGCATCGCAGTTTTGATAGTACGCATACGTATCTGGCGCAGGAGCCGACATCTGGGATCTCTGCTGAATTTGCTGTTGGGCCTGCTGTTGGGCCTGCTGAGCCGCCTTTTCCTGCTCGGCCTTTTCCCGCTCGACCCGTTCTTGCTCGGCTTTTTCCTGCTCGGCTTTTTCCTTGGCTGCCTTCTCCTCTGCCGCCTTCTTCTCTTCCTGCTCCTTATCCCACATATCCGCTTTCTGCGAGGCCGTCTTCAAATCGCTCTTGGCGCTATCAAGCTCCATGCGCATTCTTTGAAGTTCATTCTGGGTATCGGAGTACTTGGCACTCAGGTTTTTGTATTCATGAGATTCAGTAGGTTTTGTCTCGCCGCATGAGGCTGCACCTATACCAACAAGAAAAGCCACAAGCGAAGTGGCCCACGGGAACCTCTTCCCGGATTCTGACGGCTGCTTTGAATCCTGAGGCTCCTCCGGAGAGGGCGATGACGGCGTTGACTTTCGATTTACCGTACTGGTCAGGATTTTCGACATTCTTTTTGTTACATCATCCATGATGGACAGAGCCTTTCCCCTCTGTTGATCCCCTTCGACCTGCAGCGAGTCAATTACAGCACTTGCGCAGTCCGCATACCATAATACCGGAAACAGGATGCGAGCCGGACCGGCAGTACTTGAGGTGAAGCTACGCCCACAAAGCGGGACCGCATGCACTGCCGGCTCTCTACACCACCACGGCCCCTTATTCGTCGTTCCTGGCCCGCTTTACAACATTACGAATGAAGTCTGTTTTGGCTTCGGTGTAGGCGGGGCGGTTGTATTTGAACTTTGAGAGCAGGTCGAGTTTGAGCGCCGCATAGTCAGCTGCTACTTTCGGATGACCTTCGAGATAGTCCCGGAAAACCAGCTCGTCCCAATCTCCAAGCCGCTTAAGGTGCAGATGGTAGACCTTGTCGGCGAATCCGTCTTCCGTATAGCCCTTGCTGAGGTCGACTTCGCCTCCACTGATGTCTTGGTACATGACGAACCAGCCCGCGCTTTCCAGCTCTTCAACGATTCGCCTCATATCCGTATTCGGTCTTACCTGGAGGAGGATATCCACAATTGGCTTGGCCAACAACCCAGGAACGGAGGTACTGCCAATGTGGTCGATCCTGCTGATTGCATCCCCCAATGTGCTGAGCAGATTCTCTTCTTCCTCCTTGTAATAGTCCTCCCACACATCTTGGTGCTCCACAAGCTCAATGGGAAACAAGCGCCATAGTTCTTCCTTGCTCATTTCCGTCAGCCGTTTCCTTGTCATGACCAGCATCCCCCCGCTTGGTAGATTGGATATCAGCCCAGAGACTATGCCTCATAGGCTTGATAGGGTAATCATAAGTTGCACCTGCCGGTTTCGGTGCAGGTCTTTTCCACGGCAAGGAAGTCATAAGTCCAGATTTCTTGATTGCGGACACCGGACGCGAGGAGCCTAACCAATGGATATGAACATCAACATACTGTTGTTCGAGGAATTCGAACCTCTTGACGTCTTCGGGCCTTTCGAGGTTTTCTTTAATACCCCTAGTGTCCGAACCCGGCTCTTCTGCCTGGATGGGCCGCAGGTGGTGTGTGGGGCAGGTCATGTTCCGGTCTCCGCCATAGGACCGAACGAGATTGACCATCGCGGGGTTCTCCTCATCCCCGGTGGTGATGGCACACGTCCCCTCAGCAAGGACCGTCAGTGGTTGGATAGGCTCAGAGATCTTTCATGCGAAGCCTCACATGTGCTGACCGTCTGTACAGGGTCGGCCCTGCTGGCAGCCACAGGCCTGTTGGACGGCCGCCGAGCGACTTCGAACGACCTGGCCTTCGACTGGGTGACCAGTGTAAGTGATCGAGTCACCTGGATTCGTGATGCCCGCTGGACGGTAGATGGGAACTTCCGCACCTCATCAGGCATCTCCGCCGGTATCGATATGGCCCTCTCCTTCATTGAGGACATGGTCGGCCCTGATGCCGCGGACCGGGCAACCACTGAAATGGAATACGTCCGCAACATGGGCTCGAATTTCGACCCCTTCTCCCGGCCTGATACTCACTAGGACCGATACGGATGAACCACCCTGGCGAGGACATCGTACACGTTTCAGGAAGAAGGGATGATATGAGTGGGGAAGAGGATGTGCAAGGTTCGAAGATTCTGACCGACGTGAAGGAAGCCGGTTCGAATCAGACGCCGGGCAAGGATGATGCAGACCCTGCCGAGGGGTCGGGTCGCCCTCGGTGGTTGGTTCCGGTTGTTTCGGCCGTTGTTGTGGTTGTGTTTGTTATGGCCGGCGTGGTCTCCTGGATGGTGGTTTCCGGCAGGGACCATGACCATGAGGCGGAGCGGTGCTCCCGGGCTGTGGCCCTTCTGGAGACGCCGGCCGGCGGGCCCGCCGCCAGGGTGGCGCGCTGGCGGGAGGCGGCTGAGGTTAGCTCCGACCAGGTCAGGGACGTGAAGACGGTGATCGCCATGGCCAGAGCCGTGAAGAACGCCGGCGGTACCAGGCCGCAGACCGTCGGCTGCGACGCGTCCATGACGACGCAGGACCTGAAGGCTGTTGCCGACAAGGCCGAGGGTCTAAACGGCCGGTATAGCGAACTGGACCGGGCCGCGAAGGCGGTCCTGGCCTCCCGCGACGCGAAGGACCTGGACGACGCACGCACCGCCCTAGATGCGAAGAAGGAAGAGGCCTCCAGCCTGCTGGGCGACAGCGACGGGAAGGTGGCGGACAACGCCTCCCGCGAGGCTTTGCAACAGGCCATCGGACAGGCCGAGCAGACCAAGGGTGACAAGGCCCAGGCCTGGCGGGAAGCCGTTGGTCCTCTCCAAGCGGCCATCGACCAGGTGAACGCTTCCATGCAGGCCAAGGCCCAGGCGGACCAGTAGGCCGCACAACAGGCGATGCAGCTAGCGGCCCTGCAGCAGGACCAGACCGTCCAACAGGCGGCCCCATCCTACCCGCCCTCCTACGGGCAGGGCGGAGCGAGCGGTTGGACAATTCCCGCACCGGCACAGCAACCCGCACCATCGTTACAGGGAAGTTCGGGTTACGGAAACTGGCGCGACCGGATCAAAGAGAATACCACTGGCGGCAATGGTTGTAATCCAGATGGCTCTTGTGGCATTGGCTGATTAGCAAAGGAGAGAGCTGCTTTGTGAGCCATTGGCAATCATTGCGCGCAGCTGATCAACCCTGTAATCAAGGGTAATCATGGTGACTGCTGTTTTGTGGCGATTTCGACCATATACAGGCAGAGCATGCCCGACGATATGCGTGGGCGAAGGTTGCAGAAGTTTGCCTGCACAAGGGTGTAGGTGCTGTATCTGATGGGGAGTGGCGTAGCGTGATCTGGGTAAAATGTGACCAGTTCTGAATCGTGTTCGAAAGGCGTATATGGCGAAGTTCCGGCAGTCTTTTCTGGTTCGACTGGTGTTCGGCTGGCTGGCGCGGATTCTGGTCATGGTCTCCTTGCTGGTGCTGGGCGCCAGGGCACTGCCTGCCTGGTTTCCTGTCATCCCGTACCTTCCTGACCTTGTGTCGCTTACTCCTTGGCTGATTCTGGTCGATCTCCTTGCGCTGGTTCTTGCGTTGACGGCTTCCAAGTGGATGACCGCCCTGATCCTGGTTGGTGCCTTGGCTCTGAATGTCTCCTGGCAGTACCCCTTTTACAGCGGGGGTCAGGATATCTCGTATGCGTCCATGACGAGGATGGCCTTGGGGCATCCCGATCGGAACGATGGTGTCGCCCGGGTCATGACTGCGAACGTATACAAGGGGCAGGCCGACGAGCATGCGATCGTCAACGCTGTCAAGGAGAACCGGGTGGAGGTTCTGGCGCTCCAGGAGACGACGGATGACTTCGTCCAGCGGCTTCAGGCCGCCGGCATCGATGAATACCTGCCATATAAAAAGGTGTCCTCGGCCGACGGGATGTATGGCAACGGCCTGTGGACAGCGGCTCCGATGGGGTCACCTTCCCGGGATGATGTGGACTCCCGGGCCTCCATGATGCCGGCTGGGAGCATCGATTTCAATCAGGGTTCCACCAGCATTCGTTTTATTTCGGTCCATACGACCTCGCCCACACCCGGGTACTGGTCGGACTGGCGCGACAGCATCGACGACATGAACAGTCTCAAGCAGCACATCCACACCAGGTATGTGCTGATGGGGGATTTCAACTCCACGTACGATCATGCCGTGTTCCGTGATTTCCTGGGAGACAGATTCCAGGATGCCGCCCATATGGCTGGGCATGGGATGACCATGAGCTGGCCCACCGACCGTTCGTGGGTTCCAAGGGCGGTTGCCATCGATCATGTGGTGGTCGACCAGGGCATCAGGGCAAGCCAGCTGCAGACCTTGACCATTCCCGGGTCGGATCACGCGGCCTTGCTTGCGACGCTGGAGGTTGACTGAGCGGGGCCGAAAGGACCGGTCCGAACCGAATTCAGGCGTCCAGGTTGGACTGGGTGCCTGCCTGGGCGCCGGCGCTGGCCTGCTCCTCCTGGGCGGCATCGAGCTTTGCCCGGACCTGACCCAGAAGTTCCTGGGCTCGCTTGGCCAGGGCTTCGCCAATCTCCCACTGTCGCATGGAGGCATCCAGGTCCAGTCCGCCGGCTTCCAGGGCCTGAACCGCCTGGATGAGCTGGTCGCGGGCCTGCTCATAGGGGAGCTTGGCGATGGTTTCGCGTTCCTTGTCGGTCAGGGCCGAAGCCAGCTCGGGTGCTTCCTGCTTGCCCTTCGTCTGCTTGGTGGATGATTCACTCATTGATGCTCCTTGTGGGATTTGTCAGTTGCTTGGTTCGTATGTGGAAGGCATGTGGGCCATGGCGGCATGGGTCGGTATCAACCGGCTGCAACGACCCTGGTTTCAATCTTCCCCTCCTTGACCGTAAGGGTCAGGTCCTGGTCCTCGGACACCTGGTCGGGACTGCTGACCACCTTGCCGCTGGCGGTCTGCACCACCGCGTAGCCCCTGTCCAGAGTGGACTGGGGGGAGAGGGCAGTCAGGGAGGATTGGAGTTTCTCCACCGTAAGGGAGGCATCATCCACAATCCGCCGGAGGGCGATGTCCAGGCGGACCCTGGAATCGTCGACCAGCCGTTGGGGCTTGTCCAGCATGGTCTGCGGCTTGGTGAGGCTGGGGCGATTGGCATACCCCTCAATCAACCGTGTCTCGCCCTCGACCATGTTCTGGATACGGGATTCGATTCGTGTCCGGGCTTCCAGGACGATTGCCTCCTGCTCAACCAGGTCGGGCACCACACGCTTGGCCGCGTCGGTGGGTGTGGAGGCTCGCAGGTCGGCTGCCAGATCGATCAGGGTCCAATCATCTTCGTGCCCGATGGCTGAAACGATGGGTGTCCGGCAGGCTGCGGTCGCCCGAACCACGGTCTCGTCGGAGAACCCGAGCAGGTCCTCGAAGCTGCCGCCGCCCCTGGCCACGATAATGACATCGACATCGGGGTCTTGATCGAGTTTGTTTATGGCCTGAACCACCTCGGGCGGGCACTGCGGTCCCTGCACGTGGGCGTGAACCACTGTGAACTCAATCGTGGGCCAGCGCAGACGGGCATTGGTGATGACATCACCCTCGGCCCTTGCCTTGGGAGCGCAAATCAATCCGATCCTCGCCGGAAACTCGGGTAGGGGGATCTTGTTCTCCGCGTCGAAGAGACCTTCGCCCTTGAGTTTTCGCCTCAGCTCATCGATCTGCTCTTTCAGGTCGCCGGTACCGACGCGCTTGATCCGGTCGGCCATGAAGCTGAGCCTGGTCTGCTTGGTCCAGAGGTCGGGCCGGCCATGCACCACCACGCGGTCCCCCTGGCGGAAGTCCCTGGCCTGGGTGGCGAAGGCCCTGAACCCCATGACGTTGAGGGATATGTCTTCGAAGTTGTCACGGAGGGTCAGATAGGCCGAACCGGTGCGCCGTGTATTGATCTCGACGATCTGCCCTTCAATCCAGGCCCCGGGCCAGCGTGCCACTGCATCGTGGTACTTCTGGCTGAGTACGCTGACCGGCCACGGGTCCTCCTCGGTGGTGTCCCGTGCCAACCGGGGCAACTGGTCCAGAGGTTTGGGGGCCGGGCCGCCCGGCCCGGCTGAAACGGCGGGGGCGCTCATCGTTCCGTCCACATCCGAACCCATGTATGCTCGCACCTATTGCCTCCTGACCGCTGGCTCCGCCGGACAGACCAGCTGACCGGGCTATGCCCCATCCGGCCTGGCCGGTGCCATGAAAAGTCCTTTCAGGGTCTCTCAATACGGGGACAAATACCCCAACGAATATGAGATGGGATGCTGTCCGCCCCCGGTTCGCAAAGAGGTCGGCAACCCAGCTGTTTCACCAAGGGCAAAATACGATAATCCTGAGGAACAGCGGGCGGAGAAATGCGCCTGCCTGGTGCAAAATCCTATTGTTCTGCGGCAGCTGGTGGGGTCCCTAAGGAGTGATTGAAAGCATGTGACGGGGAAACGCCGTCGAGGCCGGGGGGCATTGACTTCTGGCGGTAGCATTGTGAGAGCAAGCCAGGTATTATGAGGGGTTTATTTTCCCCGTCATGGCGGTCTCACGAATTGAGGTTGTTTCATGTCTGAAGGCGTCGACGCCCCAGGTCGGTATAGGCGAACGGGAACAGGGGAACTTCTGCGCGTGGGGCTTGATATCGGCTCCACCACGGTCAAGGCCGTGGTTCTTGGAGTCGAGGACGGGCTGGATCAGGCCCTCTTCAGCGACTATCGCCGACATCACGCCAATGTTCGACAGTGCGTGGCCGAGCTGGTCACCGACATCAGGATCGCCCTCTCCAGGGTCGGGCTGGCGAAGAACCCGATCAGTCTCGTCATCACCG
Source organism: Bifidobacterium sp. M0307 (assembly GCF_016100445.1). NCBI lineage: Bacteria > Bacillati > Actinomycetota > Actinomycetes > Bifidobacteriales > Bifidobacteriaceae > Bifidobacterium > Bifidobacterium sp. M0307. The sequence goes on from NZ_JACFSL010000001.1 coordinate 332,575, forward strand.
GTTCCGGAGGTCTGGAACTGGCCAGTCAGCTCCAGGCTGAGTTCGCCCAGGAGGTCATCGCCGAAACCGAAGCCATCAACGCCACCTATCCCGAAGGCGATGTAATCATCGAACTTGGCGGCGAGGACGCCAAGATCACCTACCTGAAGCCAACCCCTGAGCAAAGGATGAATGGTTCCTGCGCGGGCGGAACAGGTGCGTTCATAGACCAGATGGCCACCCTTCTCAACACCGATGCTTCCGGCCTGAACGAGATGGCCTCCAGATACAGGACCATCTACCCCATTGCGTCACGTTGCGGGGTTTTCGCCAAATCCGATCTCCAACCCCTGATAAACGACGGGGCGGCCAAGGAGGACCTGGCCGCGTCAATCTTCAATGCTGTAGCCACCCAAACCATATCCGGTTTGGCCTGCGGCCGACCCATCCGGGGCAACGTGATTTTCCTGGGTGGACCCCTGTTCTTCATGAGTGAGCTCAGGGAATCCTTCAAGCGCATTCTCCAGGACCGGGTCAGCCGCTACATCATCCCCGAGAACGCCCACCTTTATGTCGCTTACGGGGCGGCCATCATGGCCGGGCGCGGCGATCAGGATGATTCTGATGGTGCTGCGCAGGTGAAAACAGACTACTCACCTGATACCGACGTGAATGACCCCTTCGGCCCGGCATGGGGACTGGACCAGGAGGAGGTCGACAGGGCCAGATCCGAGAAGGCCACCGACCTGGACAGGCTGGCTCTCAAGGATGCGATGCAGGATGGCCGTACAACCAGTCTGGTCGGCAACGAAGAGGGGAGCGGGGCGGCGGTTCCGGCTGGGCGGTCCCACCCGGAGGAAGTCGCACAGGATGGCTGCCGGAACGGGCATTTCGATCTGTCGTCGCTGGATGGTGTGCTTGCTGCTCTGGCCGGTCTGGAGAACATGCCCTCGACGGCCAGGACCATCCGTCCCCTCTTTCTGAATACGCAAGAGCACGAGGAGTTTGACGACCGGCATGGTGCCCAGGTCATCCCAACCGGGGATCTGACGGGGGCCAAGGGGCCGCACTTCCTGGGGATTGACGCGGGAAGCACCACCATCAAGGCCGTTCTGATCAATGACGACAAGACCATTGTCTGGTCCACCTATGGGGTCCATAAGGACAGTCCTCTGATTGCCGCCGCGGATATTGTCAGGGAGGTTCGGATGTCCCTGCCGGATGGCGCCTATATCGCCCGGGCCTGCGCCACCGGTTACGGCGAAGGCCTGATCACCGCCGGCCTGCACGTGGACGAGGGTGTGGTTGAGACCATGGCGCATTACCGGGCGGCTGAAGAGATAAGCCCGGGGGTCACCTCGGTCATCGACATCGGTGGCCAGGACATGAAGTACATAGCCGTCAACGACGGGGTCATCGATTCAATCTGCGTCAATGAGGCTTGCTCGGCCGGATGCGGGTCCTTCCTGCAGACCTTCGCCCAGTCCATGGGAATCAGCATTCAGGAATTCACCAGGCAGGCCCTGGCCTCCGAGGCTCCGACCGATCTGGGTTCACGTTGCACGGTCTTCATGAACTCCTCGGTAAAGCAGGCCCAAAAGGAGGGCGCCTCCCCGGAGGACATCGCCGCAGGACTCTGCTATTCGGTGGTCAGAAACGCCCTATATAAGGTCATCAAGTTGCGTGATGCCAACGCCCTGGGGCCGGTTGTGGTCGTCCAGGGCGGGACCTTCCTCAACGATGCCGTTCTGCGAGCCTTCGAGCTGCTGACTGGTCGCAAGGTCACCAGACCCAATATCGCCGGGCTCATGGGGGCCTACGGAGCAGCACTGACGGCACGCATGCACTGCCCCCAGAATGAGGAGATCGAAGATATCGTCGCGGCGGGTCCCCGCATGGCCCACCCCTCCATAGGGGTGGCTGACGGGGATGGGGCCAAGGGGGTCACGCCCACCACCGTCAACAAGGTCCCGGTTCCTGTCCGGGCGCAGCTGTCGCAGGCTTCGGTCAACAGGATCGAATCCCGGGGTTCCGATAGCGGGCGCTCCCAGATACCGCCGAGCGTCGGGTCCAAGAACGAGCAAGGGTTCAAATCGACTTTGCCCGGCATCCAGGTCGATGAGGGCCATGTTGTCAGTTCCATCCTGGCCGGGGATCAGCTGGACAACCTCTCCATGACCACCACCCATGATGTCTGCAAGCTCTGCCAGAACCACTGCAAGCTGACTATCACCGAGTTTGAGGACGGTGGCCGCTACGTAACGGGAAACCGTTGCGAACGGGGCGGTGACAAGAACCGTAAACGTTCCGACCGTCCCAATCTCTATGACTTCAAGTACAAGCGGGCCTTCGCTTACCGCCGTCTGACCCCAGACAAGGCCACCAGGGGCGATATCGGCATACCCCGGGTATTGAACATGTATGAGGACTACCCCTTCTGGTTCACCCTCCTGACCTCCCTGGGTTTCCGTGTCATGATTTCGGGGCGGTCCAACCATGAACTCTTCGAGAGCGGCATGGAGTCAATCGCCTCGGAGAACATCTGCTATCCGGCGAAGCTGGTGCACGGGCATATCCGCTCCCTCCTCGACAAGGGGGTCGATACCATCTTCTACCCCTGCGTCACCTATGAACAGGAGCTGGTGCCTGAAACGGACAACCACTACAACTGCCCCATCGTGGCCAACTACCCGGTGGTGATCGAGGCCAGTATGACCGAGCTCAAGGAGGATGGCGTTCGGTTCATGCGGCCCTACTTCAACCTGTCCAACAAGGAGAAGATGGTCGAGCGAATCGTCAAGGTCTTCGATTGGGCCGGGGTCGGCGAAGAGGAGGCCCGAATCGCCGTCCAGGAGGCCTATAGGGAGGATGCTCGATTCAAGGAGGATGTCCGCCAGGAGGGTCTGCGGGCCCTGGCCTACATGCAGGAGTACGGGGTCAAGGGTGTGGTCCTGTCCGGGCGGCCCTACCATGTGGATCCTGAGGTCAACCATGGCATTCCTGAGACCATCTGCTCTCTGGGCATGGCTGTGCTTTCCGAGGATTCGATCTGTGAGTTGGATATCCATGACCTGCCCAAGCTGAGCGACTACATCATTCCCGAGGCGGGGGAGCGGGCCCTTGCCTCGAACAACCCCACGGCCGCCAAGTTCCGCAAGACCGTCCCGGGCTTCGGCGACGACCATCAGAAGATGCCCTTGAGGGTGACCGACCAATGGGCCTACCATTCCAGGCTGTACTCCGCTGCCAGGTTCGTCTCCGAATATCCCGACCTGGAGCTGGTCCAGCTGGTCAGTTTCGGGTGCGGCGTGGATGCCATCACCACGGACCAGGTCCAGGAGATTCTGGCCGACAAGGGCGATGTCTACACACAGCTGAAGATTGACGAGGTCTCCAATCTGGGTGCGGCCAAGATTCGTCTGCGCTCGCTGAAGGCCGCCATGGATGAACGTCATCAACGTGATCTGGATGAGGAGGGGGAGACTCTCCCTGCTCGGGAAGTGCCTGCGAATACGGCAGACCGGGATTCCGGCCTTTTGCCTGATTCGTTCCATGTGGGAAATTCAGCTGATTCGCCAAATCCCCAGGCCATTGACGGCCGTACTGAAACAGGTGGGGCGGGTACAGGCGAGCGGTCGAAATCCGACAGGTTCAGATCGACCAACGCCCGGAAAATCAGTCTGTCAGAGCAGAAGGCCGATATCGTGGCCCTGGCCCGGTTCGTTGCCCTGCACGACAAGAGCGATCAGGGTCTGGTAGGTCTTCATCCCATGGGTATCCGGCCCATCCGAGAGACCGCGGCCCCGCAGCACAAGGAGGCTGAGAGGAAACAGGCTGAGGGTGATGGCGAACAGGGCCCAGGCGTTCAGAATGGCGGAGCCGCAGCAAAACCGACCCTGTCCAAGTATGCCACCGAGCATCGCTTCACCAAGGCGATGGGGCATAAATACACGGTGGTGGCACCGCAGATGTCACCTGTGCACTTCTCCCTCCTGGAATCGGTCTTCTCCAGTGCGGACTATCATTTCGAGCTTCTGAAGCACGCCTCGGCCGAGGACATCAACACCGGGGTCAAGTACGTCAACAACGATGCCTGCTTCCCTGCGATCATCGTGGTGGGTCAGCTGGTCAACGCCTTCCTCTCCGGTAAGTTCGACCCCCATACGTGTGCGGTCATCGTTACCCAGACCGGCGGCATGTGCAGGGCCACCAACTATTACGGTCTGCTCCGCAAGGCCCTGGCTGATGCCGGATACGGCTATGTGCCGATCATCACGCTGAGCGTTCAGGGGTTCCGGGCCAATCCCGGTCTTCAAGTGACCCCGGCCCTGCTGCACCGTGCCGTCAAGGCCTTCTACCTGGGCGACGCCATGATAGAGTGCCTCCTCAGGGTCCGTCCTTATGAGCAGGAGCCCGGCTCGGCCAACAGGCTGTACAAGCTCTGGGACACGATCTGCAGGGAGACCATCGAGCATCATGGTTACTCCAGGACCGCCAAGAAGGTCTACGGCCGTGGTTATCTGCCCTATGGCACGCTGATGAAGCGGATGATTCAGGCCTTCGACCAGCTGCCCCTTCGCAGGATTCCCCGCAAGCCCCGGGTGGGCGTGGTCGGTGAAATCCTGGTCAAGTACCATCCGGACGCCAACAACCACGTGGTCGACCTGATTGAGAGTCAGGGGTGCGAGGCCGTGTTGCCCGGAGTCTGCGACTTCATGGTCAACGGCATCTCCAATGCCGAATGGAACGAGGAGATGCTGGGAACCGGCGGCCAGGTAGGCATCAAGAAGGTCGTGCTCAAGGCTGCGGACGCCTACCGGGCCCCCATGATTGCCGGATTCCGGGCCTCCAGGGGGAAGTTCGATATTCCGGCTCACATCAGCGAGTTGCGGGAGAAGGCGGCCTCGGTCACTTCGCTGGGGGTCCAGGCCGGTGAAGGGTGGCTCCTGACCGGTGAGATCATCGAGCTGATTCAGTCCGGTGCCCCCAACATCGTCTGTGCCCAGCCCTTCGCCTGCCTGCCTAATCATGTGACCGGGCGTGGTATGTTCGGCAAGATCCGCAGGTCCTATCCAGAGGCCAACATCGTCTCTATCGACTATGACCCGGGGGCATCGGAGGCCAACCAGCTCAACCGGATCAAGCTGATGATCGCCGCAGCCAAGAAGCAGGGCGACCAGGAGAAGGTTCCGGATAGGCCGTAGCCGGAGCGGGGCTGGTGGCCGCCGTTCGGGCTGCGGGCTCCTGGGATGTATTGCCCCACCCATCCGGGTGGGGAGAAAAGGACGGATCCGCCACAGGGTGGGTCTGCCCCAGTCAAGGAGAGGGGATGCCCATGACCAGCCGCGAGGAGATCATGGCAGCACTGGATACCGATCGGATGTATATCGCCGATACGCCTGAGATGAAGGAGGTCCAGGACGCCCAACAGGATATGGTCTTTGCCTTCAACTCCTGCCGTCCCTCCCAGGTGGAGGAGAAGCAGGCCCTGTGCAGGAAAATGTTCGGCTCCTTCGGCGAGGGGAGCTGGATCGAAGGGCCCGTTCGGGCCAACTGGGCCTGTAATACCCATTGGGGGAGCAGGTGTTATGCCAATTTCAACCTGGTCCTAGTCGATGATGGCCGCATCGATATCGGCGACCATACCATGTTCGGTCCCAACGTCACCATCGTCACCACCGGTCATGCCATCCGGCCCGATGTGAGGGAGTGCGGAACGCCCCAGTTCACTGTCCCGGTCAGCATCGGCATGAATGTGTGGATTGGCGCTGGTGCCATTATCATGCCGGGGGTCACCATCGGCGACAACACGGTCATCGGGGCGGGGTCCCTGGTTACCAAAGACATCCCGTCCGACGTGGTCGCCTACGGCCATCCCTGCAAGGTCGTCCGTCCAATCAATGACCACGATTACGAGTACTTCTGGCGAGACCGTCGATATCAGGCACCCTTTGACGCCCGGCCGTTCAAGATGGATCCGGAGAGCTGACCTCTCATGTGCCGGCCGCTTGATATTCGGTCTCTGGCGGCCGGCTCGGCCACGGTAGGTGTGGGTCTCAGGCCCTATCTGTATATTCTGATCAGCAGCACCCATCCCAGAGCGGGGAGGGGAAGATCAGGTCCTTGAATCTACCCCATTCCTGGACGTAGTCGATTTTCGGCTCGCGCAGCAGCCGTATCTGTATACCATCCATCACCTCCAGGCTCATCCTTACCTTGCTCTGCATGTCTCTCTCCCACTCCATGCCATCGGGCAACAGCCAGGGGAATTTGGAGTAGTGCTCCCATACGCCAGATGGCCTGCGGATGAAGTAGTCGTGCAGCGGATGGCTGACTGCAATCGCTTCCGTTTCCAGGACCGTATATAGCTGGGTGAGCTCGGGCCGGCCGGCGTTGTGGGCGACCAGATAGTTGAAATAGGCCGGCAGGTGCGGATGATCGGGGTCTGAGCCCGGCAGGCCCGTTTGCATGAATTCCTCGGGGGTGCCATTGGCGTCGTAGATGTCCGTGACCAGGAGGGAGAGCAGGCCTTCTTTGCTGCCAACGTAATGGAGAATGCCCGGCTGTGACATTCCTACCTTGTCGGCAACGTCTTTGAGAGATATGCCGTTGTATCCATGCCGACTGATGAGGTATGCGGCGGCTTGTGTGATTTCCGCCCGTCTTGTCTCCGGTGATTTTCTGGTTCGGCTCGCCATTGCTGGTTCCACTGCCTCTTTCCGAGCTCGTTGGCACCGGTGTGGTGCTGGTTGCCTGTTATCCATCGTACATTGAGGCCGTATACGGGAGTATATGCAGACAAGGCTCGGCCGGAGTCTCGCTGTGGGCGGGCGATTGCGCTGTGATGGTAAGAGTCTGTGAATCCGTATTGAGTCAACGACTTGACAAAGTTGTCGAATGGTTGTTAGATATACACTTATCTAATGACTGGTAGATATTGTTGTCTGCCTGCATTGGATTTGTCAGAGAAGACTAATTGAAAGAGGTCGACGCAATGAGCGACTCAACAACCCCGATATTGAACAATTCGGAACTTCTGCAGGCGCATAAGGCGGCCCTCGTTGCTGCCCAGAAGGATCCGCTCTTGTCTCCCGAGACGGGCAAGCCGGTTCCCAGGAAGACCCTGTTCCGGTTTGGCGCCAGTTTCCTGGCCTTCGGTATCCTGTGGATGTCAGGCCTGGGAATCGTCAGCATCGTGCTTCTTCCCGAACATCTCAAGCAGGTTCCCGGCATCGCACCCGAGGCGCTGATGGGTATAGTCAACGCTTGCACGGCGGTTGCTTCGCTGGTCTCCAACCTGCTCTTCGGCAATTTCTCCGATCGAAGCCGCTCGCGGTACGGGCGTCGAACCCCTTGGGTCATCGGTGGTGCCGTCCTGGGTGGTGTAAGCCTGTTCCTGACGGGCATGACCACGAACCCTGTCCTATTGACCATCGTGTACTGCCTCTGCATGTTCGGCTTGAACTGCATGATCGCCCCAATGGTGGCCATCCTCTCCGACCGCGTGCCATCAGGTGTGCGCGGAACCCTGTCCGCCTTTTATGGAGCCGGGGCCACGATCGGGTCGCCTATTGGTTCCCTGATAGGTGCCGCCTTGGTGACCCACATGTTCACCGGATTCGTCCTGGCCGGTGTGCTCATGTTCCTGGGTGGCATTGTGGCCATTCTGATCATGCCCAAGGAGGGTTCGGCTGCTTATCTGCCGAAGGATGAGGGCACCATGATGGATGTACTCAGGTCCTTCCGGCCCCCGCGTTTCCGTGGAGCCCATGACTTCTACAAGGCTTTCGCCGGTAGGCTCTGCATGCTGCTGAGCTATCAGATGATATCCGCCTATCAGCTCTATATCATCGAAAAATACGTGGGGCAAACCGTCACCCAAGCCGCCGCCACCATTTCGGTCATGTCCGTAATCACCATGGTTGTGTCTCTGTTGGGCTCCCTGGTCTCCGGCCCGGTTTCGGACATGATCGGGCGACGCAAGGTCCCGGTGGTTATCGCTTCCGTTCTCTTCGCCATCGGCATCGCCATGCCGTGGATCAGCCCCACCGTCATGGGCATGTATCTGTATGCCGGTATCGCCGGATTCGGCTATGGAGTCTATTCGTCTGTCGACCAGGCACTCAATGTTGATGTGCTTCCCAGTAAGGAAGAGGCCGGCAAGGATTTGGGCATCCTCAATCTGGCTACCACACTGGGGCAGATGGCCGGTCCTCTGGTCATGTCCTTCATCACGCTGAACTGGGGTTATGCGGCGGCCTTCCCCACGGCCATCGTCTTCGCCCTGCTGGGATGCGTCTTTATTCTGATGATCAAGAGCGTCAAGTGATTCTGGCCTCTACGGATATCCCGGTCGGGTGAACCGGCCGGGGTCCACGGTTGAGAAGGCATTAAGGAAGATTATGCAAAGGAGCGGAGGATTTATGAATGGAAACACTGGGCCTATTTGGGTCTCGACCACTCGTCAGCGAGCCATGCAGGAGCGGCCGCTGAGTGTATCAAGGTTGGAATCGTCAACGGATCTGGAATGGAGCGGTGCCAGGTTGCAGGCTCTAAGAGGGTTCGGCGGCTGCTTTAATGAGCTGGGCTGGCTGCCCCTGCAGGAGTTGGGAAGTGAAGATCGAGAACAGGTCATCCGTGAGCTCTTCAGTCCTGACGAGCTGAATCTGACCTTCAACAGGACTCCAGTGGGTGCCAACGACTTCGCGGCGGGTTGGTACAGCTACGACGAGACCGATGGCGACTATGACCTGAACCACTTCAGCGTCGACCATGATGAGCAGACCCTGATTCCATATATTCGACAGGCCCAGAAATATCAACCGAATATGGGACTCTTTGCCAGTCCCTGGAGCCCGCCCACCTGGATGAAAAGGCCCAAGGTCTACAATTTTGGCAGGATTGACATGAGCGAGCGCAACCTTTCTGCATATGCCCGCTACCTTCTGCGTTACGTCCGAGAGTATGACCGCCGTGGCATCCACATCGACCAGCTGCATGTGCAGAATGAGGTTTTTGCGGACCAGAAATTCCCCTCCTGCCTATGGTCCAGCGATGACATGCGCATCTTCATTCGAGACTATCTGGGGCCGCTTTTCGCCAGAGAAGCTCCGGATACCGCCATCTTCCTGGGTACGCTCAACGGTCCCGAGGACATGAAATTCGGCCCCGGGGGCATGGAGCTGGAGAACTACAACAGGTATGTGGACAACATCCTCTTCGATGAGGACTGCCGCAGATTCATCGCCGGCATCGGATACCAATGGGCCGGTCAGCATGACATCGAGCGCACCCATCTGTCCTGGCCTGAGATCGAGTTGGAGCAGACCGAGTCCGAGTGCGGTATGGGTAGCAATACCTGGGAATATGCAGAGTACATCTTCTCACTCATCAACCGGTACCTTCGTGCCGGAGCGACCTGTTACACATACTGGAACATGGTGCTCGGTCAGGGTGTATCCACCTGGGGTTGGAAGCAGAATTCGCTCTTCTCGATTGATGCGGACACAGGCCAATTCACGCGAAATCCTGAATATTATGTCATGCGCCACTTCTCCCACTATGTGCGCCCGGGCGCTTGCCTGCTTGATACCCGTGGCCATTTCAGCTCGATGGCCGCCGCCTTTGAGAACCCGGATGGATCGGTTGTGGTCGTGGCCCAGAACGCGCTCGATAGAACCATGCCCTTCTCATTCTCGTCGCGAGGAGGGGAAGGCGAGCTAGGCCAGGGTTTCCAGGTGATTCTGGAACCACGCTCCTTCAACACGTTCGTCCTATAGATGCAAATTGGAGCTCATCATGTCAGATAATGCGGTTCACGCCAAGGACCATTCAGCTTCGCGAGGCGATACGCGCCTTCCGGACAGCCTCATCTTCGGATGCGCCTACTATGACGAGTACATGCCCTATGAGCGGGTTGACAGGGACATGTCGATGATGAAGGCTGCAGGCATCACCACTATTCGTATCGCTGAATCCACATGGAGCACCCTGGAACCACAGCCCGGTGTTTTCGACTTCAGCCATGTGGACCGGGTGCTGGATGCCGCGGGGCGCTTCGGCCTTCAAGTTATCGTAGGCACACCCACCTATGCCGTGCCCGCCTGGCTGGTTGCCATGCACCCGGATGTTCTGGCGGACACTCCCCAAGGGCCCAACCGATATGGCGCGCGTCAGATCATGGACATCGTCAACCCCTCCTACCGATATTATGGCGAGCGCGTCATCCGCAGGCTGGTGAGCCATGTGGCCGATAACCCCCAGGTGATTGGCTACCAGGTCGACAATGAGACCAAGTACTACGACTGTGTATCACCCGACATGCAGCGCCTCTTCGTCAAGTACCTGAGGCAGCGGTTTGATGATGACCTGGATCGTCTCAATGCAGCCTACGGGCTGGACTACTGGTCCAACAGGGTCGACTCCTGGGAGGACTTTCCCGACCTGACCAGGACCATCAACGCGTCCTTGGGCTCGGCTTTCGATCACTTCCGACGAAACCAGGTGAGTCGCTACCTGTCCTGGCAGGCGGACATCGTGCGCGAATATGCCCGCGACGACCAGTTCGTCACCCACAACTTCGATTTCGATTGGGGTCCCGGCTGGTCATACGGGGTCCAGCCTGCCGTCGATCATTTCGAGGCGGCCGAATGTGCGGACGTGGCCGGCGTGGATATCTACCATCCCACAGAGGATGACCTGACAGGCAAGGAGATCGCCTTCGGCGGGGACATGACCCGCAGTCTGAAGGGTGGCGCCAATTACCTGGTTCTGGAAACCCAGGCCCAGGGGCAGGACGGTTGGTTGCCCTACCCGGGTCAGCTGCGCTTGCAGGCATACAGCCATATGGCCTCAGGTGCTGATGGGGTCATGTACTGGCACTGGCATTCCATTCACAACTCTTTTGAGACCTACTGGAAGGGTCTGCTCTCGCATGATCTGGAACCCAATCCCACCTATGAGGAGGCAGGCGGTTTCGGCAGGCAGGTGGCGCAGAAGGGAGTGGGTGAGCGTCTGATCCATCTCCAAAAACGCAACAAGGTGGCCATCATGGTGGGCAATGACTCACTGACCGCTTTGGACTGGTTCGCTCTGGAGACCGGCTTCCCGCGTGAGCAGGGGCAGATCTCCTACAACGACGTGGTCAGACGGGTATACGATGCCCTCTTCGAGCTGAACATCGAGTGCGACTTCATCAACGACGAGGCCGACGAGTCCTTGCTGGAACACTATGCCATGGTCGTGGTTCCAGCCCTGTACAGCACCAGTGAGGATACGCTGAGGGCTTTGGATGCCTATGTCCGTAAGGGGGGTCACCTGGTGGCCACGCTGCGCTCGTTCGTGGCGGATGAGAACCTTAAGGTCTGGCACGACAAGGCCCCGCACCTGCTGACCGATGCATTCGGCATCGATTACAACCAGTTCACCCGCCCCGGAGAGGGATTGACCCTGGATCTGCATGGCACACCCCAGGCCGAGCCGGCCTGCGAGGGGCTGATTGAACTGCTGAATCCGCGTTCCGGCACCGAGGTCCTGGCTTCCTATGACCACCCTGTATGGGGACGGTATGCGGCCGCGACCCGTCACAATCACGGTCTTGGCAGCGCAGAATGGATCGGTGCTCTTCCATCGGCCCAAGGTATGCGTCTGTTGCTCTCGGATGCGGCGGATGCAGCCGGTTTGCATGGACCTGCCCGTGACCTGGCCGGTGTGGTTACTGTACGCGAAGGCATCAATGCCCTGGGGGAGCATGTCGCCTACCTGCTCAATTACTCATCTGAGGAAGTCAGGCTTGATTCGCCTTATGAGGGCCATCTACTAGTGTCCGGCGGACAGTCCGATTCTCAGAAGCAAGTAGATCGGGGCCAGCCTATGACCATCGGGCCGTGGGATCTGGCAATCATCGTCAAGTAGGTTCGTAAGGAAGGAAGTTGGTCTGATGACAGTGGATGCTATGGCGCAGGATATGCCCTATCGCAATCCCGACTTGGGAGTGGATGAACGGTTGAATGACCTCGTGGGCCGGATGACCCGTGAGGAGAAGGTCGGGCAGATGATGCAGGTGGATGCCCGCCAGGGAATTGACAAGGAGGTGGTGGACCAGCACGCCGGATCCCTTCTGCATGTCTCTCCGGAGAACATGGTCAAGGCCGACGAGGCTGTTCATCGTACCCGTCTGGGCATTCCCCTGCTGATTGGTGACGACTGCATCCATGGACACTCCTTCTTCCGCGGAGCCACCATCTTTCCCGAGCAGCTCGGCATGGCGGCCTCCTTCGACCCTGATCTGATTCAGAGAATGGGTCGGGCCACGGCCAGGGAGGTGGCCACCACCGGCGTTCACTGGACGTTTTCCCCGGTCTTGTGCATAGCAAGGGACACCCGCTGGGGCCGGGTGGATGAGACCTTCGGCGAAGACCCCTACCTGATTGGGGAGATGTCCTCAGCCATGGTGCGCGGGTATCAGGGCGGCTCGGCCTTGACCGGAAAGCTGCCCAAGGATGCCGTGCTGGCCACGGCCAAGCACTTCGCCGGCTATTCCGAGACCCAAGGCGGGCGCGATGCCTCCGAGGCGGACCTATCCCACCGCAAACTGCTCTCATGGTTCCTGCCGCCCTTCGAGCGCCTGGCCAAGGAGGGTGTGGCCACCTTCATGCTGGGGTATGAGTCCATCGACGGGGTTCCGGTCACCGTCAACGATTGGCTGCTCAGCGATGTTCTTCGCGGGCAGTGGGGCTACCAGGGGACCCTGATCACAGACTGGGACAACGTGGGTCGGATGGTCTGGGAACAGAAGGTGCAGCCCGACTACACCAAGGCTGCCGCGGCCGCTGTCAAGGCGGGCAACGACCTGATCATGACCACGCCAGGCTTCTACCAGGGGGCCCTGGATGCACTGGATTCCGGGTTGCTCCGTGAGGAAGACCTTGATCGAGCGGTCAGGCACATCCTGGCCCTGAAATTCCGTATGGGGCTCTTCGAAGATCCGCGCCTGCCGGATGTTCAGGCCCAGAAGGCGGTCATCAACTCTCCGGAGCATCAGGAACTCAACCTTAAGGTGGCTCAGGAGTCGGCGGTTCTTTTGAAGAATGACGGCATCCTTCCCCTGTTCGGCGGGGTGGACGCGGAGGGTCGTCCTCGCGATGATGCGGCGCACAGCATTGCCCTGGTGGGGCCGCTGATCGATGATGCCCAGAACCAGCTGGGGGACTGGGCCGGTGGCTCGGGTCAATGCGACTGGATCGAAGACCAGCCTCGGGAGATGATTTCGACCGTGGCAGACGGGTTGCGTCGGGTGCTGCCGGAGAACTGGACCCTGAACTGCGAGCAGGGTGTCGATATTGTCCGCTTGGTTGACGACCCGGAGGGCCCGTTCTTCCCGGACGGGCAGCCCAGGCCCAAGGTGGCTGCCCCTGCCGAAATCGATCGGGTCCGGTTTGATAAGGCCGTCAACCAGGCCAGGCAAAGCGACCTGGTGGTGGCCGTGGTCGGTGACGTGGTCCAGTTGGTGGGTGAGGGCTGCTCGACTGCCACTCTGGAACTCTACGGCCCTCAGCGCGATCTCCTGGATGCCCTGGCCCAGACGGGCAAGCCCATGGTCATTGTGCTCATGTCCTCCAAGCCGTTGATTCTGCCCCCGTCGGCACAGTCGGCCAAGGCCCTGATCTGGCAGCCTGACCCTGGTATGCAGGGCGGGTTGGCCCTGGCCAGGATTCTGACCGGGATGGTCGAGCCCACGGGCCGACTGCCCATCACCTTCCCCAGGCATGCCGGGCAGTTGCCGGTCTACTACAACCAGATCCGAGGACAGCACGGCAACCGTTATGCCGACCTGACCCAGGAACCGGCCTTCGCCTTCGGACAGGGAATGGGTTACACCACCTTCGCGTACGGAGAGCCCCAGGTCGACGGCTCGGACACCGTGGGAGCTGAAGACGTGGTCAGAGTGTCCGTGGACCTGACCAACACCGGCCGGCTGCCGGGTACCGAGGTGGTCCAGGTCTACATCAGCGACCTGGTGACCTCGGTCAGCTGGGCCGACCGCGAGCTCAAGGCTTTCCGGAGGGTTCGGCTGGATCCGGGGCAGACCTGCAAGGTGGTCTTCGATCTTCCAGTGGCCGAATGGACCCTGGTTGATGCCGAATGTCGTCGCAAGGTCGAGCCTGGTCAGTTCCAGGTGCTGGTGGGGTCATCCTCTCGCAGGGAGGATTTGCAGGCTGTGACGGTGACCGTCGACTGAGTCTGCAATCGCCCTGGACTGTGGCCGTCTGTGGGCTGTCCGCCAGGTGCGGATGTCCTGGCGTGTTGATTGCCCGTGACCTCCGCGCGCTCCTACCATGGCAGCATGAGGGAAAACGGAAGCGTTGGATATGCACACCTGTTGACGGTGCCCAATCCCCGTCATGTGGACAGCCTGGTTGACTACTTCTCGCGGGGGGCCAAGCCTCCGTCCCGGTGGCGTTTCGGCGTCGAAATAGAGCATATCCCGGTCAGCAACGACGGGTGCGATTCCCCGGTTCCCTATGAGGGGGAGCGGGGCATAGAGGCTCTGCTTGCGGCCTTGGAGCCCTACTATGACGGTGATGCGGAATATCGCGAGGATGGACACCTGGTCGGGTTGAGCCGGCCGGGCTGCGTGGTCTCCCTGGAGCCGGGGAGCCAGGTGGAGTGCTCGCTGGGTGTGGTGCGCGATCGTCAGGGGTTCGAGGACCTGTACCGACGCTTTCGTGCAGAAGTCAATCCGATTGCCGAGCGATTGGGGTTCCGCCTGGTTGAATATGGGTACCGTCCGGCAGGTTCATATGCGGATGTGGGGGTCAACCCCAAGGAACGGTATGCGGTCATGAACACCTACCTGGGCCGCATCGGCCAATGCGGGCCGATGATGATGCGCAGTACCGCTTCCACCCAGATCAGCATCGACTATCGGGACGAGTCCGATGCCATTGCCAAGATTCGCCTGGGTACGGCCATCGGTCCCATTCTCGCCTACTTCTTCCGAAACACCCCGGTCTTCGAGGGTAGGCCCAATCGTCTGCCCTTGAGGCGACAGAGGATATGGGATTGGCTCGACCCTCAGCGTACCGGCCTGATCCCTGGTCTGTTCGATGATGGATTCGGTTGGGAGGACTACGCCGTTGATGTGCTGTCGACCCCGCTCATGGTGGCCGACGTCTCGCACACCCCTGAGGTGGAGGGGCCAGACGGGAAGCAGGTCTTCATTGCCTGGCATGAGAACGCCGGGGACATCTATCCCGACCGGCGACTCAATGATGCCGAGATTGCACATATCCTGACCACCCACTTCAATGACGTTCGATTGAAGAACTACATCGAACTCCGGCACTGGGACTCCCTGCCCATGCAGAGGGCCGGGCGGCTCCTTGAAATCATCGGCGGCGCCTTCTATGACCCCGATCGTTTTGCCGGGCTGACCGGCTTCCTGGACGGGGTCGACGAGGAGGATGTGCTCCAGGCCAAGGCCGACCTGCAGGTGAGGGGAGGCCGGGCTTGCCCCTATGGCCGACCTTTGGACGTTTGGAGGCAGACCCTGGGTGCCGAGGACACCCTGGATGACCTGCCGGGAGACCCTAGGAATACCGGGCGATTCCAGGACTGACGGTTAGTGCGAAACTGCTGAATTAGACAAACCTTGGGCGTCGGGTTACACTCTGATGTGTTGATAAAACGTTATAGCAACGTGGGCACTCAAAGGAGAGGATTCCAATGGAGGTCGTCATTCGGCACGATGCACTGACGCCGGAACTCTATGAACGGGTGCGTTCGACTGCGGATTTTCATCCTTACCCCATCGATGATGTAAAGGCGGCCCTGGTCGGTGGCTACTGCTCGGTCGTGGCCGATGTAGACGGTGAACCGGCCGGTATCGGCCGGGTCGTGGCCGACGGGCGCATCGCCTTCTTCATCAAGGACCTCGTGGTCTTGCCCCCTTACCGTCACCAGGGTGTGGGAAGTGTCATCCTCCAGGCTCTGCTGGACCGAATTGGACAAGAGGCCTGTGAGCATGCCTACGTAGGGCTGATGGCCACCCCCGGCAAGGAGGGCTTCTACGAGGGGCATGGTTTTACCCGGCGACCCGGTCCGGGTCTGGGAAGCGGGATGGTCCTCTTCCTGGATGGTGCCCGTGAGGCGCGAGTATCAACTGTAAACAAGTCAAAGGAGAAGGAATCATGAATCCTACACCTGTCATCATCGATACCGACCCGGGAATCGACGATGCCGTCGCCATCGCCCTGGCATTGTTCTCGCCCCGGCTGGATGTGCGTCTGATTACCACGGTGGCCGGTAATGTCGGCTTGGACAAGACCACACTGAACGCCCTGCGGTTGCTGACCTATTTCGAGCGACCCATTCCGGTGGCCCAGGGGGCCCCCGCTCCTCTGCTGGAGCCGTTCGTGGATGCCAGTGACATCCATGGAAAAACCGGAATGGAGGGCTTCGACTTCCCTGAGCCCGATCACTCCCTGCTGCTGAAGGAACATGCGATCGAGGCCATGCGCAAGGAGATCATGGACTCGTCCGAACCGGTCACCCTGGTGACCATCGGACCGCTGACCAATATCGCCCTCCTGCTCAAGGTGTACCCCGAGGTCGCCAAGGGGATTGGGCGGATCGCCATGATGGGAGGCTCCACTGCCCGCGGCAACCGTGGCGTCATGTCCGAGTTCAATATAGCCACGGATCCCGAGGCCGCTGCCATTGTCTTCGAGTCGGGAATCCCCATCGTCATGGCCGGTCTGGATGTCGGTCTCAAGGCCCTGGTCCTGCCCGAGGACAGCGCTCAGCTGCCTGCCATGGGGAAGGTGGGCACAATGACCCACGACCTGTTCAAGAAGTACCGCGGAGGAAGCTTCGCCACGGGTCTGAAGATGTACGATCCCTGCGCTGTCGCATGCATCCTGGCCCCCGAACTCTTCGAATTCGCGGAAACCTCAGTTGAGGTGGAGCTGGCGCAGGGGCCGACCCGCGGTTGCACGGTCGTTGACCTGAAGGGGTATCGGAACCGCGCCGCCAATGCTTCTGTGGCTGTCGATGTGGATTCCGAAGGATTCCGGGCCTGGTTCCTGGACGGCATGAGCAAGTGCATTTGATAACAAAAGTAAGATCAAGAAAGAGAGTCAATAGATGATTGCGGAGATCATTCTGGTTCTGGTCGTCCTGGTGGCGATCGGGTACCTGATCATCAAGAAATACAATCCGGCCCTGAGCCTGATTATCGGTGGCCTGGTCCTCCTCCTGGGTGCCTGGGCTCTGGGACATCCCCTGTATGATGCGGGCAAGGGTACCGGTTTCGGTCTCTTCGATGTCTTCATGGTATTCAAGGACACCATCCTCGACCAGCTCCAGGCCGCCGGTCTGGTCATCATGGTCCTGTTTGGTTACTCGGCCTACATGAACGTCATCGGAGCCAACCAGGTTGCCGTGAACTACATGGTCAAGCCCCTGCGTCACATCAAGCACAAGGCGCTCATCGTGCCGGCTGTCTTCCTGCTGGGTAATGTCATGTCCCTGGTCATCCCCAGCGCTTCCAGCCTGGCGATCATCCTCATGTCGATCCTCTACCCGGTACTGGTGGGCATGGGCCTTTCCTCACTGACCGCCGCCGGAGTGATTGCCTGCACGGCCACCATCATGCCCACCCCCTTGGGTGCGGACAACGTCATTGCCGCCAAGACACTCAATTACGATCTGATCGAATATGTCGGCAACAATGCCAAGATCGCCATTCCCTCCCTGCTTATCATGGCTTTGGCCCACTACCTCTGGCAGAAGTGGTGCGACCGTCATGAGGAGGGCACGGTCATTGCCGACCAGGCCGAGCATGAAGCGGAAGCCGTGCGTGATACCACCGGTATTCCCGGATACTACGCCTTCCTGCCCCTGCTGCCCCTCATTCTGATCCTGGTCATCGGTATTGCGGCCATGTTCGTCAAGGGTCTGACCATGGATATCGTGGTGCTGACCTTCATCTCCTTCTTCATCGCGGTCATCATCGAGACCATCCGCCATCGCTCCTTCAAGAAGATCCAGGGATCGGTCGTCGAGATGTTCACCGGTATGGGTCGTGGCTTCAGCCAGGTGGTCATCCTGGTCTGCGGCGGCTCCCTCTTCACCACCGGTGTGCAGAAGCTGGGGCTGATTGATGCCCTGACCCACTCTGTGGAGGGATCCACCGGGGCCGGCCTGACTGTGGCTCTGATCTTCGCTCTGGCCACCTGCCTGTTCGGCTTCCTGTCCGGTGGCGGCCTGGCCATGTTCTACGCGGTCATCGCCCTGGTGCCCGGAATCGCTGCTGCTGCGGGTGTCAACGGCATCCTTATCGCCTTGCCCATGCAGATGATCGCCAACCTGGCCCGTGGCATATCCCCGGTGGCGGCGGTCATTATGATCGTGGCTGCCAGCATCAAGGTGGAGCCCACCAAGGTGCTCAAGCGGACCAGCGTGCCCAGCATCGTGGGCATCATCAGCGTACTGGTCCTCTCCGTCCTCCTGCTTCCGTACTGATAGGCGGCGGGAATCATGCCAGGGGCCTCCCGGTGTCGATGTTGTCGGCCCTGGGAGGCCCCTGTTCGATTCCAGGTGTAGAGGTAGGTCGCCGACCGACCGTCCGGCCTCTGTGGGGTCAGCCGGGCGGGCCTGGTACCTGGTGCGTGTTCAGTATCCAATGTTGAGTCTGGGCTATGCTTGAAAAGTTGCAGCTTGTCAAATGAGAAAGAGTCTTTATGGGATTTGTGACTATTCGCGATGTGGCGCAAGAGGCAGGTGTCTCCATCGCGACCGTCTCGCAGGTCCTGCACGGCAAGGGCAGATTCTCAAACAAAACCAAAACGTTGGTGCTGAACACCGTTGATGACCTGGGGTATATTCCGGACTCGAGGGCCCAGGCCATCCGTGCGTCCGATTCCAAAATGGTCGGCCTTTTGGTGCCTGATCTGCGTAACAGGTATTTCGCCGATCTGGTCAGCTCCGTTGAGGGGATTCTCTACGAGAGCGGATACAACACCCTGATTGGTACATCCGCGGAAAACGTAGAGCGTCAGGACTCTTTCATCACCAACATCCTGGGGCAGCGATTCGACGGACTGATTGTCATTCCCCAAGGCGAGAAGTCGGACGGGTTGAAGGCTCTGGTGAAGCGGAAACTTCCCACGGTCTTCGTGGATCGACGCGTACCGGGTATGGATACCATTCCCTATGTGGTTTCTGACCCCAGGCCCGGCCTGGAAGAGGCGATGAGCACACTGCGCGCCAATGGGCACAGGAAAATCGCCTACCTCGCCCACCCATCCTTGAAGTCTTTCAGCCTTAACGAGCGTGCAGAAGCCTTCAAAACGCTGAGCCCCGACTTCTTCGGGGACGGCGGGGCCCTGACCCTCTCAAGTGATGGTACGGGTGCCTCTCTTGAAGCGGCCCTGGATAGGATTACCGAATTCGGTGCCACGGCCCTCATCTTCGGGTACTCACCTGATGCGATCAGCTGTCTGGGCATCTTCCACGACCGTGGAATCAGAATCGGATCCCAGATGTCTCTTGTCTCGTTCGATGACATCGATGTCTTCAATCTCATGACCCCCAGGATTTCAATCATCTCCCAGCAGGCCGGTCACATGGGGCGCAGGGGAGTGGATATGCTCCTTGAACTGATCCGGAATGGGGTTACGGGTCTGGGACCCATGTTGAGCATCCCCACGATTTTCGTCCAGCGGGAGTCTGTGGGGAAGATACAGGATTCCGATTCCCGTACCTGAGCGGGGCCGGGAAGATGATTCATGTCATTTTCCGAGACCGCCCTGGCAGCAAACGCCCGGTGGTATATTCTTTAGGTAGTGGGCAGTGATCCGTTATCAGCGGGGAGCCTTCGGAAGAACGGGACCATTGCGATGCGTCCCCAGTAGAACCGACGGGTGGGCCCGTACAGCCCAATCAGATCAAGCGGTCCGGTACGGTTCCGTCCGGGCAAGCGAGGTGGTACCGCGGTGGACCCCAGGGTCCCTCGTCCTCGACATGGTGAATGAGCAACCAGCGAGGAGCGTGAACGGTGAATCGGACCACTGATACCTCAACCATGACAAGTCGGGACGGCGACGTCTACCCCAAGGCGGTGGTCGACCCTGCTCTGTCCAGGGTGACACCCAACCCATCCTTCCCCGGGATGGAGGAGTCCGTGCTGGACTACTGGGACCGTGACGATACCTTCGACAAGTCCGTGGACCGTCGGCCCTCGGGCGACCATGCCGACAATGAGTTCGTCTTCTTTGACGGTCCTCCTTTCGCCAATGGTCTGCCCCACTACGGGCACCTGCTGACCGGGTACGTCAAGGACGTGATTCCTCGCTATCAGACCATGAAGGGGCGAAAGGTCAACCGGGTCTTCGGCTGGGACACCCACGGCCTGCCTGCCGAGCTTGAGGCCCAGCGCGAACTTGGCATCGACAGCGTGGACCAGATCGAGGGCATGGGCATCGAGAAGTTCAATGATGCCTGCCGTGCCTCGGTGCTCAAGTACACGGGCGAGTGGAAGGACTATGTCCATCGTCAGGCACGCTGGGTCGACTTCGACCACGGCTACAAGACCCTCGACGTCTCCTACATGGAGTCGGTCATGTGGGCCTTCAAGACCCTCTACGACAAGGGTCTGGCCTACAAGGGGAACCGGGTTCTGCCTTACTGCTGGAAGGACCAGACCCCCCTGTCCAATCATGAGCTGCGCATGGATGCGGATGTCTACCAGGACCGGCAGGACACGACGGTTTCCGTGGCGGTCAAGCTTCGGGACGAGGACGCCTATGCCGTCTTCTGGACCACCACCCCCTGGACCGTCCCCACCAATCTGGCCATCGTGGTCGGGGCCGACATCGAGTACTCCGAGGTCAGCCCGGTGGAGGGCCCCTTCGCCGGTAAGCGTTTCTACATAGCCACGGCCCGCCTGGGGGATTATGCCAAGCAGCTGGGGGAGGACTACCAGGTGGTCCGCACTCTCAAAGGGGCCGAGATGGATGGTTGGCGGTACTGGCCCGTCTTCCCGTACTTCGAGGGGGAGCAGGCCGAGTCCGAAGGCGGCACCCCCGGCCCCAATGCCTATACGATTTACACGGCCGACTACGTCGACACGGTGGAGGGTACCGGTCTGGTCCACCAGGCCCCTTACGGCGAAGACGATATGAACACCCTGAACGCCAAGGGCATCCGCAGTGTGGATGTGCTCGATGCCGGTGCCGTATTCACCAGTGTCTGCCCGGACTATGAGGGCGTACAGGCCTTCGAGGCCAATATGCCCATCATCCGCAACCTACGTGCCGGGGACGGCCCCCTGG
The DNA here is from genome assembly GCF_016100445.1 of Bifidobacterium sp. M0307. Classification (NCBI taxonomy): domain Bacteria; kingdom Bacillati; phylum Actinomycetota; class Actinomycetes; order Bifidobacteriales; family Bifidobacteriaceae; genus Bifidobacterium; species Bifidobacterium sp. M0307. Next base: position 353,889 of record NZ_JACFSL010000001.1, read on the forward strand.
CCAGGGTTCCCGCCGAACACCGGGCCATACTCTTCCAGGAGAAGAGCTATGTCCATTCCTATCCCCACTGCTGGCGCTGCGGCACACCGCTGATCTACAAGCCGGTGTCCAGCTGGTTCGTCTCCGTGACCAAGATCAAGGATCGTCTCCTGGAACTCAACCAGGAGATCAACTGGATTCCGGAAAACGTCAAGGACGGCCAATTCGGTAAGTGGCTGGCCAACGCCCGCGACTGGTCCATCTCACGCAATAGATTCTGGGGTTCGCCCATACCGGTCTGGGTCTCGGACGATCCCAAGTACCCCAGGGTGGATGTCTACGGCTCCCTGGAGGAGCTCAAGCGGGACTTCGGCCGCTACCCGACCGATGACAAGGGTCAGGTCAACATGCACCGACCCTGGATAGACCAGCTGACCAGGCCCAATCCTGACGACCCGACCGGCAAGTCGACCATGCACCGGATTTCGGACGTGCTGGACTGCTGGTTCGAATCGGGGTCCATGCCCTTCGCCCAGTTCCACTACCCCTTCGAGAACAAGCAGTACTTCGAGGACAGGGACCCCTGCGATTTCGTGGTGGAGTACATTGGTCAGACCCGTGGCTGGTTCTACACCATGCACATCATGTCTACGGCGCTCTTCGACCGACCGGCCTTCAAGAACGTGATCTGCCACGGTATCGTCCTGGGGTCCGACGGACAGAAGATGAGCAAGCATCTGCGCAACTACCCGGATGTGAATGGGGTCTTCGATGAGTATGGCTCAGATGCCATGCGCTGGTTCCTGATGAGCTCCTCCATCCTTCGTGGCGGCAACCTGGTGGTCACGGCCGATGGAATCCGCGATACGGTCCGCCAGGTCATGCTGCCGGTCTGGAGTTCCTACTACTTCTACACCCTCTATGCCAATGCGGCCAATGGGGGGAATGGGTATGAGGCGCAACGGCTGACGGCGGACCAGGTCGGCGACCTACCCGAAATGGACCGCTTCCTGCTGGCCCGTCTGCGTCGCCTGGTTCTGACCGTGGAGAAGGCCCTGGATGATTTCGCCATTTCGGATGCCTGCGATGCCGTCACCGACTTCATCGATGTGCTGACGAACTGGTACATCCGCAACAATCGTGACCGGTTCTGGAGCGAGGATCACCAGGCTTTCGACACCCTCTATACGGTTCTGGAGGTCTTCTCCAGGGTGCTGGCCCCGCTCGCCCCCATGGAGGCCGAGGCGGTCTGGCGCGGGCTGACCGGCGGTGAGTCCGTCCACCTGGAGGATTGGCCCTTCCTGGTCGATGAGACCACTGGCGAAGAGACCGAGCTGGGTCAGGTCGTCAAGGACGATCCGGCCCTGGTCGCCGCCATGGAAAAGGTCCGGGAGGTTGTTTCAGCCACCCTCTCCCTGCGCAAGTCCGAGCAGATTCGCGTCCGTCAGCCCCTCTCCAGACTGACCGTCATCGACCACGATCCCGAGGCGGCCCGGCCCTACGCGGGTATCCTCAAGTCCGAACTCAACATCAAGGATGTGGAGTTCTGCACTCTGGACCAGGCCCAGGAAGAGGGTCTGCGCATCATCCACGACCTGAAGGTCAATGCCAGGGCCGCCGGGCCCAGGCTGGGCAAGCAGGTGCAGTTCGTCATCAGGGCCTCCAAGACCGGTGCCTGGCGTGAAGAGGACGGTCGTGTGGTCGTCCAGACTCCTGGCGGGGATGTGGCCCTGGAACCCGCCGAGTATCAGCTTGACAACCGGGTTGAGCAGGAGGACGGAGCCAGGATGGACCAGTCGGTCTCGTCCGCCCTGCCGACAGGAGGATTCGTCATTCTTGATACCCAGCTCAACGACGACCTCCTCGCCGAGGGGTATGTGAGAGACCTGATTCGGCAGGTTCAGGATGCCCGTAAGGCCGCCGATCTGGATATCGCAGATCGGATAGACCTGACCCTGACCCTGCCCGAGGCCGATGCGTCGAAGGCCGAGCGGTTCCGGGACCTGATCAGCCAGGAGACCCTGGCCACCGGCCTGGAGATCAGGTCGGACGAGGGTCTGACCGAGGCCCAGGTGGACCTGGCCAAGGCCTGACACAGAGCCGGAAAAATGGGGTTCCCATCCCGTCAAGGATGGGAACCCCATTTTCCTATGCCAGGTTGCGCTTGGCAGGTTTCATCGATCGAAGCACGTGGTCTGGTTGACTCCGCTCGGCCTGTAATCCAGGTCGTAACCAGTCCTATCTCTCGGTCCTGGTCCGTACGATTGCCGCCTGCCACTCAATGAGAGGCTCAGGCGCCGACCATGTCGCTGACGGTGTTCAGGGTCTGTACCTCGTCATCGCTCAATTCCAGTTTGGCTGCCGCCAGGAGAGCCGGCAGCTGTTCGGGAGTACGTGCCGAGGCGATGGGGGCCGCAATCTGCGGGCGGTGGTTCAACCAGGCCAGGGCCACCGTGGCAAGCTCGGTCCCATGCGCCTTGGCGATGTCGTCCATGGCAGAGACCACGTCCAGGCCCTCCTGGGTGAAGAAGTCCTTGACCATGCCTTCACGCTGCTTGCCCTTCAGATCGTCCATGGTGCGATACTTGCCGGTAAGGAAGCCGGACGCCAGGGAGAAGTAGGGGAATACGGCCAGGTCCTCGTCCTTGGCGACCTCCATGAGCCCATCCTCATAGGTGGATCGATACACCAGGTTGTACTGAGGTTCCAGGGCCACCGGCAGGGTCAGATCGTTCTCACGGGCGATTCTGAACCATTCGCGAATCCGGTCGGGGGAGTAGTTCGAAAGGCCGATGGCGCGGACCTTGCCCTCCTTGACCAGCTTGTCGAAAGCGGAGACGGTCTCTTCCAGAGGAGTCTCCTGATCGTCGAAGTGGGCGTAGTAGAGGTCGATTACATCCACGCCCAGGCGGAGCATGGAGGCGTTGGCTGCATGCTCGATGTTCTCGGCCGATAGACCGGGATACTGAGGATGCTGGCTGACCTTGGTGGCCACCAGTACCTCGTTTCGTTTTTCGCTCCTGGCCAGCCATCGGCCCAGGATGATCTCGGATTCGCCGCCGGAGTGGCCCGGCGCCCAGGCCGAGTAGACGTCGGCGGTGTCAATCAGGTTTCCCCCGGCTTCGACGTAGGCATCGAGGACCCGGTCGCTGGTCTGCTCATCGCTGGTCCATCCAAAGGTGTTTCCGCCAAGCACCAGGGGGAAGATATCCGTATCGGTATTGCGAAGTTGTGTCATGAATCGTCCTTTCGGGAAAGGTGCATTCGTCCACGGTTTCGGCGCGGGCTGGTAAGGCCGAGTCTATTACCTTCGATTACGCTGGCGATGTATTTCCAAAGTTCGGAGAGGCTCAGACCAAGATTCGAACCCCAGTGGTGCTGAAATGACGGCATCGCGGATACCTGGCCAGGAGCCCGAGGTCAGGACCCTTGAGGAGGGCGGGGGGGGGGTAGGCGAAACCATGACTTAACCGTGCTGGTCGCGTTGGTCGCCAGACGATCTGTTTCAGGCCAGGCATTTCGTTCCGATGTCCTGACGGCAGACGCACATCACCGAAAGTCCGACCACCAATCAGCCGGATGGCTCGCCGGATTCAGTCGGACAGGAAGTCCCTGATGGCCTCGGCACTCCGATAACCCTTGTCGTACATCTCGTTCAACCCCTTCATGGACTTGCTGAGGGTGGTCAGTCCGCACAGACTGTCGGGTGCCAGAATCAGGACCTTGCCATCTCTCTCGGCCTCCTTGGCAAGGGCCACTTCGTCGTTGTAGGTCCTGTATCGCTCCAGGAGCCGTTCCGCGGCCGCCGGGTAGGTCCTGGACAGGATTTTCGCCGGGAGGACGTCCTTCTTCTGTTCGCGCAGGATATCGCGCTGACGGGTCAGGATCAGAACCACGCGTTCGTACCCCTCATCCAGGGCCTTCCTGATCGGTACTGGGTCGGCAATACCACCGTCCAGGTAGGGTACTCCCTCGATCATGTAGGGCTTGTTCGCCAACGGCACCGTGGACGAGGCCTTGAGAATGTCGTAGTTATCCTGAGCCAGATCGGACTTGTCGAAGTATGTCGTCGATCCGTCAAGTGCGTTGCAGGCCACAACGGTCAACCCTGCGGGGTTCTTCCTCAAGGCTGGGTAATCCAAGGGGCATTCCCCGTCGTGGGCCGAAAGCGTCCCGTAGACGTAGTCCAGGTTGACGTAACTTCCCTCTCTGAGGAAGTTGCCCGCACTCGCGTACTTCTTCCGAGAGGAGTAGACGGTATAGAACTTGTAGCATCGCCTGAGTTGACCCGCCTGGAAGGAGGCCAGGTTGGCACTGCCGGCCGACACCCCGTAGCAGTGGTCGAAGGTTATGCCCTCCTCTATGCAACGGTCGAAGACGCCGGCGCCGAAGATGGAACGGAACCCGCCGCCTACGTCGATGACTGCTGTCCGGTTCGTTCCCATAAGGCACCTCGTTTCGTCGGTTATCCCTTACAGCTTATGCGTGGATGATGGACAAACTCAGGATTTGCAGGTTTCGAGCAGGTGCCGGGAGTACTCGATAATCCGTGGCGATGAATCGGAGTTGGCGATGTGGATCCGGCCCGGCGCTTCGCTCTCGTTCAGCCGCCCGGCCTCGGACAGGAGGTCCCTGAGGTGCCTGGCGGTGCCTTCATTGCCGTCCATCAGGGCCAGGCCCGGTGGACAGAGGCTGGCGATACGGTCCTTGAAGAAGACGAAGTGAGTGCATCCCAGAACGATTGAATCCATGGTGTCCAGGTCGTACCGGTCGAGGTACTTGTGAAGTGTCGCGTCCACAAGGTCATGGTCATCCAGGTGGCCCGACTCGACTATCCGGACCAGGTCCGGACAGGGCTGGGCGAAAATCGTGTGGGTGGCCTTGAACCGGTCCATCAGACGGGAGAATCTGTCTTCCTTGAGAGTCAGGGGAGTGGCGGTCACAATGACCCGCTGGGGGAGACCACCGCCCCGCTGGCAGGCCGGTTTCAGTGCCGGCTCCATGCCGATGATGGGAACGGGATAGCGCCGACGCATCTCTTCCACGCAGACGCTGGTGGCGGTGTTGCACGCAATGACCATCGCCTTGACGCCCTGGTCCATGAAGGCATCACCGATGTCTATGCACCGTTGGGTCACCATCTCGGGAGGTTTGGTCCCGTAAGGGGCGTTCGCCGAGTCGCCAAAGTAGCTGAGTTCCTCGGAAGGCAGGAGGGCATGGATGCTGGCGGTGACGCTCAATCCTCCGAGTCCGGAATCAAAGATTCCGATCGGTGCCCCTGAACCCATCTGACCAGCTCCTTTCCAAGCCGAATGACCAGCCTAGCCTGTCGGTGAAAGGCCGTACCCTACAACCATGAGTATTCCCCGGACTGTTTACAAAATGCATGCAACCGGCAACGATTTTGTGGTCTATGCGGATCCCCAGGGGACCCTGGAACCCAGTGCCGACCAGGTTCGCTGGCTCTGTGACAGGCACTTCGGGGTTGGTGCCGACGGGGTGATTCGTCTGGCCCACCCTCAGGATGTGAGCGACCTGGACCAGGAGGCCATCGAGGGGTGTAACCGGTTCGGCTGCCAGTGGTTCATGGATTATCGCAATGCTGACGGGTCACTGGCGCAGATGTGCGGCAACGGGACCAGGGCCATCACCCTCTTCGCCCAGAAGCAGGGGTTGGCTCCGACCATGGATGGATCATCCTTCCTGCTAGGCACCCGTGCCGGGGTCAAGCGCATCGTTTCCCGTGGCGCCGCCTCTGACGTGGACGGGTATGTCTTTACCGTCAACATCGGTGCCTGGACCATGGGTGCCCTCGGCGGGCAGATGGTTGACGGCGGCGCCTTGGGCGGATCGGCTCCGGGAACCCTGGTCGATATGGGCAATCCTCATGTGGTGGTCCTGGCAGGACTGGGCGAGGGGTTTGCCCGGCAGGGTTCGGAAGGCACCGGGATCGATGGGAACGGTGCAGGCGGGCACTCCATGCCGGATGGATTGCCGGGAGCTGTTTCCGCTCTCCTGGGCAAGACCGAGCTGCCCGACCTGGACACCTTGGACCTCGGTAGGCAGCCAAATGCCCATCCGGGTCTTGACGAGGGGCAGAACATCGAGTTCCTCAGACTGGAATCCGTGGACCCCCAGACCGGATCGGGGCATGCCTCCATGCGCGTCTATGAACGTGGAGTGGGGGAGACCCTCTCATGCGGGACGGGGCTGAGTGCCAGCGGGGTGGTCCTGCGTGCCCTGACCGGCCTCGACCACTGGACCATCCGTGTGGGTGGCGGTGTCCTGGATGTTGACGTGGACGACCAGGAAGTCCACCTGACCGGCGAGGCCAGGATGGTTGCGCGGGTATCCCTTGAGGACATCCCCCGGGGTCTGGCCTGATTTGCCGAAGGTCGGCAAGAAAGCGGATTTCCGGTCGGGTCACCCGAAGATGGCCGCCCCCTCCTTGGCCAGGATGATGGTGATCAGGGCCGCCAGCCAGACCAGGTCCACCATAAGATCGAAGTGCAGACGGTAGTAAGCGCGCAGTCCCCTCCCCAGACCGGGCATATGCCCCTGGGATGAGGGAAGGCCCTGAACGGTTACCGTGGCATGGCTGAAGGCCATGAACTGGATGCTGGTGGAGGCCAGCATGACCAGGCACCATGGGCAGAGGGCCCTGATGACGAATATGGACTGGGTGAAGAGCCAAACGGCATAGGCCAGGGCCAGCAGGGATCCCAACCAGGTCAGGCCGGCCATCCAGGAGGGGAGCCCGACCCCGCTGAGTCCGACCACGGCCAGGGTCAGGAAAACCGTTTCGGCGGCCAACCCCAGGAAGGCGTTGGGAATGGGGAGGGTACCCAGATGAATCAGTTCGGCCTGCCATGACCCGGCCACGGTCGAGCACGAGACCACGGCGTTGATATCGCAACTGAGCCGCCCTTGGGGGTTCCTGGCCAGTTGCAGGGTCTCCGCAGCCAGGATGAGACTTGAAAAGAGGGCCATCAGGGAGGCGACCGCGGCCATCGTGTAGGTCCAGACATGCCCATGGCGCCAGCCTGGTGTGGCTTCGGGGATCTGCTCGTTCATGGCCACCACCTCGTTAGGTCTGAATGGTCCGGAATACGGGGGCGACTCCTACGGGGGAGCGCTCGCTAAGGGCGTTGATACGGAAGCGAGTTTAGGATGGAGGCATGACTCATCAGACCGGGGTGAACCCTGCCTCATCACATGAGAGGGCAGGATGGGACCTGCATTGCCACACGGTGTTCTCCGATGGGACCATGACCCCCGCGGAGATGGTATCCCTGGCCGGGAAACAGGGGGTGGCGGGTCTGGCCATAACCGACCACGATACGAATGCGGGTTGGGCCATGGCCACGGAGGCCGCCGAGAGTGAGGGGATGCCCCTCCTTTTGGGCACCGAGATAACGGCCGAGGACCAGAACGTCTCTGTCCACATGCTGGCCTACCTCTATGATCCCGAGGATATGGTCATCACCAGGCTTTTCGATAGGACCAGACAGGCCAGGCTGGCCAGGACCAGGACCATGGTGGACAGGATCTCCCGGGACTATCCGATTACCTGGCAGGATGTGCTGGATCAGGTCAAGGAAGGGGAGCGGACCACCATCGGTCGTCCCCACATCGCCGATGCCCTGGTCAGGGCAGGGGTCTATTCCGACCGGAGCAAGGCCTTCGCGGGGGTCTGCTCGTCGTCCGGCCCGTATTACCTGCCTACCCCGTCGCCCACCACCCACCAGGTGCTGAAGGCGGTCAAACATGCCGGCGGGGTCGTGGTCATCGCTCATCCGGGTGCCACACAGCGCAATCCGGTCCTACTCAGCGATGTGCAGATCGGGAACCTGGTCAGGGAGGGATTGGACGGCCTGGAGGTACGGCATCGTGACAACTCTCCTCAGGAGCAGGAACGCCTGCTGGCTCTGGCCGAGCGGTGGAACCTGCTGGTGACCGGTGGGTCCGACTGGCACGGCAAGGGTAAGCCCAATGTGCTCGGGGAGAACTGGACCAGCTCTGAGGTGGTCGGCCGCATCATCGACCGGGCATACGGAATCAGGCCGGTAGGATATCCCTCTGTCTGAGGGTTTCCTGCCGGCCTGTCCGTTCTGGTCTGTCGAGTTCTGACTCAGTCGGTGGCGCCACCCAAGGCACCGAATCCTACCGGATGGGTGGTGTCCGATCCGATGACCGCGTATCCCAGGGCATCCTTGGGAACGACGATGTGACGACCCTTGTCGTCCACCAGATCGATCGGCCCGCCTTCCTTCAAGGCCTGGCTGATGTGGGCCGCAACCTCGTCGGCCTTTTCGTCCGTGCTGAAGCTGACCGTGCGTGCCACGTTCCTGATGCCGAATTCAATATCCATGTTTGCCTCCAGGGATTCCGCCTGCCACTGAGTCGAATCGACAGGCAAATGTGCTGGTTTCATTATTCGCTGGTCGGGTCGATTACGCCCTAAGCGTCGTCTCCGTGCCGGCTGATGATTCCGTCGGTTGTCCTGGTCGGGGCATCGTCCGGACTGGACTTGCGAGGCATGATGATTGTCTCCGCGCCCGTCAACGGTGGTTCTTCGGCGGCCTTATCTTTTGTGGTCTCGGTTTGTGTCGCCGCATGGTGCGCAATGCCGTCCTCGTTCGGGACTGCGGGACCTTCTCCGGATGGTTCCCCTTCGGCAGTTGCGGTTTTTCCATCCGGGACCGGTTCGCTCTTGCTCTTGGTGCTGCTGTCGGCCTCTGTGACGGGGGCGTGGTCGGTCTTGGATTCCTCCTTGGCCTTGGCTGCCTGATGATTCATGGCGGTCTGTGTTCTGGCCAAATCGGCCATATCGACCTTGTTGATGGCGATGGTCACCGAGCTGTCGTCTGCAGGTTCCTCGGCCTTGTCCTGGTCGTCCTTGGGCTCGACTGTCGGCCTGTTGGGAGCTGCGCTTCCGGTCTTGCCTGATTCCGGTTTAGCGGGGTCGTTCTCGCCACCGAGGAGGTTCCCCACTGTAATCGTCGAAGGGTTGGAACCGGCGGCTGGCCTGGCTGGCTTGTGGTTTTGGCGGGCGTGGCTGAGCTGCTCATGCTCGCTGAGCTGCTGGGCCAGGCGTTCGACCTGTGCCTTGAACTGGATGATTCGCTCGTTGTCGGCCCGGTCAAGGGCGGTGATGAATTCGCCGACCTGCTCCATCTGCAGCCAGAGGTTTGCGCGGAGCATGATCAGATCGTCCAGACGGGAGCCCACCATCCTGCCGTAGGCGGCGATGACCGCATTGCGGCGGGACCCGTCCAGCTTGGAGAATATCCATGCCAGATCGCGGGCCGGGTCATTGACCTGCATGTCCTGCCATCCGTAAATGGAGCTCAGTCCGGAATTCGAATACAGGAGGTCTCCATCCGTGAATCCGCCATGTACAGTGCAGGTATCGAAAGACCAGAGCCCGTCGGTTTCTGCAATCGAAGACCAGCTGTTGGTGATTTCCTCGGGAACGTGACCGTCCTTGCGCAGGCGGGTGATCCAGCCCTTGAGCTGGGAGGATATCTGGCTCGTGGTGAAGGCCGGGTAGCCGTGTTCCCCGAGGAACTCGGGTCGTATACGGTGTATGGCCCCTATGGCCGTGCCTGCGGCCGTGCACTCGTTGATTGTCAACAGATGGAGGGGGCGAATTCTGCCCGGGCTGTGTTTCAGGACGGTCACACTGACCTTTCCTGTAGGACTGGCTTCGCTCAGTCCCGGTTCATAGGCCAGGACCCGCTCAACCCGGAAGCCCATTGCGGCGACTTCCTTGGCGTCTTCCAAGGCCCGTGCGGCCTTGACCCGGGCTGCCATGCGTTTCTTACCGGCCTCCTGGTCGGTTGCCCACACATCGTAGGTGTTCCCGGTGGAATCCTGGACCACTGCACAACTGATTCCCTCGGCCCGGTCCCTATGGCTGATCTGATCGCAATCCCTGGCGCCTGTCACCGGCACATCAGGCATGGCGGCGGAGGCCAGTGCGGCCAAGGTCAGCTTCGTTTTTTCACTCACACTCTCAGGATAATACAAGCGTAAGGCTTTGCGGGTGGCCTGGTACGTCGAAGAGGCTCTGCGTGGCACCTTCGACCACATGACCACCCCAATGCGGATTCGACAGGACGATTTGGCACAATGGGGGTGTGCATGAAGATCAGGAGAAGCTCCTAGGGGGGCTGGACCGGTTCCAGAGGGAGGCGGTCACCAGTTTGGACGGGCCGGTCAGAATCATAGCCGGGGCAGGTGCCGGAAAGACCCGAACCATCACCCACCGGATTGCTTATGCCTGTGCCCAGGGTAGTTGGGACCCGTCGAAGACCATGGCCGTCACCTTTTCCGTCAAGGCTGCTGCCGAGATGCGGTCCAGACTCACCGCCCTCGGTGTGCCGGAATCGGTCAAGGCCGCCACATTCCACTCGGCGGCCTTCCAGCAGCTCCGTCAGGTCTGGCCTCAGGTCAGCTCCTCATATCCACCCACCCTGATTCAGGATCTCCGCCCCCTGGTCAAGACCGCCTATAAGCGGGTCTGTGGTCAGGAGGAGGCCGATCCGGGCCAGGTCCGCGATTTGGAGGCGGAGATCAACTGGGCCAAGGTGGGCTTGATTGCCCCCAAGGAGTATGTCCGGGTTTGCGCAGCCACACACCGCACTCCGCCGGCGGGTCTCGATCCCGACAGGATGGCCGACCTCTACGAGGCCTTCGAATATGACAAGTCCACCCATAATCAAATGGACTTCAACGACATCCTCCTCCTGGTCTGTCACATCCTGGAGGAGGAGCCGGAGGCGGCGGCCGTCATCCGATCGCGCATTCGCTGGATGACGGTCGACGAGTACCAGGATGTGTCACCCCTGCAGCATCGCCTGTTGAAACTCTGGTTGGATGACCGAGACAATCTCTGCGTGGTGGGAGACCCTGCCCAGACCATCTACTCCTTTGCCGGGGCAACCTCTTACTACCTGTTGGGTTTCCCCGAGGAGTACCCGTCGATGAAAGCCGACCTGCAGCTCAATACGGACTACCGATCCACCCCCCAGGTGGTCAACTATGCCAATAGGGTCCTTTCCAAGTCCCCCAATCGTGGCGACTACCTGAAACTGAAATCGAACAGGGAGGCTGGCAAGCGCATTGGGACCACCCGGTATCAGGATGATGTCGAGGAAGCCCATGGGGTGGCTAAGCGTATAGAGCGGCTCATCCATGGTGGAGCCGATCCGGGGCAGTGCGCGGTGCTCACCAGAATCAACGCCCAGCAGCCGGTTATATGTGCAGCCCTGCATGAACGGGGCATTCCATACCGCCTACGGACCGACTCGGGCTGGCTGGACCAGAGTGTATCCGAGGTGACGGCTGTCCAGAGCACTGAGAAGACAATAGAGGATCTTCAGCAGGCCAGGGCGCGTGGTCAGGTCACCGTTTCCACCATTCACGCCGCCAAGGGACTGGAATTCGGCCATGTCTTCCTGGTTGGCTGTTCCGAGGGGCTTCTTCCCTTCGGTTCGCCGAGGGAGGGGGAGGACCTGGAAGAAGAACGCAGGCTCATGTATGTGGCGGTGACCAGGGCCGAGGACACCCTCCATCTCTCGTTCGCCGAGAAGAAGGATCCCGCCTCGTTCGCCAGACGTACCCCCAGTCGCTTCGTGCAGGGGTAAGCTCCCTCTTCAGACGGCGTGCAATATGAGGACCGGTTATCCTTTGTGAAAACCGCATGCACCCTTGTGAGGGGAGCATGGTTGCGGTTTACGGCGATGGAGTGATGGGCACGATTAGTCTCTGTTACTTATTGTTTTCGTCGGGATTCCCGTCAGCGGATTCGTTTTCCCCATCTGGGTCGCCCGTATCGCCCTGGCCTTTGTTCGCCTGACTGTCGGGCCGCTCGGGGGAGTTGGTTCCCTGTGCCTTCTTATCGGCATCCAAGAGTTTGGCCAGTTCGGCGTCCCAGTCGACCGAATCAGGGTTGGCGGCCCCCTCATCGGTGTGATTGGTTTCACCCTGGGTGGGTTCCGCCTGGTTCCCGGTATCAACACTGGCGTTTGCCTGCTCCTCGGGCAGGGTTGGGAGGAGGTCGGGGTGGGACCATTTGGCGTCGCGTTGTTCGAAACCAAGCCTTGCGGTGTCACCCTCCCAAAGCTCAGCTGCCTCGCGCAGGCGCTTGGGGTGGAGTCTGAGACCAAGCAGGGATTCAAAGGTCTGCTCGGCGGGGCCGCCCACGGCCCGCTCCCTCCTGGTCATCTCGCGAAGCTGTTCCAGATGCGGAATATGCGCCATGCCGGCGTTCCAGACCACGCAGTCCACCCAACCATCGGCCTGAGCCAGAAGAATCTCCAGACTGCGCAGGGCCTCTTTCTGCTCGGGGGTGTCCTCGATGCCGACATTGCTGAGGTTGATGGCGCCAGCGATGGACTCGGGATTGATCTCGGTGGCCTCGCGGAGCTGCTCTTCCATGGCGTCCAGATCGATGGAGACTCCGCGTGCGTACTTGCCTATCAGGGCCTCGAAGCGTGGCATCAGCCAGGGGACGGATGCGAAGAGGCGGGCATGGGCGGCCTCCTGGAGGGCCAGATAGCTCATAACCTCATCCAAATCCAGGTCAAGGGATGAGGCATAGGACTTGATGTTCTGCGGAATCAGGGCTCCTGCCGGGTTTTTCAGGAGGGCGACCCCCTGGTCGAACCCGCCGCGGACCTCTTCGGAGAGTTCTCCGGCTGCCCGCCCGAGCTGTATGGCAAAGGAGGTGTTGCCCAGGAGCTTCATAAGGGTGGCCGGGTCCTTGAGGTTGTCGGGCAGTGGGATGGGGACCGGCCCGGCAAACATGCCGGAGATCTCGCCTTCGGGGAATCCGCCCAACCGCTCGCTCAGTACCGAGGTCAGGGCATTGCTGACGGCCTGCGCCACAGGGGAGGCGAACTGGATCCAGGAGTCGATGCTGCCCTCGATCCAACCGGAGCGGGTCAGGGCTTCGGCATGGCCGGGAGCAGGGTCGAAGGCACAGACGGAATCCAACCAGAGGTTGGCTTCACTCATGATCCTGGTCACCCGGTCGCCATCCTCTGCGGTCACCGTGGTGTCGGACTGGTCGGCAGCTGCACGCCCCAAGGCTATGGACTTTGCCAGATTGACGTTGATGGGGCCTTCCTGGGCCTGACTCTGCATGTCGGCAGGTGTGTTGAGTCCACCTGCCGTGAAGGCCTGGATCAGGGCCTTCACCTCGTCGGGTTTGGGCAGCTGCGTGGGGTCCTGATTGGCGATCTGGGAACGGACGGACTCCGGCAGTTGCGAGAATTGCTTCCAGGCCAGCTCGCCCTGGAAGGGGCCAAAGCAGTCAATCAGCCATTGGTGGATTGCATTCTCGTCCATAAGGTCGTTCCAGTCCTCGCAAATAGGGTGACGGTGCTGAAAGTGCACCGCATGAGCAGTGTATCGTCTCTTTCACCCATAATATTGGAGCTATGACACATACGCATGGGAAAGCGGGAATCTCCGCCACAGGCGCACCCGAACAGATGCCTGAGGCCGTCGCGGGCCACATGTTGACCAGGCGCGGCATGGTCGGTGGACTCCTGGTCATTCTCTCCCTGGTCATCCTCTTCCTGCCCAGTCCTTATGTAATCGAGACCCCAGGGCCCACCCAGGACGTTCTTGGCAGGAGCGGGTCCACCGAGGTCGTCTCCGTGAAGGGAGGCCAGACCCACACCGGTTCCGGCAAGCTCCTCCTGACCACCATCAACGCCGGCGGCCTACCCGGCTCGATGGTCACGAATATGGAGGCCCTGCTGGGATGGGCCAACCCCAAAGCCATGGTCGTGCCCAGGGAAGCCATAATTCCCGAGGGAATGACCGCCGACGAATACCGCAAGCAGGAGGCCAGCGACATGAGCGGGTCCCAGGATGCGGCTGCCAAGGCGGCCATCTCCTTCCTTCAGGCCAAGGGATACCAGACCGACGGCATCGAGATCACCATGCATGTGGACGATATAGGGGGCCCCTCCGCCGGCATGATGTATGCCCTGGGAGCCATCGACAAACTGACCCCCGAGGATGAGACGGGCGGCAGGACCATTGCCGGCACAGGGACCATTGACGAAAAAGGTACCGTGGGGGCGATAGGGGGCATCAATCTGAAACTGATGGGTGCCAAACGTGATGGGGCTACCTGGTTCTTGGCTCCCAAGGCCAACTGCAGTCAGGTGGCGGGCCATGTGCCCGACGGTCTGCGGGATGTCCAGGTGGAAACCCTTGACCAGGCATACAAGGCCGTTGTGGAAATAGGACAAGGCAGGGGGGAGGACCTGCCCCGCTGCACCGTTGATTCGAGTTCCCCAAGCAAGTAGGATGCGCGGCGGTCGAGTCCAGGCGCATCCGGAAACACTGGGCCACAATTGGTGAATTCCAGCAGTCTTGTTATGCTGACAACGTGGCTGAGACTACAACCTATACAGCGGAAGAGTTCGGTTTCCATACTGGCGATATCGTCCAGGAATGGATGTGGGATGACGATGTCGATGATGGCATCAGGACTCAAATCGAAGACCTGACCGGTGAAGAGCTGGTCGATGAGGATTACGATGCGGCCGTGGATGGCGTGATCATCTGGTGGCGCGATGGCGATTCCGAGGATGACCTGGCGGATACCATCGTCGACGCCTCGGCCATGATCAATCCTGGTGCTCCCTTCTGGGTGCTGACCCCCAAGCCGGGGCGTGATGGCGCTCCCGGTCCCAGCACCGTTTCCAACGCCGCCAAGACTGCAGGAATGAACGCCCTTATGCCCACCACCGTGAGCAAGGATTGGAACGCCACCCAACTGCGTGCCTTCGGAAAAGGCAAGTAAACACTCCTCCAGGTCCCCTGTTTTTCCATCCCCCGGTTTTACGGCCGGGGGATTTTTAATCTCTCCTCCCGGGTTGGGCGGATGCCGATCTGCTCATCGGATCGAACCGGTTGTTGCAGTCTTGGTTGTGGCGGAATGTTGATATTCCGACAGGAGCGACCTGGATCGCAGGTCGAGCAGGTTGGCACCCAGAGCCAACAGTAGTATGACCAGCCCGGTCAGGAATATCCAGTGCAGACCGTCGAAGACGATGGATCTGGCCGGGGCCAGCAGTGCCGGAGGAATCTGGTTGGCCGTGGCCGGATTGATCATCCTGTCCATCATCTCGGCGGTGAGGCCGGGATGATCGGGGACCCTGTCGGCAATGACCGTGTTCATGACGATTCCGAAAATCGAGACCATCAGCGTCTGCCCCAGGGAACGCGCCAGGGTATTGAAACTGGTGGAGGCACCCACATCACTGGCCGGTACCACGCTCTGGGCGGTGATCGTCGAAGTGGTGATGGCCAAGCCGAAACCGAACCCCACGATGGCCGATATGACCAGGAACGCCCAATAAGGGGTTGCCATGGGAAGGAAAACGTAGCATACGCACGCGGTCAGGATGAAGGCCAGGGCGATGTTGGTGGCCCGGTGCGGCGGGTGGTGCATGGTCAAGGGCCCGGCCAGGTAGGCGCCCAGAAGCCAGAGGATGGAGGAGGGGGTCACGACAAAGCCGCCCATGGAAGGGTTGAGTCCCATGACGGACTGCATCCAAATCGGCATATAGGTGTCGAAGCACATCAGGAACCCGGCAATCAGAAGCATGCAGACGTTCTGGATGACGAAGGTCCGGTTGCGGAAGAGCCTCAGGGGAAGAATGGGGTCTGCCTGGTGGTTCTCAAGACGCAGGAGGACAACAAAGATGACCACAGCGGCAAGGCCCAGAAGGGCCGGAGTCAGGATGCCCTGGTGGGAGCCCAGGCTCTGCAGGCCCAACATGAGGCAGATCAGCCCCAGACTGAGCAGCCCGATCCCCTTGTAATCGACCGGTGCCAGTCTGGGCTCCATGCGCTCGCTGAGGAAGGCCTGTATCAGGAGTATGACGATCAGGCCGATGGGGACGTTGATGGCGAAGACCCAGTGCCAGCTGAGGTGCTGGACGATGAATCCGCCCAGGAGTGGGGCGATGATGGAGGCGATGCCCCAGGCGGATCCGTTCAGTCCGATCATCCCGGCCCGCTTGCTCAGGGGGTATATGTCAGCCAGGACCGTATAAGTCAGAGGTTGGATGGCGCCGGCGCCAAGGCCTTGAAGGAGCCTGGCTCCGATGAGCTGGGGCATGGACTGGGAGAGTGCGCAGAGGCTGGATCCGACCACAAAAATCAGGAGTCCGATGGTCAGGAGGGGTTTACGGCCGTACCTGTCGGAGAGTTTCCCATAGATGGGGGTGGTGACGGCACACATGAGAAGATATATGGAGTAGACCCAGTTCATGATCGATAGACCGTGCAGGTCGGAGATGATCGTCGGCATGGCCGTGGATACGATGGTCCCCTCGATTGCGGTCATGAAGGTGGCGATGAAGACCGCCACCGTGACCAGGGTCACATTGGTTTTCCTGACTGTCCCTTTTGCCGACATCTGCATCCTCGATTCGGACGGATGGACGAGGTTCGCCCCATTGATGAAACTCCCCGCGGATTATAACCACCATATCGGCCCTGTCGCCGGCGGGACACTCTGCTATCATATTGCTCGGTCCCGTAGCTCAGTTGGTTAGAGCGCCACCTTTACACGGTGGATGTCCCCGGTTCGAGTCCGAGCGGGACCACTCCCTCTGCAATGACCAGTCCCCACCGAGTCTGAACTCTCAAGTAGAATCGTCTGCATTACCATCAAGATGGGTAGGCATGACTCCCATCGGCAAGAAAGGTCAGGAGGTCGATGTCCTGATGTCAGCAAAGCCTGATTCCGGCAGGAACGAAGCCACCATAGCCCGTGTGGGGAAGCGTAAGTTCGGCTATAACACTGTTCAGGTCGATGAGTTCCTGGACAGGGCCCACACTCTCTATGAGAGCGAGGATCCGAGCCTGACGCAGGACCAGATCGCCAACGCCTCCTTTGAGTTGCGCAAGGGCGGGTACACCATCGCCCAGGTGGATGCCGCCTTGGCCCGTCTGGAACGCGCCATCTCCGACAGGAGTGTTGCCAGGGAGATCAACCAGTCCGGCATGGAGGCCTGGAGTACGCGGGTGGTACGTCAGTACCGGGCCCTGAAGAGGCATGCGAACCGGGACGGTGGCGACATCTTCGACAGGGGCCTTTCCGGCAAGCCCTCCTACGACTGCAAGCAGGTGGATCGTCTGGTCTTCCAGGTTCTGGACCGCATTGCCGACGACCTGCATCTGCGGGATGCGAAGCGTGCCGATGGCAAGAAGCCCGTCGACATCACCTCGGACCGTATCTCCAACGTGATTTTCACCCAGCGCAAGGGCAAGCACGGCTATGACGAGCGCCAGGTGGACTACTTCCTTTCCAAGGCCGTGGAACTCCTGCAGCAGATGGAGTCGGTCGCCCGGTTGGGGCTTGATGCACAGGTCCATGTCGGAACCCGTCCGAATGCCGGATCAGGCGGTAATCGGTCGAAGGAGGGTCCGTCCGCTGGAACTGCTGGCGAGGATGGGTCCATCAAGCCCCTGATTGGTCAGCAACAGGCTCCTGCCTGGCAGGCCGGGCAGCCCACAGGATCTGCCGATGCTGCTCGTCAGGGATTTGCCGAGGCGCCCGCTGTGCAACCGGCCGAAACCGGATCGACTGATTTCGCCCAGCTGCATCAGGCGGAGCAGGCCATTTTTGACTCTCCTCAGCCGACGGCTCCCGCGGTTCCTGCCTCGGGTACCATTCCGTCCGGCACGCCTGAGGTTTCGGCGGCCAGTCAGATGAACGGCTCCCTGGGGGCCTTGGCCAGGTCCGTGGGGCAGAACCGGGACCAGGCAGGGACCGGTACGGGTGCAAGCGGTGCTCAGGCCGGTCAGCCTGCCTCGTTCGCATCGCCTTCCCAGCCTGTGAGGTCCGCTGATTCGGCACAATCCTCCCCGTCCGTACCGTCTTCACCGGTACAGCCCTCGCGATCTGACAGTGTCCCGTCCTCTCAGCCGGTTCAGCCAGTATCCGACCAACCGAGCTCGGCCTCTGCCTCGGGTCATGACTGGTCGACGCAACCCGCTTTTACGGCCCCTTCGACAAGGCCTGGCGCGGGGTCCTCCTTCAGTTCCCCGGTCGGGGTCAGCGGGCCCCTGTCCGCACAGCCCGAGCCCCAGGCCCCCAGTGCCTGGAGCCGTCCTCAGGAGGAGTCCGTGCAACCTGGTGCGGCTCCGTCGGTCTCGGACGAGCCAAGCTGGGCCCGTCCCGTGTCCGAGGATTCCATCAGCAAGGCCCCGGTCAGGCAGGCTGCGCAGGATGCCGATTCCTACCTGAACTCCCTGGTGAATACCGACCTGCCCAAGATGGACATGGATTTTGATATTCCCGATATCTCCTTCCCGGCCTTTGGGGCCGATGGGCAGCAGGGCGAGGAGACGAAGGGTTCCCAGGCGTAGCGCAGAGTCCGTCGGGCAGACCCGACGAGACGGACTTCAGGGCCTGAAAGTTACGGTCCGAGCGGACCGTGGAAAGTGTGCAGGAATGATAAGCGGTCATGATAAGGCCGACGCAGGTGCCGAGGCCGGTCAGGCCAGGACCCTGGAGGACTGGACTGGTAAAGGAGACAGGAACTGGTCCAAGAGTCTGGTGATCCTGGGTTCGACCGGCTCCATCGGCACCCAGGCCCTTGATGTGGTTGGTCGCCATCCCGAGCACTTCCGGGTGGTGGGCTTGGCGGCTGGCGGCGGTCATACGGATCTTCTGGCCCGGCAGGCCGCCCGGTTCGGTGTCGAGAAAGTTGCCCTGGCGGACCCCTCCAAGGTTGAAGAACTCCGCCAGGCCCTGTCCCAGGCCGGCGCCGGTCAGGTTCATGTTGAAGCAGGCATGGATGCGGTCGTTGCCCTGGCAGGGTCGGGGGCTGATCTGGTGCTGAACGGCATCACCGGGTCGATAGGGCTTCGGCCCTCCATCGCCGCCCTTCAGGCCGGATCCCAGTTGGCCTTGGCCAACAAGGAATCAGTCGTGGCCGGTGGGCATCTCCTCTTTGATGCCCAGGTCCGTCCGGGGCAGATCAATCCCGTGGATTCCGAACACTCGGCAATCTGGCAGTCCCTGCGCTCAGGTCGTCACGGGGAGGTGGCGAGGCTGGTCGTCACGGCCTCCGGAGGTCCTTTCAGGGGCTGGACCAGGAGTCGGATGGAAGGAATCACCCCTGAGCAGGCCCTGAACCACCCCACCTGGGACATGGGCCCTGTGGTGACCATCAACTCCTCCACCATGGTCAACAAGGGGCTGGAGGTCATCGAGGCCGCCAGGCTCTTCAGAATCCCGCAGGATCGGATATCCGTGACTGTCCACCCGCAGTCCCTGGTCCACTCCATGGTTGAATTCCGTGATGGAGCCACAATCTGCCAGGCTTCGCCCCCCGATATGCGTCTTCCCATAGCTCTGGGGCTTTCGGCCCCGGAACGTTTGGGTGATGTGTCGGCCCCCTGCGACTGGACCCAGGCTGCACAGTGGACCTTCGAGCCACTGGATGACAGGGTCTTCCCGGCCGTGAACCTGGCTCGGCGTGCCCTGGATTCCTCGGAGGGGATGACGGCCGTGTTCAATGCAGCCAATGAACAGGCTGTCCGGGCCTTCCTGGATCGTCGCCTTCCGTACCTGGGCATCGTCGATACGGTGGAGCGTGTCATGGACCAGATGGCCGATTCCCATCTGTCACGAACTTTCACATCCGTGGAGGTAATGGAGCAAGTCGAGCAGGAAGCTCGTCGGCGTGCGGATGCTTTGATAGAGATTACTGCGTGACTAGTGATGAGATGTTTGATTCCGGGCGATCCGCGGACAGTGGCCGGCCGGACCAGGTGAAGAAGGAAGCGGGATTCCGGAAGACCGGTGACCAGGCCATCAGCGAGACCCCCCTCCATTCCAGGCGCAAGTCCAGAAGAATCATGGTCGGGTCCGTTCCCGTTGGCGGCGGTGCCCCCATTTCCGTCCAGTCCATGACCAACACGGTAACGGCCGATATCAATGCCACCCTTCAGCAGATAGCCGAGCTGGCGGCGGCTGGTTGTGACATCGTCCGCGTGGCGGTGCCCAGCCAGGACGATGCGGATGCCCTGCCGATCATCACCAAGAAGTCGCCCATTCCGGTCATCGCCGACATCCACTTCCAGAGCAGGTATGTGTTCCAGGCCATCGACGCAGGCTGCGCTGCGGTCAGGGTCAACCCAGGCAATATCCGCAAGTTCGACCAGGTGGGTCCTGATATCTGCAAGGCGGCGACCGAGGCGGGCATCTCCCTGAGGATCGGGGTCAACGCCGGCAGTCTGGATAAGGACATCTATGCCAAGTACGGTGGCCCTACGCCCGAGGCCCTGGTCGAGTCGGCCATGAAAGAGGCCCGCATGTTCGAGGATGTGGGCTTCCATGACTTCAAGATATCCGTCAAGCACCACGACCCGATCACCATGGTCCAGACCTACCGGCTCCTGGCTTCCAAGGGTGACTGGCCTCTCCATCTGGGCGTGACCGAGGCGGGTCCGGCCTGGCAGGGGACCATCAAGTCCTGCCTCGCATTCGGAGCCCTTCTGTCCGAGGGGATCGGCGATACGATCAGGGTTTCCCTATCGGCTCCGCCGGTCGAGGAGGTCAAGGTGGGCTGCAAGATCCTGGAGTATCTGGGACTGCGCCAGCGCCACTTCGACATCATCTCCTGCCCCAGTTGCGGACGGGCCCAGGTGGACGTGATCCAGCTTGCCAGGGAGGTTACCGAGGGGCTCAAGGACATCACGGCACCGATCAGGGTGGCCGTCATGGGATGCATCGTCAACGGACCCGGGGAGGCCAGGGAGGCCGACCTGGGAGTCGCGTCCGGTAACGGCAAGGGCCAGATCATCATCAAGGGCAAGGTGGTGCAGACCGTTCCCGAGGATCAGATAGTCCCCACCCTTTTGGAGCGGGCCCGGGCCATTGCGGCTGATATGGAGGCCAAGGCAGCCGCCGAGGGCGAGACCATATCGGACATGGGCCCCACGGTGGTTCCTGTGACGGGCACGGCCAGCTGATTCCGGGTCGGTCAATCCCGGTCAACGGCTACAATGACCAACGTGTCGCAAGAGGATGAACAGCAGCCGGACCAGGTGGGCAGGTGGAGCAGGGTAAGACGGCTCATGACCAGTCTGCCCATCTTCGTGATTCTGATGGGAATCCTGGTATCGGTGTCCCATCTGACCGCAGTGCCTTGGAAATACGATCCGGTGGACCAGAACTTCCCCACCCTCACCCCCGACACTTCGGTCACCTTCGACAACCCGGACGGTATCCATCTTGACAAGATGGGGGACTACCGGGTCAAAGCCCACCATGAGACTGTAACGGCCGTTCGTGAGGGGACCGATGAGCGCCAGGAGATCAGGGTACAGATTCGTGAACCCCTGGGAGTGCAGGGGGAACGCCCGGGTGTGGTCTTCATGCATGGGGCGGGATACGGAACCTGCGACAACTCCTTTGGTGATGTGGCGGAGACCTTGGCCTCGGCAGGCTTCGTGACGGCCGTCCTCGACAAGCCGGTCTGGTCGACCACCGATGCCAACAGGGACTATCCGGCATCCGCAAGGGCCTATGATCAGGTCATCAATCTCCTGCGTGCCAAGCAGAATGTGGATCCCGCCAAGGTGGGTGTCTATGCGACCAGTGAGAGCACCTGGATATCGTCCTTCCTGCTGACCATGGATAAGGATGTCGCCTTCCAGATTCTTCTCAGCCCCATGGTCTATTCGCCCCGTCACGCCGTCGGATTCTTCGTTGCCCAGGACTTTGCCATCGCCGGTGCCAACCAGGGCTACCAGTCGGTGGTTCGCCGTCTCTTCAGCACGGACGCTTCCCTTTTCAACATCAACAACCTGGACATCGATCCGACCGACGGGAACACCTACGCCATACCGACCCTTCTGGCTTACGGGGCCAAGGATGTGATGACCGCCCAGGTCGAGGGGGTCCAGAAGGTGCTGGCCGAGGCCCATGCCGCCGGGAACGAGAACGTGACCGTCCGCTCCTACGCCGTATCCAACCATGTGCTGAGGCTGGGGGACGAAGCCAACACCGGTACTCCCTTGGCTGATCACTACCAGCAAGACATGACCAACTGGGCCGTGGGGCAGGTCAATGGGCTCAGGCAGACCAGTCCCAGCGTCGGAGGGGCGACCATCCACCAGTCCATCGCCGTTCCCACTGACCTGCGTGGCAGGCCGGTCCTGACCATCTATATGGTGGCCCTCCACATTCTGACCTTCCTGCTCCTGCTGATCTCCCTGGTCATGGCCCTGGTGGCCGCTGGCGTCAAGATTCATCATCTGATCCGCCATAAGGGCCCTGCTCTGGGCTTCTCGCACGGGTTCGGGGGGTCCCTGGCCACCGTCACCGGAACCACCCTGGCCTCGTTGGTGCTCTTTGTAGCCGGGCTCGGCCAGGTCATCATGGCCGTGGTCAGACTGGGCTGGGGCGGGGTGCCCGACCCTGCCGGTGTCAGCTATTGGAGCTGGCCGGTCATTCAGGTGGTCTGTGCCTTGGTGATTTGGGCCTGGTCGCGGATTTTCACCAGAATGGCCGAAGTGGCCTCATTCAAGGGGGTCTCCCAGATTCCCTCCCAGCTCAAGGCGCACCGGGCCGGTGGCCCCACCGTGGCCCAGCAGATGCACTCCAACGATCCTCAGCCGGTGGTGGCCTCGACCAGACTGGGACTGGCCCTCTTCATCGTCACCACCCTGGCCATGTTCGGGGTCCTGTTGATTTTTGCCTTCTGGGGTCTCTTCATCTACTACTGATTCGGTCAAGGAGCATAGATGGCCATCTATCGTGACGAAGGTCTGGTACTCAAAACGACCAAGCTGGGCGAAGCTGACCGGATCATCACGATACTGACCCGGGAGCATGGCAAGATCAGGGCCGTGGCCAAGGGCGTCAGGCGTACCAAGTCCCGGTTCGGCTCCCGCCTTGAGCCCTTTATGCGGGTCGACCTCCTCATTGCACAGGGGAGAAACCTGGATATCGTCTCCCAGGCCTCATCCCTGGCCACCTATGCGGATTCCATCAGTGCCGATTATGATCTCTATGCCAACGGTGGTGTGATTCTGGAGACCGCGGACAAGCTCATTGCCGGTGAGGACCAGCCCGCCTCGGATCAGTACGGCCTCCTGCTGGCCGCTCTGGCCGCTCTGGCCGGGCACAGGCACGATCCACGAGCAATCTCCGCCTCCTACCTGATACGTGCCCTGGCCCTGGCGGGTTGGCGACCCCGCCTTGACTCCTGCCTGGTCTGCGGGCGTACCGATGACCTGACCTACTGCTCCATCTCCGGTGGCGGAGCCATGTGCAGTGCAGACAGGACCACCGATGCCATACGCGTTGATTCGGTCACCCTGAACCAATTCAAGGCCTTGAGCCGAGGGGACTGGCGGTCTTTGGGCACTGACCCCCTGACCCCCCTCTGCGACCAGCTTGTTGAGAAATGGGGCGAATATTACCTGGAACGCCCCATCCACTCCCTGCGCCTATTAGATTCATGACCATGAGTTTTGACCAGGTTGACTACACATCCCTGGATATGCCCCGGGCGCCCTTCTCGGATCCGGACCGCATTCCCCGCTTTCCCAGTAAGTCCGTACCCCGGCACGTGGGTGTCATCATGGACGGGAACGGGCGTTGGGCCAAGCAAAGGGGAATGGAACGCACCCAGGGACACCGTGCCGCCGAGCCTGTGGTGTTCGACACCATTGCCGGGGCCATCGAAGCGGGTGTGCGGTACCTGAGCCTCTACACCTTTTCGACCGAGAACTGGAAGCGGTCGCCCTCGGAGGTCCGCTTCCTGATGGGGTTCTCCCGTGACATCATCCACCGCCGAGTGGAGCAGATGGACGAGTGGGGGGTCAGGGTCCGCTGGTCGGGACGCAAGCCACGGCTTTGGAAGTCCGTCATTGACGAACTCGAGACGGCCATGGACAGGACCCGGCACAACAAGGTCATCGACGTGGTCTTCTGCATCAACTACGGGGGCCGTGCCGAGTTGGCCGATGCGGCCACCGCCATCGCCCAGGAGGTTGCCCAGGGCAGAATCACCGGCTCCCGGGTTACCGAGAAGATGATTGCCGAGCACCTCTACAATCCCGATATTCCTGACTGCGATCTGGTTATCAGGACCTCGGGGGAGTACCGGACCAGCAATTTCCTGCCTTGGGAGGCGGCGTACGCTGAACTGGTTTTCGCCGATGAGCTCTTCCCGGACTGCGGGCGGGATGTTCTCTGGAGGGCCATCGACCAGTACGTTCGCCGGAACCGCCGTTTCGGGGGTGCTGAGTAGGGGGGCTGGCGTGTGCCTGTCTGACGCAAGATGGAGATTCCGGTTCCCGGTGGCGTCTGTGCGCAAACAACGACCCTGGTGCGGTCACATGACTGTACCAGGGTCGAAGTGTATCCAGTAGAGGCTTACTTGTCTGGAGTCTCCCAAATCGTGTCAAGGGCGGAGACGGTCAGGGAGGAGATGTGCGCCTGCCCTTCTCCCGACTCGCTGAAGAGCCTGATGGCGCGCGGCCCATCAGAGGGGAAACTGTAGGAGCTCATGGCTTCCAACCCGTCGTTCACGTACACTTCGACGGACCCCTGGTCCAGTACGATGCGCAGCTTGACCTGGTCGGTGTGTCCATCGAGTGGGGCGGTCCTGTAGCCCCGGTCTCCGTATGTGTTGCTGTGGCGGTCCAGGACGATACGCCCGAGCTGGTCGTCGTAGCAGACCATGGTGTGGCCTCCGTTCTGGGTGGCGTGGACCTCCAGACCCACCCGTTCGGCCTGGTTCCGGTCCAGATCGATGGTCATCTCGATGTCTGCGGTACGGGCATCCTCAACCAGGGTCCTGGTCTCGTTGACATCCAGGTCAATCGGTCCCAAATCGCGGGTCTCCTTGCGGAGGCGGGAGAACTCGGCCACTGGCCTGGTGCGCAGATGGTCACCGGCAAGGGTCACCTCCCTGGGAAGGGTGAACTGGCCGCACCACCCGTCGTCCTGCATGGGGATGGGCTCGGTAAAGGGACTCATCCATCCGAAGACCAGACGTCTTCCGTCGGGGGCTTCCATGGTCTGCGGCGCATAGTAATTCTGCCCCAGGTCCCATAGATGGAAGTCGCTCTCCTGGTGGAAGTCGCCCTCGGGCTGCCAGGTGCCGATGACGTATCCGGCGTTGTTATGGTTGCGCTGGTCGAACCCGTGGGGCTTGGTGCCCATGGCCGAGTAGCAGATGACCCACTTGTCCTCCACGGGGAACATATCCGGGCACTCCAGCATGAAGACATCAGGGTCGGGATGGCGGTATATCACCCGGTCGAAGCTCCAGTGCTCCATGTCCTGGGAGGTGTACATCCAGATCTCTCCGCGTTTTTCGACGTTGCTGACCCCGAAGACCATATACCAGCGATTGCCCTGCTTCCAGACCTTGGGGTCGCGGAAATGAAGGATGCGGTCATCCGGGCATGGCACAACCACGCCCTTCTTCTCGAAGTGGATTCCATCATCGGAAACGGCCATGCACTGTTCCTGGAAATTGCCCTGGTCCTCGTTCACCCCGTTACGCCAGCGATGGCCCGTGTAGTAGATGACCATCCTGCCGTCATCGGCCAGGACCGCGGATCCGGAGAAGACCCCGTCCTTTTCGGCCTCCAGGGAGGGTGCCATGGCCAGGGGCTCGCGCCGCCAGGTCACCAGGTCCTCACTGGATACGTGACCCCAGTGCATGAGTCCCCACTTGGTTCCATAGGGGTAGAGCTGGTAGTAGGCTTGGTAGCGGCCCTTGAAGAAGATCAGACCGTTCGGGTCGTTGATCCAGCCCGCCTTGGATGCGATGTGGCAAAGTGGGTACCAGCGATCATTGCGATGCTGGAAGAGTTCGTCGATGCCGGCCTGGGCCTTTTCCAACTGGGCGGTCATGTCGGTTTGTTCGTTTGCGGCTTGGTTCATCCTTGAGCCTTTCCGATCCGCCCCGCCGCCAAGAGGTTGCGGGGCGGTCCATGATTATGATTGGTATTTCTTGCTGGTTCAGGCCTCGACGACCTTGACCTTCTGCGAATCCCTGATGAAGGGGTCTCCGTCCACCTGCTGGTCATCCTTCTTCAGGACGAAGAACCCATAGATGAGTGCAACGAGGACCACAAGGGAAATCGTGTAGAAAGTGGTCTGATCCCCGGCCCTGTCGTGGAGCATTCCCAGTGGTGTGGACAGTACGACCTGACCCACCTGGGAGGCGATCTGGAAGCCCACCATGTAGAGGGTGGCCGAGAGCTTGGGGTTGAAGTGGAGGGTGAAGTACCTGAAGGCGGGCAGGCAGAAGAGCGGCACCTCGATGGAGTGGAAGAGCTTGACCACCGATACGGCGATTGGGTCATGGAAGAAACCGCACAGGCCGATTCTGGCGAACATGACCGTGGCACCCAGCAGCAGGGAGTTGCGGACACCGATCTTGCGCATGATGACGGGAACCACGCCCATCATGGCCGATTCCAGGAACACCTGGAAGGAATTGAGAATGCCGTAGACCTCATTACCCTGCTCAGGCGTGGGGAAGAGGTTGGCATAGTAGGTGGGGAACATCTGCTGGTCGAAGACCGTGTAGAAGGTGTTGGTGAAGATCATGAAGATAATCAGCAGCCACAGGGCGGGCATGCCCAGGACATGAATCATGTCATGCAGGGAGGGCTGGGACTTTTCGCCCTCGGGGGTGGACTCCCGCTTGATTTCCGTGCGCTGCTCATCGGGGATCCAGAAGGCGTAGATCAGGAGCATGCAGATGCCGAAGGCGGATCCCAGCCAGAAGTTGATCATCGGGTTGACGTTGAAGGCGAACCCGGCAATCAGGGCCACAATGGCGTAACCGAAGGAACCCCAGGCGCGGGACTGACCATATTCGAATCCGAATTTGCGGCTGTACCGTTCGGTGATGGCCTCGATCAGAGAGCAGCCTGACATGAAGCCTGCGGACAGTACGACCGCACCGAGTACGGCGCCCAGGACCATGTTGGAACGCATGAGGGGGGCGTAGATGAACTGCACGAAGGGTCCGACCAGTGCCGCAATGGCCGCGATGAAGACGGCAAGCCTACGCTTGACCCCCAGCTCGTCCTGGATGACCCCGTAGACGAACATTATTATCAGCGTCGCCACGGAGTTGATGGAGTAGATGTTGCCGACCTGGGTGTTGGTCATGCCGAGACCGGTGACCAGCCAGCGCTGATAGAAGGACCACCAGACACCCCAGGCGCAGAAGAAGAAGAATATACCGGTGGAGGATTCCAGATAGGATGGGTTTCTCCACATTGACGTTTTTCCGACCATACCCATGTCTCTTTCTCTGTTCTCGTGACGCTCCGCATCCCTGCGGAGTCGGGACCCGAGGTATTGCTCCAACATTGGCGGATCCTTTCATCACATACTAGGGCGTCAATCG
Source organism: Bifidobacterium sp. M0307 (assembly GCF_016100445.1). Classification (NCBI taxonomy): domain Bacteria; kingdom Bacillati; phylum Actinomycetota; class Actinomycetes; order Bifidobacteriales; family Bifidobacteriaceae; genus Bifidobacterium; species Bifidobacterium sp. M0307. The sequence continues at coordinate 381,311 of NZ_JACFSL010000001.1, forward strand.
ATTTACGTCAAACGATTGACTGTTTGCGTCGGCAGTAGCGTAAAGAGAAGCGGCGAGATTACCTGTCGGCCCTGGTGGAGTCTTTGGCGACGAGCTGGCAGTGGATTCGGACAGGCTCTTCGGCATCAATCGGGGGAAGGGGTGCCAGGGTCTCGGGCCAGGGAAGTGTGGCCGCGTCTGAGTCGCCGATCAGATCCATGAGTTTGCGGGCGGCCCAATATCCCATCTCATAGTGGGGGAGTTCCACCGTGGTCAGCCTTGGTGCCGTCGTCTCGGCCATGACCTGGTGGTTATCCACGCCGACGAGGCTGATGTCCCGCCCGATGGACAGGTGTCTGGCTGCCGCCGCCTGGTAGATATAAAAGGAGCGGGAGTCGTTGAAGCAGAAGAACCCATCCGGTGATGTCCGGTCCATCAGGGCGTTGACCGCATCCAGAGCCTCCTGGTTGAATCCCACCTTGCAGACCAGGCCGGGGTCATCGGGCAGACCTGCCTCATGGAGGGCGGCCTGGTAACCGCGCCGTCTGTCCGTCTGGGCGGGAAGGTCCTGGGTGGTCCCGAGATAGGCGATTCTCCGACAGCCCGAATCGATCAGATGCCGGGTGGCATCGTATCCAATCAGGAACTCATCGGGGGCGATGCTGGGGCAACGGTTCCGGGCCTCCTGGGCATTCACGACCACGGAGGGTCTGGAGCGAAGGGGGGAGGGGAGATCGACCATCTGGTCGTACATCTTGGCGTAGAGGAATCCATCCACCCCGTAACGGTTCAGAGCCTGAATCTGGTCCGACTCCCTGTCGCTTCCGTCGGTGGAAACGGTCAGAAGGACGTATCCCAGGGATGAAGCCGCATCCTGGGCCTCTTTGATGATGGCACCGGCATAGGGTGTGGTGGCGACTTCCTCGCTGATGAATCCCAACATGCCGGTCCGGCTGGTGCGCAGCGACCTGGCCATGGGGTTGGGACGGTATCCCAGCCGCTCGGCTGTCCGCCGTATGGCCCGGGATGTCTCCGGTTTGACCCGCCCCTGGTCGCGGTTGTTCATGACCAGGGAGACCGTAGAAACGGATACACCTGTCTCGGCGGCGATCTGTTTCATCGTGATCACGGGCGTACCTCTACACTCATTTTCATTTCCGGTCGGGGCGGGCGTTCCCTGCGTTACAAGGTCTGGGTCGGTCAGACCTCCCTGTCCGAGAGAATCTCGTCGATCAGCTCCACCTTCCGGTGAATCTGGTCCCGCTTGCCCTGGCGGATGTCCAATTTCAGGGTCACGCCTGTCCGGTAACCCTGCTCGGCCAGGACCCTGGTCGCCTTCTCGACCGTCTGCATGACCTGGCCCAGGTCGCCCTCGATCACCGTGCTCATGGCATTGGTCTCGTTGGGCAGCCCCGAATCCCTGATGACTTCGATGGCCTGGGCTACGTAGGTCGATAGCTCTTCACCCTGCCCGCTGGGGGCGATGGCGACCGATGCCACGGTATTCAGGTAGGAGGAATTCTCCGGGGTCTGTGACTGGTCCATGTCCGATGCCTTTCATCATGATGGAGATGAGTCAGTTCGCAGGTCCGGTGCCCATCCCATCCGCAGTAAGCAAAATCGTAGGTCCCGGTTCTGACAGGTCTCCCGCGCCGGGCTGGGCAGGTCATAAGCCGACGGTATGATTGGGGCCAGTCGTCGGTCCGTATGCGCCATACGGCAGTCCCTCAAGAGAAGGTGTGATCAGTGGCAGTCTCGAAACTGGATGAGGTCATCTCCCTGGCCAAGCGCCGGGGGTTCGTCTTCCCCGCGGGGGAGATCTACGGAGGGACCCGGTCGGCATGGGACTATGGTCCCCTGGGTGTTGCCCTCAAGAACAACATCAAGCGTGAGTGGTGGCGGTCCATGGTGGTCACCCGAGGCGACGTGGTCGGCGTCGATACCTCGGTCATCCTGCCCACGGCCGTCTGGGAGGCCTCGGGTCATGTCTCCGTATTCAATGACCCCCTGATCGAGTGCCTGAACTGCCACAAGCGTCACCGGGCCGATACCCTCGAAGAGGCATACGTCGAGAAGCACGGACACGATCCGGCCGAGGGACTCAAGGACATTCCCTGTCCCGACTGCGGCACCAAGGGCCAGTGGACCGAGCCGCGTGACTTCAACATGATGCTCCGGACCCATCTGGGGCCGGTACAGGATGACAAGAGCCTGCACTATCTCCGTCCGGAGACCGCCCAGGGCATTTTCGTCGACTTCAAGACGGTCATGGCATCCTCCCGCTCCAAGCCCCCCTTCGGCATCGCCAACATGGGCAAGAGCTTCCGAAACGAGATCACCCCCGGCAATTTCATCTTCCGTACCCGCGAGTTCGAACAGATGGAGATGGAGTTCTTCGTCCAGCCCGGTACCGATGAGGAATGGCATCAGTACTGGATCGATGCCCGTACACGGTGGTACACCGACCTGGGTGTCAACCCCGACAATCTGCGTCAGTATGAGCATCCCAAGGACAAGCTGGCCCACTATTCCAAGCGGACCGTCGATATCGAGTACCGCTTCGGTTTCCAGGGGTCGGAATGGGGCGAGCTGGAAGGTATCGCCAACAGGACCGACTTCGATCTGAAGGCCCATGCCGAGCACTCCGGTGAGGATCTGAGCTACTTCGATCCGGCCAGTGGGGAGCGGTACGTTCCCTACGTCATCGAGCCCGCGGCCGGACTCACCCGCTCCCTGATGGCCTTCCTGGTTGATGCCTATGACGTGGACGAGGCCCCCAACACCAAGGGCGGGGTGGACCGCCGTACCGTTCTGCGTCTGGACCCCAGGCTGGCCCCGATCAAGGCGGCAGTCCTGCCCTTGTCCAAGAAACCTGAGCTTCAGGAGATCGCCCACGACCTGGCCGCGGACCTTCGCCAGCAGGAATGGATGATCGATTACGACGAGTCCGGCGCCATTGGTCGCCGCTACCGTCGTCAGGACGAGATTGGTACCCCCCTGTGCATCACTGTGGACTTCGATTCCCTGGATGACCACGCGGTGACCATCCGCCAGCGTGACTCCATGCAGCAGGAGCGGGTCGCACTGGACCAGGTCGAGGGCTATGTCCGCAAGTGCATCAGTGAGAAGCGTCTGCGCTATCCGATGGGGCCGGCCGCCATCACCGGTACCCAGGCTGCCGACGGGTACACCGATGTGAGGGATGAGCCCGGGCAGGATGCATCCACTCCGGTCAAGGTGGCCGAAGCCGGCGGTGAGTACTGAGACCGGACCTGCAATGGTAACTGTGACATCTGCAGACGAGGCATCGCAGCGGTCAGGAGAACCCGTCAAGGTCAAGCCCCTGGATCTGGGCCCCATACGCATCCCCACTCCGGTCATGCTCTCACCCATGGCGGGGGTCACCAACTGGCCCTTCCGACTGCTCTGCCGCGAATTCGGCCCCGACGGTCTTTATGTGGCTGAAATGGTGACGGCCCGGGCCCTTGTGGCGCGCAATCCCAAGGCCTTCCGTCTCTGCCGGTTCGCGCCCGAGGAAAAGGTGCGTTCCCTCCAGCTCTATGGGGTTGACCCCCAGATCATGGAGCAGGCCACGCGGATGGTCGTCGAGCGGGGGTGGGCCGACCATATCGACATGAACTTCGGTTGCCCGGTGCCCAAGGTGACCCGTCATGGAGGTGGCTCGGCCCTGCCCTGGAAGACGGACCTCTTCCAGGACCTGGTTCATCGGGTGGTCTCTGTCTGCGAACCTGCCGGTATCCCCGTCACGGCGAAGATCAGGGTGGGTATCGACCAGGATCATCTCACCTACATGGAGGCGGGGCATATCGCCCAGGAGGAGGGGTGTGCCGCCGTCACCCTCCATGCCCGAACAACGGCGGAGTACTACGGTGGGCACTCCGACTGGGACCGCATCTCGCAGCTGGTCCAGGCCCTGAGCATCCCTGTTTTCGGCAACGGGGATATATGGACCGCCGAAGATGCCATGGAAATGGTCAGGCAGACCGGATGCGCAGGCGTGGCCATCGGTCGCGGCTGCCAGGGCAGGCCCTGGATATTCGCCGATATCCGTCATGCCCTGCAGGGGTCTGCGGTGCGCGAGGAACCCAACCTGGGCCAGGTGGGGCGAATTATCGCCCGTCACGCCCGGCTCCTGGTGGACTTCTACGATGGTGACGAGATGATGGCTGTGCATGACATGCGCAAACACGTGGCCTGGTACCTCAAAGGGTTCGCGGTCGGGGGAGCGACCCGCCGCGCCTTCATGTCGTGCGAGACGCTGGATCAGCTGGACGGGTGCATCGCCGGTCTGGACCAGGAAATGCCCTATCCGGCAGGTGTGGCCGACAAGCCCCGGGGCCGGGTGAGGTATGCCAAGAAGGTTCGGCTGCCGTACGGCTGGCTTGATTCAAGAACCACCACCTCCGAGGAACGCCATGCGCTTTTCGGCAACGACCCCATGGATGCCGCCTACTGAGTCTGGGTTTGCCCAGGTGTGGGGAACTGATTCGTCAGCCGTTGCCTCCCTCACCTTCAGTAAGGATGAATCAACGGAAAAGAGGGGATCCTGACCTGTCAGGTGGGCTCATATCGTGTGGGGTTGTGAATTGCCGTATCCAAAGTACCCGGTTGTGGTTTAGAATATGCGACAGAGACAGCATGGGGTTCCTATCTGGTTGGGTCCGGGTCGTGTACGGGAGTTCCGTGCAGGCCACGAGCACCGCGGATGGGTGCCTCATGGGCGGGCGCCTATGGGCAAATGCGTGTTGGCGTATACGGTCTGCGCTAGAGTTAAGCGTAAGGTGAGTGACGGGAGCATACTGTGAGCGAGATTGCCCAGACTGACAATTTCAATGACAAGACCAACATCAAGGTCGTCGGTGTTGGCGGCGCAGGCGGTAACGCGGTCAATAGGATGATCGCCGAAGGCCTGCAGAACGTCGAGTTTGTGGCCATCAATACGGATGCCAAGGATCTTCTCCGGTCCGATGCCGATGTGAAGATATCCCTTTCCGACAGCAACAGCCGAGGTCTGGGTGCAGGTGCCGATCCCGAGAAGGGAGCCAAGGCGGCACAGGACCACCAGTCCGACATCGAAGAGGTTCTCAAGGGAGCCGATATGGTGTTCGTCACCGCCGGTGAGGGTGGTGGCACAGGCACGGGTGCAGGCCCTCTGGTGGCCCGGGCGGCACGACAGCAGGGCGCACTGACCATCGCTGTGGTCACCAGGCCCTTTACCTTCGAAGGCCCGCGGCGTTCCGCCTCGGCCGAGTCCGGCATCGAAAACCTCCGTAAGGAAGTCGATGCGCTGATTGTCATCCCGAACGACCGCCTGCTTGATCTTTCCGATCGCACGGTCTCGGTGATGGACGCCTTCAAGACCGCCGATACCGCCCTCCTGGCCGGTGTCCAGGGCATCACCGACCTGATTACGATGAACTCCTACATCCACGTCGACTTCTCCGATGTGACCGCCATCCTCAAGGATGCCGGTACGGCCCTCTTCGGCATCGGTGCCGCCCGTGGCGAGGACAGGGCCACCCAGGCCGCCGAGATCGCCATCAGCTCCCCCCTGCTGGAGGAGAGCATCGAAGGTGCCCATGGTGCCCTGATCAACGTTGCCGGTCCCACCGACCTGACCATGCAGGAGGCATCGGCCGCAGCCCAGCTGGTCCAGGATGCAATCCACCCCGAGGCGCAGATCATCTGGGGTCTGGCCCTGGACGATGCGTACGGCGACGAGGTCCGGGTCACCGTGATCGCCGCCGGTTTCGACCCCAACGCCAAGAAGGATGAGGAAGAAGCCCAGTCGGCCAGTGTGCAGCAGGTGCGTGCAACCACCCCGTCCCCTTCCGCCGCCCCGCTTCAGGAGGCTGCTGACATCCAGCAGGAACAGGGACAATCCGACCAGACTTCCGAACATGAGGTGGTTCCCCCGACGACCGAGGATGATGGAAACTCAGCCGACCCGGGGTATCTTGATATTCCCGATTTCCTTCGGTGACGCAATAAGGAGCAAAGATGGCAGGTTTGGTGAAGAACGCGATGTCCTTCCTGGGGATGACCGACGTTGTGGACGCAGAGGATGAAATCATGGATGAGGAAGAAACCGGTGACGGCTTCGATACCGATCACTCGGTGACACCCATGGCGGCCCAGTCGTCAGCAGCCGGCCAGGAGGGGGAGTCGACCCCCTTCCAGAGCCACATCAACCGCATCACCACCATTCACCCCAAGTCCTACGAGGATGCCCAGATGGTTGGCAGGGCACTTCGTGACGGGGTCCCTGTGGTCCTCAACCTGACCGGTGTCTCCGAGTCCGTGGCCTACAGAATCGTTGACTTCTCCGCGGGTGTGGTTTTCGGCGTTCGCGGATCCATCGAACGGGTGACCCCCAGGGTCTTCCTGCTCAGTCCTGCACAGGTCAATATCAAGGTGGAAGAGGTCAAGTCCTCATCCTCCGCCAAAGGCCTCTTTGCTCAGTGATTGCGTCTGACCCCGCCCCTGCCAGGGCGGGGTTCCTTAATATGGACTACTTCCGGAGTCTCACCACATGATTGTTATTCCCCTGCTCCGTTACCTGATCAACGTCCTTATCGACGCATACCTGTTCGTTCTTTTCATCAGGATGATAGTGGATTGGGCCATGATCCTGATGCCGCGGTGGTACCCAAGGGGTGTCGTCTCATCCCTGATACGGGTCATCTATGCTCTGACCGAGCCGCCCCTGCGCTGGCTCAGGCGCTACATACCGCCTCTGCCCATGGGTCGAATCCAGCTGGATGTCTCCTTTATAGTCCTGTATTTCATCCTCATTGTGATACAGATTCTGATTTGAGTAAGAAGGCAAGACGGAGCGATTGGCACGCTCCGTGCTAGCATTCAATAAGAGAAAAACAATCGGGCTGGTTGGCCTGAAGCGAGGTGGAGAATCAAATGGCTCTTTTGACGCCCAAAGACATCCGGGAGCATAACTTCAATATAGTTAGGCTCAAGAGCGGTTACGACATCGATGAGGTCGATGACTTCCTGGACGAAGTGACCGAGACCGTCGAGGCCCTGGGCAGGCAGGCCATCCAAGGCAGGACGGCTTCGACTCAGTCCTTGGGTACTGACGTGGCCTCACTGAACTCCAAGATCTCCGACCTGAGCGCCCAGGTGGAGTCCCTCCAGGCCGAGAACCGCGACCTGAAGAGCAAGAGCCAGGCTGCCGGGCAGAACAACCAGGCTTCCGCGGCCGCCACCCAGGCCACCCGTCAGCTGGCTGAGGCCGAGGGACAGGTCAAGACGCTGAGCGGGCAGAACGAGCAGCTTCGTCGTCAGGTCGAGCAGCTGAATTCCCAGATCGATCAGCTGACTGCCCAGGCCGCCAACGGCAACAACGCCCAGACCCTGACGAACCAGCTCAATGCGGTTCAGAAGGAACGCGACGAGGCCCGTCGACAGTCCCAGAACCTGTCCAACGAGCTCAACAAGGCCAAGTCCGAGCTGAATGCAGCACAGCAGAACGCGAATGCCGCACGTCAGCAGGCGGCCCAGGCACAGCAGGCTGGGCAGGGGCAGCTCTCCAAGATCGAGCAGCTCAACAAGCAGCTGGAAGAGTCCAAGAAGCGCGAGGAACAGTTGCGCGAGCAGGTCTCCAAGGTCGAGCCTTCGACCGAGACCGGCAGCCTTCGCAAGATTGCAGGCGCAGGTGCCGAGGCCGGAAGCGAGGCAGGCCGTGCGACCGCCATGCTCACCCTGGCCATGCAGCTGCACGATCAGTATGTCGATAAGGGCAAGGCCAACGCCGCACAGCTGGTGGCCGATGGGAAGGCCCAGCACGACGAGATCGTCAAGAAGGCCGAGGACTATTCCAAGCGCACCCACACCGAGGTCGAAGAGTACTCCAAGCGGGTGCGTTCCGAGGCTGATGGCTACTCGGAGCGCGTGCGTACCCAGGCCGACGAGTACTCGGTCAAGACCCGTTCGGATGCCGATGCCTACTCCAAGAACCAGCACGACCAGGCCGACGAGTACGAGACCCAGGTGCAGACCAGGGCACAGGAGTACGACAAGAACACCCGCGACGGTGCCGATCGTTACGCCACCGAGGTCAAGAGCAAGCTGGTCGAGCAGTCCAAGGTTCTTGAGGACAACATCCAGGGACTCAAGCAGTTCGAGGCCGGTTACCGCAGCAAGCTGACCGAGTTCCTCAACCAGCTGGTCAACCAGATTTCGGATACCAGCAACTTCCAGTCCATGGAGGACAACGCCACGGACAACCACTGAGCACCCGACTGTGAACTCTTCACAACAGGAACCGAGACGGCTGCGCCAACGCGTGGCCGTCTTCGTATGCCTGGCCGCTGTTGCCATCGGTCTGGATCAGGTGAGCAAGGCCCTGGCCCAGATCGTTCTGGGAGACGGTGCAGTGCATCCGTTCCTGGGTTCCTTGGTTTCCCTGCGACTTCTGCGTAATCCGGGCGCCTCCCTGGGCCTGGGGTCCGGGGCTACCTGGGTCATTTCACTGATTGCCGTCGGGGCCTGCCTGATCATCGTGGCCTTGGCCCTGAAGACGACCTCCATGGCCTGGACCATGGTCCTCTCCCTGGCCTTTTCGGGGGCAGCAGGGAATCTGATTGACCGTGTGGCCTATGCCGATGGCTTCCTGAACGGCAAAGTGGTGGATTTTCTGGATTATGGCTGGTCGGTCGGCAACGTTGCCGATATCTATCTGACCGTGGCCGGAGTGGTCGTGGTGCTCCTTATTCTGGCCGATGTTCGGTTTGTTTCCACCGGAAAGACGGAGAAGACCCCCGATTTTCAGGAGATCGAAGAGGGACACGGGGGAGAGGAACAGTGACCAAGCTCCTGCCTGCTCCTGATGCCCTGGTGGGCAAACGCCTGGACATGGCCCTATCCAAGATGCTGGGCATGTCACGTGCTAAAGCGTCCGAGCTTATCGCAGACGGCCGGGTGCGAGTCCTGGACCGGACGGTAACCAAATCCTCCACCCTGCTCAGTGGTGATCTGATTGAACTGGATCAGCCGGACCCCGTCGATGAGGTGGAACCGGTGGCTGATGATATGCCGGTGGTCTACGAGGACGAGGACGTCATCGTTGTAGACAAGCCGGTCGGGGTGGCCGCCCATCCCTCGGTCGGATGGACCGGACCTACCGTTCTGGGCAGTCTCCTGCAGCGGGGGACGCACATCACCTCCATGGGTGCCCAGGGGCGCCAGGGCATCGTCTCGCGCCTGGATGCGGGCACCAGTGGCCTGATGCTGGTCTGTAAGTCAGACCTGGCCTACAAGGAAATGCGACGGCAGTTCGCCGACCATGAGGTGGTCAAGATCTACCACGCCCTGGTCCAGGGTAATCTCGTCCAGGACAGGGCCACAATCGAGGCGCCGATAGGTCGGGCCAAGGTATCGGACTTCCGCTTCACGGTCACCCCGGCTGGCAAGGAGGCCATAACCCACTGGGACGTGATGGAGCGATTCGGCTCCACGACACTGGCCAGCGTCAACCTGGAGACCGGCCGCACCCACCAGATTCGTGTTCATTTCTCCTCAATCGGGCACCCCCTTGTGGGGGACCACATGTATGGGGCCAATCCTGAACTGGCTGATCGGCTTGGCCTGACCAGGCAGTGGCTCCACGCCATGCGCCTGGAATTCAGGCACCCACGTACCCACATTTGGACCAAGGTGGTTTCCTCATACCCGGCGGACCTGCGCAAGGCCTTGGACATGGAGCGCGAGGAGCGTCAGAAGCGCGATGAATGACCGGCCTTCCCGGCAGTCAGCGCTACGCATGCAGCTGACTTCGGCGATTCGGTCGGGGTGGACGCTAGATTAGAACGTATGTCCTCTTCCCAGTCGAACTTCGTTCACCTGCACACCCACACCCATTACTCCACCCTGGACGGGGCCTCGAAGATCCCCGACCTGGTCTCTGAGGTCAAGGCGCAGGGCCAGCCGGCAGTGGCCATTACGGACCATGGCAATATGCACGGTGCCTACGAGATGTGGCGAACCGCCGTGGATGCGGGTGTCAAGCCCATCATCGGCATCGAAGCCTACGTGACCCCCGAAACGGCCCGGCAGGACAAGACCAGGGTTCGTTGGGGCACCGAGGAGCAGCGTTCGGATGATGTTTCCGGTGGTGGTTTCATCACCCACATGACCCTCTGGGCCAGTGATGACGAGGGTCTGGTCAACCTGATCAAGGCCTCCTCGCTGGCCAATCTTGAGGGTCTGGTGGGCAAGTGGCCACGAATGGACAAGGACCTCCTTTCCACCTACCACAAGGGCGTCATAGCAACAACCGGTTGCCCATCGGGCATCGTTCAGACCAGGCTGCGTCTGGGGCAGTTCGACGAGGCCCTCCGGGCTGCCGGGGAGTTCCAGGACATATTCGGCAAGGAGAACTACTACATCGAGTTGATGGACCACGGGCTGGATATCGAGCGCCGGGTGACCAAGGACCTTCTGGAGATCGCCAAGCGGTTGGATGCCCCTCTGGTGGCCACCAACGACTCCCATTATGTGAGGGAAGACGACGCCTCGGCACAGGATGCCCTGCTCTGCATCAACTCCGGTTCGCGCCTTACGGACCCCGGTCGATTCAAGTTCGACGGTTCCGGCTACTACATCCGTTCGTCCGAGGAGATGCGGCAGATATTCAAGGAGTTCCCCGAAGCCTGCGACAACACTCTTGAGATCGCCGAGCGCTGCAACATCATGTTCGACGACCATGAGGACGGGGCCTTCATGCCCCGCTTCGACTGCCCGGAGGGATGGGATGAGACCTCCCTCTTCCTGAAGAAGGTCGATGAGGGACTGAAGAACCGCTATCCGGACGGGGTGCCCGAAGAGGTGTCCCATCAGGCCGACTACGAGTGCGGTGTGATTTGCCAGATGCAGTTCACCGGCTACTTCCTGGTGGTCTCCGACTACATCAACTGGGCCAAGCAGCATGGCATCATGGTGGGTCCGGGCCGTGGTTCCGCAGCAGGTTCCATGGTGGCCTACGCCATGGGCATCACCGAGTTGGACCCCCTGAAGCACGGACTGATCTTCGAGCGTTTCCTCAACCCCGAGCGTGTGTCCCTGCCTGATATCGATGTGGATTTCGACCCCGAAGGCAGGGCCAAGGTCCTGGAGTATGTGGGCGAGAAGTACGGGTCCGACAAGGTCGCCCAGTGCGTGACCTACGGCACCATCAAGACCAAGCAGGCCCTGAAGGACTCTGCCAGGATCATGGACTACGAGTACTCCATGGGTGACCAGGTGACCAAGGCCCTGCCTCCCTCCGCCAACGGCAAGGACATGAGCCTCAAGGAGATATTCGATCCCGGTTCCAAGCGGTTCCCCGAGGCCAAGGAGTTCCGCGACCTCTACGATTCCAATCCGGACGTGAAACGAATCACCGAGGAGGCCAAGGGCATCGAGGGGATCATACGCCAGACCGGTGTGCACGCCTGCGCCACCATCATGGCATCCAACCCCATCACCGACACCTCCCCCCTGATGGAGCGCAACGACGGTACGGTCACGACCACCTTCGAGTACCACACCTGCGAGACCCTCGGACTGGTCAAGATGGACTTCCTGGGGCTTTCCAACCTTACGGTCATCAGGGATTCCATAACCAACATCGAGCGCAACGGGAAGGAGCCAATCAGCATCGAGAAGGTTCCCCTGGACGACAAGGAAACCTATGAACTCCTATCCAGGGGTGATACCCTGGGTGTCTTCCAGCTCGATGGTGACGGGATGAGGTCCCTCCTGAGGATGCTCAAGCCCGATAACTTCAACGACATATCCGCCCTGATCGCCCTGTACCGGCCGGGGCCCATGGATATGAACTCCCACATCAACTACGCCAAGCGCAAGAACGGCCAGCAAAAGATAGAACCCATCCATCCCGAGGTGGCCGAACCCCTCAAGGCGGTCCTGGACGAGACCTACGGTCTGATCGTCTATCAGGAGCAGGTCCAGTCGGCCGCGCGAATCCTGGCAGGATACTCCCTGGGCAAGGCTGATGTGCTCCGTCGAGCCATGGGCAAGAAGAAGCCCGAGGTCCTGGCCAAGGAGCAGGTGCCCTTCTTCGAGGGTATGAAGGAGCACGGATACTCCCGGGAGGCCGCCCAGGCCGTCTGGGACGTTCTGGTTCCCTTCTCCGGGTACGCCTTCAACAAGGCCCACTCCGCCGCCTACGCCCTGATCGCATACTGGACCGCCTACCTGAAGACCCACTATCCGGTGGAGTTCATGGCGGCCCTCCTGGAGAACGAACGGACCAACAAGGACAAGACGGCCCTCTATCTGGGCGAGGCACGGCGTATGGGGATCCAGATCCTGCCTCCGGACATCAACGAGTCCGTGGCCGCTTATTCCGCAGTCGGCGACGTGGTCCGCTTCGGTCTGGCGGCCATCCGCAACGTGGGTTCCAAGGCGGTCCAGGCGATCATCGACGAGCGGTCAGGTCCCCGGGGCAGGTTCGTCAACTTCATGGACTTCGTCAAGCGGGTGCCCATGGACGTCCTCAACAAGCGCACTGTGGAATCCCTGATCAAGGGCGGTGCCTTCGACGGGATCGACCCCAACAGGCGGGCCCTCTTCCAGGTGCATGACGAAGCCATCGACCAGGTCATGCCCATCAAGCGCAAGCAGGCCGAGGGGCAGTTCGACCTCTTCGCGGAGGCCGATGACGATGGGGGGAACGAGTCGGATGCCCTCGGTGATGCCCAGGTGACCATTCCCGACATCGAGGAGTGGGAGAAGTCCACCAAGCTTAACTTCGAACGCCAGATGCTGGGCCTCTATGTGTCCGACCACCCGCTGAGCGGTATGACCTCGGTTCTGGCGGGTATGCGCGATATGTCGATCGCCCAGCTGCTGAACCGGGCGAACACCATGGGCAACCAGACCGTCACCCTGGCAGGACTGGTCACGGCCGTCGACAGGAGGGTCTCCAAGAAGGGGAACCCCTGGGCCATTGTCACCATCGAGGATTTGGAATCCTCCATACAGTGCATGTTCTTCGGGAAGGTATACGACGCCAATGCCGACGACCTCTCCCTGGACTCGGTGATCCGGGTGCGGGGACTGGTGGAGTTGCGTGATGAGGAATCCAGCCTGCGGGTCACCGACATGGAGGTGCCCATGCTGGAGTCGGCCGATGAACGGCCTCTGACCATCACCCTGCCCAGGACGGCCCTGGACCGCGGGCGGATGGAGCGGCTGGCACAGATTCTGAAGACCCATCCAGGGTACTGCCAGGTCAGGCTGGCTGTGACCGATGAGCGGGGGAACGTGCGCATGCTGACCTTCGGGGACGGCTTCAGGACCACCCACGACACCTCGATGCTGGCTGAGATCAAATCGGTCTTCGGGCCCTCCTGCCTTCCCTCGACCTAGGACGCCTGCGGAACCGTCTCACCATTTGGGATGGAGGTGAACACCTGGCCTCGGCGACACAAAAGTTCACTACCATCGAGGTATGTCAAAACTCATGATGAGAACCATGGATCTGCGCGGGAAGACCATGTCCCGCGCCCAGCTCCTCGCCGCCATGCCCAGGGCCGATATGGGTACTCGGGAGGCAAGCAGTCAGGTGCAGCCCATCCTGGACCAGGTGCGTGAGCGTGGGGCTGCGGCCCTGCGTGATTTGGAGGAGCGGTTCGATCATGTGCGTCCCCATGATTTGAGGGTACCGGCTGCTGCCATGCAGGAGGCCCTTGAGGGGCTGGACCCCAAGGTCAGGGCGGCCATAGAGGAATCCGTCACCCGCATCCGCAAGGTCTGCGCCGCCCAGGTGCCCGAGCCCATGGCGACAGACCTGGCCCCCGGCGCCCGCGTCAGCGAGCGATGGATTCCCGTCGAGCGCGTCGGCCTTTACGTGCCTGGGGGCAAGGCTCTCTACCCCTCCTCGGTCATCATGAATGCGGTGCCCGCCCAGGTGGCGGGCGTCGACTCCCTGGCCGTGGCCACCCCGCCTGCTTCCGATGACCCCCGTGGCCTGCCGGCGGCAATCATCCTGGCCACCTGCGCCATCCTGGGGGTGGACGAGGTCTATGCCGTGGGCGGTGCCCAGGCCGTGGCCATGTTCGCATACGGAGCCAGGGGATCGGAGCCTCAAGACGGGGAGATCCTCTGCGACCCGGTTGATAAGATCACCGGCCCAGGTAACATCTTCGTGGCCACAGCCAAGCAGATGGTCTCAGGCATGGTGGGAATCGATGCCGTGGCCGGGCCTACGGAAATAGCCATTCTGGCTGATGGGGAGGCCAATCCCGACTGGGTTGCGGCGGACCTGATCGGGCAGGCGGAACATGATGAGCTGGCCGGTTCGGTCCTCGTCACCGACAGCCAGGACCTGGCACAGGGCGTTCAGGAGGCTCTGGAGCGCAGGGTGCCGCGAACCGAGCACGCTGACCGGGTGCGTACATCGCTGAGTGGCAACCAGTCGGGAATCATCCTGACCGATGGAATCGACCAGTCGATTGATGTGGCCAACGCCTATGCCGCCGAGCACTTGGAGATCCAGACGGCCGACCCGGATGCCGTCATCGACCGGATTCGGAACGCCGGCGCCATCTTCCGTGGCCCATACTCCCCGGTGCCCTTGGGAGACTACATGTCCGGATCCAACCACGTCCTGCCCACCGGCGGCACAGCCAGGTTCGACGTGGCCCTGGGCGTACACACCTTCATGAAGCCTGTTGAGGTCATCGAGTATGACCGGGAGGGACTCAAGCCCATCGCAGCCAAGATCAACGATTTTGCCGTCTCCGAGGACCTGCCCGCCCACGGCGAGTGCATCCTGAGCCGGTTCCTGGACGACCCGTACGACAAGGCCGACCTGGAATCCAACGAAGAAAAGGCCGGCTTGCGGTGAGTGCCATACCTGCCGACCTTCCCCTCCGCACGGATCTGGTGGGGGAGGAGCCTTACGGTGCCCCCCAGCTGGATGTTCCGGTCTGTCTGAATGTCAATGAGAACCCCTACCCGCTGGACCCGGAGGTGGTCGAGGCCATCTGCCGACGTGTGGGGGAGGAGGCCCCTGGGCTGAACCGGTATCCCGACAGGGAGCACGAGGGTCTTCGCAAGGCCCTTGCCGCCTACCTGAAGGAGGAGTCCCAGGCTGCCTTGGAACCCGAGCAGGTATGGGCGGCCAACGGGTCCAATGAGATCATGCTTCAGCTCTTCCAGGCTTTTGGCGGGCCGGGCAGGACCGTGCTGGGCTGCGATCCGACCTACTCCATGTACCCCGAGTATGCCAGGGATACCTTTACGGACTGGGAACTGGCTCACCGTCTTCCTGATTTCAGCCTGGACATGGAAACGACCATCGAGCGAATCAAAGCCCTTGGGCCCGCCATGGTCCTGGTAACCAGTCCCAACAACCCCACGGGAACCCCTCTGCCCATGGAGGAACTGACCCGGCTTCTGGAGGTCTGCTCACAAGTCCATGTATCGGGTGCGGACCAGTCGGCCCGTCCCATTGTGGTCGTAGATGAGGCATACATCGAGTTCCGTGACCCCGGCACCCCCTCGGCGGTCAGCCTGATTGGGCGATACGACCATCTGGCGGTCAGCCGGACCATGTCCAAGGCCTTTGCCTTCGCCGGTGCCAGGGTCGGCTACCTTGCAGCATCACGGGGAATAATCGACGCGGTCCGCATCGTCCGGATGCCCTACCACCTGAGCGCCCTCACCCAGGCCGCCGCCCTGGCCGCCCTGGAGCACACCGACCTCCAGCTGGCTCGTGTGGGCAAGCTTCGTGAGACCCGCCGGAAGACCGCCGGATGGTTGTCGGAGCAGGAGTACAACGGTCAACCGCTGACTGTGGTTCCGTCGGCATCCAACTTCATCCTCTTCGGTATCTTCCCTGACCGAGATGCCATCTTCGGGGCCATGAAAGAGGCCGGCGTGCTGATCAGGGCCGTAGGCCCCGAAGGCTACCTGAGGGTATGTATGGGCACCGATGCGGAGATGGAACGGTTCCGCGGAACCCTGGTCGATGTCCTGAAGCGGTTCTAGGGGTATACGGACCAGCGGCACGGCTATGCTGGTGGTCTAGAGGCCGTGCGCGAACCCACAGTGTGGTCCGACAGAGGCCGATGGCCCGCGGTGCAGAACGGTGTGCGGCAAGAGCAGAGGAGCAGCAATGGCAGGCAGAACAGCCACCATCACACGCCAGACCAGTGAATCCAAGGTGAGTCTGAGTCTGGACCTGGATGGTACCGGGGCGACCAATATCGACACCTCGGTGCCTTTCTACGACCACATGATGACGGCCCTGGGCAGGCATTCCCTGATCGACCTGACCATCAAGGCCAGCGGGGACACCCCAATTGATGTTCATCACACCGTCGAGGATGTGGCAATCGTCTTCGGTGAGGCGCTGGCCCAGGCCCTGGGTGACAAGCGTGGCATCAAACGGTTCGCTGATGCCACCGTGCCCCTGGATGAGGCCCTGGCCCGAGCTGTGGTCGACATATCCGGCAGGCCATATGCGGTCTGCACCGGAGAACCGGAAGGGTTCGAGTATGCCATGATTGGCGGGCACTTCACGGGCTCCCTGGTCAGGCACGTCATGGAGTCCATCGCCATGCATGCGGGAATCTGCCTTCACCTGACCCTCTTGGACGGAAGGGACCCGCACCATATCGCCGAGGCTGAGTTCAAGGCCCTGGCCCGGGCCTTGCGCTTCGCCGTGGAGCCGGATTCCAGGGTGGACGGCATTCCCAGTACCAAGGGATCGCTATGAGTGGGGACGGGAATGAGGACAAGGACCGGAAGGATGAGGGTCTGCCCGATTTCGGCCACCATCTGAGTGACGAGGAGATCGAGCGGGCCCTGGCCGGCTTTGAGGCCGAGTTCGGTGAGGGCCAGGATCGGACCGATCGGAACACCGATGACGATTCCAAGGATGACTCACGATTTGAGTCGGATGTGGATTCCGAATCCGGCACGGAAGCCGGGGCCGGTGATGAAACCGGGCCGACCGGCGAACAGCCTATGGAGCAGAACGGGAACCTTGATGGTGTTGCCGACTTCGATCAGGAGCTTGAAGGACTGATTGGCAACCGGGCCAAGGCCGCCGTCATGGTGACCCGTCTGGCCTCGGCCGAGCTTCTGGCGGCATTCTGCCAGATCTCCGATATCTCGGCCTGGTGCATACAGGCCCGTGAGGGTGCCGTGGCGGTTCTGAGAAACCTGGATGGGGATGGACCCGAAGCGGCCATCCGCGACCTGACCACCGTCGTCTCGGGACTTAGTGCCATCCTGGCGGTCAACCGGGCTGACAAGCTTGAATCGACCCTATGGATCAACGGGCAGTCGGGCCAGACCTTCGCGCCCCCCATGCTCTTCGCCTCGACCGCCGACTTCGTGGAGGATCTGATGATTGGGACCACCACAGTGGACAGGTTGCATGAGGAAGGGGCCACCATCTTCGACTCGGGGGAGTACAACCGCGAGAAGGCCATGGGCATCATCGCCGCGCACACCAGGTTCGGGGCCGGGGGATCGGCTCGGAAGGGTCGCGTCGAATAGACATCGGGCAGAGGACCTTGCAAGGAGGAACATGACCAGGATACAGGTGCTTGACTACGGGTTCGGCAACGTACGGTCCATGGTGCATGCCTTCTCCCAGCTTGGGATCGATGCGGAGCTCAGCGCCGATACGGACCTGGCCATGAGCGCCGACGGCCTTGTCATCCCCGGTGTGGGGGCATATGGAGCCTGCATGGCGGGGCTGCGCGCCGTCGGCGGAGACCGCATAATCCGCGACCGTATCGCCCTGGGTCTGCCGGTTCTCGGTGTCTGCGTGGGTCTCCAGGTCATGTTTCAGGCCGGGGACGAGGATGGCCATGATGAGCCCGGCCTGGGGTTGATTCCCGGACGGGTAACGAAGTTGGATGCCGATGTGGTGCCCCATATGGGGTGGGACGAGGTGCAGGTGCCCCAAGGCTCGAAACTCATGGCCGGGGTCGAGGATCAGCGTTTCTACTTCGTCCACTCCTACGCGGCCATGATTGCGCCGGGGGATGGTGATGGACGGGAAGTGGACCCCGGTCTGTCAATGCGGGTCCCCGTACTAGGCCAGGACCGTAAGAACAGTGAGCATATGGAACCGTCAGGAAATGATCCCGCCCCCCTGGTCACATGGGCCGGTTACGGACGCAGCAGGTTCGTGGCGGCCTATGAGTGCGGCCCATTGAGTGCCACCCAGTTCCATCCCGAGAAGTCGGCCATGGCGGGTGCGCGATTGCTGACCAACTGGGTGCGGACCCTATCGGGGGCTTCCGCTCCTGCACCCGAGAAAGGTGAATGAGATGCTGACGCTCTTACCGGCAGTTGATGTCCGCGACGGGAAGGCGGTCCGCCTCAGGCAGGGTGTCTCCGGTTCCGAGAAGGTATACGGAGAGCCTGCCGATGCCGCCAAGGCCTGGGTGGATCAGGGTGCCGAGTGGCTCCACCTGGTAGATCTGGATGCGGCTTTCGGTACTGGAGACAACCGTGACAAGTTGGCCGCCCTGGTCAACGAGCTGGGAGACCGGGTCAAGGTGGAGCTCAGCGGTGGAATCCGAGACGATGCCAGCCTGGAGGCCGCCCTGGAAGCCGGTGCGGCTCGGGTCAACATCGGTACGGCCGCCCTGGAGAACCCGGACTGGACCAGTCGGGTCCTGAGTCGTTATGGGGAAAGGGTCTGTGTAGGTCTGGATGTGCGTAGGCACACCCTGGCCGCCCGAGGCTGGACCAGCAAGGGCGGGGATCTCTTCGAGACCATGAAGCGACTGGACGATGATGGATGCGGTCGGTATGTGGTCACCGACGTGGCCCGGGACGGGATGATGACCGGCCCCAACCTGGACCTGCTGGGTGAGGTGTCCAGTCGGACCCCGGCCAAGGTAACCGCTTCCGGGGGCATCTCCAGCCTCAATGACCTCAGGGACATCGCCGGGTTGTCCGATCAGGGTGTGGACAGCGCCATTCTGGGCAAGTCCCTCTATGAGGGAGCCTTTACCCTGGAGCAGGCTCTGGACCTGGTTTCCGGGCATTGTTAACGCGATAGGCAAGTCGGCGAAATATAGGAATGGGAGCATGTGCTCTATGGATAAGCAAGAGGAATTTGCGCTACGCACTGTCGAGGAGCGCGATGTTCGGTTCATTCGACTCTGGTTCACGGACGTTCTGGGCACGCTGAAATCGGTGGCCATAGCCCCGGCTGAGCTGGAAGTGGCCTTCGAGGAGGGACTCGGTTTCGATGGGTCCGCGATCGAGGGCATGACCAGGGTCTCCGAGGATGACATGATCGTCAAGCCGGATCCTTCGACATTCCAGATTCTTCCCTGGAGGGGAGGCCCCCAGGGTACAGCCAGGATTTTCTGCGACGTGCTCACGCCCGACGGCGAGCCCAGCAGCGGTGATCCACGACACGTACTGAAGCGTGCCTTGGCCCATGCCAAGGACAAGGGTTTTATCTTCTACACCCATCCCGAGATCGAGTTCTACCTCTTTGAGAACCAGGAGGACTGGTCCCAGCCCCCGGTTCCCATCGATGAAGGCGGCTATTTCGACCATGTTCCCCGCAGCCCGGGAATGGACTTCCGCAGGGCCTGCGTCAACATGCTGGAGCAGATGGGCATCTCGGTGGAGTACTCCCACCATGAGGCCGGACCGGGCCAGAACGAAATCGACCTGCGCTACGCCGATGCCCTGACCACGGCCGACAACATCATGACCTTCCGCACCGTGGTCAAGGAGATATCCCTGGAACGAGGGATTTACGCCAGTTTCATGCCCAAGCCGTTCACCGATCAGCCGGGATCGGGCATGCACACCCATCTGAGCCTGTTCGAGGGAGACAGCAATGCCTTCTACGAGGTGGGCCAGGAGTTCAACATGTCGCAGACCGCCCGTCAGTTCGCGGCCGGCATTCTGGCCCACGCCGCCGAAATCTGCGCGGTGACCGACCAGTACGTCAACTCCTACAAGAGGCTTTGGGGAGGGGCTGAGGCCCCCAGTTACGTATGCTGGGGCCACAACAACCGTTCGGCCCTCCTGCGCATACCCCAGTACAAGCCCGGCAAGGGGAACTCGGCCAGGATGGAGTTCCGCGGCCTGGATCCGGGGGCCAATCCCTATCTGGCATACTCCGTCCTCCTGGCTGCCGGCCTGGATGGGATCGAGCAGAAAATGACTCTGGGGGAGCCCACCAGTGACGATGTATGGGAGTTGACCGATTCGGAGCGGCAGGCCATGGGAATCGCACCTCTGCCGGACTCTCTGGACTCCGCCCTAAAACTGATGGAGAAATCGGACTTTGTGGCCGATGTCCTGGGAGAACACACGTTCGAGTACTTCCTGCGCAATAAGCACAAGGAGTGGAACAGCTACAGCAGGCAGGTCAATCCCTACGAGCTGGAGTACTACCTGCCGCGCCTCTAGGACCCCTGCCGTCAGGCGGCAGCCCCCCCCCCTCTACTCGTCGGCCCTTCCGAACCAGGCGTCGTAGATGATGACGAAGTTCCTGTTCCCGTAGCTGGAACAGGAGTCGCCCTCACCGTCACCGGCTGCCAGGGCTGCGGTGTTGGGCTGGTAGGGGGTGTAGATGTAGAGCAGCGCCGTGGCATCGTTCTCGATATAGACATCGGAGGCACCACAGGAGGCTTCGGGACTGAACCTGACCTGATTGATGGCCCTTGTCTGGAACTGATAATCGGACCGGTGGGTCTCATAGTACCGATAGCGCTTGGCGGCTCCGTAGACCTGGTTGAAAAAGCCGGCATATCGGGCATCACAGGCAGCATCGTCAGGGCAGGAGAGTCCCATGGCCGACCGGATCTGGGTGGGGTCCGGATTCTTGGACGTGACCAGGTGCTGCTCTTTTTGGAGCATGGTCAGCAGTACCTTCTGACTGATGCCGCAGGATCTTGCCGCTCCGTCGATGATTTGTGCCGCAGTCTGTCCCTTCCCACCCTGGTACGGGTCACAGAGCCCATCCCCGTCAGGACTGGGGGTGTCCACCCTCATGGTTCTCAGGCAGGAGTCCCCGGTGCAGTCGGCCCCCTTCTGGTCCAGAAAGACCTGGACGTCCTCGGCATTCATGCTGGTGGTGTCATGGAAACGCTGATCGGTGATGATTCTGCCCGGGTTGAACTCATACTGCCTGGCCATCTCGTTCTGATGCTCCCGGGTCCTGCCGACCAGCTCCCGATATGAGACGAAGCGCAAAGACACAATGACCAGCGCGACCACAAGAACCAGAGCCATCACTGTCGCCGCAACGGCCTCGACGCGGCGGGTGGTCCCCATCCGCTTCCAGGTCCTGGCCAGATTGCTGCTGGTATGTCGTTTGCCCGGTGTCTTCCCCATGCTCAGGCCTCCAAGACCTTCTCGATACGCTGCAGGCTCACAGGCGTAGCCGTACCCAGCTCCTGGGCCCAGATGGAGACATAGTACTCTTCAAGCATCCACCTGGCCCGCTGAATCCTGTCCATGGCCGCATCACGGGCGGGACCGTTGGGGAGTGCCGAGGTCGTCTTCCGTGCCTTGTCCACCTTGTCCTGGGCGGTCTGGGCCTGCCAGGCCCATCGCACATCCCGGTCCTTGTCCCTGCGGGCCTTCTCCAGGCGCATCAAGTCGGCATGGAGATACGTCTGCAGGCGGGGCAGGGCATAGGGAGGATCAACCCCGATGAACCCTTTCTCCACCAGGGTTGATGCATGCTGCCGTATCCATTGCAGAACGGAAAGGAGGGGGAGGTCGGCAGGACCCGATACGGCCTTGTCGACCTCCGCGTAGCGTTGGAGGATGGCAATCGCATCCTTGGCCACCTGGTAGACGGTGTCTTCGAAGACCTGCCCCAGCCCGGACACCGTCTCCTGTAGGGTCTGGTCATCGGTGATGGCTTCGGTTTCGGGAATCAGGCGTTTCACGGCCGCCAACTGAAGGTCCTTGGTCAGGGCATCCGTATTGCGGTAGGGGGCTGAGGCCAGCATCAGTGATTCGCGGCTCAACCAGCGGGAGGATATGCGTTGGGAGGGGAGCTCAAGCTTCTCCAGAGCGGCCTGCCATATCATGTCCTTCCGGGACTCGGTTGTGGCTCCTGCCTTATGGAGCAGGTCGGCACGCCTGACCGCCTTCCCCTCCTTGGCGGCCTGCGAGGCCCTGTTTCCGACCACGGTCCGGGCGGACTCCCTGGCCAGTCCGGCCAGGCGTGACTGAAGCTCGGACAGGGATTTGGATTGCCCCAGCACCTTCGGCTGTTCCGGAGCTGGTTGCCCTGCACTCGGCCTATCGGCACCCGGACGGTCCTGGCCTGACGCGACCGGATCGGAGCGGCCCTTCCTGACGCGACCATGCTTGCGATGACGACTGGGTTCCTCCTCGACCTGGAAGGTCATTCGCAGGTAGGGCGGCAATCGGTCATGTTGAGCCTGGTCGAATACCTCGGGGTGGATCTGCGCGCCGACCACATCGATGGCGGCGGCGGTGAAGACATGGGTGAAATCAGGCCAGGTTCCAACCGTCGATTCCTGGTCGGCTGCCTTGCCTCTCCCGTTAGTGCCTGATCCGGACGCGGTGGCCGACCCGTACACGGGTTCCTGCCCTGCCCCGCTGTAATCGGACCCGGGGAGGGTGGCGTAGTGCCCGTCGATCCACCGGCGGATGGCCCGGGCCGTGTCGGGTGCGGGAACGAACTGGACACGGAGGGTCTTGGGGAGGGATTTGATGGTCGAGACGATGAGGTCATCCAGGAGTCCGGGCACGTTCCAGGTGAACTCTTGTGGGTTCAGTTGTGAGAGCGTGCCGACCGGTATGTGGATTGTGACCCCGTCGTTCGGGTCGCTGGGGTTGTAGACGTAGGTCAGGGGGAGGTCCAGTTCGTTCCCGTCCCTGCCCAGGGTATGCCAGTGGTTGGGATAGTCGCCTGGCCGGTATCCCTCCTCATTCCGGCTGAGTCGTTCCACCTTGCCGGGGTCGAAGTCCAGGAGGTGCGGATCCTGGTCGTGGTTGTGCCTCCACCAGTTTCCGAGGGCTGCCACGGAGGTTGCCTCATGGGGGAGTCGTTCAAAGTAGAAGTCGGCCAGGTCGGTCTCGTTGATGGTGTCGGCCACTTGGCGGGTTCGGCTGGTCTGGTCGTCGGCCTCCTGGAGGATGTCACGATTGGCCCGGATGAAGTCGTCGTGAGGGAACCTCTGCCGTATGTCGCCTTCGACCAGCCCCTGACGCACCAGGAACTCCCGGGCCTGGGTGGGATTTATGGAGCCCCATTGGACGGTCTTGTCCTGAACGATGGGGAGGCCATATAGGAGGACCTTGGAGGATGCCACGGCCGCACCGCGTGAGGCTGACCAGTGGGGTTCCGCATAGGTGGTCCGGGTCAGGGACCTGGCCAGGGGTTCCGCCCAGGCCGGGTCGATGGCGGCGCAGTACCGGGCCCAGAGCCGGGAGGTCTCCACCAGTTCGGCCGACATGATCCAGGCGGGGGTGCTCTTGGAGACGGCTGATCCGGGGAAGATGGCGAAGTGGGTGCCCCTGGCGCCCTGGTACTCGTTCTTGGAGCGTTTTTGGGCACGTTTCATGGCCTTGGCTCTGGCGGCCCCTTTGAGGCCGGTGAAGTCCGAGGCCTTGGGTTCATGGATGACCTGCATGCCGATACTGGACAGGAGACCGGAGAGCATGGAGCGGTGGATCCCCTGGTCGTCCCAGGAACATACCAGGGAGTGGGCGGCCTGTTGAGCCTGGGGGAGGTTCAGGATTCCCTTGTCCGGTGTCTTGATGGGCTTAGGGTTCCCCACCTGTATGTGCATTCCCTGGCACATCTGCACCAGCTGCTGGTAGAGGTCGTGCCACTGCCGCATCCGCATGAAGCTGATGAACTCCTGCTTGCAAGCCTTGCGCAGGACCGAGTTGGAGGACTGCTTCACCTCCGGGAAGAAGCGGTGCCAGATATTCAAGGCGGTCAGGAAGTCGCTCGTCGGGTCGTCATACCGGGCATGGAGGCGATCGGCCTCCTCCCGTTTCTCCTCGGGGCGCTCGCGCGGATCCTGGAGGGAGAGGAAGGCGACGACCACCAGAACCGCCGCCAGGGTGTCGGGCGTGGTGTCCTGGCCCGCCTGGAGAATCATCCTGCCCAGGCGGATGTCGATGGGGATCCGGGCCAGTTTCCTGCCCAAGGGGGTCAGTCTGACCTCGCCCCGGGTCCGGGCCACGGCCTGGAGTTCGGTCAGTTCGTTGAAGCCGTCGGTGACCGCCCTTGTGTCCGGTGGGTCGATGAACCCGAAACCGGTTACATCCTCGGCGGTCTTTGCCACGCCTACCGAGAGCATATGGAGAACCACCGCCCCCAGAGAAGTGCGCAGAATCTCCGGATCCGTGAATCTGGGTCGTGTATCGTAGTCGTCTTTGCTGTACAGGCGGATGGCAATGCCATCGGCCACGCGTCCACAGCGCCCGGCCCGCTGGTCGGCGGATGCCTGGGAAATGGGTTCGATGGGAAGCCGTTGCACTTTGGCCGACTTGGAATACCTGCTGATCCTGGCCATGCCCGGGTCCACCACATAGCGGATGCCGGGTACGGTCAGGGAGGTTTCGGCCACATTCGTGGCGATGACGATGCGCTGGTGGTTGTGCTGTTCGAAGACCCGGTGCTGCTCCTTGGCCGAAAGCCTGGCGAAGAGGGGAACCAGCTCTATGGCATCGGTGCGCTGCATATCCGAAGCCCTGGGGCCGAAGTGGCGCCTCAGGGCGGTCTCGTACTCGCGGATGTCGCGCTCGCCGGCCGCGAAGACCAGGATGTCGCGTGGACCGCTCACATGGGTGGAATGGATGACCAGTTCGGCACACGCTCTGGCAACGGCGGTGGGCACGTCCAGGTCGTCCTGGTCCCCATCACCTTCCTGAAGGAAGCCTCCGGAAGGGAAACCGGGCACCGACCGCATAAGGGCCGGTGGGGAACCGGCGGGTTCGTAAAGGGTCTGGACCGGGTAGGTGCGGCCCGAGACCTCGATGACCGGGACCTGCGTATGGAGGGCCTTGGCGAAGTGGTCTCGGAACTTGACCGAGTCGATGGTGGCCGAGGTGATGATCAGTTTCAGGTCACGACGCTTGGGCAGCAGAGCCGTCAGGTACCCCAGAAGAAAGTCGATGTTCAGACTGCGTTCATGGGCCTCGTCGATAATGATCGTGTCGTAGGCCCGCAGCTGGGGGTCACCCTGTATCTGGGCCAACAGGATGCCGTCTGTTACCACACGCAGACGGGTGCGTTTGGAGGACTGGTCGGTGAACCTGACCTGGTAACCGATTTCCTCACCCAACCGCACCCCTGTCTCGGATGCGATTCGCTCCGCCACCGTCCTGGCGGCTATGCGCCTGGGCTGGGTGTGGACTATCTGGTGGCCGTGGGTTCCCCTCCCCATTTCCAGGAGGATCTTGGGTATCTGGGTGGTCTTGCCCGACCCGGTCTGCCCCGAGACGATGACCACCTGCGAGGTTCTGACGGCCTGCGCTATGTCGTCCTTGGCTGCACTGACCGGCAGCTCCACAGGGTATTGGAACCTCATGCCCGGCCTATCTCGATGATTCGGAAGCCCTTTGCCGAGGCGGCCTTGGTCACGGTCCAGCAATCTCCGAGGTTCTTGGACAGCCAGGGGACAAGGGAATCCGCACCCAGGTTGCGTTGGACGACCAGGTAGGCCCGGCCCCCGGGTTTCAGGCGGGGCAGGTAATTCATCAGGAGTTCGTGCAGTGCCTCCTTGCCGACACGAATGGGTGGGTTGGACCAGATCAGGTCGAACATAAGGTCGTCCGGCAGTTGGTCGGGGAGGACCGCCTGGATGCCCTTCAGCCCATTGGATTCGGCATTGCGCCGGGTCAGGTCAAGGGCCCGCTCGTTGACATCCACGGCGTAGACGCTTGCCTCGGGGGAGAGGAGCCCCATGCTGAGGGCGATGGGTCCCCATCCACAGCCCAGGTCGAGGAAGTCGCCGGTCGGCGGAGGGGTTGGGGCCTTCTTCAGGAGGACGGAGGTGCCAAGGTCCAGTCTGTTGGCGGAAAACACCCCGTTGGAGACCTGCACCGGAATCTGATGGCCTGCCAGGTTGACCTGTATGGTCCTGCGCTCGTCGGGGGAGGCCGGCGATGCGGTGAAGTACTGCTCGTTCCGGCCTGAAGTCAGCCGCCCATCCGTGGGTGTTTCCCGGTTCTTGTCCGTCATACCCGTCCCGTCCGTTCCATCCATCCTGTCCGCCCTGTCATCATCCGCCTGCATCTCTCTCCCGGAAGGCCCGGCCCCCGACTCGGCTCAGGGCTTCTCAATGTCTGCTAAGACGATGATAATAAAGACCATGCCTTGATTCCGCTTATACCGGATTCCGGACTGATTCCATCATCTATCTGTGCAGAGGTGCCTTTGACCCAGAACCATTCCAGCGAAGACAGCACGGGCATCGGGAAGACCGACCGCCCGGAATCGTCCGTGCCGCAGTTCGAGGAAGTGTCCTCACCCTCGTCTCCAGGACATGTTGACCGTCTGACCGGGCGTTCGGACGTTCTCTTGGAGCAGTCCGCCGGGGATGCACCCCAGACCGTGGACCAGGTGGAGTGGGAGGAGCGCGAGCGGCGCAATCAGTTCAGACATGTTGAGGGACTGGGTGAACTCAGGGACGTAACCGAGGTCGAGTACAGGAAGATCCGCCTTGAACGGGTCGTTCTGATTGGCGTATGGTCCAATGCCCGGACTCGGGTGGAGGAGGCCGAGGAGTCCCTCCGTGAGTTGGCGGCGCTGGCGCAGACAGCTGGTGCAGAGGTCCTGGATGGTCTCCTCCAGCAGCGGGCCAAGCCCGACCCGGCCACCTATGTGGGGTCGGGCAAGGCCAGGGAACTGGCGGATATCGTTGCCGGGCTTGAGGCGGATACAATCATCGCCGACGACGACCTCCATCCCTCCCAGCGGCGTGCACTGGAGGATGTGACCAAGGTCAAGGTGGTGGACAGGACCGCCCTGATTCTTGACATCTTCGCCCAGCACGCAACCAGTCGCGAGGGTAAGGCCCAGGTGGAGTTGGCCCAGTTGGAGTACATGCTGCCCAGATTGCGTGGCTGGGGTGGATCGCTCTCCCGCCAGGCCGGTGGTCAGGCAGCTGGACAGTCCGGTGGTATCGGGTCGAGAGGTCCGGGCGAAACCAAAATCGAGACCGACCGTCGCGTCATTCGTCACCGTATTACCCGCCTGAAGCGGCAAATCGCCCAGATGTCACCCTCCCGAGAGGTCAAGCGAGGGTCGCGGCAGCGCTTCGGCCTGCCGACCGTGGCCGTAGTGGGCTATACCAATGCGGGTAAGTCCTCGCTGACCAACAGGTTGACCGGGTCCAGCGAGCTGGTCGAGAATGCCCTCTTCGCCACCCTGGATACGGCTGTACGCCGCACCAAGGCCAGGGACGGAAGACTCTACGTATATGTCGATACGGTCGGTTTTGTGCGCCGTCTGCCCACCCAGCTGGTTGAGGCTTTCAAGTCCACCCTGGAGGAGGTCGCCCAGGCTGACCTGATTCTCCACGTGGTGGATGGATCCCATCCTGATCCCTTCGGGCAGATTCGCGCCGTTGACAAGGTCCTGGCCGATATAGAAGGCGTGGGGTCCATTCCCAGGATTTTGGTCTTCAACAAGGTCGACCTGATGGAAGGGGCCGTCCGAGACAGGCTCTCCAATCTGGAGCCGGATGCCTTCCTGGTTTCGGCTCGTAGTGGAACCGGCATCGATGACCTGCGTGAGCGGGTGGAGGACCTTCTGCCCAAGCCGGAGGTCCACGTGGAAGCGCTTATGCCTTATACCAGCGGATCCCTCCTGGCCCGGGTCAGGCAATTTGGCCGGGTGACGGGATTGGACTATCGACCTGATGGCATCATGCTGAGTGCCGATGTGGACGACGGACTGGCGGCCGCCATCCTGAAGGAATCAATAGACTGAAACTGCTGGTATCATTGACGTGATTGACCGATTCATGCCGTTCTTGCGGGATGTCTCGAGGCCCCGGTCGCCAGCTTTCGTGGCCTGGGTTACCGAACAATCGTTCACCCTACAGGATTCGCTTCCGAAGGTCATATACTGCGGATACAGTGAACCTGTTGAATGCGGCAAACCCGTCTTTTCCGGGTTCCGATGAGAGAGGTCCAATAAAAACTATGGCGGAATCACCAATTAAGCCAACCAAGCTTGCGATTGTAGGAGCTGGGGCGGTGGGCTCCACCCTGGCATTTTCGGCTGCCCAGCGTGGTGTTGCACGCGAGATCGTGCTTGAGGATGTCAATAAGCAGCGCGTTGAGGCTGAGGTGCGCGATATGCAGCACGGCTCCAGCTTCTATCCGACTGTTTCCATCGATGGGTCGGATGACCCGCAGATATGTTCCGGGGCCGACATGGTGGTCATCACCGCCGGTGCCCGTCAGAAGCCTGGGCAGACCCGGCTCGACCTGGCCGGCGCGACCATCGAGATGATGAAGTCCATCATTCCGCAGATGGTCGAGGTCGCCCCCAACGCCATCTTCATGCTCATCACCAACCCCGTCGACATCGTTACCAGGGTTTCCCTGGATCTGTCGGGGCTGCCTTCGAACCAGATGTTCGGCTCGGGCACCAACCTGGATTCCGCCCGTCTGCGTTACCTGATTGCCCAGCAGACCGGTGTCAATGTGAAGAACGTCCATGCCTATATCGCCGGCGAGCACGGGGATTCCGAGGTTCCACTCTGGTCCTCAGCCACCATCGGCGGGGTTCCCATGTGTGACTGGAAGGAAATGCCCGGTCACGAGCCCCTGGATGCAGCCAAGCGCGAGGAGATCCACCAGGGGGTCAAGAACGCCGCCTACCAGATCATCGAGGGCAAGGGTGCGACCAACTTCGCCATCGCCATGTCAGGTGTCGACATCATCGAGTCCATCCTGAACGGGACCAACAGGATCCTGCCGGTCAGCTCCATGCTTGAAGACTTCCACGGCATCTCCGGTGTCTGCATGTCGGTGCCCAGCGTCCTGAACCGCCAGGGCGTCAACACCCACATCAATACTCCGCTCAGTGACGGCGAACTGGCAGCCCTGAAGCGGTCCGCCGAGACCCTGAAGGAGACGGCCGCCAAGTTCGGCTTCTGATTCCCGCACGGTCCGGTCCTGTACCGGTTTCACCTGTCGGGTTCGGGTGACTGATAGTGCCTGACGGCTTTTAGGAAGAACCAGGACCTTGGTTTGTTTGCCTTGTCCTGGTTCTTTCTGTATCGTTCGCCGCTTAGGTGAAGATATTCCCGCCTCCTGGTCGGCGATGATAGGATGGCACAGATTCGGGGTCATCCGTTCATTGCTAACAGACCCTCGGAGATATCTGATGAAGTTGAGCACCGGCTGACATCTGACTGTTTCGTTCGGTGGTTGGTGCTGTTGTAATACGGCATCCGGGGTTGGGGGTGTCGTGAGGTTTATATTCTGGAGGTGTTCGATGGCTGAAGATGCAGTATCCAATGGGTTCCACGATGGGCACCAGACCCCTACCGGTGCTAAACACCGCAAACAGCTTTTGATGACCCTGGCCCTGACGGGGAGCGTCTTCCTGGCAGAGGTTGTCGGGGCGATTGTCACCAACAGCCTGGCCCTTCTGGTCGATGCGGGTCATATGATGACCGATATGGCCGTCCTGATTGCATCCACGGCGACCGCCATCATGATGGAGCGGCGCCCTACCTCCAACAGGACCTGGGGCTGGTCGCGACTGGAGGTCATCACCTCGGCAGGAGGCGCAATTGTTCTCCTCCTGGTGGGAATCTATGCCATCGTCGAGGCCGGGATACGCCTCTTTGTGCCGAATCAGGATCAGGTGGAGGGTATGGGGCTCCTCCTGTTCTTTGGTATTCTGGGGCTTGCAGCCAATCTGGGGTCTATCTTCGTTCTGTCATCCAGTCATGACGACAACCTGAATATGAAGGCGGCCTTCCTGGAGGTCATGAACGACGCGCTGGGTTCCGTGGCCGTCATCATTTCGGCTGTGGTCATGCTCCTGACGGGGTGGAACGGGTTCGATGCCGTTGCTGGTGGTCTGATTGCCGTCCTGATGATTCCACGTGCCCTTTCGCTTCTTTCGAAGAGCATCAGGGTTCTCCTTGAGGAGACTCCCCAGGGACTGAACATGGATCAGGTCCGAGAGCATCTGGAAAAGGTGCCTGGTGTTCTTGAGGTGCACGACCTGCATGCCAACAGCGTCTCCAGCGGTTTGCCCCAGCTCACTGCCCATGTGATTGTGAATACCGACTCCACCACTGATGAAAACGAGCAGATACTGACCAGTATGCAGAAATGTCTGCGAACCCACTTCCCGGTTTCCGTCGAACACACCACGTTCCAGATTGAGCCTCAGGGTCACCAGGACCTGAGTGGTGAACGCCTGAGCATGTGAGTGAGATCCAGTGCCGTCCCAGGTTGTGTTCCAAGACGGTCCTTGATTTCCATTTGTACCCGTAAGATCGGCCCCCTCCGACCACAATGGTCGGAGGGGGCCGATCTTCTATCTCGTCAGACCTTGCGTAGGACGGTTACCACCTTGCCCATTATCTTGGCATGGGTGCCGTCGATGGGGGAGTAGGACGGGTTATGGGGGATGAGCCACACATGGCCCTTCTCGCGCCGGAAGGTCTTGACAGTGGCCTCATCGTCAAGAAGTGCAGCCACAATATCGCCGTTCTCGGCTTCCTGCTGCTGGCGTACCACGACGAAATCACCGTCGCAGATTGCTGCATCCACCATGGAGTCTCCGTGTACTTCCAACATGAAAAGCTGCCCGGTACCGGTCAATCGCTCGGGCAGCCGCATGACGTCGTCGACATGCTGATCGGCCAGGATGGGCTGCCCGGCTGCAATCCTGCCCACCAGGGGAACGTCGTGCGAACCGGCAATGGCCTCGTCCGTGTACTGGTCCGGGAAGGGGATGACGGTGGATGATGCCTGTTCCTGCTCGGGTTGGTCATGGACCAGTTCGATGGCCCTGCCCTTGTTGGCCGTAAGGCGGATGTACCCCAGATCTTCCAGAACCTGAAGTTGGTGTTTTACCGAGGAGGTGCTTTTCAGTCCCGCGTTCTTGCCGATTTCACGATAGGAAGGAACGAAGCCACGCTCGGACAAGTGGGTTTTGATGGCCTGGAGCACCCGCTCCTGACGGTCCGTGAGCTGGGGCTGCTCTTGTACATCGGGAGACGGAGCCGTAATCCCGTCATGCGTGGCGCTGGTTTCCTCGGCCGCTGTCTGACCGGGGAGTGAACCCATGCCTGTCTCGGGTCTGTATGGGACGGTGCTCACGGCAGGCTCCTTTCCTAGTTGCTGCCGGTAATCGTATCTCAGCAAAAAGCAAAAATCAAACAAATGTTCGAATGGGGCTTGCCAAGTTCTCAGACCCATGGCACAATGAGAACATCTGTTCGATAGAACATTTGTTCGAAAGGGGCTTCTGATGACAGCTTGCAGTGCTACTAAGGTTCTCGTGCCGTCCTCTGCGTCGGGTCGGTCATCCCTGTACCGGCTCAATGGGTTGAAGCCAGCCGGTCATAAGGTGGAATCAAGGAGGATTCGACTGAACGCAAGAGGCAGGCTTATCACCTTTCTCCTGAGTGTGGCGCTCGTTTTTGCGGGACTCAGTGTCGGTGTCCAACATGCCGAGTCGACCACGGGTCCCCAGGAGGTTATCTCCTACACGGTTCGTCCGGGTGACACAATCTGGTCTTATGCAGCCTCGGTCACTCCAGCCGGAGGGGATGTCAGTGCTTCGGTTGACCAAATCATGCAGATGAACAATCTGTCCTCTCCCAGACTTCAGGTCGGTGACCGAATACTGGTCCCGGACAATCAGGCCTGATGTCCTTTTCGTTGCTTATCCGGCCGTTCTCTTGCCGGTGAGGAGGTACCCCTCGCTTGCCGATGTCCGCTTCGTTTTCGATTGAATGGGGTTGTTTGCGGATGGCGGTACGGATGGAGTGGGCGTGTTCCAATCCTTGAACACAAGATGTGGCGGCTCCTGCAGGCCCGCGTGATCGAAGTCGAAGGTTATGGTGATAGTGTCCAGTGTCGGCTCACTGCCTTATTTCTGGGCATGCAGGCGCTAAACTGGCAGGCATGCATTGTCCTTTCTGTCAGAATCCGGATACGAAGGTTGTGGATACCCGTATCAGTGAAGATGGTCACGCCATCAGACGTCGCCGTGAATGCCCGGAATGCTCCCGGCGCTTCACCACGGTCGAGACCTCCATACTCCTGGTGATGAAGAGGTCCGGTAATGCCGAGCCTTTCGACAGGGACAAGGTCATTACGGGTGTTCGAAAGGCATGCCAAGGCAGGCCCATAGATGAGGATGACCTCAAGCAACTGGGCCAGCAGGTCGAGGAGGATCTCAGGTCGCGAGGTCTCGCACAGGTCGACTCGGAAGAGGTTGGCAAGGCCATCCTCAAACCACTTCGAGAGCTTGATGAGGTTGCCTACCTTCGTTTCGCCTCGGTATATCAGAACTTCGCTGGATTGGCGGATTTCCAGTCCGCTATTGACTCCTTGCGAGAAGAAGACGAATCCGCGGACCGACAGGAATCAATATCCGCCTGAAACCGGGATGGTCGTGCGGTCGAACCCACTGACTGCACGACCATGCTGCGTGGTGCTGCCTAACCGGCCTTATCTGATTACAGGTCCAGGGACTGCGCGTCCTCGCTGGTCTGTATGACGACCAGCTTCTGTGTGGGGCGGGTCATGGCGACGTAGAGATCGGCCGCGGCCGTGAGCCTTGATGGGGCGTCGTCTTCTATTCGTCCGGGGTTGACCAGGACCACGGCATCGAATTCCAGTCCTTTGGTCTGGTTTGTTTCGGTCACCAGGATCTGGCGGTCCCACAGGGGTTGATCCTGTACGGCGACGTATTCCGGGTTGGCTGCAGTGATCTGATCGACCAGGCGCTGGAGCGGCTGAACCATGTCGTCGGGTGCTATGACCGCGAGACGACCTGTTCCGTCATTGCCCACATATTCCCCTGCCAGGGAGTATATGCGATCGCGGGCCACTTCCATGAGCTGGTCCAGGGTGTCGACCCGCACCCGCTCGACGGCGTGATCAACCTGGCGAACGGCTTCCAGCGTGGATACCTCGAGACCCTCGGACCTGGCAAAGTCTGAAGCCAACTGAGAGACCTGGCTGGGATTGCGGTAGTCAATGGTGAGCTGGCGCAGGTCCCATTCCTCGGGGCCGAACAGTCGATCCATGGTCCGTTGCCAGGATCTGGTCCCTCCAAGAGCCGCGGTCTGAGCCACGTCTCCGACGATGGTGAAGGATCGCGAGGGGCACCGCCTGATCAGCATCCGCCAGTCCATGGCTGTGAGTTCCTGGGCCTCGTCAACAACGATATGACCGAAGACCCATTCGCGGTCGCCGGCAGCCTGTTGGGCCGCCAGGGCTTCTTCCGAGCCGTTGATGGAGTCCAGGAGCATCTGGGATGTGACGATGCCCGAACCGATTCCACTCTGGGCCAGGGTGTCGCGGGCGAACTGACGTTCCTCCTCCTTGCGTGCCTCCTCGGCCCGGCGGCGTTCATCTTCTCTGGGGTCGGGACCGAGGAGTTCCATGGCCTCATCGAGAATGGGGATGTCCGAAACGGTGAGTTCCGATCCGCTGGGCCGGGTCAGCTCTGATATGTCATCGTTGCTCAGCCATGGGGCGAACCTGCGCAGCCGGTCCGGACGTGACCAGAGGTTGTCCACCAGCCAGAGGGGGTTCATGGGCAGCCAGGCAAGGTTGAGGGTACGGCGGACCTTGTCGTTCATCCTGAGCAGGGAGGTGGCCCGGGCAAGCTCGTCCTCTTTGGGCTCGTAATCCAAACGTTCCGCATAGCGGTTGGTCATGGCCGCTAGAGCCGACCGGACGAATGTGGCTCGGGCCCGGTTATGCGGCTGACGGCTCCGGTGGGCATCGGTCAGGGCCTCCTCCAGATCGATGGCAAGCATGGGCACCGACACCCCATCCACCATGACCGTTGGCAGGTCCTTGGGGACCCGTTCCCGTGCGGCAACGGCTCTGGCCACCACCTGGGCCATTCTGTGATCGCCCTTGAGCATGGCGGCCCGAGGGGAATCATGGGCCTTGGCGCTGATGCCAGGGATCAAATCCGCCATGGTCCTGCTCAGTACGCCGGTCTCACCCAGAGAGGGGAGAACCTGGTCGATGTAATGCAGGAAGGCCGAACTCGGGCCGACCATCAACACGCCTGAGCGCTCCAGCATGCGCCGATGTGTATACAGCAGGTAGGCGGCACGATGGAGGGCCACTGCAGTCTTGCCGGTACCCGGTCCGCCTTGGACCACCAGGGGGTGATTCATGTCGGATCGGATGATTCGGTCCTGCTCCGCTTGGATCGTGGCCACGATATCGGTCATCCGCCCGGTCCTGCGGCTGGAGAGCGAGGCCATGAGGGCGCCCTCTCCGGCCAGGGTCCCCCTGTCGGCTGCCTGGCCCACCTCAGGTGCCTGGAGGTCAAGAATCTCGTCCTCGATGCCCGTGACCTTCCGGAAATTCAGCGTGATGTGACGACGCATGACGATATCGCCATGGTTGGATGGGGTCGCTTCATAGAAGGGTCTTGCCGCCTCGGCGCGCCAGTCGGTGAGAATGGGCTCATGCTCCTTGTTGAGCAGTCCCAGCCGGCCGATGTATCGACGCTGGTTTTCGGTGGTGTCCAGACGCCCGAAGACCAGGCGGTCCTCAACCGCCCGGAGCTGGGTCAGCCTGTCCTCGTACATGGTGGCGAACGAATCGCGCTCGGTTCGCTGGGTGGGTGATCCGTGTGAACCTGCCGCCCTGACCGCATCCAGTCGGGTCTGAGCCTGCTTCCGCAGGTCGTCCAACCGTCCGTAGGCCTTGTCCACCGCTTCCTGCTCTTCATGCAGCTGTGAGGAATAGCTTGACATGTGCTTCCATTTCTGTGGCGAATTTGCGGGTAGACCGCCGGTAATCAAAAAACCGGGCTACTAAATATACCGCTTGACCTCTACCTTTCCTTGTATTCCGCCACCTTTTGGCCGGAATCGACATGAACCTACGAGGATGGTCTCCATGGTGCGGGCATCCTCATTGGTTGCCTGGGGAAGCTCGCCACGCTATATGAGCATCGAGTGGGACGGTCACAGCAGATACAGGAGAAAATCGCCGTCGTGGATTCCCCCATCGGAGCTGGGAATCCGATTGTCCGGGACCGGTAGGAGGAGTTGTTCCGCCTCGGTTTTCACGACTTGCAGGAATCGGGAAGAAACGCCGTGTGAAGTCAATTTTGGTGTCAAAACCCTAATTCGGTGTCCATTTGGCACATTGGTGGTGATTCATGGTGATTCGTGGGGTAAAGTGGGGAACGTTGTGAATCGGGGCGCCTTTCTGACTGGGGAGTCCCCTCGGTGCTCGTTGCATAGGAGGTGGGGAAATGGCTGACAGGCCACTTGAAGCGACCCCACCGGTCCAGGACCTGGAAACAGGCCGAAATGGCAACGGAAATGATCAGGATGTAATGCAGGGCACGGCCCTGCCGCCCCTCCTGCTGGGCACTTACACGCCCAAGATGGATGCCAAGGGCCGCATGGCCCTGCCGGCAAAGTTCAGGACCGAGTTGGGTCAGGGTCTGGTCATGACCAGGGGGCAGGAGCGATGCGTCAGCCTCCTTCCCGTGGACGAATTCCGCCGGATGGCCGTGAGAATCCAGCGCACCTCCATGGGCAACAAGGCCGCCAGGGACTATCTGCGCGTCTTTCTTTCGGGTGCCGTCGACCAGACCCCGGACAGGCAGGGTCGCATTCTCGTGCCGCCCATGCTCCGCGATTATGCACGGCTCACCTCGAAGGTGGTCGTGATCGGTGTGGGCACCAGGGCCGAGATTTGGGATCAGGATGCCTGGCAGACCTATCTGGACAGCAAGGAGCAGGGGTACTCCGACATTGCAGACGACGTTCTGCCGGCGGTGGACTTCTGATGGGCGCCATGGAAGAGAACCGGCGACAGATGACCGGCAGGCCCGACCAGGAGGCTGTTGACAGGGGACAGGTGCACCAGCCTGTGCTCCTCCAGACCTGCCTCGACCTTGCCGCCCCTGCTCTGGACCATCCCGGAGCCACGGCGGTGGATTGCACACTGGGATTGGCCGGACACGCCACGGCCTTCCTGAAGGCTTGCCCCCAGGCCAGGTTGGTGGGCATCGACCGCGACAGGGAGGCGCTGGACCTGGCCACCGGCAGGATGCGCGATGCGGGTCTGGACGATAGGTTCATTCCGGTCCATGCCGCCTTCGACCAACTGGATCAGGTCTTGTCGGAGGCCGGGATCGGTCAGGTCGATCTGGTCTTTATGGACCTGGGCCTCTCCTCTCTGCAGATAGACCAGCAGGACCGGGGGTTCAGCTATCGCCAGGATGCCCCCCTGGATATGCGTATGGACACCGACCAGGATCTGACCGCGAGTCGGATTCTTGCCGAATACAGCCAGGAGGACCTGACCAGGATTTTCAGTGCCTACGGGGAGGAACGTTTCTCCGGTCGCATAGCCCGGGCCATCGTTGATGCGAGGGACAAGGAACCCCTGACCACCTCGGCGCAGTTGGATGACCTGGTCGACAGGACCGTGCCCAAGGCCCACAGGGCTCCGGGCAATCCGGCCAAGCGGGTTTTCCAGGCTCTCCGAATCGAAGTCAACGGTGAGCTGGACAAGCTGCAACGGACCCTTCCGCAGGCTGCTCTGAGACTGGCCCAAGGAGGGCGCTTGGTTGTGGAGTCCTACCACTCCCTGGAGGACCGCGCCGTCAAGAGGTTCATGGGGGCCGGTCTGCATGTGGACCTGCCTGCCGGCCTGCCTGTGGTCCCTGAAGAGGCCAAGCCCTTCTTCAAGGATCTGACCCACGGTGCCATCAAGGCTGACCGTCAGGAACTCGACATGAACCCACGTTCCGCTTCGGTGAGACTGCGGGCCGTGGAATTGACCGGCCCCATTCCCGAGGAACGGCGCAGGGAAATGGAAACCCTGTCCAAACACACTGACTTCGCTGACTCCAAGACCCGGAAAGGGAAGGGAAGGGGCCGTTCGGGCCCCGCCGGGTCCGTACACGCTTACAGAAGGGGATTGTGATGGCATCGGCAGCTCGTACCGTGCGCTCCAAGGCGACACCGGGCAAGGGTCACCCGCAATCGCAACCCATTTCTACCCGTCCTGAACTCAGTCTGATCAAGGGTGGCCGGTCCGACGAAAGGAGCGTGGCGGAGGGGGCCAGGAAGGTCATCTCCTGGACCCGCAACCGTGGTACTCCCATGATGCACATCCTGGTGGCGGTCATCTTCCTGGCCGCCTCCATGTTCGGATCCCTGATGCTCCGTACCCAGATGATCCAGAACTCCTTTGAGGCCACCCGGGTCCAGAACTCGATCAGCAACCTGACCCAGGATGTCCAGGACGACCAGAACCAACTGGACCAGCTCCAGGCTTCCCTGCCCGATAAGGCCCAAGAACTCGGTATGCAGCCTCAGCAGGGCCTGAATTCCATCGATCTTCAGGGATACCAGGCTCCTTCCATAGACGCGACGGGCGGTCAGCAGTGAGCCGCAGATCGGGTACGTCCATCTCGTGGCGTCGTCCTTTCTACCGCAGGTCGCTGGTGGTGGGCCTGGTCTTGGTGATTGTTGCGCTGGCGGCCCTTGGCAAGCTGGCTTATATCCAGCTGTTCGACGGTCGGTCCATGGCCCAGGCTGCGGCTGAAAGCCGCACGGTTCCGCACACCATCAAGGCTCAGCGAGGGCGGATTCTGGATGTGAATGGGCGGGTGCTGGCCCAGAGTCTGGAGCGGTACACGATTGCGGGCGATCCGAAGGCTGCGGCTGATTTCGTCCCCATCGACTGCACCAAGAAGACCGAGGAGAACTGCCACAGTATCGGCGGAAACCCGGTTGGGGCCGATGGAGCGGCAGGCGTGGCGCGTCTTCTTGCGCCCGAGCTGAACATGAATGCCATGGAGCTTGGCGGCAAGCTCAGTGTGCCCGGGCGTTATGTGATTCTGGCCAAGCAGGTCACCCCCGAGGTCAAGCGCTCCATCGACAAGCTGGGGCTGGCCGGTATCATCACGGCCGAGCTCAGCAGCGAGCGCACATACCCGCATGCCGACCTGATGGGTTCACTGATAGGCGGCATCGACGCCGAGGGCAAGGGTGTCGCCGGCCTGGAGCAGCTCGAAAACAGACAGTTGACGGGCAAGGATGGATACGAGGTCTACCAGCAGGGGATGCTGGGCCAGCAGATTCCCGGCACCGTGACCAGGTCCAATCCGCCCGAGAACGGTAAGGATGTACGGCTTACCATCGACCAGGATGTGCAGTGGTACGTCCGCCAGGCCTTGAAAACCGGTCGTGATCGATTCCACGCGGACTGGGCTCTGGCCGTGGTTCAGGATACCCATACCAACCAAATCGTGGCCTTGGCCGACACCGATGACTATCTGGCAGGCAGCGATGATGCCAAAATCCACTCATCCCGTGCCGTGGCCGAGACCTTCGAGCCTGGTTCCATCGGCAAGACCATCGCCATATCGGGTATGCTCCAGGAACAGCTGCACACCATGTCCGACAAGTTCACCGTGCCGGACCACATCACCGTCGACAACCAGCAGTACAAGGACGCCTTCGACCATCCCACTGAACACTGGACCCTGGCTGGCATACTCCAGAATTCCTCCAATGTGGGCATGGTCATGGCAGGCGACAAGTACCCTGACCAAAAACGCTATGACTACCTGACCAGGTTCGGCATAGGCCAGCCTTCCGCTTTGGGGCTGCCCGGCGAGTCCAAGGGCCTGCTGACCACGCCTCAGACCTGGGACCGCCGTACGCGCAACACTGTTCTCTTCGGTCAGGGCTATGCCACCAATGCCATCCAGCTCACCAACGCGGTCGCCACCTTGGCCAACAAGGGGGTGCGCTCCGACCAGTCCATCATCCTCAGCGAGGGGAAGACCAACGCCAACCAGGTCAGGGTGGTCGATGAGGCGGTGGCCGCCTCGCTGATGAACGGCATGGAATCGGTGGCCGAGCTCTATCAGAACACGGCCAGGGTCGAGGGGTACCGGGTGGCTTCAAAGACCGGTACGGCCGAGGTGGCCGATAACTCAGGTAAGCTGACCGGCATCATCAGCGACTGGGTGGGAGTCCTCCCGGCCGACGACCCCCACTTTGTGGTTACCGTGGTCCTGAAGAACCCCAAAAGCAGTGACGGTGTCTTCGGCAGCATCACGGCCGGCCCGGTCTTCGCCCAAATCGGTGAATTCCTTATGCAGAAATACCGGGTCCCCGCCTCCTCGCCGAGAACCGATGCTA
This sequence comes from Bifidobacterium sp. M0307, assembly GCF_016100445.1. Classification (NCBI taxonomy): domain Bacteria; kingdom Bacillati; phylum Actinomycetota; class Actinomycetes; order Bifidobacteriales; family Bifidobacteriaceae; genus Bifidobacterium; species Bifidobacterium sp. M0307. The sequence continues at coordinate 420,694 of NZ_JACFSL010000001.1, forward strand.
TCCCGGTAGAATGGTGACACCGGCGGGCCACCGTCGAATTCCCGAGCAAAGGAGAGATTGAAGAATGAGCGCGTTGAGCGAGTCAATCTCCCGAAGAATGACCCTGGGACAGCTCAAGGGGAGGTATGGGCTGACCCTGATTCCTTCGTTTGCGGAACCCGTCACGGTCACATCCCTGGCCAATGACCTGGTATCAGTGCGTCCCGGCAGCCTCTATGTGCCGGATGGGGAGGCAGACCAGGGCATGGTGGACGAGGCCGAGCGCAGAGGCGCCTATGCCGCCCTCCTGCCCTCCACGGATCGGCACAAGATACGAAATGCTCAGATTCCCCTCCTGTTCGGCAATATGCTTCCTTCCCAAATGGGACAGCTCCTTTCCACTGTGGCGGGTGATCCTTCCAGTTCCCTGGCCGTCTTCGGCCTGGTCGGGTCTGATGTGTACGGCGGGGTGGATACCCTGGCCGAATTCCTGCATGTCCTGGGCAATCCGGTGGGGGTCATCAGCGCCCACGGTTCCTATTCCCTCGATCGCGAGCTGAATTTGGACTACCCGCTGAGCATGTTCGACATCCAGCGTTGTCTGTCCATCTACCTTGAGGATGGCGCCGCCGCGGTTGTCATATCGGTGGGGGAGGAGACCCTGCAGAAGGATGCCCTCCGGTCTGTCGACATGGACGTGGTGGCCCTGGGTGAGCAAGAGGCTTCCGCCAGCGATCTGCGACGTGCAAGGATGCTCTCCCATGCCCGACGATTCGGATTCGGCCTGGGCGGGCGGACCACTGTGGCACGGCGAACCGACGATTCGGATTCCCTGGCCAGGCAGTCGGTGCTCCCGGGATCGCCCTTCGAGGATTTGTCCCTGTGCATAGCGATGACCATGGCCGCCGGGGTCAAGCGCAACAACATCAGGAGCGCCCTGCGTGTCTCCCGCGAAATGTCCTGAGAGGTGAGGATGAGTCAGTGTGTTCAGGCAGGGACCATGCCCATGACCCTGCAGGAGGTAGCTCGGAGTGTGTCGGGCCGTCTGATTCCCGTCGAAGGTTCGGAGCCGATTGAAGGTGGCGCCGCCCAGTCCGTATCGCTCCGGGTGGTCTCAGATTCACGGCAGGCAGGGGAGGGCTCCCTCTTTGTGGCCATCCGTGGAGAACGGGTGGACGGGCATGATTTCCTGCCCGGGATGGGTGCCCGTGGAGTGTGCGCCGCCCTGGTGGACCACCCGGTTTCCGGGGCTGACCTGCCGCAGATTCTGGTGGATGACACCATCGAGGCTCTGGGGCTCCTTGCCAAGCGCAATATTGAACTGCGCCGGGCGGCGGGTACTGATTTCACGGTTATCGGCATCACCGGTTCTGTCGGTAAGACCACGACCAAGGACCTCCTGGCCTCCCTGCTGTCAGCACTGGGGACGGTCGTGGCTCCGGTCGGTTCCTTCAATAATGAGATAGGACTGCCGCTGACAGCCCTGCGGGTGGGTGAGGGGACGCGGTTCCTGGTGGCCGAGATGGGGGCCAACCATATTGGTGAGATAGCACATCTGACCAGGATTGTTCCCCCTGACCTGGCCCTGGTCCTCAAGGTGGGTGTGGCCCACCTGGGCGAGTTCGGCTCGGTGGACCGCATAGCCCAGGCCAAAAGCGAGATGGTCCAAGGACTGGTCCCTGGAGGGCTGGCCGTGCTCAACGCCGACGATTCACGTGTTGCTGCCATGGCGCCTCTCTCTCCGGGCGGTGTCCTCAGGTTTGGCATGAACGAGGAGTCGTCTGATTTGGATGCCTGCGCGACCGATGTGGTCAGGGACAGGCTGGACCGCCCCTCTTTCACCCTGGCCTTCGCCGGAGCCGATCCTGTCCGCGTCCACCTGGGCATATCGGGCATGCACAATGTGATGAACGCCCTGGCTGCGGCTGCGGTAGCCCATCATCTGGGTCTGGACCCCGATGCCATTGCCGAGGGTCTGGGCCGGGATGCCAGGATCAGCCCACACCGCATGGCTGTGGGAACAGTACGGACCGACAGGGCGGGATTCACCCTGATTGATGACTCCTTCAACGCCAATCCCGATTCCATGCGGGCCGGTCTGGATGCCCTGTCCACCTGGCAGGGAGCCGGGAACCAGGGCAAACCCTACCGGGTCGCGGTCCTGGGCGTCATGCTGGAACTCGGTGACCAGGCGGCGCAACTGCATGAGCAGATCGGTGCTTACTGCCGTCGGATCGATCTGGATGCCCTGGTTGCCGTGGGCTGTGATGATGCATCAGCAAACGACCTGGTCCAAGCCATGGTTCGGGGGGCCGGCGGAGAGACCGGGGGGTCCGATGTGCCCATGCGGGTCATCTATACGCCCGATGCGAACCGGGCCGGAGAGACGGTAGAGGGTCTGGCCGCAGAGCATCCCGGAGCCCTAGTCCTTTTGAAGGGGTCGCACATGTCCGGCCTTTCGGCCCTGGCAGACAGGTGGCAGGGCTGAGGTATGGGTAAGCTGGAGACCTGTTTTCAGGCGAAGTCGTTCACGGACATGATCCAAGAGTTGGAGTACACACAGTGATAGCCCTCATCATAGGAATTCTGGTCTCCCTGGTGGTCACGCTGGCTGGCACCCCTCTGCTGATCAGGTTGGTGCACCGTCTTCACTACGGGCAGTACATCCGCCAGGACGGTCCCCAATCCCACCAGATCAAGAGGGGGACTCCGACCATGGGCGGAGTGGTCATCAACCTGGCCATCCTCCTCGGGTGGGCCGCTTCCGCGCTTTACCGCTACTTGTCGCGGGGAGAGACTCCATCCCTCTCGGCCATGCTGGTCCTCTTCGCCATGCTCTCCATGGGCGGGCTGGGCTTCATCGACGATTTTGCCAAGGTCCGCAAGAAGCAGAACCTGGGTCTTTCCGTCAAGGCCAAGTTCACCGGGCAGTTCATCCTGGCCACGATCTACGCCATCCTGGCCCTTCAGCTCCCCACCAAGAACGGCTTTCCCAGCGCCCAGGCCGGGATATCCTTCGTGGAGCATCCCATCATCAATTTCGAGGCGGCGGGCCATGTGGTGGCCATCATCCTCTTCATCATCTGGGTCAACCTCCTGATGACGGCCTGGAGCAATGCCGTCAACCTGACCGATGGCCTGGACGGCCTGGCTTCGGGCAGTTCCATGATCGCCTTCACCGGGTACACCGTCATCGCCTTCTGGGAGAGCTACCACCTCAAGGGATCAGGGCATCCCGGCCATTCCTATGCTGTTTCGGACCCCCTGGACCTGACCATCATCGCCTGCTGTGCGGCCGTGGCCTGCTTCGGCTTCCTCTGGTACAACACCAATCCGGCCTCCATCTTCATGGGCGACACGGGATCCCTGGCCCTGGGCGGGCTCTTCGCGGCCCTCTCCATCGCGACCCACACCGAGCTTCTGGCGGTCATCCTGGGCGGACTTTTCGTGATCGAGACCGCTTCGGATGTAATCCAGGTGGGGTATTTCAAACTGACCCATAAGCGTGTCTTCAAGATGGCACCCATCCACCACCACTTTGAATTGCTGGGATGGCAGGAGTCCAAGGTTGTGGTCCGGTTCTGGATGATCGACCTGATTTTCGTCCTCCTGGCCCTGGTCCTCTTCTACGTGGACTGGGTGGCCCGGTCCGGCCTGCCCATCTGAGCGGCTGAAATTGCAGGGTATCGGTCCACCGGCGGCCGGAACCACACCCAGGAACCGCCGGTCGAGTGAAACGGGGTGTTTCCCTTCATGGACATGAGCGACAAGCGGGTACTGGTCGTAGGGTTGGGCATCTCCGGCAGAAGTGTGGCCGAAGCCCTTCGGGGACGTGTGGCCGCCGTGACCACCCTGGACCAGAACGTGGCCGAGGCCGACCTCCGGGACTTCGAGTCCATCGACTGGGACCAGACCGACCTGGTTGTGACTTCACCGGTCTTCAACCCGCGCACTCCCTTCATCCTGGAAGCGCAACGGCGAGGCATTCCGGTGGTGAGCGAAGTCGAGGCGGCATGGCGTATGCGGGTGAACAGTACGCGGACCGGAGCCCCGGCATCCTGGATAGGCATCACGGGCACCAACGGGAAAACCTCGACCACACAGATGGTCTCGGCCATGATGGAATCATCGGGTATGCGGGCACCGGCGGTCGGCAACATCGGTAAGGCCGTCTCGCAGGCTGTCCTTGATCCTGCAAATGATGTGCTGTGCGTCGAGTTGAGTTCCTTCCAACTTCATTTCACCGAATCGCCGGTCCTGGAGTGCGCGGCCATCACCAACCTGGCTGCCGACCACCTGGATTGGCATGGCGGGTTCGAGCAGTATGCCGCCGACAAGGCCAGGATTTACGAGGGTGTGCGTAAGGCCCTGGTCTACAACGCCGATGATCACCGGGTGTGTGCCCTGGCCGACCAGGCCCATCCTGCTCCCGGATGTGCCAAGGTGGGATTCACTCTTGGTGCCCCCGAGCCAGGCCAGATCGGCGTGGACGGCGGCTGGGTCGTCGACATGAGCGGTCTCGGTGGAGGTCAGCCGGGACTGGCCGAGCGCCTGGTCGCCCTTGCCGACCTGACCCACCTGTGCGAACCGGACGGGACCGTCTATCCGCATCTGCTGGCTGATGCCCTCTGTGCCCTTGCCCTGTGCCTGGGTGCGGGCGCCGATAGGGATGCCGCCCTGGAGGCCATGCGGGTCTTTGCGCCGGGAGACCATCGAATCCAGACCGTGGCCAGCCTGGGGTCCGGGGCGGAGGCCATCAGGTTTGTGGATGATTCCAAGGCCACCAACGCCCACGCTGCCAAGGCCTCCCTGTCCAGCTACCCGGACGGCTCAGTGGTCTGGATTGCCGGCGGCCTGGCCAAGGGAGGTCGGTTCGAGGACCTGGTACGGACCCAGGCCAGACGGATGGCAGGCGCCGTCATCATCGGCAAGGACCAGACCACCATGCTTCAGGCCTTCGAATCCGAGGCTCCGGATATCCCCCTGACCATCATCGACCCGGACTCCGAACAGGATGTCATGGGCAGGGCCGTTCGGGCCGCCGGAGATTACGCCCACCCCGGTCAGGTGGTCCTCCTGGCACCGGCCTGTGCCTCCATGGACCAGTTCAAGTCCTATGCCGACCGTGGTCGGAAATTCGCTGACCAGGCCAGGAGGTGGGTGAAGGCTCATGGCGAAAACCGCTGACCCAAACAAGGACGACAGGAGCAAGGGCAAGGGAGGGGCACGCGACCCATATCGGGGCTGGCGGGCCATCCTGAATCCGGTCTGGTGCTATAACGGGTTCGTTACCTCGGTCATGGCCACCACGGTCTTCGGTCTGATGATGGTCTTCTCTTCGTCCTCGGTCGATCTGGTGGCCCAGGGCAGTTCTCCCTGGAGCCAGGTGATTCGACAGGCCATCTACTGCCTGGTCGGCCTGGCCTGCGCCTTCGTTGCCCAGCGCATCAAGGTGGAGAGTTATCAACGTTGGTCGATGGCATTCCTGGTTTTCAGCCAGTTTACACAGCTTCTGACACGTACCCCACTGGGGCGCTCGGCAAACGGCAATCAGGGGTGGATATCAATCGGCGGCATCTCCATGCAGCCGGCCGAGATGCTCAAGCTGGCCTTGTGCATCTGGCTTCCCCAGGCGCTGATAGTGGCGCAGCACGAGATTCGTGACGGGAAGGATCCCGCCCATCCCTGGACACCATATTTGAAGCCGATTATCGGATTTGTACTCAGTTTCGGCCTGATCATGCTGGGCAAGGACCTGGGTACGGCCATGATCATCGTCATTATAGGTTTCGTGGCCTTCTTGGTTTCTGGTTTCCCCCTGAAGTGGCTCCTGAGTCTGGCCACGCTCGGCCTGGCCGGAATCGTCGGCTTCTCCGTCATGGGGAACGGCAACAGGACCCAGCGCATCCTGGCGGCCTACGGGGAGTGCTCGGCCGATGACATTCAGGGAATCTGCTACCAATCCATACATGGACTCTATGCCATGGCCTCCGGTGGACTCACCGGTGTAGGGCTCGGCAATTCCAGGGAGAAGTGGAATTACCTGCCCGAGGCGCATAACGACTTCATCTTCGCTGTGATCGGCGAGGAGCTGGGCTTCTTCGGTGCAGTCCTGGTCATCGTGGTCTTCATCGCCATGGGATGGTGCATGTTGCGCATCGCCCTGACCACCGAAAACAGGTATGCCGGTATGGTCCTGGTCTGCCTGGATGTATGGCTGGTGGGTCAGGCCCTGATCAACATCTGTGTGGTCCTCGGACTTCTCCCGGTCATCGGTCTGCCGCTACCCTTCGTCTCCGCAGGCGGTACGGCTCTGATCATGTGTCTGGTTTCGGCCGGAGTGGCTCTGAGCATGATTCGTACCCAACCGGATGTCAATGCCATTGCTACGGGGGAATGAGTAGAATCTTCACCATGATTGACGAGGACCGGACTGAAGTGGCAGAGCAGAGGAAAGAGGCCGGAAAAAGGCCTCATGTGGTCTTGGCAGGAGGCGGCACTGCCGGGCATGTCAACCCCCTGTTGAGTGTGGCAGCTGCCCTGCGGAAGGAATGTCCCCAGGCGCACATCAGCGTCATCGGCACTGCCGTGGGTCTGGAGCATGAACTGGTCCCTGCTGCGGGATTCCCCCTGGAAGCAATCGAAAAGGTGCCCTTTCCCCGTCGGCCCAACCTGGATGCCCTGAGATTCCCTGTGCGTTGGTGCAGGGAGGTCGCTAAGGTCAAGGAGATTCTCCGCCGCCAATCGGCCGATTTGGTTGTCGGTTTCGGTGGGTACGCCGCGGCACCGGTATACCGGGCGGCCAGGGTGATGGGCATCCCCATCCTGATTCATGAGCAGAATGCCCGGGCCGGCATGGCCAACAAGCTGGGAGCCCGTTGGGCAGACTATGTGGGAACCGCATACGCGCACACGGGCATCAAGGCCCGCCCCGGCGCTCCGGTCGAACGTGTCGGTCTGCCCCTGAGGCCGGCCATTGCGGATCTGGTCGACAGGATGGAGCGCGATCCCCGGTCCGTCCGGGTCGAAGCAGCGACACGGCTGGGCCTGGATCCGGACCGGAAGGTGATTCTGGTGACAGGTGGCTCCCTGGGAGCAGCCAGTCTCAACAAGGCCGTATCCGCTTCCGCAGGGAGGCTTCTGGAGCTGGGGCAGGTGATTCACCTGACCGGTCGCGGCAAGGCGGAACAGGTGAGCAGGCGTGTGGTCGGCGACCTGGGTGAGGGAGTGGTCACCGATCTGGATCCGGCGCATCGTGGGTCCGGTGATTACCACATGGCCGAGTATCTGGAGCGCATCGACCTGGCCTTTGCCTGTGCCGATCTGGTGATATGCCGGTCCGGTGCAGGCTCCGTCAGTGAATTGACGGCGCTGGGACTGCCTGCGATTTACGTTCCTCTGCCGATCGGCAACGGAGAACAGCGGTTCAATGCCCAGCCTGTGGTCGAGGCAGGGGGAGGGGTGATGGTGGGCGATGCCGACCTGACTCCTGCTTGGATTGAAGACCATGTGCCCGGCCTCCTGGCCGATGAGGACGCGCTTCGGACCATGCGACGACGTTCATGGGAATACGGTATCCGTGATGCCGCTCAGGTCATGGCTTCCCGGATCCTATCCACGGCCGGGAAGGGCTGATGGTCACCCCAGGTCCATGCCTGGAAGCGGCTTCCCCTGCGTACAGGTCTGCCGCCATAATGAAGTCAGTATGAATCGTCCGAGGAGATGTATCTTGCCCAGCAATGATCGTAGGAATCCAGCCACAGGGAACCAGTCGGCTCAGGCCATGGACTCGTCGGTGCCGACTTCGGATTCTCCGTCCCTGTGCTCGGGTGTGACGCAAGGCGCTCAGGGTGCCGACTCGGCAGGGCTGGATCCGACCCGTGATTCACTGGCCGGATCGGGAATCACCGACCCGCGGGCCCTGGGTGCGACCCACTTCATCGGTATCGGGGGAGCCGGTATGAGTGTTCTGGCCGAGATGCTCCATGAGACCGGTGTCCAGGTTTCGGGTTCCGACAGGCAGGCCAACGAGAAGACCGAGCGTCTGGAGAAACTGGGCATTACGGTTCACATAGGTCAGAAGGCCGAGAATGTGCTGGGTGCCCGGACCGTGGTCTGGTCCAGTGCCATCAAGCCGGATAACCCTGAGATTCTGGCGGCACGTGCTCAGGGCTCCAGGATCCTGCATCGCAGCGACATCCTCGCCCTCCTGATGGCCTCGCGGCGTTCCGTGACCGTCGCAGGTGCTCACGGTAAGACCACAACCAGCGCCCTGACCGCCCATATCCTGACTGAGGCCGGAACAGGTCGGCTCGCCGATCCAAGCTACGCCATCGGGAGCTCCATCCAGTCGGCACAGGGGGCCATCGACGGCGGACATGTCGGGCAGGGTGACGTGCTTGTGGCGGAGGCGGACGAGTCGGACGGCAGTTTCAACAAATACCACCCCACCATTGCCATCGTTACGAATGTGGAACCCGACCATCTGGACCATTATGGAACGCCGACCGCCTTCCGCCAGGCCTTCGTCGACCATGCCCGCCGTGCCGAGGGGTACCTGGTCATCTGCGGTGACGACCAGGGGGGACTGGATGTACTCAGGGACCTGGATGGGGATTGCCGGGCCAGGATTGTGGTCTACTCGACCGGGACGCGTTCGCAGCTGGGGGAGGAGACCCTGAAGGGAGCCAGTCTGGTCAGAATAGTATCCGAGTCGGAGGCCAGTGGATCCGGGCGTGAACGGTGCACCCTGCGGATTCCTTCCAATCTCCTGGACCTGAATGCAGGCGGGTCGGGAACCGATACGGTGAGGTCCGGCGGTTCAGGTGATTCCGCAGGCCGGGGGGATTCGACGGACCGGACGGTCGACATCCCCGTCGACCTGGCCATACCCGGCCTGCACAATGCCAGGAATGCCGCTGCGGCCATCATCGCCTGCACCCTTCTGGGTATGGATCCCCAGGCCGCAGCCAGGGCGGCGGGGGACTTCCGTGGCGCTTCCAGGAGGTTTGAAGTCAGGGGGGAGATAGGCGGCGTGACCCTGGTGGATGACTACGCCCACCATCCCACCGAAATCGCAGCCCTTCTGGATGCCGCCCGCAGGCGGTATCCGAATCGGGTCATCCGGGTGCTCTTCCAACCCCACCTGTTTTCAAGGACCCGGATCTTCGCCGACCAGTTCGCTGCAGCCCTGAGCCAGGCGGACGATGTGACCGTGACCGGTATCTTCCCTGCCCGGGAGCGCCAGGAGGACTACCCGGAGGTTCGCCCTGATACCATCCTCCAGGCCCGACGATCCGCGAAGGCGGAGGATGCACCGGGGCACCAGGCCGACTTCCACGCATGTGAGGACATGAACCAGGCGGCTCTGGATGTCGCTGACCGGGCTCAGCCCGGTGATGTCATCATCACGGTCGGGGCCGGTGACATCACAACCATGGGGCAGGTCATCCTTGACAGGCTGGCCTCCAGGTCCGAGGGCCGGGGCCGGAGAGAGGGCGTACGGTGACAACCCGCAGAGTCATCAGCTCACAGGACCCGAAGGGGCAAGAGGGGTCCAAGCGGTCGGTCAAGTCCGGAGGACTGATTTCCCGCCGGGGGAAAATCAAAGGGAAGACACCGGCTGATGTCGACAAGTCGTCCGCCCGCACCATCAGCTCAACCAAGAAAAGCAAGACCGACGACTTCGTCGACGCCAGGAACATGCCCTCCAACCAGGCGGTATCGAACCGTATCGGGGCCGACCAGGATCAGCAGGGCATGGGGGTCTTCGTCCGTCCCAAGGTCATCGATTTCCAGGCCAGGGTCCAAGAAAAGAAGTCGGTCAATCGCCGGGTCATCCTTATCCGTACCGGTATCTCCGTCCTGGTGCTGGCCCTTGTTGCCGCCCTGGTCTGGCTTCTCTTCATCTCGCCCGTCTTCAGGCTACATGCCGAGGACATCGAGGTTTCGGGCGGCAATGCCTGGGTGAACAACGAACGGGTGGAGACAATCGTCAAAGGGCAGGGTGACCGGTCCCTCCTGTTGATTTCGACAGGGGCGATCGAGCGGGACATCGGCGGTATGGCCGGAGTGACCGACGCCCAGGTGCACAAGCACTTCCCCCACGGTCTTCGTGTGACCTTCAACGCCCAGGAGCCCACTGCAATCCTCAAGGATTCCAACGACACCATGACTGCCGTGGACCGGGAAGGGCGGGTGCTCAACACCGTCGACAAGCCGGTCAATGACATTCCCATCATCCAGGTGTCCAACCTGGAACACGGCAAGAGCGACCTGGTGGTCAAACAGACCCTTCGGATACTCTCCGCCATGCCTGAAACGATGCGCCACTCCGTGACCAAGGTGACGGCCGACACCCAGGATTCCATCACCACCGAGCTGAATAATGGTGAGCGCGTGATTGTCTGGGGCGACAGCTCCGATCTGAAACTCAAGCTGGCCGTCGTGGATAAAATCATCAACGATCCCAGCAAAATCGGAGACAAGCACCAGCTCGATGTCTCCGCGCCCCTCAGGCCCATAGTCAGATAGGTGCCTACATCAGTTCGTCGGTGTCCAGGAGGATGGTCACAGGGCCGTCGTTGATGAAGTCAAGCCGCATATGGGTGCCGAAACTGCCGGTGGACACCTTGATGTCGTATGACGACAGGGCCTGATTGAAATCCTCCCAGACCGCCTTGGCGTGGTCTGGCTTGCCGGCTGCTATGAAGCTGGGGCGGTTGCCACGGCGAATATCGCCGTAGAGTGTGAACTGGGAGACCGACAGAATCTGCCCCCGGCAGTCAAGTACCGACCGGTTCATCTTGCCCTGCTCGTCCTCGAAGATCCTCATATTGACGATCTTCCTGGCTGCATATGCCACCTGGTCCGGGCCGTCCTGATCGCTGACCGCCACCAGGAGCAGGAGCCCCTGGTTGATCTGTTGTGGAGCAAAACCGGTGTCTGGCCGGCCCTGCTCATCCACTACGTCCACGCGACCCCGGGTAACCCGCTGAATGACGATTCTCATGGTTACCAGTCTAGGGGCCGCCGCCCGACCGCGTTGGCTGGGGGCCTGCGAGGGAGGGCATCCGGTGAACTGACGTTGCTGATAGCGATGCCGGTGTCTGTGTCTGTGTCTGTGTCTGCGTCTCTGACTACGAGTGTCAGTGGTTTCGACGATTTTGGTGGCTTCGCTTCGGCTATGCCTTTGGTGAGAAATAACTTGTATTTATCCACGAATGGGTAAGTTTGACCCCATGAAATACCAGGATCCGGCAGATGTCGTCCTGCGCTCGCCCCGCTATTCCGGCCCTGAGTCGCCCGATCAGTACCATGCCCGCATACGTACCTTACTTGAAAAACGCAAGGATCAAGTGCTCTACCAGCTCGATGACCCCAGCCTGACCCCGCCCCGTCGCGACAGTCTGGTCGCCCAGTACCGTCAGATAAAGGCCGATATCGAGTCCATCAGGCTGGACGCCCGCGAATCCCTCTGTGCCGAACTCGAACGGAAATACGCATGACTTCGTTCGGGCGCGTAAGGGCGGGGAATCCATCGGGCGGTCTTGGATCGCTGGATTCGAGAGGATAGGGTTCCCGTCGGCCAGAGGCGGCGAGGCAGAGCCAAGTGAAAGACGAAGCGGTGGCAGCCATTGCCACCCCGACCCGGCTACAAGAGGCAGGTCGGGGAGTGGTTCGTCAGGATTCAGCGCCCTTCCTGGGCCAGGTAATCGGGAATCTGGTCGGGGTATTCCGGCCAGGCCCCCTGCTGGGAGCAGACGAAGGCCGCTGTGTTGACGGCTGCACGGTGCGCCTGGATCAGCGAGGCCCCCAGGAGACGGTTGATGGCGAAGGTGCCGGAGAAGGCGTCCCCGGCGCCGACCGTATCGGCGACTTTGATCTTGGGGGTCTGGATGCGGGAGGTCTCGCCATTCGAAAGGTAGATGGTGCTGTAGTCGCTGCCCGCCGTCAGGACGATGGTGTTCAGGTGGTACTCGTCCATGAACCACTGGCAGAGTTCGGCATCCGTATCCCCGGGGGTCTTGAACATGTCACGCAGAAGCACCAGCTCCTCGTCGTTGAGTTTGAAGACCGTTGCCATGTTCAGAAGTTCGTGAATCAGGTCCTGGGAGTAGAAGGTGCCGCGAAGGTTGATGTCGAAGAACCGCATGGCATCGGGGCGGGTGACCTTCAGGGCTTCCAAACCGGCCTTGCGGGATTCGTCGCTGCGCAGGGCCAGGGTTCCGTAGCAGACCGAGTCGGCCTTCCTGGCGAGGTCGGAGAGCTCGTCGGTGCACCTCAGATGGTCCCAGGCCACGTCCGGCTTGAAGATGTACTGGGGGATGCCCTCGTTCAGTTCCACTTCGACCGTGCTGGTGGGATGGTCGTTGTGTTGCAGGATGGCCTTGACCCCGGCCTCCTTGATGGCTTCTTCCAACTCCTGTCCCAGGTCGTCATTGCCTACGGCGCTGAAGGCGTACCCGTCAGCCCCGTTCTTCGTGGCGTGATAGCTGAAGTTGACGGGGGCCCCTCCTGCACGCTTGCCCGAGGGCAGCACGTCCCAGAGGAGTTCGCCGATGCTGAGGACTATTGGTTTTGCGGCCATGGTCTTCCCTTCCTGATGGTGTTCTTCAGATTGATGGTGTTTTTCTTACGGATGGTGCTTGTACGGTAGGCGCCGGCTGGGGGCGATGTTCGTGTTTGAGCCCCTCTGTCGGTCGGAGCAATAGATGTCGCGAAGAATGGCCTCGCATGGTTTCTCATCCCATTCCTCCGAGGCTTGAGGGGTGCTCCAGGAACTGGTTGGCGGCCACGGCGGCGGCCCCGGTCAGTGTGGCATCCGCGGGGAGGTCCGACAGCAGAATCTCGGTGTGGTCCCGTACCTGGGGGAGGGCCCGTGCGGACACCAGGCCCTTGACCCGGTCCAGCAGGGGTTGGCCAGCCTGTGCCACCAGGTCGCCGATGATGATCTGCGCGGGATTATATGCGTTGACGATGGTGACGCATCCGTAGCCAACGTAGTCGGCCACCTGGTCGAGGAGCGCCATGGATGTCCTGTCGCCTTGGCGGGCCATGGTGAAGAGGAGGTCACAGGCCTCCTTGTGGGTCATGGCCGCCAGGCCGGGGAAGTGGTCCTCCCGGTTGGTTCTGCCCATCAGGGTGTGTATGGCCACGGCCGAGCAGTAGCACTCCAGGCATCCCCGATTGCCGCACTCGCAGGCGGTTCCGTTCATGTCGATGCTGACATGGCCGATTTCCGTGGCGGCTCCCAGGCTTCCATCCACCGGGTTGCCCTGGTCGATGACTCCGAGGCCGACGCCTTCGCCCACCAGGTAATAGGCCAGGCTGGAATCTCCGATGCGGGAATCGAAGAGACTCTCGGCCATGGCTCCGGCCCGGGCGTCCTGCTCAATGAAGGTGGGGACCCGGAAGGCTTTGCCGAACTCCTTGATGAAGTTGATGCCGCGCCAGCCCTGCATGCTGGTGACAACCGCGATTCGACCCTCGTCGCGTAGATAGGGTCCGGGTACGGCCATACCGATGGCCACAATGGAGGGGTCTTCGTCAAGCAGGCCTCGGATGCGTTCGCGAACCTCCTCGACGCAGTCCTCCACGTCCTCATCGGCCACTGGAGGCAGCTCCTCCATGCTCAACAGGTGTCCACCGATGTCGAATACCGCAATCTGCACCAGGCTGCGGGCGAATTTGACTCCGATGACCTGGTAGCGTTTTGCATTCAGTTTGAGTCCAATGGATCGGCCATGCCCTCCGGAGGTCATTTCGCCGGTCTCGCTGACGATGCCGGCGTCGATGAGTCGGCCGACCAGCTTGCCCACTGCCGGGGCGGTGAGGTTGAGTTTCCTGGCGATGTCGGCCCTGGAGCTGATTCCATCGGCATGCAGGCTGTGCACAATCCTGGATTGGTTGAGTTCGGACATGGCTGCAGGGGTGCTGGCAGGTCTGGTATGGCGCATGTCTGCCTCCTCCTTGAGTTGGGCCAACGGAAACCGCTCATGGTTTTCTGGTCCAAACTAATTAACGACGTTTATAGATTAACACCGTTTAGGCAAACTGTCGACCGGCTGGTCGCTTTGCTCGCAGCAAGACGGCCGCCGGCCTGTCTCCATGTAGGCAGGGGTTTCCCATAGACGGATTCGAACGCCCGGTATTTAATTTAACGGTTTGACAAATTAACTCGACTGCTCTACCGTTGTCCAATAGGGGGAGTTCTGACTTCCGCTGAATACAGTTTCATACGCAAAGGAGCAATCTGATGGGTCTGTGGGATGTCGACAAGATCGAGTACGTCGGACGGCAGGGCGAAAAGGAAGGCCTCGGTTTCCGCTACTACGACAAGGACAAGGTGGTGGCCGGTAAGAAGATGAAGGACTGGCTGCGGTTTGCCGTGGCCTGGTGGCACACCTTCAACCAGGGTCTGGTGGATCCCTTCGGTGATCCTACGGCCCAGCGCCCGTATTACAAGTACACCGACCCCATGGACCAGTCCCTGGCCAAGGTGGACTATGCCTTCGAGCTCTTCACCAAGCTCGGTGTTGAGTTCTTCTGCTTCCATGACCGCGATCTGGCACCCGAGGGCGACACCCTCCGTGAATCCAATGCCAACCTCGACAAGGTGGTCGACCGGATCGAGAAGAACATGAAGGACACCGGGGTCAAACTGCTCTGGAACACCTCATCCCTTTTCACCAACGCCCGGTTCGAGGCCGGCGCGGGCACCTCGCCCTTCGCCGACATCTACGCCTATTCCGCGGGCCAGCTCAAGCACAGCCTTGAGATAGGCAAGCGCCTGGGCGCCGAGAACTATGTCTTCTGGGGTGGGCGCGAGGGGTATGAATCCCTCTGGAACACCCAGATGAAGCGCGAACAGGACCACATGGCCCAGCTCTTCCATATGTGTGTGGACTACGCCAAGGAGATCGGCTTCGATGCTCAGTTCCTGATTGAGCCCAAGCCCAAGGAGCCGACCCTGCATCAGTACGACTATGATGCGGCCACCACCATCAACTTCCTGCGTACCTATGGTCTGCAGGACGATTTCAAGCTCAATCTCGAAGGCAATCATGCCAACCTGGCCATGCATACCTACCAGCATGAGATTCGCGTGGCCCGCGAGGCCGGATTCCTGGGTTCTCTGGACGCCAACCAGGGCGACAAGCTGGTCGGCTGGGACATGGATGAGTTCCCCTCCGACCTCTACGACGCGACGGCCGTTATGTGGGAGGTGCTGGCCGCCGGAGGAATCGGACCCCATGGTGGACTGAACTTCGATGCCAAGCCCCGTCGCACCTCCTTCCTGCCCGAGGATCTCTTCAAGACGCATATCGTCGGTATGGATACCTTCGCGGCCGGTCTGCTGATTGCCGACAGGATGCATAAGGACGGATATATCGAGAATCTCCAGGAGGAGCGATACTCCTCCTTCGATTCCGGCATCGGCACCAGCATCGAGGACGGCTCCGCCTCCCTGACCTCCCTGGAGGAGTACAGCATCGACAAGCCGCAGTCCGAGCTGATTGCCGCCGACAGGTCGGATCATCTTGAGGTGGTCAAGGCCACGATCAACAACTACATTGTCGATACCCTCTCAGCAGTCTGATTGTTGACTGCCACATTGCAGACCCTGCGCGGTGCTTCGGCATCGCGCAGGGTCTTTCGTTGTAATCGATACCGATTCGACTCGGATGGGAAATCGCCTGCGCCACCTGGGGCGGAAACGTCCGGGTCGGGGAATGGAAAGGGCCTCCTGCGGCAATGCTCACAGGAGGCCCTTGTCTGGTCTTACTTCCGCCAGGACTGGTACTGGCGGAAGATTCCCTCCTCGGGTTCCCCCGTCAGGGTCTCCTCAACCTCAATGGGCCATTCGGGGGGTTGATTATCGCCGGAGAGGGCCCAGGCGGCCTGGCGCGCGGCTCCGATGGCCACATACTCGTCGAGCTTGGGTAGCTCCACATTCTTGCCCAGAATCTGGGGTGCATACGCCCTGACTGCTCGGGATTTGGCACCGCCTCCTACCAGGAGGATTCGCCTTACCTCGGTTCCCGGCCGCTTCAGGAGTTCCAGGCAGTCCCGCTGGGAGCAGAGCAGACCTTCCACAAAGGCGCGGGCCAGATTGGCCTTGGTTGTGTTGCCCAGGGTGAGCCCCTGGATGCCGGCCTTGGAATCAGGGCGGTTGGGTGTGCGCTCGCCGTCGAAGTAGGGTATCAGGGTGACACCGGCCGCGCCGGGTTCCGACTGGTCGGCCAGGTCGGCCAGTTCCTCATAGTCGACGCCCAGGGCGGCGCGACCGGCGTCGAGAATCCTGGAAGCGTTGATGGTGCAGGCCAGGGGGAGCCAATGTCCGGTGGCGTCGGCGAAGCCGGTTACCGAGGCGGTCATGTCGTAGGCGGGAACCGGGCTGATGGCCGCGGTCACTCCGGAGGTGCCCAGGGAGATGGATACATCGCCGACCTGCATGGAGAGCCCAAGGGCGGTCATGGCATTGTCGCCGCCCCCGGGGGCGATGATGCAACCTCCTGGAACATCCTTGCCGGCGATGCGTGGGTCGGCCTTGGCGCCAATCTCGTGTGGTGCCAGCACGCGGGGGAGCACTACTGTGTCGGCCATCCTCTCCGGCAGGGCCATGGCCAGGAGATCACGCCGGTAGGTGTCGGCTGCGGAGTCGAAATAGCCGGTGCCAGAAGCGTCGGACCGGTCGGTAAAGAGGGATTCCAATCCCGCGTTCTCGCTGCCTTGGGCGGCGGGGCCATGCCCGGCGATGGCCCAGCTCAACCAGTCATGGGGCAGGCAGATGGCGGCGATTGACTTGGCCTTGTCGGGTTCGTTGCGGCTCACCCAGGCCACCTTGGTAATGGTCAGGGAGGCTACGGGCGATGATCCCACGGCCCTGACCCAGCGCTGCCGTCCGCGCATCATGGGGTCTGTGTCCAGGTCGGACTCGTCAGCCCGGCGGGGAGGCCGACCCAGACGGGCGATCAGGTCTTCGGCCTCCGGTGCCGAGCGTGTGTCGTTCCAAAGCAGGGCATCGCGGATCACCTGACCGGATTCGTCGAGGAGGACCATCCCGTGTTGTTGACCGCCAATCGATATGGCGGAGACGTCATCCAGCCCGCCCGCCTGGCGGGCAGCCTCCTGGAAGGCCTCCCACCAGGCCTGAGGATCTATGCTGGTTCCATCGGGGTGGGGGGCCTTGCCGAACCGGACCATTCGGCCGGTTCTGGCTTCGGTGATTCTGACCTTGCAGGATTGGGTCGAGGTGTCAACCCCCGCCACCAGAATCTCGTTCATGCCTTGCCTCCTTGCATAGGTGCCCATAGCTCCATAGTAGCCCAGTTTATTAGATGAAAATACTAAAATTGGAAAACGGCATACTGTCTTTCTGGGTTGAGAGAAGCGAATGGAGGCGAATATTAGTCAAACCAATGAACTTTATGCTACGATAGTCGCCGTCACATGAATGGGCTCCGCGCCGATGCGGAAAGTGCCCGTTCCGTTCAATGAGGAAAGGAAACAACATGAGGAACTGGACCAAGGCGGTTTGCGCTCTGGCGAGTGTGGCCATGCTGGCCGGTACTGGTGCCTGCGGCGGGTCACGAGGCTCTGTCGCGGGGGGGGGGGGGGCAGGTGCCAAAGACCCCTCTGAGGTAACCATCGGGATTTCAATGCCCGAACAACAGCTTGAGCGTTGGCGCCAGGACGGCGACAACCTCAAGAAACAACTGGAATCGAAGGGGTACAAGGTACTTCTCCAGTTTGCCGATAACAAGACCGATTTGCAGGCCTCCCAGATTCAGAACATGGCCAACCAGGGCGCGGACTACGTTGTCATCGCAGCCATCGACGGTACGGCTGTAGGTCCCGCTGCAGAAGCCGCGAAATCGAACGGTGCCAAGGTAATCGCCTACGACAGGCTGATCATGAACACCGAAGCCTGCGATTACTACTCCACATTCAACATCACCGAGGTGGGCAGGCTCCAGGGCCAGTACATCGTCAAGAAGCTGGGGCTGGACAGCGGACGGAAGGGTCCATTCAACATCGAGTTAATGACCGGGTCTCCCACCGACAACAATGCCAAGTATTACTTCAAGGGATCCTGGTCGGTTCTGGAACCCTACTTCAAGAGCGGTGCCTTGGTCTCTCCCTCCGGCCGGGTTCCCCGGAACCTGGATGACTGGCAGAGCATCGGCATCCAGAACTGGGATCGTCAGAACGCCCAAAGTGAGATGGAGAACCGGATCAACTCCTACTACAACAAGGGTGCTCACCTGGATGCCGTTCTGGCCCCCAATGACGCCATCGCCATGGGTACCGTCAATGCCGTTGATGCCGCAGGGTGGGACTACTATCCGATCATTACCGGTCAGGACGCCGAAAAGGCCAATGTGGCCAATATCGTGGCGGGCAAGCAGACCATGACGGTCTACAAGGACACCCGTAAGCTTGCAGACTCCACGGCCAAGCTCATCGACACCCTGGTCAAGGGTGGGAAGCCCGAGACAAACGACACCTTCAACAACGGAGATAAGGATGTTCCCTCCATCCTGCTCAAACCCGTTTCGGTAGACAAGGACAACGTCAAGAAGGAACTGGTCGATTCCGGCTACATCTCCGCCGGTGACGCCGGTCTCTGAACATCCGGAAAGTGCTCTCTTCGTATGCCTGTGGGGAGAGCACTGAATTCCCGGTGTGGGGAAGGAACAAATGACAACATCTCAAGACACGATTCTGGAAATGAAGGAAATCGTAAAAACCTTCGGTCCTGTTACGGCCCTGGACCATGTCAACATCAAGGTTCGTCGTGGACAGATATTCTCCATCTGTGGCGAGAATGGCGCCGGCAAGTCCACGCTGATGAACATCCTGTCGGGCGTTTACCCGCATGGTTCCTATTCGGGAGAGATCATCTATCAGGGAAGACCGTGCATGTTCTCGGGCATCCGGGACTCCGAGCGGGAGGGCATCGTCATCATCCACCAGGAACTCGCCCTGGAACCCTATATGACCATCGCCCAGAACATCTTCCTGGGGAACCCCATAACCAAGGGGCTGTTCATAGATGATGACCGGCAGCGTGTCAAAGCCCGCGAGGTTATGGATATGGTCGGGCTGGACGAGGATCCTGATACGCTCATTTCCAACCTGGGTGTAGGCAAACAGCAGCTGGTGGAAATTGCCAAGGCACTGACCAAGAATGTGAAGCTACTCATCCTCGATGAACCCACTGCGGCTCTGAACGATGAGGATTCCTTTCATCTTCTGGACCTGATTGACCGGCTGCGCAGGGAGCGGGGAATCACGGCCATCATCATCTCTCACAAGCTCAACGAGATTGCTGCTTCGGCCGATGCCGTCCAGGTGATCAGGGACGGCAGGACCATCTCGGACCGTCCTGTCAGCAAGGAACGGCCTCTCGACGTGGATTCACTGATCAAGGACATGGTTGGCAGACCCATGACCAATCGTTACCCGGCTCATGAAGCGAAGATTGGCAGGGAGATGTTCCGTGTCGAGGACTGGAGCGTTCATCACCCCCAGGACACCAGCCGATTGGTGGCCAAGGATGTGAGCTTCAATCTCCGGGCCGGTGAAATCGTCGGTCTTGCAGGGCTGATCGGTGCAGGACGGACAGAGACGGCCATGAGCATCTTCGGTCACCAGTATGGTGTGGAGGCCGAGGGGCGAGTCAGCATGGAGGGCAGAACGGTCTCCTTCCCGACGGTCCGCTCGGCCATCGACAAGGGACTGGCATATGTGACCGAGGACAGGAAGGTCTACGGTTTGAACCTGATTGCCTCAATCAGGGAGAACACATCCATGGCCAATCTGGGCAACCTGTCCAGGCATGGGGTCATCGACCTGGGTCGTGAGCAGCGTATCGCCGAAGAGTACCGAAGGGAATTCAGGACCAAGACCCCGAGTATCGAGATGCCTGCCGATAGTCTGTCGGGCGGAAACCAACAGAAGGTGGTCCTGGCGAAATGGGTTTCCACGGACCCCAAGGTGCTGATTCTTGATGAACCCACCCGCGGCATCGATGTCGGTGCCAAGTATGAGATATACGAGATTATCGACCGCCTGGCCGATTCAGGTTCAGCCGTCCTGGTCATATCTTCCGAACTCCCGGAACTCCTTGGAATCTGCGACCGCATCTACACGATGAGTCAGGGTGTCATCACAGCCTGTCTTGATGCGCGCCAGACCGATCAGGAGGAGCTCATGAGGTACATGACTTCGGACAAGCCACTCGCCAAGGAAGAGGTGTTCGCACAATGAGGACCGAAAAGAAGGAAACCATGTCAACCACAATCGAATCAGCAAGGGGTAGGACCCAGGCGGATGGACAGGTGGCCACCCTCCGATCGACCCTCCTGGGCAATGCCAGACAGTACGGCATCTACCTGGCCCTGGTTGTGGTCATCCTGATATTCGAGGTGTTGACAGGAGGACGTCTGCTCTTCCCGAATAACTTCGTGGCCCTCTTCCAGCAGAATGCCTATGTACTGGTCCTGGCCATCGGAATGCTCATGGTCATCATCGGCACCCATATCGACCTTTCGGTCGGTTCTGTCGTGGCCTTCATCGGCGGTATGGGTGCCTTCGCCATGAAGAACTGGGGGCTCAACTGGGTGGCCGCCATCGGTCTGATGTTGGTGCTCGGCCTGATCGTCGGCATCTGGCAAGGCTTCTGGGTGGCATATGTGGGCGTGCCCGCCTTCGTCACCACCCTGGGCGGCATGTTGGTTTTCCGCGGTCTGGCCACGGTCGTCGCCGGTGAGTCGATTCCGCTGCGATCCAAGGAGTTCAGGGCCATATCCAAGGACTTCCTGCCGAATATCTTCGGCTTCTGGTTCGGACTGGATGGGTTGACCCTGGTGGTTGGGGCCGTGGCCATCGCCCTGGTTGTCTTCATGCAGTTCCGCCGTCGTTCCCGCTCCCTCCGGGCAGGGCTTCAGGTCGAACCGATGAGTTGGGTGATCATCAAGTGCGTTCTCTCCACGCTGGCAATCGGTTTCGTGACCTATCTCCTGGCCTCTTCCGGCAACGAGACCCAGGGAGGCATCCCCATTGTTCTGGTGATCATCGGCATCCTGGTCGGCATCTACTGGTTTGTTCTCAACCGGATGGTCTTGGGGCGTGATATCTATGCCGTCGGCGGCAACCGCAAGGCTGCAGTACTCTCCGGCATCGATACCAGGAAGGTTGATTTCAAGATATTCCTGAACATGGGTCTCCTGGCCGCAGTGGCGGCCATCATCACCCTGTCCCGTCTGGCATCGGCTACGGCCCAGACCGGCATGGAGTTCGAGATGGATGCCATAGCGGCCTGCTTCATCGGCGGAGCCGCTGTTGCCGGCGGTGTGGGCACCATCCCCGGTGCCATGGTCGGGGCCCTCATTATGGGTGTTCTCAACCAGGGACTCTCGATCATGGGTGCGGACGCCGCCATCGTCAAGATCATCAAGGGCCTGGTCGTCATTGTGGCCGTCGCCTATGATCTGGTGAGCAAGCACCGCAAGAAGTGAGGTGACGGGGGCAGTCAGACCCCTCATTTCGCTGTGTTGCAAGGCGTATCCCGTACTGGAAAGCGGGGTGCGCCTTTGCCGTGTTTGGGTGGTCGTCATGTGATACTGGGAAGGCATGGAACCCGGACCTGGGGACTGTGGGTTATTTGGAAGGTCGACCAGTGACTGCCTTACGTTCGATTAATCAGGATGATCTGAGGAATCACAACCTCTCGGTCATCATCGATACTATTCTGCGTTCGTCTATGCCGCTCAGCCGGGCCGATCTTGCCAAGGCCACCGGTCTGACCAAGGCGACCATGTCCCTGCTGGGTGCCCTGCTCTTGAAGAACCGGGTGGTCCAGGAGGGAAATCCGGAAACCTCGCAGATCACGTATGGCCGTCCGAGCACCCCTCTCGCCATCTCACATGGTTGCTGGGCTGGTGTGGGCCTGCAGATCAATACCGATGGGTACGGTTGCCTGGCCATGGATCTGGACGGTAGCCTGATTGATTCGGCTTGGGTCCACGATGACATGCACGAGGCGCGCCCCGATCATGTCTTCGACAGTCTGGATGCCCTGGTCAGGCCCCTGGAGGCGAAACTGAAGCGTCAGCGGTATCGGGTGGTGGGAGCCGGGTTGGCCCTGCCTGGCCTGGTCACCGATGATATGACCTTGTTGATGGCCAGAAACCTCGATTGGGAGAGGTTGGACCTGTCCAGGTTCGATCTGGTGCAGCGTCTTGACCCAATCGCGGGAAACGAGGCCCGTCTGGCCGCGCTTTCGCAGATTCCCGGCTATGCCACCCAGCGCTCCACCGGTGGCGGTAATGACCTTCTTGGCCCGACGGATTCCTTCCTGTATATATCAACCGACATCGGTATTGGCGGTGCGGTGGTGCGCCACGGGGCCATCGAGGCGGGAGACCATGGGTTCGCCGGTGAGCTGGGTCACGCTTCCGTCGATCTCAACGGACCGACCTGCCGATGCGGGCGCCGTGGGTGTCTGGAGACCTATGCCGGGCGGAAGGCCCTGGTGGAGGCCGCCGGTATCGCCAACGGCAGCGAGGCTCTTTCCTCACAGGCCATGGACGAGCTGTATCGGCGTTGGCAGCAGGATGATCCCAAGGCCGTCGATGCCATAGATCGGGGTGTGGATGCAATGATCTCGGTCATTGCAACGGCCATCAATATCGTTGATGTTGATACGGTCATCCTGGGTGGGTTCTGGTCCAATTTCGGCGGGGACCTCGCCCAGCGGCTTCAGAATCGTCTGAATCAGCTGACCCTGGGCCGGGATGCCGTGCATGTTCGTGTCCTCATCCCCTCAAGGACTCCCAATCCGGCCCTGAGTGGGGCGGCTCTGATAGGTCTGCGCAGGTTCATTGACAATCCGCTGGGGTTCTTTGACGACTGAGGTCGGGGAGACTTGCACGATTCAGATCCTCCGGTCGGCGGAGGAAGGGCTCCGAACGCGGAATCAAGAGGATGAACATCGGAGCCCTTGCTGTCCTAATCGCTGACGGCAGGCTTCTCCCGCCCGTTGAACACGAAGAGGGCGTGGGCGTCACCGGTATGCAGGCGTGCCTTGTAGGTGCGGACCCTTGCCAGGCGCTCTACGGTGCTGTCGGCAAGTGGGGTGGGGAGGTCGTCGGGGCTGAACCAACCCACCGACAGGCTCTCCTCATCACCCACGAAAGGGTCCGTGTTCCCGTCGGGGTCGGGCTTGCATATGAAGAGGTGATCCATGTACATGGCCCGGTCGCCGTTGGAGTAAGTGACAACCTCCCGGGATGATGTGACCGCCACCAAATCGGTGACGACGACGTCCACCCCGGTCTCCTCCTTGATTTCGCGGGCTACGGTGTCGGCCGGGTCTTCGCCTGGTTCGTTGATGCCGTAAACCAGGGCCCATTGGCCTGTATCCGCACGTTGCCCCATCAGGATGCGACCCCGCTCATCCTCCACGAACCCGGTCACCCCATTCAGCCAGAGCAGGTCGTGGCCGATGGAGTGCCGCAGGTTCAGCACGAAGTCCGGGGTGGGCATGGGTCAGTCCCTGCCCTGTCCGCTCTGGGTGGCCTGCCGGGCCATCCATTCCTGGACGTCCTCCACGGTCTTGGGGATGGCGGCGGAAAGCCACTCCGGGCCATCCTCCGTCATCAGCACGTCATCCTCGATGCGAACGCCGATGCCGCGGAACTCGGGCGGCACCAGAAGATCGTTCTCCTTGAAGTAGAGACCCGGCTCGATGGTGAAGATCATGCCGGGTGTGATGGGTGCCCCCTGATAGGACTCGTAGCGGGCCTCGGCGCAGTCGTGCACATCCAGGCCGAGATGGTGGGCGCATCCGCAAGCGTGCCAACGCCGGTGCTGCTGCCCCTCGGGGGAGAGGGACTCCTCCACGCTGACCTTGAGGATGCCCCACTCATGGAGGGTCTCCGCCAGGACCCGCATGACGGCATGATGGATGTCCGAATAGGTGGCACCTGGCTTGGCTGCCTCGAATCCGGCCAGCTGGGCCTTGAGAACGGTCTCATAGATTCGCTTCTGAAGGGGGCTGAAGGTGCCGCCTACCGGGAAGGTCCTGGTGATGTCGGCCGTATAGAGGCTGTTCACCTCGACTCCGGCATCAATCAGCAGGAGGTCGCCCTCCTTGACTGTTCCGTTGTTGCGCATCCAGTGGAGAACAGGGGCATGGCTGCCGGAGGCGATGATGGATCCATAGCCGACATCGTTGCCCTCCTCTCGGGCGTTGGCGTTGAAGACACCCTCCAGCATCCGCTCGGAACGGGGCTTGCCGACCACTTGGGGGAGGCGGGTCAGGATCTTGTCGAATCCGTCCTTGGTGGCGGCGATGGCCTTGCGCATCTCGCCCACCTCATAGGAATCCTTGATCATACGGGCTTCTGAGGTGAATTCCTCCAGCTTCTCATCCGCCGCCTGGTTCCTGTCGGGTCCGCCTATTCCGCTGGCCTTGCGGGCGGCCTCCACCTGGCTGCAGACCTCGGTGTCGGCGGTGCGAATCACACGGATTCTGACCGCTCCGTCATCCGGGCCCAGGTCCTTGGCGATGGCATCGGGGAAGGAGGCGATGTCGCGGGTGGGGATGCCGGTCATGACGGACAGTTCCTTCAGACCAGCCCTGGGGCCGACCCAGTATTCCCCGTACTGGGACGAACGGTAGTAGTCCGAGGTGGACTGGTCCGCCCTGGGGTGGACGAAGAGTTCGGGCGTATGCGTCCTTCCTGCACCGGCCTCTTCGCTATCGGGGGCCACTGGCTCCAGGACCAGGACCGATCCCGGCTCGAAGTCCTCGCCAAGCCCCGTGTAGTAGGCGAAGGTGGTGTCGGGGCGGAACGCATAGTCGTTGTCGTTGTTACGGGTCTTGAAGTCGCCGGCGGGGATGACGAGGCGCTCGCCGGGGAAGCGTCGTCCCAGCTCCTCCAGGCGGCGGCCGATGAACCTGCTGGATTCCAAAGGCTCCATATCGGGCTCCTGGGCCTGCCAGCCGGTGGTCATGAACTTCTGGAAGGCAGGGGAGTTGGGCCTGAGGGTGCGGTTGTTCACCCGATCGCTCATGTCCTGCTCGTTCACGTCGACATTCCTCAGGTCGGTATCGTCCCGTCCCTTGTCCTGAGCAACCTTTTCCGCGGGTGTCGTCACTATCCTCTGCCTCCTTGGGTCAATCCAGTCCGTAATCCCTCTCAATGAGCCGAGTCCGCGTCTGAGACGCGAAGGAAGAGGGATCTCTTGTGCTGTGGTTCCATGCTAGTGCCCGGCGCTGAAGAACACGAGGGCGGCATGTGGAGGAGGCGGGGCCTGCCCGGCAGGGTGGGCGGGGCTGTGCGAACGGTGGGCGGGGGATGCATCTCGGCCTTGGGATGAAGGCCTGCCCGGACCGCCCTGACGCATAGAATAGGTAGGGCTAGTACCGTACGGGAGCAGGAGCAAGGGCTGAGTATGTCATTCGAAGAACCCAACAGCGATGGTCAAGATATCCGTGAGGTGGAGCGTGCCATCATGTCGCGCCCTGCCGAGCACAACACCACCAATCTGGACCTGGATCGGATGAGCCTGATACTGGACCTCCTGGGGCATCCGGAGCAGAGCTTCCGTGTCATCCACATCACCGGAACCAACGGGAAGGGGTCAACGGCCCGGATGGCTGAGGCCATCGCCCGCACCTACGGCATGAGGACGGGCCTCTATACCTCCCCCCACCTGGAGCGGATCAACGAGCGGATCGCCATCGATGGGCAGGAGCTGTCGGATGAGCGCTTCGTGGATGTATACCGGCAGATTGAGGACTTCATCACGATCGTCGACGACCGGTTCGCCAAGGAGGGGCGGCCGCCGATGAGCTTCTTCGAGGTCCTGACGGCCATGGCCATCTGGGCCTTTGCGGATGCCCCCGTGGACGTGGCGGTTGTTGAGGTCGGTATGGGCGGACTCTGGGACGCCACCAACGTCCTGAATGCGGATGTTGCCGTCATCGGTCCGGTTGACTTGGATCACATGCAGTGGCTGGGCGACACGGTCGAACAGATAGCCACCGAGAAGGCGGGAATCATCAAGGAGGGTTCCACCGTCATCGTAGGGCCGCAGCCCCATGAGGAGGCTGTCATGCCAATCATCGAGGCGGCCGCCCGTGAGCGTGGTGCAGCCCGGGTCCTCCATGACGGGCAGGAGCTGGAGGTGGTGTCCCGGATGCCCGCCGTGGGTGGTCAGGTGGCCACCCTGCGCACTCCCAACGGGGAGTACGCCGAGGTTCCCATCGACAAGTTCGGAGCCCACCAGGCCCACAACGCCCTTGCTGCCCTGGCTGCAGCCGAAATCGTCATCCCGGTCAGCGGAACCCTCAATCAGGATCTGGTGGACGAGGCCCTGAGCCAGGTCCGCGTTCCGGGGCGCATCGAGCAGATACGCAACTCGCCCACCATCATCATCGACGGCGGGCACAACCTGAACGCCGCCCAGTCCCTGAGGGAGGCCATCGAGGAGAACTACCACTTCGAACAGCTGGTCGGGGTGGTGGCCATGATGGCCGACAAACAGGTCGAGGACTATCTGGGTGTTCTGGAGCCGATCATGGACCAGATCATCGTCACCGAGAACTCCTGGCGTGACAGGGTCATGCCCGCCGAGGACCTGGAGAAGATCGCCAAGCAGGTCTTTGGTCCCGACCGGGTCATCAGGAGGGACTCCCTTCCCGACGCCATCCAGGAGGCCGTCAACATGGTCGACGCTGAGGATGAGACCGGTCTGGGATACGGCAGGGGTGTGCTGATCTGCGGCAGTTTCGTCACCGCAGGCGACGCCCGTACCCTTCTCAAGGAGCACCACAACCCCGATCTGGACAAGCCCAAATCGGAGCGTGCCTGATGTACCTGAAGGAGCTGACGCTCAAGGGCTTCAAGTCCTTCGCCTCGGCCACCACCCTCCGGTTCGAGCCCGGCATCACGGCCGTGGTGGGCCCGAACGGGTCGGGGAAGTCCAACATCGTGGATGCCCTGGCCTGGGTGATGGGGGAGCAGGGGGCCAAGAGTCTGCGTGGCTCCTCCATGGAGGACGTGATCTTTGCAGGCACCTCCTCCAGGCCGCCGCTTGGACGGGCACAGGTGACCCTGACGATCGACAACTCCGATCATGCCCTGGACATCGACTATACCGAGGTGACCATCTCGCGAACCATCTACCGCAACGGTGGTTCCGAGTACGCCATCAACGGATCTGCCTGCCGTCTCCTGGACATCCAGGACCTTCTGAGCGATACGGGCCTGGGCCAGCAGATGCACGTCATTGTCGGGCAGGGGCGCCTGGACGAGATTCTCAGGGCCGATCCGAGCGGGCACCGTGCCTTTATCGAGGAGGCCGCCGGGATACTCAAGCACCGCAAGCGCAAGGAGCGGGCCCTGCGCAAGCTGTCCAACACGGAAACCAACCTGTCGCGCCTTGATGACCTGATAGGGGAGATTCACCGCCAGCTGGGGCCGCTGGGCCGCCAGGCGAAGGTTTCCCGTCGGGCCGACAAGATACAGGTCTCCCTGCGGGACGCCCAGGCCAGGATCGATGCCGAGGATGCCCTGAAATCAAAGGAGGGGCTGGTCTCGGTCCGCCAGGAGATGGGGAGTGTCCGACAGGACCTGACCTCGCGTCAGCGTGATCTTGCCCGGGTCAAGCTGAAAATCGAACAGGCTGAGTCGGTCTCCAGCAGATCGAACCCTGAAATGGAGCGAATCAATCAGGTATGGCATGACCTGACCCAGCTTCAGGAACGGTTCCGGTCGATGGCCTCCTTGGCCGACGAGCGGGCGCGCTCCCTCCAGGGACGCATCATCGATCATCCGGGAGACGACCCGGAGATACTGCGCAAACGAGCCAAGGAGCTTGAAGATCAGGCTGAGGCCCAGGAAACGCAGGTGTCCAATGCCCGTATCGCCCTGGACAAGGCGGTGCAGTCCAGGGCCGACCAGGAGAAGCAGCTGGCGGCCCTCCGCCAAACCCTGACCGAGCTGCGACAGAACGCTCGGCGGCGTGATGCCAGGCTGGGCGACCTGCGACAGATGGTGGCCAAGGAGGAATCGGCCCTGGATCTGGCCCAGCGACGTACGGACGACTTCGATCAGCAGGAGGTGGGGCTGGCCAAGGAGCAGGACCAGGCCAGACAGCGTCTGGACCTTCTGGAGGAGGAGTCCAGGGAGCCTGCCCAGGAAGATCCCCAGGGCATCGAATCGGCCCAGGAAGCCAAATCGAAGGCTTGTCAGGAACTGGACGCCCTGGAAGAGCAGCAGCGCCTGCTCGATGCCCGGATCATCTCCCTCAAGGCCAAGGCCGATGCCCTGACCGACACCATCGAGAGCAGGAGCGCCTCGGACAAACTGACCGGTCAGGACGACTTGGTTTCCCTGGGTTCCGTCACTGATTTCATTCAGGTTGAGGAGGGTTGGGAGGAACCTCTGGCCCATGCCTTGCGTGATTATGCCGGAGCAATCGTCGTGGACGGTCCCGATACCCTGCTCAAGGCCCTGGACCGTGCCCGTGATGACAGACTGGGCAGGGCGGCCCTGCTTGTGCCGAGTGACGTGGTGCAGGACGATGCCATTCAGAAGGGTGCGGGGGAAGGCGAAGGCCACAGGTCCGCAGCATCGCTGGTCGGACCGCGCAAAGCAGCCTCGGAGGGTGGAAGCGGCCAGGCCGACAGGGTTCTGGCGGCCATCCGCCTCCTGCTTGCCGGAACGGCAGCTGTAGAGGACGGTCGAGCCGCCCTGGAAGCTCTGGAAACCGGAGATTGGGATCAGGCCGTGACCCGGGATGGAGACCTTTTCGACAGGGTGGGGGCCGTAGGCGGTTCATCCCCGGCCACCAGCGACCTGGCCTTGGTGGCCCGCCGGGACAAGGCCTTGGCGGAATCCGAAGGGCTGGTCCGGGAGTCGGAAGCCCTCACACCCAAGGTGGAGGAGGCCCGGAAGACCCTGGACCTGGCTATTAGGCGGGTGGAGGAGGCCCGGAACCGACAGACCGAGGCAAGGCTCAAAGCCGAACAGTCCGCCCGTGCCCTGGAAGGGGCCAGGACCCAGGCGGCGCAGGTCAAAGCGCGGCTCCAGGACCTGAGGGAGCGCAGGGATCAGGCTCAGGAGCAGATCCATATGCACACCCTGAAGCTGGAAGACCTCAAGTCAAGCCTGGCCAAGGCGGAGGCCAATGGGGACGACCAGGTCGACCTGGATGACATGGACCGCCGGTCGGGGGAGTTGGAAGGTGCCCTGGACCAGGCCCGGTCCCGGGAGATGGAGGCCCGGTTGACCTGGAAGGAGGCCGACCGGAAGGCCGGCTCCCTGACCCGGCAGGCGGAACTGCTCATGGATCAGGCCAATCAGGCGCAGCAACGCAGGGAACGTCAGCAGAAGGAAAACGAGCTGCGGCGCCAGGAGGTCGGAACACTCAGGGGCATCAGCTCCCAATCCATGCTTCTGTCCCGCCTGGTCACCAAGAGCATGGAGGCCGCCACACAGGAACGGGAACGCCTCCAGGAGCGGGTCTCCGCTCAGGATCAGGAGCTGATCGGTCTGCGCAAGGAACGGGATGGGTTGGAGCCCGAGGTGGCCGCCCTCCAGGAACGTGAGCACACCCTGGACCTGAACCGTGAACGCCTGGCCACTGAGGATGGTCAGCTCAGGCAACGGATTCATGACGACCTGGGTATGGAGGTCGATGAGCTCATCCGCGAATACGGACCGGACAGACCGGTACCGGTCCTTGACGACGAGGGCAACCCCGTGCCCCTGGATGCGGACGGGGCCGACTCCGATTCATCTCCGGAGTCGGTGACCGATACCCGACTTTGCAAGACCGTACCCTATGTTCGTGCCGAGCAGGTCAAACGACTCGAAAAGGCCAAACGGGACCTGGCCGCCCTGGGCAAGGTCAATCCCCTGGCCACCGAGGAATATGATGCCCTACAGACCCGTAACCGATACCTGAACGAGCAGCGCAATGACGTGGTCAAATCCAGGGACGACCTGATGGGGCTGGTCAAGGACCTGGATAAGACCATGGTCCAGGTCTTCAAGGAGGCCTTTGACGACACGGCCGAAGCCTTCGAGCGGATGTTCGGCACCCTCTTCCCCGGTGGCACCGGCAGGCTGCGTCTGGAGAACCCGGATGACCTCCTGACCACGGGGGTGCTGGTCGAGGCCAGTCCTGCCGGGAAGAAGGTCAAGCAGCTGTCCCTCCTCTCGGGTGGGGAGCGCTCGCTGACGGCCCTGGCTCTCCTCTTTGCCATCTTCACGGCGCGCCCCAGCCCCTTCTATGTCATGGATGAGGTCGAGGCGGCCTTGGATGACGTGAACCTGACCAGGCTGATCAAGGCCTTCAACCAGCTGCGTGAGCATGCCCAGCTGATTGTCATCACCCATCAGCAACGGACCATGAGCATCGCCGATTCGCTCTACGGCATCACCATGCGTGGGGATGGTGTCACGTCCGTCATCTCCCAAAAGCTCGACAGGGAGCAGGACGAAGGGTAGGGTTCATCGGTCATCGACACGGAACGCCGTGAACCACTTCGGACCGGGCCCGCCCGTGCGGGCCCAAAGCCGTCAGGGTGCTGGGCGGAGTGAACCATGTTCCCAAGAGGCTCTTCGACAACTTTGATTGAATCGCCTCTGCTGCTGCTTATTTCTGCAATTACGCGGATATAGGGTCGATCAGTGGGATGATTCCGCCCGGAGTTCCTTGGCCCGTCGCACGGTGGATAGGGCCAGGATGGCCTGAGAGTCCACGATGGGCAGGTCGGGCATGGGGTAAACCTCGTTCAGGGCCGACAGTTCGGTGCAGCCCAGCAATACCGTGTCGCAGTGGTAATGTTCCAGGAACTCCTGGACCACGGCCAGATACCGGTCCCGGTCGAACCTGCCCTCCTTTACATCCTGGTAGATCAGGGCGTTGACCTTGTCCTGGAGGGCCTGGTCCGGGTCTACCAGGTCGTAGCCCGCCTTGTTGGCAGGGCTGTGGTAGATGGCCGCATGTCGGGACCCTTCCGTCCCCATGTACCCCATCCGGGGGTGGGTGGAGGAGGGGAAGTGCTCCACGGCCCAGTCGATGGTCTCCTGGGGCATGTCCAGGATGGGCACCGTGGTGCGGTCCTGGAGGCGGGGCAGGACCAGGTGGGCCGTATTGCAGGCCATGACCATGAAGGAGGCACCCATCCGGGTGGCCTGGTCCACATCCTCGGCCAGGTAGGGGTAGGGGTCATTCGTGCTCCGCCCCAGAATGAAGTCCGTCCTGTCCGGGACCGTGGCATGGTTGAAGACCACATAGTCCAGGAACTCCTGATCGCGGGTGGCGTGTGTCTCCTTGTCGAGAACGCGCACGAAGCTCTCGGTGGCCATGGTTCCCATGCCGCCCAGAACGGCGAAGAAGTTCCTCATGCCAGGCCTCCCTTGTCCCTGAAGTACTGGGCATAGCGTTTGCGGTAGATGGAGAACATATGCCGCACCATCAGCCAGCGCAGGGGATTCCTGTCCTGCCTGTACTCCAGGGTGGTTCCCCAGTCGCCGCGCTTGATCATGGACAGGGCACTGTCCTTGTCCTTGGACGGCTGGGTGTAGGTCTGGAAGATGTCCTGCGGGATTTCCATCCATAGCCTGTGCCCCCGGCCGAAGACGGTGCGGCCGTCGAATGCCGAGTCCTCGACCAGGTCCTCAACGAAGTACCGGGCAAGATTGAATCCGTTCAGGGTCACCACGTAGCTGCTTCGTCCCTGGCGGAGGTTGATTTCGAAGAGCTTGTATGTATCATCGCGCGGGTCGTACTTCATATCGAAGTTGGCCACCCCGCAGTAGCCGATATCCTCCAGGAACGTCTTGATCCGGTCGAAGATGCCTTGGTTGTAATCGGGGATGATGGCCGCATAGTTCCCCACGGCTTCAGGGGTCGGGTCCTCCAGCAACGGGTGCCCCAGGAACATCATCCGCACCCGATGGTGCTGGTCCACGTAGGCGTTGAGCACCCGCATGTTCTCATCGCCTCCGGGAATGAAGTCCTGGATGACCATCCTGCCGGTGTACCCCGCCTGGTAGGCGCGGCGTATCAGGATATCCAGCTCCTCCGGGTCCTGGATGATGAAGGCCTTCTTGCGTCCGGGGAAATCGATACCCAGCCACTCGTCGCTGTCGGCGGGCTTCATGGCCACCGGGTAGTCGAAGGGGAGGTTCCGATGCTCACCGGCCTCCACGCCGGCCTTGTCCACGCTCTTGGTCAGCGGATGGGGAAGGTCATATTCCTCGCAAAGGTCGTAGAAGGAGGATTTTAGGCTCAGCCTGCGGTTCAGATCCGCATCGATGGCGTTGAACGCGAAATACCGGTGGAGGGGTGCGCCAACCTGATCCAGAAGGTTGGCGTAGGTATCCCCGCAGGGCAGGAGGATGAGGGTGGTTCCGGGGTGCTTCTGCAGGTATTCCCTGGCCCAGTCCGTCAAAGCCTGGACGAAGACCTGGGGCTTGGTGAAGTCCTTGACGAGATGGACGTCGATGATTCGGCTGTACTTGGTCGGCGACAGCTGGAAGTGGGCGAAGGCGGTCGAAACCAGTCCGTAGGCCTCATGGAAGGCCCTGGCCATGCCGTAGGCGTTGATATCGCTACCTAAAATGACCGGCTGAAATCGTTTCATCTGTGTGGACCACCTGCTGTGTTGACCTCGGTTGGAATACTCGTACGGATTTCTATCATATAGCCCGCCCTCCGCTCATCCCCGGGGTGTGCCTGTGGCACCCAGGTCATGGCTGCGGGTTCCCAGGAGGCGTGCCACGATCCGGTCATCGCCCTCGTAGGGGACCTGCTGGTGACCAACCTTGATCCAGCGCTCCTCGCCCTTGCCGATGATCAGGATGACCTGGAGCCCGGTGCCGTCGCCCGCCCCCTCCTGGATGGCCGTGGTGATGGCCTGGGTCCTGTCGAGGATGATCGAGACGTCCAGATCGGGATTGGTCACATAGCCCAGCATTTGCCGGCAGATGCGGTCGGCTCCTTCCGTGCCTTCATCGTCGCCGGTGATGATGAGCCGATCCACCCTGTTCTGGGCGGCCTGGACGATTCCCTGGCGGCGGTCGATGGCCTTGTCGCCTGCTGAGCCGGAGACCAGGGTGACAGCCGGGTTGCGGTTGCCGAACTGCTCATCCACGAAGTCCAGGAGGGCCTTGACCGAAGCCTGGTTATGGGCGTAATCCACATAAGCCACCCGATTGCCGGAGGCAAAGTGTTCCATCCTTCCGGCGATTCTTACTTCCTCCATGGCCTTCAGGGCCTCCTGGTCGGGTTCCAGGCCGAGAGCCTGAACCATGGCCAAGGCGGCACACGCATTCAGGGCATTGAAGTCCCCGTCCATGGACGGATTGATCGCAGTCATGGGGCCCGAGGCCGGTCCAATCAAATAGGAGTCCGCCGGGCCATCCTCGTGACGTTCCCCGAGCCGGACCAGGAAATCCGCATCCTGTCGCGGCCGGGATCCCGCCTCGGTTCTGTCCATGCCGAAGGTGGTCAACGGTGTGCCTGCGGCCGCCGCATCCTGCCTGATCAGGTCGGCATGGGCGCAGTCGGCCCCCAGGACCAGTTTCCTGGAGTTGTAGGTGAGCTGGCGCTTGCAGAACAGGTAGTCTTCGAAGGTGGGATGCTCAATGGGGCTGATGTGGTCAGGGGAGACGTTGAGGAATGCGCCCAGGTCGAAGGTCAACCCATAGACCCTGTCGACCTTGTAGGCCTGGGAGGAGACCTCCATGACCATGTAGCGCATGCCGGCATCCACGGCCTGCCGCATCATCCGGAAGAGGTCCAGGGACTCCGGGGTCGTCAGTTCGGACTCCCGGTAGTGCTGCCCGTCCAGGCAGTTGTCGACGGACGAAAGGAGGGCCGCCCGTCCGTCCGAAAGCTGGTTGAGCATACTCTGGAGGAAGTAGGCGGTGGTCGTCTTCCCCTTGGTTCCGGTGATGCCGACCAGGGTGAGGTCATCCTGCGGGTATCCGTAGTGGGCCGCAGCCAGGAGGCTCATGGCCTTGCGTACGTCGGAAACGATGATGCCCGGGGCCTGGCACCGTTCGGACAGGTCCGTCTCGGCCACATAGGCAGCCATCC
Organism: Bifidobacterium sp. M0307; assembly: GCF_016100445.1. Lineage (NCBI taxonomy): Bacteria > Bacillati > Actinomycetota > Actinomycetes > Bifidobacteriales > Bifidobacteriaceae > Bifidobacterium > Bifidobacterium sp. M0307. Next base: position 454,810 of record NZ_JACFSL010000001.1, read on the forward strand.
CGGCCTGGTCGCATCCGTCCAGGTATTCGGGCTTGAAATTCCCCTTGCAGAAGAGGAGGCTGCCCTGTTCCACCTGGCGGGTGTCGTAGGTCAGCGTCTTGAACTCGGTAGGCTCGCCGTCCTGGTTCGGAGCATCCAGGGACCAGTCCCCGCCCTGAATCACCTCGCGGAGCAGGTGGTGCCTGCCCAGCAGATCCAGTGCGGAAGTCATCGTCAGAGCCATGCCGTCTCTCCCTTCACCCATTGGGAATCTGGTCGATTGTGCCGGTAGGCGGGAATGCCTCGGGCGCGACCAGAAGCCAAGTCTATATCGGCATGGGGCGGAAATCTCCTGGCGGGGCATCGCCTTGACCGAATGGACAAAAGCCCCGGGCGGGGGAGGGGAGGTTTCAGAACCAGGTATCGATTGCCGGGCGGCTTCCCTTTGAGGCGAGCCATTCGTTGAACTGCTCCAGCCAGGTTCTGTGCGCATCACGCTGCCAGTCCATGAGCTCGCCCAGGGTGATGCTGCCTACCTGCGGGTAGAGCGTCGTCATAGGCTCGATCAGATCCACCGAGGCCACCGTGTCGGTGGTTGCGTCGTGGAAATCTCCATGAGGAACGACCCCGTAGTATTCGGTCGTATAGGTCAGGGTCCGCCGCCCGGAACGGTGCGAAATGGCCCTGTCGATGACCAGCGGATCGACCACCAGGAGCTCCCTCTCGGGCATTGGTTCCATCCTGCCTGAGCACCATTGGCGAATGTCTCCGTTGAGCATACGTACATCGAAGGGGGCATTGTAGGCCAGGAGCGGTATGTGCTTGCTCTGGGCCGTCATGATCAACCCGGCGATCTGCTCTATCGACTCGGCGGGTTCGCTTCCGTTCTCGGCCAGGTATTCGTCGGTGAAGCCATTGACCCGGCTGGCTCCCTCGCTGATATGCCGACCTGGGTTGATGATCCACTCGGCCACGGCATCACCCTCATACCCTGTTCGGGGGTTACGCAGTACCAGGCTGGCCGATACGATGTTGTCCTGATTGGGGCTGGTGCCCGTGGTCTCCGTGTCGAAACCCAGGAGCCAGGACTGGTCAAGCCTGGTCGTCATATCCTGTTCAGGCGCGGAGTCAAGCGCTTCGTGCAAGGCTGTAAGAACGGTGCTCATGGTTGCAAACCTTCCCTTCAGGGAACATGGTAGCCGAGGGTCTTCTCGGTTGGGTAGTTTCTGCAAGGGGTACCCATGTCGTAACCCCGTACCGGTCGGCCGAATGGCAGAATGGAGGCGTGGCAGATCAACAAGAGCTCGAAGACAGGAAGCGTCGGTTCGAAGAGCTCGCCATGCTGGCTGTGGATGTGCTCTACCGTCAGGCGATGAGACTGACCAACAACCCCGATGATGCCCAGGACCTGGTGCAGGATACCTTCGAGCGGGGGTTCAAGGCCTTCGACAGGTTCGAGCCGGGCAGCAACTTTGAGGCATGGATGACCACGATCGAACGCAACGCCTACTTCAACCAGTATCACAAGGCCAAGCGCCGTCCCAAGCGGGCCAATGACTCGACCGGTGAGTACAACGACTGGGATATCTACTCCGCATCGGAGCATGGTTCCGAGGGGCTCAAATCGGCGGAACAGGAATATCTGGAGACCTTCGCCCCCCAGGAGATCATGGCCGCCCTTGACCGGCTCAGCCCGGAGCGCAGGCGGGTCTTCATCGATGCCGCCATCGATGGGAAGAGCTATCAGCAGGTGGCGGATGAAGAGAGCATCAAGATAGGTACGGTCATGAGCCGGCTGAACCGGGCCAGGTCCCAGCTCCGTCAGGAGTTGGAACGCTATGCCAAGGAGCGTGGATACGGATCTGGCGGGTCCAGGTCCGGTAAGGCCAGTCCGGGCAAGCCCTCAGCAGAACCTGGCGGCGAAGGTGCCGCCCGTCCTAGTATGAAGTCAGGGACAGCGACCAGGGGCCGCTGAACAGGGAGCATGGAGTTCCCCGATACTGTTCAGGAAGCAGGGAATCGCGATGGATAGACGCATTGAAGTGAGTCAGTACGTCTCTGACGACAGTCGTGGGACCGTCAGCATCACCAGCGCCAGCCTGCATATTCACGATGAGACCCCTATGGCACCCGTGGATGATTGCTTCGACCCGGAGACCTGTTGCGATGAGAGGGAACGTCTCCTGATTGAGGAGTTGCGGGAGTATCTGCGTCCCCAGTCTGCGCCGGCCTGCCTGATTGACCGTCTGCGCCGTATGTTCGATCAACTGGAGGATGCTTCGGTGAAGGAAGGCGACACCGCCCGTCGGAATTAGCCGATCCAGAGGCTCCCTTGGTGGTAGTGGATCTTCGATGACCACACAGGTCCGGTTGCTTCCATGCAGGGAGGGTCCGCATAAAAAGAACCCCGGTACCGATAGGTACCGGGGCCAACGATCAGGTGTTCGGCCTCTTGCCGTGGTTGGCGGCCTTCTTGCGGCGATCCCTGCGCTTACGTCCGCGCATGCCCATAATGGACTCCTTTGCTACTGATGGTCTTATAAGCCTTGTCGATTATCGCACACCGACTTGACCATTCTCAGATTGTACCCGTCCCGGCCGCCGGTTCAGACCCGTTCCGCCCTGTACCCGATCTGGGTGGTATATACCGATGCCGGTTGGAGAACCACCAGATTCTCGCCGGTGCGGAAGGCGTTTGCATAGGCCGTCATGGGTTCCACGGCGACGCCGGCCGGTCGGAAGGAGGCATCGAAACCGGTGCCGGTGCAGACCTGCCAGGACGTAATGGTCTCGTCGCCCCAGAGCTGAATCCGGATCCCGTCGGGGCGGGTGAAGACCGCCGTGCAGGTTCCGTCACCGGCCCGGTCGACATCGGTCCAGGCATCATCGAAGGCCTGTCCCTCCAGGCTTGGGCCTTCCCTGAGATCCGTACGTCCCTCAACGGGCTCCTTGCCCTGGGGGAGGAGCCGGTCTGGGCTGGCGATGATATGGGTCCTGCACGGAAGGGAGAGGGAGCACCTGCCGTTGTCCTCCTGGATGGCATCGCCCTTCCCGTTGGCCCCGTTGGCCAGCCAGGGATGGATTCCGAAGGCCCAGGGTGCAGCCTCATCGCCCATGTTGGTGGCCGTGGTGGTCATGGTCAGTCCACGGTCATCCAGGGTGTACGTGACGCCGACCAGGACGTCGAAGGGGTAGGAGGCCAGGTCGGGTACACGCCAGACCAGGGTCACCGAGGACTCGCTGAGGCGCTCAAGCTTCCAGTAATAGCGGTATCCGAAACCGTGGATGGCGGTCCGCCTGCCGTGCTCGTCGATGGGCATGGAATAGGTCTTGCCCTGGAAGGTGTACTCCCCGTCCTCGATTCGGTTGGGATAGGGGACCAGCACGCATCCGTTGGAGCAGGGGACAAGTCCGTCGGGCTCGAAGGACGCAATCAGATCCTGGTCCTGGTACCTCAGTACACGCAGGGTGGCTCCAAGCTCGGTCACCACTGCCGAGTAATCCCCATGGTGAATGCAGTATTGCTGACCTGTACGCGGCATTGCCTGGCCTGCCATCTCACTGTTATGCATAGCTTCACTTCCGTAGTGTTTGCGACTTTCCCTCACAATCCTACCTGGTGACACCCTTCTTGGGGTTCTTGGTGAAAGAGTGGCTCCCCGCATGGCAGGGAGGGGTCGGACCACCTACCATGTGCTTGTACCGGAAGTCGCACCCGGGCGATCGGTTCAGGCCTATCGGCCAGGGTGTGGCCCGGGAGTGGTCGTTGCCCGACCCTTGGTTCGGGTAAGGGTGTGATTGCGGTTCTGTAAGGAGTCTTCAGTGTCAGGGTTCAGAGCAACCGGCGTCGGGCAGGTCTTGGATCAGTCCGATACCCAGGCCTTCCGGGACGACCGGGAGGTCATCCTTGCCGACCCCAGGGGGTTCTGTGCCGGTGTGGACCGGGCCATCCAGACCGTGGAGACCATCCTGGACGCCTGGACTCCGCCTGACGGGGAGGCCGATGATGCCGACTTGCCACCGGTCTATGTGAGACGCCAGATTGTGCACAACCGTCACGTGGTCGAAGACCTTTCCGACCGCGGGGCCGTTTTCGTCGACGAGCTGGACCAGATTCCCGACCGTGCCGTCCGGGCCGGGGTGCCTGTGGTCTTCTCGGCCCACGGCATTGCACCTGCGGTCCAGGACGAGGCCCGGAGGCGGGGGATGGAGGTGGTCGATGCAAGCTGCCCCCTGGTCAGCAAGGTGCATCGGGAGGTCCATCGTTTCGTCCGTGACGGGTACCAGATCGTGTATATCGGCCATCGCGGCCATGATGAGGCCATCGGTGTGGTGGGCGAGGCCCCGGAGCATGTTCACCTGATTGAGCATGAGGCCGATGTTGATGGGCTTGACTTCACCTCGGAGACCAAGCTGGTCATGCTGACCCAGACCACGCTGAGTCTGGATGAGACCGCCGATATCGTTGCGGCCCTTCACCGCCGTTTTCCCTGGATCGAAGAGCCTCCCGGGTCTGATATCTGCTATGCCACCCAGAACAGGCAACATGCCGTCAAGCTGGTGGCCGGGCATGCCGACTGTGTGGTCATCGTCGGGTCTGCAAACTCCTCGAATTCGGTCAGGCTGGTCGAAGTTGCGCAGGACGTGCTCAATGAACGGTTCGCCGCCGGTGATGCAGGTGCCGAGGGTTCCGGGCCGGGGCGGGCGCATCGGGTCGATGATGCCGGTGATCTGGACCCCGCCTGGTTCCAGGGGGTCACCAAGGTCGGACTCTCATCGGGCGCGTCGGTTCCTGAAGACCTGGTCCAGGGTGTCTTGGATGCCTTGGCAGAATGGGGCTACGGGAGGGTCTCCTACGCGGAGACCATCAAGGAGACCATGCACTTTGTTCTGCCCTCGGCCTTGCGTTCTCGGGGTGCAGCCGGCAACAGGAAGACCGGGGCTTCGTCTCCCGCTTCAGCCACGGAGCGGCGGGACTGATTCCCGTTTCCGATGTACCCGTGCCTTTCGGGAGTGGATGATTCCCGGCACTTCAGCCTTTCAGCTCGTTCCCCGCTCTTACGGTTCTGTGCTTGACGACCCCAGGTCAGGTTATCCTTGGGTCTGTTCCATCGGGCGATGTCAAGAGGAAGAAAGGTTGGTGGCCCCATGATGCAGGCAATCAATGCCTGGCTGCTTGCCGCCGTTTCCGGCGGATGGGGTCTCTGGTCCCTTTTCCTGGCGGCCTTCCTTGATGCCCTGATCATCCCCATTCCCACCGAGCTGGTGGTGCTGGCCACGGCCACGGCCTTCAGGGCGGGTGGTTCCCCCCTGCCCATCTGGGTGATTCTGGTCTGCGCCCTGGCTTTTACCCTCGGGGATGTCTGCACCTATTGGCTGGGCAGACTGGTGCCATTACGACAGATCGTCTTCTTCCGGGGTGCAGCCGGAAAGGCCGTGATTTCATGGGCTCACAGGGCTTTTGAGCGCGGGGGAGGGTTCTTCACCGTGGCCTCCCGGTTCGTACCTGCCGGGCGTACCATCATCAACCTGACCGCAGGTGCCGCCCACTACCCGCTGAGCCGATATATACCCCTGTCGGCCCTGGCCGGAGGTCTCTGGGGCATATACATGTGGACACTGGGTTATCTGGCCTCCGCCTGGCTTGCCAATAACCCCCTGACCGTGATGGCCCTGGGCTTTCTGGTCGGTATGGTGGTCGGCTTTCTTTGCGACATGCTCATGAAAACCGTTTCGCGTCATCGTTGAGGCAGAGGTTTCCGGGTATGAAAAAGGGGCCACTCCCGATTGGAGGAGTGGCCCCGGACTATTCACCGCATCGGAACGATGCTCACTCGCCCAGCTCGGCGAAGTAGAGCAGGGTGCGAATCATGTTGCTGGTGAAGCCGTACTCGTTGTCGTAGAAGGCAACGGTGCGGACCAGCTGGTCATCACCATGGGTGTTGACATCGGTCTGGGTGGCATCGAAGATACCGCCGTGGGTATCGCCGATGACATCGGAGGAGACGATGCCCTCATCGTTGTAGCCGTAGTACTCGGTGCCCTCGAAGGCCTTCTTGGCGACCTCGTTGATCTGGTCGATGGTGACCTTCTTGTTGAGGACGGTGGTCAGCTCGGTGACGGAGCCGGAGGGGACGGCCACGCGCTGGGCATGTCCCTGCAGCTTGCCGTCAACGGTGGGGACGACCTTGCCGATGGCCTTGGCGGCACCGGTGGAGTGCTCGATGGTGTTGATGGCGGCTGCACGGGTGCCACGGGGCTTGCTGCCCTTGGGGCCGTCCAGGAGCATCTGGGAGCCGGTGTAGGCGTGGATGGTGGTCATGTATCCGATGCGGATGCCGAAGTTGTCATCCAGCATCTTGACCATGGCGGCCATGGAGCCCGTGGTGCAGGAACCGGCGGAGATGATCTTGTCGGAAGCCTTGAGGATGTCCTGGTTGACGCCGAAGACCACGGTGGGGGTGGTGTCGTCCTTGGCGGGAGCGGAGATGAGGACCTTCTTGGCTCCGGCGTTCAGGTGGGCCTGGGACTTCTCGGCGGAGGTGTAGAAGCCGGTGCATTCAAGCACGTAGTCCACGCCGTCGTTCTTGACCCACGGGATGTTGTTGGCGTCCTTCTCGGCATACACGGGGTATTCCTTGCCGTCCACCACGATGGCGGTGTCGGTGGCGGAAACCTCGACCGGGGTGCCGTCGTCATGACGGAAGTTGCCCTGGGTGCTGTCGTACTTGAGCAGGTAGGCCAGAATCGACGGGGTGGTCAGATCGTTGATGGCTGCCACCTCGATCTCGGAGGCGTCGCCGCCACGGGCCTGCAGCTCGAAGATGCGACGGAAAGCCAGACGACCGATACGACCGAAGCCGTTGATGCCAATCTTTACTGTCATTGATTTCTCCCTTGGAGACCGGCCGTATACAGAACAAGTGACTCGGGACTGTACACGTCCACTTACTGATAACATCTCATACTTTAGTGGGTCGTGTGTACTTTAACCAAGCGGAAGGCCGGGGAATGTCGGGCCAAAAACGAACATCTGCAATGTTAGAAATTGTTGTACACTATCCAATCAAACCGCTCAAGATTTGTGAGGATTCTCGTTCGTATCGGTCCACCATTGCTCCCACTGTGGTTGACGGAACCCGACCAGCACCGTGGACCCGTCGACCAGAATAGGGCGCTTGACCAGCATCCCATCGGTGGACAGGAGACGCAGGGCCGCCTCCCTGCTCATTTCCGGCAGCTTCCCACTCAGTCCCATGGATCGGTAGAGTTGCCCGGATGTGTTGAAGAACCGCTTTACCGGCAGTCCACTCAGCCTTTGCCATGTGTCCAGCTCCTCGAACGTGGGATTGTCTCCTTTGATGTCACGTTCACGGAAATCGATCCCCTGAGACCTGAGCCAGGTACGCGCCTTGGCACAGGTCGAACAAGGCTTGTAGCAGACAAAAACCGGCTTGTTTCCTGGGTTTGCCGCAGGTGTATCCGACATGATGCTGGCCTTTCTCTCTGGGCGTTGTCTTCGGGTGTTTCCTCCACCGAGCGAGTTCATTCACCGCCCTGAAACGCAGAGGTGGTCGGGTTCGTTTCCTCTTCGACCTGGCCCCGTTCTGGTCGGGTCAGCCAGCGGGAGGGTCGGGTATCGAGGTGGCCCAGGGATGTGGCGGGGGTGATGTCCGTGTGCCAACTTGGCATGGGGGCTGCGTCCGGATAGGTGACGTAGATGATTCCCCTGTCCAGACCAATCCGGGCGGGGGTGTTCGGAAGGAACTCGTTACTGACGCCGGTCAGTTCCAGGTTGGTCATGGTCATTCCCTCGACCTGGTATTTCAGGCCGCGCTCGCTGATGCCCTCCGACCGGTCGGAGGCCGAAAGGACCGAGACCATGGCCCGCTCTCCGGATTGCCAGGGGGTGAATGAGAGGGAACCCCGGCTGATGGCAGTGACGATTATGCCGTCGCCATATAGGCTGGCTCGTCCTCCGGCGGCCGCCACCAGGGAAATCAGATTCAGATTGGCCAGGGTGTGGTCCATCCGTCCGCCCAGACCACCGTAGATACGGAAGACACGGCAGTCGGCCTCCCAACCCAATTTGACTGCGGCCAGCATGTCGGTGTCGTCTTTTTCGGCCGGCAGCCGCTGGTATCTGATCTGGGACGGTGATTCCGATGATGTGATTGCACTCTGCGAGGAGGATCGTCTCAAGGGAGAGGGCGAATCGTCCGACAAGGGGCGGGACTCGTCCGGTGCGGGCGTGCCTGGTGAATGTGCGGAGTCACCCTTGTTTCCGCCGAGGTCTACAAGAGCGGACGTGCTGGTTGCGATGGAGTCGAAGTCGCCCACGACTAGGTCGGGGGTAACGCCCCTTGAGGCCGCCTCGTCCGCTCCGCCGTCGGCAGCGATGATGACGGCGGCATCAGGGGATGCCATTTCGTGGCCGTAATACTGACCTGCCCCCCAGATCTGGCAGATACGGGGGGAGGTGTCTTCAACCGTTTCCTTCATCCTTGTCCGCCTTTCCTTGGGTCAATCCGGCCGGGCTTGGTCACCATCCTAGGCCAAGTGCCTGCGCCGCCAGGGGAATCCAACCCTGGACCAGGGCCATGTAGGTCAGGGTCCCGCAGGCGATGCTGACCATCATGTTCCGCCTTCTGTAGTGCACCAGAACCGTAACCAGGAGGGATACCCCCTCGTATATGCCGTGGTCTCCGCCGGTCAGGGAGGTGTTGCGCAGGGAGTAGACCACTAGCATCCCCATGACTGCGGCGGGAAGCACCTGCCCCAGGCGGATGACGGATGCGGGTGGCCTGCGCCCCTCGGGCCAGATGAGGAAGGGGAGGAACCGGGTGCACATGGTGCCAAGAACCACGATGGCGATGGTGAGGACGCTCTGCAGGGTGGTCATGCGATGGCCCCCGTCTCTTCGGAGTCGTTTTGATCTTTCCGGTGCTTCCCAAGGGTCTGGTCGGCGATGGCGAAAGCCGCCACGATAAGAACCATGGAGGGAATGATGAAATGGTCCGGTCCGAAGACCAGGAGGCAGACCAGCGAGGCCGTCAATCCGATAAGGGCAGGGGAGTGCTCCTTCGTCCTCATCCACTGGTCGATAAAGAGGACCGCGAACATTGCGGTAAGGACGAATTCAAGCCCCCGTGCGTCGAATCGGGCCAGGTTCCCCAGCACCGCTCCGGCTGCGGCCCCGCCCACCCAGTAAGCGTGGTTGAGGAGGGTGATGAAGAACATGAACCATCCTCGATCGACTCCGGGTGGTTCCTTACTGGAGGAGATAAGGGCGAAGGTCTCGTCACACATGCCGAATATCAGGTAGGGCTTCTTCCAGCCCGTCCCTCTGAACCGGGGCAGCATGGCCAATCCGTAGAAGAGGTGGCGGGCATTGACCATCAGGGTCAGAACAAGGGCACCGAGGGGGTCAAAGGCCGACAGAAGAAGTTCAACGGTGACGAACTCCATGGACCCGGCGAATATCAGGGCGCTCATGGCCAGGGGATAGATGATGGGGAACCCCTTGCTGGTCATCAGGAATCCGTAGGAGATGCCCAGAAAGAGAAACCCGGCCAGAATGGGCAGGGTCAACGGCAGGGCCGCCCTGAACGCCTCGCTTGCAGCCGAGCCCTCCCTGACCTGCTTCATCGTCTCTTTCCGACCTTTCCGCGCTTCCACCGCCGATTCCCCGAACCGCCCAGCCGGAACTGGATGGCTTGGATACCGGCTCGATGGTAACCGGGAGTGGGAAGTGGTGCCAAGGCTAGGTGTCGGAAGTGTGAGAAGCGGAACATATGGATGTCCGGGTAGGAATAGGCCGGTTCGGGCACGTGTTGGACCAAATGTAATGATGCGGACGATGCCAGGGGTCATGAGAGGAGCAGACGATATGTTCTCGATGATGCACGTTCGAATGCGGTTCCCGGCCGTGGTCGCCGAGGTGCCGACGGGTTCGGATGGTCGGCAGGCGGCTCCTGGCGGGGGCGAAACCCTGGTCCTTGCCGGAGGGTGTTTCTGGGGGGTGGAACGCTTCTTCCAGGAAGTCAGCGGTGTCACCGATACCCAGGTGGGGTACGCCCAGTCCAAGGTGGAGAATCCCTCGTATGAGGAGGTCTGCACCGGCAATACCGATGCGGTCGAAGCCGTCAGGATCACCTATGATCCGGGCAGGGTCACCTTGCGCACCCTGACCCTTCTCCTGTTGGATATGATCGACCCCTTCTCCGTAAACAGGCAGGGCAATGACCGGGGTCGCCAATACCGGAGTGGACTCTACTGGGAGGCCGGACGGCGCGATCAGCAGGAACCTGTTTTCCGTAGGGCGATTCATGAACTTGAGGAGCGGACGGGGCGGCATCCTGCGGTCCAGGTCGAGGCCCTGAGCAACTTCTACCCGGCGGAGGAATCCCACCAGGATTATCTGATCAAGCATCCTGACGGGTACTGCCACATCCCTCTGGACGCCATCGCGGCAGCCCCCAAGCGGCAGCGGTACATCGAACGGATATGGGCCCTGGATCAGGAGAGCTACGAGGTGACCCAGCACGCTGCCACGGAGGCACCTTTCACGAACAGGTACGATGCGGAGTTCCGCCCGGGGATATATGTGGATGTGGTCGATGGGCAACCGCTCTTCACCTCGGTGGACAAGTACGATTCGGGTTGCGGGTGGCCGGCCTTTTCCAAGCCCATTGACCCTGACCTCCTGGTCAACCGGAAGGACTTCAAGCTCCTGGGCAGGCCCCGGATCGAGGTCAGGACGGCCCGGTCCGGCATCCACCTGGGGCACGTTTTCGACGACGGCCCGGCGGACCGGGGCGGTCGCCGCTACTGCATGAATTCCGCAGCCCTTCGATTCGTGCCCAGGGATGAGATGGAGGCCCAAGGCTACGGGGACTATCTGCCCCTGGTGGATGGCCAGGCCGGTGGGCGGGCCGACTGAATCCCGTGTGGCCGGGTCTGAACCCCCGACCGTCATGACTGTGCCTGCGCCCGATGGTTCCGCGCGGGCACAGTTCAGACACATGCCTTTGCTATCGTTGATTGCTGGTCTGAATCTATAAGGAGTGCTGCCAATGTGCGGAATAGCCGGGTTCGTCTCTGATGCCCCAATCGAGGAGAAGACGGCCGTCCTGAAGCGGATGACGGATATCATCGCCCATCGAGGTCCTGATCAGGAGGGGCGCTTCGTCAACGAGCAGGTGGCCCTGGGTTTCCGCAGGCTGAGCATCATCGACCTCCAGGGCGGTGACCAGCCCATCTTCAACGAGGACTCCAGCATGGCCATCACCTTCAATGGTGAGATCTACAACTACCGTATGCTGCGCGAGGTCCTGATCGAGAAGGGGCACACCTTCACCACCGACTCCGACACCGAGGTCATCCTGCATGGGTACGAGGAGTGGGGCAAGGACGTGCTGACCCGCCTTCGCGGCATGTTCGGCTTCGTCATCTGGGACAGCAACCGCAAGGAACTCTTCGGGGCCCGTGACCACTTCGGCATCAAGCCCTTCTATTACGCCATCATGAACGGCACCTTCATGTATGGTTCGGAGATCAAGAGCCTCATCCAGCATCCCGATTTCCATAAGGAACTCAACAAGGAAGCGCTGCGGCCCTACCTGACCTTCCAGTACCCGGCCCTGCCCGAGACCTTCTTCAAGGGCGTATTCAAGCTGCCCGAAGGCCACTGGTTCACCTACCGGGACGGGAAGATGGACATTCACCAGTACTATGATCCAGCCTTTGGTGAGAGCGACCAGAATCTGGCCGACCTGGTCGACTCGATCGACAAGACCGTGGAGGATTCCGTCAAGGCCCACCAGGTCGCCGATGTGGAGGTGGGGTCCTTCCTTTCCTCCGGAGTGGATTCCAGCTATGTCGCCGCGGTTGCCCGCCCGGAGCACACTTATTCGATCGGCTTCGGCAAGGGCACCTATAACGAGTCCGACCAGGCCGGGGAACTGGCCTCCCTCCTCAAGCTCAACAACACCACCGAATCTTTGGACGGCGACCAGGCCTTCCAGTATTTCCCGCAGATCCAGTGGTATCTGGACGAGCCGGACTCCAACCCCTCCTGTGTGCCCCTCTTCTTCCTCTCGGAGCTGGCCAGCCGCGATCTGCGTGTGGTCCTGAGCGGGGAGGGGGCCGATGAGCTCTTCGCGGGTTATGTGGACTACGGGGTGCACACCCGGTACAAGGTCATCAAGGTGGCCACCCGGATTCTGGGGCACCTGCCCCGCAAGGCCCGCTATGCCATAGGGCGCTGGGCCAAGGGGAAGCGTTTCCCCGGGGCCTGGCATCTCTATGCCAACCTGGCTCCGGCCGAGGAGAACTTCATCGGCCAGGCCAAGGTCTTCGAGGAGGACGAGGCCGGGCGCATCCTTCGGCCCGAGTACCGCAAAGCGCCTTCGGTCAAGCAGATCGTGGACCGGACCTATGCCCGTCTCCGAGGACAGAACCTGTCCGAGCTCAAGAAAAAGCAGTATCTGGACATGCATCAGTGGATGCCCGGTGACATCCTCCTCAAGGCCGACAAGATGACCATGGCCCATTCCCTGGAGTTGCGTGTGCCGCTCCTCGACACGCGCCTCATGGATGTGGCCGAGAAGGTTCCCACCAGGTATCTGATTACGGACGAGAACACCAAGTTCGCCTTCCGCAAGGCCGCTGACCGGCATATACCGCGGGAGTGGTCCGACCGCGAGAAGCTGGGCTTCCCGGTCCCCATCAAGGATTGGCTTCGCCAGGAAAAGTACTATCGTCTGGTCCGTTCGGTCTTCGAGCGGGATTACGTGGGGGAGTTCTTCGACCAGGAGGCCCTCCTGCAGATGATTGACGACAACTATGCCGGCAGGAACGATGCCCGGCGCAAGATCTGGACCATCTACTCCTTCCTGACCTGGTACGACGACTACTTCATCCACGACGGCACCAAGCCGGAGCTTCTCGACCTGGCGGACTAGGCCCCTGCACGGACCGGCGCGCTGCGGGTGTTTTGCTGCGGTCCGTTCCCGTGGGCATGTCTCCGGTTTTGTGGTATAGTGTCCTTTGGCTTGAGAAATCAAGAAAGTGGATAATCCCACCTGGGAGCCTCCCATGGCTTCGGGTTCACATTGTGGGTTTGGCTCCGTGATATTGGTTGCCTGACCACGAGGAGTAATGCGGTTTGCCCTCCGGATGGAGGATTCCGCCGGCTCATGCTGTGAATTCGTCGCTTGCGGTTCCTGATGGTTGTCCGCCTGCAGTGGGTGTTGTGTGAATTTGAAAAGGAGTCATCATTAGCGACGAACCAAGGATTAACGACGAGATACGAGCATCTCAGGTACGCCTGATCGGCCCGAACGGCGAACAGGTCGGGATTATCGCAACCTCGGTCGCACTCAATCTGGCCAAGGAGGCGAACCTGGACCTGGTCGAGGTGGCAGCCCAGGCCAAACCTCCGGTCGCCAAGCTCATTGATTACGGCAAGTTCAAGTACAACGAGAAGATCAAGGCCCGTGAGGCCCGTCGCAATCAGAGCACATCGGAGATCAAGGAGATTCGTTTCCGTCTCAAGATCGACGACCATGATTTCGAGGTCAAGGAGGGGCACGTACGCCGCTTCCTGTCCGCCGGAGACAAGGTCAAGGTCACGATCATGCTGCGTGGCAGGGAGCAGTCCAGGCCCATCGGTGGCGTGGAACTCCTCCGCAAGCTGGCCGATGATGTCGCTGATCTGGGCTCCATCGAGTTCGCCCCCAAGCAGGAGGGTCGTAACATCATCATGACCTTGGCCCCCAAGGGCAAGAAGGTCCACACCCAGTCCGAGCAGCGCCGCAGAGGCGGCCAGGCCAGGGCTGAGCGTCAGGCGAGGCAGGCGGCACGTCTGGCCGCCAAGTCCGATGAGACCCAAGCCAGGAAGCAGGCCGAGGACGAGGCCGAGCAGACCGTCGAGAAGATCGACGCCGCTCCCGCTCTCAAGGCTCCCAAGTCAACCACTACTTCCCCGAAGAAGATGAAATCCAAGGAGGGCAGCAATGCCGAAGATGAAAAGTAACTCTGCCGCGTCCAAGCGAGTCCGGGTCACCGGCACGGGCAAGCTGATGGCCGCCGGGTCCGGTATGCGCCACAATCTGGAGCACAAGTCGGCCAAGAAGCGCCGCCACCTCTCCACCGATCAGGTGCTTGCTCCGAGCCAGTCCAAGAACATGAAGAAGATGCTGGGCCGCTGAGCGGGCCGTTGGTCATTGAACTAGATTTTTAGAAAGCTGAGGAATATCTATGGCACGAGTCAAGCGGGCAGTCAACGCGCACAAGAAGCGCAGGGTCGTCCTTGAGCGGGCTTCCGGCTACCGCGGTCAGCGTTCACGCCTCTACCGCAAGGCCAAGGAGCAGCTGCTCCACTCATTCAATTACAACTACCGCGACCGCAAGGCCCGTAAGGGTGACTTCCGCAAGCTGTGGATCCAGCGCATCAACGCCGGATGCCGCGCTCAGGGCATCACCTACAACCGCTTCATCCAGGGCCTGCGCCTGGCCGGCATCGAGCTGGACCGCCGCGCACTGGCCGACCTGGTCGTCAATGACATCGATACCTTCAATGCCATTGTGGACGAGGCCAAGAAGGCCCTGCCCGCCGACGTGAATGCCCCCGTCGAGGCCTGAGTCCGGTCTCTCCGGGTGCCGTCGCCGAGTCATCGGCTGACTTGGTGCCTGTGACTGCATTCTTGTAGAACCCCGCTACGGCGGGGTTCTTTCATATCTGGCGATGGCCTTTCCGGAGCCTTGAAGCCTGTGTCGATGCCTTTTGAGTTCTGAATCGTGCCGTCGTATCTCGGTCGATGGGATACAGCTCGCCTATCTTGATGAATTCTTGAAATCTCTGATCCATCCTTGTCCGATAGGAGTCGAGGAAGGATGAATCATGACCTATGTCATCGAAACCAGGGGGCTGACCAGATGGTTCGGTCGGGGGCATAACCGCAGAAAGGCGGTCGATCGGATCGAGATGCATGTCGGACGGGGGGATATATACGGTCTGCTTGGCCCCAACGGCGCCGGCAAGTCCACAACATTGAAGATGCTGACGGGCATGCTCCGCCCCAGCCAGGGCGACATCCTTTTCCAAGGACACCCCTGGACCAGGGAGGACCTCTACCGAATCGGTGCTCTGATTGAGAGTCCGCCCCTCTATCCCAACCTGACCGCCAGGGAGAATCTCCGGGTCAGGGCCACCCTTCTTGGATTGGACCCCTCCACCATGGACCGGGCCTTGCGGACCGTTGGTCTCGTCGACACGGGAAACAAGCAGGCAGGTCGTTTCTCCATGGGGATGAAGCAGCGGCTGGGCATCGCCCTGTCCCTCCTGTCGGATCCGGAGCTGCTCATCCTGGATGAACCCACCAACGGTCTGGACCCCATGGGTATCGAGGATCTCCGTGCCCTTATTCGCACCCTGTCCGCCGGAGGCACCACGGTCATCATTTCCAGTCATATCCTCAGCGAGATATCCCAGGTGGCGGATCACATCGGCATCATAACCCAGGGTCGATTGGTCTATGAGCACAGTCTGGACCACTCCGTTGATCTGGAGGAGCTGTTCATGCGGGAATGCCGGCGCGTATCCGCAGAGGCAGGTGCACGATGAGAGGGCTGAGGGCTGCAATCCGAGCCGAGCTGCTGAAAAGCCGTCACTCAGCCCTGCCCTGGTTGGGGTTGGGCATGCCGGTTCTTGACCTGGTTCTTGCGCTTCTTCTGAGCCTCCTCATGCCCGCAGGTCCGGGAACCGAGGTTATGGTCAGTGAGATATGGAACTGGTGGGGCTCCATTCTTCAGCCTGCCCTTCTTGCCCTCCTGGCTGTCACGGTAATGGGGGAGGACACCCGGCAGCGTCTTCGTTCCCTTCTCCTGCTTCCGCGGGATCCGGGCCTGGCCTTCCTTGCAAAGACGGCGGTGGTTCTCCTGTGGAGTGCGGTATCCAATCTGGCCGTGTTCCTGCTTGCCTCCGTACTGCCCGGGATGCTGGGTCTGGAGGGTACCCCTCTTCAGGCAGGTTTTGCGGCTTTCATGCTCAATCTGGCCACGTCCGCCTGGTTGATCCCTCTGGGCCTGCTGGGTACAGCCGCGGTAGGGCCGATTTTCGGCATGGCCCTGCCTTTCTTCTTGGAGTATGCAGGTAGCATGGCCTGGGATAGCCCGATCTGGTGGCTGGTGCCATCTGCATCCTCACTGACCACAACTGCACCGGTGCTGGGGGTCCTGCCCAATGGGCTGCCCATGCGGGCGGAGAGTCCCCTCGAGGTCTTCGGTGTGCAATCGGCCCTGTCCCTGGTGATCTCCGTGAGCCTCTTCCTGGCCCTGACCGTGCTTGGTTCTCGGTGGTTTTCCAAGAGGGAGACGGTCTGATGAGTCTGATCGGGTCAATCAGAGCGGAGGCGATCCGTCAACGGCATTCATGGTTCACCCCCATCCTTCTTGTAACCACGCTTGTTGGTGTGCTCCTCTTCCTCGCCTACTTTGCCGTGACCCCCTATGAGCCCTGGTACAAGGTGACGGGATACCTGCAGGTAATAGGAGGAATCCTGCCCCTGGTTCTGGGACTGGTCTGCGGTTTCATATCCGAGAGGGAGTTCAGGGCCGGCAACTATACGGCCCTTCTGGGATTGCCCTCTCGGCGCTTGGCCCTGGCCGGAATCCTGACGTATCTCGAACTCCTCTACGCCTTGGTGTGTGCGGTTGCAATCTGTCTTTTCGCTCTGGGTATGGGCCTCCTAGGGCGGAACCCGATGGGGGTGGGCTCGTGGTTGCTGGTATTCCTGGGGCTCGTTCTCGGTGGGGCAGCATTGATTCCCCTGACCATGGTGGTTGCCATGGCGTGGGGGCGTCAGGTCGGCATACTGGTCGGTGTATTCGGCAGTCTTATGGGTTTCCTGCTTCAGACCGGGCTGGGCGACGGCATATGGTGGTTCCTGCTCCCCGCCCTACCCTCACGACTCCCCGTGGGGGTTGCAGCCCTGGTCCAGGCCACGCAGACTCGAGGCGCGGACCAGACGGTCTTGGCGGCCTTTAACACCCAGCAGAACCTGGGATGGGGGATGGGCATCCTGCTGACATGTGCCTCCTGGGTCTTGGCGATGATTTGGGTGTCGGCCTGTCGGCCCGGCCATGAGCGGAACGAATGAGAAAATGGACGGAGACTTACCGCAATACGTGACCGCGCAAAGGAATATGGCGCAACGTGAGGGATGGATGGCATCTTGGTCGCAGGTGATGCGGTCCATGCGTATATGCCTGGCATTGAGGCAGGTCAGGCGGTCTGCGCGGCCGGGTTCTGTAAGGAGGTAGTCATGGCCAGGATTCTCGCGGTGGATGATGAGGAGTCCATCCTGGACATCATCCGCATCGGACTGGGCAAGGAGGGGCACCAGGTTTCCACAGTCAGTGACCCGCGGAAGGTGGATATGCTTCACCTGGACTACTTCGACCTGGTCCTCCTGGACATCATGATGCCCGGTATGGATGGATTCGAGCTGGTCCGTAAGCTCCGTGAGGCCACCGGGGTTCCCATCATCTTCCTGACCGCCAGGACGGACCAGGCGGATGTGGTTCGCGGTCTCGGCCTCGGTGCGGATGACTATCTGACCAAACCCTTCCACCTGGATGAGCTGCGCGCCAGGGTCGATGCACACCTGCGCCGGGAAGGTCGGGCGCGCTCGCAGGTGCTGACCCTGGGTGAGTTCCGTTTCGACATGTCTGCCAAGGAACTCACCTGCGGGGACCGTGCCATGAACCTGACACCGACCGAGTACGCCATCTGCGAGTTCCTGGCCGTCAACCGTGGGCATGTCTATTCCAAGGAGCAGATACACCGGGAGGTATCCGGCCTTGATCCGCGTGGGGAGGCTGCGGCCGTAGCCACCCATATAGGCAACATCAGGGCCAAGTTTCAGGAGGTAGGAATGGCTCCGATTCATACCAGATGGGGGGTGGGTTACCTGTGGGTGTGAAGAATCCCGGCGCAGTCCCTCAGCGCGGCCACGGAAGAAAGCTGAATACGATTCTGGGGTGGTTTCTGGTCATGTTCACGGCTGCGGAAGCCCTTGGTCTTGGGCTTCCCATCCTGGGGCTGGCGGTCGGCGTGAATACGGGACTCATCCTGCCGGCGAACTCATGCGAGGAGTCCGTTGGCGAATATGCCATGACCCTGATGGGGGACACCACCTTCCGTCCAAGTGATTTGCCCTCCTGCAGTGCATACATGGTCCTTGATTCCCGCCTCAAGGTGCAATCCTCGAATATGGATGCCCGGACCCGTTCAAGGATCCTGGACCTCATATCGGCGAGTGGCATGAAGGCGGCGGGGAGCTTCGTCGTGATTCCGCAGGAGAAGGGGTACGTGGTCATTTCCTATCAGATGGGCGCCCGTTATGCCGAGGATGGCTTGAATCGTGCGCTGCCCTCGCCGGAAACCGTCCTGAACGGTTGCATGGCCGTCAACGTCATCCTGGTCGCTGTCGTGAGCATCCTTCTTCTGGTGAGGTATCTGCGCCGGGGGGTGGCCCCCCTGAGCCGGGCCGTGGATTACATCGGAGCCGGGAACCTGGACTTCGCCGTAGGGTCATCCACCGTTCGTGAATTCGACCAGGTGCTGGGGTCCATGGACGTGATGAAGACCAACCTTCGTTCCTCCCTGGAAAGTGAGTGGAGGACCCAGGAGGAGAGCAGGCAGAGGACGGCCGCCCTGGCCCATGATCTCAAGACCCCCCTCACGGGCATCGCAGGCTGGGCTGACCTCCTGGGGGAGACTGACCTGGATGCGGACCAGACGGAATACCTGAACAGGCTCGCTTCGGAGGAAAAGAGGATGGAGGAGCTGACCTCCGCCCTGATTCAATCCTCCCTCAGCACTCCGGAGGCCGGACCCGAGCGAAGATACTGCGACCTGTCAGGACTCGTAAACACGGTCATCGATATGGTCAGAGGCCAGGTCCTCGACAAGTCCATCGATCTTGAAATAGGGGAGTTCACAGCGGACGAGGTGAATCTCGACGCGGACCTGACCGTGCAGGCCCTGGGCAACGTCCTGGTCAACGCCGTTGAGCACACCCCCGACCAGGGGCGTATCCGGATCGGGGTCGAGCTTGATGTTCCCGACCGGCAGATGATGAAACAACCGGGTTGCCTGGTATTCACAGTGGAGGACAGCGGCCCGGGATTCAGCCGGCAGGATCTTGAGCGGGCCACCGAGCAGTCGTATATGGGTGACCCCAGCAGGTCGGGGCATCACTTCGGACTGGGGTTGAGCGTGGCTAAACGTGATGCCCAGGAGCAGGGTGGCGACATCAGCCTGGGGGGCTCCGCCGATCTGGGTGGGGCCAAGGTCGTCCTGACATTCCGGACGGAAGGTCGGAGGGGCTAGAATACCGCCTATGACCAGCCAGCACGACCGGCAGGGGAGCAGGACCATCCCCGATGACCTTCCGAAGGCGATGGCGGACCTGCTGGACCAGTTCCTTGCCTATACGGGTGTGGAACGGGGATTGGCGCCGGCGACGGTCAAGGCCTACCGGTCGGACCTGAGTATGTATGCGGGATGGCTCTCCAAGCAGGGTATTCGCAGTCTTGACCAGGTAACCAAAGGGGATGTGGAGGGCTTCCTAGCAGGACTCTCATCGGAGAGTCCGGCAAGTCGTTCCCGCCGTCTGGCCGCTGTCCACGAGTGGCACAAATTCGCCCTGCAGCAAGGGGTGACAGGTGAGGACGCCTCAAGGGGGGTCAAGGCTCCCAAGGGAACGACCTCCCTGCCTGATGTCCTGACCGTTGACGAGGTCGCCCGGCTCCTGGATGCCGCCGCCATGGGTGGGTCACAGGACGCGGTGGTGCTCAGGGACAAGGCCCTCCTTGAGTTCATGTATGCAACGGGTTGCCGGGTATCAGAGGCTGTGGGTGCCAACCTGGACGATCTGGATCTGGACGAGCATGTGGTTCGCCTGACCGGCAAGGGTGACAAGCAGCGCCTGGTCCCGGTCGGTTCGTATGCCTGCGCGGCATTGGAGTCATACCTGAACCTTGGTCGTCCTGATTTGCAGGGCCGCGCCACCCGGGGAAGGGAGCTGACAGCCGTCTTCCTCAACAAGCGCGGGAAGCGCCTGACCAGGCAATCCGTCTGGGAGGTGGTGCGCAAGGCCGGCGAACGGGCGGGAATCCAGCGGCCCCTGCACCCGCACACCCTCCGACACTCCTTCGCCACCCATCTGATCGAGGGTGGCGCCGATGTCAGGTCCGTTCAGGAGCTTCTTGGACACTCCTCGGTCACCACGACGCAGATATATACCCACGTGAGCCCTCAAGGACTGATTGAGGCCTACCAGACGGCGCACCCCCGCGCCCGCTGAGGGAAGGTGCCTCGGAAACGTCACACCCTGCCGGTAAACCCGCCCTGAGCGGATGATTCCCGGATGTTGGTAGGCTAGAGGTATGCCTACGGATTTGTTAGGGCGCGAGTATGAGACTTTCGCAGCCCCTGAGCCTTTGAAACAGCACGGCCCTGCCCGTGTCATCGCCATGTGCAACCAGAAGGGCGGCGTGGGCAAGACCACTTCCTCCATCAACATAGCCGGTGCGCTCAGTCTCTACGGGCGCAAGGTCCTGATTGTCGACTTCGATCCCCAAGGGGCCGCTACCGTGGGTCTGGGCATCAATGCCAACAGCGTTGACAACACCATCTACACGGCCATGTTCGATTCTTCCCTCGACGTGCATGAGGTGGTTCACCACACCCGTTTCCCCGGGCTTGACATCATCCCCGCCAATATCGACCTGTCGGCCGCCGAGGTTCAGCTGGTCACCGAGGTCGGGCGCGAGCAGGTCCTTGCCTCGACCATCAGGCCCCTCCTCAATGAATACGATGCCATCATCATCGACTGCCAGCCCTCCCTGGGTCTCCTGACGGTCAACGCCTTGACTGCGGCGGATGGGGTCGTCATCCCGGTGGCGGCGGAGTTCTTCGCCCTCCGTGGCGTGGCGCTCCTCATGCAGTCCATCGAGAAGGTGCAGAGCAGGATCAACCCGAATTTGGAGGTCTATGGGGTACTGGTCACCATGTACACCCGCACCCTGCATTCGGAGGAGGTTCTCCAGCGTATTCATGAGGCCTTCGAGGGGAGGGTCCTTCACTCCGTCATCTCCCGTTCCATCAAGTTGCCGGATGCCACGGTGGCGGGCGAGCCCATCACCATGTTCTCTCCCGAGCACAAGACCTCCAAGGAGTATCGGGAGGTTGCCAGGGAGCTGATCTCCCGCGGCATCGTGGCGTGAGCGGGGTTGTGGCAGAATCCCCCCGGGAGTCCATCGGCCGATCGGGCGAGGGGTTTTCGGTCGCCCTGGATGTCTACCAAGGTCCCTTTGATGTGCTCCTGAGCCTTCTGGCCAACAGGAAGCTCGAGTTGACTGAGGTTTCCCTGGCAGCGGTGACCGGCGAGTTTCTGTCCTATGTGAGCACCTTGGATTTCCAGACCAGTCTGGATCAGGCCAGCGCTTTTCTTGATGTCGCCTCCGTCCTGGTGGAGGCCAAGAGCGCTGCTCTCCTGCCGGTTGAGGATGAGTCCCTGCGCGACCAGGCCTCAATGGAGGCCTTGAGGGAGCGTGACCTCCTCTTTGCCAGGCTTCTGCAATACCGCGCCTTCAAAGAGGCCGGTGAGGATTTCCGGGCCATCTTGGCGGCGAATTCAGGCAGATACGCTCATCCAGGGCGGCTGGATGAAGGTTTGCCCAGCCTCATGCCTGAACTTGATTGGGTCACCAGCCCCGGGGATCTGGCCCTTCTAGCGGCCACGGCCCTGGCCAATGCCCCGGCTTCCCAGGTCTCACTGGGGCAGCTTCACGTGCCCCTAGTCGACCTGAACCAGCAGGCCGATCTGGTTCGCGAGGCCCTGGTGGCCACTCCCGGACAGCCGGTGGCATTCGCGTCCATCATCGCCTCGGCTGAAGGGAACCTGGAGATTGTGGCCAGATTCCTGGCCGTTCTGGTCTATTTCAAGCAGCAGCTGATTCAGTACAAGCAGGAAGGGCCATACGAGCCTCTCTATCTTCGCTGGGTGGGCGGTACCGAGAAGGAAGATCTCCAAGGGATCAGTGAGGGGGACTTCGCATGAGCCAGGACAAACCAGAGACCCAGGCGGATGGACTACCGGGGGAGGAGGGGCAGGTTCCCGTCACACATCCCGATACTAGACCGGAGTATGTGGATTTCGATGTAGACGACTTCCCGGGCGGATTGGCGGGATGCCTGGAGGCCATTCTGATGGCCACGGACCAACCCCTGACCAGCCAGGATTTCTCAAGGGTCCTCGCCGTCGAACCGAATCAGGCCCAGACAGCCCTACAGACCCTTGCTGAGTCCTATCAGGGAAGGGGATTCGAGCTCAGGGAGACCACGCGGGGGTGGCAGCTGGACAGTCGCCCGGACTATCAACCCGTCGTTGCCGCATTCGTCAAGGACGGGCAGACGGCCAGGCTTTCCCAGGCCGCCCTGGAAGCCCTGGCCATTGTGGCTTATCGCCAACCCATGACCCGCTCCGAGGTGGGGCAGATCCGCGGGGTCAACTCCGACGGGGTCATCCGTTCCCTTCTGGTCCGTGGTTTGGTCCGTGAGGATGGAGTCGATCCGGATACCCACGCCGCCCGCCTGGTCACCACGAGTATCTTCCTGGAGAAGATGGGGTTGAACTCCTTGGAGGAGTTGCCCTCCCTGGCCCCCTTCCTGCCTGACGAGGAGTCGGCCCTTGCCCAGGTTCAGGAGGCCCTGCCCCAGGGTGCGGATCAGGTGGTTTCCGCTCAGGGTGAGGGTCTCCGCGGTCCTGTCAGCAAAGACGATTAGTATTGTCTCTGTTTGTCCAATCCTTGGACCATGCCCGTTTGGGGAGTCTTCGGCGGCTGTTTGTTCCGGCCCTGGAATCCCGGCGACATGAGATGAAGCACTTACGAGAATGAGGTATTGATGGCGGTACGCGGCGATATACGAAATGTTGCGATTGTGGCACACGTTGATCACGGCAAGACCACCCTGGTCAATGCCATGCTCCAGCAGTCGCACGTCTTCTCCGATCGCGAGGAGGTGCCCGACCGGGTCATGGACTCCAATGACCTGGAGCGCGAGAAGGGCATCACAATCCTGGCCAAGAACACCGCCGTCAAGTACACCGGCCCCCTGGCCCCCAAGCTCGGGCAGCCGGATGGCATCACCATCAATGTGGTTGATACCCCTGGCCACGCCGATTTCGGTGGCGAGGTGGAACGCGGCATCTCCATGGTCGATGGTGTTGTCCTGCTGGTCGATGCCTCGGAGGGGCCCCTGCCCCAGACCCGGTTCGTCCTGCGCAAGGCCCTGGAGGCCAAGCTGCCCGTCATCCTGGTCATCAACAAGACCGACCGTCCCGATGCGCGTATCTCCGAAGTGGTCTCCGAGTCCACCGACCTCCTTCTGGGTCTGGCCCAGGATGTGAGCGAGGAGGGGGTGGACCTCGATCTGGACTCCCTTCTGGACCTCCCCGTCATCTACTGCGCGGCAAAGGCCGGTAAGGCATCGCTCAACCAGCCTGCAGACGGCGATGTACCCGACAATGATGATCTGGAGCCGCTCTTCGAGTCCATCCTGACCAACATCCCCGCCCCTGAGTACGAGGAGGGCGCCCCCCTTCAGGCCCATGTGACCAACATCGACGCCTCGGATTATCTGGGCCGTCTGGGCCTGGTCCGCATCTACAACGGAACCCTGCTCAAGGGCAAGCAGTATGGGCTCTCCCGCGTGGACGGCTCCATCGAGAACTTCAAGCTGACCGAGATTCTGCGCACCAAGGGGCTGGATCGGTTCCCCGTGGACGAGGCAGGCCCCGGCGATATCGTGGCCGTTGCAGGTGTCGATGACATCATGATTGGCGAGACCATCGTCGACCAGAGCGACCCGAAGCCCCTGCCCCTGATTCACGTTGACGACCCGGCCGTCTCCATGACCTTCGGCACCAACGATTCGCCCCTGGCGGGAACCGAGGGCAAGGACCACAAGCTGACCGCCCGCATGCTCAAGGACCGCCTGGACCGCGAGCTGATCGGCAATGTCTCCATCAAGGTCATCCCCACCGACCGTCCGGATGCCTGGGAGGTTCAGGGCCGCGGTGAGCTGGCCTTGGCCGTTCTGGCCGAGCAGATGCGCCGTGAAGGCTATGAGCTGACCGTGGGCCGCCCCCAGGTGGTCACCAAGACGGTCGACGGCAAGGTCCAGGAGCCCATGGAGTCCGACACCATCGATGTGCCCGAGGAGTATATGGGTGCCGTGACCCAGCTCATGGCCGACCGCAAGGGCCGGATGGACACGATGACCAATCACGGATCCGGCTGGGTGCGGATGCAGTTCACCGTTCCCTCCCGTGGTCTTCTGGGCTTCCGTACGGCCCTGCTGACCGCCACCCGCGGCACGGGTATATCGTCCTCCATCTCGGCCGGATATGCTCCCTGGGCCGGTGAGATCAAGACCCGTCAGAACGGGTCCATGGTCTCAGACCGCTCGGGTAAGGCCAGCCCCTACGCCATGCAGAAGCTCCAGGCCCGTGGTGACTTCTTCGTCAATCCGCAGTCGCCGGTTTACGAGGGACAGATCGTCGGCATCAACAACAAGCCCGGGGACCTGGATATCAACATCACCCTGGAGAAGCACATGACCAACATGCGCTCCGCCACGGCTGATGTTCTGGAGACCCTGACCCCGCCCATCCAGATGAGCCTGGAGGAGTCCCTGGACTTCGCCAATGACGATGAGTGCGTTGAGGTAACACCCGAGTCCATCCGCGTGCGCAAGATCATCCTGGACCGTGACGCCTGGTACAAGTGGAATGCCCGCCAGCGTCGCGCCAACAAGAAGTGACACGACCCGACCCGGTCGAGGCTTCGGTGACCGGGTCGGACTAGGCTGATTCCCATGGCAAGACAGCATGACACAATCCATGCCGATGATGAGGATGCCGGTGGGAAGCAGCAGGTGACCAGGCGTCAGGCGATCCGACCCAGTCGGTATCTTCTGGCCCTGGTCATTGGTGTTTTGGTGGGCACCCTGGGCACCCTGGTCCAACGATCCGGGGCGGCCGCCGGCATTCCCTGGGGGATGGCCCTGGCTTACCTTCTGGTGGCCCTGGCCTCCTGGTGGGTCCGTAACGATTCCGGCACCCTGGGCCTGTCCCTCCACCTGGTGGCCTCCACGATGGTCGTCTGGGCCCTGTCCATGAGAGGGCCCGGTGGGGATGTACTCATGCCCTATGCCGACTTCCCGAGCTTTTTTGCCAAGTACGCCGTGTTCCTCTGGATGGGGGGACTGGTACTGATTCAGTTCCTGGCGCTCTGCCTTCCCAGGACCTGGTTCGATGATGGGATCATCAGGGAGTGGCCGGTCTCCGAACCCGGGGAGGAAGCTGGTCAGGACCATGATGGGCATCAGGTAGCAGGAACCGCCTCCACGAAAGAAGTCAAGGCATGAGCTCCGATCGGAATTCTTCAGTCGGGTTGTGCTATCTCGGCCCCCAAGGGTCGTTCACCCATCAGGCCGCTGTTGAGGCCTCCGCCTCCTTGAAAGCCTCCCTGGGGCGGCAGGTCGATCTGGTGCCCTGCGACCGGGCCACCCGGATCGTCGAAGCGGTGGAATCCGGCGGATGCTGGGGAATCATCGCCTGGGAAAGCAACGTTGAGGGTCATGTCATCCCCAACATGGATGCCCTGATCGATTCCACGAATGTGGCCGGGTTCGGCAGGACAAGTCTCCCCATCGTATTTGATGCCTTTGTTCGCCCTGACCATGGGAGGCTGAGCTCGGTCAGCGCTCATCCGCATGGCCTGGCACAGTGCCGCGGATTCATTCGTGACATCGGGTTGGCGGAGGAGGCGGCATCCTCCAATGCAGCGGCCTGCCGTGACCTGGGGCAGGATCAGGTGGCCCTGGGGCCCAGACTCTGTGGGGGCCTGTATGGTTTACAGACCTACAGGCGCGAGGTTCAGGACTATCAGGGTGCCCGCACGGACTTCCTTCTTCTGGCCCCCCGGGAGGAGATAACCGGTCTGGCCAGGGCCATGTTCGGGCGGTCTGAGGTCGAAGGTGCGAAGGGTGCCGGTGCAGGCGAAGGTCCCGGGTCCAGGCCTTTACGCGAGTTCGAGTCCATCATCGCCTTCATTCCGCTCCATACTGGATCGGGTGTTCTTGCCGACCTCCTGGATCGGTTCCGTGATGCGGGGCTGAACATGACATCCTTCATGTCCCGCCCCATCAAAGGCAACGACGGGACATACAGTTTCATCGCCACCATCGATGCGGCCCCCTGGGAGCCTGCCCTGGGTGGTGTCATGCAGGATCTTCTGGACCTGGGCGACTGGATCAAAACCCTGGCCGTATATCCCCGGATGGAGCGCCCCGATCCTCCCATACCGGACTGGATGCTGCCCAGGGCAGGTGCCTGGAGGGAACGTAACCTGGACAAGTCGGGGGTTGATAAGGAGTTGTTATGGTAGAGGACCAACAACTGCAGGCGGGGTCCGTCCATGCCCACGGTGACGGCCTTGCGACCGGGCCGGATGCAATGCACCCCATGGCTGGTATGACGGCATCGCCCATTCTGACATCGGCCCACAAGATCGCGATTGCAGGTCTGGGGCTGATCGGCGGGTCGCTGGCAAGACGCCTGGCGCGGCAGGGCAGGTTCGTGGTGGCCTGGAATCATACGGACCGCCCATACGAGGCAGCCAGGTCCGAGGGCATCCACTGCGTGGAGACCCTGGAGGAGCTGGCCCAGGGCAAGCCTGATGTGCTGGTTTTGGCCACCCCGCTCAAGGCCATGCCTGAGATGCTGGGTCGTCTGGCCCCAGTCCTGACTCGCGGAACCACCCTGACCGATGTGGGCAGTGTCAAGGGCCTGGTCCGCCAGCAGGTTCGTGAAGCCGGTCTGTCCGACCAATATGTGGGTGGGCACCCGATGGCAGGTAGCGAGTTCTCCGGCTACGAGGCTTCCGACCCTGATCTTCTCGAAGGGGCACTTTGGGCCCTGACCGTAGATGAGAACACTGATTACGGCCGTTTCCTGACCGTGGCGGATATGGTCACCCAGGGGTTGGGGAACCGACTGATTGCCCTTGATGACCAGACACATGACAGGGCGGCCGCTCTGATATCGCACATGCCCCACGTGGTGGCCACCGCCCTGGCCAACCTCCTGGTGGATTCGGATGACAGGAATATAGCCGCTGCCCTGGCGGCGGGGTCCTGGCGTGACATGACCCGGGTGGCCCTGACCGATCCCGACAGGACCGAGGCCATGGTGGATGAAGATGCCGATCAGGTGGCCGGCCTGCTGGACGATATGGCCATCAGGCTGAGTGCCGTGGCCAAGAATCTCCGGGGCTCGGAGGGGTGGAACAGGTCTGGCATCCATGACTTCTTCACCCAGGCCCGTCCCTTCAGGGACTACAAGGCGGAGCTGGCCGGTGCAGACCAGGAGGACAACAGGTTCGAGCTGGCACTCAGTGATGAGGGCTGGCGATCCGAGCTCTTGGAATCAGCGAGGCGGGGACAGGAGGTCGAGGTCTTCCTGACCACCCACCAGGCCAGGGTCGTCCAGCTCCCGACCATCGGTGACTGAGTCCTCAATCCTCGTTCGGTTGGTCCTGGACCGGATTGGTGTCACTGAGTCCCGCCTGATCCATGTCATGGTGCCCTGCAGGGTATCTGCGCTCAGGAATGGGTTTGAGTCCGACTATCGAAGCGGCCGTCAACCGAACCTTCTGGGCTTCGCGCGAACCGTTGGCCGACGGGTCCCTGCTCAGGTCCAGAGTGGTTCCGTCCCAGGAAATGACATGGCCTATGTAGTCGCGGAATTTGAGGCGCCCATCCTCCGGGTCCCGCCCTTCGACCGTTCTGGCCACAATACGGACACCAGGTGGTATCTCTTTCGGCAAGTGCATGGTCACCTCCGGGACCAGTATATGCGTCCCGCCCCGGGTAGACTAGGTTGGGCCGGATGGGAGGTGTCAGATGGCCTTTGAACGAGAACTGGACGGATACACCCGCTATCTGGACCAGGTCCTGGGACGGAGCCCGAATACGGTTCGTTCCTACCGGACCGATGTGGCGTCCTTCCTGCACCTGATGGAACTGCGGGGCATCAGGGATCTGAACGAAACGGACCTCTCCACCCTCCGGTCCTGGCTGGCTCATGAAACACGGTCCCATGCCCGGTCCACCATGGCTCGGAAGACCGCAGCCATCCGTTCCTTCTTCGCCTACCTGGCCGACCATGACCTGATTGAGACGGACCCGGCCCAGGGACTGAAGACCCCCAAACAGTCGGAGCATCTGCCCCGGGTTCTGACCGGAAACCAGGCCGAACGTCTGATGGACCGTGTGGAAGAGTCCCCGGTCGAGGACGGTGCGGATGATGACATGACCGGAATCATCCAGCTCAGGGATGCAGCCATGCTGGAACTGCTGTATGCGACCGGGATGCGGGTTGCCGAGCTGTGCGGGCTGGACCTGGTCGATCTGAACACCCGGTCTCGGACCGTCAAGGTCCTGGGCAAGGGGCGCAAGGAACGGGTCGTTCCCTACGGACTTCCTGCCGAGCGGGCCCTGGATGGATGGCTTGACGGGGGGAGGCCACGGCTGATTGAACGTACCGGTGGGGTAGGGGTGGTTCATGACGACCAGGCTCTCTTTCTTGGTGTGCGCGGTCGCCGGATAGGTCAGCGTCAGGTACGACAGGTGGTCCATGAAGCCGCCGACCGGGCGCAGGTTCCCGACATCGCCCCTCATTCCCTGCGTCATACGGCCGCCACCCAGATGCTGGACGGCGGCGCGGATCTGCGTGAGGTTCAGGAGATGCTGGGACACTCCTCCTTGAGGACCACCCAACGCTATACGCATGTTTCCATCGAGCAGCTGCGTCAGCGCTATCGGTTGGCCTTTCCCAGAGCCTGAACGTTTATGGCCGGGCCTGACGATATGGATGGGGCTTCCTTTAAGGTTCAGTGGTGGAGGCGTTTTGCGAAAGGCCCACAGCCGCAAAGCAATGAACGGTGCTGCATGCGGGGGTGTCAAAGCCCCGGGCAGGGTGGTCGCTGTAGCCAATCATGTGGGCAGGGTCACGTTTTTACTTGCTGGTTACAGTGGGCAGGAGTGGTGTGTGATGAAGAAGAGAATCGGTAAGGCACTTGTTGCGGTCATGGCCTGTTCCCTTGCCTTGGGTGGGTGTGGCGGCACTGATGCGGAGGACCTCGCCCAGACCACCGAACAGCCCCTCCCCGGCACCATCATCAAGGTGTATGGTTGCGAGCCCTCAAGGCCCCTGATTCCGAGCGACACGGCGGACGAGTGCGGTGGTCAGCTGGTCAACGCCATGTTCTCCCGTCTGGTCCGGTTCGACAGCAAGGGCAAACCGCAGAATGACCTTGCCGAGGAAATCACCCACAATGAGCGGATGACGCGCTACACAATCAGGTTGGTCGACGGCCGGTCCTTCTCGGACGGAAGTCCGGTCAGGTCCTCCTCCTTCACCATGGCCTGGTCCTGGGCGGCCAATCCCGTCAATGGGCAGGCCGGATCCATGCTCTTCTCCAACATCAGGGGGTATGAGGACCTGCAGCAGGCCGGAACCCCCAAGGATGCCCAGCTTTCCGGCCTGAAGATTGTCGACGACCTGACCTTCACGGTCGACCTGAGCGCTCCCTCCGCGACGTTCCCCATCCTGGTAGGGGCCCTGGCCTATGCACCCCTACCGCAATCCTTCTACAAGGATCCCGGGGCCTTCGGCAGTCGACCGGTCACCTCCGGTCCCTATCGCTTCGAGTCCTGGACCCACCAGAAAGTGGTGAAAATCCGCAGGAGTGCCACCTACACCGGTGATATCGGCATTAGGAATGCGGGGGTGGACTTCATGGTCTATTCCGATCCTGCCTCGGCCTTGTCTGATGTGCAGGCCGGAAGACTGGATGTAATCACCACGGTCCCCGACTCGGCACGCAAGAGTTTCGTCGAGGACTCCAGTCTGCAGTCCTACAACAAGGCCGGGTCCGGAATTGAACTGCTGACCATCCCGACCGGTATGGAGCACTTCGGGCAGGACCGGGAAGGACGTCTGCGCCGTCGGGCCATCTCCATGGCCATAGACAGGCGAACCCTGATCGAGGAAACCCTCGACAACCTGGCCCAGCAACCCACTGACTTCACTTCTCCGGCGATTCCCGGCTGGTCCGAGGACCTGAAGGGGGAAGAGCACCTGAGGTACCGTGCCGGGGCGGCCAGGGAAGCCTGGTCCCAGGCCGATGCCATCAGGATGTGGCCACACGGCCGTTCCCTGCCCCTGGTCTGCGTGACCGAGGAGGGCACCGGGGTCTTTTACGAGGGACTGGCGGCATCGGTTCGGGACGCCCTGGACATCGATGTTGAAGTCAGGACGGTTCCCACCAGGGCCGCACTTCTGTCTGGACTCGACAGGGGGGAGTACGGTCAGGCTGCATTCTCTACCCGGATCCTGCCTGACTACCCCTCGCCGGAGGCTTACCTGAATCAAGGGTTCGTGACAATCGGTGATGGTACGAGTTCCCCGACCGGTTCGGATGTTCTGCAAGGCCGTGACCCTTCCGGGTATGCCAGTCCGGTGTTCGAGAATCTCTTGAAGAAGGCCGGCGAGGCCCAGGGTGTCGATGAGGCGAATGGGCTCTATCAGGAGGCGGAAGAGACCCTCCTGGAGGACCTTCCGTCCATCCCGCTCTTCACCGCCAACAATGTCGGTGCAGGGTCCAGAAGGGTCCGGGGGATGGTACCGGGATGGAACGGATGGCCCTCCTTCTGGGACCTGTCCAGGGAGGAGCAAGATAATTGATTCTGACCAGATCCGTCCGCTATGTTGGATAACCTCGCTCACATAGGCGTTACGTGATTTAGATTATTATTCGTTGCGGGGAAGAGGACAAAATCTCCTTTCTCGCCTCGTACCAACAGGAATACAAAGGAAGAAGCAAGTTTATGAAGAAGCAATCGGTTCTTACCATTGCTGCTGCAGGTATGTGCTCCATGGCGCTCCTGCTCAGCGCCTGCGGTGGTTCGGGCGATTCCGCTGGCAGCGCAGATGCCAAGGGCGGAAACAACACCATGATCAGTGTGTTCAACCCAGAACCCGCCAACCCCCTGATCCCCAGCATGACCAATGAGGTAGGCGGTGGCAACCCCATCGATATCCTCTTCTCGAAGCTGGTCCGGTTTGATGACAAGGGCAAGCCGAAGAACGAGATCGCCAAGGAGATCAAGGCCAACGACGACAACACGCAGTACACCGTCACACTCAAGGACGGATGGAAGTTCTCCGATGGCACCCCAGTGACGCCGCAGTCCTTCACCAAGGCCTGGTCGTTTGCCGCCAATGCTGCTAACAAGCAGCTGGGGTCGAGCTTCTTCACGGACATCAAGGGCTTTGACGAGTTGCAGGGCGATGATGTCGCACCTGACGCCCAGCTCTCCGGTCTCAAGGTCGTCGACGACAAGACCTTCACCGTGGATCTGAACGAGGCCTCGTCCACCTTCCCGATCCAGGTCGGCTACACCGCCTTCGCGCCCCTGCCCGAGTCCTTCTACAAGGACACCAAGGCCTTCGGCGAGAAGCCGGTGACCGTTGGCCCCTACAAGTTCGACTCCTGGAGCCACAACAAGTTCATCAAGGTCGTCAAGGATGAGAACTACAAGGGCGACGTCAAGGTGAAGAACGGCGGAATCGAGTTCCGTGCCTACCTCGACCCGACCGCGGCATTCCGCGACGTCGAGGCCGGACATCTGGACGTTCTGGACACCATCCCGTCTTCCGACCGCAGGACCTTCCAGACCAACGGCTCCGTTCAGGCCATCAATGATCCAGGTTCGGTCCTTCAGATGTTCACCGTGCCGACCTACATGAAGCACTTCGGTGAGGATCAGGAAGGCAAGCTCCGCCGCCAGGCCATCTCCATGGCCATCGACCGCAACGCGATCATCAAGAAGGTGCTCGCCGACACCGGCCAGGAGGTTCACGACTTCACCTCGCCCGTCATCCCCGGTTACTCCAAGAACATCAAGGGCTCCGACGTGCTGAAGTACAACCCCGACAAGGCGAACGAGCTCTGGGAAGAGGCCAACAAGATCAGCCCCTGGACCGAGGCCGACTCCTTCAAGATCGCCTACAACGCCGATGGTGCCCACAAAGAGGTCTACGACGCTGTCACCAACTCCATCAAGAACACGCTGAAGATCAACGCAGCCGGCAACCCCCTGCCCACCTTCAACGAGTTCCGTAGCAACGTCCAGAACCGCAAGTTCACCGATTCGGCCTTCCGCTCCGGCTGGCAGCCCGATTACCCCTCACCCGAGTCCTACCTGCTGAGCAACTTCGCTTCCTCGGCGGCCGACGGCAAGGGATCCAACGATGGCGACTACAAGAACCCCGAGTTCGACCAGCTGCTGACCAAGGCGGCCTCCGCCAAGAGCCTTGACGAGGCCAACAAGATCTATCAGCAGGCCGAGCAGATCCTCTTCGAGGACCTGCCTGCCATTCCGCTGTACTACAGGAACGCCAACGGCATTGCTGCCAAGGATATTCAGGGCTTCACCTTCAACTGGAAGGGCGTCCCCGAATACTCCGAACTCAGCAAGTGATTTTGGTCTGATACTGTTTCCCTGATCGGTACAGTCGACAGGGAAGCGGTCTGAACCGGTGCGGATGAGTGATGTCCGCACCGGTTTTTCCATCCAGCACCCCGGCACAGCCGGCCGGATGGGGTCTCGGCAGGCCCTGTTGAGGTGTACTGGTAGACTCGTACAAGTATTTTTGAGGCGACCGGGTCCCAATGTCAGCCCAGGTCGCGGACTATAAAGGAGAAAAGCCGATGGGTAAATATCTTCTGCGGCGTATTCTGCAGATGATCCCCGTCGTTCTCGGCACCACCCTGCTGATCTACGCACTGGTCTTTGCGCTTCCCGGCGACCCCGTGGCCGCCATGTTCGGAGACAAGCCGGTCAATCAGGCGGTGGCTGCACAGATACGTTCGGAGTACAATCTCGACAAACCGTTCATCGTTCAGTACGTCCTCTTCCTCAAGAACGCCCTGACCCTGAACTTCGGCAACACCTTCTCGGGGCAGCCCGTGATCGCCGTCATCGGCAGGGCCTTCCCGGTGACCATCAAGCTCGCATTGATGGCTTTCGTCTTCGAGGGTGTCTTCGGCGTCATCTTCGGCATCATCGGTGGCCTGAACAAGGGTCGGTGGTCCGACAGCGTCATCCTGGTCCTCTCACTCCTCCTGATTTCGGTGCCCACCTTCGTCACCGGCTTCATCCTGCAGTATCTCTGTGGTGTAAAGTGGCACATCCTTCCGGTCACAGCCGGGGCCTCACCCGGTTTCGTCGATCTGCTCATGCCTGCAGTGGTGCTGGGATCGGTATCCATGGCTTCGATCATCCGACTGACGAGAACCGAGATCACCTCGAACATCTCCGAGGATTACGTACGTACGGCCAGAGCAAAGGGTATGAGCAACTCCAAGGTCATCGGCCGCCATGTTCTCCGTAACTCCCTGATTCCGGTTGTGACCTACCTGGGCGCCGACATCGGTGCACTCATGGGAGGCGCCATGATCACGGAACGAATCTTCAACATCCAGGGCGTGGGCAACACGCTGTTTCAGGCGATCACACGTGGTGAGGGGACCCTGGTGGTCTCCCTGGTCACCATCCTGGTCATGATCTTCGTGGTCTGCAGCCTCCTGGTCGATATGCTCTATGCGGTCCTCGACCCGCGTATCAGGTACGCGTGAAAGGGCCATGGTTGATATGACTGATATGACAATGAACGAATTCGATTCAATGAACGAGAGTCAGGCCGAGGTCTTCTTCCCGGACCCCCTGCCCGGTCAGGAGCGCTTCGTCGCACCCACCGAGGAGACGCCCCTGCGTGCGGTGGACTCCGTGGATGACGATGTCCCTCCCACCAGCATGTGGGTGGATGCCTGGAGGACCCTGCGGAGGAACCCCCTCTTCATCATCTCGGCGATTCTGGCCATTTTCGTAATCGTTGTGGCCCTCTTCCCGTCGCTCTTCACCAAGCAAGACCCCGTTGTCTGCAACCTGAACGACTCCCTTGAGCCTAGCCGCGCAGGCCACCCCTTCGGGTTCGATCTTCAGGGATGCGATGTGTACAGCCGTGTGGTCTATGGGGCCCGAACCTCGGTCTCCATCGGCATCATGACCACCATCCTGGTCACCCTGATCGGCGGTCTGATTGGCGCATTGGCGGGCTTCTTCGGAGGCTGGGTCGATGGCCTGCTGAGCCGAATCACCGACATCTTCTTCGCCATCCCCATGTTGCTGGGCGCAATCGTCCTCCTGCAGATGTTCCGCACCTCCACCTCCCTGTGGAAGATCATCTTCACCTTGACCCTGTTCGGGTGGGTCAACATGGCCCGCATAACGAGGAGTGCGGTCATGGAGGCGAAGAACCTGGAGTTCAACACGGCCTCGACGGCCCTGGGCTCCACTCCGGTGCGCAACCTCTTCAGGCACATCATGCCCAACTCCCTGGCCCCTATCATCGTCATGGCCACCACGTCAATGGGTACCTACATCGTCTCCGAGGCGACACTGAGCTTCCTGGGCGTGGGTCTGCCCTCAAGCGTGGTCTCCTGGGGCGGCGACATTTCGACGGCACAGAGCCTTCTGACCACCAATCCCTCGGTCCTCTTCTATCCGTCCGCAGCCTTGGCCATTACGGTCCTGGCCTTCATCATGATGGGTGATGCGGTCAAGGATGCATTGGATCCGAAGAGCAGAACGGCCTGAGTGGAGGAAGCATGAGTCAAGAAGATAGCTTTGCAAATCAACAGGCTGAGCAGCCAACCCCTGAAGCCTCCAGTCCTCTCCTGGAGGTGAAGGACCTCAAGGTCGACTTCACCTCGGACGGGCGGGATGTCCATGCGGTTCGCAACGCCTCTTTCAGCGTCTACCCGGGGCAGTGGGTTGCCATCGTGGGGGAGTCGGGTTCGGGTAAGTCCACCTCCGCCATGGGTGTGCTGGGCCTTCTCCCCGGCACCGGCAGGGTGGTCGGCGGCAGCATCAAGCTGCACGACCGAGAGCTGGTCGGGCTGAGCTCCAAGGAGTATGAGGACCTCCGTGGTTCCCAGATTGGCCTGGTACCCCAGGATCCGATGAGCAACCTGAATCCGGTCTGGAAGATCGGAACACAGGTCAAGGAGGCCCTGGTCGCCAACAAGATGGACGTTTCCCGTGAGAAGCGCTCCAAGCTGGCCCAACGGTTGGCGGAGACCGAGAAGGTCAAGCTCAAGTCTTCGGATGATGAGCTCTTCATTTCCTCAGCTGATCTGCCCGGTCTCCTCGATGCCGCCAAGACGGCCCTGGACAGGGCCGGCGTCAAGGATGCCGACAAGGTCATGGAGTCCCTCAAATCAGAATGGGATGTAGGCTCCGAGACCAGGTGGGGGGTTGCAAGCTCCCTGATCAAGGCCGGTCTGAGTGAGGACGAGGCCTGGTCCCTGGCCAAGGCCCACGTGACCGGTTCGGATATGAACGACCGTATTGCAGGTCTCCTCTCCGAGGCGGGCCTGCCGGAGGCGGCCACCCGCGCCCGTCAGTATCCGCACGAGTTCTCGGGTGGTATGCGTCAGCGTGCCCTGATCGCCATTGGTCTGGCTTCCAGGCCTGACCTTCTGATTGCCGATGAACCAACCAGCGCCCTGGACGTGACTGTTCAGAAGAAGATCCTCGATCATCTTCAGGGTCTGACCGACTCCCTGGGTACGGCCGTGCTCTTCATCACTCACGACCTGGGTCTGGCCGCAGAGCGTGCCCAGCACATCGTGGTCATGTACAAGGGTCAGGTGGTCGAATCCGGCCCCAGCCTGGACGTCCTGCAGCACCCGCAGCACCCCTACACCAAGCGGCTTGTTCAGGCCGCTCCGTCCCTGGCCTCCCAGCGCATCATTTCCGCCAAGGAGCGGGGGCAGGATGCCGAGAGTCTGATGGAGCACCACGTCAAGGGTGAATCGACCCTGGAGCGCAGCGAGCACATCATCACGGTGGAGCATCTGACCAAGGAGTTCAAGCTTCCGAAGCGGAGGGAACTCTTCAAGGCCGTCGATGATGTCTCCTTCTCGGTCAAGCGTGGAACCACCCTGGCCATAGTGGGGGAGTCCGGTTCGGGCAAGTCGACCGTGGCCAACATGGTCCTCCACCTGCTGAATCCCACGTCGGGCAAGGTGTCCTACGAAAACAAGGACATTTCCGGATTCAAGGGCAAGGAGCTTTTGGAATTCCGCAGGCATGTCCAGCCGGTGTTCCAGAACCCCTACGGATCCCTGGATCCCATGTACTCCATCTTCCGGTCCATCGAGGAGCCCCTGCGCATCCACAAGATCGGAGATCGCAAGGCCAGGGAGGAGCGTGTCCGCGAACTTCTTGACATGGTGGAGATGCCGGAGTCGGTTATGGGGCGTTACCCCAACGAGCTCTCCGGTGGTCAGCGTCAGCGCATCGCCATCGCCCGTGCCATGGCCCTGAATCCGGATGTCATCATCTGCGATGAGGCCGTTTCCGCTCTGGACGTTCTGGTCCAGGACCAGGTTCTGCGTCTGCTCAATGACCTTCAGGCAGAGCGTGGTCTGAGTTACCTCTTCATCACCCATGACCTTGCCGTGGTCAGGCAGATCGCCGACGAGGTGGTCGTCATGCAGCATGGCAGGTTGGTTGAGCACGCCACCACCGATGAGGTGTTCGACCACCCGCAGCGTCAGTACACCCGTGACCTGCTTGACGCCATTCCCGGCGGCAAGCTTCGTCTGGGTCTCGATTAACGATCGGCCGGCTCCTGTGACGGGTTGCAGGGGCCGGCTATGAAGGCGCCGGATTGGCGTCACTGAGGAAACGAGGCATCATGGGACTGTTCGGTTTCGGTAGGAAGCACAAGAAGGATCAGGTACTTGAGGGTCACGATGAGGAAACCTCAACGTCTGATTCCGAAGCCCTGAAGAGCCAGGATAAGGGTTCCGACCAGGTTGGCGAAAACCGGAACCCACAGGACCAGGATGCCCCTGCCCAGTCGGAGGAAACCGGCGAGACCAGGCAGGAGTCCGCTCATGATGAACGGGGTGACGTGAGCCTGACCGAAGGCGAACGTGGTGTGGATCGTGGTCCCTGGGACAGCGAAGATGAGGATGCCGTCGACTATGACGATTACCTCGACATCGGTTCCTTGCTGCTTCCCTTCCTCCAGGGCAGTCAGCTCAGGCTCAAGTCCAATGGGAAGACGGGGGAGATCCTGGGTGCCACTGTGACGTATGGGTCCTCCAGCCTGGAATTGGAAGCCTTCGCGGCACCCAAGTCCCTGGGTCTCTGGGAGGAGATCCGTGCCGACATCCACAAGGCCAATCCCAAGTCCAAGGAAGTGGATGGGGTCTTCGGTTGCGAGTTGACCCTTCCCGTCGAGGTCCGTGGCAAGAAGTTGATGACCCGCGTCGTGGGTATCGACGGACCACGTTGGATGCTGCGAGGCATTTTCTCCGGCCCTGCGGCAACGAAGGGCAAGGAGAAGGACCTGCTCGACCAATACCTGGCCGACCTGGTCGTGGTCAGGGGGAATGAGCCCCTTGCTCCGCGTGACCTGATCCCCATGCATGCCCCGGTCACTCCTGAACAGGACGGGGACGAGGACGGCAAGTCCAAGGACACCATTCCCGACAAGCCCGAGGGGCCTTTCGATTCTGACCAGCAGACCGAGGTGAAGACCACCCTCTCACGCGGCCCCATGTTCACCGAGGTGCGCTGAGTCTGTGGGCGTGCAGGGGCGGGATGACCGGTCCACCGATCGGGGTGATGGGAAGCACACCGGCCTGGCGGCCCTGGCCGATGAGGACTTCTCGGTCTACGAGGCCATCGGCGGATGGCGCGGCATTGTGGAGTCCCTGTTGCCGGGCCTGGTGTTCCTGGTTGTGTTCCTCATAACGGAGAGCCTGACCTGGACCATCATGGCGTCGGGTGCCCTTGCCCTGGTACAGCTGATACTGAGACTCCTCCAAGGAGGATCCTTCCTGGGAGCCCTGACCGGCCTGCTGGGGGTTGGCATCTGTCTGATTTCGGCCTGGTTGAGCAAGGATGCCAGGAACTACTATCTGCCGGGTTTCCTGATTAACACGTTCTGGATCCTGGTACTGGGCGTCAGCCTGCTGGTCAGGATTCCGGGGATAGGTGTCCTGGTGGAGTACGTGCGCGAACCCGTGCTTTCGGGATTTCGGGCCTGGTTGAAATCCTGGCGGTCCGACCCTGCGTTGCTTCGGGCCTATACGAGGGTCACCCTGGTTTGGATACTGGTCTTCGTCATCCGTCTGGCCGTGCAGGTTCCCCTGTACTTTGCGGGATCAGTCGGTCTCCTGGGCGGGGCCCGGCTGGTGCTCGGCGTCCCCTTTTTCGCCCTGGCCATCTGGGTTTCCTGGCTGATGATGCGCGATCCCTTCCATGCCTTCCACGCTGTGCCAGGGAACAAGGGTGCTGAAACGGAAGAGCTTGACGGCATTGATGCAGGTGCGAATGGTGCCGGGCGGTCCAAGGGCTGATTCCGTCAGGGGATACCCCTTGGCTTGTAAGAAAGGCGAATATGGACGTTGAACTTCGCATTGAACGATATGCGGACCAGGGCCGGTGTGTGGCTCATCTGGACGGACGCGTGGTTTTCGTGCGTTTTGCCCTGCCGGGGGAACTGGTGAGGGTCAGACTGGATGAACCGCACAAGCGACAGGACCGGTACTGCACGGGCGAGGTGATAGAGGTCCTGGAGGCCAGTCCTGACCGACGGGAGCCGGTCTGGCCGATGGCGGGCCCCCTGGCATGGGGAGGCGGTCTGGGTGGTGCCGATCTGATCCACGTCTCCCTGCCCGGGCAACTGACCTGGAAGGCCGACCTGATTCGCCAACAGATGGGACGATTGGGTGGCACCCGGCTTGAAGATGTGCCCATCGCACGCCCCGATGACGGCACCTGCCCGGATGGTCTGCATTGGAGAACCCGTATAGATCTGGTTGCCGACGACCAAGGCAGACCCTCAATGCGGCGCCGAGGCTCCCACGAGAGGGTGGCCTTGGAGTCCATGCCGCTGGCTTCGCGACGGCTTCTCGACCAAGCCGATGAACTCGGCCTCTGGAACGGCGGATTCAAGCCGGGCAGCAGAATCAGAATGGCCATGCCGGAACCCTTGGACGGTCCAGGCACGGATGGGAACTTTGCCCTGCAGATTGATGGAAGAACCGAGAAGGGGAGCGACCCCCTGACGGAGCAGATACGGCCGAACACCGGTCGCCCGGATGAGGATACATTCACGTACAGGGTCGATGCCGGCGGGTTCTGGCAGATACACAGGCTGGCTCCCTCCCTGCTCTCGGGTGCGGTCCTGACCGAGGCAAGAAGACGGGTTGGCGAGCAGAAGGCCCCGGTTGTCTGGGACCTCTATTCCGGTGCTGGTCTTTTCACCCTTCCCCTGGCCGCCGCCTTCGGAGGGCGGTCACGGATTCTGGCAGTGGAGGGTGCTGCCGGAGCGGTGACCAGGGCCAGGGAAAACCTCGCGGCTGCGGATATGACCAATGCTGAGGTAAGGCGGGGCGATGTGGGGCGCGTGCTCAGGCATGGAGTGCCCAAGGCACTGTCCCATCCTGACCTTGTCCTCCTGGACCCTCCACGTGCGGGTGCCAAGGCCGAGGTATGCAGACTTCTGGATCAGGCGGCCCCCTCGACGATCATCTACGTGGCCTGTGACCCCACCAGTCTGGCCAGGGATACGGGAACCCTGCTCTCGCTTGGCTACGAGCTGGCCGATATTCACGCCTACGACATCTACCCGATGACCCATCATGTGGAGACCATGGCGGTCTTTACCAGGTAGGTTCGCGGTTATGGCTCCTGCCTTGCATCCGTGGATTTTTCGGGCCGGGTTGACGCCCCCGCCCTGCCATGGTCGCCCAGAGGTCGGTGGCGGAGGTGTCATCCTTTGACTCGATGGCCCCAGCAGTCGGCGCATTGCGGGTGGAAATGGTGGTTTTCGTCTACAATACCGGTGATGGCAGGAATGACGAGAGGTTCAGGCGAACCAGACGTGTTCGGTATTTCAACCCTGCGTTTCAGCAGGCGGCGGATTCCGCGAGCCCTGATGGCCCTGTCCCTGACCCTGATTCTGGCGACTGTCCTGACGGCCTGCACCCCATCCAGCCAGGCCGTGGGCGATACCTGGCACCCTTCGACCGTTGACCATGATGGGGTTGACCGCTCCGATATCATGGTGGCACTGGTCGGGAGTCCCTCCAAGCCCACGGATGCGGGAACCAATGAGGAGGACAGTCGCATCCTGGCCTCCCTGAAGCAGCAACGGATGGACGGGTACTACTCGCAGGCGGAATCGCTCGCTGACCAGCAGGCGGGTGTGGAGGATGCGGTCAATCGCGAGGTCGACCTGATTCTTGTTCATGCCCCGGCACAAGGGGATTGGACACCCTCCCTTGCCAAGGCCAGGAAGGCCGGCATACCTGTGGCGGTCATACCGAAGAGTGGGGCCACCTGGGAAGATGGTCCTGATGGCATCTACTATGCCGCCACGCTCAGCTTGGATGCCGATACGGGGAAGGACACCCCGGTGCTCTTGGCCGACGCCCTGCAGAATATCATCGATGACGGCCCTCACGCCCGAGCCATACGGGTCACCCTGGGTCAGGCGGGGGAATAGGCATGAGTGAGTATAAAGACGGAAACACCCCCACGTTTCCCCGGGTCGATGAACCCGGTCTGACCAGCTCCCAGGTGCAGGAACGCCGGGATGCCGGGCAGGTCAACACGAGCCAGGAGAGGTCGTCCAGGACCCTGGGGCAGATAGTCAGGGCCAACGTCTTCACTCTCTTCAATGCCATCATCCTGGGGGCCATGGTTGTGGTCCTCTTGACGGGCCAGTGGAAGGATGCCGTCTTCGGACTGGTCATCATCATCAACACCGGCATCGGTATCGCCACGGAGCTCAAAGCCAAGCACACCCTCGACAACCTCTCCATCCTGGTGGCCTCGGATTACTACGTCCGCAGGGATGGGGCCGACCAGCGCGTCTCCCATGATGCCATCGTCCGCGATGACCTGCTTTGGATTCGTTCCGGCGACCAGATTCCCGCCGATGCCCGAATCGTCGAGTCGTACGGGCTGGAGCTGGATGAGTCCATGCTGACAGGGGAGTCCAGAACGGTCCGCAAGGAGCCGGGTGACCAGGCCTATTCGGGCTCGACCGCTGTTTCAGGCATGGCCCTGGCCGAGGTCACGGCCGTCGGGGCGGGGTCTTACGCGGCCAGGCTTACCGCCAAGGCCAAGGTCTTCAAAAAGGTCCATTCTGACCTGAATGAGGGAATCAACACCATACTCAAGGTCATGACCGTGGTGGTCATACCCCTCTGCATCCTTCTGATTTTCACCCAGATGCGCACCGTAGGCGGGCTCCAGACCGCCTTGTCGAACGGATCCTGGCGGCAGGCCGTCGTTTCTGCCGTGGCCGGGGTGGTCGGGATGATTCCCGAGGGGCTGGTGCTCCTGACCTCACTGAACTTCGCCCTGGCAGCCATTCGGCTGGCCAGGAAGCAAACCCTGGTGCAGCAGATGGAGTCGGTGGAGACCCTTGCCCGGGTTGATGCCCTCAACCTGGACAAGACAGGAACCATCACCGATGGGGGCATAGTCTTCGAGGCCCTCCATCCCCTTGACCCATCAGGGGAGAGCGACCAGGATGTCCTGGCCCAGCCCCTGGTTGATGTCTGCGCCGAGGAGAATCCCAACGCCACCGGTACGGCCATCATGGCGGGCCTGCCCCAGGTATCCCCGTCCGGAACCGTCTGGGCCCGCCTGCCCTTCTCCTCGGCGAGGAAGTGGAGTGCCATCCTTGACCGGTCAGGCAGGCTCTGGTATTTCGGCGCTCCTGAGGTCTTGCTGGCCTCCCAGGCCGAAGCACATCCCGTAGTGGAGGCCCAGGTGACCGACCTGGCAAATAAGGGCCATAGGGTCCTGATGCTGGCGGATGGGGGAACGGTTCGAAAGTCCGACGCAGACCAGGATTACTTCCAAGAGGCCGAGGCCCTGCCTACGGATCTGATTCCCAGGGCCCTGATTACCTGCTCGGAGCATATCCGTGAGGACGCTGGACCCACACTGGCCTGGTTCAGGGATCAGGGCGTCCGCTGCCGGGTCATCTCCGGCGACAATCCTGCTACGGTCGCAGCCATAGCCAATAAGGTCGGCTTGACAGGTGCGGCGAAACCGCGTGCCATGGATGCCCGGGACCTGCCCGAGAATTTGGAGGAGCTGGCTGATGTCCTTGAATCGGTGGACGTCCTGGGGCGCGTCCTCCCGGACCAGAAGAAGGCCATAGTCCAAGCCCTTCACCTGAGCGGTCACACCGTGGCCATGACGGGGGATGGGGTCAATGATTCCTTGGCTCTGAAAGAGGCCGACCTGGGAATTGCGATGGGCAATGCTGCACCGGCCACCAAGGCGGTTGCCGAGGTGGTCCTGGTGGATTCCCGGTTCTCCCACCTGCCCGACGTCGTGGCCAGGGGCCGCCAGGTCATGGCCAATATGGAACGTGTGGCAGGCCTCTTCCTGGTCAAGACCGTCTACTCGGCTCTCATCTCCCTGGGAGTGGTCCTGACGGGTATTCCCTTCCCCTATCTGCCACGTCATATCACCTACATTGGTGCCCTGACCATCGGTACCCCAGCCTTTTTCCTGGCTCTGGCCCCCAATACCAGACGTTATCGTCCCGGCTTCCTGAAACGGGTGGTCGCTTTTGCCCTCCCCTCCGGGTTTGCCACAGGGCTGACGATCCTGTCCGCCGCCTGGTTCGTGCCGACTCTGTTGGGTCTGGACAGGGGTGATTCTTCGGATTTGAACGCCCAGCGGTCCATCTGTGCCATCATCCTCTTCTTCATGGGGGTTCTGGTTCTTGCTCAGGTGGCCCGTCCCCTGCGCTCCTGGCGTGGCCTCCTGGTCCTGGTCTTTGCCTTGGCCGGGGTCATCGGTGCCTGCATCCCCCTGGTGGCACGCTTCTTCGCCATCACTATTCCCCAGGGGGGAGCGCTGGCGGTGACCGCGGTCTCAGTCGTGGCTGGGGGTGCTCTCATGGCCTTGGCGGTTCTGGCCTATCCGCCATGTGCGCGGTTCATATCCCAGTTAACAAGCAGGCGGTAAAACAGGGAGCATATTCCGATGGTGTCCGTTTCCCGGGCAACCGTATGAGCCGGTTCCTGCGTCTTGTCCGGACCGTGCCGACAGGGTTTCCCGGGCTGCGCGAGAGGATATGCCCATGAGCGATAGGCCGACAGGACAGGTGCTGTCCAAGCTTCGTGTGGGAGGCCGGGAGTTCGACTACTACCGTATTGCCGACCTTCCCGGTCTTGACCGGCTGCCGTACAGCCTGCGTGTCCTGGTGGAGAACCTGGTCCGAAACCGTGACGGAATCAATATCACCGACGAGCAGGTGGACGCCCTTCTGGGCTGGGACCCTGATGCGGAACCAAGCCATGAAATCCAGTTCACTCCGAGCCGGGTGGTCATGCAGGACTTCACTGGAGTCCCCTGCATCGTCGACCTGGCCACCATGCGTGATGCCGTCAGGGACCTGGGTGGTGACCCGGAGGTCATCAACCCCCAGGTGCCGGCCCAGATGGTCATCGATCACTCGGTCCAGATTGACCTGGCCGGGGTGCCCGGTGCCATCGAGCACAATATGGACGTGGAGTACCTGCGCAACAGGGAGCGTTACCAGTTCCTGCGCTGGGGGCAGCAGGCCTTCAGGAATTTCCGAGTGGTGCCTCCGGGCACCGGCATCATTCACCAGGTCAACATCGAATACCTGGCCCAGGTGGTTATGCAGAAGGAACCCGGGCGGGAGGGCGAACGGCCTCTGGCCTATCTGGACTCCTGTGTGGGCACGGACTCGCACACCACCATGGTGAATGGCCTGGGCGTTCTGGGCTGGGGTGTGGGCGGTATCGAGGCCGAGGCGGCCATGCTGGGCCAACCCATTTCCATGCTGGTTCCCCGGGTGGTCGGTTTCAGGCTGACCGGTTCCATTCCCGAAGGGGTGACGGCCACCGATGTGGTCCTGACCG
The DNA here is from genome assembly GCF_016100445.1 of Bifidobacterium sp. M0307. NCBI lineage: Bacteria > Bacillati > Actinomycetota > Actinomycetes > Bifidobacteriales > Bifidobacteriaceae > Bifidobacterium > Bifidobacterium sp. M0307. The sequence continues at coordinate 499,003 of NZ_JACFSL010000001.1, forward strand.
TAACCCAGATGCTCCGTGACCATGGAGTGGTCGGCAAGTTCGTGGAGTTCTATGGCAGGGGGCTGAGCCAGGTTCCCCTGGCCAATCGGGCCACCCTGGGCAATATGAGCCCAGAGTTCGGCTCCACCTGCGGCATATTCCCGATTGACGAGGTGACCTTGGACTATCTTCGGCTGACCGGCCGCAGTGAGGACCAGATAGCCCTGGTCGAGGTCTACGCCAAGGCCAACAGGCTCTGGCACGACCCGGACGACCCGAATTACACGGAGCCGAGGTACTCCGAGACCCTGGAACTGAACCTCTCCACCGTCCGGCCTTCGATTGCAGGTCCCAAACGCCCCCAGGACAGAATCGCCCTGGACCAGTCCAGGAGTGCCTATAGGGCAGCCCTTCCCGACTATGAAGCGCCTGATGCCGACCGGAAACCGGTCCCGGTCCACACGGAGACACACGGGGACTTCGAGCTGACCAATGGGGCTGTGGTCATCGCTTCCATCACCTCCTGTACCAACACCTCCAACCCTTCGGTCATGGTGGCGGCGGGCCTCCTGGCCCGTAAGGCGCGTGCCTTGGGACTCAGACCCAAGCCCTGGGTCAAAACCTCCCTGGCCCCGGGGTCCCAGGTGGTGACGGACTATCTGGAAAAGGCTGGACTGACCGAGGATCTCGATGCCTTGGGATTCGAACTGGTCGGGTACGGCTGCGCCACCTGCATAGGCAATTCCGGTCCGCTGGATCCCGCCGTATCCAAGGCCATCAACGAGCACGAGCTGACCATGACCGCTGTCCTCTCGGGGAACAGGAACTTCGAAGGCCGGATAAGTCCTGATGTGAAGATGAACTACCTGGCGTCTCCGCCCCTGGTTGTGGCATACGCCCTGGCCGGCTCCATGGACGTGGACCTGGTCAACCATCCGTTGGGGGAGGCCCCTGACGGCAGCCCGGTCTACCTGTGCGACATCTGGCCTTCCAATGAGGAGATTCAGACGGTCATCAACCGTACCTTGGACCGCGACATGTATGTGAAGGACTATGCCCAGGTGTTCAAGGGCGATGATCGCTGGCTGGGCCTGGATGTTCCCTCCGGGCAACTGTTCACCTGGGATCCGGATTCCACCTATGTGCGCAGGCAGACCTTCTTCGATGGTTTGACGGCAACCCCGGCCCCCCTCGGTGACATCGAGGGAGCCAGGGTCCTGGCGCTCCTGGGAGACTCGGTCACCACCGACCACATCTCGCCAGCGGGTGCCATCAAGACGGATAGCCCGGCAGGGCTCTACCTGGAGGGGCACGGCATAGCCCCCAAGGACTTCAACTCCTATGGGTCACGGCGCGGCAATCACGAGGTCATGGTTCGCGGTACCTTCGGCAATATCCGTCTGCGCAACCAGCTCCTGGCCTCGGTCGGGATGGAGGTCCGTCCGGGTGGGTTCACCTATGATTTCCTGTCCAGGAAGCCGGCCACGATCTTCGAAGCCTCCCGGGACTATGCCGAGCGGGGTGTCCCTCTGGTCATTCTTGCCGGGAAGGAATACGGAACCGGTTCGTCGCGTGATTGGGCTGCCAAGGGGACCCTGATGTTGGGGGTCAGGGTGGTCATTGCCCAATCCTTCGAGCGTATTCACCGCAGCAATCTCATCGGTATGGGCGTTCTTCCCCTGCAGTTCCCCCAGAGGGAATCGGTCGAGAGCCTTGGTCTGGACGGGACGGAGACCTACGGGTTTGAAGGAATTGAGGCCATCAACAGGGAGATACCCGATACGATAAGGGTCACCGCCCGCCGTGATGACGGTTGTACCGTCAGTTTTAAGGCCAAGGTTCGCATAGATACCCCCGGCGAAGCCGACTACTACCGTAACGGCGGCATCCTCCAGTATGTGCTGCGCAATCTGATGGATGGGCGTTAGGCCGCTGCCGGTGGGAACAAGGTCTGCTGTCTGGGTTCGGGGGCCATGGCCCTTGAGTTGTCTATCGCTTCAGGCGTCTCAGCCATGAGCTTGCCGATACCAAGGCCATGACCAGACCGCCGACCACCAGGAACACGATGATTCCCGGCCCGCCGGCATTAGGAAGCATGCTGAGATACTCATAGGGGAGGATGGCGTCGTCCTGCTTGATTCCGTTGATTTTCCATACGATTGTGGTGTCGACGACTCCAACCGGATGGGCCGGTGTGGTCACCGTCCAGGTTTCGTCGTTCTCCGCCTTCAGATCGATGCCGTTCCGGCCGTCAAAGGCCACGGAGGTGAGATCCACCCTTCCGGGGAAGGGCATCGTCGTCGGCGTGAGGACCAGTGTCTGGCTGATGGCACCCAGTCCCAGCTGGTTCTCAGTGTTGCGGCCCCATGAATAGGTCTGCCCATCACTGCCGATGGCGATGGAAAAGAGGAAGCCTGAACTTACCTGGGTCAGTGATACGTTCTCGGGCAGACCCTGGACGGTGGTCGGGGTCAGGGCCTTGGAGGTCTGATCATTCCAGTCGTTCGGAATGGACGGAACTCCCAGCGCCCCGCTGCCGTTCCACCCCCAACAGTAAGTCTTTCCGTCGGTTGCGGGGGCCATGTTGAACCCGTATCCGGTCTCGATGTCGGTCAGGACAACACCCGTAGGCAGGGGAACCCGAAGAGGCAACGGGTTGGTTCGGTTTTCGTAGCCATTGCCCATCTCACCCGATCCGCCGAATCCCCAGGTCCAGGCGCTGCCGTTGGAATCCAGGGCGGTTGTATGGCCGTACGTGGCCAGGATCTTGGTCAGGACGGTACCCGTCGGTAGGCCAAGGAGCGGAGCAGCTGTCGGACTGGAGGTGGTGCCTCCATTGCCCAACTCTCCGGACCCGTTCATGCCCCAGAGGTAGGCCTTGCCTGACCTGTCCAGGACGGCATTGTGGTTGTTGCCTGCGCTGATGGAAACCACGCCGACGTCTTCCGACAGTCCTTGAACGCGTACGGGGGTGGTGCTCAGGGCGGCCGCATTGCCATCGCCTGTGGGGACCGAGGTGTTGCCCAGCTGGCCCTGCTCGTTCTTCCCCCAAGCCCAGACCCTTCCCTTGCTGTCCAGGAGCAGGTTGTGGAAGTAACCGGCGCAGATATCAACCACCGTTACATCTGAGGCCAGCCCTTGTATTGGCGTGGGTGTGGGGCTCATTGCGACGGATACGGAGCTCCCGGTTGGGATGTCACTACGTCCCAGTTGGCCGAATTCGTTGGAGCCCCAGGCGTAGATCTTCCCGTCCGATCCGAGTGCAAGGGAGTGGTTGCTGCCGGCGCAGACCTTGACGGGGGTCACTCCGCTTGGAAACCCCCTGACCTCCACCGGTACCGGGGAATCGCCCTCGGCCTGGGTCCGTCCCAACTGGCTTTCGGCGTTGGAACCCCAGGCGTAGATCTTCCCGTCCGACCCTATGGCCAGGGAATGGCTACCGCCGGCGCTGACCTGGCTGAATCTGACCCCCCGTTGTGCCGGGGGTGTCAGAGTAACCCGGGTGCCGCCGGTGTCCGGACCCTTGGCTGGCTGCATCTTCCAACCGTCCTGACCGGTCCATCGGGCGGTCAACGTCGTGTCTCCGATGACGGAGCGGTTGAAGTCATAGGCCACTTTTCCGATGAACCATCCGTCGAAGCGGTATCCGGAACGGACCGGGTCATTCGGTCGTGCGACCCTTTGCCCCGGCTCCAAGGTTTGTTCCGGGACTGTAGGGCCGTCCTGACCGGTATCGAAGGTGACCTGGTATTTGGCGGTCTCTCCCGTGTAGAGGTAAGGCAGGGCGGTGGTGGTTGATGCCCCGTATCGGGTCAGGTGGAGGAGGGCGACGGCCCTTCCCGAAGGATGAGGGGGTGTGGTGACTGTCCAGGAGCCGTCAGACAGCCTGGACAGGTCCGTTCCCGCCTGCCCGTCGAAGGTGACCGAATCGATGACCTGAGGGAGGGGGAAGGGGGTTTCGGTGGCCACGGTAACTGCCTGATCCCCGTTGCCTCCGCCCAGTTGTCCAAAACCATTGGCGCCCCACCCATAGACCCTGCCGTTGGTGGTCAAAGCCATGGTATGCGCCCGTCCGGCGCTGATGGAATTCGCCTGCACGTGGCTGGGTAGGCCCTGGACCTGGACCGGGACCCTATTGGTGGTCGTGGTGGTGCCGTTGCCCATCTCCCCGCCACCGCCGTAACCCCAGGCCCAGACCTTGCCGTCACCTCCGATTGCGGTGGAGTGCCCGTAACCTGCGCTGATTGCAACGCATTTCATCCCGCTGGGCATGGACACGCGGGTGGGGGAGGAGTTGGATGAGGAGGACTGACCGTTACCCAGTTCCCCCGACGTATTGACCCCCCAGGCCCAGACCGTGCCTTGGTCGTCCAAGGCCAGGGCGTGTTCGGAACCTGCGCTGACGGATACGATTTTGGTGCCTTCGGGGAATCCCTTCACCTCGGTAGGTGCGGCGGACCAGGAATCATCCCGGTCCGATCCTGAGGGCACTGAGGGATTGCCCAGTTGGTCGTGGGCATTGCTGCCCCATGTAAACACCCTCCCGCTGGAATCCAGGAGGATGTTGAAGTTGCCTCTTGCACTGATGGAAACAGGTACCGTGCCCGACGGTAATCCCTGCACCTCCACAGGCGTCTTGCTCAAGGCGCTCGCCTCCCCGTGACCGGTGGGAAGATCCGTCCTGCCCAGCTGCCCATACTGGTTGTCGCCCCAGGTATAGACCTTGCCGTCTCGACCAAGGGCGATCATATGGCTGGCTCCGGCGCTTACCTGCGCCAGGGTCAGGTCCGAGGGGAGCTGAACGGGGACTGGCTTGCCCCATCCATAGGGTTTGGTGGGGTCGCCCAACTGGCCCCGGTCGTTATGTCCCCAGGCCCAGGCCTTCCCTTCTGCGGTCAGGGCAATTGTGGTGTAGTCACCGGTGGCTATGTCGGTTGCTGTTCCCGCGGGTATTCCTTTCAGCCGGACGGGGGAGGTGGTGGGGTTGTCGAAGTCTCCGCCAAGTGTGTTGTCGCGGTTGTCGCCCCAGGCGTAGATGTCGCCGTCGCTGCCGAGACCGAATGTCCGCCAGGATCCTGCGCTTATTTTGCTGAATCTGGTTCCGTCCGGTGCCAGGGGCGTCAGCACGATCCGGGTGCCACCTGCCGGGTCGCCGCTGTCGGGATTCATGGACCAGTTCTTTTCAGGGGTCCAGCCTGCTTTCAGAGTCAATGGGGAGGTTACCGGCTTGCTGAAGTCATATGCAACACCACCCGCGAACCAGCCGTCGAAATGATACCCTTCGCGTTGCGGATTGGTGGGCCTGGTGACCAGTCCGCTGGCCGGCACGGTCTGGGGGGAGGGGGCCGGTTGCCCCTGTGTGGCATCGAACTCAACCTGGTAGCCGGCCTCGCTGGCCGTCGCGACTTCCGTGGTCGTAATCAAGGGCACGATAAGGAAAATCGGGACCAGAGCAGCCAGAAGTGTGGTCAGGGTAGAAGAAGCACGTCTGCCTATGGACACGAGGGCCTCCTTGTCGTGCTCCTCTTCTCAAGAGAATAAGGGCGCGCAATCGAGCATGGCGCTTATCCGTTACTGCAAGTTCGATAAGCTCTGAATCATCCACTGTAGGGAATGCAACCCTGGAATCCGTTGATTTCGAAGAAACGACACGACACAGGGTTTGTTACCTCGGTCTCTTTTTCCGATTGGAACGGCAAGGAGGCGGGTTTCATATATCAAAAAGGCCGGAGCAGCTGGTGTTCCAGCCGCTCCGGCCTTGAGCCGGTGGTCTACCAATCAGTCACTGTTTCCGACCATGTCCAGGATGTACAGGAAGAGATTGACGAAATCAAGATAGAGGTTCAGTGCGCAAAGGATGGAGACCTTCTTGATGACCTCGGTTCCCTGATTCTGGTAAGCGGCGAAGATGCGCTTCGTCTGTTGGGCATCATAGATGGTCAGTCCCGCAAAGAGGACGATGCCGATGCCTGCCACAATCCTGAGGGCTGTGTTCGAGGGAGTCAGGAACATCAGTGCGACCTGGACCACAATCAGGAAGATCAGGGCGACCAGGAGGATGCTGCCCATGCCCATCAGGTTCTTGCGCGTGGTGAGTCCCAGCATGCTCAGAACGAAGAAGAACCCGGCGCAAATCACCAAGGTCAGCAGGATGCTCGGGAGGGAGTATGCCACGAATATGGAACTCAGCGTGAAGCCCATCAAGGCTGCATAGAGGTAGAACATGACCCTGGCGGTCGTTGTCTTCATCGTCATGATCCTGGTGCCCAGGAAGACGGCGAAGAGTACCTGGGCAACGGACAGGCCAATCCAACCCCACATTCCCGTGGCCATGATGAAGGCGTACAGGAGACCGGAAACGGCCGTAAGGTAGGCAACAGCAGCCGTGACAAGCAGACCGACGGCCATTTCCCCGTACGCGCGGGACATGGAGATATTCTCGGCTCTTCGCAGGGAAGCGGCAGCGCGGCTGTTCATCGGCGGTGTGGATTGAGGCTGGGGCATCGGCATGGCCGGTGGCTGAGCATAGATCGTCTGGCCGTACTGGGCCTGCGGAGCATACTGTCCTTGCGGGGCGTACTGACCCTGTGGGGCATATTGACCTTGCGGGGCGTACTGGGTCTGTCCTGGGTAGGGGGCCTGTGGCGTGTATTGCGCCTGAGGCGAGGCCTGCATCTGGGGGTTCTGCTGCCTGTACTGGATGCCCTGCTGATTGAAGTCATTGCTTTCTTGGGGCTGACCGTTGAGTGCCATAAGGTTCTCCTTGAAGTGCCTGAGACTAGTTTAGGCACCGTTCGGTCAATTCTACACGTTTGGAAACTGGGTGTATGCGATATTAGTCTCCGTACTATGCGTGACGTATTGGCTGGTTACCCCTATGGGAGAAAAATGGAGGCGGCCCCCTGGGGAATTGAGTGAGCCGCCTCCGATGGCCATGGGCTTTGGGATGCCCGAAATGGCCTCTTACTCAGGTGAAGTATTGGTAGTGGTTGGTGGGGTGTGCCGATGCCGGTTGGCATTGGTGATGGCAAGGGTGAGCATGCCGGCTATGATCAGAAGGATGATGCCGGTGCCTCCCGCGTTCGGCAGGATGCCGGTGTGCCGGTAGGTGTAGGTGTTGGTGGTGTCGTCGGGCTGGTCCTGCCCTGCGAGGGTCCACCGGACGCGCACGGGTACAGGTCCCGGGTCGTGAACGGTGGTGGTGACCTGCCAGGTGTTCGGTCCTGTCCGTCGCAGGGGGAGTGTGGCGTTGTCGATGGTCAGGCTGGTGGGTGTGGGCTGCGGGGGGACGGTGGCCTTGTGTGGCGTTGGCGTGGGATCGGTGTCGCCGTGGCCTGCTTGTCCGTTGGTGTTGTCTCCCCATGCCTGGGTGTCGCCGTTGGTATCGATGGCGATGGTGGTGTCATCGCCTGCAATGGTGACGGTGGTACGAAGGCCGGGGACGACCGTAGGCTGCAACGGGGTGGAGGTGTCATGGCCTGCTTGTCCGTTGGTGTTGTCGCCCCAGGTCCAGGTGCGGTGGTCCTGTCCGGTGGCGGTGTAGTGGGCGCGCCCGGTGGAGGTGTGCGTGAACCGGTACGTGTCGGCCGTGCCTGCGGGCTGGATACGTACGGGGGTTGCGGTGTCGGTGCCGTCGGCGAGGGTTCCCCAGGCCCAGAGGCGTCCCTGCTGGTCGATGGCCAGGGTGTGATCGCCTCCCGCGCTGGCCTGGACATAGCCTGTAGGCTGTTGCGGGTCGGGTGCATCGGCGGCGATGGGGGTGCCGGTGTCCTCGTCTTCATCGTCTTCGTCAACGTTGGCATCGGTGTCGGCGTGGCCGAGCTGGCCGTGTGTATTGGACCCCCAGGTGTACAGGTTCCCATCCGATCCGATTGCCAGGGCATGCCGATCGCCCGCAGCGATTTGTTCGTAACGGAACGCCGGGGGTGCCCCCTTGGGGACGTGCACGAGCAGAGGGATGTCGCTTTTGGTGCTCCCGTATGGGTCGCCGAGCCCTTCTGGCATGGTTCCCCAAGTGTACATGGTGCCATCGGATCCGAGCCCGATGACGAAACCGTCTCCGGCGGCGGTGGAGACCCAGGTGAATTCGGGGTCTTCGGCATCGGCAGGGGTGCGGACCTTGACGGGCCTGGCGCTGCTGGTGCTGTAGTCCCTATCTCCAAGTCCGCTGGGTAGCGACCCCCAGATGTAGAGGTTGCCGTCGGAGCCGACTGCGGTGCTGTGGGTGCGCCCGGATGCGGCCTTCACCCAGGTGAACTCGTCGCCGGTGCCGTCGGGTCGGGTAATCAGGACCGGGGAGGTGCGCCGGGTGAGGGTGCCGTCCCCGAGTTGCCCGTAAGTGTTGTCGCCCCAGGCGTACAGGTTGCCATCCGAGCCGATGCCCAAAGCGGACGATCCACTCGTGTCCACTGATGCCAGGCGGATACCGGGCGCGGCGGGTGCGGTCAGGGTCAGGGTCTCGTCGCCGTACTCGCTGCCGTGGTCCGGGCTCAGGACCCACCGACCGGCTCGGTGCCACCGACCGGTCAGGGTCAGGTCATGCTCCAGAGGTCGGGTGAAGTCGTAGGCCACGTCACCGTCGAACCATCCGTCGAACGTCCACCCGTCCTCGTGTGGGTCAACCGGGCGTTGAGTGGGCTCGCCGACCGGAACCTGCTGCGGGTCGGGGGCGTGACCGTGTGGGGTGGTGAAGGTGAGGGTGGCCATGTCGCCGGTGTAGGTGAACTGCTGGCTCGTGTCCTCGACGTGCTGGGATTCTTCGTAGTCGTCGTCCCCCTGGACGCCGGGCAGGGTCCGGATGGTCATCGGAACGGTCTCGGGCCGGTGCCGTGGCGAATAGGCATGCCAGCCGTCGGACATGCGCCGCATATCCCCGAGATTCGTCTTGGGGCCGAACAGGACACTTGTGATTCGACCGTCCACCGGGCGCCACACCATGACCGGATCGATATGGCGTCGTTCGTCGTAGTCATCATCACCGTCGGTGTTGACGCCAAGCTGACCCCGGTCATTGTCCCCGAACGCGTACGTGTCGCCGTCCGAACCGATGATTAGTGTGTGGTAGCCGCTGCTGTTCGCGGTGAAGAGACGGGCGTACTTGAATCCGTTCGGCATTCCTTTGGGGATTGGGACACGGATGGGGTTGGATACAGGCGGGTCGTTGCGGCCCGTGTTGATGTCGGAGCCCAGCTCTCCGTACGAGTTATCGCCCCAAGCCCATACACCGGTGCTTGTGATGACCATGTACTTGCTCCACGAGCCACCTATCTCAGTTGCTCCGGACAGACCGGGTACCCGGCCGGGTCGGTTGGCGGGGTTGTTTGCGTCTGAGGTGCGGCCCAACGTGGCTCTTGGTTCATCCCCCCAGGTGTAAACGTTACCGTCCCGGCCGATTCCCATGGTGTGGAAAGAGCCACCGCAGAGAGTTGTGAAGCGCAGTCGGGTGTCGACGGGCGCCGGCCCGTTGCCGACGTGGCCGAGCACAGCATCAGGGTCCGCAGGGTGGTCGCTCATGATGTCATCGGCGCCCCAAGTCCAGGCCGTCCCATCGCTGGTCAGGGCCATGGAATGGGATTCGGCTCCGCCAAGTGTGGTGAAAGCCGCCTCGGGTACGAGCACCTTCCCGGCAGTGTCACCCCAACCTCGGCCGTCCCAGCCGAGGTGGCGTCCCAGCTGACGGTTACCGTTGAGTCCCCAAGACCAGATGTTGCCATCCTGGTCGAGGGCCAGCGTATGGCTCATGCCAACGCAGATGGCGATGAACCTCACATCCGCGGGCACATCGATCAGGCCGGGTCGTTTGTAGGGGTGGTCATCGTCCGCTGGGCGGCCTTGTTGGTGCTGTCCGTTATAGCCCCAGGTCCAGACCCTGCCGTCGCGGTCCAGTGCCACGGAGTGCCAGTAGCCTGCCTGCACTTGGGTGAACTTCACGCCTTCGGGCATGGCGACCATCACTGGGGTCGAACGATTGGTGGTGGTGCCATCGCCGACCTGTCCGTCGTAGTTGCCCCCCCACCCATACGCATTGCCGTCACTGCCCAGGGCCAGAGAGTGGTGTAGCCCTGTGGACACCTGGGCGAACCTGACCGGTGCTGTGGGTGAAGCCAGGTGCACGTCGGTGCCGCCACGCCAGGGGCCCCTGTTGGGGGTGGTGACCCTCTGCCCCCAGCGGGCCGTCAGGGTTACGTCCCCGGTCACGGGTTTGGAGAAGTCGTAGGCCAGGTCGCCCTGGAACCAGCCGTTGAATGTCCATCCGTCCGAGGTCGGGTCGTCGGGGAGGCGTACGGTGTCGCCGACGACGACGTGTTGTGCGGGCGTGGAGGATCCGTGCTCGGTCTTGAAAGTGACGGTGGCGGTGCGGCCGGTGTAGGTGAAACGTTGGCTGGTGTCGTCAGGTTGGGCGACACGGTCAATCGTGGATTGGATGGTGAGGGTGGCGGTGCCCAGGCCGTGCCTGGGGGCGGTGACATGCCAACCGTCGGCCTTGCGATAGGGGCCGGCGGAGTTGCGTGATTCATCGAAGGGGAGGTCGGTGAGCTGGGTGTTGGCGACCTGCCAGACCATCACCGGGAGGGGGTTGGATGTCTTGTTCGCGGTGTTGAATCCCAACTGACCGTATGCGTTATCTCCATGGGCGTATGTATTACCGTCGGAGCCGACGAGCAGGGTATGGGTGCCTGCTGAGCCGCTCGATATAGAGATGTACCCGAATCCTGCGGGTACCTTGTCGGGGGCGGAGACTCGGACGGGTGTGACTGAATCCTGGGTGGTTCCGTCGCCGAGTTGGCCCCGGTCGTTGCTTCCCCAGGCCCAGATACCGGTGTCCGTAACGGCCACGGTACGGCCGGCTCCGGCGCTGACACCGGTTGCCCCTGTCAGGCCGGGCACGCGGCCTGGTCTGTCGGCGGGGTTGTCCTTATCAATGGTATGGCCCAGTCTTCCATTTTCTGTGTCGCCCCAAGTCCAAATGGTTCCGTCTTCGGCTATGGCCGTCGAATAACGATCGCCTGCGCTGATGACAGTGAATCGCAGGTCAGTAGCGACCGGGGCGGGATCCAAACTGAAGGACATGCCTGGTGGAAAGTTGGGGGTTCTGTCAGTACCGAGAGCGTTGCTGAAAGTCCCCCAGGTCCAAGCGATGCCATCCTCTGTCAGGGCTATGGAGTGGTCTTTCCCGGCGCTGATTGCAGTGAGCCCTTCGGGCATGTTGTATTCCACCAGTCCGGGTGTGTATTGAGGGCAGTTTCTGGTGTTGCGAGCAATGTAAGCAGAATGACCCCAGGACCAAGCCCGTCCATTCTGATCCAGGGCCAGGGAATGGACGGAGCCAGCGGTAATCGCTGTGAAGGTCACGTCCTCGGGTGCGGCGACCAAGACGGGTGTCGATATGGTCTCCTCGGTGTTTGAGCCTTGCCCCAGGTTACCGTACCAATTGTTGTGTCCCCAGGTCCAGATCTTGCCATCCCGGTCCAGAGCCATGGCGTAGTCGTCCCCGGCGGACACCTGGGCGATCCTGACACCTTCGGGCAGAGCGACCATCTGTGTAATGTTGCGCTGGGTTGTGGTGCCGTCACCCAACTGGCCGTATTTGTTGGTACCCCAGGCGTAGGCGTTGCCGTCGCTGCCCACCGCCAGTGAGAAGCCATTACCTGTGGACACTTGGGCAAGGCGGACCTGGTCGGTTGGCGTCGCCACCGTCACGTCGGTGCCGCCCAGATGGGGGCCTTCGTTTGGGCTGGTGGAGAACGAGCCGCCCCACTTGGCGGTCAGGGTCACGTTCCCGGTCACGGGTTTGGAGAAGTCGTAGGCCACATCACCCTGGAACCAGCCATTGAAGGTCCAGCCCGCACGGGTGGGATTGTCATGTGGAATGGCGGCTGGTTTTCCGTCGGCCACGGTCTGCCCGGACGGCATCCCCTGAGTGCCCGCCACGGAAGAGAAGGTCACGGTATGGTTGCCCAGAGCCCTGCTTGCAGGGCGCCCCGCGTCAGCCAGCGGACTGGGCGTCGACAGCGGGGAGGGGGCGGTTTGCTGCTTTGGTGCAGTTGCCGAAGACGGCGAAGCCGAAACCGAAGGTGATGGTGAAGCCGAGGGGGAGGGCATAACAGAGGGAGAGGCCGAGGGGGCAGGAGAGACGCTGACGGAATCCACCTGGTCCTGTTCGGCCCCCGATGCCTGGACTCCCGCTGCCAATCCCAGCCCCGCAAGGGACAGGGCGGCCATGATACCCAGAACGGGACGCAAGAAACGACGCCCGGACACGACGGAACTGCGCATACGCGTAGCTACCTCCCCAACAATCCACCCCTACTGTCGTCCGAACAACAGCAAACCCAACTAAAACGGAATCCCGCCACCCCCATGACGGAATCGGACAAGAGTAAGGATGATCCCAACAATCAAACCGAGAAAAGTTTACCATGCTTCCCGAGGGTGCGACAGCCTGCGTGTCCGTACCCTTGCCAGAGGCAGCATAAAATGAGGGCATGCCTAGTGTGGAAGGCTCTGAGCATCGGGGTGTCGGGCGCAAACATCGGTGACTAAGGGAAGACCAACTTTCGGAGATTCGTTTTCCTGGGGCTTTCCGCCAGGCCTACGATGAGAATAAGGCCATAACGGGCAACCGATCAAGGAGCAGACCATATGACTGAAAACGTCACCGACACTACATTGACCATGAATAACGGGGTTCAGATTCCACAGCTGGGACTGGGTGTCTTCCAGACCCCGGACGGAAAGGCGACCAGTCAGGCGGTCACCTGGGCACTGCAGGCAGGCTACCGCCACATCGACACAGCCATGATTTACGGCAATGAGGAGTCCGTTGGTCAGGGCTTACGCGATTCCGGGCTGAAACGCCGCGATGTCTTCCTGACCACCAAGCTCTGGAACGATGACATCCGGTCCGGTCGGGCCAAAGAGGCTTTCGAGGAGAGTCTGGACAGGCTGGGCACCGACTATGTTGACCTGTATCTGATTCACTGGCCGGCCCAGGGGTGGCAGCAGGCATGGCAGGACATGGAAGAGCTGTACAGGCAGCGGCGTGTCCGGGCAATCGGGGTCTGCAACTTCCAGCAGCACCATCTGGAGGAGCTTCATTCCATCAGTTCCACCAAGCCTGCCGTGAATCAGATTGAGTCCTCGCCCCAGTTCGTGAACCAGGAACTGATCGACTATTGCCACGGTGAACTCAGGATCGATGTGGAAGCATACAGTCCCCTCGGCGGCACCGGCGGCTCCGTGCTCTCTGATCCAAGGCTCGAGTCCATCAGCAGGAAGGTCGGCAGGTCTCCGGCACAGGTCGTTCTCAGGTGGCACATACAGCGTGGGCTGGTCGTCATTCCCAAATCCACCCATCAGGAGCGGATCGAGCAGAATGCCCAGGTATTCGATTTCACCCTGGATGAGGACGACATGAAGGCCATCTCAGCTATGGACTCCGGCATCCGTGCCGGTGCGGACCCGGATAACTTCGACTTCTGATTCAGGAGGACCGGGCTCGGAGACACGCTCTCCGCCCGGTCCCGGATTCGGTGCTTCCGGACACATGCGGACGGGCCTGCCAAGGATGGGCTGGTTCAGTTTCCGTCGAAACCTGTATCGAATCCGTTGGCAAGATTGGACTTGGCCGCACGGATGGTGGCATCGTCCGACTCCTGTTCCTGCGGTGATCCCGAGATGTCGCGGTGGATGGACTGCATTTGTACCTCTATGTTCTGCAGGGACCGAGAGCAATCCAGCAGTGTCTGGGAGTGCTCAGCCAGGCGGTTGTCCGGCAGATCCGACTTGTACCGGAGCTGGTGCTCAAGAGAGGCCCAGTAATCCATGGCGATCGTTCTGAATTGCACCTCGACCGGGGTGTAGTGGGGGCCTGAGGTCAAAAAGACCGGCACGGCATAGATGACATGGAGGGACCTGTATCCGTTCTGCTTGGGGTTGCGGATGTAGTCCTTGACCCGGAGCACCTGGATGTCGGACTGGTCCGAGAGGTAGCGGGAGACCGAATAGACGTCATCGCGGTAGTTGCAGATGACCCTGACCCCGGCCACATCGAAGATATGGTCACGAACGGACTCGATCGAAACCGGCAGGTCCTTACGGTGGAGCTTGCCTATCAGGGAATCCACGCTCTTCAGTCTGCGCTCCATGTGGTGGATGGGGTTGTGGCTGAACCTGACCTGGAATTCGGTGTCGAGTACATCCAGTTTGGTTGAAATCTCATACATGGCACCTTCATAGGTCTGCATGAGGTTGACGAATTCAACGATATCGTCCTTGCTCAGTCTGGGGCGTTCCTTTTCGTCAAGGTCCGAAAGGCGTTGCCTCATTTCGGATGCGCTCATGGTGCTGTTCCGGTCGAGTATCACGCAAACCTCCCAAGCAGTCCTTGAATAGGAACACCCCAATGGTACGCACATGCCGTGATGGTTTCCTGGACGTCGTCTGTGGATACAATCAGGGCTTATGAGGACAGGACAGAGCGTGGAACCCTCCAAGGTCATGGACGGGGGAGTGACCGATCGTGGCGTCTACTATGTGCATACCTTGGGATGCCAGATGAACGAGCACGATTCCGAACGCATCGCCGGGGTCCTGGAGGCCCAGGGCTACAGGCCGGCCAGCCTTGAGCAGGTGGAACGCCGTGAGGTGGACGTGATGGTGCTCAACACCTGTGCAGTGCGAGACAATGCCACACAGCGGATGTATGGGACCATAGGGCGTTGGCGCCGCTTCAAGCAGCACAAGCCCGACACCCGAATCGCCGTGGGTGGGTGCATGGCCCAGAAGGACAGGGACCGGATCGCGGAAACGGCCCCCTGGGTCGATGCGGTATTCGGAACCAAGAACATCGGCGCTTTGCCTGGATTGCTTGCGAAGGCCGAGGAGACGGAGCGCTCCCAGGTGGAGGTCGTGGATGACCTCACGGTCTTTCCCAGCCAGTTGCCGACGGTGCGTGCCTCGCGCTCGCAGGCCTGGGTCTCCATTTCCGTCGGTTGCAACAACACCTGCACCTTCTGCATCGTTCCTGCCGTACGTGGCCGGGAGCGGGACCGGTCCATGGATGACGTCCTGGGGGAGATTCGGCGCTGTGTCGACGGAGGGGCGCGCCAGGTCACCCTCCTCGGACAGAATGTCAACTCTTACGGATGGTCTGTGGGCGACAGGTTCGCCTTCTCCAAGTTGCTCAGGGCTTGTGGACGGATCGAAGGGCTTGAACGGGTCAGGTTCACCTCGCCCCATCCGGCTGCATTCACCGATGATGTGATTCTGGCCATGGCTCAGACGCCCAACGTCATGCATCAGCTGCACATGCCTCTCCAGTCAGGGTCCGATCGGGTTTTGAGGGCCATGCGCCGCTCATACAGGTCCGGGCGCTTCCTGTCCATCCTTGACAAGGTCCGCCAGGTCATGCCCGATGCTCAGATCAGCACCGACATCATCGTCGGATTCCCGGGTGAGACCGAGGAGGATTTTCAGGAGACCATGCGGGTGGTGGAAGAGGCTCGATTCTCATCCGCCTTCATCTTCGAGTACTCGCCCAGGCCAGGAACCCCTGCCGCGGGGATGGAGCAGTTGCCTAGGGAGATCGTTCATGACAGGTTCGAACGTCTCCAGTCCCTTCAGGAGTCAATCACCCAGGAGCAGATGCGTGGCTTTGTGGGCAGGCAGGTGGAGGTCCTGATTGAAGGAGGCCACGGTCGCCACGATCGGACCACCCATAGGCTGACCGGGCGCGAGCGGACGGGTGTCCTGGTTCATGTCGGCAGGCCTCAGGGGTTCCCGGAGCCCAAGGTCGGAGACCTGGTCACCTGCACCGTTACGGATTGCGGTCCCCACTACCTTGTTGCCGACCCCGATCCGGAAGCCGGGCAGGTCTATGAAGTCAGGTGAGGGAATGGACGGCGGGGTACCCCGCATCGTTTCCATCGTTGGTCCTACCGCCTCTGGCAAGACGGGTCTGGGTGTGGCCCTTGCCCTGGCCCTGCGCCAACGAGGTGAACAGGCCGAGATCATCAATGCCGATGCCTACCAGATGTACCGGGGGATGGATGTGGGTACGGCCAAACCCACGGTCGAGGAACGTGCCGCCGTACCCCACCATCTGGTCGATGTGATCGAACCCCGGGAAACCATGAGCGTGGCCCGATTCCAGGAGATGGCCAGGGGCCTGATAGACGATTTGCGGGAGCGCGGTGTCAGGCCCATCCTGGTGGGTGGTTCGGGTCTCTATACCCGTGCCGTCCTCGATGATCTGTCCTTCCCCGGGACCGACCAGGCTGTCCGGTCCCGCATCGAGGAGCGGGCGGAGAACGAGGGTGCCGGTCTGCTGTTCAAAGAGCTGGAGGAGAAGGACCCCCGGGCGGCGGCTCGGATGGACCCACGAAACGTGCGGCGCACGGTCCGGGCCCTTGAGGTCATGGAGATTACAGGTCGTCCCTATTCCGCCACCCTGCCCCGGTACCGTTACCTCCTGCCGGCTGTCCAGATCGGTCTGGACCTGGACCGGGAGGAGCTGGACAGACGTATAGATGCCAGGACCGAAGCCATGCGCCGCAACGACCTGGTGGGTGAGGTCCGTCGGCTTCGCGACAATCTGGGTACCACTGCAGCCCGTGCACTTGGGTACCCCCAGGTGGAGGACTACCTTGATGGACGCACCGATCTTGATGGAGCCTTCTCCCTGATAGCCCAGAAGACAAAGCGTCTGGCCCGAAAGCAGATGGGGTGGTTCGGGCGTGACCCCAGGATTCACTGGTTGAATGCCCTGGCACCCGATCTGATCCGTCGGGCATTGGACCTGGTGGACCAGGCGGACAATGGCGATTTCGACGGAGCCGACCGTGAGGCGGACCAGGACGAAGGCCTTTACGGTACCCGGCATCCTCTGGGTTCTCTGGACGGGGAATCCATCTGACTCCCAGTGTTGACTTCAAGTGCTTGAAGTTCATAGGGTGGCGAATATGACAAGCACCACGGAAGTTGAACCACCATCGGGCGCTCCTCGGTGGTACACGATTCGACAGACCTCCCTGATGACGGGCCTACCGGAGTCCACGCTCAGATACTACGAGTCCATCGGCATGATTCCGCCCATCGCCAGGGATCCCTCCAGTGGTCACCGCTCTTATAACGACGGTGATATCGACCTGTTGCTGACGGTCTCCTGCCTCAGCGCCACGGGCATGTCGCTGGAGAACATGAAGGAGTATCTGGCCAACCAGAGCCACGGTTCCGAGCGGGCCGGGCGGCAGATGGAATTGATGGCCGAACAGGGTCGTCGTCTGGATACGGAGATTGAGCGCCTTCAGGCGCAACGTCGCTATGTTGAGGTCAAGGTCCGGTACTGGCAGCACATCCGAGACCATGATGAGCATGGCGCGGCACAGATTCTCGACCAGGGCTCCTCCATCATCGAGGCGGCCCGGTGCAGTGTGGTCAAAAAGGCAAACATGGAACGGCCGGTCGACGATAAGCCGGCAGAAGGGGGAAGGCAATCATGAAGGCTGTGATGTTCGAGGGGGCCGGCGCTGACGGTCTAGTGGTCAGGGATGTTCCGAAGCCGGAGATTCAGGAGCCGTCCGATGTGGTGGTCCGTGTTGTTCGGGCCTGTGTCTGCGGTTCGGACCTCTGGTACTACCGTGGGCTGACCACCATCGCCCCCGGCAGCACCCTCGGGCATGAGGCCATAGGCGTCGTCGAAGAGGTCGGCGACCAGGTCGCCACTGTCCGTAAGGGGGATTTCGTCATCGTTCCCTTCCCCTTCAGTTGCGGCCGCTGCTCGATCTGCAAGGCAGGATTCGAGTCGGCCTGTCCCAACGGCGGGTTCTTCGGGGGCGAGCCGGGGATGGGGGCCCAGGCCGAGTATCTGCGTGTGCCCCAGGCTGACGGGACCCTGGTGGTGGTTCCGGGTGGAGTGGAACGTGCGCGCGGTTTCTCCGAAGAGATGCTGGCATCCCTGTTGACCCTTTCCGACGTGATGGCCACCGGGTACCACGCAGCGGTAAGTGCCGAGGTGGGGCAGGGCGATACGGTCGTTGTCATCGGCGATGGTGCCGTGGGCCTCTGTGCGGTTCTGTCCGCCGGCCTGCGCGGGGCTGGCAGGGTGGTGGTCATGAGTCGCCATGAGGACAGGCAGGAGTTGGCCAAGATCTTCGGTGCCACCGATATCATTGCCGAGCGTGGCGATGAGGGTGTGCGTCGTGTCATGGAGTTGACCGGCGGGTATGGTGCCGATGCCGTCCTGGAATGCGTGGGTACCAAGGAATCCAACGAGAGCGCTTTCGCCATGGCCCGTCCTGGTGCCATCGTGGGCAGGGTGGGGGTTCCCCATGGGGTGACCATCCCCGCGCAGGAGACCTTCTACCGCAACATCGGTGTGCGTGGTGGCCCTGCCACGGTGCGCACCTATGACGTGAACGGGCTTCTGGACCGGGTCCTTGAAGGGAAAATCAATCCGGGACGTGTCTTTACGGCAGACTTCGGACTGGAGCAGATTCATGACGCCTACCGGGTCATGGACCAGCGCAGGGCAATCAAATCCCTGCTCAAGGTCAGTGAGGTCTGACCCGATTACCGAATTGCCGTGTCCCGGCGGCCTGTGCCCGTCTACCTGTTTCCGCGACTGTCTGCGCATGTGTGTCGTGGGTAGGTCCGACCAGGAAATCAGTGGGCGGGTCCCTGATCCCAACCGGCGATGAGGAATATCCTGGTCGGGTTGACCGGCCTGATGATGGTGGCGAAGAGAGACCTGAGTCCTGATATGTCACCCAGGTATGCCCGGTGGGTGGCCTCCTGATAGGTATGGCGGTCCACCGAGCCCCAGTCCAGATCCCATCCGGCATCATGGGCCAGGCGGGATGCGAAGATGCGCAGGGTCATGGCGTTGCCCCTGTCAAAGGGGTGAAGGAAGCCCAGCTCGTCGTAGTAGTAGGCCAGCCTGTCGACGAAATCCGGCCTGTCCATGCTGGTCAGGTTCCGCTCTGCGGCCAGACCACCACCGATGCTTGCGGCTCCCTGGTTCAGGAGGCCGGCGGGGAAATAGCCTTCCGGCTGTGGTGAAGCCTCATCGGCGGCGCGCAGGCGACCTGCCCAGGGGCCGAGCCGTCCGAAGAGGCGGGTGTGGATGGCCCTGAGCTCTTCCAGGTCGCAGGTGCGCGCCCAAGGTCGGCGGCAGACCAGGATGGTTGCAATGAAGACGGTGTCGGTGGCAATATCCGTGGTTTGGCTGCCGGTCTGTGTAATCAGGGTATCGTCGTCGATGTTTCCCGCTGAATATGCTGCCGCTATACCCATGGCATGCGTACTGGGTCTCACTCCGTCAATAAGAAGGTTGCGGCGGGCGAAGGCGATTGCGCTCTCGCGTTCGGCGGGTGTCATGCCACCGATGCTAGTACCGCCCGTCCTGCCTCGCCACCGGGTGACCCGTCTGAATTCTTTGTGGACGCTGGCCGGACCTCATGCAGCGGGGTGGGGTATTGGGTAGTCTGAAAGGCGTTATGACACGAAAGCAAGACACAGACAGGAAGGGCCGGTCCGGGTCGTCGAAGTCCGGAGGCACCAAGAGCGCAGGCCGGTCATCAGGGTCGAATCAACCCCAGGAAGCCTTATGGCACAAGGTCTTGCTTGCCTTGCCCAGGGGGATTGGCTCCCTGATTCGCGGCCAGACCGGTGATGAGTATGATCCGGCATATCGCAAGGATGGCATCTGCTTCATTCTGGTCATCCTGGCCGTGTTCTTCTGCGCCAGCGAGTGGTTCCGTGTCGATGGATTCCTGGGGCGCGGTCTGCACGTGGTGGCTGCCGGATCCCTGGGGTTGTGCAGCGTCATTCTGCCTGTGGTCCTTCTTATCGTGGCCTACCGGCTGGTACGGTACTCCGGTCATGAATCCGGCAACATCCATGTGGTCGGCGGCCTTTTCGTCCTCCTCTGGTCGGTCTGCTCGATTCTGGACGTCATCATGGTTTCGGACCAGCGCGGTTTTGACTTCCAGGCGGTCACAGCCTCCGGCGGCCTGCTTGGTTTTGCCTTGGGGTCGCCGCTGGCCTGGGGCCTTTCCAAGACCTTCGCGGCCATTTTCTTCGTCATCGTGGCCATCTTTGCCCTACTGTTGATTTTCCAGGTTCACGTCAGGGACATCTTCGACTGGGTCCATGCCTTTTCCGATGGGAAGGGTGAGACCGCTTCGGACGAGGCGGAGGACCAGGCCTATCCCAACGAGGTCAGATTCGACGATGGCACGCTGGACATGGCTCCGGGCGTCCCCACCCATGACGGGCGCGGTCAGGATGGCGAAGACGACAAGGCATCCGCCGGGGGAAACTGGTTCCAGCGCCTCTTCCGTCGTAGGAAGTCTGGCGGGGATGATGACCGCCTTGAGCACTACGAGGCCGATGATCCCTTTACTCAGGCGGCCAATCTACCTGACGGCACCGATGGTGACCCCTATGGGGCATCGGCTGAAGCCGATTACCCCGAGATGGGCGGTATGCCAATGAACGGGGAAACCGCCGATGAAACGGATCCATCGGATCATGATGGTGATTCCGGTATCGATTCCTCCACAAGGCCGATGCAGGTGAGTCCTGCTGCCCTGTCCGGGGTGGGGGCCTCGGACCCTTGGGCTGCTGCGGCTGCCGCAGCCGATACCGTTCAGTTCGGTAAGGTCGAGTCGCAGGCCGTTTCGGATGGGGAGGATTCCCCGGAGGAGCCGGACAGTTCGGCCGAGCCGACCGACGAATCCCGTCCCTATGTTCTGCCCAGTCCCGACCTGCTCTCCAAGGGGAAGCCCCATGCGGTCAGGACCCAGGCCAACGACAACGTCATCAAGGCCCTGCAATCCACTTTCCGCCAGTTCGACATCGATGCCAAGGTGGTGGGTTTCCTGCGCGGCCCCTCCGTCACCCAGTATGAGGTTGAGCTGGGCCCGGGTGTCAAGGTCGAAAAGGTCACCAATCTTCAGCGCAACATTGCATACGCTGTTGCCAGTTCCGATGTGCGGATACTCTCTCCCATACCCGGCAAGTCGGCCATCGGCATTGAGATTCCCAACGTGGACCGTGAGATTGTCCATCTGGGTGACGTCCTGCGTTCGGACCAGGCCAGGAGTGATGACAATCCGATGATGACGGCCGTGGGCAAGGACGTCGAGGGGCATTATGTTACGGCTGATCTGACCAAGATGCCCCACCTTCTGGTGGCAGGTGCCACCGGCTCAGGCAAGTCCAGCTTCATCAACTCCATGCTCGTCTCGCTGATTATGAGGGCCGCCCCGGAGCAGGTCCGCCTCATCATGGTCGACCCCAAACGTGTCGAACTCAGCGCCTATGCGGGTATTCCCCATCTGCTGACACCGATCATCACCGACCCCAAAAAGGCTGCCCAGGCCCTGGAGTGGGTGGTCAAGGAGATGGATGCCCGGTACGACGACCTCCAGTTCTTCGGCTTCCGCCATGTCAAGGACTTCAACAAGGCGGTACGTGAAGGCAAGGTCCATGCCCCGGCCGGATCCAACCGGAAGGTGGCGTCGTACCCATACCTGGTCGTGGTGGTGGACGAGATGGCCGACCTGATGATGGTCGCCAAGAATGATGTGGAGAGTTCCATCCAGCGCATCACCCAGCTGGCACGTGCGGCCGGTGTCCACCTGATTCTGGCCACCCAGCGCCCTTCGGTCGACGTAGTGACCGGTCTTATCAAGGCCAACATCCCATCCCGTCTGGCCTTCGCCACCTCGTCCTCCACGGATTCCCGGGTCATCCTGGATGCCACCGGGGCCGAGACCCTGATTGGTCAAGGTGACGCCCTCTTCCTGCCCATGGGTCAGGCCAAACCGACCCGCGTCCAGGGTGCCTGGGTCTCCGAGTCCGAAATCCGCAGGGCTGTCGACTATGTGCGCACCCAACGCAAGCCCCACTACCGCGAGGACATCGAGAAGATGGCTGATACGGCGGAGAAGAAGAGCGAGATCCAGGAGGAGATCGGCGACGATATGGACGAGCTCCTTCAGGCTGCGGAGTTGGTGGTGACCACCCAATTCGGCTCCACCTCCATGCTTCAGCGCAAGCTCCGCGTGGGCTTTGCCAGGGCCGGCCGACTCATGGATCTTCTGGAGTCCAGGGGAATCGTCGGACCCTCCGAAGGGTCCAAGGCACGGGAGGTGCTGATACAACCATCCCAGCTTCAGGAGGCCCTGGCCTTCATCAGAGGCGACCAGGCGGCCATCGGTCCGGCCCAGACCGATTCCGAGGGCGATGGGCAAGCGGATGGCTGAACTTAAACCAGGTCAGGCATGGAGTGGTCTACCGTTAGGATGGCACTACAGCATGGCACTGGGACGCGTGCAAGGTTATGAAACGAGCTGTGAATAAGGAGTGGTAATGCAGGAGCATGCCGAGTCTACGACCTCTGGAGGGAAGCACTCGCTTCTCGACGGGTGGAACAGCCCTCCCAACCTGGTTACCTATACCCGGATTCTGCTGGTCATCGTCTTCATCATCCTCGACATCATGGCAGGTGACTGGGGGCAGGCCGATATGGGGCTGCGCTGGACTGCAGCGGTACTCTTCATCATTGCCGCTTCGACCGATAAACTCGATGGCTGGATGGCTCGCCGCTATAACCAGGTCACCGAGCTGGGCAAGCTGATGGATCCCATAGCCGACAAGCTCCTGGTCTGTTCCGCCTTGATCATCGCCGCCCTCCACCATGAAATCTGGTGGTGGGTCACCATCCTCTTCCTCGTCCGCGAAATCGGCATCACCCTGCTCAGGGTCATGGTGGTCAACAAGCGGGGGACGGTCATCGCCGCCTCCAATTCAGGCAAGTACAAGACCCTCTTCCAGTGTCTGGGTCTGGGGATGCTGATGGTGCCCCTGGGGTCGTCCTGGTCCTGGTATCTGCCCATCACGCGGGCGGTCATCATCCTGGCCCTGGTGCTCTGCCTCTATTCGGGTGGAGAGTATCTGGCAGGGGTTTACGGTAGCGGATCGCGGGCGGCCTCTTCCCGTTCATAAAGGACACCGGAGGTATAGTAAGGCGTAGCCCTAGGCTGGTTCGACGTATGGCCCGGCTCTTCCTGGGGCAGCGAGGTGACCGATGAACACTGGAATGCGGGATTGCTGCGATGACCTGGCCGGCAGGGTCATCGACATCTGCCGAGACTCCCGGTTTTACCTGGCTGCGTCCGAGTCGCTGACAGGAGGGCTTTTGGCGGATGCCTTCGTCAGGATTCCCGGTGCCTCCGATGTCTTTCTGGGGTCTTCCGTTACCTATGACATCGCCGCTAAGGCCTCCGTTCTGAGTGTCAATCCGAATCTCCTCAAGATGCATGGTGCAGTCCATCCCCGAGTGGCCGAGGAGATGGCTCTGGGAACGGCCCGTTTATACACCCAGTATGACTACGAGGGCAGGGTCATCGGTATGGCCACCACGGGGGTTGCCGGCCCCGGCCCTGATGGAGACAACCCTGCCGGCTTGGTGTACATCGGGTATGCGCTGCCCAGGCGGCTGATCGAGCCGACGGCCGTCCACCGTGAACTGGTCGACGATTACCGGACCCTGTCCTATGAGCTTCACCTGGAAGGCGACCGGGAGCAGGTCAGAAAGGGAACGGTCATGCGGGTGCTTGATAGACTGAACAAGACTCTGATGCTCTATACGTGACCTTGGTCACAGATATCGCCGTCCGGTTCATCCGCTGGAATAATCCCCCGGTGCGCCGGTTGGTTCTTGTGTAATGGAATACAACAAGCAGGAAGTTGCGAAAGGGGCTGCAATGGCCAGCACCGAGACCGTGATGACGAGGAATGATACGAGGTATGACGCCAAGCCGGCAGCGTCGGCGACGGAGTGCAATGCCCGCGTTCGTGATCTGACCCCTGCACAGCGCCGGGCTGTGGTTTTCGCCCAGCAGCAGGTGGTCAAAGCCCGGGCCGCCAAGAAGGCCAAGGAAGAACGCCAGGCCAGCCTGAACAAGATGTGGATGGAAGAAGACGGTATGGAGGCGGGTAGGCAGCGCGCCTCTTCGGCAAAGGAGACCCAGACGGTTTCGCACACGGTTTCCCTACGTGAGGCACTGGGGCACGTGTTGCGTGAGCTTCGCACCAATGATCACAAGACCCTGCGCGAGGTAAGCGAAAAGGCAGGTGTCTCGTTGGGGTACCTGTCCGAGGTGGAACGAGGCCAGAAGGAGGCCAGTTCCGAGTTGCTCAGCTCCATCGCCGAGGCCCTAGGTCTGGGTGTTCCCCAGACCCTGCGTATGGTTGCCGACTACCTGGAATCGACCCAGGAGTGAACTCCAGGATTGTTGACTGACAGATCCAGTCGGCTTGCTGCTGGCCTGCCGTAGTGAATCGACCCGGCTGTATTTCTGCTCTGTACTGATTCGGGTTGGCTTGAGGATTGTCCAATATGAGTGTGGCGTCCGGTCCGTAAGGTCCGGGCGCCATTCCATGTTTCCGGGGTTGTTCGCCTTGGTCCCGGGGCTGGAAGAAAGTTGAAGCGGAGGTGGTCTTTGTGCGTGAACGGGAGTTCTGGCAACTCTTGGAGGAGGTCTTCGGCCGTGTCTATGGGCGCAGCCTGGCTCGGGACCAGCGGCTGGATCGACTGGACTCCATGACTGTGGTGGAGGCGCTCGGCGAAGGGGTGGAGCCCCGTGTGGTCTGGAACGTTCTCTGTGACCAGATGGAGATTCCCGATTCGCGCCGGTGGGGAAGGGACCACAACGCCCCGCCAATGCCGGCCGTCTGATTGGATCCGGTTCCCCCGTCAAAGAGGTTTCGAACATTTGTTCGCATGGCAGGTTATACTGTGATACAGATGATTCGGGTGTCATCTGCTCGTTCGACCACATTGGTCGGGATCTCCTCCCGGGAGATTTGAGACGGATAGCATGAGGTTCGTAAGGACGTTATGGAAAAGGAGAGCCATATGGCACGACAGAGCAACAGTGGCAAGGCGAAGAAGGAGCAGGAGGACGGAATCGATCCCCGTCGTCAGGCAGCCTTGAACACCGCCCTCGCACAGGTTGAGAAGAACTTCGGCAAGGGTTCGGCCATGCGCCTGGGAGACAAGCCCGCCCAGGATGTCGAGGTCATTCCCACCGGCTCCCTGGCTCTTGACATGGCTCTTGGCATCGGGGGGCTGCCCCGTGGGCGCATCGTGGAGATATACGGTCCCGAATCCTCCGGCAAGACAACCCTGGCACTGCACGCAGTGGCCAATTCCCAGGCCAACGGGGGAGTGGCGGCCTTCATTGATGCCGAGCACGCCCTGGATCCTGAATATGCCCGGAAGTTGGGCGTCGATACCGACTCCCTGATTGTTTCCCAGCCTGACAATGGCGAGCAGGCCCTTGAGATTGCGGACATGCTGATTCGTTCCGGCGCCTTGGACATCATCGTCATCGACTCGGTGGCCGCCC
Organism: Bifidobacterium sp. M0307; assembly: GCF_016100445.1. Classification (NCBI taxonomy): domain Bacteria; kingdom Bacillati; phylum Actinomycetota; class Actinomycetes; order Bifidobacteriales; family Bifidobacteriaceae; genus Bifidobacterium; species Bifidobacterium sp. M0307. Next base: position 524,403 of record NZ_JACFSL010000001.1, read on the forward strand.
TGGTCCCTAAGGCCGAAATCGAAGGCGATATGGGCGACAGCCACGTCGGTCTCCAGGCCAGGCTGATGAGCCAGGCCCTGCGTAAGATGACGGGTGCCCTGTCCCAGGCCAATACCACGGCCATCTTCATCAACCAGCTCAGAGAGAAGATCGGAGTCTTCTTCGGCAGCCCGGAGACCACCACGGGTGGTAAGGCGCTGAAGTTCTATTCCTCTGTTCGTCTCGATATCCGTCGCATTCAGACCCTGAAGAACGGGGACGAGGCAGTCGGCAACAGGACCAAGGTCAAGGTGGTCAAGAACAAGATGGCTCCGCCCTTCAAGATTGCGGAGTTCGACATTCTGTACGGTGAGGGCATCTCCGAAGAGGGCTCGGTTCTTGACATGGCCTTGGAGACCAATATCATCAAGAAGTCCGGATCCTGGTTCACCTATGAGGGCGATCAGCTGGGTCAGGGACGAGAGAATGTCCGTCAGTTCCTTAAGGATAATCCTGGTCTGACCAAGGAAATTGAAGATAAGGTCAAGGCCGCTTTCGGACTCGCGACCGAGCCCAAGGGGGACGAACAATCCGTGGACGGAGGCAAGTCCGTGCCTGGTGATGCCGGTTCCTTGACGGCTGCAGGGTCAGCAGCCAAGGCGGACCCGGGTAAGGGTGCCCCTATGACGGCCCAGGCCGCATGATCGATGATTTCGGCAGAGGACTTCCTTAAGTCCAATCCGATCCGGCTCCCCGAAACAGGGGAGCCGGAACCTGGCGCTCCTGCTCAGGACAGGGACGGAGACAGCAGCGACCAGGGTAATCGTATCGACAGCCAGGAGAGGGGCCGAACCAGATTCAAGCGCAAAGGCAGGCGTGCTTATCCGGTTCATCAGCCCAAGGCTGGAGGCTTTGGTGCCAGCGATATGGCTGCCAAGGAGGTTCGGCCTGATGCGGACAGTGTGGATGCCTGCCGCGAGGCGGCCTTGACCCTGCTGGATGCCTCGGCCCGGTCCAGCGGAACCCTGGCCCGGCGTCTGTCCAACAAGGGGTTTACAGGACCTACCATCGAGCAGGTCATAACCAGACTTACCCAGCTGGGGCTTCTTGATGACCGCAGGTATGCTCAGGACCTCCTCCGCTCGTGCCTCCACCGCACCATGGGGGAGCGAGGCACCCTCAACGAGATGACCCGAAAGGGTCTTGACCGCTCACTGTCGGAGGATGTCATAGCGCGGGCTGCCGAAGAAGGTCTCTTTGTCGACTCGGCCTATGAGCTGGGTCGTAAGGTTGCCAAGCGGACAGAGGGTCTCGCTCCCGACGTCCGCAGGCGTCGCCTCTGGGGTGCCGGTTCCCGGAAAGGACATAACCCATCCCTCCTGACCCAGGTGGCCAATGACCTCCTGGCCGACTCCGATACGGACGTGTGAAAGTCTCGCCCCGTAGGCTTTGATTATCCGGCGGATACGTGATGGGAATGGCCGCAATGGCGGCATGTGTCTGCCGTGTTTCCTGCATGAAGTGGGATGAGACCTCTCATATACCCCGGGTTCTGTCATCCGTCGGAGTCCGACAGGAGGATGGCCATCCATCTCGACCTGACGTTACCGCCAGGCTCTAGCGGCCTACCCGAAGGCGGGACGAGCAGCCCCTAAATGCCTTCTGCTTGGCCTTGCTCCCGATGAGGCTTGCCATGCGACCGCTGTTACCAGCGGCCCGGTGGTCTCTTACACCGCCGTTTCACCCTTACCTGCCCTATGGGCAGGCGGTCTGTTCTCTGTTGCGCTATCTCTCAGGTCGCCCTGGGCGGACGTTATCCGCCATCGTGCTCTATGGAGCCCGGAAGTTCCTCAGCCATTCCCGAGAGGAATGGCCGCGGCCATCGAGAGGTCTCGAGGGGTCAGCTTATCCCACCTGAGGGACCGTCGCCACCCCGGTCCGTCGATTGGAGGGCGGGCAACCTTAGGCAGTAGGTCTCAACGCCAGGAATCGGACCAATGGACTCAGACTACCTACATGCAAATGTGAGCCTGCAATCAGCAATTGACCGCTTCTTTCAGCTACAATCGAAGTGACAGTCGACGGTGACTTTCCCTCACCGTCGCACAAGCGGGTTGACCGCTTACGAGTGCAAGGAGATTCTCATGGAGATCGTCATTACCGGACGTCATACCCAGATCAAGCAGCGGTTCCGTGATGTCGTCGAGAGCAAGATGAATCGTGTAACGGCCATAGCTCCTGATGCTCAGCGTATCCAGGTCAAGCTGACCCATGAAGGCAATCCTCGCCAGGCCGACAGCGCACAGCGGGTTGAGCTGACCGTTCAGGCCGGCAAGACGGTGATTCGTGCTGAGGCTTCCAGCGCCGACGAGTTCAGCGCCTTCGATATGGCGATAGACAAATTGACACAGCGTCTGCGTCGCACACGTGATCGGCGCAAGGACCACCGGCGTGGTCTGGACCATGCCCCCCTGCCGCTCGAAGTGCCGCTTGCGGAGACGCCTCGCCCAGAAGACGTGGCGGCACCGGAACCGGACAATAGTGCACAGGATGCCGTGGCATCCGACCTCGGGCCAGGAGAGGCTGTCGAGGTCCAGGTCGGGGACACCCCGATCGTCATTCGCAGGAAGTTGCACATCGCCGAGCCGATGAGCATCGACGAGGCGCTGTACGAAATGGAGCTGATCGGTCATGACTTCTTCCTCTTCGTCAACAAGGAGACCAACCGACCCTCCGTCGTCTACCGCAGGCACGGGTGGAGTTACGGCGTCTTTGAGATTGACACCCCCGAGCATGTCGGCAGGGAGTGAGCTGTAGCGATTGTCGGCCCGCCGGTCCCGGACGGATGGATAGGAAGTCCTGGTCGGCGGGTTTTTCATGTCCTCTGCAAGGGGTCTCCGACGGCCATGGAAACGAAGTGGGGACAGGGGCTCTGAGGGTGGTTTGCGGGTACCCTGCCGATGCCGTGCCGAGGCTGACGCAGGTCGCATGGTGAAAATCTGTGCGTTCGCGTAATATGGTGGAAGTCTGGGCCTCCGTCGGCTCATGATGGTGTGACGGGGGATTGAAAGAACGTATAGGGAGCGCAACGTGGTAGCAGTCTTGGACAAGGTCCTTCGTATGGGTGAAGGACGGCAGATCCGTAAACTTCAGGGAGTCGCCGACGCGACAAACGCCCTGGAGGACAAGATCTCCGCCATGGATGACGAAGAACTGAAGGGCCAGACGGCGAAGTTCAGGGAGCGCCTGGACAATGGTGAGTCCCTTGATTCGTTGATGCCCGAGGCCTTCGCGACCGTACGTGAAGTTTCCAAGAGGACCCTCGGACAGCGTCACTTCGATGTCCAGCTCATGGGTGGGGCCGCCCTGCACTGGGGAAATATCGCCGAGATGAAGACAGGCGAAGGAAAGACCCTGGTTGCCACCCTTCCCAGCTATCTGAATGCCCTGGAGGGCAAGGGTGTCCACGTGGTCACGGTCAATGACTACCTGGCCTCCTATCAGAGCGAGCTCATGGGTCGCATCTTCCGCTTCCTGGGCATGAGTGTCGGCTGCATCATCACCGACCAGAAGCCCGCGGAGCGTCGCAAGCAGTATGAGGCCGACATCACCTATGGAACCAACAATGAGTTCGGTTTCGATTATCTGCGCGACAACATGGCCTGGGACAAGGCCGACCTGGTCCAGCGTGGGCACCACTTCGCCATCGTGGACGAGGTTGACTCCATCCTGATTGATGAGGCCCGTACCCCGCTGATCATCTCCGGCCCTGCCGATGGTGATGTGACCCGTTGGTACCGGCAGTTCGCCAAACTGGCCCCAAGACTGAACCGGGATGAGGATTACGAGGTCGACGAGAAGAAGAAGGTCGTCGGCATCCTGGATCCGGGTATCAGCAAGGTTGAGGACTATCTGGGCATCGACAACCTCTATGAGCCCGGCAACACAGCCCTGATTGGTTACCTGAACAACGCCATCAAAGCCAAGGAGCTCTTCCTGCGCGACCGCGACTATGTGGTCCAGCGCGGCGAGGTCCTGATTGTCGATGAGCACACAGGCCGTCTGCTCAATGGGCGTCGCTACAACGAGGGTCTTCATCAGGCCATCGAAGCCAAGGAAGGCGTCGAGGTCAAGGCCGAGAACCAGACCTTCGCCACCATCACCCTGCAGAACTACTTCCGCATGTACGACAAGTTGGCGGGCATGACCGGTACGGCCGAGACCGAGGCAGCCGAGTTCATGAACACCTATAAGCTGGGTGTGCTCCCGATTCCCACCAACAAGCCGATGATCCGCAAGGACCGGGACGACCTGATCTACCGTTCCAAGAAGGAGAAGCTGGCCGCCATCGTCAAGGATGTGGCCAAGCGTCATGCCAAGGGGCAGCCGGTCCTGTTGGGCACCGCCTCCGTGGAGTCTTCCGAGGTGGTCTCCTCCCTGCTCGACGTGGCCGGAATCGACCACCAGGTGCTCAACGCCAAGCAGCACGCACGTGAGGCCTCGGTTGTTGCAGTGGCTGGACGCAAGGGCGCCGTGACCGTGGCTACGAACATGGCCGGTCGTGGTACCGATATCATGCTGGGCGGCAATGTGGAGTTCCTGGCCGACCAGCAGCTCAAGGAGCAGGGATACTCACCGGATGACACCCCGGAGGAGTATGAGAAGCTCTGGCCCCAGACCCTTGACAAGGTCAAGGAACAGGTGAAGGACGAGCACGAGGAGGTCGTCGATCTCGGCGGACTCTATGTACTCGGCACCGAGCGCCATGAGTCCCGGAGAATCGATAACCAGCTGCGTGGTCGTTCCGGCCGTCAGGGAGACCCGGGTGAGTCCCGCTTCTACCTGAGCCTGGAGGACGACCTCATGCGGCTCTTCAACACCCAGCTGGTGGCCAGGGTCATGTCCTCCGGATTGCCCGAGGGTGAGCCCATCGAGTCCAAGAGCGTTTCCAAGGGTGTGCGTAACGCCCAGAAGTCGGTCGAGTCCCGCAACTACGAGATTCGCAAGAACGTGTTGAAGTATGACGATGTCATGAACAAGCAGCGCAAGGTCATCTATGCCGAGCGTCAGGCGGTTCTCCAGGGCGAGGACATCCATGATGATGTCATGCGCTTCATCAAGGAGACCATCGAGTCCTACATTCGGGGTGCTCAGAAGGGGTCCGACAAGCCCAAGGACTGGGATGCCGATGGGCTCTGGAAGGCTCTTGGCTCGGTCTATCCGATTACCCTGGACCAGGACGAGACCATGAAGTCCCTGGAAGGCAGCAAGGGCGACAAGGCCGTCAAGGCCCTCTTGACGGAGGTCCTCGATGATGCTGAAGGCATCTACCGTGAACGCGAGGAGGAGCTGGGCGAAAAGGGCACCCGCCAGCTTGAGCGCCAGGTTGTCCTCTCCGTGCTCGACAGCAAGTGGCGTGAGCATCTCTACGAGATGGACTACCTCAAGGACGGTATCGGCCTGCGTGGTATGGGTCAGCGCGATCCTCTGGTCGAGTACCAGCGCGAGGGCTATCAGATGTACAACTCCATGATTGATGCCATCAAGGAGGAGAGCGTTCAGCTCCTCTTCAATGTGGACCTGGCCCAGATTGCCGCCAGCCAGGAGGCTGAGGAGTTGGCCCGGAAGCAGGAATCCGAACAGGAAGGCGAAGACCTGACTGAGCAGGATGCCGAGGAGGACGCTTCCGAGGAGGTCAGCTATACGGCCCCCCAGGATCCCGATACCGCGGATGAGGATGCGGAAATCGACGAGGTGGACGGTCAGAAGTCCGGCAATGAGGATCTGTCCGACCAGGACGAACGAGGCTCTGCCGTGGTTGGTCCGGAGCCTCTGAGCCATGCCGATGGCAAGGTCCCTGTCAACAAGCGTCCCAAGGCCGAGGAGGAGCACTCTCCCTGGTCGGACGGCAGGACCTTCCCCGGTACCTCCAAGAACGCCCCCTGCCCATGTGGTTCGGGTCGTAAATACAAGATGTGCCACGGACAGAACGAAATGTGAAGTGCCCTAGGTACTGTTACTGAATTCAGGACCTGTGGTCGAATCGGGAATCCTCCGTGGGCTCCTGGTTTGATTGGCGGCCATCGCCCATAAGGGCGGTGGTCGTTTTCCATATGCCGGTCGTGGGGTGACCATCATTCGGGACGGTCCTGCACGGGAGTGAGGGCGGGGGAGTAAACCTGGAGCAAACAGGGATGCTTCACGCCCCAGATCAAAGGAAAGAGTCATCATGCGGCCACTTACCTGGAAATCCATCCTGAACTCGCTGGTGTCCAGACGACACCTGAGCGCGGATGAGACCGAGTGGTACATGAACGACCTGATGGATGGGAGCGCCGACCCGGTTCAGGTGGGTGCAGTCCTGTCCATGCAGTCGGCTTTGGGGCTGACCAGCCAGGAGGTTGAAGGGGCGGCCAGGGCCATGGTGGGGCATGCGGTGCCTCTGAAGGTCAGTGGTGACGTGACTGACATTGTCGGTACGGGCGGCGATGGGGCGGCAACGGTCAACCTGTCGACCATGGGTGCCATCGTCGCCGCTGCGGCAGGGGTCAGGATCGTCAAGCACGGGAACAGGGCCGCTTCCAGCAAGAGTGGTACAGCCGACTGCCTGGAGCAGCTTGGTCTCCCGTTGGACCTGAAGCCACGTGATGTGGCCAATATGGCTGATAGGTTCGGCATCACCTTCGCCTTTGCCAAGACCTTCCATCCCGCCATGCGCTTTGTGGGCCCAGTCCGCTCGGCTCTGGGCATTCCGACCGTTTTCAACCTGCTTGGCCCCCTGACCAATCCGGCCCAGCCAAGCCATGTGGCCATCGGCTGCGCCCAACGCCAACTCAGCCCCATGATGGCCCAGGTCTATGCATCTCGGGGGCAGGAGGGGATGGTCTACACATCGGCGGAAGGTCTTGACGAGATGGCCCCGACCGGTCCGGTCTCCATCTGGGAGATTCGACGGGGACAGGTGGAGGAGAGGACCTTCGATCCGACTCGTGAATTGGGAATCGACCCCGTCGATATCAATGACCTGCGCGGCGGTGATCCCGCCTTCAACGCCGGCGTTGTCAGGGACTTCCTTGCAGGAAAGCCGGTTCCCTCACGTTCCACGGCCCTGCTCAATGCGGCATCCGCCATCGTGGCGGACGGATCGCTAATCAATGCGGGCCCCGGGGCCGATCTGACCTCCCGCTTTGCCCAGGCCTATCACCTGGCAGAGGAGGCTGTGGACCAGGGCAGGGCCGCCAGCCTGCTTGCGTCCTGGGTGGAAGGGGCCCGGGCGGCAAGGTCCCGCTACGAGCAGGACTGATGTGCGTGAAGGGTCTTTGACATCAACGCCGGTACAGACGTTCGTCGTCATCGAAGAGGCCGCTTGAGGACTGACGGAAGCTCTTCCTGTCGATGATGAGTCCAGAGATTCCGATTAACAGAAGTAGGCCAGCCAGGATGCCTGTCAGTCGGGACCATCCGGGAATGAGTAAGGTCAGGAAAAAGCAGACCAGGCCCAAAACGGTCATGATGATGTAAACGATTCTGCTTCTGCCGAGGTCGCTCAGATCGGGATCGGGCGGGGTGAAGGTCGACGACCCGTCCATGACCTCATCGGTGTCGAGCCAGCTGCTACCCCGGAAATCACGTGGACCGGCACCGCCGACAAATGAGCCCTGCCTGAGATCCTCTGCCTTCAGAGCCGCCTTCTTCTCGGACTTCCGAGCCTTTTTCTCGAACTTCCTTGCCGTCCTGGATGACTCCAGTGAATTCAACTCGTCTGCATGTGAGTTCAGGAAGTGCTCCCACTCCCCGTTCTCCTGTGCGGACCCGGTTCCCTCATCGCTGTTATACTGTTCCCCGGCGTTGTTATTCTTGTGCTCGGTCATGTAACCATCGTAACCTCGGCGGAACGCATCCGCTACCAAGGAGGCCTTGTGCTGTATTGGTTCTTCGTCAAACTGCTTGGTCCGTTGGCCCGTACCTGGTTCGGGCCGACCGTCGAAGGTGCGGGGAACATTCCCAAGGATGGGGCCGTGATCATCGCCTCCAACCACCTGGCCGTAATCGACGATGCCCTCCTGCCCATCACTTGCCCGAGGATGATTCACTTCATGGGCAAGGCCGAGTATTTCAATGGCAAGGGATTCAAGGGCAGATTCAAGAAGTGGTGGTTCAGCTCGGTCGGGGTGTTCCCCGTTGACAGGTCGGGTGGTTCCAAATCGCTGGGAGCCATGGAAACCGCGCGTTCCATCCTTGAGCACGGGCATATCTTTGGTATTCACCCGGAGGGTACGCGCAGCCCTGACGGTCGGCTGTACAGGGGGCACACCGGGGTGGCGCGTCTCGCTTTCGAGACCGGGACGACCGTGGTTCCCGCAGCCATCATAGGTACCAGGGAACTTCAGGAGCCTGGTCGTGTGCTTCCTCACCGGGGCAGGACAAAGGTCATCTTCGGCAAGCCCATTCCCGTGCCCTACACTCCCGTCAACAGTCTCACCCATGAAGAGGTCCGTAACCTGACCGATCGGATCATGCAGGAGATTCAGGAGATGAGCGGGCAGCGGTATGTGGATGTATATGCCCAGGTCATCAAGGCGCATCAGGCGAAGAAGGAGCTCGACTGACGTTCCGGTCTGCCGAAGGATGCCTGCGGGCAGGTCATCAGACCACGGTCAGGGTCACCACTGCCGGTGAGCCATCATCATTGACCACCTTGACCTGACTGCCTGGTTCGGGGTCCTGGATTCGCACGGTATGGGTCAGGTTGCCCAGGGGTGCGGAGATGTTGACCTTGAGCCCGTAGCCTTCCAGAATCCTGGTGGCCTCGTCCTGGCTTTTTCCTTTGACATCAGGCATGGAGATGGCCTGCGGTCCCTTGGACACCACCACGTCGACCGTGTCCCCCCAGTGGAGTTGTTCCTGGGCCTGATGGGAGGCGGATACCACCCGGTTGCGGGGCACCTTGTCCGACCAGTCCTCACGGTAGTTGACGGTGAGTCGAAGGGCCTCCAGGGCAGCCTTGGCTTCTTCTCTTGACTTGCCGACGACGTCGGGCATGGCCACCGGCATCTTTCCCTTGGACAGAACCAGGGTGACCTGGGTGTCGTGGCGGGTCCTGGTTCCCGGGGCGGGGTCCACTGAAATCGCCGCTCCCTCGGGTATGTCCATCGAGTACTGATCTTTGGACTGGTCATGGTCTATCCGACTGAACCCAGCTGTTTTCAGGGCCTGCAATGGGTCCTTGCCTTCGGCGGTGTCTGCTGTGAGGAGGTTTTCCGGCACCGTGGCCTCACGGACGCCCTTGGAGACGGTCAGTTTGACTCGACCCATCCTCTTGCTGATGCGGGATCCCACCGTATCAGGATCCGCTGCCATGATGGCGCCTTTGGCCACAGAATCGCTGAAGTCATAAGCAGATTCCATCTCAATGCCGGCGACCTTGAGAGTGCGGGAGTACTTGGCGAAATCTGCACCAATGACCTTGCAGGCCTGGTTTTCAGCGCAGGAAATATCATCAGGCTTGGGGAGGGTGTGATAGCTGCCGGGCCCCATGAAGTACCACCAGGAACCGCCTCCGCCCCCTGCCAGGGCAAGGACGAGGATGACGATGAGTGCGATGATCAGTGCCCGCTTCCCCTTTTTCCTGCTGCCCGACCCTGAGGGGAGCTGCTCCTCGCCTTGGGCCTCTGCCGGCAGTCCTGCATCGCTCTGGAGGCCTGGTGCCAGGGGGTCAGAGCCGATTCGGGTGGTCTCCGACGGGTTCGTGGCTGGGGACGACATGACCTGGGTCTGTTCGGGGTTGACATCGTTCAGGATGTACCTGCGGGTCTCCGCTGAAGTCGCCCTGTCGGTTCCATCCCGTCCGGGCGTTTGCGGGGGCGCCGGCACTGGCGGGGCGGGGGAGACCGGCTGGTCCATATCGGTGGTGGCGTCATGTTTATCGGACTGAGGTAGGGAAGACCCGTCGGCAGTCGCGTCCGATGTCTGCTGGACCCCGTTGGTGCTGTTTGTCGCCTCTGGAGCATGGGGGGCGGGCATGATGAACTGAAGCGCCTGCATGCTCAGCCCATGTTGGACCTGATTCAATTCCTGCAGGGCCTGGGTGGCATCCTTGGGCCTTCCCGCGATGGAGCGACTTGTCAGACGGGTGACCATGTCGGAAACGGCCGGGTCAATGCCTGGGCAGACCTTTGACAAGGCGGGGACATCCTCATGGACGTGCTTGAAGACGATGGTGACGGGGTTCTGGCTGGCGAATGGGACCGTGCCTGTCAGCATCTCATAGGCCATGATTCCGACTGCATAGAGATCGCCCTGGGGGGTGGCCTGGTTGTTCTCGATGGTTTCGGGGGCCAGATATGCGGCTGTTCCCAGGAGCATGCCGGTTGAGGAAAGGGTGGCCTGTGAGGCGGCCCGTGCCAGGCCGAAGTCCGTGATTTCCACGTGGCCCCGGTCGTTGAGGAGGATGTTCTCCGGCTTTATGTCGCGATGGACCACTCCGGCCTGATGCGCCGAGGAGAGGCCATCGAGGATCTCACCCAGGATACGCATGGTCTCCCGCAGGTTGAAGGTCACCTGACGGCCCATCTCCTGGCGCAGGCTGATGCCGTGCACATACTCCATGACCAGGTAGTCCAGTCCCTCGAAAAGCCCGGTGTCGTAGACTTGGACGATATGGGGGTTGGCGATTGCCGCGGCCGACTGGGCCTCGCGGCGGAACCGTTCCTCGAACTGGGCGCGGTGTGGGCCCTGGGCCAACTGCGTATGCATGACCTTGACGGCCACATGGCGGTTCAGCCGTTCATCCAGGGCCTCGTAGACCGTGGCCATTCCACCCTCCGCCACCTTGCGCAGGATGCGGTAGCGGCCGTCGATGATTCGGTCCCTGGTCGTATCTTCCGCTTCACTCATGCTGGTATCGTATGGCCTTCTGGTCGCTGGGGAGGCTGGTTCGGCCTCCTTATCCGTCAATTCCATGCCTATGATACCCGGGAGTCGCGGCATCGGGCATGAAACGGCGGCAGGCCCGCTCGATGATGGAGCCCTGCCTGTCATCCAGTGACAACTCTCGGCACAGGTTGGCTATTTCCTCATAGACCGAACTGGTCAGACGATCCATACGGTTCCGGCTTTTCTCCACAGCCCCGCTGGTCTCCATCAGGCGTCGGACCCATGCCACCTGATCCGGTGTGCGTTGGGGTGCCCTGTAGGCCGCCCTGAGCCTTTCGGCCTCATCCGGAGAGGCCATTGAGAGGGTATCGGCAAGGAGCACGGTCCGCTTCCCCTCCAGGATGTCCCCTCCCTGGGGTTTGCCGGTTTGACCGCTGCGGCCCTCCACATCGAGGAGGTCGTCTCGCAACTGGAAGAGGAGGCCGAGATGGAGGCCGAGATCATAGGCCAGAGCACGGGTGCGGTCCGGGTCGATGCCGCCTGCCATCAGTCCCAGGGCAAGGGGTGCCATGGTCGTATAGGAGGCTGTTTTCCATCCCATGGTCCTGAATGCCTCACGACGCAGCTGTTCGGGATCATCCAAGGGCATGATTTCCATGCCCATATCGAGGACCTGCCCGGTTTCCACAGCGGTCTGCATGCCGAGGAAGGTCCGGAGGATGCTCTCGCCCGATGGGAGGGAGGCGGACGCCCTGGAGACCAGATCGGAGCTGGAGGTGGACAGCAGGTCTCCCAGAAGGATGCCCAGCCCACGCCCCCTGGCTGCTGTCGCTTCTGAACTTCGACCGGCACCGAGGTGGTCCTGACGCATCGGATTTCCGAGGCCTGTTCGTTCAGGGTTCTCCTCGGGGCCTGTCAGGTTCGACAGGACCATATGGGAGGACGGTTTGCCGCGGCGAAGGGGGGAGTTGTCGATGATGTCGTCATGGACCAGGGCACTGGTCTGGTAGACCTCCAGCGCGCAGGCCAGATCGATGACTGCCTGGTCGGTGTTCTCTTCGCCTGCTCCGATCGCCCGATAGGTGTCCCAGAGCAGGAGTGCCCTCAGTCGTTTGCCGCCCCGGCCCGCCCGGCCGGCCTCGTCCCACACGGCATTCAAGGCCTGTATCGGGGTCGGGATGCCGTCTGCGCCCGTTTCCGGCTCGCCGAGGTGGTCCTGCCGACAGGCCTCGACCAGTTCGCTCATCCGCTGTTCGATGGTCTCAGGTGTGAGGGTTTCCATGGATATGAGCCTATCCGCAGACGTCCCCATGGGTCAGGCTCTTCTCAGGGCAGATGGGGTGTGCCCACATTCGACCACACCGTCTGTGAGGCATGTGCCTCATGGGACATCGATGACAGGCTTGTGTCACGAAGCCAAGTGGTTCGGGTGGTTCCGGTCGTTCTCCCGTGTGCCACCAGCAGATCAACAGGTCGGGAGGTACCGGGAATGACAGGAGTCAATCAAGACGGGGCGCGGTTCGAGGTCATGGGGGCTGATGGGACTCTGACGGCCTCCCAGGAGAAGTCGATCCTGGAGAAGTACCGGGCGGACAGGCGGGAGTCGGGGGTTGCGGAAGCCGATAAGGCATGGTTGCAGTCCCCGCTCAGTGCCTGGTCCCGGGCCTTGGAACAAGCCGGAGAGTCAGAATGTGGCGGCCCGGGGAAACAGGCGGAAGCCCCGACTTCGGATCGGTGCATGTCCCTGGCTCAGATGGCGGTCCTGGCGGTCCTGATTGGTGAAACCCTGCCCATCCGTGACGGGTTGATTGCTTCCTTGATATGCGGAAAGGGCAATCTGGACTGTCCCAGACTCCTGGACCTGTGTGTACATCCCCACGAGGCCGACAACGTCACCCTGCTCTGCGATATCCTCGACTCGGCATTCAAGGATGGCGATTCACGTCCGGACCTTCCCCGGTGCAGGGCGGGACTGGCCCTGCTGGACCGCATGGCGGGGATCATGCGCCGGGGGCATAAGGCCCAATCCCATGCGGTGGCCGCCTATACCCTCTGGTGGATGGGTGGTGATGGGGCTGCGAGCAAGGCGGAGGAGGCCCTTGCCGATGATGCCCAGTGCAGTCTGGCGGCCATCGTGCTCAACCTGACGGTTCACTCGATTCTGCCGGCTTGGAAGGAATTCGGCTGAATCGGGAATAATCGTCCCCCTGAGATGGTTCACTTAATGAGTAAAGATTTGACCTTGCCATAACTGTGCCCAAAGGGCGGTTCGCAAGGTGGGTATACCGCAGGAGGATAATTTGGCCACTAAGGACACCAAGTCAGTCAAGACAGCCGAGGTGGACGCCGAGGAGGCCAAGACCCCCTCGACTTCCGGTAAGGACCGGAGCCAAAAGGGTGACAAGGCCAAGACTGGTACCCGGGCCAAGGGCAAGACGGCAACGCCGACCAAGAAGTCCGCCGCGAAGAAGACCGCCGCCGCCAAGACCTCTTCCAACAAGAGCGGAGCCACTGCTGAGAAGGAGTCCGTAGAGGGTTCCTCAACGGGGAAGTCCAAGTCGACCGGAGCCAGGAAGTCCTCTGCCAAAAAATCAGCAGCCAAGACCGGTACCACCAAGAAAACAAGCGGTAAGAGTACCTCGACCAAGGCCGGTAAGACGACGGATAAGCCTGTTGACGACGCAATCCTGGAGGACCAGACCGGCGAGGACGAATTCGATGTCACGGACATCGATGAGAACGGCACCCCCGAGTCCGACGAACTGGATAAGGACCAGGACCAGTTGGAAGACGAGCCCGGCAGTGACGACGAGGAAGATCACGAGGCCCGCGAAGTAAGCGAGGAGGCCGAGGAGGATCGAAAGGCCGCCCACGAGTTGGCCGCCAAGGTCAAAGGAGCCTTCGTTGTAGACGATTCCGAGGATGACGAGAGCGTCACCCCCTCCGGCAATCCCAAACGTCGCGTGGTCACTGCAGGTGCCACTGCGGATCCGGTGAAGGACTATCTGAAGCAGATTGGCCGGGTCAGCCTGCTGAACGCTGAGCAGGAGGTGGACCTCTCCGAACGCATCGAGGCCGGTCTCTATGCCCAGCACCTGCTGGATACCGATGATGAGGGAATGGACTTCAAGCGTCGGCGTGAGCTCAAGTGGGCCGCCAACGACGGGAAGAAGGCCAAGGATCACCTCCTGGAGGCCAACCTCCGCCTGGTCGTCTCCCTGGCCAAGCGCTACACCGGCCGTGGCATGCTCTTCCTGGACCTGATTCAGGAAGGCAACCTGGGTCTGATTCGAGCCGTGGAGAAGTTCGACTACACCAAGGGCTACAAGTTCTCGACCTACGCCACCTGGTGGATTCGCCAGGCCATCACCAGGGCCATGGCTGACCAGGCCCGCACCATCCGTGTGCCTGTTCACATGGTCGAGGTCATCAACAAGCTCTCCCGCGTTCAGCGTCAGATGCTCCAGGACCTGGGACGCGAACCCACCCCTGACGAGCTGGCCAGGGAACTGGACATGCCTGTCGAGAAGGTACAGGAGGTCCAGAAGTATGGTCGCGAACCCATCTCCCTCCACACCCCGCTGGGCGAAGATGGTGATTCCGAGTTCGGGGACCTGATTGAGGATACGGATGCCATCGCTCCCTCGGATGCCGTGGCCTTCTCCCTTCTCCAGGAGCAGTTCAAGCAGGTTCTGGAGACCCTGAGCCCCAGAGAGGCCGGCGTCATAAAGATGCGGTACGGCCTGGAGGACGGGCAGCCCAAGACCCTGGACGACATCGGCAGGGTTTACGGGGTTACACGTGAGCGCATCCGTCAGATCGAGTCCAAGACCATGTCCAAACTGCGTCACCCCTCACGGTCGCAGACCCTGCGCGACTTCCTGGACCAGTGAGTCCAAGCGGGGGAGCCCGGCACTGTCGGGGGTCCCTTGCTAGAAAAGGTTGACGGTAGGTGAGGGCAGGCTACTCGGGTCGGCTCGGAGGAATCCGGTCCGGTCTGCGGGAGCCGCCCACGGTTTCGAAGGTGGACAGCGAGGAAAATGGCTGGCAGCAAGGCTGAGACGGGCAGTGCATACGGTGCCAATAGTCTGACGGTTCTGGAAGGTCTGGACGCGGTGCGCAAGCGTCCAGGTATGTATATCGGAACCACCGACAGCCAGGGGCTCATGCATTGCCTCTGGGAGATCATCGACAACTCCGTCGATGAGGCTCTGGCCGGGGCCTGCACAGAGATTACGGTCACTCTCCACCAGGATGGCTCCATCGAGGTGGCGGACAACGGCCGGGGCATTCCTGTCGACATTGAGCCCAAGACGGGCCTGAGCGGTGTCGAGGTGGTCCTTACCAAGCTCCATGCGGGTGCCAAGTTCGGCAACGCCTCATACAACGCTGCAGGTGGTCTGCACGGTGTCGGTTCGTCCGTGGTCAACGCGCTGAGTTCCCGCCTGGATGTTGAGGTCGACAGGGATGGCAAGACCCATCGGATGCAGTTCCACCAGGGTCATCCCGGTGTCTACCAGGATGCCGACCCTGAGCATCCCTCACCGGATTCCCCCTTCAAGCGCACCAGAAAGAACAAGCCCACCCCCCTGGAGGTTGTGGGAAGCGTTTCCAAGCGCAAGACCGGTACCAGGGTCAGGTACTGGGCCGATCCCGAGATTTTCAATGCCACGGCCCGCTTCTCTTATGAGCAGTTGATAGACAGGGCCAGGCAGACCAGCTTCCTGGTTCCCGGTCTGAAGATAACCGTCATAGATGAGCAGGTGCCGGAAACAGGCGATCCGGACCAGGACCTCATGCAGGAGGTTGACAGGGGTTCCTCCGAGTCGGGTCCATCCGCTGACGAGACCACGGATTCGGCAGCTGGGTTCCTATCCGATTCGGCGGCTTCGCTGAATCTGGAATCAGAACTCTCCGATGCCGCTCTACCTGGTGATGACGAAGAGGATGAGGCCGATGTAGAGGTTTTCAAGACTGCCGAGGCAGGGGAGACCGAGCAGGCCGGGGCGGAGATTGGCCCCACCGAGCAGGCTGACCAGGCCATGCTGGAGCCGGTGGAATCGGCCGGTCACCGGCGCGTGGAGGAGTTCCTCCATACGGGCGGGGTCAAGGACTTCGTTGACTTCCTTTCCAAGGGGGAGCCCGTCAGTGATGTCTGGCACATCTCCGGCGAGTCCACCTACCAGGAAGAGACCCAGAAGGTAGGTCCTGACGGGGAGCTCCATGCCGAGCAGGTGGAACGAACCTGCGGGGTGGATATAGCCCTGCGCTGGGTCAATGATTACGACTCGGTCATTCGCAGTTTCGTCAATGTGGTGGCCACGCCCGGCGGCGGCATGCACGTGGATGGGTTCCTGAACGCCATGACCCGCCAGGTTCGCAAGGCCGTCGAGGCCAACGCCCGTAAGCTCAAGGTGAACCTGAAGGACTCCCACAGCAAGATCGAACGTGACGATGTCCTGGCCGGGTTGGTGGCCGTGGTTACGGTTCGCATCGCCGAACCCCAGTTCCAGGGTCAGACCAAGGACGTCCTGGGAACGGCGCAGGTCAAGCCACTGGTGACCCGAATGACGGATGATCAGTTCGGTGAGATGATTACCGGCTCAAGGCGGGGATTCAAGGAGCAGTCGGGCCGGGTCCTCGAAAAGATCGTGGGCGAGATGCATGCCCGCATTCAGGCCAGAAAGACCAAGGAGGTCACCCGGCGCAAGAACGCCTTGGAGTCCGCCTCGATGCCATCGAAGCTCTCGGATTCCATGCCGGGCAATGACGATATCGCCGAGCTCTTCATCGTGGAGGGCGATTCCGCCCTGGGTACGGCCAAGGCGGCCAGGAACTCCATGTTCCAGGCCCTTCTGCCCATCAGGGGGAAGATTCTCAACGTCCAGAAGGCTTCGCTCTCGCAGATGCTGACCAACAAGGAGTGTGCCTCCATCATCCAGGTGGTCGGGGCCGGGTCCGGAGCCAGTTTCGATATCAACCAGTCCAGGTACAACAAGGTCATCATGATGACCGATGCCGATGTTGACGGTGCCCATATCCGCATCCTCCTGCTGACCCTTTTCTACCGGTACATGCGGCCGCTGATCGAGTACGGTCATGTATACGCCGCCGTGCCGCCCCTTCATAGAATCGCCCTGGCGGGCAAGCGCAAGGGTGAGTTCATCTACACCTATTCGGACGATGAGCTGGAGGGGAAGCTAGCCGACCTGCGTAGGCAGCATATCGATTACAACCCCGATGTGCAGCGCTACAAGGGTCTGGGTGAGATGGATGCCGACCAGCTGGCCGACACCACCATGGACCCCAGGACCAGGATGCTTCGCCGAATCCGTATGGAGGACGCCGAGAGGGCTTCCGGCATATTCCCACTGCTCATGGGTGATGACGTGCCGCCACGCAAGCAGTTCATCGTGGACAATGCCGATGACTTTGATCGGAGCAAGATCGATACCTGATCGATCCTGATTCCGGCGGTTCGGTTCGGGGGTAAACGTCTATGGGGGCGTTTACCCCCGATTCATCTCAGGTGCTCCTGTTCACAGGCGTCGGGATGCCTCCTGCACCAAGGCGGCCGATATGCGCTCGTGCCTTAGGGGACTCGCCCGTTCAGGCCCGGGCGGGAGAGTCGGTGTTACCGGAACAGGACCTTCCCACCCGGAGCCTCACACAATCGGATCTGCTATCAGGCCACGTAGGCAATGGGTGCGGCCAGTTCCTGACCGGAGGCATCCCTGCGCATATCCACTTCGGGGAGTTCTACGGGGGTGCCAGCGGCCGTGGAGGCTCGAAGCGGCCAGGAACCCACAAATGCCGTCAGGAGGGTGTCCTGCCCCTTCAGGAAGCGTTGGGAACGCACTCCGCCAGTGCCTCGTCCCTTGATGGGGTACATCTCCAGGGGTGTCACTTTGGCGGCACCGTTCTCGGTCCCCGGCAGGGCCTCGGAATCACCGGCCACGGTCAGGACCACGGCACCGGACTGGGAGGTCAGGCCGGTATCCGTCTCCTCGTAGGTCCAGGCCAGTCCACCGACCGGTACCACGGCGAATGTGGTGACCCGGCATCCCTCGTTCAGTCTGATTCCTGCCATGCCTCCGGCGTTACGTCCCTGTGGGCGGACCTTCTCGGCCGGGAAGGTGAGGAGGCTGGCATCGGAAGCGATGAAGACCAGTCGGTCCTTGTCTGCGCAAGGAGAGGCGAAGACCACCTCGTCGCCATCCTTCAGATCAATGATGGGCCAGGAGTCCATGGTTGTTGGCGCCTCACGGTTCCACCGC
This sequence comes from Bifidobacterium sp. M0307, assembly GCF_016100445.1. NCBI lineage: Bacteria > Bacillati > Actinomycetota > Actinomycetes > Bifidobacteriales > Bifidobacteriaceae > Bifidobacterium > Bifidobacterium sp. M0307. The sequence continues at coordinate 542,534 of NZ_JACFSL010000001.1, forward strand.
TTCACTATGCCGTTCCTGGTTCCGATGGCCAGGGGAGTGGTGTCCTTGAGGTCGACGACCGTTATGGCCTCCTCCCCGGGTAGGGGGTCGGTACTCTGGGTCCCGTTCAGGAGCTCGCTCCCGTGGACACCCCCTGTCAGGCTGAGACTGGCTGTGGCCGGTATCAGGGGGAGGTCTGCCACCTGGGCCGTGACCAGACGGCCGGCGGAGGTGATCAGTCCGTAGGATGAAAGGGTTGTGGTGGGGAAGATGGAGAGTATCTGATCATCGGCCGCCCGCCCGTCCGCGTTGCTCCTGCCCTTCCAGACATCCAGGGCACCAGCCGTGCTCCGGGCCAGAAGACCGGTCGCGCTCATCATGACGGTACAGGGCTGGTCCTCAAGCTGGAGGTCGGCACCTGCTCCGGTACCACTCTTGCCGGGTTCCCCTGCCGCAGCAAGGGCCCTGGTGGCCTTGGCCAGTCTCTGGGCGCTCTCCTCGTCCTCTTGGGCGGTGACCGGGGCCAACTCGCCCGAAGGCTCCTGGTCCAGAATCACGGTCCGCCGGGGGCTGCCCCACTCCTCAACGGCCTTGTCCATCTCATCAATCACCACCCTGTCCAGGGCGGCGCTGGAGGAGAGGATGCCTTCCAGTTCGTCCAGCTGGCGGCGCAGGTCGTCCCTCTCGCTCTCCAGCTCAATCCGGCTCATCCTGGTCAGGCGGCGCAGACGAAGGTCGAGGATGTACTGGGCCTGGATCTGGTCCAGGTCGAATACCGCCATGAGCCGGTTTTTGGCTTCATCGGCGTTTTCTGAGGTGCGGATGACCTGGATGACCTCGTCGATGTCGACCAGAGCCAGGAGCATGCCCTCGACCAGGTGGAGGCGTTCCTTGGCCTTGGTCTTGCGGAATTCGCTGCGCCGTCTGATTACCGTACGTCGATGTTCGATCCAGACCTCAAGAAGCTCCTTGAGCCCCATGGTGTGGGGCCGCCCGTTCACCAGGGCCACGTTGTTGATGGTGAACGAATCCTCAAGCGGTGTGTATTTGAAGAGCTTGCCCAGGACCTTGCCCGGGTCGAACCCTGTCTTGATCTCGATGACGATACGGGTGCCGTTGTGGCGGTCGGTCAGATCGATGGCGCTGGAAATCCCCTCCAGCTTGTGGTTCTTGACCCCCTCGCCGATCCGTTCCAGGACACGTTCAGGGCCGACCATGAAGGGGAGTTCCGTGACGACGATGGCCTTCTTCCGGGCGGTGACGTTTTCAACATGGGTCACCGATCGGGTCACGAAGGCGCCACGGCCCTTGGCATAGGCCTGGCGAATCCCGTCGCGTCCTACTATGACACCCCCGCCGGGAAGGTCGGGACCGGGGACATAACGCATCAGATCATCAAGGCCGGCGTCTGGGTGACCCATCAGATACTTGGCGGCCGCCACGACCTCGCCCAGGTTGTGGGTGACCATATTGGTGGCCATGCCCACGGCGATACCGGAGGCCCCGTTGACCAGGAGGTTGGGTATGGCCGAGGGGAGGACAACCGGTTCCTTCAGCTTGTTGTCGTAGTTGGGGCTGAAGTCGACGGTGTCCTGGTCAATGTCGGCGTTCATGCCCAGTGCGGCCGGGGCCAGGCGTGCTTCGGTGTATCGGGAGGCTGCCGGACCATCATCCAGCGATCCGAAGTTGCCATGACCATCAACCAGGGGCAGACGCATGGCGAAGGGCTGGGCCAGACGGACCATGGCCTCGTAGATGGAGGAGTCGCCATGGGGGTGGAGCTTGCCCATGACCTCGCCCACGGCACGGGCGGACTTCATGTAGGGCCGGTCAGGGGTCAGGTTCATCTGCCCCATTTGATAGATGATCCTGCGCTGCACCGGCTTGAGGCCGTCGCGGGCGTCGGGGAGGGCCCTGGCGTAGATGACGGAGTAGGCATACTCCAGGAAGGACTTGCTCATCTCCTCGTTCAGAGGGGTCTCGACGATGTTTTCCTTGACCTCCCGGGGGTCGTACCCGGCAGCCTTGCTCCTGCGTTGCCTTGCCATGCTGTCTGCTCTCCTGCTTCCTGACGTTCCGCCCCATGATAACCGGATGGTCCGCCAAAACAGGTTCCGACGGATCGAGCGGCGCTCTGAATATCGGCAAAGCGTGGTTGAATGAGGCTCATGGGCCTGGATGTACCGGAGATGAAGGAACTGCTGCACCCCACCATGCCGTTGCAATATGGGGACCAGGACGATACAGGGAAAGTCGGCGGGGCCCGGCATCTCTCTTCTGTTCTGCCTGCGGTGAGCTCGGCCATAGGGCATCCCATTGCGACTCCCGTCCATCCTTCGCCGGAGGGGCTCCAGGCGGCGCTCAATCTGCCGGATGCGGACTCAGCCGTGGTGGTGCTGGTGGATGGACTGGGCTTTTGGAACCTGGCCACCCGGGCTGGGCATGTGCCTTATCTGCGCTCGCTTTTGAATGAACCCCTGAACCAGCGCCCCTTGACCACCTGCCTGCCCTCGACCACGGTTGCCGCCATGGGCGTCTTCGGCACGGGTACCTGCCCGGGGCTGACCGGAATGACGGGTTACACCCAGCTCAATCCTGAGAACGGTTTGATCAGTCAGATGATTCAGTTCCGGGATGCCCTCGACCCACTCGACCTGCAACGGCAGCCGACGGTATTCGAGCAGCTGGTGGCCCAGGATGTTAGGGTGACCTCCTGCGGTCTTCCCCGATTCCGTGATTCCGCCTTGACCAGGGCGGCATTACGGGGGAGTGTTTACCAATCGGCAAACCACTCCCGTCAGCGTGTTCTGGATACGGCCAAGGCCGCTCGCGAACCAGGTCTGACCTACCTCTACATTCGTGACGTTGACAAGGTTGGGCATCATCACGGCTGGGACACGCCGGAGTGGATCGCGGCCTTGGAGAGCGCTGATGCCCTTCTGGCCCTCCTGCATCGAAGTCTGCCCAAGGGCACCCTGGTCGTGATTGTGGCAGACCACGGCATGGTCGCGGCCGACCCTGCCCAGCGAATCGACATCGCCTGTGAACCGGTGCTGAACGAGGGGGTGGAGCTGGTCGGCGGGGAGCCCAGAGCCGTCATGCTGTATGCCCGGAAAGACGTGGCCCCGGAAGCCATAGCAGAGCGATGGAGGACCAGACTTGGCGACCTGGCCACGGTCATGACCAGAGAGGAGGCCATTGGTGCCGGACTCTTCGGGGAGGTCGATAATCGGGTCAGGCCGATGATCGGTGACCTCCTGGTTCTGGCCCATGACCACGTGACACTGGTGGATTCAAGGATTCAAATCGATGCAGCAACGCGCTTGCCGGGTGTGCATGGATCTTCGACGGTTCTGGAGACCCGGATTCCCTGCCTGATCGATCTGGTCTGACACCCCGGGTCTCCAGCCCGCCCGGATCATTGCCCTGGGGGCTGGAGTTCTTCCCAGCCGGAATCAGTCGCCGAAGAGAATCTCATCCCAGCTGGGTACGGCCGAACGTCCCGAGTGCTTGCGCTGACTCACCCTTGCCTGCTGGCTCGGCTGTGCTTCCGGCTCCCTGGATACCTGGTGCATCTGGTTTTGCCGGGGAAGGACCTGGGTCTCTTCCGTCTGCTGTGGTGTGTCGGCTTCGGCGAATTGAGGTGCGACTGGTTCCTGGGTCGGCATAATCCTTGTGGCCGCATCATCATCTATCGGCTCCTGGAGAGGGACGGACGCTGCGGGTTGGCCTAACGAGTGTTTGGTTTCGTCGTCCAGCTCCTGGGGGGTGTTCTCAAGCCGTGGGGTCTCTCGTGATTTGGCCTTCTCCTTGGAGGGTTTCCCGTAAAGCCAGGCGGTGAGGGCGGAGTGCCGGTCATCGTTGCCGGCCCCGGACTTACTTTCGTGCGTCTCGGTCGGCAGAGGCCCATTGTCGATCGCTTCAGCGGCAGTCATTGGAGTGCTGGTAACGGGGTTATCGACCGGAATCGGGTTCTCGATCGGAGCGGTGTTTTGAATTGGGAGGGCTTGTTCTGTCCCGAAGGAATCCTGCAGAGGCCCCGTCATCTCAGGCTGAGACTGAATCGGCTCGGTCTCCGGAACCTGCTCGGGGTCTGCCTGCTGTGTTTGCGTCGGTGAGGACATGTTGCCGAGGAGGTCGGTAAGGCTGGACTGGTCAAGCAGGGTCCGTGCGGCATCGTTGAGGCAGGTGACCGTGTTGTCGCGCATGTTCCAGGACCACTGGGCGTTGATGATCAGCTTGTCGAGCTGGATGACCCCGCTTATCATCCAGGGTTCGTACCCCCGGCGTGTGGCCTCCCAGGTCAGGTCCTTCATGCTTGCGTCTGCCTGCCTGAGCACCTTGGCGATCAGGTCCTGATTGGTGTGTCCGGCGGAACCCTTGGGGGCCTGCATGGTCAGGAACTGTTCTATGGCGTATTTCTTTTCTGTTTCGACAGGGGCCGCGAAACGCCGAACGATGGCTTCGTTCACAGCGAATTGCTGGGCCACGTTCGCGGGGCGGGCACCGGCCCTGACCGCAGCCTGAATAGAGGAGACCGGCAGGGGCGTAGATGCCTGAGGACGGGGTGCGCCTTCCTCCTCTTCCTTGACCTGCTTGGCCTCGAGAATGGCATGATCAAGCGCATCATCGACCGGCACGGCAAAGTGCCGATGGTCGCAGACAAAGACCAGCTCGCCCTTCTCACTTACGTGGTCAAAGCGGGCCATCCTGATCCCATTCTCAGACATTCATGCCCCTATCTCTTCGATTGTCATGTTTATTCCATTGTGCCCTATGGCTTGTATTTTACGTGCTTTTGAAATCGTGTATCCTATGCGCAGTACATGTCGTATACGCTTCATCGGTGAACAGGGCCGGATGAATAATGAAAGGGTAATGATGGCACAGGATTACGATTCCCCCCGTGACAAGGACGAAGATGAGGAATCCCTGCAGGAACTCGGCAAGACCAGCCAGGACGCCGGGGCGGACCTGGATGATGACGAGAACGCCATTGCTGAGGACTACGAACTTCCTGGAGCGGACCTGAGCAACGAGGATTCATCGGTTACGGTCATTCCCATGCAGGGTGATGAGTTCATCTGCTCGAGCTGCTTCCTGGTCAAGCACCGTAGCCAGTTGGCCTACACCACTCCTGACGGGCAGCCTGTCTGCAAGGAGTGCGCCGCCTGATGGCCTGGGATGAGGCGTACAACGAACCTGAAACCATTGAGGTCCTTATCAAGAACGTAGGTGGTCCTAACGGTGAGGGGACGGAGGAGTCCGTCCCCCTGGTCTACGCCTTGGAAGGTGATGCCGGGGCCGATCTGCGAACCCGCGAGGCTGTGGAGCTGGCACCATTCAGTCGCGCTCTGGTGCCGACCGGCATATCCCTGGCCCTCCCGGCCGGATACGTCGGCCTGGTCCATCCGCGTTCGGGTCTTGCCGTCAAGCAGGGTGTTACCGTTCTCAACGCACCGGGGACCATCGATGCCGGATACCGTGGTGAAATCAAGGTTCCGCTGATCAACTTGGATCCCGAACATACGGTCCGCTTCCAACCGGGTGACAGGATTGCCCAGCTGGTCATCCAGCGCTATGTGCAGGCCCGGTTCGTGCCGGCGACTCGTCTGCCGGGTTCGGCCCGCTCCTCGCAGGGATTCGGCTCCACAGGAGTCTGACCCGGGGACTGTAGACACGGTTGGGGCCGGCACGCCTGAAGCGTGTAGGATTGGTGCATTATCGGACATTGGAGGTTTGATGGTCGCTATGGAAGGCAGCGTCTGCGGCAATGACGTGAGCGGCAAGGGGCCGTCTGAGCTGTCTTCCCGCGCCTTGGGGTGCGAGGTGAGCGACAATCCTCTCAATCCGCTGGCCCCCATCAGATGGATATGCCGGGCCCACCATCCCGACGAAGACCTCTCCATGCTCCAGAAGGCCTATGACCGTGCGGTCAGGCAACATGCCGACCAGAGGCGCAAATCGGGGGAGCCGTACATCATCCACCCCCTTGCCGTGGCACAGATCCTGGCCGACCTGGGCATGGGGCCGACCGTGGTATCGGCGGGTCTCCTGCACGACACGGTCGAAGACACCGACTACACCCTTGACGAGTGCAGGGAGGAGTTCGGTGATACGGTGGCCGGTCTGGTCGATGGGGTCACCAAGATATCGAAGATGGACTACGGTGATTCGGCCCAGGCCGAGACCATCCGCAAGATGATCGTGGCCATGAGTCGGGATGTTCGGGTCCTGGTGGTCAAGCTGGCCGACAGGGTCCACAACGCCCGTACCTGGCGGTACGTGAAACCCTCATCGGCCCAACGTAAGGCCCGTGAGACCCTGGACGTTTACGCCCCTCTGGCAAATCGGCTGGGTATGAACGCCATCAAGACCGAGTTGGAGGAGCTCAGCTTCAAGACCCTCTACCCGAAGATCTACGACGAAATCGTGGTCCTCGTTTCCAGGCGGGCGGGGCAGCGTGAGGTCTATCTGCGGCAGATACTGGACGAAATCCATGAGGATCTGGACTCCCAGGGCATCGAAGCACAGGTGACCGGCCGCCCCAAGGATTACTTCAGCATCTACCAGAAGATGATTGTGCGGGGACATGACTTCGCGAACATCTATGACCTGGTCGGTGTCAGGATCATCGTCGATTCCATCCGAGACTGCTATGCGGCACTGGGCGCGGTCCATGCCCGTTGGTCGCCGGTTCCTGGCCGGTTCAAGGACTACATAGCCATGCCCAAGACCAACATGTACCAGTCCCTCCACACCACGGTGGTTGGCCCCGGGGGCAAGCCGGTCGAGATCCAGATACGGACCTGGGAGATGCATCGCAGGGCCGAGTTCGGCATCGCCGCCCACTGGAAGTACAAGGCGAACGGGACAGCCGGCAGGCAACTCTCCCAACCCGACCAGTCAGACGTCAAGCGTGAGAAGCAAGAGGTCAGTGAGCTGTCACAGGAGGACAACCTCAAGTGGATTCAGCAACTGGCGGACTGGACCAGCGAGACTCCCGATTCGGATGAGTTCCTGGGATCACTCAAGGACGATCTGGGATCTTCGGAGGTATACGTCTTCACCCCCAAGGGGAAGATAATCTCCCTGCCTGCGGATTCGACCCCTGTCGACTTCGCCTATTCGGTCCATACCGAGGTCGGGCACCGGACCATGGGGGCCAGGGTCAACGGGCGCCTGGTACCTCTCGACACCAAGCTCCAGAACGGCGACACGGTCGAGATTCTGACCAGCAAGTCCGATACCAACGGGCCATCCAGGGATTGGCTCAGTTTCGCCAAGAGTCCCAGGGCACGCAGCAAGATTCGTCAGTGGTTCAGCAAGGAACGTCGATCCGAGACCATTGAAGAGGGTAAGGACGACCTGATCAGGGCCATGCGCAAGCGCAATCTGCCTGTCAACACCCTCCTGACTCCGGAGGCCATGGTCGGGGCGGCAGATGAGCTGAACTTCCCGAACGAGGAAGCCGTCTATGCCGCCATCGGTGACGGGCAGATATCCACGCAAAACGTCATTTCGCGACTGGTCCAGGATGCCGGCAGGTCCAACCTGGAAGACGAGGTGGAGCAGGAGGCCATCCCCCTGGGCCAGGTGACCAAGACCACCCACACGGAGTCCTCCCAAGGCATTTCCGTCAAGGGCGTGGACGATGTCTGGGTGAAGCTGGCCCGTTGCTGCACCCCGGTACCGGGGGACAGGATTGTCGGATTCATCACCAAGAACCAGGGCGTTTCTGTTCACCGGGCCGACTGTCAGAATCTTCTGGACCTGAAGAGCAAGCAACCCGAACGTATCATCGAGGTGGCCTGGACCAGCAAACAGGGAACCTTCATGGTCCAGATTCAGGTCGAGGCCCTTGATCGACCCCATCTGCTCTCTGACATCACACAGGTCCTCTCGGACCATGGCGTCAACATCCTGTCCGGCAGCCAGTCAACCGGTCGCGACCGGGTGGCCATCAGTCAGTTTGTATTCGAGATGGGCGACCCGCAGCATCTCAATACCCTCCTGGCAGCCGTCCGCAGGATTGACGGGGTCTTTGACGCATACCGTCTGACGGGCGCCAAGGATTCGGGTACCCCGCATATGCGCAGTTTTTAGAACAGGACATAAGTGAAGGGGGTCCGCACCTTACCGGTGCGGACCCCCTTTTAGGTTTGCCCTGAATCACGGGCGAGGAGAGCCGATTACTTGACTGCGCTCAGCCACTGTTCCTTGGTGGCCTTCTCGGTCTCCAATTGACGCTTCTTATCCGGGTCGGTCTCGGCGGCGATCTGCTGGTTGAGCTCTTCCAGCTGGGCCCTGAGCTGCCCCTCGAAACTGGATACGCGTGCATCGGTTTCGGGGTCGGACTGGTTCCAAGCGGCATCTTCCACGGACTTGATCTCCCTGTCCACCGCATCCATCCGGCCCTCGATGCGTCGGACGTCATCGCGGGGGACATATCCGATCTGGTCCCATTCCTCCTGGATGGAGGCCAGGGCCTGGCGTGCCTGCTTGGCGGCCTTGACATCCTTGACGGGCAGCAGGGCCTCCGCCTTGGTCAGGAGGGCTTCCTTTTTGGCCAGGTTGTCCTTTTCATCGACGGAGGTCTTGTCGCGGTCGGCCTGCCTGGCGTTGAAGAAGACGTCGGCGGCCTGTCGGAAGCGGGCCCAGAGCTGGTCGTCATCCTGACGGCCTGCACGCCCAGCCTGCTTCCATCGGTCCATGAGCTCATTGAACTCATGGGAGGTGGCGCCCCAATCGGTCGAATCCTTGATCTTATCGGCCTGGGCGATGATCTCTTCCTTGATGCGCTTGGCGTCGGAACGCTGGGCATCACGCTGCTGGGCCCACTTACGGCGTGCCTGATTGAATGTGGTCCGGGCTGAGGAGAAACGCTTCCAGAGGACATCCGCTTCTGCCTTATCGATGCGGATGGCGGTGCGCTGGTGGTTCTGCCACTGCTCGAAGAGGGAGCGGAACTTATCGGCCGTGGAACGCCAGTTGGTCGATTCATCCAGGGAATTGGCCAGTTCCTCGGCCTTCTGAACGATGACTGTGCGCTCTTCGATGGCCTTGGCCATGGCGGCCTTTCGGGCCTCGGCCAGTTCCTCCTTCTTCGCCTGGCCCTGCTTGGTCAGGTCGTCAAGACGGGACCGGAGGGAGGCGATGTCGCCGACGACCTCAGGCTCCTTGATTTCCTCACCCAGGCTCTTGACCGACTCGTCAATCTCGTGAGGCTTGATCTTGGTGGTCTTGAGCCGGGCTGCGAAGAGGTCAAGCTTCTCCCTGATGTCCAGGAAGCGGCGAGCATAGAGGTTCAGCGCCTCATCCTTGGTGGCGTTCGGGAACTGGCCTACCTGGCGTTCTGTTTCACCCTCTTTGACGAACACATTGCCTTCGTCGTCCACCCGGCCGAAACTCTCGGCCTCTTTGATGTCCTTATCGGAGTATGTGGGTGTGCCGGGAGCGGGGGCCACCTGCGGGGTCTTCTTCGCAAAAGCAGCCGGTGTGGGGGCAGGACCTTCGGGTTTGCCCGGAGCAGGTACGGGCTTTCCGGCGGAGGCGGGTACGGCTTCCGCAATAGGGGAAACCGGTGCTGCCGGTGCTTCGGGTGTTACCTCAGGCTCGGAGGGTGTCGGAGCTTCGGCTGTGGCAGTGGGCTCGGTGCCGACCTGGGGGGTGACGGCGGTTGCGTTGCCGCCCACCGCATTGTCTGTGCGCTGCTCCCCCTCGGGCATCTGGGTGTTCTCGGGTGTGGTGGCAGTCTCGTCGGCCATGGCCAGCTCCTTTAAGCTTGTGTGTTGGAGAGATCGCAGAATACGACGGTGCGTTTTCCTTGATTTCTTCTATTATAGGTTCTTATGGCAAAAGGCGCATCATTATCAGGATTTCCGGAATGGCTGCCCTCCCAGCGGGTGGTTGAGCAGCGGGTCATCGATACTCTCCGCAGGGTTTTTGAGCTCAACGGGTATATAGGCATAGAGACCAGGGCCGTGGAGCAGGGCGCCAGTCTGCTCAAAAAGGGTGAGACCAGCAAGGAGATCTATCTCCTTTCCAGGCTTCAGGATCTGGGCCAGGAAAAGGACGTGCCGGTCGAGAACCGCCTCGGACTCCATTTTGATCTGACCGTGCCCCTGAGTCGGTACGTGGTCGAGAACAGCGGGCAGCTGGTCTTCCCCTTCAAGCGTTGGCAGATTCAGAAGGTCTGGAGGGGGGAGAGGCCCCAGGAAGGCCGGTTCCGCGAGTTTGTCCAGGCGGATGTGGATGTGGTGGGCAATGGTGATCTTCCCGACCACTACGAGGTAGAGGTGCCGCTTGTCATGCTCAGCGCCTTGGAGGAGCTTCGCGCGTTCGGCCTGCCCAAACCCACGGTCCATGCCAACAACCGTAAGCTGTCCGAGGGGTTCTATCGGGGCATTGGGCTGACCGACATCGAGGGTGTGCTCCGCGAGATCGACAAGCTGGACAAGGTCGGGGCGGACGAGGTTGCCGACCTCCTGGTATCCGAGTGCGGTGCCGACCGGGAACAGGCCCGCGCCTGCCTGGATCTGGCCGAGTTGACCGCCCGGAACGGCGACCAGCTGCGCGAGCGGTTCGAGGACCTGGCCGACAGGGTAGGCATCGATAAGGGATCGGACTCCTATGCGTTGGCCATGGAGGGACTGGGAACCCTGGCCATGATCATTGACGAGGCCGATAGGATCAGACCCGGCGCGGTCATCGCGGATCTGAAGATCGCCCGCGGCCTGGACTACTACACCGGGTCCGTATATGAGACCTTCCTTGAGGGGGCCGAGTCCCTTGGTTCCGTTTGCTCCGGCGGTCGCTACGACAACCTTGCCTCCCAGGGCAAGAAGACCTATCCGGGTGTGGGCCTGTCCATCGGGCTCTCCCGACTCCTGTCGTACCTGCTGGCCCATGGGGCCCAGGCCTCGCGCGTCTCCCCGGCATCGGTCATGGTGGCCGTCTGGAACGAGGATGACCGCCCCGCCAGCAACCACATCGCCCAGGACCTCCGGGCCAGGGGAATAGCGGCGGATGTGGCGCCGACAGCCGCCAAGATAGGCAAGCAGATCCGGTACGCCGACCATCTGGGTATCCCCTATGTCTGGTTCCCGGCCCAGGAAGACGGGGAAGAGGGCGACCAGGTCAAGAACATCATCACAGGAGATCAGGAACCTGCTGATTTGCTGTCTTGGACGCCGGATAGCGTATATGCCCGGCAGACAGTGGAATTCAAGGCCTGACACAGGGACAGGCGAGCACAATGGAGGAACGAGGAAGCATGGGCCGTTCGGCTTACAGAACCAGCTACGCCACGGAGGTCACCGAGGCCAGGATCGGAGAAGAGGTTACGGTCGCCGGTTGGGTGGATCGTCGTCGAGATCATGGCGGTGTGGCCTTCATCGATCTGAGGGACCGCTCAGGTCTGGTCCAGGTCGTCATCTACGACGAAGAGGTCGCCCGTCCCCTTCGGAGCGAGTTCGTCGTCCAGGTCAGGGGAATGGTGCGGGCCAGGCCCGAAGGCAACGACAACGACCATCTCACCACCGGTCATGTCGAGATCGTGGCCGATGCCATCACGGTGCTTTCCAAGTCCGATGCCCTGCCCTTCCAGGTCTCCACGGCCCTGGAGAACGAGTCCGAGAACAAGCTTCCCGGTGAGGATGTCCGCCTCAGGTACCGCTATCTGGACCTGCGCAGGCCCTCCATGCAGCAGGCGATTCGACTCAGGGCCAAGATGAACAAGGCCGCCCGTGCCGCCCTGGATGATATGGACTTCTGCGAAATCGAGACGCCCACCCTGATCAAGTCCACTCCTGAGGGTGCCCGTGACTTCCTGGTGCCGGCCCGTCTGTCTCCCGGTTCCTGGTATGCTCTGCCGCAGTCCCCCCAGCTCCTGAAGCAGTTGCTGATGGTCGGCGGGTTCGAGCGGTACTACCAGATAGCCCGTTGCTACCGTGACGAGGACTTCCGAGCCGATCGCCAGCCTGAGTTCACCCAGCTTGATATCGAGATGAGCTTCGCCTCGCAAGAGGATGTCATGGCCATGGCCGAGAAGGTCATCGCGTCCGTCTGGAAGGCAGCCGGCTTTGAGGTCAAGCTCCCCATCCAGCGCATCTCCTGGCATGATGCCATGGATAAGTATGGCTCCGATAAGCCTGACCTGCGCTTTGGCAACCAGATTGTCGAGTTGACCGATTACTTCAAGGACACCCCCTTCCGGGTGTTCCAGGCCCCTTACGTTGGTGCCGTGGTCTACAAGGGCGCCGCCGACCTGCCCCGCCGTCAATTCGACGCATGGCAGGAGTGGGCCCGACAGCGTGGGGCCAAGGGCCTGGCATATGTCCAGTTCTCCGAAGACGGTGTTCTCAAGGGGCCTGTGGCCAAGAACCTGTCGGACCAGGAGCGTGAAGGGCTCAAGGAGGCCGTCCATGCCGAGAATGGGGATGCCGTCTTCTTTGCCGCCGGTCAGCGTGAGGTGTCCCAGACCCTCCTGGGTGCCGCCAGGGTCGAGATAGCCCGTCGTCAGGGGCTGTTGAAGCCTGATGAGTTCGCCCTTGCCTGGGTTGTCGACTTCCCGCTCTTCAAGCCAACGGATGACCCGGAGGACGACGATGTGGCAGTGGGGCACTCCAAGTGGACCTCCATGCACCATCCCTTCACCATGCCTTCGGCAGACTGGATTGACAGGTTCGACCAGGATCCCGAGCACGCCATGAGTGATTCCTACGACATCGTCTGCAACGGCGAGGAGATAGGCGGCGGTTCCGTCCGTATCCACCGTGATGACATCCAGGACAGGGTCCTGAACGTGCTCGGCATCGACAAGGAAGAGGCCCAGGAGAAGTTCGGATTCCTGCTTGAGGCCTTCAAGTACGGTGCACCGCCCCACGCGGGCATCGCCTTCGGGTGGGATCGGGCTGCGCAGATTCTGTCCGGGGCCGATTCAATCCGCGATGTCATCGCATTCCCCAAGTCCGGTGGCGGACAGGATCCGATGACCGGTGCCCCGGCTCCCATCTCCGATGACCAGCGTGCCGAGACCGGCGTCGATTACGACCCGGATGCAGAGGACGAGACCGACTGACGGTCGATTTTGTGCAGGGGAGGGGCCATCTGTTTCGGCCCCTCCCCATTGCTTTTCAGGGTGCTGGGTTATCCTTCCCGCTGATTCCCATGTTCCATTCGCATCTCCTCCTGAAATACACGCTCCTGCTCAATATGCGAGACTGGTTTTCCCGTTTCCCTTTTTAGCCATTCAGCGGTTTTCCAAGGATTATCCGATTCGGCACCATCAACGCCTATCTGGAACCAACCTCGTTTCTTGCCTCCTAACAAACCTTGACTACACTGCCGTTTATGAGTGAAACCGAGACAAGAACAGCGCCTACCGCGGAAAGCCATGCCGGTAATGGCGTCTCAGCAGCCATGACAGCCACCAAGCCCTTGGTGGAACTGTCCCACGTCGAAAAGCACTTCGGGTCCCTGCATGTCCTCAAGGACATCAACCTGAAGGTCAATACCGGGGAGGTCCTGGTGGTGGTCGGTCCCTCCGGTTCAGGCAAGTCGACCATGTGCCGGACCATCAACAGGCTGGAGTCCATCGATTCCGGTGTCATCAGGATAGACGGCGATCCCCTACCGCAGGAAGGTAGAGACCTGGCCAATCTGAGGGCCGAGGTGGGTATGGTCTTCCAGTCCTTCAACTTGTTCGCCAACAAGACCATCCTGGAGAACATGACCCTGGCGCCGATCAAGGTGCGCCATATGGAGAGGAAGGATGCCGAGGACCTGGCTATGGATCTCCTGGCCAGGGTCGGAGTGGAATCCCAGGCATCCAAGATGCCCTCCCAGCTGTCCGGCGGTCAGCAGCAGCGGGTGGCCATTGCGCGAGCCCTGGCCATGAAGCCCAAGATCATGCTCTTTGACGAGCCCACCTCGGCCCTTGATCCTGAGATGGTGAACGAGGTGCTTGATGTTATGACCCAGCTGGCCCAGGAGGGGATGACCATGATCTGCGTCACCCACGAAATGGGATTCGCCCGCAGGGCAGCCAATCGAATCGTCTTCATGGCCGATGGTCGCATCCTCGAAGAGGACACCCCCGATGGCTTCTTCGACCACCCCAAGACCAAGCGCGCCCAGGACTTCCTCTCCAAGATACTCACCCACTGAGTCGAGTGAAGGCAAGACTTGAACAGTCATAGAAAGAACATGGAATGAAAGACAACATGCAAGGGATGGTGGTCCATGCCAGGCGGTTCTTACGCAACCTGACAGCGGCCCTGTGCGCCATGGCTTGTCTCTTCTCCCTGGCGGCCTGCGGGTCGGACAAGGGAGCCGGCAAGATTCGCATCGGAATCAAATTCGACCAGCCTGGAATGGGATTCAAGAAGTCCGGAACCTACGTGGGTTTCGACGTTGATGTGGCGACATACATAGCCAACAAGCTGGGGTATTCGGAAGACGACATCGTCTGGAAGGAGGCCCCTTCCAAGCAACGTGAGGCCATGCTTCAGAACGGTGACGTGGACATGATTCTGGCCACATACTCCATCACCGATGAACGAAAGAAGGCGGTCAGTTTTGCCGGGCCGTACATTGTGGCCGGGCAGGACCTCATGGTCAGGACGGATGACCACCAGATCAACGGGCCGGAGGACCTGAACGGCAAGCGCCTCTGCTCGGTGACCGGCTCTACGTCGGCCGTCACCGTCAAGCAGAAGTTCGCCAGCGAGGTCCAGCTCATGGAGCAGCCCGGATACGCCGAGTGCGCCACCGCGCTGTTTTCGGGGATTGTCGATGCCGTTACCACGGACGACATCATCCTGGCGGGCCTGGCCTCAGCCTCCCGCGGGCGGCTCAGGCTGGTCGGCAAGCCCTTCACCGAGGAGCGCTACGGGGTGGGCATCAAGAAGGGCGACAAGGAACTGGCAAAGAAGATCAACGCCGCTCTGGTGGATATGGAGGCCAACGGCTCCTGGCAGCGCGCCCTCGACAACAACACCAGGGGCACCCATTACAAGCCCAATCCCCAGTTCAATCCGCCCAAGCCTCAGGAAGGGGAGTGATCATGGGTTCCGTGCTTCAGCTATTCTCCGAGTACAACATACCGGGCGCCTTCTGGGTCAATATCCAGTTGACGCTTTGGGCTGCCCTCTTCTCGCTCATTCTGGGTGTGCTCCTGGTGGTCATGCGCATCTCGCCGATCTCCTCAATGAGGATCTTCAGCAAGGCCTATGTGGAGTTCTTCCAGAACATGCCCCTGACCATCATCATGGTCTTCATGGTCCTGGGTGCCTTTGCCCAGCTCAAGTTGAGTTTCTCGGACGTCTTTTCCGTGAACTTCTTCTGGCTGGCCGTGGTCGGACTGTCCTTCTACACAGCAGCCTTCGTCTGCGAGTCCCTGCGGTCCGGCATCAACACGGTTCCCCTGGGTCAGGCGGAAGCAGCCAGAGCCCTTGGTCTGAGCTTCGTACAGTCGGCCTCTGAGATCATCCTGCCCCAGGCCTTCAGAGGATCGGTTGCACCTCTGGGGAACACCTTCATCGCCCTCCTGAAGAACTCCACGGTGGCTGCAGCCGCGTCGGTGGCTTCGGAGAGCTCCTCCCTGATGAGCGAGATGATTGAGTACCATGCCAATTCCATCGTGGCGATCTTCCTGATATTCGCCATGGGATACGTTGTTCTGATTCTGCCCATCGGGGCCCTGACCACCTTCCTGTCCAACAAGCTAGCCGTGAGGAGGTGAACGGGATGGCACAGACAAACGAGAGTTCACTCCTCTTTGACCAGCCCGGTCCCAAGGGGCGTCGCGTCATTCGTATCGCCAATTTCGTCGCGGCGTTGGTTTTCGCGCTGGTTATTGTCCTGATTCTGATGCGTCTGCACAATCCCCCGGGCGGGGAGAACCAGCTCAGTTGGGATCTATGGAAGCCGGCACTTGATTATGAGGCCTGGACGGACTTCTACCTGCCGGGCCTATGGCTGACACTCAAGGCCGCGGTCCTGGCAGTGATAGGCTCAGTCCTCTTCGGTTTCATCTTCGGCATAGGACGCCTCCTTCCCAGCGTCATCGTTCGAACGGTTTCCGGTTTTATCGTCGAGTTCTGCAGGGCCGTCCCCGTTCTGATGCTGATGATTTTCTTCTGGCGGTGGTTCGCCTTCTCCGGCATCAGCGAAGCCTCCTACTGGGCCGTTGTTCTGGGATTGATCCTCTACAACGGTTCTGTTGTGGCCGAGTTGATACGTTCCGGGGTGGGCAACCTGCCTAACGGACAGCGTGAAGCCTCCCTGGCCCTCGGTCTGACCAGGACCCAATCCCTGATGCAGATAGAGGTGCCCCAGTCGGTCTACGCCATGCTCCCTGCGGCCGTGACCCAGCTGGTTGTGGTTCTTAAGGATACGGCCCTCGGTTCAATCATCATGTATACGGATCTGCTCCAGGAGTCTCGGCGGTTGGGGTCCATGTACTTCAACATCCTCCAGACCCTGGTGGTTGCGGCCGTGGTCTACTTCTTCGTCTGCTTCCTCCTCTCGCATTTCGCGCGCTGGCTGCCCAGGAAGATGCAGGAACGGACGGCGGCCCCATCTGATTTTGTGGAGCCGGTGGCGCCCCTGGCCATCATGGATCCCTCGAATGTGAACCAGATCGCCGTGGCCAAGGAGGTCGACGAGGACAAGTACGGTGGCGCTCCCAGGCAGTACCATGAGCATCATCGGGGGTCCAACGCCTCCATCAAGCACTGGAAGAAGACCCGGTACATCCAGGGATACGACCGTACCCAGCCGGATACCCTGGTCGAGCCCAGGAACATGGAGATATCCGATTTCCTCAAGCCACCTATCCCGTATAAGGACAAGAGGAACAAGGGGAAGAAGAAGGGGCGCGGTTCCAATGGCGCCTCCGATTCGTCCAGCAGGAAATCCTGACTCTGATTCCTGTCAGTGAGCCTCCGCCCCTGCCTGATCGATGTTGGCAGGCGGGGGCTTTTCCATGAGTCCGGCACCCTATGTGATTGCCGATGGATAGACTGGGAGTCATGTCTTTGTCAGAACATGTGCAACCCACCTCATCCGTACCGGGGGAGACCTCGTCCAAGGAGCAAACCGGGGACCCTCTTCTCCTCGGCGACATGGTGCCGGAGTGGGGAGAGCCGCGCAATCTGACGGATGATGACATCTATGAGCGCTTCTTCCAATGGGTCGAATCCCGAGGCATCACCCCCTGGCCCCATCAGGAGGAGGCCATCCTCTCTTTGGTGTCTGGGAATCATGTCATTCTTGCCACTCCGACAGGTTCAGGGAAATCGATGGTGGCTCTCGCCATGCACTACATCGCCCTCTGCACCGGGAGGCGGTCATACTACACGGCGCCCATCAAGGCTCTGGTCTCTGAAAAGTTCTTCGATCTGGTCAAGGTTCTGGGTCGTGACCGGGTGGGGATGATTACCGGTGACACCCATATCAATACGGATGCGCCGGTGATATGCTGCACGGCGGAGATTCTTGCCAACCAGGCCCTGCGCGAGGGGCGTCATGCCGATATCGGCTGTGTGGCCATGGATGAATTCCACTACTATGGTGACCCCGACAGGGGTTGGGCGTGGCAGGTACCGCTCCTGACCCTCCCCGACACCCAGTTCCTGCTTATGTCAGCCACCCTGGGTGATGTCAGCCAAATTGCCGATGACCTGGAGCGGAAGACAGGATCGGATGTGGACATCGTTTCGGATGCCCCACGACCTGTACCGCTGTCATACAGATACGTTGATACACCCCTGCCGACAACGGTCGAATCCTTGCTGGAGAATCAGGACACTCCGGTCTACATCGTCCACTTTTCCCAGGATGCTGCCTTGGAGACCGCCCAGGCCCTGTCCAGTTCAGGGGTGTCGGACCGAAGGCAGCGTGATCGGGTCAAGGAGGCCATGGCCGGAACACGGTTCACGACGGCCTTCGGCAAGATACTGCAGCGGCTTCTCCGCACTGGCGTGGGGATCCACCATGCTGGCATGCTTCCCCGCTACCGCCGACTGGTTGAGCAGCTGGCCCAGGAGGGATTGCTTCCCGTCATCTGCGGTACGGACACCTTGGGAGTCGGCATCAATGTACCTATCCATACGGTCCTGCTGACAGGATTGACGAAGTTCGACGGGACCAGGATGCGCAGGCTCCGGGCCAGGGAATTCCACCAGATAGCCGGGCGCGCGGGTCGGATGGGCTTCGATACCCAGGGCCTGGTCGTGGCCGAGGCGCCAGAGTACGAAATCGAAAACGCCAAGGCTGTGGCCAAGGCAGGCAATGATCCTAAGAAGCTGAAACGAATCAAAAAGAAGAAGCCTCAGGAGGGTTTCGTCACTTGGGGCGAGGGCACCTTCGACAAGCTGATTCACGCCAGCCCCGAAACCCTGACACCACACCTGAAAATCACCCATGCCATGGTCCTGAACGAGGTGGCTCAGGGTGGTGATGCCCGCGCCAGGGTGGAAGACCTCATCGAGGACTCCCGTCAAACGCCCCAGCAGAAGGAGAACCTCCAGGAGAGGGCCGACGAGATATTCCAGACCCTGACCGACACGGAGGTCATCGAAACAGAGCGGAACCCTGATGGTGGTCTTGACTACTACACCACCGTCGATCTGCCTGAGGACTTCGCTCTGGATCAGCCTCTTTCGCCGTTTCTTCTGGCCGCCCTGGAGCTGCTGGATCCCGATGATCCCTCGTACGATATGGACCTCATTTCCATGGTCGAGGCCACCTTGGAGGATCCCAGGCAGATACTCAAGGCCCAGCAGCGACAGGCCAGGGATGTGGCAATTCAGGAGATGAAAGAGGAGGGGCTTGAATATGAGGATCGGATGGAACGGCTCCAGGAGATGACCTACCCCATGCCGATGGGGGATATGCTGGCAGAGGCCTTTGACCGCTATCGCAGGGACGTGCCTTGGGCCAACGACTATGAGATTCACCCCAAGTCCGTCCTGCGCGACATGGTTGAGACGGCCTCGGACTTCAACGGGTACATATCTCGCTATGGCATATCCCGGTCGGAGGGGACCCTCCTGCGCTACCTTTCTGATGCCTACAGGGCCTTGGACAGGACGGTTCCCGAAGAGTACCTGGACGAGCGCCTGGAGGATATCGTCTCCTGGCTTGGGCTGATTGTCCGATCGGTCGATTCCAGCCTGGTCGATGAGTGGGAGGCCGCAGGACGTACGGACTCTGACCAGGGGAGCGGTCTGGACGCAGCCCCGCCCAGCCAGGACGACCAGGTGGTCGGGGACCGGCGAGGGCTAACGGTTCTGGTCCGTAACGCCATGTTCCAGCGGGTGGAACTGGTCGCCAACGACAGACCCGAGCGTCTGGCCGAGTTGGACTCCGACTGGGGTTACGGCTTGCGGGCTTGGCAGGACACGCTGGATGACCTCTATGAGGCCCATGATGAGATACGGACGGATGCCCAGGCCCGGTCCGCCGACTACTTCAGCATTGACCAGCAGGGGGAATCCAGGAATCACACCTGGAAGGTCCGCCAGATCTTCGATGACGTGGAGGGAGACCACGACTGGGGGATTGCCGGCATCGTAGACCTGGATGCCACCCAGGAAAGCGGTCAGGTGGTATTCGGCGGCTATAGGGTCGGGCCCATCGAAGAACTCATGGCCCTCTGACCCGGACGGTTCAAGTGGCATCCTGCATGGAGTGAACCGGTGTTCGGGCCGTCACATGTGCAGGCCCTCCTACTGAAAAACCAGGGAGGCCCCTGCTTCGGTTTCTGCAACCCGAAGCAGGGGCCTCCCTGTCCATGTGTCCGTCTGGTGTTCGTCAGGGCTTGGCACGGTTCTCGGACGAACGCCAGAGGCTGTGAATGAGGTGTTTTGTCATCAGAGCACTTTGGAGAGGAAGGACTGAAGCCTGGGGCTCTGGGGGTTCCCGAAAATCTGTTCGGGCGTTCCCTCCTCCTCGATCACTCCTGCGTCAGTGAAGATGACCCGGGATGAGACCTCCCTGGCGAATCCCATCTCATGGGTGACCAGGAGCATGGTCATGCCGCCCTCGGCCAGTGATCTGATGACTTCCAGCACGTCGCCCACCATTTCAGGGTCCAGTGCTGATGTGGCTTCATCGAAGAGCATGACGGCAGGATTCATGGCCAGGGCACGAGCGATGGCGACGCGCTGCTGCTGCCCGCCCGAAAGGTCGGTGGGGCGCGTATCGGCCTTCTCCTTGAGTCCCACAATCTCCAGGAGGTCCAGCGCCTGCTGGTAGGCGTCCTCCTTGGGGGTCTTGTGAATCATGCGAGGTGCCAGCATGATGTTCTCCGCCACGCTCATATTGGGGAAGAGGTTGAAATGCTGGAAGACCATGCCCACATGCTCGCGGACCTTGTCGATGTTGGTCTTGGGGTCGGATAGATCCATGCCGTAGACGGTGACCGATCCGGAGCTGGGCATTTCCAGGGCGTTGACGCACCTCAGAAGGGTGGACTTGCCGGCGCCGGAGGGGCCGATGATCGAAATGACCTCGCCCGACTTCACCTCCATGTCGATTCCCTTGAGCACTTCGGTATTCCCGTAGCGCTTGTGAAGGTCCTTGATTCTGACGGCCACTCCGGTATTTCCCTGCTTGTCGCTCTGCTGGGTCTGACGGATTCGCCGGGTCAGCCGGCTGGTGTCCATGTCGGAATCCTCAAGCCCGCCAATGGCCTGGTTCAGTGCCTGATTCATCGGTTCATCCTCCTATCAAGGATATTGGCCAGCCATGTCAACAGGGTTATGGCCACGAAGTAGATGATGCCCACCATGAAGAGGGTCTCGGTAACGCGGAAGTTGGCCGCGTATATCTGCTGGGCCTGGTAGAGCAGCTCGCCGAACCCGATGGCCAGGAGGAGCGAGGAGTCCTTCAGCATGATGACCAGCTGGTTGATGATGGACGGGGTGGCGATGCGAACAGCCTGGGGAAGGATGACCCTGCGAAGGGCCATGCGCCGGGTGAGCCCCAGGGACCGAGCCCCCTCCATTTGTCCGGTATCGACCGACTGGATGGCTCCTCGGACGATTTCCACCAGGTAGGCACCGGAATTCAGGGCAAGGGTCAGGGCACCGGCAAGCCAGATGCTGATTTTATGGCCAATCAGCTGGGGAACACCCAGGTAGAAGAAGAAGGCCCAGACCAGGACGGGCGTACCCCGGAAAATCGCCACATAGATCCGTGCTATCCAGGAGAGGATCTTGTTGGGGCTGATTCGCCACAGGCCCAGAACAACGCCGATCAGGAGGGCGATGACGAAGGCCATGGCCGTAATCAGCAGGGTGTTTTTCAGGCCGAGCATCAGGGAGGGGAAGGACTGGCGGACCAGGCCGAAGAAGCTGAGTTTAGGTGCTGCGGCTTTCTTTCCGGAGCCGCTCTGACCCAGGTACTGCTTGAGGAGCTTGTCATAGCTGCCGTCGGTCTTCATCTTGGCCAGACCCTCATTGAAGGCGGCCACGAAGTCCTGGTTCTCACCCTTGTTGACGGCCACTCCGTATGAACCGCCCGGTACCTTTTCGGTAACGGTCTTGAGCCCGTTGCCCTGGGTTATGCCATAGGCCAGGACGGGGTAATCATCCACGACGGCCTGGGCGTTGCCCGACTTGACCATTTCGTACATGGTGGAAGACTGATCGACTGCCTTGATCGAGTAGCCGTACTTGTCTGCATTACGCTTGGCGAAGGCTTCGCCCTCGCTGCCGGTCTTGACAGCGACAACCGCGCCCTTGAGGTCCTTGTATCCCTTGATTTCGTCGTTGCTCTTGGCAATGGCCATCTGTACGCCGGAATCGAAGTAGGGGTCCGTGAAATCATAGACCTGCTTGCGTTCCTCGGTAATGGTCATGCCGGCGATGACGGCGTCAGCCTGCTTGGAGGTCAGGGCTTGGAGGGCGGCATTGAAGCCCAGGGACTGGATTTCAACCTTGAACCCCTCCCGTTCGGCAATCTGCCGGATCAGGTCCATGTCGATACCGACCAGTTCGCCTGTGGTGTCGCGGAACTCGAAGGGGGCGAACGTGGTGTCCGTGGCGATTCTGAAGGTCTTCCCCTCGACCGCCTGAGAGACGGTGGACGCCTCTGCCGTCTCCCCGGTCGTCACCAGGGTTCCTGTCAGGGTGGCGGCACCCAACAGCAGCGACAGGAGGATCGCAACCCACCTGGGCAGGTTCAGGCTCCTGCCTTGATTATTCCTCAGAGGCATCACGTGCATCCCTTCCTGACTGTACTGTGCCCCACAGGGGGCATGGATATGAAACGTGCGTTTCAAGACGTGCTGTACCGAATGGTACGCCCGGTAGGGGTGTCCGGGCTTGGCACGAGCTACATCAAGGCATATCTGTTCTGTTCACGCCTGTGAAGTAGAGCAACACTCTACTCGTCGATGGTTACGAACCGTTTAATTCGCGTATGGCGATACGATTTGCCATCGCTGCGGTCGGTCAGGCGCGCCTTGCCTGCCTGAGGTACCACCTATGCTGGAAGTAGCATCAGAGCAAACGAATCAGGTAAGCGTATGAGAGAGGTGCACCATGGTTGATGATCTGTTTCAGGCGGCAGATCCTCCGCAGGATCACACCCTGCCCCTGGCTGTACGGATGCGTCCGACCAGACTTGACCAGGTGCTGGGCCAGGACAAGGTCATCGCCCCCGGCACACCTCTGGAACGTCTGGCCCGGGCTGATCCGGCCAATAAGCTGACTGCACCCAGCTCAATCATTCTCTTCGGTCCTCCCGGGGTCGGCAAGACCACCCTGGCATACATCGTGGCCGGTCAGTCCGGCAGGCATTTCGAGGAACTCTCCGCTGTCACATCCGGAGTCAGGGAGGTCCGTGACGTCATTGCCCGGGCCCACGAGCGACTCGTCACCAGTGGCCAGGAGACGGTCCTCTTCATCGATGAGGTCCATCGATTCTCCAAGTCCCAGCAGGATGCCTTGCTGCCGAGTGTTGAGAACCGGGATGTGACCCTGATTGCCGCCACGACAGAGAATCCCAGTTTTTCCGTCATTGCGCCCCTGCTGTCACGTTCCGTGGTTGTCAAGTTGGAGGCCCTTGATGTGGAGGATGTCAAAACCCTGATCGAGCGAGCCCTGAAGGATGAGCGAGGACTCAAGAACCAGGTTCGCATGGATCCTGCGGCCCTGGATCAGATTGTCCGCTTCGCCGGGGGAGACGCCCGTCGATCGCTGACCATTCTGGAGGCGGCGGCCGGGGCTGTGACTCAGGACGGCCCCAGGGCGAAGGGGGCGAGGCGCCCCATTATCACCGCCGACGTGGTCTCCTCGGTGATGGATGTGGCCACGGTCCGGTACGACAAAAAGGGTGATGACCATTACGACGTGGCTTCGGCCTTCATCAAGTCCATGCGAGGGTCTGATGTGGATGCCTCCCTGCACTATCTGGCCAGGATGCTGAGGGCGGGGGAGGATCCCCGTTTCATTGCCCGGCGGATTATGATCGCCTCGGCCGAGGAGGTCGGTATGGCCTCTCCCGAGGTGCTTCAGGTAACGGTGGCGGCGGCCCAGGCCGTAGCCATGGTGGGGATGCCCGAGGCCCGGCTGATTTTGGCTGAGGCGGTCGTTGCGGTCGCGACGGCCCCGAAATCAAACGCCACCTATATGGCCATCAACGATGCGCTTGCCGATGTTGATGCAGGCAGGACCGGTCCGGTTCCCCTGCACCTGCGCAATGCACCCACCAAACTGATGAAGCAGTTGGGCAACCACGAGGGTTACCAGTACGCCCATGATGCTCCGGGTGCCGTGGCGCCGCAGCAGTATATGCCGGACGATCTGGTAGGTCGTCGTTATTACCAGCCCAAGGACCGCGGGTATGAACACCAGCTTGGGCCTCGGCTGGAGGCCATCAGGCGGATACTGGATCAGGCTGATGGCTCACAGAGCGGGTCCGGTGACAGATAAGTCGTGATGGATTTGCCCGGGAATCTAGGATGGGGTATCGCTGCCTAGGCAACCTGTTCTTCCTGGTTGCTTTCTCTGGCTGGGAGAACGGTATCGATGCCGGGTGAGAGTCCTTGTATCAGGTGACCTCTGCGGCAGATAAGGGAAAAGACTGTGCCCGGACACAAAGAAGGAGCACAGCCTTTTCCGTGGTTCGGTGGCCCTCACGCATCGGCTGTGAGGAGTCGGTTGTAAACGCAACGCAACTCCTTATACAAGCCCTCGGGATCGATCTGAGGGTTCTCATCGAAGAGCTCTGCCCACCAACCGTTGATTGCCTTGATCCTGTCCTGGGCGATATCGGAGCCTTTTTCGGTCAAGATGATGACATTCACCCTACGGTCGGAGGGGTTCTGCTCACGGTTCACCAGGCCCTGCTCAATCAAGGCCTTCAGGTCACGAGCCAGAAGGCTGGGGTCGACGCAGAGATCACGGGCGATCTGCCGCTGACTCAGTCCCGGGTGGTCATAGAGGTGTATGATCAGGTCGTTTTGCGTGCCCCTGATTCCGTTGCTCTTGATGTACCTGTTGATGTTGTTTCTTGAGTGCCGGTAAATGCCGGCAATGCAGCCACTGAGGTTGTGGTATTGCTTCTTCCTGAGCATGGTTCAGTTGCCTTTCCCTAACCGATACGAACATGCCCCCCCCCCTCATGGGTATCATGCTGCCTTTCGTCTACTGCCGATGTTCCGACATGGCCAACCCCCCTGTTTTCCATGGCAAAACCGACAGAATAGCGACAATAGTACATACCGTGGAGTCTCGATGACAATAATCAAGTGATTGGCAAGTAATCTGACGAGCCCTACCGGAGATGTCAGGACTCGATTACCGGTGGACGTGCGGATTGCCAGGTCTGGGTTCAAGGGGAAAGGTGCCCTCGCTCCTGTCATTACTGCACGCTAGGGTTCACTTCGTTCTGAGCCCTGGTCAGGAAGGTTGGTATGCGGGTACTGGATTTCGATGGCACCATCTATGACGGTGAGAGCCTGCTCGACTTCTACTTCTTCACCCTGCGCCGGTACGGCAGCATGGTGAGGTTCGCTCCTGCCGCCTTGTACTACGCCATCAGGTACCGGCTCGGCAGGGTAACCCTGGAAGAGCTCGACAGGGCCATGCGCCGCATAGGCGGCAGGTATCTACAGCAGCTCACGTCCCGTCCCGATTTTGATATGGATCGATTGGTCAGCGAATTCTGGGACAGGAACATGAGCAAAATCATGGACTGGTACCGACCCCGTCAGGATGATGTCATCCTGACGGCGAGTTTCGATGTGGTGGCGGGAGAGGCGTGCCGCCGCCTGGGAGTGGGCCGATGCATCGGTTCGACACTCGATATGGAGACCCTGGAGGTCGGGTATCTCAACTTCGGTCCGGGCAAACCAGTTCATTTCATGGAAGCGGTCGGGGACGATGCACGGATTGACTCCTTCTACACCGACAGCGACTTCGATGCCCCGATGGTGCAGCTGGCCAGGAAGGCATACCTGGTTGAGAGGGGATGCGTGCACCGCATCAAGTGACCCTTCGGAACAAGGAATCAGCCTTCGAATGGGTAGACCAGACCCCATTGCTGGCGAATCGAGTCCATCAGCTCCATGATGCGCAGGGTATCGTGGTGGGGCATCTCCGGGCACTCGGTCCGTCCGTCCAGGATGGCCTCGGCGGCGCTGGCCACCTCGTATTCGTATCCTGTCAGCTGATCTGGGATTGGATAACTGCGGATCTTTTCGTGCGTATTGTCGTAGAGGTCCAAGGATTCCACGTTGTTGATGTTCCCACACATGAGGTAGCCCTCGCTTCCCCATATGGAGCCGAAGCGGTCACTGTTCGAAACCATGGAACTGGTTGCCACCCCCATGGTCCCGTCCTGGTAGAGCAGGGTCGTTGAATTCTGGCTGTCGACCCCTTCGGGGCTGCGTACCCAGTCTGTGGTGATTCGCTCGATGGGCCTGGGCCCCATGATCATGTCGATGAAGTTGAGCGGGTAGACGCCTACATCGAGTAGGGCGCCGCCGGCAAGAGCAGGGTCGGTCATGCGGGCTTTTCCTGTGGTCACATAGCCCAGATTGCCGGTGACCGTCTGCACGGTGCCCAGATCGCCGGATGACACGATGCGGTCGATGATGGGTCGTGAAGGCATGTAACGGGTCCAGATGGCTTCCGTGCAGAGGAGTCCTGTCTTCTGCGAGGTTTCGATCACCTGCCTGGCCTGCTTGGCGTTGGCTGTGAACGATTTCTCAACCAGGACGTTCTTGCCGGCCTCCATGCAGGCTACGGCTTGTTCCGCGTGCAGATTATGGGGGGTGGCGATGTAGACCAGGTCGACTTCGGGGTCCTCCAGGAGTTCCTGGTACGAACCGTATGGGTGCTCGAAGCCATACTGGGCTGCGAAGGCTCCGGCGCGCTCGCGGTCCCGGGAGGCCACGGCGTAGGGGGCCACAAGTCGGCTGTAGCGCTCATCCTTGGTCATCATGACCAGTGTCCTGGCCAGGGAGTGGGCTATGCGGCCGGCCCCCAAAATAGCCACGTTGACGCGCCTTCCCTTTTGCTGGGCTTCCTGCCGCCTGCCGTTCAATCTACTCATCCTTACTCCTTTGTTTGCATTGGTGGTTTTATCGATTCGTCTTGGCGATCGGGGTCGATGATGGCCTGATACAGCTCGTCCAGGGTCTTATCGCGGTGGGTGGCGTTCAACTGGCATTCCCATACCGTGAAGACCCTCCATCCCATGGCACGCAGTTTGCTGCCCTGTTCCTGGTCCCGCTGACGGTTCCTTGTCAGCTTGGTGGTCCAGAATTCCACGTTCGATTTCGGGATGGAGAATTTGGCGCAGCCCTCATGCATATGCCAGAAACAGCCGTTGACGAAGACCATGGCCCGCCACTTGGGCAGGACCACATCGGGGTGGCCCGGGTACCTTTTGTCGTTCTTGCGGAAGCGGAGTCCGCGGGCGAAGAGGTAGGACCGGACCAACCGTTCAATGGAGGTCTCCTTGCCCCTGATGCGGGACATGGTGTAGCTGCGGGTACCGGGTTTGTACTTGCTTGGAGCCACCTTCGAAGGCATACCCGGGACCCTATGCTCAGAGCACTTCGATGCTGTTGATGAAGACCGGTTCCTGGGGGCGGTCGCCGGAGTCGGTGGCTACGGCATCAAGCCTGTCGACGACCTTCTTGGAATCCTCATCGGCAACCTGGCCGAAGATGGTGTGGTGACCATCCAGCCAGGGGGTGGGTACGGTCGTGATGAAGAACTGGGAGCCGTTTGTGCCGTGGGCCCTGCCCGTGGCGGGGTCACGACGCAGGCCGGCATTGGCCATGGCCAGTTTGTAGGGCTGGTCAAAGGTCAGCTCGGAGTCGATCTCGTCGTCGAATTCATAACCGGGGCCGCCCGTGCCTGTTCCCAGGGGGCAGCCGCCCTGAATCATGAAGTCCTTGATGATTCGGTGGAAGGTCAGACCGTCGTAGAAGGGGTCCTCCCTTTCCTGGCCGGTCTCCGGGTCCGTCCATGTCTTCTTGCCCAGGGCCAGATCCAGGAAGTTGGACACGGTTTCAGGTGCCTTGTCGTCGAAGAGGTCAAGGCGGATGTCGCCTTCCGATGTATGCATGATGATGGTAGTCATGCCTCTCATTCTTTCATGACTGCCCGACGCATATCCCCGGTGCGCGACCTGCTCGGTCGAGTCTTGTTCTGGTTATGGGCAGGCCAACGACCGCAAGGCCAAGTGGGCTCATTGCTCCACCTTATACGGCTTCGGCAAGAGGTGAAGGGGCGTGGTGGGCAGCTGCAGAGTGCTGGCGATTCTGTCTGGTTCAGATGATGACGGCGCCGAAGGGCATCAAGGCCAGTTTGGCCATCTTGAAAGACTGTATGCCGAAGGGTATTCCGACGATGGTGGCGAGGTTGATCAGGCCTGCCACGAAGTATGACAGGGCCAACCACCAGCCACCCAGGACCAGCCATAGCAGATTGGCCAGTGCGGATCCGAACCGTCCCTGATAAGCGACGGAGTGGCCGAAGGGCGACAGGGTCAGACCGGCCATCTTGAAAGCCTGTGCACCCAGCGGAATGCCGACGATTGTGAAGCAAAGGATGATGCCGATCAGGGCCCAGCACAGTGAGATTGCCAGACCGCCCAGGAGAAGCCAGATGATGTTGCCCAGGAATCTCATGAGAGGTTGTCCTTGCCCCGGTCCCTCTGATGTGGCCGTGATTGTTCTACGGACAGGGTTTCCACCACGGCCTGAGTGGATTTCGTGATGTCTTCGACGATACGTGATACCTTGTCGCGGCTGGGTTCTCCGCCCTCCATGGCCAAGGCGTCAATCAGTCGCATACCGGATTGGACGATGCCTCTGGTGACCTCCACGCCGGTCTGGGCATCTCCTGGACGCAAGGACTCCCAGGCGTCAATCAAGGGCTGGTTCACCTGACGGTGGAAGTCCACCATGGCGCCCGTGGTCCTATCCGTGGAGCCCGTCTTCTTCTGGTCAGGTGTGATGGGCTGCCCGTACAGAAAGGAGTCTCGGAACTGGGTGTCATTGCTGTCGGCGTAGAGGTTCATCAGCCAACTGTGACCGTGATGGCCGGCCTGGATCAGGTTGGTCCGAGTCCAGGCAAGGATGATCTCCTGTGGCGTGTGCGCCTGACTCAGGGCCTGGGTCAGGGACGTGGACCAGACGGGCAGGTGGGCCTCCAGGACCATGTCGCAGAGCTGGTCGGTGTCGGCAGCGTACCGGTAGAGGGAATTCCTCGCCATGCCTGCCCCTCTGCTGACTGCGGCCATGGTCAGACCACGCCGGCCAGAGGTTCTGAGTATCCGCTCGGTTGCCGTGAGGATGCGCGAGAGCGTCCTGGAACGGTGCTCGTCCAGACTGGCTTCCTCGATCTTGGGCATGATCCTCCTGGGGTTGTGCTCCTGCATGATGCGATCGCATATGGCCGCGATTCTTCCCGTTGCAAAGAATCATATGGCTCCGGGTGTATGGACTCAACTTCGGCTGGTGGACATCGGGTCTTGGTTGCCTCAGCTTGTTGGTGCCGTTTTGCGATGCTGCCCCGATTCCCCGTCCTGATTCTTCCGTTCCGCTGTTGGCGATTGCCGCCTCGCTGCTTGCCAGGGGAATTTTTGCGACGTATAGTCTCAAAAGTCCGTAGACGAGTTATCGGGATGCTGAATGGACATCAGCGCATAAGATTCCCGGTGGCAGACAATGAGGGGGTGTCGGATGACCCGACGAGATCAGGGCGACGAGGGGGAGCGGACCCGGGCCGCAACAGAAGCACGGACGAATCCGGTAGGGGAGGCGAGCGCAGGCAAACCGCCCTGGAAGGCGCTCTGGGTGCTGGCCCTGGGGCTGGCCATGATTGTTCTCGACTCTTCCATCGTCAATGTGTCGATACCGGCCATCATCAATGCCATCCACATCACCATGACCGAGGCGCAGTGGGTCACAGCACTCTACAGCATCGTCCTGGCCGCCCTCCTTTTGCCCGCCGGACGACTGGGCGACATGGTCGGCAGGAAGCGGATGCTCCAGGTCGGGACCGTCATCTTCATTCTGGGTTCCCTTCTTGCGGCAACCTCTTCCAGCGGGTCCTGGCTTCTGATGGCACGTGTGGTCCAGGGCATAGGCGGCTCGCTGGTCATGCCGTCAACCCTCTCATCGGTGTCGGCCACCTTCCGAGGCAAGTACCGAGCCACGGCCTTCGGTGTCTGGGGGGCCGTCATGTCCGGTGCCGCAGCAGTCGGACCCTTCCTGGGTGGTCTGTTCACCTCTACGATTGGCTGGCGTTGGATATTCCTGGTCAATCTTCCCTTGGGGCTGGTTGTCATCCTCGCCTCGATGGCCTTCGTACCCGAGACCAAGTCGTCGCCGGCGGGATCCGCCGACCGTTTCGGTCTGCTCCGCGACTGGGAGGGAATCCTCCTGTCGGCTTTGGGTTCGGCTTTTGTGGTCTTTGCCCTGATTGAGGGACAGACCTATGGCTGGGTCAGGCCTGCGTCCACCCTGGTCCTGGGTCCGCTGGTCTGGTCGGACAGCGCGCCAGTATCACCGGTGCCGATCAGCCTGGTCCTGGGATTGGTCCTCCTGGTCGGCTTTGCCCTGGTGGAGCTTCGCCGCAAGAGGCAGGACCGTATCGTTGTCCTCGATGTGTCCATGTTCACCATCGGTACCTTCGGTTGGGGAAACCTGACGGCGGCCATCATCAATGCAGGCCAGTTCGCCGTCATCTTCATCCTGCCCCTCTATATGATCAATGCCCGTGGCCTCAGCCCTCTTCAGGCAGGATCGGTCCTGGGCATCATGGCTCTGGGGTCTGTGGTCTCCGGCGGGCTTGCCCGGCTGGTCTCCGCTCGTCTGGGGGCAGGCGGTACGGTCCAGCTTGGTCTGGGTATGGAGATTCTCGGCGTTGCCGCCTCGGTCCTGCTCATGCGCGACTCCATGCCTCTCTGGACCATGTTGGTGACCCTTGTCATCTATGGGACGGGCCTGGGCTTTGCGTCCGCTCAGCTGACCAGCCTGGTTCTGTCCGGCGTACCCGTTGCCCAGTCAGGCCAGGCCTCCGCCACCCAGTCGACGATTCGACAGTGGGGCACTGCCCTTGGGGCGGCTGTTTCCGGCAGCGTTCTTTCCGCCGCCGTGGGTATGGTCATGCCGGCTCACTTGGAGGCGATCCCCGGCCTGCCAATCGGTGTTGCCCAGGGATTGACCCAGTCGGTGCGGTCATCGGCGGGCAATGTCATATCCTCCATGAGGATGCAGGGCACCAAGGGGCAACTCGGCGTGCTGGGACCCCAAGTCACAGAAGCTTTGACACGGGGATTCACCCAGGGGGCCCAACTGTCCATGGCCTTCGCGGGGGTGCTCCTTCTGGTGGGTCTGGTGGCCTCGATCAAGGTGCGGCAGGCGGCACGCAAGGCCGGTGCCGACCGGGTCTGACAGGGCTGTGCAAGGGGAATCGACCAGGGAATCACGCGCGGTTTCCCTGCCTGGCACCGCTTTCGGTTTAGAATCGCCAGTATGGGTATAGAAGAACACGACCATTCATCCGACGGCTCCCTCCTGGTGGCCCTGGCTCAGATTGATACCTGCGTGGGTGACCTGGACGGCAATGCGGCGAAAATCATGGAGTACTGCCGCAAAGCCGCCTCCAAGAAAGCCGATCTGGTGGTCTTCCCCGAAATGACCCTGACGGGGTATCCGATCGAGGACCTGGCCTTCCGGGCGACTTTCCGCAGGGCAGCCTGGTCCAAGGCCGACCAGTTGGCCAAGGGTCTCCAGGATGAGGGGCTGGGTGGTTTATACGTCATCGTCGGTACCGTCGGCACGGACCGGGAACAGGACAGGCCGCGCAACCGGATGGTGGTCCTTCACGACGGTCTGGTGTGGGCCGGGTATGACAAGCACTTCCTGCCCAACTACGGGGTCTTCGACGAATATCGAATCTTCACTCCCGGCCAGGAGAGCGTCATTCTCGACATCAAAGGCCGACGTATCGGTTTGGCCATCTGCGAGGATATCTGGCAGGAGGGCGGGCCCATCAGCGAGATGGCCCAAGAGGGCATTGACCTCCTGGTGACCATCAACGGTTCCCCCTTCGAGGAGGGCAAGGGACATGTGCGTCGCGATCTGGCGGCCAGGCGCGCTCGCCAGGTTGATGCCTCGGTCATCTATGTCAATCAGGTAGGAGGGCAGGACGACCTGGTCTTCGATGGCGGGAGCTTCGTGGTAGGTGCCGACGGTGCCCTCTTGGAACGATCCCCCCAGTTCATAGAGCACCTGGGATACTGGACCCTGCCGGAATCGGGGGTTGTGGGGGAGACGGCTGCCGGGTCCAAGTCCGCCCTGATCGGTGATCTTCCCGGAGATGAGGAAATCTACCGGGCCTGTGTGCTCGGTCTGCGGGACTATATGGTCAAGAACCATTTCACGGGAGTCTGTCTGGGACTGTCCGGGGGGATTGACTCGGCTCTGGTGGCCACAATCGCCGCCGATGCCTGCGGTGGCTCCAACATATGGGGCATCTCCATGCCCAGCCGGTACTCCTCCGAAGGGTCTCGTGACGACGCGGCCGACCTGGCCCAGCGGCTGGGCCTGCATTACGAGGTGAAGGCCATCGGCCCCGAATTCGATGCCTTCCAGGAGGAGTTGCATCTGGAAGGTGTGGCCGAAGAGAATATACAGGCCCGCATACGTGGTGTCATCGTCATGGCCTATTCCAATTCCAGGAACCTCCTGGCCCTGGCCACCGGCAATAAGTCCGAGCTGGCCTGCGGGTATTCGACGATCTACGGAGACGCTGTGGGCGGGTACGCTCCGATCAAGGACCTTCTGAAGACCAGGGTCTGGGAGTTGTCTAGGTGGCGCAATGAGGAGGCAAGGCGCCAGGGGCAGGTTGAACCCATTCCGGCCAATTCGATCCTCAAGCCGCCCTCGGCCGAGTTGCGAGAGGGCCAGAAGGACTCTGATTCCCTGCCTGATTATGCTCTTCTGGACCGTGTCTTGGAGGCGTATATCGAGAAGGCCCACGGCCGCGAGGACCTTTTGGCCGACGGTTTTGACCCGGAGACCGTCAATACGGTCATGCGTCTGGTGGATCGGGCCGAGTGGAAGAGGCGTCAGTACCCCCTGGGTCCCAAGGTGACATCGCTTGCCTTTGGTCGGGATCGTCGCCTCCCGATCACCAACGCTTTCAGAGAGTGACATTGTGTGCCCAACCGATTCCGGCTGATTCGGGTCCAGCATGGTGAAGCATCGATTTCCCTCTTGCCTGGGTTCTGCCTTGTCGGCTGTGAAGACCAGAGCTGGGTTGCGCTCGCGGGATACGGCTGCGTGACACCACCCAGGTCCGGGTGGCATGCGGTCACAGGAATCATGGCCAGGAGGCAATCATGGCGGAGCAGAGGCCAGAGTGGTTTCTCAATACGGTGACGGGCGAGCCTGAGCTGGGCAAGCAGTCGCCGGCCGACCGCAGGATGGGTCCTTATCAGTCTTACGAAGAAGCGCTCGATGCATGGAAAATCGCCAAAAAGCGTAACAAGGCCTGGGAAGAGGAAGACCGACGTTGGCGCCAGGAGTGGGAGGGGGACCCGGAGTCCTTATAGAGGGGTATCGGGAATGGGAAGAGTAGGGGAGTCTCCGCTGATTACTGTGTTTCGGCTCTCGCCATCTCCGTCGCCGACTGAGTGGATGGAACGCTCCTGCCGCGCATGTCATGGGCTCGTTCCGTAGGTTTTGGCGGCGGATGCAAGCCCATTTCCGCATATCTTCAAGAACGGCTTGCTCAATGTGACAAAGCTCACGTCCCTGGCTGACTTTCGGGAATGACGCCAACTCTATACTTGGTGGTAACAGTGGTGTGAGGAAGCGCCATTGACATATCAACAAGGAGTTGAGTATGACAGCAGTTGAGACCACATCAGTCTCTCCCGAGGAGCTGCAAGCCAAGGCTTGGGACAGCTTCAAGGGTGAAGACTGGAAAAAGAACATCGACGTCCGAGACTTCATTCAGGAAAACTACACCCCCTACACCGGAGACGAATCCTTCCTGGCGCCAGCCACCGAGAAGACCAAGTTCCTGTGGAACTACCTCGACGACAACTTCCTTGCCGTTGAGCGCAAGCAGCGCATCTATGATGTAGACACCCACACGCCTGCCGGAATCGACGCCTTCCCCGCCGGATACATCGACGGCAAGTCGGCTGACGAGACGCAGGACAACGTCATCGTAGGCCTGCAGACCGATGTCCCCTGCAAGCGAGCCATGATGCCCAACGGAGGTTGGCGCATGGTTGAGCAGGCCCTCATGGAGGCCGGCAAGGAGCCCGATCCCGAGGTCAAGAAGATCTTCACCCGGTATCGCAAGACCCACAATGACGGCGTCTTTGACGTGTATACCCGTCGTATCAAGCTGGCCCGCCACAACAAGATTCTGACAGGTCTGCCTGATGCATATGGTCGCGGCCGCATCATCGGCGATTATCGTCGAGTGGCCTTGTACGGTATCAATGAGCTGATCGCCCACAAGAAGGCCGACAAGGATTCGATTCCCTACCGCAATGACTTCACCGAGGAAGAGATCGAGCACTGGATTCGCTTCCGCGAGGAGCACTCCGAGCAGATCAAGGCCCTGAAACAGCTGCTGAAGCTTGGGCAGGAATACGGTCTGGACCTGAGCCGTCCTGCGCAGAATGCCAAGGAGGCCGTCCAGTGGACCTACATGGCCTACCTGGCTTCCGTCAAGAGCCAGGATGGTGCGGCCATGTCCATCGGCCGTCTGTCCGCATTCTTCGACATCTACTTCGAGCGCGACCTCCAGAGCGGCCTGATCGACGAGACGGATGCCCAGGAGATTGTCGACAACATCGTCATGAAGCTCCGCATCGTCCGCTTCCTGCGTACCAAGGACTACGACAACATCTTCTCCGGCGATCCCTATTGGGCAACCTGGTCGGATGCAGGCTTCGGCGATGACGGCCGCCCGCTGGTCACCAAGACCTCCTTCCGTCTGCTGGCAACCCTGACCCTGGAGCATCTTGGACCCGGCCCCGAGCCCAACATCACCATCTTCTGGGATCCGAAGCTGCCTGAAGGCTACAAGCGTTTCTGCGCCCGTATCTCCATCGACACCTCGGCCATCCAGTATGAGTCCGACAAGGACATCCGCGCCCACTGGGGAGACGACGCCGCCATTGCTTGCTGCGTTTCTCCGATGAGGGTCGGCAAGCAGATGCAGTTCTTCGGTGCGCGTGTGAACTCGGCCAAGGCCCTGCTCTATGCCATGAACGGTGGCCGCGATGAGATGACCGGAATGCAGGTCATCGACGAGGGTGTCATCAAGCCCGTCACCCCCAAGGAGGACGGCTCCCTGGACTTCCAGGAGGTCAAGGACAACTACGAGAAGGCTCTGCAGTGGCTGAGCGAGACCTATGTCGAGGCTCTGAACATCATCCACTACATGCACGATAAGTATGCATACGAGTCCATCGAGATGGCCTTGCACGACAAGGAGGTCTACCGCACCCTCGGTTGCGGCATGTCCGGTCTGTCGATTGCCGCCGACTCCCTGGCTGCCATCAAGTACGCCAAGGTCTACCCGATCTACAACAAGGATGCCGAGGGTACGCCGGAGTATGTCGAAGGTGCTGCCGACGATCTGATCGTCAACTACAAGACCGTGGGTGAGTTCCCTGTCTACGGCAATGACGACGATCGCGCCGACGACCTGGCCAAGTGGGCCGTCTCCACGGTCATGGGCCAGATCAAGCGCCTGCCCGTCTACCGTGGCGCTGTCCCCACCCAGTCCATCCTGACCATCACCTCGAACGTGGAGTACGGCAAGAACACCGGTTCCTTCCCCTCGGGTCACAAGAAGGGCACCCCGTATGCCCCTGGTGCGAACCCCGAGAACGGCATGGATTCCCACGGTATGTTGCCCTCCATGTTCTCCGTCGGCAAGATCGACTACGACGATGCCCTCGACGGCATCTCGCTGACCAATACGATCACCCCTGACGGCCTGGGCCGCGATGAGGACGAACGGATCAACAACCTGGTGGGCATCCTGGACGCCGGCAATGGACACGGTCTGTATCACGCCAACATCAACGTCCTGCGCAAGGAGCAGCTTGAAGACGCGGTCGAGCATCCCGAAAAGTACCCGCATCTGACCGTGCGCGTTTCGGGCTATGCGGTCAACTTCGTCAAGCTGACCCGCGAGCAACAGCTCGATGTGATCTCCCGCACCTTCCATCAGGGAGCAGTGACCGACTGATTGACATCGGTGGTCCTATCCGTTGAAAGACGGTGAGCCGAAGGGGGCGGGGAAGACACCCCGCCCCCTTCAAATTCGTAATCAGGAGGTTCCAATGACGGACACCATGACCTTCCATACCACCCAGCCGCACATGCTCAAGGAGTCCAAGGTATACCAGAGCCAGACTTTGATGGGCGGCTTATCGGGATTCGAATCACCCATCGGGCTGGACCGGCACGACCGGATGGCGGCCTTGCGCACGGGTGATATCGGATTTGTGCATTCGTGGGACATCAATACTTCGGTGGATGGTCCCGGAACCAGGATGACCGTATTCATGAGCGGATGCCCGCTCAGGTGTCAGTACTGCCAGAATCCCGATACTTGGAAGATGCGTGACGGTCAGCCCGTGTACCTCCAGGCCATGATTGACAAGGTGGCGCGCTACCAGGACCTCTTCAAGGCCACGGGCGGGGGCATCACCTTCAGTGGGGGCGAATCGATGATGCAGGCCGCCTTCGTATCTCGTGTCTTCCGTGCAGCCAAGGAGATGGGTGTCCACACCTGTCTCGACACCTCGGGCTTCCTCAACCGCAACTACACTGACGACATGATAGACGACATCGATCTGTGCCTTCTGGATGTCAAGTCGGGTGACGAGGAGACATACAAGGAGGTCACCGGAGGCACGCTGGCTCCGACAATCGCCTTCGGGAAGAGGCTGGCAGAGCGGGGCAGCAAGATCTGGGTACGTTTCGTCCTGGTCCCCGGCCTGACCGATTCGGAGGAGAACGTCGAAAAGGTGGCCGAGGTATGTGAGCAGTTCAAGGATGCCATCGAGCACATCGACGTTCTGCCCTTCCACCAATTGGGCAGACCCAAGTGGCATGAGTTGCGCATACCCTACCCCCTGGAGGATGCCAAGGGCCCCTCGGCCTCACTGAAGAAGCGTGTGACCGAGCAGCTCGAAGCCCATGGTTTCGTGGTCTACTGATGAGATGACGGAGGGCCCCGGCCGGGAAGTTGGCCGGGGCCCTCTTGTTGAGCTATGCTTTCTGCCGTGCGAGGGACCCGGGTGAGGCACCTCCGGAAAGAGAACAGGTATGGAGGATAGTGCCCGTCGGCAGGACATGACCGGTCGCCAGGAAGAGCGTCCAGGTCAAGGAGAGTCAGACCCCGAACCAGCCCGGTTGCTGGCCGAACCCAGGGGTGGTGTCCCACCGGTTATCGATGATGCGCAGGGGTTTGCGCGGGCATGCCGTGAACTCTCCCAGGAACGCGGCCCTCTTGCTGCCGATGCCGAGCGGGCTTCGGGTTTTCGCTATGGACATGATGATTACCTGGTCCAGTTCAAGCGCGGGTCATCGGATATCTTCCTTCTGGATCCTCAGGCACTGAACCGTGCAGGATGTGACTGGGACGATTTCAACCGGGCCGTTGATGGTGCCCAGTGGATCATCCATGACTCACCTCAGGATCTTCCCGGTTTCCACGACCTGGGCATGAAGCCCTCATCGTTGTTCGATACGGAGTTGACCGCGCGAATGCTGAACCTCCGGCATTTCGGTCTCTCTGCGGTGACCGAGCACTTCCTCGGTCTCTCCCTGGCCAAGGAACACTCCGCCGCCGACTGGTCGCACCGCCCCCTTCCCAGGGATTGGCGCAACTACGCCGCCCTGGATGTGGAGCTCCTGGTTCCCCTGCGTGAGCGCATGATGCTGGAGCTGGAAAGGCAGGGCAAGGAAGAATGGGCCCGGCAGGAATTCGTCTGGCTGCTGGACAAGCGGTCACAGCGCAAGCCCAGACCCGAGCAACCCTGGCGGCATTTGTCGCAGATCAGCACCCTCCGCAAGGACCGACGCGGCTTGGCTGTTGCGAGGGCCCTATGGACCAAGCGCGAGGAACTGGGCAGGGAGTATGACATCGCTCCCAGCCTTCTCCTGACCGACAGGTCCATCATTGCCGCCGCCCAGGCGAAACCACGTAATGCCGCCCAGTTCCGTGCCATCCGCTCCTTGAATGAGCGGGTGAGGATCCATGCGGGTGGGGAGCAGGACAGGATGTTCGAACGGTACGCTCCCATTCAGCGCAAGGTTCGACCGAAGGTCTGGAGGGAGACCATCTTGGAGGCGCTCGATCTGCCTGCTGATGAACTCCCCGTGGGGCCTAAACCGCAGGCTGACCAGAACAACGCCCCCAAGTCCATGCAGGTGTGGCGGCAGCGCCATCCGGAGCGTATGGCGAGGCTCGAAGCGGCTCGGAAGACCGTGGCCAGGATAGGGCAGGAAACCAATACCCCGGTCGATGTTCTGATAAAGCCCAAGTACCTGCGTAACCTCTGCTGGACCGATGAGCCCGGAAAAAGGGACGTGGCCGACTTCCTCGAAGAGCAGGGCGCCAGGCCCTGGCAGGTTTCCCTCCTGTCAGAGTCCCTAAGTCGCGCTATCATGTAACGGTTGCCTTACTGGCAGATCAAACGGTTTTGATGAATTGGAGCGCAGCGTGAAAATCAGCGTCAGGAACCTCGAGCCCACCAAGGTCAGGCTCACAATCACCGTCGATTCGGAGGAGCTGGACCCGTACCTGGACCAGGCCCGCAAGGAGATCGGCAAGCAGGTCACCATCCCCGGCTTCCGCAAGGGACATGTGCCCGGCCCCATCGTCGACCAGCGTGTCGGGTTCGCCAGCGTTGCAGGCGAAGCCATCAATGCTGGCGTCCCCGAGATTTACTCCAAGGCCCTGGCGGAGAAGAAGCTCCACGCCATGGACCAGCCGCAGATTGATGTCAAGGATGTTCCCCAGTCCGCCAAGGATGAGACCAAGTTGAAGTTCACTGCGGAGGTGGAGATTCGCCCCAAGTTCGACCTGCCCGACCTGGACGGCATGGAGATTGAGGTCCCCAAGCCCGAAGTCAGCGATGAGGATGTCGACAAGCGTCTGGACAACCTCCGTCAGCGCTTCGGCACCCTGGTCAGCGTGGATCGCCCCGCCAAGAAGGGTGATTTCGCCAGCATCGACCTGGATGCCCTCATCGACGGGGAATCTGTGGATTCCCAGCAGGGCATCAGCTACGAGTTGGGTTCCAACACCATGCTCGACGGTCTGGATGAGGCCCTTGACGGCCTCTCCGCCGGTGAGGAGACCACCTTCGAAGGCACCCTGGAGGCCGGCGATCACCAGGGCGAGAAGGCCCAGATCAAGGTCAAGGTCAACTCGGTAAAGGCCGAGGAGCTGCCTGAGCTGGATGACGAGTTCGCCCAGGAGGCTTCCGAGTTCGACACCCTGGAAGAGCTCAAGGCCGATGTGCGCAAGCAGTGCGAGATCGACGCCGAGGGCCGCCAGGCAACCGACGCCCGCGATGCCTTCATCGCCAAGCTTCAGGACGGCCTGGAAATTCCGGTCCCCAAGGGCATCAAGGCCAACATGGTCGCCGATCAGCTCAAGAACACCGGCAAGGATTCCGAGAAGGCCACCAAGGACGAGAAGGCCGAGGCCGAAAAGAACGTCGAGAAGGAACTCCGTGACCAGATGACCCTGGATGCCCTGGCCGAAAAGATGGAGGTCAGTGTCAGCCAGGTGGATGTGACCAACTTCCTGGCTTCGATTGCCCAGCAGTACGGCATGGACCCCTCCGC
The DNA here is from genome assembly GCF_016100445.1 of Bifidobacterium sp. M0307. Classification (NCBI taxonomy): domain Bacteria; kingdom Bacillati; phylum Actinomycetota; class Actinomycetes; order Bifidobacteriales; family Bifidobacteriaceae; genus Bifidobacterium; species Bifidobacterium sp. M0307. Next base: position 581,898 of record NZ_JACFSL010000001.1, read on the forward strand.
CTTCATCAACTCCATCGTCCAGAACGGTCAGCTGGGTTCTGCCGTTCAGGAGGTCGGACGTTCCAAGGGTATGCTCGCCGGCATGCGTGCCGTCACCTTCAAGGATCCCGAAGGGAACGAGGTCGATCTGACCCGCTTCCTGGGTGGTGATGAAGAGGACGGACAGTCCATGGAAGACCAGGACGAGAGCGTCCAGGCTGCTTCCGCCGCTGCCGCTGTGGCCGACGAACTCTCGGATTCAGGTTCGGCCGAAGAGGCGGAAAACAAGGACTGACGTCTTCATCCGGCGGGTCGGACCTGCTCTCAGGAGCGGTTGCGGACCTACTGTGATATGACCGTTTGATCAGAGGACGCTCGGCGAATTGTCGCCGGGCGTCCTTTTTGTTGCGGCCGCTCTCCAGGGATTCCCCGTAGACCGGCCTAGCCCTTCCATGGTTGCGCAAAGAGCGGAAGTTCCCCCAAGCGTCGGTTGTGGGCGCTAGGCTCTAAGGCATGACACGTTTATCGAAGGAGACACGGTGAGCAATACACTTGCAACCAGCCCTGTCATGGAAGAGGGGGAGGCCGCTGCACCTGCGGACCCCATCTTCAACAGGCTGTTGAAGGACAGGATCATCTGGCTGGGCGATGAGGTTAAGGACACCAATGCCAACGTCATCTGCGCCCAGATGCTGATGCTGGCGGCCGAGGATCCCAAGAAGGACATCTGGCTTTACATCAATTCGCCAGGCGGTTCCATCACTGCCGGCATGGCCATCTACGACACCATGCAGCTGATCGAGCCCGATGTGGCGACGGTTGCGGTTGGCATGGCAGCGTCCATGGGGCAGTTCCTCCTGTCCAGCGGAGCCAAGGGCAAGCGTTTCGTCACCTCGCATGCAAGGGTTCTCATGCATCAGCCCTCGGGCGGTGTGGGTGGTACGGCCACCGATGTCAGGATCAATGCAGAGCTGATCATGGATATGAAGAAGACTCTCTCGGAGCTGACCGCAGAGCAGACCGGTCACACCGTGGAAGAGATTTACCGCGATAACGAGTACGACCACTGGTTCACAGCCCAGCAGGCCCTGGAATACGGCTTCGTCGACAAGATCGTAACAACCCCGGGTACCATGGGTGCCCAGGGAGGGAAGTGAGCTTTTCATGGCATCAGAAGAAGCGAAATTCGTGGCACGGGCCCAGCGTCTGGCTGGCCCCCGCGGCCTTGCGGCCATGCCTCAGAGCAGGTACGTGCTTCCTCAGTTCGAGGAGCGCACCCCTTACGGATACAAGCGTCAGGATCCGTACACCAGGCTCTTTGACGATCGAATCATCTTCATGGGTGTTCAGGTCGACGACACTTCCGCCGACGACATCATGGCCCAGCTGCTGGTCCTGGAAAGCCAGGATCCCAATCGCGATGTGATTATCTACATCAACTCGCCCGGCGGCTCCATGACTGCCATGACGGCCATCTATGACACCATGCAGTACATCAAGCCCGACGTACAGACCGTCTGCCTTGGGCAGGCGGCATCGGCCGCCGCCATTCTCCTGGCTGCCGGCGCCGAGGGCAAGCGGCTGATTCTGCCCAATGCCCGTGTGCTGATTCACCAGCCGGCCATGGAACAGGACTTCGGCAAGGCCACGGAGATAGAGATTCAGGCCAAGGAAATGCTGCGTATGCGGACCTGGTTGGAAGAGACCCTTTCCAGGCACACCGGCCAGCCTGTCGAGAAGATTCGCAAGGATATTGAAATCGACACGATCCTGACGGCCCAGGAGGCCAAGGACTACGGCATGGTGGACGAGGTTCTGGAACACCGCAAGTAGATTCGGTCCCACCCGGTTTTCCGGGCAGGGCAATTCCCCGACTGGTCTATGAAGATGGGCAGGTCGGGGAATTTTCATATCCTGGAGGCGGGCAGGGCCTATCATGAAATATGACGGTGGGATTTCTGCGGGTCCTTACCGATTCGACGGGAAGGTTGAGAATGGGACGAGTGGTCAGCTATAACGACGGCCTGAGCAGATGTGAGTTCTGCGGCAAGGACGAGCATCAGGTGCGTCGTTTGGTCAAGGGCCCCTCGTCGGCCATCTGCGACGAGTGCATCCAACTCTGCACGCAGATCATCCAGGAGGACCAGGCCAAGGATGCCGCCAAAGACAGGAAGTCTCTGCCGGTGCCCAGCCGCATATTCGATTATCTGAACCGGTATGTGATTGGTCAGGATTCCGCCAAGAGGACCCTCTCGGTGGCGGTCTACAATCACTACAAACGGGTCAACCTGGAGTTGAACGATCTCCAGACCACTGCGGGGGATGGTGGCCGGAGCGCCATGACGCTCAAAGGTCCGAGCAGTGAGCCTGCGGGCCAGGTCGAGGACCCTGCCCTGCATGCGCAGGTGGATAAGTCCAACATCCTGCTTCTTGGCCCTACGGGGGTGGGGAAGACATACCTGGCCCAGACCCTGGCCAAAATCATGGATGTTCCCTTTGTCATCACCGACGCCACCACACTCACCGAAGCCGGGTATGTGGGAGACGATGTGGAGACCGTCCTACAGCGCCTCCTGCAGGAAGCCAACGGTGACCTTGACCGTGCACAGCACGGCATCATCTATATCGACGAAATCGATAAAATCGCCCGCAAATCGGGCGAAAACACCTCCATCACCCGGGATGTGTCGGGCGAAGGGGTCCAGCAGGCCCTGCTCAAGGTGATCGAGGGGACCATGGCCTCCGTCCCCCTTGAGGGGACCCGTAAGCATGGTGAGATCAAGACGGTCAAGATGAACACCCGTGACATACTCTTCATCTGCGGTGGAGCCTTTGTGGGGCTGGATGATATCGTCCGCAGGCGTTTGGGGGTGCATGAGAGCGGGTTCTCCGCCGCTAGGGAGCAGGAGAAGCGGGTGGCGGATGAGGACATCCTGGGGGAGGTGAGTGCCGACGACCTGGAGGAGTTCGGACTTCTTCCGGAGTTCATCGGACGCCTGCCTGTGGTGACGACCCTGCGCCCGCTTACCGTAGACCAGCTCAAGCAGGTCCTGACGCAACCCGACGATGCCCTGGTCAACCAGTACCGCCGCATGTTCCTGGATGATGGGGCGGATCTGGAATTCACCGATGAGGCACTGGACCGGGTGGCTGGGATCGCCTTGGAGCGCGGTGTGGGGGCCAGAGGACTACGTGGCATCATCGAGAGGATCCTGGAAGGGGCCATGTTCGAGATTCCCGACCGGCAGGATGTGACCAAGGTTCTGGTCGATGCCGACGCGGTGGAAGGCAGGAGGCCCCCCCAGTATGTGATGGAACAGGGCGGGACGGGCAGGACCGGTCGTCGCAAGAGCTGATCGGAATGGTCGGGGTGCCCGGTTGACCGGGCCGGATAGGATGGTAACCGGTGCGGACACAGGCGGGTCCCGCATAGGATGCCCGTCTCAGTTCGCAAATGGTGTCTTCGGAAGGAACGCCCATGGGCAAACGCAATGCCGTGGTGGTCACGCACAGACGTGTGCGCTCCAGTGGCAATCTGGTCAATGAGGCGGTTCAGCAGCTTCAGACCGATGGGTTCCAAGTCGACATCATAGACAATATCGAGGCTCCAGAGTTCGGGCAAGGCTCTCAGCAGGTCAGCGATGATACGGAAATCGTCATCGTTCTTGGCGGAGATGGGACCATACTTCGTGCCGCCGAACTGGTCAAGGGCACCAAGGTCCCCATTCTCGGTGTCAATACGGGGCACGTGGGTTTCCTGGCGGAGTTCGAGAGCTTCCAGATAGGCGAGGCCATCCGACGGGTGGCCGATCATGATTATTCCATAGACGAGCGGATGCTGGCCCATGTGGATCTGTGGCTGCCCGGGGTCGATGAGCCCATATCTGACTGGGCCCTGAACGATATGACCCTCGAACGTTACGACCGGGGCAAGATGATTGAGGTATCAGTTCGGGTTGACGATGTGGAGATGAGCTCCTTCGGGTGCGACGGGATGATTGTGTCCACGCCCACTGGGTCCACGGCATATGCCTTTTCTGTGGGTGGTCCCATCATCTGGCCCGACGCCAACTCCCTTCAAATGGTGCCGATTGCGGCTCACGCCCTTTTTGCCCGTTCACTCATCATCGGACCGGATTCGCGCTTTACCCTGGATGTTCTTGACGACTCCCAGTCCGCGGGATGGATCTGCAATGACGGTCGCAGGCAGCGGCTTGTGCCCACGGGGTCAAGGGTGGTCGTCCGCCAATCCGAAGACATCCTGCGTCTGGCGCGTCTTTCCGGGGTCCCCTTCACCCAACGTCTGGTTTCCAAGTTCGACCTGCCTGTGGTCGGCTGGCGTGAGCAGCATAAGCCCAATCAGCGGGGCGCGGGTCCTGGGCAATCTGAGGGGAGGCGCTGATGTTGGAGGAGCTTGAGGTCCGTGATCTGGGTCCGATCCATCATGCCCTGTTGAAGCCTGCGACCGGCATGACGGCCATCACCGGTGAAACCGGGGCCGGGAAGTCCATGCTGCTCAACGCCATAAGGCTGCTTTCCGGGGTTCCGGCCAGGGGCGACCTTGTGTCACCGGGTAGCAAAGAGGCCTGGGTGCAGGGCATATTCACCCAGGAAGAGGGGGCGCCGGTACTTGGAATCATCGACCAGGCGGGGCTGCCTGCCGAAGATGATGGTCAGATTTTCATCTCCCGCTCGATACCCGTCGGGGGGAGATCCCGGGCAGCCGTCAACGGGAGGTCTGCCCCTCGGTCACTTCTGGAGGGGATTTCCTCCGACCTGGTCACCGTGCATGGGCAGACTGATCAGATGAGGATGGCCAATCCCGGTCGTCAGCGCGATTTTCTGGATGCCTATGCCCAGGATGAGCACGAACTGGCCGAGTTTCGGCTGGCCTGGTCCAGCTATCAGTCCAGCCGGAAGCGTCTTGATTCCCTGCGCAATCAGGAGGCAGGTCTGGCGGCCCAGGCCGATTACCTACGTGAGTCCATCGACAGGATTGACCAGGTTGACCCCCACCCCGGTGAGGACGAGGACCTTCACCAGCAGCGTGACAGGATTGAACATGCTGCCCAGATAAGCCAGGGATTGAGGATGGCCCTGGGTGCCTTGGATGCCGCCCAGGTGGATCCGGACGGTGACGGTCCGTCGGTGTCGGGACTGCTGGAGCAGGCCATATCAGCCCTGGAAGGAATCGGGATTGGTGGCGTCTTCCAGGAGAGCGCCCGACGGTTGCGTTCAATGAACACGGACCTGTCGGACCTGGTCTTCACCCTCAGCAGTGAGATGGATGATGAGGTTCAAGAGGGGGATCTGGACAAGATAAATGCCCGGATTCACGACCTGGGAGAGCTGACCAGGAGGTGGGGCCCCACCATAGATGACGTGCTGGCCTGGAGAGACAAGTCCCGGTTGGATCTGGAAGACATGGATGCCTCGCCTGAGAAGCTCCAGGAGCTGCAGGACCAGTGCAGCCATGATAGGGATGCCGCCCTGAAGGCGGCTCGAGCACTTTCCCGGGCCCGGGCCATAGCAGGTCATACCCTGGGCGACAGGGTTTCCGAAGAGCTGGAATCCTTGGCAATGGCAGGGGCTGGCCTGGAGGTCAAGGTCGTCCAGCAAGACGACGATGCCTTGGACCAGCATGGACTGGATGACATATCCTTCCTCTTCACCCCCTATCCGGGATCGCCCCAGTTGCCTATGGGCAAGAGTGCTTCGGGCGGTGAGTTGAGTCGTCTGATGCTGGCCATGGAACTGGTGGCGGCTGAAGCAAGGACGGCCGGCATGAAGCCCGGTGCGGGTAATGGCCAGGCCTCGGATGGAGGCGGGGATGTCCTGCCGAACCAGAATCAGGCCATGCGGGAATCCATGACGTTCATCTTTGATGAGGTGGATGCCGGCGTGGGAGGACGTGCCGCTGTTGAGCTCGGTCGTCGCCTGGCCAGGTTGGCGGTCACATCCCAGGTGATTGTGGTCACCCACCTGCCTCAGGTGGCTTCTTGGGCCGATGCCCAGTTTGTCGTATCCAAACATGACGGGCAGTCCGGGGGAGTGGAAACCGTCGTCGATGAGGTTGCCGGCGAAACCAGGCAGCGTGAGATAGCACGAATGCTGTCGGGAAGCGAATCGACGACCTCTTTGGAACATGCGCGGGAGCTTCTTGACTCCAGTCGCTTGTGAGGTAATCGCTGTCAGGCCTCTGAACCGGTGGGTGACCTGCCTTTTCCACTCCAGCGGTCTTGCAGGTGACCTGGATTAGCCAGAGATCCGCCTGCATAGAGAATCTCAAACATCCTGCAAACCTGTAGTGGTTGCCGCAGGTTCACAACTCGGGAAGGTGATCGGTAGTGATGACACAGCTCGTCAATGAGGGTAAGGGCGCCATTTTCGATTTGGATGGCACCCTCTTGGACTCCATGGGGGTCTGGAAGGAAGTGGACAGGCTGTTCTTCGAACGCCGTGGCATCTCCATGCCGCCCGACTATGCCCATGCGGTGGCGGCCATGCAGTCAGGCGATATAGCCGACTACACCATCAGGCGATTCTCCTTGGATGAGGACAGGGAGGACCTGATGCGGGAATGGACTGATACGGCAGAGGAATTGTATGCGAACCAGGTCCGGACGAAACCGCACGCACTCGAGTACCTGCATCACCTGCGCAGCACCGGGGCCAAATTGGCCGTTGCGACCAGCCTGGCACCCAGATTGAGGGATGCTGCCCTGCTGCATGCAGGCATCAGGGACTGTTTTGATGTGGTCTGCAGTGTCGATGACGCCGGTCTTGGAGGCAAGGAACGCCCCGACATCTTCCTCTATACTGCGAAGAACCTCGGTGTGGCTCCTGAAGATTGTACGGTTTTCGAGGATATACTCATCGCTGTCCGTACGGCAAAGTCAGTAGGAATGCAGGTCTGGGCCATGTTTGATGCATCCTCCCAAGGTGATTGGGAACGTATCCGCAAGGAAGCGGATGGAGTCATTCGCGATTTCGACCAGGCACCGCTCCGACTTTGAGAGAAGCCGCTTCCTCTCTGCGTCCCGGCAGGTGGGTTCCCTAGCTGTTCATTTCCATGGCGGCACGGCGAACGTATGCCGGCATTTCCGCGATATCTATGCAGTCCGCGAAGCGGACCTTGGCCGTTTCCAGGTTGCGCAGGTTGGACGGTGCCTGGGTGTGGGTCGCATCAGAGAGGACATCCATGCAGGCGAAGTCGCTGCCCTGGGTGGCAAGCCCCAGTGATTGTCCGACCACACGGGGGAACTTGTATGGGCTTGCGGTCGAAAGAAGGATGCGGGGGATGCCGTCGCGGCGGTGCCCGCGGTTCATTACATGGTAGCCGCAGGCAGTATGGGGGTCCATCAGATAGTTGTGGTCCTGCCAGCAATCGTGTATCGCTGCAGACACCTCGTCTTCATCGGCCCAGCCGCATGCAAAGAGAGACTGGATTCGTCTCAGGAGGCCGGACGGGACCTGATATCGGCCGGTAGTGGCGAGGTCTTCCATCAGGGAGGCGATCAGTTTCGTGTCGCCGTCAGACATGTAGTAGAGCATCCTCTCCAGGTTGGAGGAGATGAGGATGTCCATGCTGGGGGAGGTGGTGGTGTAGAAGGGGCGGTTCCTGTCATACACTCCGGAGGTCAGGAAGTCCGACAGGACCTTGTTCCGATCCGAGGCAACGGTCAGCCGTTCCACCGGCAACCCCATCATCTTGGCGTAGTAACCAGCCAGGATGTCTCCGAAGTTGCCGGTGGGCACGAAGAACTCCACAGGGTCCCCGGCCTTGATGGCACCCTGATCAAGGAGGGAACCGTAGGCATGGAAGTAGTAGACGACCTGGGGGACCAGACGACCCACGTTTATCGAATTGGCCGATGACAGGGCGGTTCCGGCTCCGTTTGCCAAGGTGGAGGCCAGCTCCCGGTCGGCGAAGATGGTCTTGACGGCTGACTGGGCATCATCGAAGTTGCCTCGGACGGCACAGACACGAACGTTGGAACCTGCCTGGGTGACCATCTGCAGCCGTTGTACCTGGCTGACCTTGCCTTCCGGGTAGAAGACCGTGATGCCCGTGCCCGGGGTGTCGGCGAATCCTGACAGGGCAGCCTTGCCGGTGTCGCCCGAGGTTGCCGTCAGAATCATGATTCGTTGGTCGTCGTTTCCCTGGGGGAGGGCCTGGCTCATCAGTCTGGGCAGTATCTGGAGGGCCACATCCTTGAAGGCCGAAGTCGGGCCGTTGAAGAGCTCGAGCACATAGTCATCGCCCACCTGGGTCAGTGGGGTGATCGCGGGGGTGGACCATTGTTCGCCATAGGCTGCCCGAATCGACCGGTCCAGTTCATCGGCCGTGTAGTCATCCAGAAGCAGCCCCAAAATTCTGGCTGCCGTCTGCCGGTAGGTCTGCCCGGCCAGGCAGGCTGGGTCGACCTGGATCGATGCCAGTTGATCGGTGACGAAGAGACCGCCGTCCGGGGCGATTCCTTGACGTATGGCCTGCTTGGAGGTCACGGTCTGTTCTGTGCTGCGTGTGCTGTGGAATACCTTCATGCGGTAGTGCCCTTCCGCCCTGGTCTCTCCTGATGGTCCGCCTTGAAATACAAGGAGGTAGATCACAATTCTATTCCTGGGTAAGGTCGGGAAGCCGTATTGTGGCCAAGGGCCGCAACCCTGTTCGTTCAAGGCCGGACAGGGCTTTATAGGCTCCTGCCTGCCAAGAGGTGGGTTCATAATGTGGACAGATTCGAGGAGAAATGGCGATTCCGTTAAGGTGTCCAGCGTACAGTATTGCCAACCAGCCTTGAATACGTGTGGCTGTGCGTCAAACAAAAGGAGAGACCTATGGTCGAAGAGAATCTGGTACAGCGATCAAACGATGCCTTCAACTCTTCGATTTCGCAGGTCGACCCTGAGATCGCCCGGTTGCTGGATTGCGAGTTGGACCGTCAACGTGGCGGACTGGAGATGATCGCCTCCGAGAACTTCGTCCCCAAGGCCGTTCTGCAGGCCCAGGGTTCCGTGTTGACCAACAAGTACGCAGAGGGATATCCCGGAAGACGGTACTACGGCGGTTGTGAGTGGGTCGATCAGGTCGAGACCTTGGCCCGCGACCGTGCCAAGGAGCTCTTTGGCGCCGAATACGCCAACGTGCAACCGCATGCCGGCGCCCAGGCCAACGCCGCCGTCTATCAGGCGCTGATCAAGCCGGGGGATACCGTCCTGGGTCTTGCCCTGGACCATGGCGGTCACCTGACCCATGGCATGAAGATCAACTTCTCAGGACGTTTCTATCGGGCTGAGGCCTATGGGGTCAATCCCGAGACCTATCGCATCGATCCTGAGATAATCCGTCAGCGTGCCAAGGAAGCCCATCCGGCCCTGATTATCGGCGGCTGGAGTGCCTATCCCCGTATCGAGGATTTCAAGGCCATGAAAGAGATAGCCGATGAGGTCGGTGCCAAGTTCTGGGTGGACATGGCCCACTTTGCGGGTATGGTGGCAGCCGGACTGCATCCGAGTCCGGTTCCCTACGCAGATGTGGTCTCCTCCACGGCCCACAAGACCCTGGGCGGGCCACGTTCAGGCTTCATCCTGGCCAAGCAGGAATACGGAAAGAAGATCAACTCCGCCGTCTTCCCCGGTAACCAGGGTGGGCCCCTCATGCATGTCATCGCAGCCAAGGCCGTTGCCTTCAAGCTGGCGGGAACCCCCGAGTTCAGGCAGCGCATGCAGCGCACCCTGGATGGGGCCAAGATTCTCGCAGAGCGACTGATGGCTCCCGATGTTGCGGCAAATGGAATCACCGTCCTGACCGGTGGAACGGACGTTCATCTGGTCATGGTCGACCTGCGCAACAGCGAAATGGATGGTCAACAGGGTGAGGACCTTCTGGCGCGCGTCGGCATCACGGTCAATAGGAACACGGTTCCCTTCGACCCGCGTCCGGCCTCCGTGGCATCGGGTCTGCGCATCGGCACCTCGGCACTGGCCACCCGAGGATTCGGCGACGCACAGTATGAAGAGGTGGCCGACGTGATCGGTACCGCCCTTGCTCAAGGCAAGAACGCCGACGTTGATGCCCTCAAGGCTCGCGTGGACCGTCTGGTCGAGGAGTTCCCGCTTTACCCCGGGCTCGAACAGACCCACTGATTGGAAGACTCGGAATCATCGATTCCCGGTAACCGGAAGACCTGGTCGTGACTTGGCCGGGTCTTCCTGCTGTCTCAGTGGGCGGGGACTGGCGCTTCGCCGGGGCAGGTAATCGGGGAACCCCACTCATTCATCCTCTCGGGATTCAAGGAATCACTGACTTCCTGTGACGGATGCCACGGGTGGGAAAGTCGGGCAACCGTGCCGTCAGGGTTACAATCGGAGCAATAGCCAGATTGGGCCCCGGCCCTGGATTGCGAGAGGACCACAGGATGAGTGATCAGCAGACCTCCCTGAGTCAGTCGGATATCTCTGCCAGGGTCTGTGCCATGGCGGACAGGGCAGCCCAGTCCCAGACCGGATTGGCCCTGATGGATGGCGAGGCCAGGAACGCCCTGCTTATGGCCCTGGCGGATGCCCTCATCGCCTCGGCTGGCGATATCGAGGCAACCAATCGATCCGACCTGGATGAAGCCTTCGAATCCGGCATGTCGGCAGGTCTGATTGACAGGCTGCGTCTGGACACGATCAGGGTGGCTGCGGCCGCCAGGGGAGTTCGTCAAGTGGCCGCCCTTCCAGATCCCCTTGGCAGCCTGGTGCAGGGGCATGAAATGCCCAACGGTGTGCGGCTCAACCAGGTCAGGGTGCCTCTTGGGGTCGTAGCCATGATTTACGAAGCCCGCCCCAACGTAACCATCGATGTTGTCTCCCTCTGCCTGAAATCCGGCAATGCCGTTCTTCTGCGTGGCGGTCATGCGGCGGAACGAACCAACCGGGTCCTGGTCGATCTGATTGGCGGGGTATTGGAGCAAGAGGGGTTGAACCCGTCCCTGGTTGCCTCGGTCGATGAATTCGGCAGGCAGGGTGCTCAGGCCCTGATGCAGGCCCGCGGTCATATCGACCTCCTGATTCCGCGCGGTGGTAAGGATCTAATCCAGAGCGTCGTCTCCCAGGCAACGGTACCGACAATCGAGACCGGTGCAGGTAACGTTCATATCTATCTGGACAGGTCCGCGGATCCGGACAAGGCCATCCCGATCATCGTCAACGCCAAGACCCAACGGGTCGGTGTCTGCAACGCCGCTGAAAAGCTGATTGTCCACCGCGATGTGGCTGCTGACTTCCTTCCCCGTATTGCACGTGCCCTGACCACCGCCCAGGTGGAACTTCGTCTGGATACGGTTTCCATGGACATCCTCTGTTCCCGTGGCGCCGGCAATGACGGCGAGGGAGTCGACCTACCCCCGGAACTGCTCAGGGAGGCGGAGTCCGAGGACTGGGGGACCGAGTACCTGGATATGAAGATGGGGGTCAAGGTGGTCGATTCCCTCGACGAGGCCATCGATCACATCAACCGGTACTCCACAGGTCACACCGAGGCAATTCTGGCTGAGGACTATGAGGCTGTCGAGGAATTCACCAAACGGGTGGACTCTGCTGTGATCATGGTCAATGCATCGACCAGGTTCACCGACGGAGGCCAATTCGGAATGGGGGCCGAACTCGGCATCTCCACCCAGAAGCTCCATGCGCGAGGACCCATGGGCCTGCAGGAGTTGACAACTACCAAGTGGGTCGGTTACGGAAGGGGGCAGGTGCGCCCGTGAATGAAGAGGTTGAGGAACTGTTCTGCCAAGAGCGCGACAATCCGCGTATATGGCTTCGGGTGGCATCAGAGCGGCTGAGCATACTCAGATATGTCTTCCTGGTTCAGATAGAGGACGGCATTCCCGATGCCGAACAACGGGCATGCCTTGAATACGCCGATGCTGTCTTGATTGGCTGGCCGGATGAGGATTCCGATCAGGTACATGATCTGAATGAGGAGGAGCTCAACGAGGTCCGTCGTCAGATTACGGTCATGGAGGATCACGTCCCTACCTTCCGCAATCAGGAACAGGACGGGAAGATAGCCGATCTGGCGGCCTCCCTGGTCATCATCACCCAATGCGTGGCACAGGTGCGTCGCGCCTACCAGCCCGAGTTTCCCCTGCCGACCTTCGCCGAGATTCGGCGGGTTGTGCAAGAGGAATGGGACGCCGATATGGAACGTATCGGTTCCGATCGGGTCAGTCCCAGTGCCGAGCAGCTCAAGGAGGAGGTCATTGCCGAGAGGGAGGAGAACGCCTCCCTTGTCAGGCAGGAAAACCGCGAATCAGCAGGTGATGGGCACGGGGCTGGTGATGCCAGGTGAATCCGGGAAAGTCGGACGGGGACCGCAGAATGTCCGATTTGTCCAAGATTGACCAGCCAGGGCCGACGGACCCTACCCGGCTTCATACCGATGTTCCCGAGCCGGGTAAGAGGACCAGGGTTGGGATCATGGGCGGAACCTTCGATCCGATCCATAATGGGCACCTGGTCGCCGCCTCGGAGGTGGCATGGGTCTATGACCTGGACGAAGTCATCTTCGTGCCTACCGGGCGGCCTGTGTTCAAGCTCGACAAGGCCGTGACCAATGCCGAGGACCGATATCTGATGACGGTCATAGCCACGGCTTCCAATCCAAAATTCACGGTTTCCCGGGTCGATATCGACCGACCGGGTGTCACCTACACCGTTGACACCCTCCGCGATATCCAGCGACTGAGGCCCGACAGCGATCTCTTCTTCATCACCGGGGCTGATGCGGTTGCCGAGATCATGCGCTGGAAGGATGCCGATACCATGTGGGATCTCGCCCACTTCGTGGCCGTATCCCGACCGGGGTACTCGTCCAGCCTGCCCGCCCTGAACGTGCCCGATCATAAGGTCGATATGTTGGAGATCCCCGCTCTGGCCATCTCCTCCACGGACATCCGTCGCCGATCGGTGAAGGACATGCCCGTCTGGTATCTGGTCCCCGATGGGGTTGTCCAGTACATCAACAAGCACGGGCTCTACAGACACAGAGGCGGCGAGACCGAAACGGATTGAGGGCATGTCAGGGGCGCAACGGGTCCGGGCAACACGAATTACCGATAGTGTCAGTGTGCGCGATTATCATGGGTCCTGTCCGCTTCAGCGACAACAACGTTTGGAGATATGGTGAGCGCAATCCTCGAAGGCAGACCAGGCAAAAATCTCATACTGGTAACGGGTAGAACCCACCCGAAGCTTGCTGCGGATGTGGCCGATCAACTCGGCATCGATGTTCTTGAGACCACGGCCTACGACTTCGCCAACGGCGAGATGTACGTACGGTATACGGAATCGGTGCGAGGAGCGGATGTCTTCGTTCTCCAGAGCCATGCCGATCCCATCAACAAGTCAATCATGGAGCAGTTGATCATGATTGATGCCCTGAAGCGTGCCTCCGCGCGCAGCATCACCGCCGTATGCCCCCTGCTGGGCTACTCGCGCCAGGACAAGAAGCACCTTGGTCGTGAACCCATCTCCTGCCGTCTCATGTTCGATCTCCTCAAGGCTGCGGGTGCTGACCGAATCATGTCGGTGGACCTGCATGCGTCGCAGTCCCAAGGCTTCTTCGACGGCCCGGTGGACCACCTGATTGCCATGCCTGTACTGGTGGATTACGTCCGCGACCGGATGGACCTCTCCAAGGTTGCCGTCGTTTCTCCCGATGCCGGCCGCATCCGTGTGGCAGAGCAGTGGGCCCAGCGACTGGGTGGCGTTCCCCTGGCCTTCATCCACAAGACCCGTGATGTGACCCAGCCCAACAAGGCCGTGGCACACCGTGTGGTCGGCGAGGTGAAGGGACTGGACTGCGTCCTGGTCGATGACCTGATCGATACGGGTGGCACCATTGCCGAGGCCTGCAACGTGCTTCGCGATGCCGGCGCCAACTCCATCACCATCGTGGCCACCCACGGCGTCATGTCCGGCCCTGCCGTGCAGAGGCTCCGCGATTGCCAGGCCAAGGAAGTGGTCGTGACCGATACGGTTCCGATTCCTTCCGAAAAGCGTTGGGACGGACTGACGGTGCTCTCCATCGCCCCGCTCCTGTCCTCGGCCATCAGGGCGGTCTTCGAGGACGGCTCGGTCGCCAAGCTCTTTGATACCTACCCTGCCCATCACGGTCAGGGATTCCTCTTCGCCTGAGAGGGTCTCGGACGACTCGGCTGTTCCGGACGGCGCCCGGTCTGTACCGGGCGTGCCGCAATCGCTGGTCTGTGGCATAATAAAACCTGGCGGGTCGCTAGATTCCGCCCTTCCCCCATGGTGTAATGGCAGCACACGGGTCTTTGGAACCCTTAGTCTTGGTTCGAATCCAGGTGGGGGAGCTTACGCTCGCCGATTTTCCGGTCGGAGACGGCCTTAAGGGGTCGGTGATCAACCGAAAGGAACTGACTTGGCAGTCAAGAAGATCGAAACCTGGCTCACCGATATGGACGGGGTGCTGGTGCATGAGAATACCGCCTTGCCCGGAGCTGCCGAATTCATCGAGACCCTGAAGGAACATGATCGACAGTATCTGGTCCTGACCAACAACCCGATCTACACCCCGCGTGACCTCTCTGCCAGACTGGGGCGTAGCGGCATCGATGTGCCCGAGGACCGGATATGGACATCGGCCCTGGCCACCGCGGACTTTGTCGCCCGGACCATTCCTCGCGGTTCCGCCTACGTGATTGGCGAGGCCGGTCTGACAACGGCCCTGCATGAGGCAGGATTCATCCTCTCCGATATCAATCCGGACTATGTCATCCTCGGCGAGACCAGGACCTACTCCTTCGAATCGATTACCACGGCCATACGGCTGATACTTGGGGGAGCCCGCTTCATCTGCACCAACCCCGATGCGACCGGGCCCAGTGAGAATGGTATTCTGCCCGCGGCCGGATCGGTGGCCGCCCTGGTGACCAAGGCAACCAACCGCGAGCCCTACTTCGTAGGCAAGCCCAATCCCATCATGTTCCGCACCGCCCTGAACCGCGTCGGTGGGCACTCGGAGACCACTGCCATGATTGGCGACAGGATGGATACCGATGTGGTGGCCGGCGTCGAGGCGGGTCTCAACACCTTCCTGGTCCTGACCGGCATCACCAAGCGTGAAGAGGTGGAGACCTTCCCCTTCAGGCCGGACAAGGTGGTTGATTCGATCAAGAACCTGATTGATGTCGCCGAGAGCGGGGTAGTGGAGTTTTGACACGGGAATCGGGCCTGACGGCCGGTATCATCCTTGCAGCCGGTGAGGGGACCCGCATGCGGTCCTCCCGTCCCAAGGTCCTGCACAAGTTGGCAGGCAAGACCTTCCTTGAGCGGGTCATGGCATCGGTCACGGCCCTGGATCCGGGACTGACTGCTGTCGTGGTCCATTTCCAGGCCGAAAAGGTCGCCGCCGCAGCGCGTTCGTATGATGACCGGGTCCGTATCGTCCAGCAGGATGATCGCCCCGGTACGGGCCGCGCAGTCCAGTGCGCCATGGACCAGCTTGACCGGAGTCTCGACCCCGATGGATACGTGCTTATTGCCGCTTCCGACATGCCGCTTCTTGATACGAACACCCTTCGCGGGTTGATTGACCACCATATCCAGGCCGGAGACGGGGCGACGGTCCTGACCGTGAGTCTGGATGACCCGACCGGCTACGGTCGCATCATTCGGGACCAGGATGGGCGGGTGCTCCGCATCGTCGAGCAGAAGGATGCCACCGGTACCGAGCTTGCCGTCAGGGAGGTCAATACCTCCGTCTACGTCTTCAATGTCGATGTGCTCCGCCAGGCCATCAAGGGCCTCAAGGACAGCAACGCCCAGGGGGAGTTCTACCTGACCGATGCCTTGGAGACGGCCCGCCAGTCGGGTACGGTGGGTGCCTTCACGGCTCCTGACCCACTCAGTGTCGAAGGCGTCAATGACAGGGTCCAGCTGGCCTCCCTGTCCAAAAAACACAACATACGGGTATGCCACGAGCTGATGCGATCCGGGGTGACCATCCTGGATCCGGAGACCACCTGGATCGAGGACGGCGTAACCATCGAGCCCGACGCCACGATTCTGCCGGGCTGCTTCCTTCAGGGGCATACCACCATCGCCTCGAATGCGACGGTTGGCCCTTATACGACCCTTATCGATGCCGTCATCGACCAGGACGCCACCGTGGAACGCTCAAGAGTGCAGGAGACCCACATCGGTGCCAGGGCCAATATCGGGCCGTGGACCTAT
Source organism: Bifidobacterium sp. M0307 (assembly GCF_016100445.1). NCBI lineage: Bacteria > Bacillati > Actinomycetota > Actinomycetes > Bifidobacteriales > Bifidobacteriaceae > Bifidobacterium > Bifidobacterium sp. M0307. The sequence continues at coordinate 598,128 of NZ_JACFSL010000001.1, forward strand.
ATGAGACCAGGTAATGACCTGGCCGAGGACACCAAGGCCGGAGCCTTCGTCGAGATGAAGAAGGCCAAAATCGACCATGGGACCAAGGTTCCCCATCTTTCCTACGTGGGTGATACCCATATCGGTCATGACAGCAATATCGGCGGCGGGAGCATCACGGCCAACTATGACGGGGTGCACAAGAATCGGACCGAAATAGGGTCAGGTGTCCATGTCGGCGCAGGTAATCTCTTCGTGGCCCCCGTTCAGGTCGGCGACAGGGTGACGACCGGTGCAGGCACAGTGATTCGCCATGAGGTCCCTGACGATGCCATGGTCTATTCCACCAACGACCAGCACACGGTCGAGGACTGGAAACCGGAGTGGGAGCGCTGAGTCGTTCCTCCGAGGTAACCCGCGACCTGAAGCCAGGCTCCCTTTTCAAAGGGTCAAGGCTTGGGGAATAATGGTGGATACAGTACATAGAGCAGTGTTCGAAACCTCGGACACTTCCGATTGAAAGGCGTTTCAGTGCCAGCATTGCAGGATTCCATAGACGCGGTACGGGTGGCCGCGCAAGCCGCCAACGATATCAAGGCCATGGACATCGTCGCCTTCGACGTCTCCCAGCCGATCGCCATTACCGACATCTTCATGGTGGCAACCGGCGGAAACGAGCGGCAGGTCCTGGCCATCGCCGAAGAGGTGGAGAAGCAGCTCCACATCCAGTGTGGGCGCGACACCCGCTCTCGTGAGGGGGTCGAAGAGGCGCAGTGGATCCTGTTGGACTATGGGGACTTCGTCATCCACATCATGCACAAGCAGGCCCGGAAGTACTACGACCTTGAGCGCCTTTGGAAGGACTGCCCTCAGGTTGACCTCCAGCTGGAGCATCAATTCACCCTGGATGATGACCAGTCCGAGGAGGAGGATTCCGACTCCCTGATGGCCGGATTCGACGATGCCGACATGCGCAGTCGGTTCGCCCGTCAGGAAGAGGATGAGGGGAAGCGGTCATGAGCGGGGGAGCCGGTTCGCTTCCGCATGTGCGTTCCCTGACCCTGGTCAGGCATGGGCAGACCGATTACAATGCCAAGCACCGTGTTCAGGGGCAGATCGACATCCCCCTGAACACGGTCGGTCGTTGGCAGGTTGAGCGCTCTGCCGAGGAGCTGCGACGCGAATATGTCGATACTGCTCCCGAGGGACGGAAGCAACTGGTCATCGCATCCGACCTGGGCCGGGCCATGGATACGGCCCGGGCCTTTGCCGACCCCCTGGGGCTGGAGGTCCATCCCGATCCCCGTCTGCGCGAGCGCGGATTCGGCGATTGGGAAGGTGTCAGTACCGAAGAGGCCATGGAGCGTTGGCCTGAGGACTATGCCTCATGGATGAGCGGCGGAGGCGGTGAGCTCAACCACGGTGCCGAGTCCAAGATCGAGGTGGGTCGGCGCGGACTTGAAGCCATCAATGAATGGACCCGGTCGGCCGATGCCGATACCGACCTGTTCGTCTTCTCCCATGGGTCGTTCATCTCCCAGTCGCTCCAAGCCCTTCTGGGTATGGCCAGGACCTATCCTGAGTACGTGGGCATGGTTACGATGCGTAACGCGCATTGGGCCAGGCTGGTGGCCAGGGACATGCTGGACGGTCAGTTGCGTTGGTCCATGATCGATTTCAACAGGGGGCCGGCCATAGCCATGCGTGGCGACTGGGATCGTCCCATGGGTCTGGTGGTTCAGGACTGACCGCTGGACCATGCGGCAGGATACGAGAGGGTTCCGCATTCTGCTCGGTTCGAATTCGGCCTTGCGCGAGTGCAACCGGTGTGCCGGGAGCGCCTATCACACGTCCGACACAGGCCGGCGATATCATGATTCATCAGTAGGTACGGTTGATGGGTATGAAGGAGCCGGGGTTTGAAGAATTTCTTCCATGACATATCGTGGGCTCAGATTGTTGCAGGAGCCCTAGCTGCCATGACCTCCTTCTGGCTGGCTGCGAAAATCGGCGTGGCCGGGTCCATCATCGGTGTGGCCATTGGCTCCATCGTTTCTGCGGTGGCGTCACAGTTGTACAAGAACGTCCTTGAGGCTTCGGGGCAGAAGTTGCAGGAGACCGTCATCGGCGGAGACGAAGGTGACGATACCGGGGGGTCGACGAGCATGGCATCAAAAGAGGAAACCGAAGTCACTCCCCGGGTTGCCCAGGGAGGCCATCACGACCCTTATGCAGGTCAGGAGACCAGGCCCATTCCCCAGGTCGGGCAGGAAACGACAGTGCTCCGTCCTGTGGGCGGTCAGGTGGATGGTGAAACAACCGTTCTGTCGCCGTCTGATCCGGATATAGGTGGCACCAGTGTCATGGAGCCTGTTCCGGCAGGGACGGGGCAGTCGCAGACCGGTAGGACCGTGGCCTCCTCCAATGGTGGAAAAGTCCCTACGGCAGCCGATCGCCTTGATGGCGCCGTCCAGGGTGACCATGTGGCGAACTCTTCCGCAGAGCAAATCAAACGCAGGAAGCGCAACATCGTCATCGTCTCCGTCGTCAGCGCCCTGGTGGCGGTCATTTTGAGCGCTCTTGCCATCAACCTGCTGACCAAGGGTGAAGGCACCGATCATGTGGTGCGTAATGTCGTCAGTCCATCAACCGTCGTGCAGACCCCCGAGGAAAACAGACCGTCGGAGACCACTCACACCCATGGGAATCAGAGTGAACCAGGTCAGCCCGGTGTGACCAATCAGCCCAGTCATGAGCAGACCCAGACGCCTCAGCAGACCACTGCTCCGACACAGCAGGAGCCGGTGCCCAGTCCGTCAGCATCCACTTCCCAGACCCCCGAAATTCCGGAGACTTCCCCCTCTCCAGGAGATTCTCCCGATTCGACCTCTACGCCGACACCTCAAAAAACGGCACAATAAGACGGTTTCGTCCTTCGTGAGGTCATCTCCAGTCACGGCTTGACGGTATGGTCCGAATTAGGTGGATAACGAAATCCCCTTAAGCGACCAACGTCGGTTCGACCGATGGATGTTATTACGAAAGGAACTGTATGCGTAAGGTTCTCTGCTCTCCCGGAAGCTATATCCAGCAAGAAGGCGCCATGGGACAACTGGCCGACGAATATGCGGCCATCGGCTCCAAGGGCGCCCATATCATCGTCGATCCGATGATCGACAAGCTCTATCACCATCAGATCGTCTCATCGTTTGATGCGAAGGGGACGCCCTACCAGCTCATGGAGTTTGGGGGCGAGTGTTCCTCGGAAGAGGTCAACCGTCATCGCGAGCACATCGGATCCAATGATGTGGTCATCGGCATCGGTGGAGGCAAGACTCTGGATACGGCCAAGGCAGTGGCTTTCTATGCCAATCTGCCTGTCATGATTGTGCCCACCGCGGCATCCTCCGACGCGCCGTGCTCGCGCCTGTCCGTTCTCTACCGTCCAGATGGTGTTTTCGACAAGTATCTTCCCCTGCCTGCCAATCCCGATGTTGTCCTGATGGACACGGACATCATCACCAAGGCTCCGGTGCGGTTCCTGGTGTCCGGCCTTGGTGACGCATTTGCCACCTATTATGAGGCGGCGGCCTGCGTTCGTTCGAACGCCGTGACCATGACCGGCGGCCACGCCACCAACGCAGCCTTCACCCTGGCCAAGCTCTGCCATGACACCCTCCTGGAAGATGGCGTCAAGGCTGTCGCTGCCGCCAAGGCCGGTGTGCGTACCGCCGCCCTGGAGAACATCATCGAGGCCAACACCCTGCTCAGCGGGTTGGGCTTCGAAAGCTCCGGTCTGGCTGCGGCACACGCCATCCATGATGGTATGACCGCTCTTGAAGGTACCCACAAGATGCTTCACGGCGAAAAGGTGGCCTTCGGAACCCTGGCCCAGTTCGTCCTGGAGGATCGCTCCTTGGACGAAACGGCAGAGGTCTACGATTTCTTCCGTCAGGTCGGCCTGCCGACCTCCCTGGAAGAGATCGGCATAGGAGATGCCACCGACGAGGACCTGCTCCGTGTCGGCGAGCTCGCTTGTGGCCCCGACGAGACCATGGGCAACATGCCCTTCGAGGTGACCCCTGTCGACGTGGCCAACGCCTTGCGTGCAGCCGACGAGGTGGGCAAGAACCTCTGATTCGCCATCTGATGGAAAGGCCACGGGCGTGGAGCCTGTGGCCTTTTCTGTATGTATGAGGCCACTCTCACAGGCAGAGCCTGGATGGGATGCGACGTCAGTGGTTCAAGGTCGGCTACTTCACGCTGGCTGAGGATGGGGTGACGAGATTGAAGCTCACATAACTGTCCGACAGAATGGTGTCAGGAGTTACCGATATAAAAAAGCCGCCCGACTGAATCGGACGGCTGACTTCTGTGGAGCTAGGGGGGTTCGAACCCCCGACCTTCTCCATGCCATGGAGACGCGCTACCAGCTGCGCCATAGCCCCGTGCTTGTGAAGCCTTGGCTATATTACACCAAGGTCGCAGAAGTGAGCAAATCAGTGTGTTGCCTTGATTTTCCAAGGATTGGACAAACAAGTAGCGCAGAGCCGGTATTGGAGTGACCGAATCAGGGCTTTGCAGGGCCTTCTACGATAGGATGGGGCATACAGCAGGCACTTGCGCCGATTCGTGAGCGTGCAGGTACATGGTCGTAATCCTGATGTATCGCAAGAAAGGTGGTGCCGTAGCCATGGGGAACAGGTTGAGGGCCTACAGCGCTGCGACGGAACCGCTGATTGTGAACTGCTTGCCGCTGACCGATGAGGAGCGGGGGGAGTTCATAGAGGCCGCGGACGGTGTGCGGCAGATATTCGTTCTGGATCCTGCCCAGCGTGGACGGATGCAGTGGCCGATGCGGTTGCCGGAAGGGAACAGGGACGAGGTAACGATCATTTTCGGCAATCCGCCTGCCGACCAGGTGGCCGATTGCCAAAACCTGGCATGGCTCCAGACCTTGAGTGCAGGTGTGGACGCATATCTCCAACCTGGCCTTATGCCGGACGGCGCCCTTCTGACCAGTGCCTCGGGAGCCTACGGGCAGTCCGTTTCCGAGGAGATGTTCGCGATGATGTGGGCGCTTATGAAGGACCTGCCCGCATACAGGGACAACCAGAACAAGGGACTATGGAAGCCCAGGGGAGCCGTCTATTCGCCGCGGGGAGCCAAGGCACTCGTTTTGGGAACGGGTGACCTGGGATCGAGCTTCGCCCGATTGGTCAAGGCCGTAGGAGGAACGACCTATGGCATCCGCCGTCATCCCGACAAGCAAGTGGACGGGTTTGATCACATGGCGGGAACCGACCGGTTGGATCAGCTTCTGCCTGATATGGATATCGTGGCCCTGGCTCTGCCGGCTTCGGCGGCAACCCACCACATCATCAGCAAGGAGCGACTGGCCCTGATGAAGCAGAACGCCGTCCTGGTCAATGCAGGCAGAGGAGATGCCGTCGATTGCCTGGCCTTGGCTGAAACCCTGGAAGCCGGACGTATCCTGGGTGCTGGACTCGACGTGACGGAACCGGAGCCGCTTCCTGCGGACCATCCCCTCTGGTCTCAGCCGCGGTGCCTGATTACCCCACACGTCGCCGGAGGGGCCCATCTGGCATCAAACGTCGATAAGATCATCGAAATATGCCTGGATAATCTGCGTCGCTATCGGGCAGGACAACCTTTGCGCAACCGAGTGAGGTAACCATGGAATCAAACGCCCGAAGGAACCATCCGAGGCATAGTGGGAACCACTTCTTGGTCTGGCTTGCCGCCATTGTGGTCCTCGTTATCCTTGGAGCCTGTCTGGTTCATGGTCTGCCTGCTTTCCGCAATCGTGGTCTCGACACAACCTCCGACCAGACGGCCGAGACGGCTGGTCGTGGACAATCCGACAAGGAGGAGGACAATACGCCCGGCCTGTCGCTTAAACAGACCGCCGCCTACCCCCGGTTGAAATCAAGCGTTGATTATGACAATGACGGTATCGATGACTATACCGACCTGGTTCAGGGCGCCCACGAGGGGGCCGAGCGGCATCGCAAGTATGACACCGGCTACTACCAGGGAGGGTACCCTCCCGACGACAGGGGAGCCTGTACCGACGAAATCTGGCGCGACTTCAGCCATGCCGGCTACGATCTCAAGGCCATGGTCGATGCGGATATCGCCGCGAACCCTACGGCCTATTCCGGTGTCATAACACGGCCTGATCCCAATATCGACTTCCGCAGAACCAATGTACTTGGCGTGTTTTTCGGCAGGTATGCCCAGGAGCTGACCACCGATACGGCAGCCCATGACCAGTGGCAGCAGGGGGATATCGTCATCTTCGACACTTCATGGCACATAGGCATGGTTTCCGACCGGCGTGATAAGCAGGGCGTGCCGCTCCTCCTGCACAACATGGCCCAGAAGCACCGTGAGAACGACTACCTGGGATCCGATTCCCACCGCATCATCACGGGTCACTTCAGATTTGACGCCTCCAGGATTCCCCAAAGCGTTCTGAAACCATGGAACGGGTGACGGGCCGTCACTTCCTGCTCCGTGCACGCCGGTGATGCCCCGAGTTTCGCGGGGCGACCTCCCCGTGGACTCGCGATGGGGGTGGTTACGACTATTCTGCATGATTGGTATCGGTACCGGTTGGGGCTTTGTTAGTATCGGTTTCTGCAGACGAGCACGGTGGTGAGCGAGAGGCGGTGATGGCGATGATGAGGGTATTCAGCACCATGAATGGTCAGATTGAGCAAATCAAACAGGGCGAAAAGGGCTCCTGGATATGCCTCTCAGCACCGACCGATGTGGAACTTGCCAATGTGGCGCAAAGCACCGGTATCGACCTGGCCGACCTGCGTGCACCGCTGGATGACGAGGAGCGCTCGCGCGTTGATGCCGAAGACGACTACACGATGGTCATCGTTGACATTCCTCGGGCCGAAGAACGTGACGGACGCGATTACTATGAGACCATCCCCCTCTCGATCATCGTCACCGAGAACCTGATTGTGACGGTCTGTATGCAGGACACCGTTCTCCTCCACCCCTTCATGGAGGGGACCATTCGCGGATTCAACACCTTCATGAAATCCCGGTTCATCCTGCAGATACTGTACCGGAACGCCACCATGTACCTGCGCTACCTGCGCATCATCGACCGGGAGTCCGACAGGTTGGAGTTGAAGCTTCGCCATTCCATGCAGAACCGGGAGATTCTGATGCTCCTGGAGCTGAACAAGACCCTGGTCTACTTCGCCACCAGCCTCAAGTCGAATGAAATCGTCCTCGAAAAGCTGACCAGCCTGGAACGAATCAAGCAATATCCCGATGACGAGGATCTTCTGGGGGACGTCATCACGGAGAACAAGCAGGCCATCGAGATGGCCAACATATACTCCAGCGTGCTTTCAGGCATGACCGATGCATTCGCCTCGATCGTGTCGAACAACGTGAACAACGTCATGAGGATTTTCACGATTATTTCCATCAGCATGTCGGTGCCCACTCTGATTTTCTCCATGTATGGCATGAACTTCAACGAGGGTATGTTCGGCATGCCCTTCACCGACAAGCCCTGGGGGTTCGCGGTGGTGGTCGTCGTCTCCATGCTGGTCGCCGGAATGGTCACATGGTTCCTGACCCGTTCCAAGATGTTCAAGTAGGAGAACCATGAAAGCTCGCAAGTTATTGGCATCCCTGGTCGCCCTGGTAATGGCACTGCCCCTGGCAGGTTGCGGGCAATCAGCGGCGCAATACGATGTCAGCTCGATAGGCCCCAAGATCCATGTCGGTGTCTCCTTTGACCAGCCGGGACTTGGGTTCGTCCAGTCAGGAGACCATCAGGGGTTTGACGTGGATGTGGCCAAGTATGTGGTCCATGAACTCGGGTACTCCCATACCCAAATCGTCTGGCAGGAGGTTCGGCCCGTCGACCGTGAGCGAATGCTCGTCGAAGGCAAGGTCGACTTGGTCGTGGCCGGCTATTCCATAACCCGCGCCAGGCGGGAGTTGGTGGACTTTGCAGGGCCTTACCTGCTTGCCGGTCAGGATCTGCTTGTCCGGCGTGAACAGAATGAGATAACAGGCGTTGATTCCCTGGACACGAAGAGGGTCTGTGTGGCCAGGGGCTCCTCCACGGCCGAGGTGGTCAGTCGTCATGCCCCCAATGCTCAGGTTGAGGAAAGAGACCAGTTCACGGAGTGTATTACGGCCCTTCTGAGTGGAGATGCCGATGCCGTGGGTGGTGACGATTTTGCCTTGGCCGGCCTTGCCAAGGTGCGAGGAGGCAATCAGCTACGACTGGTGGGAGCCCCCTTCACCCAGGAGCACTACGGTATCGCCGTACGCAAGGACGACCCTGAACTGGTGGCAACGATCAACGCAGCCTTGGAGAAGATGATGAGCGAGGGGGTATGGAAGCAGGCCCTTATGCGTGCCGCCCGGAGCATAGGGTTGAAGACGGACCCCGCTGCACGCCGCCCAGACCGGTTGGACGGGGCGCCTTCGCAAGAGTGATCGGACGGGCAGTGGTTTGTGGGCATGTGATGCTCACGACCCAATATTGAATCTGATGGGGGCGTGAGCTCGTCGCGACGCAAGTGGTTCGGGCCGGCCCCGGTCGCCGGACTGACTCGACAAATGGACCTCAGGTGGCTCGTGTCCATGTGAATGGCGATAATTCAGCTTATGAACGCGAATGAGAACAGGGGCCAGGACCGGCCCCAGGAACCCGATCAACCCAGGTACCGCTACGATGCACAGATGGCGCAGACCATTGAGGAGCACTGGCAGAAGGAATGGGACCAGGACGGCACCTTCTGGGCCGCGAATGTGGCTGGGGACCTGAAGGATTCCAAAGGCAGGAACGCCGATGGCCGCAAACCCTACTACGTCATCGACATGTTCCCCTACCCCTCGGGCAAGGGACTTCACGTGGGGCACCCTTTGGGTTACATCGCCACGGATGTGGTCAGCCGCTATCACAGGATGAAGGGGGAGAACGTTCTCCATGCCATGGGGTATGACGCCTTTGGTCTTCCGGCAGAGCAGTATGCCGTCCAGACCGGGCAGCATCCCCGGGTGACCACCGAGCAGAACATTGCCAACATGCGTTGGCAGCTTCATCGGCTCGGACTGAGTTTCGATGACCGCCGCTCCTTTGCCACGATTGACACCGACTATGTTCGGTGGACCCAGTGGATATTCTCTCGCATTTATGAATCCTGGTATGACCCCGACTATCGCCGCAAGGACGGAGGGCTGGGCTCGGCTCGTCCCATCAGTGAACTGGAGGATGCCTTCAGATCCGGTTCTCGCCCCATTCCGGGTCATCCCGGCCGGAAATGGGATGAACTCGACCAGGCCGAGCGCTCGGACATTCTCAATGACCACCGGCTGGCGTACATCTCCAAGTCGCCGGTCAACTGGTGCCCCGGTCTGGGTACGGTCCTGGCCAATGAGGAGGTGACGGCCGAGGGCCGGTCGGAGCGTGGCAACTACCCGGTCTACCAGCGTGAGCTCAAGCAGTGGTCCATGCGGATCACCTCGTATGGGCATCGTCTGGTCGAGGATCTGGACATCCTGGACTGGCCCGAAAAGGTCAAGCTCATGCAGCGCAACTGGATCGGCGAATCGCATGGTGCATCGGTGCTCTTCAAGGTTCCCGTCCAGGACGGCGAGGAGACCATGGAGGTGTACACCACCAGACCCGACACTCTTTTCGGGACCACCTTCGCCGTGGTGTCGCCCGAACATAACCTCCTCAGGCATGTACCCGACCAGTGGCCTGAGGGTATCGCCGAGGACTGGAAGGGCGGATACCCTGACCCGCAGTCCGCTGTCAAGGCCTATCGGCAGGCAGCCGAAGCCAAGACAGCCAAGGACAGGGTGGATGAGGCCGGTGAGAAGACAGGTCTCTTCACTGGTCTTTACGCAGTCAACCCCATCACAGGGGCACGCCTTCCGATTTTCACGGCCGACTATGTCCTGATGGATTACGGTACCGGAGCAATCATGGCTGTTCCGGGTGGCGACCAGCGGGATTACGATTTCGCGACGAAGTACGGTCTGCCGGTCATCTACACGGTCAAGCCCCTACCGGGTTCAGGTCAGGAGCTGGCCGAATTCGAGGGGAAGGCGCCTTTCGTCTCCCATGACGGCATCGTCATCAACTCCTCAACCGAAGCCACCGAGGAGGAGGGGAGCGCCCTCAGTCTCGATGGGTTGCGCGTTGACCAGGCCATCGAAAAGGTGACCGCCTGGCTGGAATCGACAGGAGTCGGCAAGGGAACCGTCTCCTACCGCCTGCGCGATTGGCTGTTCTCCCGTCAGCGCTACTGGGGTGAGCCCTTCCCGGTTGTCTATGATGACCAGGGACTGCCCCACCTGATTCCCGACGACCAGCTGCCTGTCGCCCTGCCTGACGTGCCGGACTATTCGCCCAAGACATTTGATCCGGAGGATTCCGAGTCGAATCCCGAGGCTCCGCTCAGCCGAAACCAGGACTGGGTCGACGTGACCCTGGACCTGGGCGATGGCCCCAAGGTTTATCATCGGGACACCAACACCATGCCCAACTGGGCTGGTTCCTGCTGGTACTACATGAGGTATATCGACCCGCATGATGCCCAGCATATGGTGGAATCCGATGAATTCGACTACTGGCTGGGGCCCAATCACAACGACACGGCTGGAGAATCAGGTGGCGTGGACCTCTACGTGGGAGGCGTCGAGCATGCCGTTCTCCACCTGCTCTATGCCCGCTTCTGGCACAAGGTGCTCTACGATCTGGGCTTCGTCTCCTCCAAGGAGCCGTTCCACAGACTCTTCAACCAGGGCATGATCCAGGCATACGCTTTCACCGATCAGCGCGGACAGTACATCCCGGCCGCCGAGGTGGAGGAGAGCGAGGAAGATGGGGAAACCGTCTACACCTGGCAGGGACAGCGGGTCAACCGTGAGTTCGGCAAGATGGGCAAGAGCCTGAAGAACATCATCACCCCGGACGACATGTACCGCACCTATGGGGCCGATACCTTCCGGCTCTATGAGATGAGCATGGGGCCCTTGGACGAGTCGCGCCCCTGGAACACCAGGAACGTCGTAGGAGGTATGAGGTTCCTGCAGAGGCTCTGGCGCAACGTCGTTGATGAGGCGACAGGTCAGGTGCATGTGGAGGAGGGCGAGCTGGATGAAAAGACGTTGAAGCTGCTCAACCAGACCATCCACGATGTGACCATCGAGATGGAGGGAATGCGGCCGAATACGGCCATTTCCAAGCTGATCGTGCTCAACAACCATCTGACATCGCTCGAGGCAACACCACGAGCGGCCGTCGAGCCCCTGATTCTCATGCTTTCGCCCATTGCCCCGCACATCTGCGAGGAGCTCTGGAGCAGACTTGGTCACCAGGAGTCCATTGCCCATGCCGACTGGCCTACCTGGGAGGAGGGTTATCTTGGGCAGGACACCGTAACAGCTGTGGTCCAGGTCAAGGGAAAGGTCCGCGGCAAGCTTGAGGTCAGCCCCGACATCTCGGCTGAGGAACTCCAGGCCAAGGCCCTTGCCCTACCGGCAATCCAGGAACGTCTGGGCGGTAAGGAACCGCGCAAGGTCATCGTCAAGGCGCCGAAGATCGTATCGGTGGTTCCGGCCTGAGGATTCCCCGGCAGCGGAGCGCCTGATTGAGTGGACTCGGTTCCTGACCGGGTCCACCTTCGACCACATCCCCCTTCCCGACACCGGGGAGGGGTTTTGCATGCCAGGATGGGCCAATGAAGACAGATCCTGCATACGACGGTCGGCGGGCCAGGAGACGGGGTCTTCCTCCGGTCCCGGTCCACGGTGAACACAGGTCGGGGAATCCTGACACCAAGGAGATGCCTCCCCGGCTGCCTCCTCCGGAGCCGCCTCTGCTTGGCCGGCCCCTATCCTCCCTCCCGAAAGCGGAGCCGGCCGGAATCATCAGGGACCGCCCCAGGCTGATTTTCAAACCGAGTCATGCCCTGGCTGCCATCCTGGTTCTGGTCCTTGCTCTCGCCACAAGTCTGACACTCTTCGTCCAGCAGTCCATCTCGCTTGCGGGTTCGGCACCGCAGGCAGGCGAAGCTGCGGACAGGGCGACGGGTGGAAAACCTGTAGGTGGGAAGCGCCAGAGGTCAGGTAAAGGCATCAAGACCCCGGCAGGTGGCTCAGGCCTCGCCTCAGAGCCGGCGGGTGGGATTGATCCCGCTGCAACCGCGAACGGTGCGATGGGGGCCGAAAACGTACCGGGGCCAGCCTCTCCTTCGGACGCCGTTGAGGCACCGGGAGCCGGGACACCAACCTCACAAGGGGGAGTCTCCGGGAGCCGGGTTGATATCAATACGGCAACTGCCGACCAGTTGCAGGGAATCAAGGGGATAGGTCCGGTCATGGCTCAACGTATCGTTGAGCACCGCAACCGTACAGGACGATTCTCCTCGGTGGATCAATTGCTGGACATACCGGGGATAGGGCCCAAGACGCTCGATAAGCTGCGACCCTTCCTGGTGGTCCAGTGAAGCGGCAACCTGGGCGGAGCGCCGGCCTCTTCTCCTTGGTATGCCGATTATCGCTTATAGGGCATGGAACCGAATACCGGATGCGGGAGCAAGGTAGTCGGGACTGGAGACTCCTCCCAGTAGCCTGTACCGCCTGGATAACGGTTCTCCTGGTACGGACCTTCTTCCGTCGAGCCCATCCCGGACTGGACAGGCCGGGGCCGAAGAGCGCACGAATTGCTCAAATGGACGGACTCGCCAACCAGGGCCTGCGGGGCGGATATTGGTGGAGCATGACCGGATTACTGCTGGCGATCATGCTCAGCCTGGGGCTCTTTCTATTCGCATGCGGCCGAAGGCGGAAGTCACCCGAGGGGAGGAACAAGGCACGTTCCACCGCTATGGAGGCGCGGAACATTGATTTGGACAGGTTTCTGAGTGGAGTCAGGACCCGCCTTCCTGGAATAGCGGTCGTGGGTGGCGCAATGATGGTCATGACCGTGGTCACCCTGGTCTCGCAGGTCTCCGAACAGGCAGGACCTGCATACAGACAGGTCATGAGTGGTAAGGCCCAAGCGGAGATTCAAGGTCGACTGGTGTCGCCGGTGAAGGTATCGGAACGAAGGGGATGGGATTGTCGGGCGAAGTTGGGCATGAACTTCATCGTGATAAACGGTGTCGGTACGCCCACTTCCGAGGAGGCAGTCGTATATGCAAGAGGGAAGTCATGCCAGATGGCCATGGCTGGACGGTATCGGGTATCCGGGCTTCTGGTTGCGGCCGCGTTCGGTCAGGAGCCCCTGTGGGTGGAGGTACAAGAGGGGGCCAAGGCTGAGGAACTGGAACGCCCCGGCTTCCTGCACCGACTGGTCAATCGGATGCAGGAGTCCTTCCTGGCGCAGACTCGGCCGCTGAGCGACCAAGGCAGGGTGCTGGTACCCGGGTTGACCATGGGAATGCTGGGTAGTGAAGGCATAGTGTTCGACGAGTGGGTCGATGGCAGGCCTGCACAGGTGGTGGAACCTGTCTATGCAGCCAGGTTGAAAGAGGACTTCAGGAGGTCAGGCATTCTCCACCTGATGGCGGTATCCGGCGGGCACTTCATGATTCTGGCTGCAGGACTGATTCGGTTGATGCGGGCTCTGCGCTCGCCGCCCTTGCTTACGGGTGTGGTTCTGGCGGGATCCTATCTGGGTCTGGGCTTGATCATGGTTCCCTCTGATTCCGTGCTCAGGGCCCAGACCATGGGGCTTATGGCTGCCATGGCCACGGCATGCAGGAGGCGTTCTCAATCCATCAATGCCCTTTCATGGTGCGTCATCCTGACGCTGGTGTTGAAACCGTCCATGGCTTCCAGTTTCGGATTTGCCTTGTCTGCGGCCGCTGTATTGGGTATCAGCATGCTTGGAGAAGCCATATTGGATCGATTGGTGGACCATATGCCGACTCTGCTGGCCGGGCCATTGGCAATGACCTTGGCAGCCGAGGCCGGAACCCTTCCCATACAGATTCTCATGTCCCAACAGATATCGCTCTTTTCACCCCTGGCCAATCTGATTGTTGCCCCGGTTGTGGATTTTGCCACCATCTCAGGCCTGGCCGGGATGATGATTTCGTGGTTTTGCCCGGAGGCTGGGCACCTCCTGGCCTGGGTGTCCTCATGGGGAACCGGAGTCATGGAGGTTGGTGCAACCTGGTTGGGAGAATCCAACATAGGCACGCTGGCTTGGCCTCCGGGTGGTCTCGGCATCCTGTCCCTGGTGCTGGTCGAGGTTGGCATCCTCCTCTGTGTACACATGATCAGATTCACCGGGCTGCTTGGGCTGGATCCTGATCAGGGCGACATGGAAGGAGTCGGGGTACCGTTCAGACCTTCCACCTGGTTCAAGGCGGAACGGTGGCTTCGTCAGACACGGGAGCAGGTATCCTCGATGCGTTTCGCTTCCCGAGGCAATCCCGACAAGGGGAGCTGAACACCTCCCGCAATGTCCAGCGATACGGGGAGATTTGAATCATGACGAAAGCTCAACAGGGAAATGCGCCTGTCATGATGGTTGTCGGCGGAGATACCTTCCTTAACGGGCAACGTGTCAAGGAACTCTGCGCCAAAGCCTGTCAGTCAAATCCGGACTGTGAATTCATGGAGCTTAACGCTTCCACCTGCGACTCCTATACCTTCGATGAGGCGGTCAGCCCCTCCCTGTTGAGTGATCGGGCCGTCGTTCTTCTGGACGATATGCAACTCGCCGACGAGTCCCTGGGTGAAACGCTCATCGCCTTCTGCAAGGAAGCCGTCAAGAATCCGCAAGACAGCAGCATCCTCATCTGCCGCCATGACGGAGGCAACAAGGGTAGACGTCTGCTTGATCAGATGACCAAGGGTGGAGCTGTCAAGGAGCAGGTGCCGGACCTGAAGAAGTTCGATGCGAAGGTCAACTTCGTGCTTTCCCGCTTCGAACAACGCGGAAGACGGGTGGAACCACGGGCGGCCCAGCAGCTGGTGGACGTCCTGGGGGAGCGGACCCCCGAGCTGGCTTCCATGTGCTCCCAGTTATGCGATGATTTTGACCAGAATCCACTCACGCTGGATACCGTGAACGCATATCTGACGGATAATCCTGCCGTCAGCGGGTTCGCAGTAGCCGACATGGCCCTGGCCGGTCGCAGCGCCCAGGCTGTGGTCGCGCTCCGGTCCTCAATCGAGCAGGGCAACGATCCCATCTCACTGATAGGTGTCCTGGCTCTGAAGCTCAGGGTTTTGGGCAAACAAGCGGCTATTCAGGCGGGTACGATCAGTCAGGCAGAAGCCAAGTCCGCATACTGGCAGCTGCGTGACGCCCGAAGGCAACTGCGCGGTTGGACCTCTGACGGACTGGCGACCTGCTTCGAAGCCCTGGCAGCTGCCGATGAAGAGTGCAAGACCAACGGTGGTGACGCTGTGTATGCGTTGGAGCGGGCTGTGGAGCTCATTGCCGCCAAGGGGAGGGCAAGGGCATGAGTCTGAAACTGATGGGTGCCGAAATCGATGAAATGCGCCTGTCCGTCCCGGAGAGTCCAGACATGCAGGAGCTCGGCGGTATGGTGGCCGACTGCCTTCGAGGCGGTGATGTTGTGCTGCTGTCGGGGCCTCTGGGGGCAGGGAAGACAACCTTTGCGCAGGGATTGGGCAAGGGCCTTGAGGTGGACGGGTCCGTGGTTTCACCTACGTTTACGATTGCTCGCGAACTCCACGGCCGTCTGAATGATGGCAGACCGGTCAACCTGATTCACGTGGATGCCTATCGTCTCGGTGGGGAAGGATACGACCCCGGGGAGGACAGTGTGAATCGGTTGCTCGATGAGCTGGAATCCCTGGGGTTGGACGAAGAGTTGGAAGAGCCGGGCCAGGAGACGGTTGTGCTGATGGAATGGGGGGAGCAGATGGCATCGGTGCTGGCGAATCAGCGTCTGGAGGTCATCATCGACCGCCCCCTGGAGGGGGGAGTAAATCCCGACCAGCCCCCGACCAGCCTAGGAAAGCGTGAAGTTACCTTGCGTGGAGTAGGCTCGTCATGGAAATCCAGAATGAGGTCTCTGCGGAAGGCGGTTCAGGCATGAGTGGCCAGGAGGGTCATGACTCCATGGATGAGGCGACCGGATCGGTCCTGGTGATTGATACTTCGTTCGGCTCGACGGTTGGTGTCCTGGGCCGCGAGCCCAGGGTCGAAACTGATTCCAGATCCCATGTGGAGCATCTTCAGGTCAATATCGCCGCAGTGATGGCCGATGCGGGCTTGGCTCCCGACGACCTGGACACGGTTGTGGTCGGACTTGGTCCCGCACCGTTCACCGGTCTCAGGGCCGGTATAGTAACGGCCAAGGCCCTGGCCTATGCCACTGGTGCGAAATTGCTGGGACAGGACATCCTTCTTCCGCAGGCCAGGTTCGCCTATAAGCAGGCCCTTGCCGCATATGGTGAAACAACATCCGGGCAGGCCCGGATGGGTGAAGGGGTGCGGATACTGACCCTGGCCGTCAATGATGCTCGCAGGCACCAGCTGTATTTCCAGCTCTTTGATGACTTTGGTGAGGAGTTCGACTCCGTCCGTTCGCTTGCTCCGATGGATATCGATTATCCTGATGCGATAGCTGAACGGGTTTCCGGGATTGTCGATGATCGGAAGGCCGCAGGACAAGAGGTCCAGGTGGTCATCAGTGGTCACGGAGCAAGGCGGTATGAGGACAACTGGCGGGCACGGCTACCCGAAGCCCTTGTTTCGGGGGAGTCCTTCCTTGATAGCGGTGCTCCCGGGCTGGCCCTCATGGTTGATTGTGCCAGAAGCCGGGATTCGGCGAACCCGGGGCGTGATTTGGTTGAACCGCTCTATCTGCGGAGGCCGGATGTGTCCGTCCCCAACCCCCTCAAGCATGTGGTGAAATCCTGATGCTTCGTCAGGTGAAAGAACAGGACCTGCCGGTCCTGGCCCGCATGGAGGAGGAGATCTTTTCCAAGTCCGCTTGGAGCCTTGGCGTGCTTCAGTCGGAACTGAATGCCTCTGCCCGGACCTATCTGGCCTGGGACGAGGAGGGGGATATCCTGGCCTACGGAGGATTTTGGTTCAATGGGGAAGACGCTGAACTGCTTACCCTCGGTGTGGCTCTTTCGGCCCGCCGCAGGGGACTGGGCAGGACCCTCCTTGCGGAGCTCATCAAGCAGGCCCGAAAGCAAGGAGCCAATCGGATGTTCCTTGAGGTCCGTGTGGACAACGACCCTGCGTTGAATCTGTATCGGGATATGGGCTTTCAGCGAATCGGCCTGAGACGGGGATACTATCAGCCGGAAGGAGTCGACGCCTATACGATGGTAAAGGACCTGACGAAGCGTATCGGCCCAGTGGGCGGAGACAGGAATGACCCGGGAACGGAAAGCGAGACGGACAATGAGTGAGCCGGTGGTATTGGGCATCGAATCAACCTGCGATGAGACCGCTGCCGCCTTGATTCAGGGTGATAACCTGCTTTCCAACGTGGTGGCCTCATCCATGGACCAACATGCCCGCTATGGCGGTGTCATCCCCGAAATCGCCTCCCGTGCACATGCCGAATCCTTCGTGCCTGTGGTCTCCCGTGCCCTTTGTGAGGCGGATATGGACCTGGCGCAGGTTGACGCTATAGCGGTGTCCGCCGGCCCTGGGCTGGCGGGGTGCCTGGCTGTCGGTGTTTCCGGTGCCAAGGCCCTGGCTTGGGCAGCGAAGAAGCCCCTCTACGGCATCAACCACGTAATTGGGCATATCGCAGTCACCCAGCTTCAATTTGGACCTTTCCCGGATAATACCCTTGCCCTGATAGTTTCCGGAGGGCATACTTCCCTCCTGCATGTCCGGGATATCGCCAGGCAGGTGGACGTAGTTGGTTCCACGCTGGATGATGCCGCCGGTGAGTGCTTCGACAAGATTGCCCGCCTGCTCGGTTTCCCCTACCCGGGAGGGCCGCACATCGACCGCCATGCCCGACTTGGCAACCCTGGGGCCATTCAGGTGCCCCAGGGTCTCACCAAGGGCAAGGCAGGTGCGGAACACCCTTATGACTTCAGCTTCTCTGGAGTCAAGACGGCTGTGGCGCGCTGGATCGAAAATCAGGAAGCAGCAGGGCGTGAGATTCCCGTGGACGATGTATGCGCCTCCCTGGCCGATTCCGTGTCCAGCGTGCTGACACGAAAGGCAGTGGCGGCATGCGAGCGGTTTGATTCGGATACCCTGATTGTCGGTGGCGGTTTCTCGGCCAACTCGCAGCTGAGGACTGGGCTGCGGGAGGCAGGAGAACGGGAGGGCATCAAGGTACGTATTCCCCGGATTGAACTCTGCACCGACAATGGAGCCATGGTGGCCATGCTGGGCGTCAACCTGGTACGGGCCGGCATACGACCTTCTGCACCGGACTTTCCTATAGATTCGGCCATGCCCATGGACAAAATCGTCATGTGAGTTCCATGCCGGGCTGTATCGACACGCCAATTTGCTAGGGACAGTCCTCGCGGCTAGTATATAGAAATTGTGTTCAGCGAGAGTTGAACGGGATATTCCCGCATAGCTCAGTTGGCAGAGCGTTCGACTGTTAATCGAAATGTCGCTGGTTCAAGCCCAGCTGCGGGAGCACATTGGCCGCCGGTTTTCCGGCGGCTTTTCTTTTGTTCTCAACTAACTCAGTCCTGTTTTCCTGCTTCATCGGCCTTGTACGCCTATCTGGGTCCGCTTCACCCAAGAGGAGAGAACGAGTGGACCAATCAGGTGTTTCCTTCGAGTGTTGCCGATTTTGGCGAATCTGTCGAAGGCATAGTTGACCACACTTTGTGTACGACACAGGTGGGTCTTCATGGGAGCTCCAGAATGACAGGAATATAGTCAAGCTGAGGAGTCACTGTGCAAATCAAAACTGTATGGATCAAGCCGGTTGTAGGGTTCCTGTCTGCCGGCCGCAGCGCTGCTGGACTTCGGTCATGGAGGATTGCCGTCAGTTTCTTTCTCTGTCTACTGCTTGCCCCCTTCCCGGAGTCAGAAGGTCGCTTGTCCGGCGCGATTCAGGGTACTGTGATTGCTCGGTGCGGAGCCACTTCCTATAAAGCGCTTACCGAAGGGTATTCCTTAGGTGCCGCGATGAATTCTGGAACCGCTATTCGGCACGGGGCAAGCCCAACGGTGAACCCCACCGACGCAACACCTCAGTCTTCGGATGTCCGGGGCTGTCAGGGCGGATGGATACCGCCGATCAGGGTGGAAGGTGAAAGAGGGGCACCGAAACCCCTCAGGGCTTTCGACAGACCCGCTCATAATTGGTTGCCTGGGCACCGCGGGGTGGATTTAGCGGCCGAACAGGATGCGGATATCCTGGCACCTGAAGCTGGAACGATTATCTTTGCCGGCGAGGTTGCAGGGAAATCGGTGGTTTCGATTCGCCATGGACCCAAGGAAAATCTGACTTCCACCTTTGAACCGGCGGTCACGCATCTGCATCCTGGTGACAGAGTGAAACGCGGCACGGCCTGGGGTTCGGTCCATGGGCACTCGGACCACTGTGATGATGGGTGCCTGCACTGGGGGTTGCGGACCAGGGACAGGGAGTATGTGAATCCGATGTCCAAGCTGGGCCGGCATCGCATCGCCCTGAAGCCGGTCTGAGGTCTTGGTGGGCATTGCTCCAAGCGGTGGCTATCGACTGGATTCCGTCATAGACCGGCTTCGGCCGGCTTGATGTAATTAGTGTCAATCAGGGTGCTCTTCAGGTTTGATGCCGATACCGCCACCAGGGGGCGAGTCAGCCGATTCACCTTGCGTTCCGATCCGGCATCCTGCACCAAGGAGGAGAGGTTGTCCGGCAGGACGCCATTCTTGTTCAGGCCCGCACAGGCGGTAGCCAGGTCTGAAGCAAGGCCTTTCCTGTCCTCGATGGCGGTCATCCACTGCTCCCCGTCAACAATCTGGGGGATGTTGTCGATGTAGGCACCGTAACCGCTGATGATGGGCCAAGCAGGATGGTCGGCGCTGTCCGCATCCGATTCTGCGGCGTTCCCGTCCTTCTCGGTCGGCTGGCCCGAGGACTCGGTTCCGCCCCGTGTCGGGTCTGCGCTTTGACGTGAAGCGTCGCCCTGGGCCGGTCTCGGCACCCTCTTCCGATGCAGATCCTGCTTGCCTGTCATGGATCCCACAATGCCGGATATTGATATCTCGGGGTTGATGTCAGCGGCCGAGCCGGAGTATCCGAGGTCATTCAGTTCCGAGACGACACCGGAAACAATGAAGTCGTTCATGGCCAGGATTCCATCCACTGCCGTATGGCCCTTTGCCTGTGAGTCCATGTGGAGGCGTGCTGCGACCTCTTTTTTGGTGGCTGTCGCATCCTTGCCTGGATCGAAGGCCACATTTGCCCAGTCCTTCTCGGTGGTCTCTTCAGTGAGGAGGCCTGAGGGGCTGACAGCACGACCGTCCTTGAAGTAAGGCCCCAGGACCTGCCAGATGCCGGCGAAGGCCTGGCTGGGGAAGGAATCAGTATCAGGGACGGTTGTCGGTTCGTCTTCCTCTTCCTCGATCTGTGCATTTGCCGCTTCACCGGCAGGAGGCATCCTGGGCAGGAGGACCTCGATTCTGGCGGGGTTCTCCTTGCTGGCCTTATCCAGTTCCAGTTTGCTGGCCAGCTTGGTCGCCTGGAGTTCACCGATGCTGCGGGCATTGGACATATCGACAAACAGGTCCGGTGTCACCTCGGGTATGTCATTTGCCAGGAGAACCACATGCATCCCAGCCTCCTTGGCCAGCCTGATCGATGAAACCAGCCGGTCGTGGGCTTTGACCTCGCTATTTCGGTTTGCGGAATCCGAATCGCTTGCCGTGCCGTTTTCCGATCGGTTGTTTGAAGAGTTGTTCTGGGATGTATCTGCCTCTCCAGCTTTTTTTGTTTTGGCAGCGTCCTGTTTGGTCCCGATCCGAGGTTGGCTGACGTAGTCGCCGTACTGCCGGGTGATGGAGTCAGGCGAGGTGAATGGGGCAATCACCAGGGTGGTAGGAGAGACGGCCTTTCCACTTTTTTTGCCTCCTGCCAGATGCGAGACCACGTAGTCTTGTAGATTCTTGCTCTGCTCGTCAAGACTGGAATCGGTGAAGGTTGAGACCTTCTTGCCGTCGATGTGGTGTTTGGACAGCCCTTTTTCGAGTTCAGGGACCAGCGCGGCCCACTTGTTCAGAGGGGTGTGCTGGGAGAGGGTGATTCCGTCAGCGGGGGTGAAGATGGCAACGTTTCCTCTGTCTGCCGCCTTGGTGACGGTTGACGCGGCTGTCGATTGTTCTGTCGGTTGGTCTTTGCAGGCCCCTGCCGCCAGGACCAGAGCCAGGGAAGCCAGCAATGACAGGATACTGATTGCACGATTTTTACCGCCCGACCGTTTCACATCCGCTCCCTAAGATTCAACTCGGACCCGGCGAGGGCCGGGTCTCGGATTCCCATTGTATGGGTAGGCAAGGGCCGGATGGCAAAAGCAGTAGTTCAATTCACATTCATTCCCAAAGGGCATTCCCCGATGCTGGTGGGTACGGACTCAGTCCTGGTCCTGACTGATTCGGACGGCGAGTCCTTGGGCCAGGGCATCCATGAAATCCTCTGTGTTCAGCCAGGTCTGGGTTGGTCCTACCAGTGCCGCCAGGTCCTTGGTCATTTTCCCCGACTCTACCGTTCTGATGACCACATTCTCGAGGGTTTGGGCGAACCGTTCCACGTCGGGTGTTCGATCCATCTTTGCGCGCTGTCTGAGCCCGCCCGTCCAGGCATAGATGGAGGCAATAGGATTGGTGGAGGTTTCTTCGCCCTTGACCCAACGCCTGTAGTGGCGTGTGACGGTGCCATGGGCGGCTTCCGCCTCGACGGTGCGCCCGTCTGCTGTCATCAGAACGGAGGTCATCAGTCCTAGCGAGCCGAATCCTTGTGCCACCGAGTCGGATTGCACGTCGCCGTCGTAGTTCTTGCAGGCCCATATATAGCCCCCAGGCCATTTCAGGGAGGAAGCCACCATATCGTCAATCAGCCGATGCTCGTAGGTCAGTCCCTCCTGCTCGAACCGCTTCTGGTATTCCTCCTGGTATATCTGGGCGAAGATGTCCTTGAAGCGGCCGTCATAGGCCTTGAGGATGGTGTTCTTGGTGCTCAGGCATACGGGATAATGCCGCATGAGGCCGTAGTTGAGGCAGGCTCGGGCAAAATCGGCGATTGACTGGTCAAGGTTGTATTGGACCTGCGCAACGCCGGCACCGGGGTAGTCGTAGACCAGATGTTCAATCGGCTGGCCGCCGTCTTCCGGGGTGAAGGTCACTGTCAGGCTTCCCCTGCCTGGAATCCTGAAATCAGTCGCCTTGTACTGGTCACCGAAGGCATGGCGGGCTACGACGATGGGCTTGGTCCAGCTGGGAACAAGACGGGGGATCCTGTCTATCACAATCGGCTCACGAAAGATGGTGCCGCCGAGGATGTTGCGTATGGTTCCATTGGGCGACTTCCACATCCTCTTCAGACCGAACTCCCTGACCCTGGCCTCGTCCGGAGTTATCGTCGCGCATTTGACCCCTACGTGTTCGCGCTGGATGGCCCTTGCCGCCTCAATGGTCACTCGGTCATCGGTGGCGTCCCTGTTTTCGATACCCAGGTCGTAGTAGTCCAGATCCAGATTCAGATACGGCCTGATCAGTTGATCCTTGATCATTTTCCAGATGACACGGGTCATCTCGTCGCCATCCAGCTCGACAATACGTCCTTTGACCGTGATTTTCTTCATTGAGACTCCCTCTGCAGAGCAACCGAGGCGTCAACCCGATCGGGATACGCGACACGCGCCTCATTACCTGTCATATCTAGACCACGATTGTTTCCCGCGGTCACAGTGGCGTAACCTGCCCGTAGCAAGAGTCGGGAAGGACCACAGTGGTGCCTTCGGGGTCATAGAGGGGCATTACCCTTGGTGGCTATGACACAGGAAATTGAAATCGGTCTCGGCAAGAAGGCCACGGTGGCCTATACCCTCGACGACGTATCCATCCTCCCCTCGAGGAGGACCCGCGATCCGCAGGACGTATCCACGTCCTGGCAGGTGGATGCCTACGAATTCGACATCCCCCTTGTCGCGGCCCCCATGGATTCGGTCACCAGTCCCGAAACCGCCATTGAGCTCGGCAAGTTGGGAGGATTGGGTGTTCTGGACCTGGAAGGTCTCTGGACAAGATACGAAGATCCCAGGCCGCAGTTCGAGCGCATCGCCGGAGCCGATCCCGACCAAGCCACCAAGGTCATGCAGAGTGTCTACCGGGAACCCATCAAGCCCGAGCTGATCACTCGGCGCCTGCACGAGATTCGGGAAGCCGGGGTTACCGTGGCGGGTGCCTTGTCACCCCAGCGGACCCAGGAGTTCTACTCGACGGTGGTGGAAGCCGGCGTGGACCTCTTTGTGATTCGCGGTACGGCCGTTTCGGCGGAACACGTGTCAAGCAATCACGAGCCCCTCAACCTGAAGCAGTTCATCTATGACCTTGATGTCCCGGTCATCGTGGGCGGAGCGGCCACCTATCAGGCCGCCCTTCATTTGATGCGTACCGGTGCGGCGGGCGTCCTGGTGGGGTTCGGTGGGGGCGCCTCATCCACCGACAGTGCCACAGTCGGCATCCAGGCACCCATGGCAACTGCCATCGCTGACGTGGCCGAGGCACGCAGGGACTACATGGATGAGTCCGGCGGCAGGTATGTTCAGGTCATCGCCGACGGTGAGACCGGTACATCCGGATCCTTCATCAAGGCACTGGCCATGGGGGCGGACGCGGTCATGCTGGGTACCCCCCTCGCCAAGTCGACGGATGCCCCAGGCCGGGGAATGCACTGGGGTGCCGAGGCGCACCATCCAGAGCTGCCCAGGGGCCGTCGTGTACGGGTTGACCAGGTTGGTAGTCTGCATGACATCCTCTTCGGCCCGAGCAGCAGGACTGACGGGAGCCTCAACATGATTGGTGCCCTTCGTCGAGCTATGGCATCGACCGGGTATGTGGACATGAAGAGCTTCCAGCGTTGCAAGGTCGCTGTGGCGGCAGGACTCCAGGTCTGATTCGTTTCTGATTGCAGGTGTCAACCGGCCGGGCTTGTTTGCTACGGCCGGTTTTTCATTACGGTTTACTGCATTGGCGCCAAGGTTGTTGATGGTGGTATGGGCAGGATTCTGTTCGGAAGCCTGCAAATGTGACCTGACACACACTTCACTTTTCCTCTGCCTGTTCATAGCGTTGGTTGCGTGTTGTCGACCGGCCCGGAATCCTCCGGGCGGCCATGCCGCGAAGTTGTTCCTCGGGGGAGGACCGCGCCTCTGGCGCATGATTATTATGCTCAATACAAATCCGAACGCCATAGATCTTGTTCCCGTGTGGGAAGACAAGCAAAACCAAGCACCAGCCGACAACGACAAGTGGGGGAGGCCCCTGCAAAGGCTGAGCGGTTATGAAGAGACGGTGCTGATAGGCGAGTCGAAGATTCCCGTCAATGTCAGAACCGTCAATCACTTCGGTGCCGAAGAAGCCACCGAAGGTCGAACCATGGAGACCTTCGTGTCCAATCTCTGTTCCCTGGTCATGCGGTCATTCGAATTCCTGCGTGGTCGGCTGCCTCTCGCCCCTTTGGAACATATCTGCTCATACGGCTGTCGGAAACGCTTGCGTGTCTTCGCCGGGTTGCTGGGTGCCACCAAGTTGGGGGTTGCCGAAGTGGGTGCCAAAGGAGCCGAGATACATCTGCCGCTTGTTCCCAGGACCGTGGAGATTTACCGCTCTTCACCCAGGGAATACAGCGTCACCTTGGGCTTTATGGTGGGAGAATCACCGATTCTTGCCACTGAAGTCGTGAGATTGCTTGGCTCCCGGTGGGTTTGCACGGAACTGGATTTGGGATAATGAACCATCTTGGCAGGTATCCGCCATATGATGGTTCCTATGTTGCGCGAATATACGGTCGAAATCCAACATCCCACGACCGACAAAGACACCATCTACTCCCTTCTGGCCAATCGTACGGCCAGGGATCCGGAGGAGTTGATAGCCCAATGGCAGGATCCAATGACCAGGAACTGGCACGACGTCAAAGCAGGGCAGATGTCGGAGCGGGTCCGCGCCGTGGCCAAGGGAATGCTGGCCCTTGGGGTCACCAAGGGAAGCACCGTGGTGATATACGCCCCGACCAGTTATGACTGGGGAGTGACCGACTTCGCCTGTGCCGCCATCGGAGCCGTCTCGGTTCCCATCTATGAGACCGATTCAGCCCGTCAGGCCCAGAAGATTGTTCAGGATGTGGACTGCGTCCTGGCCTTCGCGGGCGATTCCGACCATTCCCAGATACTGGAACAGGTCAGAGGTTCATCACCCAAACTCAAGTATGTCTTCAACTTCCAGGCGGGCGGCCTGAACGCGGTCAGCGACTTCGGGCAGTCCATCTCGGATGAGCAGCTCGACCAGGCCATCGCCCAGATCAAGACCGACGACCTGGCCACCATCGTCTATACATCGGGATCCACAGGTGAGCCCAAGGGGGCCATGCTCACCAATCGCAACTTCATGCATATCGTCTTCGTCGGTTGGGACGTGCTTTACCATATGCTGGCGGCCCCGTCCCGCCTGATGCTCTTCCTGCCCCTGGCCCATTGCTTCGCCCGCTACATTCAATATGTCGCCATCGGCGCCCAGGGTGTGGTCGGATACGTCTCCGGATCAAAGCACCTCCTGAGCGATTTGCGCACCTTCCGTCCCACCTACCTTCTGGGCGTCCCCAGGGTCTTCGAGAAGGTCTACAACGCCGCCTCGCAGAAGGCCGGCACCGGACTGGCCGGCAAGGTATTCGCTAAGGCCGCCGAACATTTCACCAAGTGGTCCAAGGACGAACAGGAGGGACGCGGACATTCGCCGCTCACCCGTCTGGCCCACGCGTTCTACAGCAAGACGGTAGGCAGCACAATCAACTCCGCCCTTGGTTCCAACCTAAGCTTCCTGGCCTGCGGTGGCGCACCCATGAACGCCGACCTGGCCCACTTCTTCAACGGAATCGATGGCATCACCTTCATTCAGGGATATGGGATGACCGAAACGGCAGCCCCCTGCATCGTCAATTTCGAGGATGCCAACAAGGTGGGTTCGGTCGGTCGGCCCGGCTCGGGAATCACGGCCAGGTTGAGCGATGATGACGAACTCATGGTCAAGGGTCCCAGCGTCTTTTCGGGGTACTACAAGAACCCCGAGCTGAATAAGACCGTTCTGGACAAGGACGGTTGGCTCCACACCGGTGATCTGGCCCAGATAGACGACCAGGGCTTCGTCTACATCACCGGCCGCAAGAAGGATGTCATCATCACTGCAGGTGGTAAGAACGTGAGTCCGGCCCCCATGGAGGATGCCATCTGCACCTGCCCGATCGTCTCCCAGGCTGTGGTCGTCGGCGATGGAAGGCCCTTCATCGGTGCCCTGTTGACCCTGGACGAGGGGATGCTCAAGTCCTGGCTGACATCACAGGGGTTGGATGCTGACATGACCATGGAGGAGGCCAGCCGCAACGACGCCATCCGAGCCTTCATCCAGCAGTACGTGGACCAGGCCAACAGTGATGTCTCCCGTGCCGAATCGGTCAGGAAGTTCGTCATCCTCGATAAGGACTTCAGCGAAGAGGATAAGACCCTGACGCCGAGCATGAAAGTCGTTCGACCAGAGGTCCTTCGGCAGTATGCGGATGTGATCGACAAGGTCCTTTACGCCCCCAGGAGCACAGGCAAGGCCCCGACTGCCAACCCCTTGGTGACCAAGGCGAAGACGACCGTAAGCGACTCACTGGCCAGCGTATCGGGTAAGTTCCGTGAGACCACAGCCCGCGTAGAGACCAGGACCGATTCCGACAATCAGGACGAGAATACAAACAAGGAGTAAGAGTAGTGGCGATTCGTACGATCAGAGTGGTTCCCGACCCGGTGTTGCGCACCCCCTGCGATCCGGTCAAGACCATTACACCGGCCGTGAGGAGTCTGGTGCAGGACCTGGTCGACACCGTTGATGATCCAGGCAGGGCTGGTCTGTCGGCCAACCAGATCGGGGTCGGTCTGCGAGTCTTCTCCTACAACATCGGCGGCAAGGTGGGGTATATCATCAATCCCGTCATCGATGAGACCCAGGGGGAGCAGTACGGTGAGGAAGGTTGCCTCTCCCTTCCGAATCTCTGGTATCCGACCCGAAGGGCCGAATATGCCAAGGCGCACGGAATCAACCTGGATGGGCAGACCGTCACCCTGGAGGGTCGCGGAATCATGGGCAGGATGATTCAGCATGAGTGCGACCACCTGGATGGGCACGTGTACATCGATCGTCTTGAGAAGGAAGCCAGGCGGAAGGCCATGCGCGAACTTCGTTCAGGTCGATGACGGTCTGAACGGCTAGTCGGTTACCTGATCTGAAATCGCCCTGGGGTGGTACACTGGAAAGAGTGTGCCATATGGTGGAAGTCGCTGTCACGGGTGGTCTTCCGCAATCCTGTACCCAACCAGGCACGCATAAATCGCGTCATGTCCGCGACGCCCTGTGTCGGTCGGCCCTGTCAAGAGCTGCACGCAGGCGCGCATGACCAGGCAATAACCGACAATGAAAGGCAATGACATGGCACAGATCACCATGAGCGAGATGTTGAAGGCCGGCGTTCACTTCGGGCATCAGACCCGTCGCTGGAACCCCAAGATGAAGCAGTACATCCTGGTGGAGCGTAACGGAATCCACATCATCAACCTCTTCAAGTCGCTCGACATGATCGACAAGGCTTACGACTTCATCAAGGAGACCGTGGCCCACAACGGCACCGTCCTCTTCGTCGGCACCAAGAAGCAGGCCCAGGAAGCCATCAAGACCCAGGCCACTAGGGTGAACATGCCCTACGTCTCCGAGCGTTGGCTGGGCGGCATGCTGACCAACTTCCAGACCGTCACCAAGAGGGTCGGTCGCTTGAAGGAACTTGAGGAGATGGACTTCGACGACGTCCGTGGCTCCGGTCTGACCAAGAAGGAACTGCTCCTGCTCCGTCGTGAGAAGGACAAGCTGGAGCGCCAGCTGGGCGGTATCCGCAACATGAACCGTACCCCCTCCGTGCTCTTTGTGGTCGACATCAACAAGGAGGCCCTGGCGGTCGCGGAGGCCAAGAAGCTGGGTATTCCGGTTGTGGCCCTGGTCGACACCAACACGGATCCCGAACTGGTCGACTACCCGATTCCCGCCAACGATGATGCAATCCGCGGCGTGGAGCTCCTGACCAGCCTCATGGCGGATGCCGTGGCCGATGGTCTTCTGGAGCGTTCCGGGAAGGCCGCCAAGGCCGAAGAGACGGGTGATCAGCCCATGGCCGAGTGGGAGAAGAACCTGCTCGAGAACAAGGAAGGCGAAGATAAGCCTGCCGAGGAGACCCCGGCTGCTCCTGCCGCCGAAGCCGAGTGATACGGGCTTCCTGAACCACCATATTGTTTCTTTCCGTCCCGACCGGGTGTCGGGGCGGTTTAGTGAGGAGTTGTTATGGCAAAGATCACCGCTGCACTGATCAAGGAGCTGCGTGACCAGACCGGCGCCGGAATGATGGACGTCAAGAAGGCCCTGACCGAGGCCGATGGTGACATCGCCCGCGCCAAGGAGATTATCCGCGCCACCGGTATCCAGGCGGCAGGAGCACGCGAGGGTCGCAAGGCCCAGGAGGGTCTGATCGCCTCCACCATCACTGATGGTGGGCAGGGACAGATCGGCTATGCAGTCGAGCTCAATTCCGAGACCGATTTTGTGGCCAAGACCCCCCAGTTCGTGGACTTCGGCAAGGAAATCATCGAGGATGTGGCCAAGGCCGACGCCTTTGATGCCGACCAGGTCTCCAAGGCTCCCTCCAAGGCCGGTACCGTCAACGATACCGTTGAGGAGGCGGGTGCCCTCTTCCATGAGCATGTGAAGATCGGTCAGGTCGCCAGGGTCGAGGGTCCGCACGTCGAGATCTACGCCCACCGGAAGTCGGCTGAAATGCCCCCGTCCATCGTGGCCATGATTGCCACTGATGAGGCCGGCGCCTCGGTAGCTCATGAGGTTGCCCTGCAGATTTCGGCCATGAGCCCCAAGTGGCTCTCCCGTGAGGACGTCCCTGCTGATGTGGTGGAGTCCGAGCGTCGTGTGGCCACTGAGAAGTCACAGGCTGAAGGCAAGCCCGAGCAGATCATCCCCAAGATTGTCGAAGGGCGCCTGAACGCCTTCTTCAAGGAGAGTGTTCTGCTTGAGCAGCAGTACGTGAAGGATTCTTCCAAGACTGTCGGCGACCTCTTCAAGGAGACGGGCGGCAAGGCTCTGTCCTTTGCCCGCATCGAGGTCGGCACAGGTGACGACGAGGAGTAAGTCGTGACCGGTGCCTCTTCGGCCCGATAGGATGTTCCGCTCAAGGGAGGCGGCCCGTGTGGTCGCCTCCCTTGTTGTATTCCGGCGGGGCTCGTTTTGTAGACCTTTACTGACCGTGTTCTACGGCCCGCCTCTTCGGAACCCTGTCCGTCCCGGTGTTGTCGGTCTTTGAAGGTAGCCTGAGTGACGGTTCATAGGCCTGGTATATCAGCATTAAGGATGGTTCTTGCATGACCCGATCTGGCAGACTTGAAGGCGAATCGTTCGGAGGACGTTCTTTGCAGTGCATCGTAGACAATGTTGAAAGTGGTGGTCATACAACCCCCAGGAGGGTCCTTCTCAAGCTGTCGGGTGAGGCCTTTGGCGGCGGACAGGTCGGCATCGACGTCGAAGTCGTTCAGCGTGTGGCCAAAGAGATTGTTGAGGCCGTCAGGACCGGTGTCCAGGTGGCGATTGTGGTCGGCGGAGGCAACTTCTTCCGTGGTGCAGAACTCAGCCAGGCAGGCATAGAGCGTTCACGAGGCGACTACATGGGTATGCTGGGAACGGTCATGAACTGTCTTGCCCTTCAGGACTTCCTTGAGCAGGAAGGGCAGGCCACACGTGTTCAGACCGCAATCACCATGGGCCAGGTTGCAGAACCCTATATTCCCTTGAAAGCCATCAGGCACCTGGAAAAGGGCCGTGTTGTGATTTTTGGTGCCGGTGCCGGACTCCCATACTTCTCGACCGATACGGTCTCCATCCAGCGTGCCTTGGAGATTCACTGTTCCGAGGTTCTCATGGGCAAGAACGGTGTGGATGGCGTCTATACCTCCGACCCCCGTAAGGACGCGTCGGCCAACATGTTCACGCGCCTGAGCTATCAGCGCGCCCTGGTCGACAACCTGGCGGTAATGGATGCTTCGGCCCTGTCCATGGCCAGGGACAACTCTATGCCGATTCGTGTTTTCGGTCTGGAAGGGGAAGGCAACGTTACGGGCGCCCTCCAGGGTAAGGAGCTTGGCACGTTGGTCATGAACGGGGAGGACGTCGCCCTCTGACGGCAGGCCGCCGTCTTGGCCCAGCAGGCCACAGGCCTTACAGTAGTTGATAGGCAGAGCCTGCATAAGCAGGAGTGCACCCAGCAGCAAGGAGCAGATCATGACCACAGTGGTGGATCAGGCCAAGGACCAGATGGATAAGACCATCGAGGCCACGAAGGAGAACTTCGCGGGTATACGGACCGGAAGGGCCAATCCCTCCTTCCTCAATGACATCATGGTGGACTATTACGGTGCTCCCACCCCGATCAAGGCTCTGGCCTCCATCGGTGTACCTGAACCCCGAACCCTGGCTGTGACCCCCTTTGATGCTTCTCAGGCCGGTGCAGTGGAGAAGGCCATCAGGGATTCCGATTTGGGCGTCAATCCGAACCGTGACGGAAACGTAATCCGGGTGACCATGCCCGAGCTGACCGAGGATCGTCGCCGCGACTATGTCAAGATCGCCAAGACCAAGGCGGAGGAAGGCAAGGTCGCCGTCCGCAATATCCGCCGTAAGGTCAAGGAGGATCTTGAAGCCAAGGTCAAGGATGGGGATCTTGGCGAGGATGAGGGCAACCGGCTCCAGAAGGAGCTGGAGACCGTCACCAAGCAGAAAAGCGACACGATTGACCAGCTGCTGGAAGCCAAGGAGAAGGAGATTCTCGAGGTCTGAACCACTCGGGAGAATCCACTGTTCATGAGCACTAAGGAAAGTTCCGCCGAGAAGGCAGGGCAGGATGCCGTCGCATCCCTGAACAAGCGGACCGGGCGCAACATGCCGCAGGCGGTGGCCACGGGTGCACTTCTGGTCATTCTCATCCTGGCCTGCATCCTGATTCGTATAGACGCGTTCATCTACCTGATCGTCGTCTTCATGACCCTGGGTCTGTGGGAGCTCAGGGTGGACTTCGCCACCGTCGGCTTGCATATACCGGTGGTTGAGCTATGGGTCTGTTCGGCTGCCACCATGCTGGCTTCTTTCTACGCATCGGATCACGTCGCAGTTATGGCTGCGGGTGTCCTGATTACAGCCCTGGTCGGGGCTCTTGCAGCCACCCGTGAGCATCATCTTGGAGGTCGTCTGGTCAAGGCCGTTGATGCCAAGTTATCGGGGAAGAATGCCGATACCATGGCCGATGCCTCATATGATGGCGATATGGTCCGAGCGCGCTCAAGCACAGTCGCAAACGTGGGAGTCACCATCCTGACCGTCGTTTACGTCACCCTCCTGGCCTGTTTGATCACCCTACCCATCTCATCAGGCGGCCACCCTGCCGCACACGCCTTCATGGTGATCTTCCTGCCGGCTCTGAGCGACATCGGTGGTCTCCTCTTTGGTTCCCTTTTCGGCAGGCACAAAATTTCGCCCCGCATCTCCCCGAGTAAGTCCCTGGAGGGGTTGGTTGGTTCCATGCTCTGTTGCCTGATAGGAGCCTTGGTCATCTTTGCGTCAACCTATCCCGTAGCGCAATGGGGTCAGATATGGTGGGTGGCCCTGGTCATGGGCGTTATGGTGGGAGTGACAGGCACCGTCGGTGACCTGAGCGCATCACTGATCAAACGTGACCTTGGCATCAAGGATATGGGCCACCTGCTCAAGGGGCACGGAGGTGTTCTGGACAGGGTGGATTCCATCCTCATGTCTGCGCCCTTCATCACCCTTGTCCTTTTGGTCACCGGCCTGTGACCGGGAAAGATGGTCCGATTCACATGTGCATCTCCTGGTGTCTTCGGGTGAGCGGCACCAACTCTTGTAAACAGCAGATACTTGATGAGGTAGAGGTATGACAGACCTTGAGGTGACCGGTACCGAACCTGAGACCGGCATTACCCCGGGAGGCAGGGACGGTGCCTTCAGAGACGTCCTGGCGGCGGACCATGCCCGAAGGGGCAAACCGCCGCGCCACTTCACGGACATGGATCAGCAGGAGCGGCAGGAAGTATGTACCGGAATGGGACTGCCGAAATTCCGCGTTTCACAGCTTGCCAACCATTACTTCAATCATCTCTCCACGGACCCGGCTGATTTCACTGATTTCCCGGCTGCAAGCCGTGCAGAGGCCGCGCAGCGCTTCTTCCCGGAGTTGATTACCCCGGTCACTGTACAGGAAGCTGATCGGGGAACGACCATCAAGACCCTTTGGGAGCTCTTCGACGGCTCGCGGATCGAGTCGGTACTGATGCGCTATCCCTCCAGGGCCACCCTGTGTATCTCCAGCCAGGTTGGTTGCGGCATGGGTTGCCCCTTCTGTGCAACCGGCCAGTTGGGACTGACCAGGAACATGTCGACTGGCGAAATTCTCGAACAGGTCAGGGCAGCCTCCCGGATGATGCAGTCAGGCCAGGTCGCCGGTGGTCCGGGTCGTCTGAGCAACATCGTCTTCATGGGGATGGGGGAGCCCATGGGGAACTACAAGGCCGTCCTTTCTGCAGTAAGGCAAATCAGCGCTCTTCCACCCAAGGGATTCGGCATCTCGGCCAGGAATATCACCGTCTCGACGGTCGGCGTGGTCCCCGGTATCCGCAAGCTGATCAACGAGGGGATTCCGGTCCGTTTGGCCGTATCCCTCCATGCTCCCAGCGACAAGCTTCGTGATGAACTGGTTCCCATGAACCGACGCTTCAACACCGCCCAGGTCCTGGACGCGGCGCACGATTACTATCTGGCGAGCGGCAGACGTGTGAGCATCGAGTACGCCCTGATGCGAGGCATCAACGATCAGGCCGAACATGCCCAGCTTCTGGCCAAGCGGCTTAACCACTACGGGGACGACTGGGCACATGTCAACCCCATACCGTTGAACCCGATTGAAGGATCGCGCTGGACGGCATCCAAGCCGGAAGACGAGAAACGCTTCCTGGACATCCTCCACAGGGCCGGTATTGCTGCAACCATGAGGGATACGCGTGGATCGGATATTGATGGTGCCTGTGGGCAGCTCGCCGCCAAGTCCATCAAGCTTCAGGCCTGATATGGCGGGTTCGCACTCCGGATGTTCCCGGTCTGCAATGTGGACGTGCTTTGAAGGCTGATGGGTGCGGTCACTAGAATGGCTTTCAGGCGCTTGATTCGGGGAGGAAGGTGGATGGCATGACGGTAGCGGTTCGTGTCATTCCCTGTCTGGATGTCGATCAGGGCCGTGTGGTCAAGGGTGTCCATTTCAAAAATCTGCGAGACGCAGGGGACCCTGTCGAGTTGGCATCCGCTTACTACAAGCAGGGTGCCGATGAACTGACCTTTTTGGATGTTACTGCGTCGGGGAATGGTCGGGCCACCATGGTGGACCTGGTCAGGCGCACCGCCGACCAGATTTTCATCCCACTGACGGTCGGCGGAGGGGTGCGTACCCCCGAGGATGTCGACACCTTGCTGCGATCAGGCGCCGACAAGGTCGGTATCAACACGGCAGCCATTGCAAACCCTCAGGTCATTGGTGATATAGCCAGGCGCTTTGGGCGCCAGGTTCTTGTGCTTTCAGTGGATGCCCGCCGTTCGGATGCGGAAGGAATCACTTCAGGATACGAAGTGACCACCATGGGAGGGCATCGGTCCACGGGCATCGATGCCATTGATTGGGTTAAGCGGGCCCAGGAGCTGGGAGCAGGCGAGATTCTGCTCAATTCCATGGATGCGGATGGTACCCGTCAAGGGTTCGATCTTGAGATGATCTCCGATGTGCGCAAGGCCGTCACCCTGCCTCTCATCGCCAGTGGCGGTGCCGGCCATGCAGCCGATTTTCCTCCAGCTGTCAAGGCAGGGGCCGACGCGGTTCTGGCGGCTTCTGTTTTCCACTTCGGCCAGGTTTCCATCGAGGATGTCAAACAAGCGCTCCATGCGGCCGGATACCCGGTTCGATGGCAGGCCTGACCGGATCTGTTGGGATTCTGGCGCAACGAGGATTATCCAGTCCGAGCGCAAAAACCGAACCATGGAAGATGGGTGGCCCGGGATTGGTCGGGCAAATCACTTGAACCAAGGAGGTTGGGGACCTATGTCACAGTCTTCGGACGATAGGGGACCGCAGTTGGACCCGGCCATAGCGGCCCGGCTCAAGAAAGATTCATTGGGTCTGGTGACCGCTGTCATCCAGCAGTACGACAGTCGTCAGGTGCTTATGGTGGGATATATGAATGAAGAGGCCCTCAGACGAACCCTGAGCACAGGGAGGGTCACCTTCTGGTCCCGCTCCCGACAGGAGTACTGGCGTAAGGGGGATACCTCCGGACATGTCCAGTATGTAAAGGGGGTCAGCCTGGACTGTGACGGTGACGCCCTTCTTGTCGAGGTCGACCAGGTAGGTGCGGCCTGCCATACAGGGACGAGGTCATGCTTCGAGGCGGGAGGACCCCTGCCGGCTGTCCAAGGTGGCCTTGGTCAGGCGGATATTCCTGGCGTGGAGGGGGAGTCGCGTGCAGAAAGACGCTAAGGTTGTGCAGGTGAAACAGAGGATGTTGGAGGGAAGGGCTCTATGACTGTCTTGGACGAACTGGTGGCCGGTGCCGTGGAGGATGCCAGGGCCCGGGTACGGGAGATTCCCCTGGAGAAGCTCAAGGAGCAGGTCGGGGGTATGAAGCGTAGACCGCTGGACGTCGCCCGCCTCCTCAAGGAGAGCGCCGGCATCCCGGTCATTGCGGAAATTAAGCGTGCTTCCCCCTCCAAGGGGTATCTTGCCGATATCAAGGATCCCGCCGCCCTTGCCCGTCAGTATGCCAACGGAGGGGCCGCGGCCATATCGGTCCTGACTGAAGGCAGGCGATTCCTGGGGTCCTTGGATGACCTCCGTAAGGTCAGGGAGGCCGTGGGCATCCCCGTCCTCAACAAGAACTTCATCGTCTCCGACTATCAGGTCTGGGAGTCCCGGGCCAACGGGGCTGACATGATCCTCCTGATTGTTGCCGCCCTGGATGATACCAGGCTCAAGCACCTGCTTGCCCTGGCCGAAAGCCTGGGACTGACAGCTCTGGTCGAGACCCATGATCGGGAGGAGATCGAGCGGGCGATTGCGGCTGGTGCCAAGGTAATCGGTATTAATGCCAGGAACCTGAAGGACCTGAGCGTCGATGTGGACCAGTATGCACGCTTGGCCGCCAACCTGCCTGCTGATGTCGTCAAGGTGGCGGAATCCGGGGTTTTCGGAACGGTTGAACTTGAGCAGTATGCCAGGGCCGGGGCCGATGCGGTCCTGATCGGCGAGGGTCTGGTCACCGCCCAGGACCAGGAGGGGGCGGTCAGGGTGCTGGTCCAGGCCGGGCACAAGTTCAAGGCCGCTGAGGCTTTGCCCTTCTCGACCCATGACGGTCCGTACTTCGGTCCTTACGGCGGACGGTACATCCCCGAGGCCCTGGTAGGTGCACTGGACGAATTGGAAAGGGTCTACAAGGACGCCAAGGCTGATTCAGCCTTCCAGGCGGAGCTGAGCAGGCTCAACCAGGTTTATGTCGGTAGGCCCTCAGCTCTGACCCCCGCGCCCCGGTTCGCCAAGCTGATCAGTGATCGCGTCGGCGGTCAGGTCAGGGTCTTCCTGAAGAGGGAGGACCTGAACCATACCGGAGCCCACAAGATCAACAACGCCCTGGGTCAGGGTCTGCTGGTCAAGCGTATGGGGAAGAAACGTGTCATTGCCGAGACCGGTGCCGGTCAGCATGGGGTGGCCACGGCCACCGTCTGCGCCCTCCTCGGCTTGGAGTGCCGGATATACATGGGGCAGATAGATGCCCAAAGGCAGGCTCTGAACGTGGCCAGGATGCGGATGCTGGGCGCCGAGGTCGTAGAGGTGACCACGGGGACCAGGATACTCAAGGATGCCATCAACGAGGCCCTGCGCGACTGGGTGACCAATGTGGAGACAACGCACTACCTCCTGGGTACGGTTGCAGGTCCCCACCCCTTCCCGACCATTGTCAGGGATTTCCAGAAGATCATCGGTGAAGAGGCGTCCGGACAGCTCTCTGCTTACGGCATCGACCACCCTGACGGAGTGGTGGCCTGCGTTGGTGGGGGTTCCAACGCCATCGGCATCATGAACACCTTCCTGGATGATTCCCGGGTCTCTCTCTATGCCTACGAGGCCGGTGGAAATGGACCCAAGAGCGGCAAGCACGCCATCCGCCTGACGCCTGGAACAGGTCAGGTCGGTGTCTTTCAGGGGGCGAAGTCCTACCTCCTGGAGGACGAACAGGGCCAGACCGTGGACACCTACTCGATTTCAGCAGGTCTGGATTACGCCTCGGTCGGACCGGAACATGCCTGGTTGCGCGACATCGGCCGGGTCAAGTACGACTATGCGACCGACCAGGAAGCCATGCAGGCCTTCAGGGAACTCTGCCGGACCGAAGGCATAATCCCGGCTCTGGAGTCCTCGCATGCCCTGGCTGGTGCCAGCAAAGCCGCAGCGGATCTCCTTTCAAAGGGAGTCAAGGATCCCGTGATTCTGATCAACATCTCCGGCAGGGGAGATAAGGATATGGACACCGCGGGTAGGTGGTTCGGCTATCTGGCCGAGGACGAGGCCGGAACCCCGGAATCCGATGGCGGACATGACCAGAACGGTCGAGTGGATGAGGAGGCCCGATGATGGTCAACCAGTCAAAGCAGGAATCACCCGCCCAGCCCAGGGGTTTCAGCCGTGCGATCAGTCCGGTGGCGACCAACCTGGAGACCCTCCGTCAGGAGGGCAGGCCTGCCTTCATCGGCTACTTCCCGTACGGATTCCCCGACGTGCCCACATCCTTGGAGGCCATGCGGGTCATGGTCCAAAACGGGGTCGATATCGTTGAGATTGGACTGCCCTACAGCGACCCTGTCATGGATGGCCCGGTGATTCAGGCCGCCAGCAAGTGCGCCATCGACAATGGGGTCAAGGTTGAGGGTGTCTTCGAGGCGGTACAGCAGGTCCAGGAGGCCGGGGCAAAGGCCCTGGTCATGAGCTACTGGAACCTGATCATGCACCACGGTGTGGCAACATTTGCCCAGCACATGGCTGAGGCTGGCGGGGCTGGACTGGTCACTCCTGATTTGATTGTCGACGAATCGGGGGAGTGGATAGAACAGTCTGACCGGTATGGCCTTGACCGAATCTATCTTGTCTCGCCGGATTCGACTGATGAGCGTCTGCAGCTCACGGCCCGTGCAGCCAGAGGATTTGTCTACGCAACCTCTCGGATGGGAGTGACCGGGGAAAGAGCAAGCGTGTCCGAGTCGGCAGAGGCACTGGTGGCAAGGGTCAGGCAGGCCGGAGCTCCGTACGTATGCGTGGGCATAGGCGTTTCGACCGTTCGGCAGGCCTCCCAGGTCGGTACCTATTCGGACGGGGTCATAGTCGGGTCGGCTCTTGTGCACTGCTTCCTGGATGACCAGGGCAGACCACGCAGGGACCGCAGGCAGGCACTGGATGCCCTGGCTTCGACCTGCTCCGATCTGCATTGGGGAATTTCCCAGTCCAAGAAGTGAGCGGGCTGTAAAGCCCAGGGTCTAAACTGTGGGCCTTATGACGCTTGCCTACATTCCATCGCCAGGGGTATCCAGCATTCATCTGGGCCCGGTCACAATACGGTTCTACGCATTGACCATGCTCCTGGCCATCATTGTGGCCGCCTGGATCACGGCCCGCCGCTGGAAAAAGGAGGGCGGCCGGTCCGATCAGATTCTGGACATCGCCATCTGCGCGGTTCCCGCCGGCATTATCGGCGCACGGCTCTACCACGTTGTCACCACGCCTGAACGGTACTTCGGGGCCAATGGCAACCCGGCAAATATCCTACGAATCTGGCAGGGCGGCCTGGGCATCTGGGGGGCCGTGCTCCTTGGGGCCTTGGCGGCATGGGCCTGGTGCCGTCACAAGAACTATCCGACCGCCCTCCTGGCGGATAGTGTGGCCCCCGCACTCCTGGTTGCCCAGGCCATCGGGCGGTTGGGCAATTGGTTCAACCAGGAGCTGTACGGTGCTCCGACCACCCTTCCTTGGGGTCTGAAGATCGATGCTGCAGGTTCCGCCATCGGCAGCAGTGAACAGTGCTATGACGGGGCCACCTGTCCTGTCGGCACCCTGTTCCATCCGACGTTCCTGTATGAGATGATTTGGAATCTGATCGGTGCCGCCCTCTTGGTATGGGTGGGACACAAGGCGGTGAAGGTACTCAAGGCTGGTTCCCTGTTTGCCCTCTATGTGATGTGGTACACATTGGGCCGCACCTGGATCGAGTCACTTCGTATCGACTTCGCGCACGAGTTCCTCGGTGTGAGAGTCAATGTCTGGGTTTCCGTGGTGGTCTTCATCCTGGCGGGTATCGCTCTTGTGATTAATGCTCGCACAGGCAAGCCGACCCCTCTGCTATCTGAAAAACTGCGAACCATCACCGAGTTGGAGGAACGTCAGGAGGCCCAGGCCGAGGGAAGACGAGACAAGGGTGACGGAACCAAGGCCAAGGATGCGGACAACAGGGACATGAATTAGTTCCACAGGTCTGTCGTACACCCTAGAATAATCTTCATGAGCATTCAGATAGCACCTAGCATCCTGTCCGCCGATTTCGCCAACCTGGAGAGGGACCTCAGGGCCATTGCCAACGCCGATATGGTCCATGTCGATGTGATGGACCACCACTTTGTTCCCAACCTGACGCTTGGTGAGCCCGTAGTGGAACGCATCTGCCAGGTGACGGATCTTCCGGTGGATGTGCATCTGATGATCGAGGATCCCGACCGCTGGGCTCCGGAATTCGCCAAGCTGGGCGTTGCATCCGTCACTTTCCATACCGGGGCTGTCCATGCTCCTGTCCGGCTGGCACGCCAATTGCACGACATGGGGGTCAAGGCCTGCCTGGCCGTGCGTCCTGCCGAACCGGTCGAGCCGATTTTCGACATTCTCGACGAGTTTGACATGATTCTGGTCATGACCGTAGAGCCGGGCTTTGGCGGGCAAAAGTTCCTGGACAATCAGATGGCCAAGACCCGTCGTCTCCGTGACCAGATAACCGCACGGGGTCTGGATACCCGCATCCAGGTGGATGGCGGAGTGAGCCCCGCTACGGCACCAATCGTGGCAGAGGCGGGAGCCGATGTCCTGGTGGCGGGTTCAGCCGTATATGGTGCAGATGACCCGGCCAAGGCCATCGACCAGATTCGGCAGGCCGCCCAGGAGAGCTATAGGGACTGATTGGTCCATGGGGAGAATGGGGATGACCAGATGAAGACCTTCGAGGAGCTGTTCGAGGAACTCTCGACCAAGGCCGAGTCCCGCCCGGCAGGTTCGCTGACCGTGGACGAGCTGGACAAGGGTACGCATTTCATCGGTAAGAAGATTGTCGAGGAGGCCGGGGAAACCTGGATTGCGGCCGAGTACGAGGGCGCGGACAGGACGGCCGAGGAGATGAGCCAGCTGCTGTATCATCTACAGGTCATGATGATTGATCGGGGCATCAGCCTGGAGGATGTATACAGGCATCTGTGAGCCTTCCACCATCCCGTAGTAGAATCACTTCCGCTCTATAAGGAGGTTGCCGTGCTGAAGGTCGCGGTGCCCAACAAGGGTATGTTGTCACAGCCTGCATGGAGGCTGCTGTCGGAGTCCGGCTACCGTTTGCGCTCCAATGACCGGCAACTGGTGGTTGAGGATGCGGACAACGGTATCGAGCTCTTTTACCTCCGCCCGAACGACATAGCGGTCTATGTTGGCCTGGGCACCGTCGATCTGGGCATTACCGGTCGTGATCTCCTCCTGAACTCCGGCACCCGCGCGGTCGAGACCATGCAGTTGGGATTCGGCGCCTCCACTTTCAGATTTGCAGCCCCGGAATCCAGTCCTGTCAAATCCCTTGAGGACGTGGACGGCAAGCGGATCGGGACCTCCTTCGATCGTCTGCTTGAAGACTATCTGGCCGGCAAGGGTCTCAAGGCAGAGCTGATCCACCTGGACGGGGCTGTGGAGTCCTCGGTCCAGCTCGGAGTGGCAGACTTGATTGCCGATGTGGTCTCCACCGGAACCACCCTGCGCAATGCGGGACTTCGGGTTTTTGGTGACCCCATCCTCCATTCGGAGGGAATTCTCATCAGGTCGCCGCACCTGAAGCCTGATGATGAACGCTTGTCCGTCCTGTCTCGCAGGCTGGAGGGGGTTCTGACCGCCCAGCGTTATGTGCTGATGGATTACGACATTCCGGTCGAACGTGTTGCCGAAGCCGTCGGTATCACCCCCGGTTTCGAGTCGCCAACGGTCTCGCCCCTGCATGACAAGCAATGGGTGGCAGTCAGGGCTATGGTCCCGAAGGACCAGGTCAACAACCTCATGGACCGTCTCTATGGTGTCGGTGCGCGCGCCATTATCGTAACAGCCCTGCAAGCCTCTAGAATGTAGCATGATGGCTCTGATCGATCGAATCTCACGCAGCAGGTACAGTCCCGAACCCAGGTCGGTGATTCTCACCGTGCCGAATGTCATTAGCCTGCTTCGCATCTGTTCCATACCCCTCATCGCCTATCTGGTAGCCAATCGCCACCTGATTATCTCGCTGGTGGTTCTGCTCATATCCGCCTTGTCGGATGGGGTGGACGGCATCATCGCCCGACGCTTCAACCAGGTGAGCAAGCTGGGGCAGATTCTTGACCCGGTGGCCGACCGGTTGCTTATTCTATGCTCGATTCTGGCTCTGAGCATGGCCAATATCCTGCCCTGGTGGCTTATGGTCCTGGTGGGTGTCAGAGATGTTCTCCTGGGTATTCTGACACTGGTCCTGGCCCAGCATGATTACGGCCCCCTTCCTGTTCACTTCGCCGGGAAGACCGGCACGGCGGTCCTGATGCTGGCCATACCCGCGCTGATTTTTGCCGATGTGGGCCACAACACGTTCTTCCGTGTCTTCCACCTGGTGGCTCTGGGCGCCGTCATTTGGGGCGTTGCGCTTTACTGGCTTGCCGGGTTGATATATGCCTATCAGGGAATAGGCCTCCTTAGGGCGGACAGTACCCATGACTGAGCCCAGGCTGACTCCGGACTCCTTCCCAGTACCGCCCGACCGGGCCTTGATTCACCGGAGGGCGGTCTTTTCGCATTCGACGGCCAATCTGGGAACAAGGTATGTGGACCTTCCGACGGAAACGGTTGCGGTGGCGGCGACTCGACGCAGGCGCATGGCCGACGAGTCCCTGAGACTGATTGATGATCTGACCAACCGGCCTATGGACCCCATGTTCGAAGATGCCCGGCTTCTGCCTCGGGAGGGTCGTTCGACCTTCAGCATCTGGTTCAACAGGGTTCTCGTTTTCGTCATCTGTCTCGTGGTGGGTTTGGCCGGCACAGGTATCGTTCAGGTGCTGCATAAGGATCCTCGTCAGAAGGTCCGCGAGAAACTGATCACCCAGGTAGAGGTGGTAAACAAGCGTTCCGACGGGCTCTCCGATGATATATCGTCACTCAGGGGACAGATCGACGGTCTTTCTTCCGAGGCCGGTGCTTCTGCCGTCGGTAGGACACAGGCAAATGATGACGTGGCCAACGGGTCATCCCGCGTCAAGGGGGACGGTATTGTCCTGAACCTGGCCAACCCCATTTCTTCCAAGGATTCTCCCGAAAAGAACGACCAGATCAAAACGGTG
Source organism: Bifidobacterium sp. M0307 (assembly GCF_016100445.1). Classification (NCBI taxonomy): domain Bacteria; kingdom Bacillati; phylum Actinomycetota; class Actinomycetes; order Bifidobacteriales; family Bifidobacteriaceae; genus Bifidobacterium; species Bifidobacterium sp. M0307. The sequence continues at coordinate 640,162 of NZ_JACFSL010000001.1, forward strand.
ACCGATCAGGACCTCCAGTGGTTCCTGACCAAGCTCTGGTCCGCCGGGGCCGAGGCCATAGCCATCAACGGGAACCGAATCGGTACGCAGACCTCAGTCAGGACGGCCGGGCAGACGATTCTTGTGGGGACGACCTCCATCCAGGCCCCATACCAGATCGAAGCCATCGGCGATCAGTCCAGTCTGGAGAGCATCCTCGACCGTGAGGACCTACAGGGGAGGCTCAACGGCTTCAAGAAGGCCAATATCACGGTCAACATCTCCAAGGAGAACGACATCACCATGAATGCAGTCGGGCTTCCCAACCTTTCCTATGCCAAAAGGAGTCAGTGATTATGGCGGCAATTCTCGGACTGGTCCTAGGGGTTGTAGCGGGTATCTTCCTGCAACCCGACATACCCATCGGACTGCAACCCTACCTTCCCATCATGGTGGTGGCGGCCCTGGATGCCCTGATGGGGGCTGTCCGCTCCTACTTCGAGCGCAGCTTTTCCGACAGGGTCTTCGTGGTCTCCTTCATATCGAACGTCATCACCGCGACCCTCCTGGTCTTCCTGGGCAATCAGCTGGGTGTCGGATCCCAGCTCTCCACGGCGGTGATTGTGGTCCTGGGCATCCGCATCTTCTCCAACGTCTCTTCCATCCGTCGTTTCATCTTCAAGGGATGACCGCAATATGAGGCACAGCAGAAAAGACAATGCGGGCGATATGCCCGTGAGCATTCCACCGAAGACCAAGGTGCAGGTGCATACCAGCGACGATGACATCGAGACCGGCGCCTTTCCTGTGGTTCGCCGCAAGCCACCCAAGTCGCTCAACGCCAATGCCACGAGGGTCAGGATCATTACCAGTGTCCTGGTGGCCCTGATGTGTGCACTCCTGGGGTTCGGGTATGCCGTCCAGGTTCACAACAACCGGTCGTCCTATGAGACCCTTTCCGAAGAGGAGCTTGTCCGCCTCCTGGATGAGACCAGCACCCAGGTCGACAAGCTGGAAGAGCGCAAGAGCCAGCTCAACCAACAGCTGACGTCCATCAAATCGGCCGCGGATAAGCAAAAAGAGGCGGCCAGGGTGGCACAACAGAACGAGCAGAACTCGGGCATCCTATCCGGGCGGCTTCCGGCTCAGGGCAGGGGAGTGACCATCACCATTTCCGAAACCTCGGACAGGATTGATGCATCGACCATGTTCAACCTGATCGAGGAGCTGCGTAATGCCGGCGCCGAAGTCATTTCCTTCGGCGATGTGCGCGTCGTTACCAGTACCTACTTCCTGGACACCAAGTCGGGTCTGCAGTGTGATGGAAGAAAGATTGCGGCGCCCTATACCATCAAGGCGATAGGGGACCCGGATGCCCTTCAGAACGCCATACAGATCGCGGGTGGAGTCGGTTCCAGGATCAAGGTCCAATACCATGCCTCAATCAGCGTCGAACAGTCCGATAGTGTCAAAATCGACCAGGTTCGCCGCGGCCAGGATTATCAGTACGCAAAGACTGTAGAATAGAGGACTATGACAGAACCTATTCCAACTGCGGGTGAGACCACCGTCATCGGCATGCCCGCACTGAACATCCCGGTGACGTCCAATGGTGACAGGCCTCTGACCAAGGATGACCTGGAGACGATGGCCCGTCTGCCCGAAGGGACGGCCCTGCTCATTTCGACCAGGGGTGCGGTGTCGGGTTCCCGATACCTGCTTGATCAGGACCAGGTGAGCGTGGGCAGGGATCCCAAGGCGGATATTCTCCTTGATGATTCCACGGTCTCCCGGACCCACGCCATTTTCAGGAAGGTGCCCAATGGCTTTCAGGTCCAGGACACGGGAAGCCTGAACGGAACCTACGTCAACCGCGAACGGGTTGAACAGGCCGATCTTCATAATGGCGACGAGATCATGATTGGCAAGTTCCGGCTTGTCTTTTTTGACAACACGGCGGTTGCATCCAGGTAGTGATCGTTTCTGCAGGGCAGGGGGAGAAGCCGATGGCAAATCGGACGGAATCCGAAGATGGGGGAGTGGTCTCTCATGTTGGCCTTGCACATCAGCCGGTCCAGGGGGAGCTCTTCACTCCTGAGCAGGCCGAAGGAATCACACGTGGTTACCGCGGTACGGTAGCCGCCAAGGTGGCCGGCATCACATACCGACAGCTGGACTATTGGGCCCGGAAGAGGATTGTCGAGCCGTCCATCAAATCATCGCACGGATCCGGTTCCCGGAGGCTTTACTCATTTAAGGACGTGGTTATCCTCGCCGTGTTGAAACGGCTCCTGGATGCGGGTGTCAATCTGGTCAATGCCACGGCAACAGTGAACTATCTGTCCAGGAGAACCATAACCCAGCTCGAAGATGTGACCGTGGTCTGTGATGGGGATCAGGTCATCGAATGCAGCGGTCCCGATCAGGTCTTTTCACTGATGAAATCCGGGAGGGCCGTGTTCGCCATTTCCGTGGGCGCCATCTGGCGACGCATGGAAGCGGACCTGGAGGCGTGCGACCATGTTGATCTGGAAAGCGGTCAGATTCGTTCCGGGGTGCCCGACAGGCCAATTGATGAGTTGACGGCCATGCGTATGCGCAAGCGTTTGGAACTTCAGCACAGGCAACGTCAGCAGGCCTGAACAACCTGCATGCAGCAGTAAAGCCTAGAGAGCACCTTTTCCTTCTGCACTGGGCTCTATCCATGGATCTGAGTGTAGAGGGGACGAGGATGACTCACGCACAGGGAAATTCAAAAGCCAGAAAAGCCGCGAAAGTTGCGCTCATCTGTCTGATTGCCTACGGGATGTGCCTACTCGGCACCTGGTTTCTGGCAAATGATGCGAACAGGCATTATGGAAAGACTGAGTTGGCTTACAGGAATGTTCTGGATGCTGCCTATACCAACCAGACATTGATTGAAACCATCAGTGAGGACAGGCAATTCAAAGATGGCGCTGCCTTGCAGTGGGCTCCGGATAAGCCACTCGACATTCCTGATTCACCCTCGGTATCTGTGTCGCCATTTGTCTGGGTCACGGTTATGCGGGCATACAGGGTTTACCGGTTTTGCGACCTGTTGGAAGATAGCAGCTTGAATCTGACCACCTACATTGTCCAGGCGGATAGCGACTGTCTGCACAAGGCGGGCTGTCTTTATGAACCAGGGCACCTGCCTGGTCAGGATGATAATGTGCCATACCCGGCAGTGTCACCAGCTCTGGGCGAGTGAGGCTTGATGGTTCTCTGACTGCATTGTTTATCGAATCTGACATAACGTACATTATCGGCGTTACGGGCTTATTGATGCATATCCGGCATTCCACCGTATTGGTGGGCTGTAGAGGCTTTTCTGTTGCAGAATACCCTCAGGCGAAGTACCCCTTAACGGTATCGGTGAGTTGATCAACTCGGTCGATGACCTTGTATGCGCCGTGGTCTTTCAGCTCTCCGGGCTCGGCGTAGCCCCAGCCGCAGCCCAGGCAGTCAAGACCCATCTCTCGGGCACCATCTGCGTCGGTCCACCTGTCGCCGACCATGAGCGCCCGGTCACCTTTGTCAGCTGAAAAGCCCAGACCTTCGAAGGCATAGGCGATGACCTTGTCCTTGGTGGTGCGGCTATCGTCGACGCTGGCCCCGTAGACGGCATCGAGATGGTCACTCAGCCCGAAATGCTCGCAGACGGGTATGGCCTGATACTCGGGCTTGCAGGTGGCCACGGCCAGCGTGAACCCGAGTTGTCTCATTTCATCCAGTTGGTCGATTATGCCAGGGAAAACTGAGGCGTAGAGACGGCCGGGCACCAAAGTATCCGGATGCTCTGGGTCTTCGAAGTCGGCTACATCGGCATAGTAATGTCGATAAATCTGCACGCCGTGCTCGATCTGGTCTTCCGGTACATGGTTTCGTCTCAGGGAGACCGAGATGGCCGGGCCGATGAACCGGCGTAAAGCAGCTTCATCGGGCACGGGCAGGTCAAGTTCCTCGAAGACCTTGACCACCGAGGCCAGAATGCCTGGATGTGAGGCGGTCAGAGTGCCGTCAAGGTCAAGCAGCACCACGTTTCGATTCGCCCCGGCGGTCGTCGTGTTCAAGGTCTGTATCCCCTTACCTGCGTATAGGCATAAGAGCAAAAATGATGTAACCGATGGTCAGGTTACTCGTAGTCCGGGAACCAGCCTTCTCTGTGCATCTTGAGGCGCTTGTCGAGAACTGTTTGAAGTTCTTCCTCGGAACGGCGCTCAAGGAGCATATCCCAGTGGGTCCTGGTCGGCTTCCCGCTCTTGCCGATTTCCTCGTCGTCATTGCCTTCCAGACGGGCAATCTGGCCACACCGGCACTCCCACTCCTGCGGAATCTCGGCGCCCTCAGCCAGTGGCAGGATGGTCCGATGGCCGTTGGGGCAGACATAGGCGACCTCACTGCGGGCTGCGAAATCCACGTTCTGGTCAGACTCCAGTGATTTTGCACCGATGCTCATGCCGCGTAAGCTGCGCTCTGCCATACTTCCTCCATAACGTTCAGGTCCTGTACTCCCAAGCTACAGAACAGGTTTGACTTGCTTTTTATTCCCTGGCCCGGGTCCGGCGCTCTACTCCACGCCCGTGTAGGCCACGATGCCGCGGTTGACCTGGTCGGCCGCCATGCTTGCCCGGAGTGCCAGGCGGTGGCCGCCTGACCCAAGGAAGGGTTCAACCTGGACAATCTGGGTCAGAACATCCGAAAGGCGCTTGGCATTCCGGACGAAATCCCCGGCCGTGAGGTCCGTGTCCTTGAGGATGGTTGCCAGGGAATCCCCGCAGGCCCAGTCGTAGACCGTTCTTCCCAGGCCGAAATCCAGCTCACCAGGAAGATCCAGACCTGCGTCTTCACACTCATCCCGCACCAGTTCCCACTCTCGGTTCATGCTGGCAATGGCACCTGCCAGCGGGGCGGATTGCCGCCTTGAATCATCCCTGTCGGCGACTCCCCTACGTGATTCATAGACCAAGCCGGACACGGCCGCGGCAAGCTCTTCCGGCTCCAGGTCGTCCAGTATTCCCTTGTCCAGAATCTGGGCCAGGGTCAGGTCCTGTTCGCTGTAGATTCGTCGAAGAAGTTGCCCGCGCTGGGTCAGTTGGTAATCCTCCAGATCGATCTGTCGGATGTATCCCAGGTCGGTCAGGATGGTGCATATCCGGTCGAATTGCCTTGAGACCGAACCGGTGCGCGACTCGTACCTGTCCTCGGCCTTCTGAAGTTCCTTGTGCTCACGGATCCAGCGATTCCCCCACCGCATATGACGGGGAAGGTCCGGGCATTGCCTGCAGGGATGGTTGCGCTCCTTTTCGCGAAGCTGCTCGATGCGTTCGTCCAGGTTCCTGAAGGCTTGGGTACGCTCTCGCTCATTGCTGAAACGTTGCTTCTTCAGCTGGCGGCGCTCGTTCTTCTGAGCGGAGGAGAGATCGGCACGGATTTCCATGAACTCAATCAGGTCTCCGTGACTGCACTGAGCCGCTTCACGATATCCATCCAGGGCTTCGGTCAGGGTCTGTATCCTGGCTTCAAGCTCGGAGGACGACCTGTTCGCCTCCCACTGGGCAAAGGAGTGGTCCAGGGTCTTGCGGGCCCTGTCGTAGGTGCTGCTGTTCAGCAGGTTGACCGCCATGTTGAAGGTGGGTTTGAAGCTGGAGTGCAGCGGGTAGACGCGCTTGCTGGATAGGGCCGCCATTGTTTCGGGGCTGAAGTCCCGATGATCCACGACCACCACGTGACCGATATCGTCGATGCCGCGACGTCCGGCGCGCCCTGTCAACTGGGTGAACTCCCCCGGGGTCAGACCGACGTGCCCGGTCCCGTCGAACTTCTCGAGCTTCTCGACCACCACACAGCGAGCGGGCATGTTGATGCCCAGAGCCAGGGTTTCGGTTGCAAACACGACCTTGACCAATCCCAGTTCGAACAGGTGTTCGACTATCTGGCGGAAGAGGGTCACCACCCCGGCATGGTGGGCGGCGAAGCCCTGCTCCAGGGCGAATCTGAACTGAGCGAAACCCAGAGCTTTCAAATCATCGCGGCTCAGCTGACCTTCGGCCATGGAGTCGACAATCTGACGGATTCTACGTGCTTCGGTGTCGGTGGTCAGCTGCAGACCTGCACGCGTGCATTGCTGAACGGCCTGGTCACAGCCGGTACGGGAGAAGATGAAGTAGATTCCCGGCAGCATATCCACGAAATCCAGCTCGTCAACAACAGCCGCACGGCTGGGACGGTACCGCTCCCCCTGACGGCGGCTCTGGGGTCCCTCTCCCCCGCGGCCATGGCGACCATGCCGGTGATTGCTGGCCTGTCCCCGCGCGCTCCTGCGGGACTCGCCCTGCCTGTTGAGCTGCGACAATCGGTTAATCAGACCGTGATTGATCTTGTTTGTTTGTCGTCCGGAGCCATCATGTCGATACAGGTCGATGATTTCGGGCTCGGTGTGCCTGTCGGCCTGGACCAGGACATGCTGCTCCAATGGCACCGGACGTCGCTCCGAGACCACCAGCTTGGTCTTGCCCCGGACCGATGAAATCCAGTCAGAGAAGTCCTCCACGTTCGAGACCGTAGCCGAGAGTCCGACAATTCGGGTGGAGCTGGGCAGGTGGATGATGACCTCCTCCCAGACCGGCCCCCTGAACTTGTCGGCCAGGAAGTGAACCTCGTCCAGAACCACGTATCGCAGGGCCGAGAGGGTGGATGAACGCTCGTAGAGCATGTTGCGCAGGACCTCGGTGGTCATGACGACGATGTCTGCCTCGGAGTTGATCGAGGTGTCGCCGGTCAGCAGTCCCACATGGTCTTCACCGTACCGGGCCACCAGGTCGTGGTACTTCTGGTTGCTCAGAGCCTTGATGGGTGTGGTGTAAAAGGTCTTAACGTTCTGCTCGTGGGCCAGGAAGACGGCAAAATCAGCCACGATGGTCTTGCCGGCCCCTGTCGGAGCCGCGACCAGGACGTTCTGGCCGTCCTCCAGGGCTTCAATCGCCTCGACCTGGAACCCGTCCAGAGCGAAAGGCTGCATGTTCTGGAAGCGTCCCGAGGCTCCGGTTATACGCTTACGGCGCTTGCTGAACCTGGCATACCGCTGCGATGGGCTGAGCGTCTGGTCAGATTCCTGACTGTCCTGATGGCGACCTGACATTTTCCTCCGATGATGGAGCCGGTCCTATGCCATGCTCCGGAATGGTTGGCCTCGAGTGCCTTCACTACCGATTGAAGTGCTTCCACCGGGCCCAGGCTGATGCGTGCCTGTCTCGCTTGTAGTTCTTTCGTCTGAGCAGATCGGCATGTGCCTGGGAATACCGCTCGGAAGCCTTGTTCAGCGGTTGGGCAAAGAAGGGGCCTGTCGATTCTCGGGGGCGAGCATCCTTGTCAACCGGCTGTGGCATGTGTCTGCTGACGGACTCACCGACCTGGCCCACGGTCTTTCCGGCCCGAATGGCATGGACTATGGCATAGACGGCCCCGATGACCAGCATGGCAATCATGAACAGGACCAGCAGTATCCAAACCCATCCCGGCATAATCGGCTCCTTTTTGGGGCTCGTAAGCCCGAGTTTCACTCGTCGCTCTGGTTTTCCTCGGCTGAGTCGCTGATGGTGATCTCCCTCTGGGCCCTGGCCAATATCATTGTACGCAGGGTCTCCGGGGCGACTGCGGTGATGTGCTTGGCGTGGGCGATGCAGAAGGCCACGAACCAGGAGTCCGAAGAGACCGTCAAATGTACCTTCTGCCCGGTGCCGCAGGGCTCCACCGAGGCGCCAGGCAGCGACTTGATGTACATGAGATCGGGCCGATCCGTGATGAAGACCGCGGCTGTACCGTTGTCGAAGCTCCACTTACGCAATTCACTGACTGGCACATCCGGGAATTCGACCTTGTGGCTGGGTTGGACGATGTCAGCATGTTCGATTCTGGCAATCCGCAATACCTGCCATTGGCGGTTCCTGCCAGTCCCCTGCTTGAGATGGTGGGTACCTTTGGATTCCGAGCCGGAATCCGAGGGAGTGTCCTCGGCCGAGGTGCCCTTGGCGGCATCGCCGATATCGGTCCAGACGGCGGCGTAGTAGACACCCTCATCGACGAAGATCTTAGCGGGTGCCACCACCTTCCTTCTGGTCCGGCCGGCGGCATCGGTGTACTCCATGTCCAGCAGTGAACCGGTCTTGATGGCCCGACGGACCACCGAGAAGCTCTTGGGTTCGGTCTCGTACCCGGTCAGGCTCAGCCAGGGGGTCTCCCCCGGGCCGACATGGGTACGCAGGCGCTCATAGAGGGACTCGGCCTGGGCTCGGGACTCCTCCGGCAGGAGGGGCGAGTGGGCCAGATAGTTGAGCGATGCCGTGAGCATGCTCAGGTACTGGGGTGAAATGCCGGCCAGGCGTTCCAGACCCAAGGAGTTGGTCGCAGAGACGATGCCGTTCTCATCCAGGAGGGACCAGTCGATGTCGAAGAACTGGCTGCCGGCCATCTCTCCGTCGTCCGAGACCGTGGTCAGGGTGTTGATGTCCTTGTGGATGGTGTTGACGAACTTGCGCAGCTCTTCCTTGCTCCGGGGTGTGCCGATGAAGCGGTCGGCCAGCTCGCTCAGGGAGAACTCCTCCCCCAGATGTGCGGAGAGGAAGAGCATGAGCCTCAGGCGGCGGTCAACTTCGGAGCCCGTCTGGAAGGATGAGGCGCTGGCCCGCCTTGCGTGAGGCAGGTCCATGTCGTCATCGTCCATGTCGGTTGCGATGTGCTCCGCCGGGTTGGAACGTACAATCTCCGGGGAAACCACGGTCGCCGCCCCGGGGCTGATGGATTCGTCGGCAAGCTGGAACCGGGTGGCGGCTTCCAGCCTGCGGTGGAAGGCGTCGACGGCCTCCTGGGGGCTTACGATCGATGCACCGGGATGTTCCAGGACGAACATGGCCAAATCGTCGGAATCCGCATATGCCACATTCAGATTCTCGCCGTCCACATCCACTGTTGCGGCAAAACGTCGGGAATCGATGACCCTTACCAGATCGTCAGGCAGGTGCTGGGTTCCCAGACCGGGCGCTATGGAGTCAAGCCCCAGCCCGGGGATGGGTACCTGGGGTACTCGTGGGGTTGTGCGCGATACGGGCCTGACCGGCTCTTCCCAGGCCTCTTGCGACATGGCGATGGACCGGGCCAGGTAGTTTGCCGCTGCCAGGACCGGCATGTCCTCCTGGGCAAAGTGCATACGTATACGCGGTTCATCCCCCAACTGCAGGCGGTAGGAGGCGAAGTCCTGCCCTTCGGACTTGGAAGAATACTCGGGCTGCCGGGACTCGATGGCTATACCCATGGCGGCCAGCTTGGCCCTATCCCTCTGGAACTGCTTGGCAAAGGCGGCCTTGGCTGCCTGATCGGCCAATTCGCCGTATGAATCCGCATAGGCCTTGACCCGCTGCGCAATCTGCCTGGAGGTCAACCATTGCGGGAAGGCTGAGGATAAAACGGCTAGGACATCAAGTTCGTGCTTGCCCCACTTATCCGAGAATCGCCGTCTTCCGTTTGTGCCTTCTGCCATCAGTCCTCGCGTATCGTTAATGTGTAGAACACCAGTGCGCCCGAAACGCACTTCTCAATATAATAGGTTCTTTTTATGGCGCGTGGGTACCAAACACCCAAATACAGTACCATTTCTTGACAGGCTGAACATGGTCCGAAGCCTTGACATCAGACCCATTCGTCAGGCTCGACACCCTGGGGTCCCACATACTGTCCATTGGGTATGTAGGAGGACGCTCCTCGGTCTGCCAGATGAGCATCCGAGTAGAGGGTGACATCCCGGCCAAAGGTCCAATCCCCCTCGATGGTGACCGACTTGGCGGCTGCCAGACTAGGGACCCCGTAAGGGAAACGATCATCGAAGTCCGAGATGTACTTGTAGTAGCGCTCGTCCAGATTTACGTTGGGGAACTCGTAGTTTCCGTCCTCCATTTCGTAGGAGTCCGTCAGGTGGAAACGGTCGGACCGCATGATGAAAAGGTCATTGGTGGTCTTGACGGGCAGGAATCGCATCCTGTCGACCTGAACGCAGGTGGCGCCCTCGAAAAGCGATGCGGCCGACCCCATTGCCGTCTCCAGCTGTACGACGGGGGTGGTTGATGGGTCGGTGGGGTCGACGAACTTTCTGTTTTCGATGATGGGCAGGGGCAGTACGCCCCGGTATTCTTCCAACTTCTCCTTGAGGGCATCCACCCGGACCCAGATGCTGTTGGTGTTGAAGTAAGGGTGCTTGTGGATGGACATGGCCGAGGCCCTGTCGTGGGGGTCGACCTGGGTCATTTCACGCAGGAGGAGGTGGCCCGTCTCACGATCGATGACGATATGGCCGCCTTTCCTGTCGGACTCCGTCCTCCTGGCCACTTCAATCATGAACGGTGAGCCCGATTGGGCGAAATGACCGGCGAGGGTCCTGGATGGCCTGGCACCCAGGTTGTCGGAGTTCGAGATGAAGAGGTACTCGATTCCTTGGGCTTCAAGAGTGTCGAGGAGACCCGATTCCCATATGGTCGAGAATATGTCGCCGTGACCTGGGGGGCACCACTCCAGCTCAGGCTGGTCCGGATAGGAGACGGGCTCGCCGGTATCTGCGATGAGCTTGGGTTCGATGTGCTGGATAATCTCCGTGGGCATGGTTTCAGGCGTAAATCGCTTGTCCTGGTGAACCACCCGCATGGTGTCCTTGGAGGTCCTGAAGGAGTTCATGAAAATCAGAGGGAGGGGCACTTCCAAGCGTTTTCGAGCAGTCAGCACCTGCCCCAGAATGATGTCCAGGAACCTCATCCGCCGGGCCTTGTGCCGCCGGATGGTCAGGAGGGATTTGGCCTTTTCCAGCCCCATGGAAGTCCCCAGACCTCCGTTGAGCTTGAGGAAAGCCGTCCGGGAGAAGGCATCCAGGGCCATGTCCATGTCCATGGTGTCGTGAATCTCGCTGATGCGAGGGACATCCTTGAGGGGCTGTACCTGGGATTCTCGGACCTTCCCGCCGAAGTCGCCGCTGCTCCACGTCTCATACAAGTGCCTGAATTGTTGGACCGAGAGATCGCTCATGCCTTCTGCATGCATCTTTGCGGATGAGAGATCAAACCCTTGTTCGCTCATGAATCCCCTTTCGGGTTACAGCAGTACCGCGGGAACATCCGTATGGAGTGCTCCTAAACATCCCATGATAGCAACCGAGTTTGGGCTTCTACCTCGTGATGGAAGGATGCTGCGCTCGCGAGACTCGCCAAGACTTGGACCGACCGAGGTGCTGTGCTAATATTTCTCCTCGGTGCTAATGCACATCGGGCCGTAGCGCAGTTTGGTAGCGCACTTGACTGGGGGTCAAGGGGTCGCGGGTTCAAATCCCGCCGGCCCGACGAGATAGCAACAGATCCAAGGCTTCCGGGCCTTGGATTTTTTTTATGTCCCGAATCGGACCCATTTAGGCTCATTTACAGGGGGCATGAAGTCTTTGCTTTGTCCACCTGAGAGAACTAAACACTAATCAATACATGTCTGCATCGGATGGAGTTGAGGTGTACTCAATCAGGCACGCCACTGAAGAAGGCCTCCCCCATGACTTAGGGAGGTTTCCTTCAGTGCTTTGAGGATGATGTCTTACTGGTTTTGTGTGTCCATCGCAGCTTTGTACCAGAGAACGGCTATGTTCAGCCTCTCTCTGACGCCGAGTTTATTGAGTATCCGGCTTACAGTCTTTTTGACTGAGTCGGCCTGTATGCCTAATCTTTGCGCTATTTCAGCGTTGGTCATGCCTTCGCTGATGAGGGAGGCGACTTCAAACTCGCGTTTGCCGAGGGTGGCGAATTGCTGTTGCAACTCCATTTCTTCGCTGTTTGTTTTCGCTGTGGTTATCCCCCTACGTATAACTTCACCTGTTATACGGGGAGTGAGGATGGCATCACCTGCATATACCGATCGGATTGCCTTGCACAGGTCTGCTGTTTTGGCATCTTTGAGCAGGAATCCAGAAGCACCTGCACTAAGGCCGCCGAAGGCATAGTCGTCCTGGTCGTAGGTGGTCAGGACGATAACCCTGATGGAGGGGTATCGTTCCTTGATGAGGCTGGTAGCGTCAAGACCGTCCATAATCGGCATTCGCACGTCCATCAGAATTACGTCGGGAAGAAGTTGTTGTTGCTTCTCGGCGGATTCCAGGAAGTCAAGGGCTTCTTTGCCGTTCGATGCCTGACCTATTACCTGCAATTCACGATCTTTGGCCACCATGAGCGCAAATCCCATTCTGGCGGGACGTTGGTCATCTACGATCATGACACGGATCATGTTATTCCTCGCTGTCTGCGGGTTCTTTGAGTGAAGGGATACGGGCTTGTAGGAGCCATCCGTTGGATGTCTGCCCTGATTTCAGAAAACCACCGTATCCTCGAAGAGCTTCTTGGAGTCTGTTCAGTCCGGTTCCGATGCTGGATGTTTCCTGAACTGGTTCACCATTGTCTCTGACTGAGATGGTTATGCCGTCGTGGCTGTCATGGTCCCAGGAGATTACGATACGATCGGCGTGACACCCGTGTCGGAGTACGTTGGTGATGGCCTCTCTGGTTACGATGAAGCTCAGATTAGCTTGTCCAGGGTCCTGCGGTCTGCGTCCGGTTTCGGTGAGTGCGACGGTCATTCCGATTTGCCGTGCGTGATTGATAATCGGGTTGATATCATCCCAGTGGTATGCCTGTTTCTGCCCTACCGGCGCGAGTTGAAGTCCGTCTGTATCGGTTGGAGGCTGGAGTGCTTTCACCGCTGTCCTGGTATCGGTCAGTCCCTGACGTGCCAATTGGTTAATCATGGTGATAGCGTCGTCGACATCTGGTTTTCCGGTGATTTGGCCCAGGCCCTCAGACAGGGCGATGATGGCGGTCAGATCATGCCCTACACTGTCATGGAGCTCTGCTGCAATTCGGGATTGGTTGACTGCCTGGTCGCGTTCTTGTGTCAGGTGTTGGCTCCGTTTTCGCTCATTCGAAAGTGCTTGTTCGGACCGGTGTCGTTCTCGCTGTGTCCTGGATACCAGTCCTAAGCCTACGCATAAGGCGAAGTACATGGTTGTAGGGTAGAGCAGACCGATGAGGTCGGCATCCTGACGCCACAAGGTCGCCAGGATTGTGGTCGCTAATCCCAAAAGAACGGTTGGAATCAAGCAGGCGATGAGGTTTTTGGGGTTCTTGGTCTCAACTGTGCAGGCGTAAAGGTCGATAAACCATACCAGCAGCAGGTAGGTATATGCAGAACCGTAGATTACTGCGGTCAAGAGCATGAGGATGGTAGAGGCTAGCAGAGTTGCTGTAGGTCGTCGACGGCGTAAGCAGAGCAAAACCAGGGACAGGGTGATGATAGCAACAAATAGAGGCAGTCCCCATTCGGTATTGTCCAGAGACCGCCGCAGAGTTCGGTTGGCGCTGTCGGGAGCTAGGATCAGTCGCGTGAGCATCATTGTTTCGTACAAGGCGCACAAGAAGACCATTACGTAAGTTGTAGTTGGCTGGTTCCAGTACTCGAACCAATCAGTCAGCTTCCTGTTCGACTTCATCGTTCCGGTCCCCTCCTCAATATCATTATTCACTATGCTGTCACCTGGCGAAAAGGAAGAAGTCGCCAGGTGGAATCGTTGTTGCAATGAGTGTGAGGTGTGGTGCATGTTCGTACTGAACGGATCTTCTTGTTCATGAACTAATTACTCCTCTTGTGAGATAAGAGTGAGGCTGCCGGTGACGTGAATGGTCGCGTGTTTGCCGGTTCCCCCGAAGAGGGTCTCCGTGCCGGTGAATCCATGATAGGGGCTGTGTACTTGCCTGAGTACGAATTAGTAGCGTCTGATCGTGTTCCTATCAAATCGTTCTGTCTGCTAACCCCTAGACCGGTTGAGCATCCTGAAAGAGTGGATAGTGCCAGTAACGCCGTAATGAACATGATCAGGCAGCGGGTGAAATGAAGTACAGGGGTACATGCCTTGTCAGCGGTGATGGTCATGGAGTATGTCTTTTCCTACAATTTTCAAGTTCTACTGGTCAAATGGCTTTCCTGGTCAGCCGGCGGAAAATAAGTGCCCCAATAAGAACCCAGAGGGCAGCTACCACGGTTGATGCGATGATGGAGGTGACCGATGTGATGTTGCCTAGGTCTCTAGCTGCTGATGCGGTTGTTATCAGGGCCAGCGGGTAGGGCATGGCCAAAGTAGGGGCTATGACCGAGAGGGCACAACCGGCCAAGGTGAGTAGGAGCATGATGGACATGGTAGAGGCGAATGACTCGGCTCTGGCGGCGATGGCCTGCGTCAGGGTCATGATGGCCCAGACGGACATGATCATGGGGATGGCCCGCAGAAGGTAGGGGCCAATCTGAAGTAAGTTGAAGCCCTCATTCATACCTACAGCGATGAACTCCAGCTCGAAGATTAGGACGGTCAGGAACGACGCGAATAATCCGTGGAGCATCTTGCCCGCTATGGCTGTATCGGCTGTTCCTGATGCGTTTAATCGCTGCCAGTTGCGCCCCCTATGTTCGTTGGCTTCGATTTGGGCAGCAAAAGCAGCAACCAAGATTGGCATAAAGACCATGCTGGGCAGGAGGATGGCCTGTCCCCAGACAGCAGTCCAAGTCACCCCTTGTAATTGGAAATCTCGACGGTAGCTGATGTATTGGTCCCAACCGTTGAACATGCCGATGGCATCGAATAATACGGTGGCAAGCCAGTACCACAGGTTGCCAGCCTTATGCAGCTCCCAATGGAAGGCCGCCATAATGGAGGGTCGTTTGCGGATCTTGCCCATTTGGCTGCTGATTCTGATAGGACTGAGTGCCTGCTTGCTCATCGGTGTGACTCCCCTACTGTGATGACGAATGCTGAAATGCTGGTCCAGCTGATGCAAGCAATCAGACTGGTGAGTACCAAGATCCAGGGATTGGTGGCGAGCGCCATTCTGGCGTAACCGTCCGGTGTGGCTGTGGTCAGGAAAGGACTGGCGGCCGAGCTGATGCCGGCTGGGAAGAACCAGCCCAGTCGGGCTACGTTCATCGGTCCCAGACCTGAACCCACTAAACCGGCGATCACACTTACACCCAGGCCGATTGCCTGCTTGTTTATGGTCATGGAAAGCATCAGCTGGATGGCGGCTACGGCAAAGGATGACAGAAAAGCAATGAGGTCTGATGCAAGTATCAGAGAAGACAGGTCACCATCAGATTTGAAGCCCATAGCCAAGGCCGCCAGAGGTGTCCATGTCAAGGGGACTATAAATATTTGGGATAAGGCTATTCCTGCCACCGCTAGCTTGGCGAAGAATCTCCCGGTCTCCCCCTGCCCTAAGGACTGCCATTTAAGGTCCATGCGCTCGCTGGTTTCCATGATGGCCAGTCGGCTGGTAAGGAGGGCGGCAAGGATTGGGGCTAGCAGACTGATGGTCTGGTAGATGTCGCCTTGTGTC
Organism: Bifidobacterium sp. M0307; assembly: GCF_016100445.1. Lineage (NCBI taxonomy): Bacteria > Bacillati > Actinomycetota > Actinomycetes > Bifidobacteriales > Bifidobacteriaceae > Bifidobacterium > Bifidobacterium sp. M0307. Next base: position 655,614 of record NZ_JACFSL010000001.1, read on the forward strand.
AAGGTCAAGGTTCGCGTCGCTGGATTGCCACCGGCCCGTTTCATAAGGGCGAATCCTGACCATAAGGAAACCAGGGTAACCATACCTATGATCATCCACCAGAAGGATGAGCCCTTCGTCTTGCGCATCTCCATGGAGATGAGCATCAACGGACTGCTGGAGCGTGTGGTTCCGGCTCCGTCATGTTTCCTGGGCTCCACGGATTTCGGGATGCTTGTTGTGACGATACTCATCGCGATGCCCCCTGCTGGAGTCCGATCTGTGGTACATGGGCCTGGGTACTTTCCACCAATTCCAAGAAAGCGTCCTCAAGGCTCTTGCGTTCGGAGGCCACACGATAGACCTGCAGTCCTTGGGAGACCAGCTGGGCGACTAGACTACCGACTAGCCGATCATCGGACTCCGGGATTCGCAAGGTCCTGCTTTCCTGAATGTACCCATAATCGATGCCGTCGTGCTCAAGCGTGCCTGCCGCCAGTTGAGGGTCGGAAACGCGCAGGTCTATGTGCCCCTCGTCGCGCAGATCTTCCAAGGAGCCCTGGTAGAGCAGTCGTCCGGCCGCGATGATGCCGACCATTGGTGCCATCTTCTCGATTTCGGAGAGAATGTGGCTGCTGAGGATGACCGTAACACCTTCGCTAGCTGCAAGATCCATGATCATCTGGCGGACCTCGACTACCGCCTCGGCATCCAAACCGTTGGTTGGCTCGTCCAGAAGCAGTAGCTCAGGATGGGATATGAGCGCCATGGCGATGCCCAAACGCTGCTTCATCCCCAGGGAGTAGTCTTTGGCCTTCTTGTCCTCATGTCCTCTTAGCCCCACCTTAGCCAACACAGCAGTGGACGAGCTGGAAGGCAGACCCAAATAATCAGCCACCATTCGGCAGTTGTCCAGACCAGACAAGTTCGGGTAAAAACTGGGGCCTTCGATCATGGATCCCACACGACCTGGTTGGATATGGCTGTGACGTTCCACCTCCTGTCCGAGCATCCACATCCTACCTGAAGTTGCATCCGTTAAACCGAGCAGGAGTTTCATAGTTGTGGACTTTCCTGCACCGTTAGGCCCCAGCAGTCCATAGACACCACCGGTGGGTACCTGCAGGTTCAGTCCGTTCACAGCCTTGAAGGTGCCATAGGATTTGACCAGGTCTTTCGTCACAACAGCCGCCTGAGGTTGAATGTCTTGATATCCGTTCATTGCTGCCTCCGTAATTAAGTGGTTTCTAACTCTATGGAAGCTACTTTCGGCAGTGCGGGCAACGCGAAAAGCGTATATGTCCCCCCAGGTGGACATATATGCCGGTATTTCTTCCGAGACAGTGTGTATTTACCGAATTTGAATGGCTAAGACGCAATGACCAGAACTCGGTCGACGTCATGAATCGTCTACAGGACGTGGGAATTGGCTGTGAAAAAGCCCGCTCCCCTAACGCGTATACGTATATCCAGTATGCGGACTTGTTTTAGGTGAATGCTGATTGTCGCGTATTTTGTTCTTATGCATACCCTGTGCATTATGTACGACGGCAAAGGAACCGCCATGAGACTTACCTCTTCGACGCGGAAACCATCCGATGTGGTTATTTGTTGCACATCATGATGTCGGATAAACCACTAGTCATTGCAGTCAGTTTTTTTGGACTGGCACTAATCCTGGCTCATGTTATATCGTTCGTTACAGATTCTCGGTTCTGGGGCTTGTGCACATACCCGGCAGCTTGGGTGATAATGATTGTCTTCATGATGATCAGACACTGGCGAGGAAGCAGAAAAGACTAACTACATTCGAGATAGCTAGTACGTGAAAAGGGCGAACTGCGAGCTGTTAGGCCGTTTGCCCCTCTTGTCTCGCTTTATATGCTAACCAAGGCCTTCGTTGTTTGTGTATACCTACTCGGCTAGTGCGGCTCGGAGAAGCTGGGAATGATCTGTCTCATCAGCAACGAGTCCAGTGCACTTTGATTCTCGTTACGTTTTAGAGTTAGCGTTATTCTCTGGAGTTCTTTTGAGAAGCAATATCTATGTCGATATAAGCAGACGGGGCTAAAAATGAAAGTGGAAGTCAACGAAGTGGCTGTCAAATCCATCATTACGCCCAGCAATCTTCCTGATGCGGATTATGTCATTAATCCCTACCTCGGGTGCTCTTTCGGATGCAAATACTGTTATGCAAGCTTTATGGCACGTTTTGCCGGCATCGTAGAATCATCGTGGGGCAATTTTGTGTATGCGAAGGTAAACGCTCCGGAACTGATTAAGAAAGAGCTGAGTGGTAGAAGAAAAGACAAATACTTCGGGAAAAGAATCCTCTTGTCTTCTGTAACGGATCCTTACCAGCCATGTGAAAACCGCTATCAGCTGACCAGATCAATTTTACAGGAGTTCACCTCTGCGGAAATCGACGGCAGCATCGAAGTTCTGACGCGCTCGCCTATTGTTGTCCGTGACAGGGATATTCTGAGTCAACTCCCTAACTGCGAGGTCGGAATGACCGTGCACTACATCGAAGAAGATGAACCGATCAGCATGATTGAGCCCAGAGGGTATCCCATAAGGAAGCGATTAAAGGCCCTTGCGCAACTGGCCGATTCAGGTATTCGAACATACGCTTTTATAGGCCCTCTTTTCCCGTATATGTTCTACGAAGAGGACCGTATGTCCCGCCTTCTGCATGAACTGAGAGAAGTTGGGGTTCAGGAGGTGTTCTTGGAGAAGATCAACAGGAAAGCAGGTATGGCGAGGATTCACCAAGCGGATATAGCTACCTTCGAAAAGGACAACCTGGCCAAAACACAGAACGCCGATAAGATGACCGACAGTCAAGTAATGCAAATGGCTGAAGAGTACGGACTCTCACTGAGGCTCGGCAGTGTGATCGAGCACTAAAGTGAGCTGCTTGAGGCAACCTTCCTGTAACCCTTATATTGGCATGCTGATATGGCTTCAATTGGAGACGCAAAGTCCTCTCAGATTTGCCTATCGCTTTCAAGGCATGCCGGCGACTTAGCTCTTTAGCGCCGAATCGGATAAAGAACGTCATCGAAATCGCAGTGAGAGCTCATGATGGTTCTCGGAGGTTCGCCGAATTGATGCACTCTGAGCGATTACAAGCCGACGGACACACGGACGAGAGAATGAGTTACCTGGTTCAGGAAACTCTCGCTGTCATCTGGGCAAGGTACGTAGCTATTTTCAGTTCCAGCCGCGGCTCCTCTCGCCTGAGTTCACGGATAAACACAATCTTGTCCTTGTTTGGATTCATCTCCTTAGACGCGGCGATGTTCTGGGCCCATTTCACCGCTGTGTCCATCGGGTCTTCGCAGTTGGCAAATATCTTAGCGATTTCTTCCCTTGGATTGTTGTTATTCATCAAAATCATAGTTTCCCCTCCAGCCCTTCATTTATGGAAACGCAAATAAGACAACACGCTTACCGTCTTCAAATGAAACGAAGAGAACTATCCGATTAAAGACAAATACGGATGCGTCACTCCGCCAGAATCGTCTACGATTCGCTGTTCTGACAATTGCTTGATGACGGTGTCTATAACCGACTTCAGTTTACCACTGCACTGTTGATTATCAAGGAATGACAGTTTGCTCAGTCGAAACCGAGGTCGCAGGAGACGCTGTTTGAGATTCAATTTCAGCATGGAAAAGGGCCGAGACCTTGCAGTCTCGGCCCTTCGCTGTCTGCGATTCGATCCTATTTCAGAGACCGAGCATACTTCCTGATCTTCTTCAGGGCCCACTCATAGTGGCTTGAGACATTGGAGACGAAGGCAGTGCCGAGGGGGTAGTTGCCGGTCCAGGGGAAGTATCCAGAGGTGAAGAGCTCCTCGTTGCTGAAGGAGTTCATCAGATCCATGACCCGACGGTGGGTACCCTTAAGCAGATCAAGTGCCTGGGAGTAGGTGGTGTCCTGGTGTTTCTTCCAGAACTCCTGATTCATCTCGCCGTAATTGCGCCAGTTGTAGCCATCGGGCAGGAACTCCTTGCTGATGCCCTTCTGGTTGCTCTCGACCCAGTCCAGGAGCAGGACCTGCCACTCGTACAGATGAATCAGCACGTCCTTGATGGTACGGTCACGCTTCCAATGGGCTTCCTTCTCCTTGGTCACATCAAAGTGGAATTCACCATTGAGCTCTTCGCCGTTCATCGAGTCCAAAAGAGACATGAGCTTGTCGAAGTTCGTGGTGCTTGCTGTAACCAGCTCGTCCTTGGTCCGGGGCCTTGGCATGGTTCGTATATCTCCTTAACAGTGGATTGAAATCCGATGGTGTCTTCTGTTCGGACCTCAGCAGTCCTTGCAGTCTTTTTGAGAGTTTGATTCTTGATGATTCTCATGGTGCTGTTGCTGCTGATGCCAGCGCTTCAGACTGGGAATGAAGGCGCCAAGATAGGAAATGGCCACTTCAACGCTTACGCCGGTTGCTTCGGCAAAGAAAGGAGCGGTCGACTCGATAAGTTCGTACATGCACTCCTGGGTGAAGGATCCGCAGTTATAGCACCACTGGCAGTAATCAGAGTCCGGTTTCCCGTCACTGTCCTTGCCGTGCTCTGTGCCTGGTGCGGAGAAGGCCGTACCGCAGGACTGGCAGACGGGCTCATCCGGAATCTCCAGGAGTTTCAACACCGGTACATCAAGTACCGAAGAAATCAACTTAACCATATCGATACTGGGTGTGGTCTCCCCTGTTTCCCATCGTGAGACCGCCTGTCGGGTGACATAGAGTCTGGCGGCCAAATCGGCCTGGGTCATGTTTGCTGCTTTGCGCAGTTCGGGAAGTAGGTCCTGTATCGGCATTATCGGTCCTTTGAATTACTCTGCTCGGCACTAGGCCGGCTTTAGACTATTTTATCAGTACTCATCAAGGCTGTCAGCATCAGCAACAGTTCGTTGCAGGCCCTGTACCGCGACTGCGAGAGGGTGAAGGTGACAGGCTTGGATAGGCGCAAATGGGGTCTACCGCGAAAACACGGAAAGGGTCCCCTGCCGACCCACAGGCCGGACCGGGGACCCCGTCTTTACGTTCGTTCTAGATAGGGGCTTACTTCCGCTTCTTCTCGCGGATATGAACCGATATCTGGATTGGCGACCCTTCGAAACCGAACTCCTCACGTAGACAACGCTCCAGGTAGCGGCGGTATCCGTGCTCCAGGAATCCTGTAGCGAAGATAACGAACCGCGGCGGTCTGGTTGAGGCCTGGGTGGCGAAGAGAATCCTTGGCTGCTTCCCACCCCTCAAGGGGTGGGGATGGGCGGCCTGAACCTTGCCTAGGAAGGAGTTGAGTTTGCCTGTGGGAATCCGTTGGTCCCATGATTCCAAGGCGGTGCGCATGGCCCGGGCCAGACGGTTGGTGTGCCAACCTGTCTTTGCCGACAGGTTGACCCGCTCGGCCCAGGTGACACGATCGAACTCGGTCTCCCAGAGTCGCTCCAATCGCTGACGCCCGAAGTCGTCCAGGAGATCCCACTTGTTGAAGACAAGCACAATGGCCCTGCCTGCATCCACGGCCTGGCTCATGACCTTCAGATCCTGGTCGGCGATGGGCTGCGAGGTATCGAAAAGGATGAGGGCCAATTCGGACCGCTCGATGGCCGCCTGGGTACGCAGGCTGGAGTAGTACTCGGCACCTGAGATCTTGTGGAGGCGACGCTTGATGCCGGCGGTGTCGATGAAGAGCCAATCCTCACCGTCCACACTGACCACCTCGTCGACAGGGTCCCTGGTGGTGCCGGCAAGGTCGTGAACCACTGCCCGTTCTTCGTGCGCCAGCTGGTTGAGGAGGGATGACTTGCCTACGTTGGGCCTGCCCACAAGAGCGACCCGACGCAGTCCCTCAGGCGTAAGGAAGCCTGAAGTCTTGTCGGCCTTCTTCAGCTGGTCAAGGGCGGCATCAAGGAGGTCGCCGACCCCTCTGCCGTGCATGGCTGAGATGGCATAGGGTTCACCCAATCCCAGTTTCCAGAATTCGGAGGCTGTATAGTCCGCCATCCTGTCATCCAGCTTGTTGACGGCCAGAACCACAGGCTTACCGGATGCTCGAAGCATCTTAACGATGCGTTCGTCACTGGCCGTCAAACCCACCTGACCATCCACTACCAATATGACGGCATCGGCAAGTCCCACTGCGACCTGAGCCTGTGAGGCGATGGCGGATTCGATACCCTCCACATCGGATTCCCACCCACCGGTATCGACCAGTTTGAAGTCGGTCCCGGCCCACTCCGCCTCGTAGCTGACCCTGTCGCGGGTGACACCCGGGGTGTCCTCCACAACGGCGGCACGACGACCGAGAATCCTGTTGACCAGGGTGGACTTGCCGACGTTGGGCCTTCCTACGACGGCCAGGACACCGACCGGTCTGGGAGCGTCCTCATCGGACTTCGTATCGCCCGACCCAGCCAGGAGGGCGCGATCCTCCTCGCTCAGCTCATACTCGTCAAGGGCCTGGGCGTACTGGTCGAAGGAATCCTCCTCCATGACACCGGAAACGAGATCGATCAGAGTATCCAATGTCTGCTCAAAGGTCATGTCGGAGTTGTCGACCGTGGTGACTCCTGGAGCGGCGTCGGTGAATGAGGTGACCTTGGAATCCTTGGCATCCCTTGCAGCAACATTGTCGGAGTCGGTGCCGGCCCCGGATGCGGTCTGTCCGGATCTGCGGGCCTCACGGACCTCTTCGCGAGCCGTAAGGAGGACGCGGACCTGGGCATCGGGTGCCACCACTGTGGTGATGTCACGTCCCTCGGCCACGATGCCGCGGCCCTGGGCTATGGACTCTTCCTGGCCCTGTTCGGCGATGATGGCCTGTTGGGCGGCAATCAGCACCCGTCGGACGGAGGGAATTGAGGAAACCGTCGAGACGTGCGACGATACCTGACTGGAACGAATCTCACGACCGACATCCTCACCGTCCAGGCTGACCTTGGGGTCGTCGGGGTCCAATCCCATTTCCAGGTGCCCATCCGTGATGGAGGCTGCTACGGCTTCGGTTATGGCTTCCTGGTCCGGTCTGTCGGTATCAAGGTCCATCCCCTGCCTGATGCACCAGAGGGCGCTGGCCCGGTACATGGCTCCGGTGTCCAGGTATGCCAGGCCGAAGTGCTTGGCCAGGGCACGGGAGGTGGATGACTTGCCGACTCCGGCAGGTCCGTCGATGGCTACGGTGATCACAGACCCACCTCCTTGTCGAGGGACTTGATTTCGGCCGGTGACAGGACGCGATAGGACCCAGGCCTGACCTCTCCGAGTTTGATGGGGCCAATCTGGGTGCGCACCAGGCGGATGACGGGAAAACCGATGGCTCCGAAGATGCGCCTGACGATCCGGTTCTTGCCGGAGTGGAGCACGACCTTGACCATGGTGTGCTCCCTGTTGTGGTCGACGATGGCGCAGTGGTCGAGGCGAATCAGGCCGTCGTCCAGCTCAACCCCCTGGCTGACCAGGCGGCGGCAGACGTTCCCGCCGATGTGGCCTTTCAGGGTGACCATATAGGTCTTTTGGACCTCATACTTGGGGTGCATGACATGCTGAGCCAGCTCCCCGTCGTCGGTCATGAGGATCAGCCCCTCGGAATCGTAGTCCAACCGGCCCATGTGGAAGACCCGCTCGTACCTGTCGCCGATGATGTCGCGGAGGGTGAAGCGGCCCTTGGGGTCGTCCATGGTGGAAAGGACCCTCCGAGGCTTGTTCAGGGCCAGGGTGACGTGTTTGTCGTTCAGATGGATACGGGATCCATCAACGCGGACTTGCTGGTGTTGAGGATCGACCCGGCTGCCCAGTTCGGTGACCAGTTCACCGTCGACTTCGACCCTGCCTTGGGTGATGATCTCCTCGCACTTGCGGCGGGATCCGAATCCGGCCTGGGCCAGAATCTTCTGGAGGCGAATCCCCTCCTCGTCGTTCTGACGTGCGCGGATGGCTTGTGAATATGGATGTGGCATCGTTCTCCCAACGTGGCCTGTCTGAAAAGACATGTGACTTGCATAGGAAAGCCCCGAACAGGGCTGGTGGCCAGACCAGGCAAGAGGACCGGTAAGACCTCGATATAGTATAACGGATGGTTGTGATGTCTTTCGAGTAGTATTGCTCACGCCACAAGTGACTAGTCTGATAAAAGGTAGGGGAAATGAACGTGGATCCAACCGTAGAACCGCTTGCCCAGCAGCTCGGGCAGAACAACACGGCAGAGGAGACCAACGAAACCAAGGGAACCGCCGACAAGCCGTCCGGCAAGGTCGGTTTCCATGCCAGGGACATCAGATGGATCAGGGTTGGAGCGGAGTTTGCCGGCACTCTCCTGATTTGCCTGGCACTCTACCTGACCTTCACGTTCAGCCAGATTCTCCTGGACGTTCCCACGGTGACCCTTCCCGTCATCGGCACCGCTGTGATCTACATCGTGGTCACCGCCATGCTGGGGTCAATCTCAGGTGGGCACTTCAACCCCGCCGTAACAGTGGCTGCCATGTTCACCTCGCAGATTTCGGTGATTGACGGCATCCTTTACATCGTTTCCCAACTGGTGGGTGCCGTCTGTGCGGCAGCGGTCCTGATCGGTTTCGTTCCGTCCAACGAGACCTTCCCCGCCAAGACCTGGCTCATGTTTACTGTGAACGGCTTTGGATCAGGCTCCCCCACCGCAGCCACGCTTGCCCAGCACCACATCTCCTTCGGCACGGGCCTCGCCATCATCGTCGAGCTGGTCGGCGGTTTGCTTGTCGTCGGTACAGCGGTAGCCACGCTCCGCAAGGACGGGCGGCCGCATAAGAACCATGCCCTCTATACCGGCCTTGCCTACGGTGCCGGCACCCTCATCACCTACCCGATCACCAATGCCGGTCTGAACCCCGCTCGCTCCACTGGCATCGCCGTCTTTGCCCAGTCCAAGGATATGGCTGTTTCTCCGCTGTCCCAGCTCTGGCTCTTCTGGATCTGCCCGCTTCTGGCGGCCTCCCTGGTGGCATTGATTGTCATCCTGTCGGGCATCGTCACCGACGGTCTGCGCAACCGCGCTCGGATCGCCGAGGTTTCTGTAGCCGAGAACGAGGAAATGGATCCTTCTGACGAGTCGCAGGATAAGGGCAACGATGACACCAGTGTGGCGTCTGACCCGAAGTCCGTTGCAGAGGAAGAAAAGGACGCATCAGAAGTGACAGCCGCTGGGGCGACGGTACATCTGCACTCCTCCGAGGTGGATTCCTACCTGAATCGTCTGAAAGAGGACCAGCAGGCCAAGGCTTCCTCAGACTCGGAAGACTAAAGCAGGAGCTGGATACTCAGATAGGTCAGAAGGAGCCCGACTCCCAGGCAGATGCCGATGAAGGAGTCGAAAGCGACCGACCTGACCTTCCAGGGGCTTTTCTTCCTGAGTATCAGGCGGAGTACTCCTGATACGATGGCCGCGACGGACACAATGACCGTCGCGGCCATCGTATTTCCGGATATGGCTACCAGTGCCGATGCGATGACAACAAGGAAGATGACCCCCTCGAAGATGGGATGCCCCTCATGCGACTCCGAAACGAAAGGATGTCCATGCGACTCCCGGTTCGGCGTTCTCTCAACTTCATTCGCCTGCTCGCGACCTTGTACGGAAGAGGTCAGAGCCCCGGAGTCTGCATGCTGCGCCGCCGATTTCATCATTGGCCTTCCTGTGATATCGCTTTTTCTTCTCCGCAGTCTACCAACCTGTGCCAACAGGGTACCCCTCCCCTACGCGGCAAGTTCAGGAAGAATGGAACAAGGAATGGCCCCCGGTTACGATTCACCTGGCCGCCTGAGCGTATTGAAGGACGGTTCTTGGTGCGATCCCGGTTCTTCGCATAGAAGATTCCCGGACCGAGCGAATCAACAAAAGGTGTCAACGCCCCGCGAAGGACGTTGACACCTCTCTTATAACGCTGGATCAGTTGTTCAATCAGTGGTCGTGGTCAAAAATGAGATGCTCGTTGGCGAAGGTGTCAAAGCCCAGACTGTAGAGCTCTCTTCCATAGCCGGAGTTCTTGATCCCGCCAAAGGGCAGTTCCGGCACGGTCACCCAGCCGCCGTTGATGAAGGTCATCCCGGTCTCGATCCGACGGGCCAGCTCATCGGCGTGCTCGATGTCCTGCGAGAAGACCGTTCCACCCAGGCCGTAGCTGGAGTCGTTGGCCAGTTCGATGGCCTCGTCTTCGGAATTGACCTTGTAGATGGTCGCCACAGGTCCGAACATCTCCTGGTCGTATGCCGGATTGTCCTTGGTGATGTCCGTAAGGATGGTAGGCATCAGGAAAGCCCCGGGGGAATCGACAGGTTTGTTTCCGTACGCGACCTTGGCGCCGGCTGCGACGGCCTGATTCAGCTGCTTCTGGAGGCCATCGCGAGCATGGGTCGTGCACATGGGGGCCATGGTGGTCTCAGGGTTGCTTGGATCACCCATCACCAGTTTGGAGAAGGACTCCACCATCATGGAGACAAAATCGTCGTACTTGTCGGCCATGACGATGAAGCGCTTGGAGGCGCAGCATACCTGGCCTGCATTCATCAGTCTGGCACCCGGCGCCACCTTCCTGAGGAGGTTCCAATCGGCATCATCCAAAATGATGAAGGCGTCATTGCCGCCCAGCTCCATGGAGGACTTCTTCAGGTGCATCCCGGCCGACTTGGCCACTGAGGCCCCGCCGCGCTCCGAACCAGTCAATGCCACACCTGCCACCCGCTTGTCCGCGATGGCCTTGTCGACCTGATCATAGTTGATGAAGAGGTTGGTCAGGCTGCCCTCGGGTGCACCGGCGCGCAGAACAGCGTCCTCGAAGGCCCTTGCCGAGGCGGGTACATTGGAGGCGTGCTTGAGGATCATCGGGTTGCCCAGGATGAAGTTGGGGGCAAAGACCCGCATGATCTGGTAGTAGGGGAAGTTCCAAGGCTCGACCATGACCAATACGCCGGTGGCCTGTTTGACGTAATAGGCCTTGCCTGCGGGGTTGTCCAAAGGAGTCGGTTTGAGCAGGTCTTCGGCCTTGTCGGCGAAGTACTGGGCGATGTTTGCACAGAGCTCAACCTCTGCCCGAGCTTCGGTAATCAGCTTCCCCATGTCCTTGGTCAGATTTGCGGCAAGGGCATCCTTTTCCTGACGGAAGATATCCGCTACCCGGCGGAGCTGCCCGGCACGTTCCGAGGCACCATCCTCTCTCCTCCAGCGCTTGTAGAGGGCATGCCCGGTCGCCAGGGCATCCTCCAGGTCCGCATCAGTGGCATCGGGATAGGTCTTGATGAGCTCATTCGTATACGGGTTTACGGTCTGATATGTCACCTTGGTCTCCTTTGAGTCATAGGCATCCAGCAGCTTCCTCGCTGACAGTCCACTTATCCTATCACCGTAGCCTCATCGGGAGGGTGTATGTCGGGGTATAACAAGCGGGGGGAAGGGACGCCTGCCCTCCCCCGCTTTGATGCGCTTCAGTGGAAGAAGTGTCTGGTTCCGGTAAGGTACATGGTCATGCCGGCTTTTTTGGCAGCCTCGATGACCTCTTCGTCCCTGATGGATCCACCCGGGTGGACTGCAGCCACCACTCCGGCCTTGGCCAGGTATTCCAGACCGTCGGCGAAGGGGAAGAATGCGTCGGAAGCCGCAACGGAGCCCTTGGCACGGTTAAGGCCCTCGGCCAGGGTGTTGGCCCTCTCTACAGCCAGATGACTGGAATCGACTCGGTTGACCTGGCCCATACCGATGCCCACGGTTGCACCATCATGGGCCAGAAGGATGGCATTGGACTTGACTGAGCGAATGGCGCGCCAGGCGAACATCAGGTCGTTCATGGTCCGGTCGTCGGGTTCCGGGCCGGAAACCAGTCGCCAACTGTCCGGGTTGTCACCCGGGGCGTCAATCAGATCTTCGGACTGCACCAGGACCCCTCCGTCGATGGGACGCAGGAATGGCAGATGTCGGGGCGGACGCTCTACCTTGAGGATACGCAGGTTCTTCTTGGTTTTGAGGAGGTCAAGGGCCTCGTCCTCGTAATCCGGGGCCACGATGACCTCGGTGAAGATTGGTTTGACCTGTTTTGCCATGGCAAGGGTGACTGGGCGATTGGCGGCGATGACTCCGCCGTAGGCGCTCATGGGGTCGCAGGCATGGGCCTTGAGGTGGGCTTGAGCGATAGTCTCGCCGATGGCCAGACCACAGGGATTGGAGTGCTTTACCACGGCCACGGCAGGACGGTCGGCGAAGTCCCAGACCGTACGCCAAGCCGAATCCGCATCCACGTAGTTGTTATAACTCATGGCCTTGGCTCCACCCAGTTGGTTTGCGGAGGCAAATCCTGTTCGATCCAGCGGATCAAGGTATAAGGCGGCATGCTGGTGGGGGTTCTCTCCGTACCGGAGCTCATGTGAGAGATTCCAGGTCCTGGTCAGATTACCGGATGCAACGGTCTGGCTTGAACTGTCTTCTGCAGTACAGGTCCAGTGTTCCGCGGTCCACTCTGCGATTGCGGCGTCGTAGGCTGCCGTCATGGCGAAGGCCTTTGCAGCGAGTGCCTGGCGCTCAGCGAGGTCAAAGCCGGTGCCGGAACTTACGCGGTCCGCAGCCAAGGAGTAATCCGCGGAGTCGGTGATGATGGCAACACTGGCATTGTTCTTGGCAGCTGCGCGGACCATGGCAGGGCCGCCGATGTCGATCTTCTCCAGGCAGGAGGCAGGGTCTGCACCCGAAAGGACAGTTTGAGCGAAGGGGTAAAGGTTGACTACGACCAGGTCAAAAGGCTGAATCTTCAAATCCTTGAGTTGGCGGGCATGATTGGGGTTGGTCATATCCGCCAGGATGCCTGCGTGGATGTGGGGATCAAGTGTTTTGACGCGCCCATCGAGGCTCTCCGGGAATCCTGTCACCTTTTCGACCGGAGTAACCTGAACCCCCATCGCTTCCAGTGCTGTAGCCGTGCTGCCTGTGGAAACGACCTGGGTGCCGGCTTGGACAAAGGCCCTTGCCAGCTCCTCTAGTCCCTCTTTTTCATAGACCGATACCAATGCCCTGGCGATTCTTCTGGTGGTGTCAGCCATGGCTCTCCTTCGATAGGTTGGTTATTGGTTTTCCTGACTGCTGGACCTTGCGCTTCGGGTACTGCTCGCGGTTCGAGGGTGATTGGGCTTTTTCCCGGTGGAAGTGACGCGACGGGAAGCGTTGCCGGATCCTTCCCGGTGATCGGATTGCCCTTCGTTCGTTTTCCTTTTGCTGTTTTGACTGCGATTTTCCGGGAGGTCTTCTGACGAGGCATCAGTTGCTGGTTCATTGTCCTCGTCCTGTTCTTCGGTATCGCCATCCCAAGTCGCCATACCGTTGACCAAGGCGCCATTCATCTGGATGTGCGATTGGACCTGCTTCCACAACACCAGCAATGATCCGGACAGGATGGCAAGAACCCAGCTGGTCATAAGACCCATGCCCAGGGAGGTTGCGATCATTTTCATGGAAGCGGGTATCGAGACACCAACTGATGCGAGGCGCTCCGTGCCGAGTGATCCATTGGAGAAGAGGAAGCCCAGCCAGGAGATGATCAGGCAGGTCATCCAGGCCAGGACCATGGACAGGGTGGACTGGAGGAAATGACTGATAACGGTCCAGGAGAGTACGCCGTGCTCGCGAACTGCAGTGAAGAGTCGGTGGTTCCGTGAGCCCAGGAGCAATAGGACACCCAGAACAAGCCCGGCCAATAGTGGGATGTTGAGGAGGAGTGTCCTTACACCCTGGTCGGCAACGGGGTCGGGGAAGAGACCAAAGAGCGGTACGGAAGGAAGGCTCTTGGCATGCCCTGACCAAAGAGTGAAGGAGGCCAGTTCTCCTATGGAGAACCCGTCACCCATAAGCCAGGAATAAGCCCAGATCACCAGGGTCGGCAACCAGGCCAGTGAGGCGATGGAGGTGACGACGGAAGATGCTGGTCCCATCCGAGCCAGGTTGAAGAGCTTGGCAACGGCGCCATGGTATAAGACAACCCAACAGATTAAGGCGATCAGTCCAGCCGCGAGGAATAGACCTACCAGTGCGGCACCCCACGATAGACCCAAGCGAACTGAACGACGCAACCAGGTGGGGATTCTCTCCTGAACAACGCTCTCCCACCAGGTATGAAACTCCTTGGACGTCACCACGGCCAGGGCATAGCCGGATAGGAAGACCAGGGCGGCCTTGAATATGATGACTGGCGTGGTGTCCACCTGAATCGTCTGCGTGCCCTGGAGGATGACCAGGTTCAGGATCATCCATGTCAGGGTACCCAGACAGCAGCCGCCCACAGATAGGCCGCGCCAGGAGACCAGGGCTTTGATCAGCCACAGCAGACCGATGGTCAGCAGAAGAGGCATGATGGTCAACGTCAAGGACCCTGCGGCGAAGCCCGCTCCCTGGGTGAGTAGAATCAGCGTCTCGGTAAGAGGGACCGTGGCAATCGACAGGGAAGGACCGCCCTCCTCTATCGAGATGATGAGCAGCATCAGGGCCATGCACGCCCCTAGGGTCACAGCGTAGATGGACATGGCGAGGAGGGCCTCCAAGGCTCCCTTACCCCAGGTCCTGAGACGTGCGATCATATGATGCCATGCTCCGAGAGTACGGTCCTGGTCAGTTCAGCGGTCTGGCCGGGTGTAGTGCCGACCTTTATGCCGATGGATTCCAGCGCCTCTTGCTTGTCTGCGGCAGTTCCCTTGCCGCCGGATATGATTGCTCCTGCATGGCCCATCTGCTTACCTTCCGGGGCCGTGAATCCGGCGATATAGGCAATAATCGGCTTGGTCATATGGGTGGAGGCCCAACGGGCGGCATCCTGCTCGGCCGTGCCACCGATTTCGCCAATCAGAACGCAGGCCTTGGTCTCCTCGTCCCTGTTGAAGGCCTGGAGTGCTTCAAGGATCGTCGTGCCCACGATGGGGTCGCCGCCTATGCCCAGGCAGGCGGTGAATCCGATGGAGGCCAGCTCTCCCATCAGCTGATAAGTCAGAGTGCCGGACTTGGAGACCAGACCGATTGGCCCGCGTCCCACAATCCCGTCGGGGATGATGCCCAGATTGGTGCCTTTTGCGTCTGTCCGCGACGGCAGGGTCATCAACCCAGGGCAGTTGGGGCCTACGATGCGGCAGCCCTTGTCGTGGGCCAGAGCCACACAGTATGCCGTATCCGCTACGGGGATACCTTCTGTAATGACGACAATCAGGGGAATACCCGCGAGGATGGCCTCAACCATGGCATCCTTGGCGAACCTGGGCGGCACGAAGATGACCGAGGCGGCGGCATGTGTGGCAGCGACGGCTTGGGCACAGTCGGCGAAGACCGGGACCTGTATGACGGTGGTACTGTCAGTCGCGGCGAAGTCGACGCTGGTTCCGGCCTTGCGGGGGTTGACCCCTCCAACGATCCTGGTCCCTGCCTGAATCATCCTGGCGGTGTGGACCATGCCTTGGTGCCCGGTCATCCCCTGGACGATCACCGGCGCTCCGTCATCAATGAACAGGGCCATCACTCACCCTCCTTGGAATCGGAAGCTGTGCTGGCTTTGGCCAGGCGGACAGCCTGGGCTGCGGCCTCCTCCATGGTATCCGCCACTGTAAGGCGGGAATCGTGGCTCTCTGCGATGATGCTCAGCCCTTCCTGGGCTGCGTTGCCGTCAAAGCGGACCACAATGGGCCTGGGGTCGTCCCGGTGGGAAACTGCCTGCACGATCCCCTGTGCGACCTGGGCGCACGAGGTGATGCCACCGTAGACATTGACCATAACGGAACGCACTTGGGGGTCGGACAGAACCACATCCAGGCTGGTTTCCATGACCTGGGCCGAGGCACCACCTCCGATGTCGAGGAAGTTGGCGGGCTTGATTGCGGTTCCCTGCTCTTTACCTGCTCCGGAGACCGCGTCCAGAGAGCTCATGACAAGACCGGCTCCGTTTCCGATTACTCCGACCTGACCGTTGAGATGTACGTAGTGCAGGCCATTTTCCTTGGCCTTGCGCTCATAGGGATCATCCTGGTCACTGTCGGAGAAACGAGCCCAGCCATCATGGCGGAAGGCCGCATTTCCGTCCAAAGAGATTTTGGCGTCCAAGGCATCAAGGTGCTTGGTCGATTCATCGTCCGGGTCACCGACCTTGGCCAGAGGATTGATTTCCACCAGTGTGGCATCACACTCCTGGAAGGTCTCCCACATATGAAGAAGGATGTCGGCGGCCTGGTCCAAATCGGCATGATAGAAACCGATGCGACCAGCCATGGCTTTTGCGGCCTGACGGTCGAAGACCTCCAGGGGGCTGATGTGCAGGCGCTTGACCGACTCCGGGTGTTGTAGGGCGACCGCCTCAACCTCGGTTCCACCGTTGGCAGTGGCGAGGACATCGTAATCCCTTGAAGCGCGATCCACGGAGATGGACACGTAGTACTCATGCAGGATGTTCTCAGCCTTGGTGATCAGGACTCCCCTGACCGGATGACCGGAAATGGTCATGGGAAGAATCTGCTCGGCCAGTTGCATGGCTTCTTCCCTATTGTGCGCACGCTTCACGGCACCGGCCTGACCGCGATGGCCAATGGTGGCCTGTCCCTTGACCATACAGGGGTAGCCGATGGTATCCGCGGCCTCTCCGGCCTCTTCGACTGTGGAGGCATAGACGGCACGCGGTTGGGGAATCCCGTGCTCCTCAAGCAGCTGCCTGGCCTGGTACTCATAGAGATCCATGGGTCTGCTCCTCCTTTGCGATCAGGCCGGCATATTGAGCAGGCTGGATGCCGGGTAAGACCCCAGAGCTTCGCGGCCTTTAAGGCCATTGAGTTCCATGACAAAGCTGAACCCTGCCACTTGACCCCCAGCCTGCTCAATTAGGCGGGCGGCGGCCTGGGCGGAGCCACCCGTGGCAATGAGGTCGTCGACTATGAGGACACGCTGACCGGGCTGAATGCAGGACTTCTCTATCTCGATTCTGGCATTGCCATACTCAAGTGAGTACTCCTGGGACAGGGTTTCAGGAGGGAGCTTCCCCTCCTTGCGGATGGCCAGGAACCCCTTGCCCGTCTTGGCGGCAAGCTGAGGCCCAATCAGGAATCCTCGGGCCTCCAGTCCGGCAACCAGATCGAACTGATCGACAGGAACCGGAAGGGTCTTCTCCATGGCATCGAGCAGGATGCCCAGGCCGCGTGAGTCAGAGAGCGCGGGGATGAAGTCCCTGAAAAGAATCCCCTGCTTGGGGAAATCGGGTATGGTGCGAATCAAGGAGATGAGATAATTGGCGTCGCTCTCGCCTACAACCTCGAGCTGTCCGATTTCAATATCGCCAGAATGAGCCATGTTCTTCTTTCTGTCTCGCTCCTTTGAACTGATAAGACTCTGTAATCATACCTGTTCGATGTCACACGAGGCGTTTTTTAATCGACAAACCCTGTAATGGCAGTTGTCACTGCTCGGATAGGTTCAGCAGAAGCCTACTCTCGGGAATCTGCAGATGTGGTCTTGTCGGTGGAATCCTTGGATTCGTCGTCGACCTTGTCTGCCTTGAAACTCTGCTCTGACGAATCAGACGGGGAGTCATCCTGCTCGTTTTCAACTTCTGGCAGGGGATTGCCCTCCTCATCGACCTCGTCGTCATGCACATATGCAGGGACAATCGGCGGCTTGGTGATGGCTTGGATGCGCCAACGGGACAGGGAGCCTTCGGAGTCTATGACCACCTGCTCCTTCTCTTGGTCCACCGAAGCGATCTTCCCCAATAGTCCGGTGCTGGTGGCCACCTCGTCGCCGGGCTTCAGAGACTGGCGAAAGTCCTGGATGGCGGTTTGCTGCTGCTTGCTCTTGCGGCCACTAACCCACATCATCAGAATCATCAGCGCGATGATGACAATCATAAATAGCATGGATTCCATAATTCCTGTCGACTCCTCATATTGTGGCCGGAATAAACAGTCGGCCATGCATACTGTCTGAAATACTTAGTCTAAAACAGCTTCATGACATCCTTGGCGGGTTTTTTACCCAAGTGTTCCCATGCTTTAGGAGTGGCAACGCGGCCCTTGGGGGTTCGTACCAGGAAGCCCTCACGGACCAGATAGGGTTCGCAGACGGTTTCCACGGTCTCGGACTCCTCCCCCACCATGGCAGCGAGATTGTTCAGGCCGACAGGTCCCCCGTCAAAGCTATTGACAATGGCCTTGAGAACTGCCATATCCAGCCTGTCCAGTCCCTCGGAATCAATCTGGTAGAGCGCGAGGGCCTCCTTGACGTCATTCGGACCAACGGAGGGGAGATCGTGGACGATGGCCCAGTCTCGGACCCTTCTCAGCAATCTGTTTGCGATTCGGGGTGTGCCCCGGGACCTTAGGGAGAGCTGGCGGGCGGCATCGTCCTCCAGGGAGAGGCCCAGGACCGAAGCCGAACGCTCGATCAGTTTTTCCAATTCCCCATGGGGGTAGAAGTCCAAATGGGCCGTGAAGCCGAACCTGGCCCTAAGCGGGGAGGGCAACATGCCTTCACGGGTGGTGGCGCCGATGACCGTGAACCTGGGCAGGGTCAGGGGAATCGACGAGGCGCCGGGACCCTTGCCCACCATGACATCGACACGGAAGTCCTCCATGGCTATGTATAAGAGCTCCTCCGCAGCCCTGGGCAGACGGTGAATCTCGTCGATGAAGAGGACCTCGCCCGCCTCCAGTGAACTCAGAATGGAGGCGAGATCACCCGCATGTTGGACAGCAGGTCCCGATGTCACCCGAATCGGGACCTCGAGCTCATGCGCCACAATCATGGCCAGGGTTGTCTTGCCCAATCCGGGAGGACCTGCAAGGAGTATGTGGTCGGGGGCAACGTCCCGCTTGACGGCGGCTTCAAGGAAGAGCTTGAGCTGGGCTTTAAGCCTGGGTTGGCCAATGAAACCCGATAGGGAATCCGGCCGCAGCTCCTCATCACTGACTGGTTCCCCCTCAATGGGTCTGGCCGAAACCATGCGGAGGGATTCCTCGTTGGCGTCCTCGTTTGAGGGCTCATTCGACAAGATCGGCACGTCAGCGCCCCCTATCCAGGAGGGTCAAGGCCTGCTTGAGGACCTTGGGGACATCCTGCTTGCTCAGTGGCATCGGGAAATCGTTCTCCTTGCAGACCTTGTTGACGGCTTGCTCGGCATCGTGCTGCTGCCACCCAAGGGAGACAAGACCCTCGACTACCTGTCGACTGCCTGAATCGATGTTCTTACGGGGTTGAGTGCTTCCGATACTGCTGATGTCCAGTTTTCCTGAGAGCTCCAGGATTATCTTCTGGGCACCTTTCTTTCCCAGGCCCGGTGACCGAGACAGGGCTGTGGAATCGCCGTCCGCCACGGCCTGCGCCAGCTGGTCCGGGGTAAGGGTCGAAAGGATGGAGAGAGCCACACGTGGGCCGATGCCGCTCACCTTCTGCAGCTGGATGAAGAGGGTCTTGGAGGAACGGGAGAGGAACCCATAAAGAGTCACGGAATCCTGGGAGATGTTCAAGGAGGTGAAAACCGTAACGGTCGATTCCGATCTCATTGACCCAAGGTCGGATTGGGGCATACGGACCTCATACCCCACCCCGGATACGTCGATGACGGCGCATCCCGCCTCGATGGCGGACACACGTCCTGTCAGCATAGCCAGCAATTAATCACCTCTACGGTTGTTGTCCCAGATATTCGAACGTCTGTTCGAATCAGCTTACATTCCTCTGTGGACTCCCCCATGATTGCCCTGTCGCGCGGCTGCCCGTGCCCACTGACGCTGTGCGGGTGTCAAGTGTTCCTCCCGCTCCCCGCCCTGTAGGGCTCCTGCTGGCCGGAGCGCGTGACAGATGGCCTGAGCCAGGGCATCGGCCGCATCAGCCGGTTGCGGCAGCCTGTCCAGCTTCAGTATCCGTGCAACCATGCGCTCAACCTGTATCTTCTCGGCCTGCCCATTGCCCGTCACTGCCATCTTGGCCTCGGTCGGCGTATGGAGGGCTACAGGGATGCCACGTTGAGCGGCTGCCAACATGGCCAGTCCTGCGGCCTGGGCTGTTCCAAGAACCGTATTCCGGTTGGACTGCGCGAAGACCCGCTCGATGGAAACGACATCGGGGCTGAACCGGTCGATCTTGTCGCTCAGGCCGTTGTATATGGCCAGCAGACGCAGGTCCTGGGACAGGTCCGGGTCGGAGCGGACCACATCGACGTGAATAAAGGAAAGCCGGCGCGATGCACCGGCTTCTATAACGCCGACGCCGCAACGGGTAAGGCCCGGATCGACGCCGAGAACAATCACTGATTCACTCTTCGTCCAGTTGGGACAGGACGTCGTCAGGGGCGGTCCAGTTGCTGTAGATTTCCTGAACGTCGTCAAGATCGTCCAGATTGTCAATCAACTTGGAGACCTTGCGGGCAGAATCGAGATCCAGGGAGACCTCGTTCTTGGGGTTAAGGACCAGGTCGGCGGAATCGTAGTCGATTCCTGCGTCCTGAAGGGCCTTGCGGACCGCGACCATATCGCTGGGGTCGGTCAGGACGGTGAAGCTCTCACCGTTGTCTTCGACATCCTCGGCACCTGCCTCGGCGGCCTTCTCGAAGACCGTATCGTAGTCAGTGCCCTCAGCGGGGACCACAATCTGACCCTTGCGCTCGAAGTTGAAGCTGACGGACCCGTTCTGGGCCAGGGAGCCGCCACCCTTGGTCAGTGTGGAGCGAACCTCTGCCGCAGCGCGGTTCCTGTTGTCCGTCAGGCACTCGATGATGATGCCTACGCCGGCAGGAGCATAGCCCTCATAGACGATGGTCTCGTAGTTGGCAGCCCCGGCCTCCTCACCGGAACCGCGCTTTACGGCCCTGGAGATGTTGTCGGCGGGAACGGATGACTTCTTGGCCTTGACGATGGCATCGTAAAGGGTCGGGTTGCCGTCGGGGTCACCGCCACCGGTACGGGCGGCGATCTCGATGTTCTTGATCAGCTTGGCGAAGAGCTTTCCACGCTTGGCGTCGATGGCTGCCTTCTTGTGCTTGGTGGTGGCCCACTTCGAATGCCCTGACATATGACTCCTGACGGTACGAATGCGTAAACGAATGGAATTCTAATTTGGCTCTTTGACAATCATAAAGGTCGAGAGGGCCGGGTGCCAACTGTCTTCGCTCTGGGAAATGCCCGGTTCGACGGTGTCGTGTTCACTTCCCGAAATGTTTCTTCAAAGGGTTCCATCCCCTGCTGCCGGGAGCCTCTTCTGCAAGTGCCTGGGCGTATACCTCGAGCACCTGCTCGGCCACATGGTCCCAGTCATAGTCCAAGGCACGCTCCTGGCCCAGTCTTGACAGATCACGCCGGGTGTCGTCCTGACCGATGAGTTCGAGGACCGCCCGTGCGCAGTCCATGGGGTCGCCATTGGTGAAGAGCCTGGCCCTTGTTCCCTCCTGGGAGACGTCCCGGAAGGCCTGGAGGTCCGAAGCCACAATGGGGCAACCGGCGGCCATTGCCTCGGTCAGGACTATTCCGAAGCTCTCGCCGCCGGTCTGTGGTGCCACGTAGGCGGTCAGACTGTGGTAAAAGGCGGCCTTGTCATCGTCGCTGATTCTTCCCAGGAAGGTGACATGGCTGAGCAGACCGGGATCGATCTCCTCGAGCATCCGCCTTGCCTCAGCCTCCCCGTCTCCGGCGCAGAGGAACCGGGCATCGGGTACGGCATCGAGAATGGTCGGGGCCGCCTGGGCAAGGATACGGAATCCCTTGCGGTCTTCTTTCATTCTGCCCAGGAAACCTATGGTGGGGGCTCCTGGTCTTCCCTGCCAGGCGGGTTTGGGGGCGGCATCGCGGAAGAAGCCGGCATCGATGCCGTTGGGGATGATCTGCGTATTGGTACGGTCCGTCAGGATGTGCTGGGCGGTCTGCATGGCTGACCTGCTGACGCAGATGGCCTGGCTGATTCCGGACAGCCGTGAGCGCAGATAGGGCTGGGTGAGCCTCATGGCCAGCGGGTAGGTATCGAAGGAGGCATGGAAGGTGGCCACGCAGGGACTATGAAGGAAACCCTTGATTAGCGGTTTGTGACTAAGGCTGGGCACCTCGGGCTCGTGGAGATGGAGAATGTCGAAACGCCCCTGACGCACCCACTGACGGGTGACGCGGCCAGCGGACCCGAAGTAGCTGAGATTGGCCACCGATCCGTTGTAAGGCACGGAGAATGAAGACCCCGTGGTCTGCACCCAGAGGGGCATGTCGTTGGTTCTTCGCCCCGGAGCCAGGACCTGGACGTGGTGTCCGCGCTTCAAGAGCTGCTGGGCGAAGTCTCGTATGTGGAGTTGGACCCCGCCTGGGGTTTCGAAGGAGTAGGGAGAGATGATACCGACCCGGAGATGCCGGCCTTCAAGGGGATCCATCCTGGTGGTATCCGGATTCGTGTTTTCCTTGGTTGCACTCAAGACCGGTTCCCCCGTGCCTTTCCCCGCCTCAGCTCTACTTCGGCGGATATGTGTTCAGGTACCGCGTGCATCCGCGACAGATCAAGGTCATCGATGAAGATCGGCTGGAGCATATGCCAGTCCTCAGGATGTTCCATGATACCGCGCGACCACTGGTCCACCCAGGCCTGGCTGAGCTCTTGGACGGCCTGGTCTCGTGGAAGACCTTGGAAGGCATCGGTGTCTATCGGGCCGTCGATCGAACAGATGTAGCCCAGGGGCGTTCCGGCCTGATGCCTGCGGTCACCGGTCAATCGTTCGCGATACATGTTGACCGTGTACAGGGGAAGGTGGGAATCCAATGCGATGACGGCAGGGCCAGCCGCCACTCGAATCCAGGAGTCAAATGCCCTGACGAAGACCCCGTTTCGGCTCAGATCACGGTCGGCGAGGAGGGGAACCACCTGTTCAGGACTCGCAAGTGTGTCCGACAACCGCTCCGTGATGCCATGCTCTCCGGTAAGTATGATGTTGATCCCCAGATCACGGCGAATCTGGGCGAAGGTCTCCAACAGCTCCTCGTTGGACAGACGTTCGGCAACGGTAGTGACGGGGCCGACAGCCCTGCCTGCCCAGAACCCGGCATAGTCCCAATTACCCTGGTGACCCATGCCGATAGGCACTGAGCGGGATTCAATCATGGTCTTGGCTGGCTCGGGATACCCGGTCCCTGCTGGTCTGATTCGTGCCTTGAGCTGCTCTGTCGTCCTGGCGCCCACGGTCAGCGCCTCGGA
Source organism: Bifidobacterium sp. M0307 (assembly GCF_016100445.1). Lineage (NCBI taxonomy): Bacteria > Bacillati > Actinomycetota > Actinomycetes > Bifidobacteriales > Bifidobacteriaceae > Bifidobacterium > Bifidobacterium sp. M0307. The sequence goes on from NZ_JACFSL010000001.1 coordinate 678,794, forward strand.
GAAGTACGTGAAATAGGACCGCATGCCCCGTCTGCTGATATGTCGAAGCTGTTTCCTGCCTACTGGTCCCACTACATGGGCCAGATTGGCCTCAAGCTGCCTGACCCCACCGACATGCAGAAGCCAGGAGACATCGGCCGCCAGGAGGAAAAACCCCCGCAGAAGGGTTTCAGGTATCCAGCGGGCATACCTCGCAGTCAGGATCAACAAGCGGTCCAGCATATGGCCTCACTCGTGGCTGGGATCGGCAGGTTGTGGATTCTTGCTCATGGCACGGTTGACAAGACTGATCCGCTGCCAGACCGTGACGATGCCGAGAAGAGCGAGAACCACCAGGAAGCAGCTGAGGACCGCCAAGGGGAGGCCAGCACCGGTCAGGGCCATCCCCACCAGAATGATGACCAGACGGTCGGACCGGGTGGCGATGCCGTTCTTGGCTTCGAAACCCTCAGCCTCGGCTCTGGCGCGGGCATAGGAAGTGACGAAAGAGGTCATGATGGCGAACAGGGCCGCAGCCATACCGATCTGCGCCCATACATCAGGTCCATGATGGGTCGGATCCGAAGCCCAGAGCACCTCATGACGGCGCAAGTAGATGATGACACCGGCCAGGACCGCCCAGTCGGCAATCCTGTCCAGGGTGGAATCCAGGAAGGCCCCGAACTGTGTGCCGCCACCGGTCAGTGCGGCCACGGACCCGTCCAGGGAGTCGAACGCAACCAGAACGGCCAGGACCACTGCACCGGGCAGGAGCCACCCGGTCAAACCTGTGGCGATTGCCACCACAACGGTACCGACAGCGCCGATGATGGTTACCCCGTTGGCACTGATTCCAATCCGTACCAGCCCCCTGGCTATCGGTGCGATGATGCGCTTCCAGGGGCCACGTAAATGTTCGAACATGGTTCGGTCCTGCCTCAGTCCTGCTGCGAATCCGTGGCGGATGTCTGCGAAGTGAAGTCGTCGACTGAATTGATCAGTGCCCGTGCCCTGATGGCCTCGGCAATCCACTTGCGGGCGGAGTCAACCGGGACTCCGTTGAGTTGGCTGCCGTCACGGAAGCGGAAGGACACCGCGTTCCTGGAGACATCCTCCTCGCCGGCAATCAGGATGAATGGAGCCTTGGACTTGGAGGCGTTACGGATCTTCTTGCCGAATCTGTCGTCGGAGCGGTCGATTTCGCAACGGACCATATCGTCCCTGAGTTCCTCTAGGAAGGATTCAAGATGCGGGGCGAACTCGTCGGCCACGGGAATGGCCTGCACCTGGACAGGGGCCAGCCACGCCGGGAAGGCGCCGGCATAGTGCTCCAGGAGGATGGCGAAGAACCGCTCGATGGATCCGAAGAGGGCCCGGTGGATCATGACCGGACGTTGATGGGAACCATCGGCCGCAACATACTCAAGCTGGAAACGTTCGGGGAGGTTGAAGTCCAGCTGGATGGTCGATACCTGCCAGGTACGCCCTATGGCGTCGCGGGCCTGGACGGAGATCTTGGGGCCGTAGAAGGCGGCGCCCTCGGGGTCATCCACCAGTTCCAGACCTGAGTCCTTCGCCACCTGGGCGAGGGTGTTGGTGGCTTCCTCCCATACCTCATCCGATCCGACGAACTTGTGCGGGTCCTTGGTGGAGAGTTCCAGGTAGAAGTCGTTCAGGCCGAAGTCCTTGAGTACCTTCAGTACGAACTGGAGCAGGCTGGTCAGCTCCCCCTTCATCTGCTCCCTGGTGCAGTAGATGTGGGAGTCGTCCTGGGTCAATCCCCTTACACGGGTCAGACCGTGGACTTCGCCGGACTTCTCATACCTGTAGACCGTGCCGAACTCGAAGAGCCTGAGCGGCAGTTCCTTGTATGAGCGCTGGCGGGACTTGAAGATCAGGTTGTGCATGGGGCAGTTCATCGGCTTCAGGTAGTAGTCGAACCCCTGCTTGGTCACCTGCCCTTCCTCATTCTGCTCCTCGTCCAGATGCATGGGAGGGTACATGCCGTCCTTGTACCACTGCAGGTGCCCGGAAATCTCGTAGAGATGCCCCTTGGTGATATGCGGGGTCTGGACGAAGGAGTACCCGTTGCGGCGGTGCATCTGGCGGGAGTAGTCCTCCATGGCGTTGATGATTGCGGCACCCTTGGGATGGAAGACCGGCAGGCCGGAACCGATTTCGTCCGGGAACGAGAACAGGTCCATTTCGGCGCCCAACTTGCGGTGGTCGCGCTTGGCGGCCTCCTCCAGCCGGGCCAAGTATGCCTTCAGGTCCTCCTTGGAGGCCCAGGCGGTGCCGTAGATGCGCTGAAGCATGGGATTCTTCTCGTCGCCACGCCAGTAGGCCGCGGCCGTACGCATCAGTTTGAAGCTTTGAATATAGCGAGTATTGGGCAGGTGGGGCCCGCGGCAAAGGTCCGTCCACACCGTGTTCCCGTCACGATCGAGGTTGTCGTACATGGTCAGCTCACCACCAGTGGCTACCTCTGTGGCTTCCTCACCGCTGATTTCGGCCTCCTTGGCCCCTATCAGCTCCAGTTTGTAAGGCTGACCCTGTTCTTCGGCACGGGCCTCTTCCTCACTCACCACCCGCCGCTGGAAGCGCTGGGAGGATTTGATGATCCGCTTCATCCGCTTCTCGATCTCCTTGAGATCGTCGGGAGTGAAGGGCTGCTCAACATCGAAGTCGTAGTAGAACCCGTCCTTGATCACCGGGCCGATTCCCAGTTTGGCATCCGGCCTGATTTCCTGGACAGCCTGGGCCATGACATGGGTCGCGGAGTGCCGCATGATGGCCAGTCCGTCCTCGCTGGCCAGCTCGATGGGCTCAACTGAATCACCATCGTGAAGGGGGGTATAAAGGTCGCGCGGTTGCCCATTGATTCTGACCGCAACGATGTCCTTGTCATCAGCAAATAGCTGGACACCAGTCAGATCCGCTGCCACCTCCTTGTTTTCACCGCTCAACTGTATGGAGATGTTCGACTGCGTCATGAATGCCGTCCTTGCTATCGGAGCCCGCGTTACAGGGTGCAGGCTGGACATGGTTATCGAGCACAGATTATGCCGTCAGTCAGACAAGCCGAAAGATGAGCCGGTTCCTGTCCTAGCCATTGGAATTCCCACCCTGGCCCTTGTCCCCCATCGATCTCAGGAAGTCCTCCGCTTCCTTGACCAGTTCATGGGCTGTCGGTTCGTCAACCTGCATGTTCATCCGGTCGGCCGATTGCTTGTCGGCTTCCATCTCCAGGCGATGTACATAACCAGCCAGGTCGTCGTTGCAGTGCAGGAGGACTGCGGCCTGGGCTTTCCACTCCTCGGCCTTACGGGGCAGATGCCCCCGCTCCAGACCGACACCCAACATCGAAGAGAGACGTTCCAACAGTTGCAGAGTGGCCTGGGCGCATTCATCGCTTCCCAGGTACTGCGGTACTGAGACCCATACGGATTCGGTTGTGTATCCGTCCTGGGCTGCCAGGGAGTCGAGGACGGTCGGAATGCCGATGGGGCCGGAATGACCATCCGTGTCCATGGTGGCCTGGTCTCCTGCCAGGTCGTCTATGGGCAGTGGTCTGGTGTGAGGACAATCGGCAAACATGGAACCCAGGGTGATGATGGAGTCCACTTCGTAGTCTTCGGCCATGTGGATACTCTGACGGCAGAAGTCAGTCCAGCGGTAGTTCGGCTCGGGCCCCATCTCCAAAAGCAGGGTGAGACTGGCATTGATCCGCACCCGATAGAACTTGGTTGCGGGCCAGACAATACGCCTCCGACCCTGTACATGGCAGAGCATGGGGCGTGATATCTGATAGTCGTAAAACCCCTCGCCATGGATGTTGCCGACCTCATGCGAGTCGTAGGCCTCAAGGAGGTGACGAATCACATTGGTCGAGGCTGAGCAGGCATCATTCCATCCGTCAAAAGCCGATACCATGACGCAGTGCTGCTTGGCTTCTTCACTCATATCTTTCAGATTACCGGTGTACAGGCATCCAAGGGCGGGGTATGCCATCAGCGGAGGGGCGGCGACACGCTCTTGTTGCCACAATCCGTAATCGCGGATATAGTAGTTTCTCGTGCTCAGGCAGTCATGTGAGTGATTGTTTGAAGTGCGGGCATAGCTTAGTTGGTAAAGCGCGACCTTGCCAAGGTCGAGACCGCGGGTCCGAGTCCCGTTGCCCGCTCGAGGTTTCCGAGCAGTTTAACCAATACGGTGGGTTAGCCAAGCGGTTAGGCAGCGGCCTGCAAAGCCGTATAGACGAGTTCGACTCTCGTACCCACCTCTCTCGAAAGAGAATGACCCGGGCGGTTGGCGCAGAGGTAGCGCACTTCCCTGACACGGAAGGGGTCACTGGTTCGAATCCAGTATCGCCCACGAGGATCGCGGTTATGCGATCGTTCAGGATTCCGGGCGATTGGCGCAGCGGCTAGCGCACTTCGTTCACACCGAAGGGGTCGCAGGTTCGATTCCTGCATCGCCCACCCTCAATCCACTGCTCATCATCTGCACTCCCCTTTTCAGTCGCTCCTTGTTTACTGCCGCTGGTCCGCATGCATGTTGTCGACATCCTGTTTGGTGCGTGGCAATGACTGAACATAGACATGTCAGTAAACCGGATGCGGTGAGAGCGCGAGCAGAATAATGATTTATCTGGATGGGGAGTGTCAACTCCAGGTCGGACATTTCGTAAGCGATCAGTTGGTAATTCTGACAAAACAAAGGCGTTAAGCGAAATGTTGAGCTTGTGGTCAACCTGATTGTGTGATAAATTACTATTAATTGAGAACTGACCATCAGGTTGTTCATTGAACATCTGGTTTGAGAGGTGGAACCATGTATGAGGTGTTGAGTCCTAATAGGCGGACTCATACAACCCAGACAATGGTACTTGCCAGATTGAGACAGCAGCTAGCCGGAATCCTCAACCCGAGGATATTCTCGTGATGCTTTTGGGCTTTTGTGATTCGCTCCGGTGGGTCACACTCCGGTCTTTACGGAGATTCTGAAAGACCGACTTTTAATTCCCCTCCGACAGCGTGAAGAAATATACCCCCCTCTCCCCTGTCGGAGGTTTCTTTTACTTTTTGGGGGAAAGGGTGGCGACGGATTGCACCTATTTGAGTGACTGCAGGTACCTGTAGAGCGTCGGTACAGAAACTTTGAGTTCGGGCGCCACGACACCCACTGCCCCCTTGATCAGGAATATACCCCGGTCCTTGAGGTCTTTGATGATGGCCAGGCGTTCGATCCTGCTCAGCTTATCGATAGGTATATGAACCTGCTTGATCACCTCACGGGTGACCCTACGGATGTTCTCTTCGGGGTTTTCTTCCAGCTCCTGACTGGGTATACCCGAGGTGACCATACCGTTGACCGAATCGGTTTCACTGATGGTCTGAAGGAGATGGGCGGCCCGTTGAAGCTCGGTGATGTTGATATTGATGCAAAGCGCACCAATGACTTCCTCTTCCTTGTCTCGGATGAAGAATGAGGAAACCCTGAACTGGTGATCGTTCAAATCGCGACCCGGTAGTCGGAAATGAAGTCAATGCCACTGTCCTTGGCTTTTCGCGCCAACTCCAGTGTTTCCTTGGTCATCGAGTCGCCCTTCTTGCGACCCGACAGATGACCGTTGCGTATGAACACGATGGAGGCATGTGGTCTGTCCAGATCGTGTACAGCAATTTCGGCCATTGGTCCGAAGGCATCGGACAGGAACTCAGCCAGTGGGAAAACCTCTTCGAGATTGGTGACTGTGAAGTGCATTGCTGGTCCTCAACATCCTAACAGGGCAGATTCCTCTACCGGTTGATGTCGTAGGAAGCGGACGTATCCATCCGTATCAGCTTCCTGTTCTGTTATGTTTCCGAATCCTTCGTCTTCCCGCCCCCGGACCCGGCCCGGCCCGTAAGCCGGCATAGCGCACCATAAAGGTGTTGAAGCAAATCTAATATTATCCCATCCGAATTGCATTTTGTTCTTTGACCGGTCCGCGCGGCCTGTCGAGTGTTGCTCGGGTGGGTTGTAGGATATGTGGGTTCAGTGTGATACGGATTTTAAAGGAAGCAGTAGCAGTGTCGAATACAGCGCGAGCCACAGGCAGAAGAACGAATGTGGCCTTGGTTACCCTGGCGGCCTTTGTAGCCACGTTCATGACGGCCATCGAGGGAACCATAGTGTCGACGGCAATGCCGACGATTGTCTCTGATCTTCATGGCCTGTCCGTCATGAACTGGGTCTATTCCATCTATCTCCTGATGACCGCCGTGACCACGCCCATATATGGGAAGCTCTCCGACCAGTACGGACGTAAACCCCTTCTGACCATTGGCCTCCTGGTCTTTGTTGTCGGTTCCGCCCTCTGCGCCCTAGCGCAGTCCATGCCGCAGCTGATTGCCTGCAGGTTCGTTCAGGGCCTGGGAGCCGGAGCCATACAACCCCTGACATTCACTGTCCTGGCCGATATCTATCCCCTGGCGAAACGAGCCAAGGTCATAGGGCTGAACTCCTCATCCTGGGGTATTGCCTCCATCATCGCCCCACTCCTGGGAGGGTTCATCGTAGAGCAGCTCAGCTGGCATTGGGTCTTCGCCATCAACGTCCCCATCGGGCTGATTGTTGTTCTGCTGGTTCAGGTATTCCTCCATGAGGAAGGCGACAGGCATACCTCGGCCGCGGACTATAAGGGTATCTCCCTCCTGGTGCTGGCCTTGGTCACGCTGATGCTTGGATTGCAGAACCTGGCTGAAGTCCGCTACCTGTGGGTAAGTCTCGTGCTGTTCCTGATCTGCGCTCTTACCGTGGTGGCTCTGGTCAGGGTGGAAACCCGACAGACCGATCCGATATTGCCCCTGAACCTCTTTTCGAATCGATCATTCGTGATCCAGAACGTGGTGATACTTCTGATCTCTGGCTTCCTGATGGGGTTCGAAACATACCTGCCCATCTGGATGCAGTCCGTCCTCGGCCTCAATCCGTCCATGGGTGGATTCGCCGTGACCCCCTCCTCCATTGTCTGGCTTGTCGGCTCCTTTGTGGCTGGACGGCTGATTATCAAGCATCCGCCCCATAAAGTGACCGGGCTGGCCCTTATCTTCCTCCTGGTGGCCTGCACCATCTATGTCTTCCTCCCCCAGCACACACCGTTCGCCGTGTTTCTTGCCATCTCCTGCCTATATGGGTTTGGGTTCGGCACTGCAGTCACTGTTTCCACGGTGACGTCTCAGAGTGTGGTGCCTTTCGACCAGGTCGGAGCTGCAACCAGCTTCAACACTCTGGCGCGATCGCTTGGGCAGACTCTGATGATTTCAATCTTCGGCATCGTTCTCAACGTGGTCACGGCCCACGGTGTGGCAGCACAACCGGGTCTGACCAACGACATGATGAATCGGATGATCAATCCGCAGACCGCCGGTCAGGTCCCAATGGAATACCTGGAACCAGCCCGCGAAATCGTCTATCAGGGACTCCACTGCATCTTCCTGGTAGGTCTGGTACTGCTGGTTATCGCCTTCATCATCAATCTCTGTGATCGGCGCAGCGGTATGCTCCTCTCCGACTACAACCAGAATCGGTGACACCCGTACGTTTGAGACGTAACATTGGCTCTTCGCGCGACTCTCAGAATTGCGGTAATATTTGAACAGCCCTGCGTCTCAGCTCAGGGTGAAAAGGAGGGGCGACCTGTATTGGGGATGTTGGGTGGCCGCCCCTCGCGATCGGAGACGTTGCAGAAGTCCCGATCCTTACTCGTGTGAAGAGTCAAATGTGGTTCGGCGCAGCGATGGTGATTGCTGTTGAATCTCTGCTACCATCTCTGTCTTACTTCTCTTATACCACTGCCCGGAACGATTGCTTGGATTTGGATGGATGAAGAGTTGCATCGGTGTGAAGATGACAGGTAATACCGGTACCTCAGACCAGATGAAGACGCTTAGAGAGAATCGCCGTCTTCTTGCAAAGATGCCAAAGCAGTCGCTTGAGGAAGATTGCCATCCGGTTCCCGCGTATGGCGGTAAATATGGTTTTGTGAGCCCCCCCTGACGGGCGGGCTCACAAAACCCGGAACTATCCTGATCAGGCTGCGGCTACGCCGCCGACAGCAGGAAGGACGTTGAAGATCAGGAGCAGTGCAACCACTATGGCGAGGCATACCCGGTAGATGACAAAGCCTCGATAAGAGAACCTTGAGACGATTTTCAGGAAGGCGATGATGACCAGATAGCCGACCACGAAGCTGACCACCGTAGCGCAGATGGTAGCACCCCAACCGGGGAAAGCGGCGTCGGCATTGATGTCCTTAACCGATTTGTAGGTCTCCAGGATGCCAGCTCCGAATACCGCTGGGATGGCCATCAGGAAGCTGACTCGGGTGGCGGCCTCCCGGGTGTAGCCGAGCGCCCTGCCGAAGGTGATGGTGCCTCCGGAGCGTGATACGCCGGGGATCAGTGCCAGCATCTGCCCCACACCGAAGAGGATGGCATCCTTGGCGTTCATCTGCTTGATTTCCTTGACCTCACGGCCATGGCGATCGTAGTAGTCGAGAAGAAGACCGAAGACGATGAGCACCACTACGGTAATCCACAGGTTACGCAGCTTGGTCTCTATCAGCTTCTGGAAAATGAGGCCTGCAAGGACGATGGGGATGGTGCCGATGATGATGTACCAACCCATGGCGGCATCGTGGTCCTTGGAGCCCAGACGTTCGCGCCAGGATGTCCCATCCTTGCCCAGGAGGCAGCGGAACCAGTGAGTCAGGATTCTCGCTATGTCATGACGGAAGTAGAGGAGGACCGCCAGCTCGGTGCCGAACTGGATGATTGCAGTGAAGGCAGCACCTGGATCCTGCCCCAGCAATCCTCCGAGGATACGGATATGAGCACTCGATGAGACGGGGAAGTACTCCGTAAGCGCCTGCACCAGACCAAAAAGGATGGATTCGAAGAAGTTCATGATTCGACAGCTTAGCCCCCCTCCTAGGATGTACGGCGTGGGAGCGCTGCATGTCGCGCAGAATGCCCACAATGGAATCATCGGACTGTTCCTCAAGGAGGGTATGGCGATGGTCAGAACATATAGGAAAACACGAGGCGGGGCTCCTGCCGGATTCTTCGAATGCGAAGGGCTGGGACTCCGCTGGCTGGGCCAAGCACAGTCGGTTGGTGGACCACGCGTGGTCGACGTATATGACTGGGGCGGGGACTTCCTGGACATCGAAGAGGTGGAATCGACCTCGCCAAACGGGGGCGCGGCCTACCGTTTCGGGGCACAGCTGGCGCGGATGCATGATGCCGGTGCTGATCACTTTGGCTCGGCGCCGGATGGATATACCGGCACCTGCTATTTCGGACCACTCCAGGACCCCCTACCCATGGATACCGGCGACTGGGACGACCCAATGACCTACTGGGGTCAGGGGCGATTGGAGCCTATGGTCAGGATGGCCATCGACAGGCGGGCTCTGAACCGCAATGATATGGATGTAACCCAGGAGATTATCCAGGCCCTTCCGGATCTTCTGGGAGCCGCTGCGGACGACAAGCCTGCCAGGGTTCATGGGGACCTGTGGAGCGGCAACGTGATGTGGACCAAGGAGGAAGGGCAGACCGAGGCCGTCCTGATAGACCCAGCAGCACATGGGGGGCACCGTGAAGAGGACCTGGCGATGCTCCACCTCTTCGGCATTCCCTATCTGAGCCAGATACTTGATGGATACCAATCGGTTCATCCGCTTGCCAAGGGGTACGAGAACCGGGTTACCCTTTGGCAGCTCTATGCCATTGCAGGACACTGCGCCTTCTTCGGTGGCGGCTATGTCAGTGAGTATCGGTCCATGTGCCGGTCTCTTCTGGGTTGAGCGAGTCCGATCCACTCGCAGATCGGCCCGGAGTCAGCAGGTTATCGTGCTGACTCCGGACCGATTGCCTCGCTCGGGTTTTGCTAGTTGAAGATGTCCTTGAGCTTATCGAAGATCCCCTTCTTTGCTCCTGCCGCGGTCGGCTTGGATTTCTGGGGGATCTCCCTGGCGTCGGAGTCGTGGCTCTTGGCGAAGTCCTCTATCAGATCCCGCTCCTTGTCATCAAGCTTGGTCGGAATCTGCACCAGGACGTGAACGACGATGTCGCCTCGTTCCTCCTTGTTGCCCAGCTTGGAGACACCAAGGCCTTTCAGCGTTACCTCGTCATCGGGTTGGCTCCCGGCCGGCACTTGAATCTGACGCGGCCCGTCGAAGGTATCCAGATCGACGGCATGACCCAGCACGGCCCAGGTCATGGGTATGGAAATCCAGCAGTGCAGGTCCTGGCCGCTGCGTGTATACCGCTTGTCGGGCTTGATGCTGATGTCGATGTAGAGGTCACCGGCGGCACCTCCACCCTCTCCTACCTCGCCCTGTGAGTTCAGGCGGAGTCGAGATCCGTCGGCCACACCGGCAGGGATATTGATGCCCACATCCCTCTTGATTCTCGACCTGCCGTGCCCCAGGCACTGTGGGCAAGGGTTTTCGATGATTGTGCCGTGCCCCTCGCATCGTTCGCAAGGTGCCTGGCTCATCATCTGACCGAGGAGGGTCCGTACCACTTTCTGGGCGTATCCCCTCCCCTGGCAGACCGGGCAGGTAACGGGAGAAGTCCCCTTCTGGGCGCCGGAACCGCCACACTCCTGGCATAGGCCGAAGGTGTGGAGCTGGGTGTGGACGGTACCTCCGAAGATGGCGGTTTTCAGGTCTATATCGACCCCGGCAAGCACATCGCGTCCGGGTTGTGTACGAGGAATGGGGCCTTGTGCGTCAGCTCCGAATCCACCTCCGAAGAACTGACTGAACACATCGCCCATATCGAAGCCACCCGCCGCGGATGCCTGGGGGTCATTGGGGTCAACACCCTGGTCGTACATGCGACGCTTCTGAGGGTCCGAGAGTACCTCGTAAGCGCTGTTGACCTCCTTGAACTTGTCCTCGTATTCAGTTCCGGCGATGTCCGGATGGTATTTGCGGCTCATCTTTCGATAGGCCTTTTTGATCTCATCTTCGCTCGCCGTGCGATCGACGCCCAAAACCTCGTAGTAATCTGCCACCGGTATTCCTTCTGTGCTGCTGTTCTGGCTTATTTTTCCATAGACCTGGGTCAGGTTGGTCCGACTGAGTGTGCTGGTCCCTGTTTACTGGTCATCTGTCCCGGCCAGGAAACTGGTCAGGTAGGACGCCACGGCTCGCACTGCACTCATGGTAACCGCATAGTCCATATGGGTGGGGCCTATCGATCCCACAAAGGCTATCGGCTCATCGGTCAGGCCATCGCCTTTCTTGCCCGACAGTGGCTGTTGGGCATGGCCGTAACCCGAGGTGACCACGGATGCATGGACCAGTTCCGGGGTCTGGGTTTCAGTACCGATGGCCACACTGACCCCGTTGTTCTCACGGGAGAGCTCGCTTTGCGCCTTCATAAGGCGCATCAGGACCACCTGCTCCTCAAGGGCGTCAAGGAGGGGGGCGAGGTCGCCTATGGAAACGACCTGACTGTGTGTCAGCTGTGAAGTGCCAGCCATATAGAGTCCGCTCGTCTGCTCCTTGGTCGCCATCTCCTCGAAGACGCCAGCCAGTATCCGCAGCATGGACTTGGTGTCGGCTTCTGGGCTGGAATCGGCCAAGATCTGGCACCGTTCCGCTGCTTGGGTCAGTGACAGATCGTGGCATTGCTGGTTGATCATGTCGGACAATCCTGACAGGGTATCGGACCCAGGCTGGTGGGAGCCATGAAGGGTGCGCTGCACCACCCTCCCCGTATCGGTGATGACAACCACCAGCACGGACCCCCTGTCCAGTTTGATCAGCTCGGCCCTCCTCAGGTTCGAATGGGCCAAGGAGGGTGAGGCGACCACGGCTATCTGCCCCGTGATTTGCGCCAGGAGACGGGCGGCATGCTGGAGGGTGTCCTCCAGGCTGACCGACCCTGACAGGAAGATGTCGATGCCCCGACGCTGGGCGGCCGACAGGGGAACGACCGTGGCCAGACGGTCGACAAAGTAGCGGTAGCCTTTTTGCGTGGGAATACGGCCCGCAGAGGTGTGGGGCTGAATGAGATAGCCTTCATCCTCCAAGGCCGCCATGTCATTTCTGACCGTTGCTGAACTGACTCCTAGATGGTGGTTTCTGGTCAGCGACCCCGAACCGACAGGCTCCTGGGAGCGGATATAGTCCTCTACGACAGCGCGCAGGACCAGCATGCGTCTGGTAGTGGCCAAAGGTGCTCCTTCCGTCATGTCTCCAGTATTAGCACTCTGATACTGAGAGTGCCAAAAAGATGGTACGAAGAGCCGAATTGTGTCGGCTCGCACATATATCATTGGAGTGCAATGTGAAGGTAATCGAACATTTTCGACATAAGTCGAACATGAAGACCTCTCAATTGGAAGGAAAGTAGACACCATATGTCCAATTTCAAATGGTCTGAACTCGACGAGCGGGCGGTCAAGATGGCCAAGGTCCTCTCGGCCGATGCCGTTGAGAAGGCCGGCAGCGGCCACCCCGGCTCCCCCATCTCCTTGGCGCCCATCGCCTACACCCTCTATCAGCACTTCCTGAAGCATGACCCGAACGATCCCGACTGGGCCGGTCGCGACCGGTTCATCCTGTCGGGCGGTCATGCCTCACTGACCCAGTATGTGCAGCTGTACTTCTCCGGTTACGGCCTCACCCTGGATGACCTGAAGCGTTTCCGTACTGCTGGTACCCGCACGCCCGGTCACCCCGAGTATGGTCTGACCCCCGGCATCGAAATGACCACCGGTCCTCTGGGCCAGGGTCTGGCATCGGCTGTGGGCTTCGCCTATGGGCAGCGTTACGAGCGTGGCATGCTGGATCCGGATGCCCCCGCAGGGCAGTCCCCCTTCGACCACAACATCTGGGTCATTTGCGGCGAAGGCGATGTGGAAGAGGGCATCTCGTCCGAGGCCAGCTCTCTCGCGGGCGACCAGCAGTTGGGCAACCTGACCGTCATCTTCGATGCCAACCACATACAGATCGAGGGCGACACCAAGATCGCGCTGAGTGAGGACATTCTCAAGCGGTACGAGGCCTACGGTTGGTACACCGATGAGTTCAGCTTCATCCAGCCTGACGGGTCCTACAAGGAGGACACCGAGGGCCTGGCCGCCGTGCTTGAAAAGGCACAGCAGGTTACCGACAGGCCGAAGTTCATCAAGGTCGATACCCTGATGGCCTGGCCGACCCCTGGTAAGACCAACGATCCTTCCGCCCATGGTTCCGCCCTGGGTGCCGAGGCTGTCGCCGGCCTGAAGCAGACCCTGGGTTACGATCCCGAGCAGTCCTTCCAGATTGATGAAGAGGCCTTGGCTCATGCACGCGAGGTCGCTCAGCGCGGTCTTGCAGCGCACAGCGAGTGGGATGAGCGTTACCAGGCCTGGCGCAAGGCCAACCCCGACAAGGCTGCGCTCTACGACAGGATTCACGCCGGCAAGCTGCCCGAGGGCTTCGACAAGGCGATCGACGACCTGGAGGCAGGCTTCGAGCCCGGTTCCAAGGTCGCCACCCGCAAGGCATCCGGTGCCGTGATCAATGCTCTGGCACCCATCATGCCCGAACTCTGGGGTGGTTCCGCAGATCTGGGTGGTTCCAACAACACCGACATCAAGGGTGCTGTCTCCTTCGCTCCCGAAGCCTACAAGACCACCCAGTGGCCTGAGACCAGCAAGTATGGCCGCCAGCTCCACTTCGGTGTGCGTGAGTTCGCCATGGGAGCCATCACCAACGGTATCCTGCTGGGTTCTGACACCAGGCCCTTCAACGGAACCTTCTTCCAGTTCAGCGACTATGAACGTCCCTCGGTGCGCCTGGCCGCTCTGATGGACATCCCCAACCTCTACATCTGGACCCATGATTCCGTGGCCCTTGGCGAGGATGGTCCCACCCATCAGCCCATTGAGCACCTGGCCGCCATGCGTGGTATCCCCCAGATGGAGGTTGTGCGACCGGCCGATCAGTGCGAGACCGCCGAGGCTTATCGTGCCTTCTTCGAGAAGGACAACAGCCATCCTGCGGCCTTGATTCTGACCCGTCAGGGTGTTCCCACCCTGGAGGAGACCAAGGCCAAGGCCCGTGAGGGTGTCCGCAAGGGAGCCTATGTCCTGGTTGATACCGACGGCCAGCCCGATGTGCTGCTGATGGCCACCGGTTCCGAGGTTCAGCATGCCGTCGCCGCGGCCAAGACCCTGGGTGATCAGGGCGTCAAGGCCCGTGTCATCTCGGTTCCCTCCATGGAGTGGTTCGAGGAGCAGGACGACGACTACAAGGAGGAGATCCTCCCCGCGTCCGTCAAGGCTCGCGTTTCGGTCGAGGCCGGTCTGGCCATGCCCTGGTACAAGTACCTCGGCTCCTACGGCAAGCCCGTTTCCATCGAGCAGTTCGGGCTGCAGGGTGGCGGCGACGAGAACATGCGTGATCTCGGTATCACCGCGGATCATGTGGTTGAAGCCGCCAAGGCCTCCATCGAGGAAGTCCGCAAGGCCTTCTGATTCTCCGGGGGATGAACAGAGGTTCTCGTCCCCCTCCCCCGGCCGGTGCGACAGTTCGTCGCCCGGCCGGAATACCGGCCACAATCGTGGCAGAAAATGCAGTTTGTGTTCCCAACAGGAACCCAAGAAGGAGTTACAAGATGGCAGAAAATGCAAACACGCAGCGCACCAGCGATTCAGGTGTCTCGATCTGGCTGGACGACCTGAGCCGTACCCGCATCGAGTCGGGCAACCTGCAGCAGCTTATTGCAGAGCGCAACGTCGTGGGTGTGACCACCAACCCCTCGATTTTCCAGAAGGCCCTGAGCCAGGTTGGTCCCTATGACGAGCAGCTCAAGCAGCTGGGTCGCATCGATGTCGAGGACGCTGTCCGCGAGCTGACCACGACCGATGTGCGTAACGCCACGGACATCTTCCGCGAAGTCGCCGAGAAGACCGATTACGTGGATGGACGTGTCTCCATCGAGGTGGACCCCCGTCTGGCCCACAACACCGAAGAGACCGAGAAGCAGGCCGAGCAGCTGTGGGCCAAGGTCGATCGTCCCAACGCCATGATCAAGATTCCTGCAACCCTCGAAGGACTGCCGGCAATCACCGCTACCCTGGCCAAGGGAATTTCCGTCAACGTCACCCTGATATTCTCCCTTGAGCGGTATCAGCAGGTCATCGATGCCTTCATCGAGGGCATGGTCCAGGCCGACAAGAACGGACATGACCTGAAGCACATGGGCTCCGTTGCCTCCTTCTTCGTCTCCCGTGTCGATAGCGCCGTGGATAAGCTCCTGGAAGCCAACGGCTCGGATGAGGCCAAGTCCCTGGAAGGTAAGGCCGCTGTGGCCAATGCCCGCCTGGCCTACGAGCTCTTCGAGCAGGCCTTCGACAAGGATCCCCGTTGGGCCGACCTGGAGGCCAAGGGCGCACGCCGTCAGCGTCCGCTCTTCGCTTCGACCGGCACCAAGAACCCCGCCTACTCCGACTGCAAGTATGTGGATGAGCTGGTTGCTCCTCAGATTGTCAACACCATGCCCGAAAAGACCCTTGAGGCCCTTGCCGCCCATGGTGATGGTTCGCCCTCCATCGAGGGAACCTATGAGGAGAGCCACCAGATCATGCAGAAGCTGGCCGACCTGGGCATCAGCATCAAGGACGTGACCGACAAGCTGGAGGCCGATGGTGTGGCTTCCTTCATTGCTTCCTGGGATTCAGTCCTCTCCGACGTCCAGAAGGGCATCGACCGCGTCAACGGCTGAGAGCCTGATCGTGAGAATCGCAGTTGTCGGTCACTGACTGACAGCTGTTGATGAGCAGGGTGCCCCGTCCGGTATCAGACCGGACGGGGCACCCTGTTTTGTATGACTCTATTAAGAGCAGAAGACCATGTTTACTCAAGCAGGAAAAGGGATCGGAATAGACCGATAACAAAAACAAGAGTCCCTGTAGTGGTCGGCATCGACTCGATGATTCTCTTGGGAATGCCTGCCTCCACGCTCCTGCAAGGGTCTTCACCTGATACGGAAAAGCCCCGGCGGGATGCGCCGGGGCTTTTCGATGATGGGTTTCTCAGGCGATCTTGTACTTGGCCATCAGACTCAGGGCGACAATAATGGCGACCCAAATCAGGGCGACGATGATGGTCAACCTGTTCAGGTTCTTCTCGGCAACACCTGAGGTGCCGGCGTTGGCGCTGATGCCACCGCCGAACATGTCGGACAGGCCGCCGCCCTTGCCCTTATGCATCAGAATCAGCAGGGTCAACAGGATACTGGCGATAACAACGATGACTTCCAGGACAATCTTGACAATGGCCACGACAACCTCCAATGAACGTGAATACTGGTTATTGTACAGATACCCGGGGAAGATTCCCATTCAGCCTTTTGCCGCCAGGCGGACGATACGTGCAAACTCCTGGACGTCCAGGGAGGCACCTCCCACCAGGAAGCCATCGACATCGTGCTCTTGAATCATCTGCGAGGCGTTCTTTGAAGTGACTGATCCACCATAGAGTATTTTCACGGCCTCACCGGACTTCTTGCCGAACTGTCTGCCGATATGGGCACGAATGGCCTGGGCGGCTTCCTGAGCCGTCTCAGGAGTGGCCACCATGCCGGTTCCGATGGCCCAGACGGGTTCGTAGGCAACAATCAGGTTCTCCATGTCCTCCTGAGAGAGGTCACGGGTCACGTCATTGACCTGGCTCACGGCGAACTCGAGTTCTATGCCCTGGCGTCGTTCCTCATAGCTCTCGCCGACGCAAAGGATGGGTTTCATGCCGGCTGCCAGGACCGCTCGTACCTGATCGACAATGTTGGCATCATCTTCGGGATGGTACTTGCGGCGTTCCGAATGACCGACGATGACGTACTCGCACCCAAGTTGGGCCAGCATGTCAGCGGAGACATCGCCGGTGAAGGCTCCCTGAGAAGTGACGGACACGGACTGGGCTCCGTAACTGATGGGAAGATTGTCGGCCTCCACAAGGACTTGGACTGAGCGCAGGGCTGTAAAAGCAGGCAGAAGGGCCACTTGGCAGCGCTTGTGGTCAAAATGGGCATCTCTCAGGAGCCAGGCCAACTTCTGAACGAAGTAGGTGGCTTCGAGGTGGTCGAAGTTCATCTTCCAATTGCCGGCCACCAAAGGAGTGCGTGCCATACCAGATCTTTCCAACCTAATGATGAGAAACGGGACTCGGGAACGAAACGCCAATGCCGGACCACCGGATGCAAGACCCGGTGGTCCGGCATTGGATGAACGGACTTTACTCCAGCACCTTCAGGCCAGGCAGTTCCTTGCCCTCGAGGAACTCGAGGGAGGCACCACCGCCGGTGGAGATATGCGAGAAGCCATCGTCGGGGAAGCCCAGGTTACGGACCGCCGAAGCGGAGTCGCCTCCACCAACGATCGTGAATGCTCCCGCCTTGGTGGCATCCACCAGGCCCTGGGCCACGGCACGGGTGCCTTCGGCGAAGGCCGGGAACTCAAAGACTCCCATGGGTCCGTTCCAGACAACGGTCTTCGAGTCGACGATCTTGTCATGGAAGAGCTTCTGGGAATCAGGGCCGATATCCAGGCCCATCCTGCCGGCGGGCATGGCGTCTGCGGCAACCACTTCGTGGGGCGAATCGGCCTTGAACTCGTCAGCCACCACGATATCGGTGGGCAGAACCAGTTCGACACCCTTCTCCTGGGCAGTCTGGATGTACCCCTTGACGGTATCGACCTGATCATCCTCAAGCAGGGAGGAACCGACCTCGTAGCCCTTGGCCTTAAGGAAGGTGAAGACCATGCCGCCGCCGATGACCAGACGGTCGGCCTTGCTGAGCAGGTTCTCGATGACCCCAAGCTTGTCGGAGACCTTGGATCCGCCCAGGACCACGGTGAAGGGGCGTTCGGGGTTCTCCGTCGCCTTGGAGAGCGCCTTGACTTCCTTCTCGACCAGGAGTCCTGCAGCAGAGGGCAGGAACTTGGCCACGGAGTAGTTGGAACCCTGGGCACGGTGGACAACGCCGAACCCATCGGAAACGAAAGCGTCACCCAGCTTGGCGATCTTCTCGGCGTAGGCATCGCGCTCCGCCTCGTCCTTGCTGGTCTCTTCGGGGTTGAAGCGGACGTTCTGCAGAAGGACTACGTCACCATCCTGCATGGCGTCAACCTTGGCTTCGGCATCGGGACCATAGGTGTCATCGGCCAAGGGGACGGAGACACCCAGGAGCTCACCCAGTCGGTCGGCGACCGGCGCCAGGCTGAGTTCGGGAACGACCTTACCCTTCGGACGGCCCAGGTGGGCCATCAGGATGACCTTGGCGCCCTGGCCGCGGAGTTCCTTGATGGTGGGCAGAGCGGCCTTGATGCGGCCGTCGTCCTTGATGGTTGTGCCGTCAAGCGGCACATTGAAGTCTGCACGCACCAAGACGCGCTTGCCCTTGAGATCACCGAGGCTCTTCAGTGTTTTCATGCCATTCCTTTCCTAGCTGCAGACATGACGAAACCGCCGGTCTGCGCAACCTCGGGCTATGAAACCCGCGTTGTAGTCCATGGTACTAAGGCAAGCCGACGGTTGGAACAGTAATCAGTCTTTCTGGTCCTGGGTGGTGTTGAGACCCTCGGCCTGTTGCTTCTCCACCTTGGCGGCCAACTGAAGAAGACGACGAATGCGGCCTGCGATGGCGTCCTTGGTAACGGGCGGATCGGCCAGACGGCCCAGCTCCTCCAGGGATGCATCACGGTGGTCAAGGCGCAGCTGACCGGCTGCTCTGAGGTTTTCGGGGATGTCCTCACCCAGAATCTGGAAGGCCTTGGTCACCTTGGCGCTGGCCTCGACGGCGGCCTTGGCTGAACGGCGCATGTTGGCATCATCGAAATTGGCCAGGCGGTTGGCCTTGCCGCGGGACTCACCGTCGCTGCGCTTACCTGTCCACTCCCTGGAGGACTTGGGGGCACCCATGAGGTTGAGCATCCGCTCGATCACGTCCGGATCACGCAGGGTCACGCGTTCCGAGCTGCGGACCTGACGGGCTTTGGCGTTGATTCCGAGACGGCGGGCTGCACCGACCAGAGCCAAGGCGGCCTCCGACCCCGGGCAGACGATTTCCAGGTACGACGCCTTGCCGGGGTCGGAGAGCTCGCCATGAGCCAGGAAGGCACCACGCCAGGCGGCCTTTACCTGGGCGATGTTGCCTGAGACGATGTCGGCAGGGAGACCACGGACCGGATGCTTGCGCCGGTCCAGCAGCCCTGTCTGGAGGGCCAAGGCCCCACCGGCACGGAGTACTCGGACCGAATACCTGATTACATTGCCGGCAGGCGTCTGACGATTGACCTGGATCAGGTCCGAGTCATGCCCGTAGACGTCCTTGATGGTGTTCTGCAACCACTGCGCTGCAGGAAGGGAATCGAACTGGGCTTCGACCACAATATGACGCTGGATGATGTGAAGACCTCCGCCAAAGCGAATCATCGCGGCGGATTGGGCTTTTTTGGCTGCGGGGAGTTCGTTGTCAATAGCGGCCAGCTCGCTTTTGACATCATCAAGTAGGGCCAAGAGCCGTCCTCCTAGGAAAAACCGATGTTGAATGCTGTGGTCCGTGCGACTCGCCGGTCGAACGAACTACCGGATTACTGTGATATCGAATAAGTTGGACAAATTCCGCCCTTGGCTATCAGTCCCAAATCGGGGCCTCAGTGGGGTTTATGCGGGAGTTCCCGAGCGGATACGGTGACGTCCATCCCCTTGATTCTCAGGCGCCTTGCCAATTCATCGGCCATGGCCACTGAACGGTGCTGACCACCCGTGCAGCCGAAGGCGATGGTGACATAGTGCTTGTCCTCCCGGGCATACCCGTCGACGGCCGTCAGAATTGCCTGCGTGTAGGCTTCGATGAACTCTTCTGCACCCTTGCTGGCGAGGACGTATTCGCGCACCGGCTCATCGTGCCCGTTGAGTTCGCGCAAATCCGGAACCCAGAAGGGATTGGGAAGGAAGCGGAGGTCGGCGACGAAATCAGCATCAATGGGAATCCCGTATTTGAACCCGAAACTCATGATGTGGATTCCGACTGTTGTGGGTCCGGAGCCGAGCATGAGTTCGTAGAGACGGGTCGAGAGATCGTGGACGCTCAAAGCCGAGGTATCAATCACCATATCGGCCCGCTCCTTGAGGTTGTCCAGGAGTTTGCGCTCCTCATGGATGCCGTCGATCAGGCGGCCGGAACCTTGGAGAGGATGGGGACGCCGGACGGATTCGAAGCGCTTGACCAAGACCTGGTCGGATGCATCCAGGAAGAGTATCCGGCACTTGACGCCGAGGTCGTCAAGATGCCCCAGAACGGCCGAGAGGTCGTCGAAGTATGACCGGGACCTTACATCGACCACCGCTGCCAGACGATGCAGGGTACTGCCCGAGGAGGTCATCATGTCGACCAGGGGGACCAGAAGACGGGGCGGCATGTTGTCGACGACGTACCAGTCCATGTCTTCCATGCAGTCAGCGGCCCGGGAACGCCCAGCTCCTGACATACCCGTGATGAGCATCACCTCGAAGCCTTGGAAAGGCGGGATGGTCTCGGCCTTGGGTGTGGGCGAGGTCGCGTCGGTGCTCATTGCATCTCCTCCTTCAGCGCTCTGTCCATAGCCTTGACGGGGATGGATTCAAGGGGTTGTCCAGTCATCTGTGCCACCTGCCTGACCGCCTGGTACAGCAGCATCCTGTCGCCACTGATCGCCCTGCCCCCTGTCCGATTCTTCCAGGCCTGGGTGAGCCTGGAGGGACGAGGCTCATAGGCTACGTCGAGAAGAAGGTGGGGTGCCTTTGAAAGACCTGCTGATTGCGGGGAATGACGGTTTGAACGGCTGTCCAATAGGTCAGCCAGGGGATCCGCCGCATGGGCGGGAAGGGCCGAGACCACCAGATCGGCCTGGCAGAGCAGGTCCGAAACACAGTCACTGTCATCCATGCCATGCGCCGCACCAACCGAGATGTTCAATTCCTTGGCCAATTCAATCAGTCTCCCGGTGGCATCAGGACGACGGGCCACAAGATCGATGTGGCCAGCGCCCAGGAAGCCCAGGGCGCAGAGTGCTGATTCGGCCGTGTTTCCGTTGCCCAAGATCAGCGCTCGCAGCTGTTTGCCTGGCTGAGGGAGCATCGTTCCTGTGCTTACCGACTTGATGATGTCGATGGACTGGTCCGGATCCTTCAGGAAACCCTCGGCCTCCTTGAAGGCGCACACAATCCCCTCGACATCGGTATTGGTCAGGCTGACGGCCGGTCCGCTGCCTTTCCGATTTGCCTGACTCCAAGAAAGAACAGCTGTATTGGAGACCCCGAGAACACCGGACCAATGGTCCGTGGCAGTTCCCATCTGATTGATGGCCTTCTTCAGTGGCATGGTCAGGCTCAGACCTGCCCAGGTAGGGTCGAGTGACTCCCAAAAGGTAGGGAGGCTTCCATGGCCGACACGGATACGATCGTATCGCCAACCTTCCAGGCCCAGTGCCTTATAGGCCGCCCTATGAAGGACGGGTGAGAGGGAGTGGTCGATGGGATCGCCCAACACTGCACAGCGTCTCACGGTCTGATCCATCCCCGCTCCTTATCTGGTTCGCTTGATCGGTGCCATCGCTTCCACCTTGAGCCAGTCTACCCGGTGATGGTTTCCTGGCCTTGCTTGGAGTCCGCTTCCGGAGCAGGTCGCCCCTCCCCCTGGTGAAGGGCCTTATAGATCGATTCGGCCTTGGCCTGGCCTATGCCTTTGACGCCTTCCAGCTCCTGAAGACTTGCCTCCTTCATCTTCTTGACGGAGCCGAAATGGTTGAGCAGTCGCTTCTGGTACGCCTTTCCGATGCCTGGGATATCATCCAGCGCGGAGCGCAAAGCACCCTTTCGCCTGGCCTGACGGTGATAGGTGATGGCGAATCGATGGGATTCGTCACGCACCCGTTGAAGAAGGTACATTCCCTCAGACTGACGTTTGAGGATGATCGGGTAGTCGTCATCCGGCACCCAAACCTCTTCAAGACGCTTGGCCAGACCGCAAAGAGCCACATCGTCGACACCGCAATCATGCAGGGCCTTTGCCGCCGCCAAAACCTGAGGTTTGCCTCCATCAACGACAATCAGGTTGGGCTTGTAGGCAAAGTGATGCGCCGAGGCGTTCTGCTGGACGATGGCCTCCTCGGTTCCCGTGTCGCTGCCCAAATCATCCTTCCTGTCGACTCCCTCCCCCTTCAGATTCGCCTGGTTGACTTTCCGCTCGGCTTCCATGCTTTCCCCACTGTCGCCGGCGATGTTCCCATGGCGGAATCGGCGGGTAAGTGTCTCGTAGACGGCGCTCACATCATCCACGGCCCCCTTCCCGTCCTTTCCCCGAATGGCGAAGCGGCGATACTCGGATTTCTTGGGGATGCCATCCTCGAAAACAACCATCGAGGCCACCTGAAATTGGCCTCCAACCGTGTTGGAGATGTCGTAGCACTCGATCCGCAGGGGCGCCTTATCCAGGCCCAGGGCCCTGGCAACGTCGTTCATGGCTTCCGTGCGGGTGCCGATGTCGCTCATACGGCTCATCTTGCTACGTTGGAGGGCCTGGTGGGCATTGGCATTGGCCCGGTCCATCAGAGACTTCTTCTCGCCCCTGCTGGCCACTCGTATCCTGACCGAGGACCCACGAAGTCCCCGCAACCACTCTTCAAGGGATTCTGTGCGGGAAGGCTGGATGGGGACCACAACCTCCGGAGGAATAGGTGAGATGGGAGCAAGGAGGTCGGCCCTCCCGGTCTGTTCCTGATAGGTATTCCTTTTCTTCGTGGCGCGGGCCCTATCCTCGGCATCCAAGGCGGTAACCCGCTGGGTCGATCCCATGGCATCCCTGGCCTGACTGATGGAAACGCCTGAATCTTCATCGGCGGGTGTCTCCAAGGCCATCTCATTGTGGGGCGCGGTCCTGGATAGCTCGCTGCTGGTCTCGTTCATCAGGTCCGAATAGACCTGGACGATAAGGTCGCCAATCAGGTCCTCGTCGGAGACATCCTCAACCCGTTCCACGCTCCAGTTACGCTCACCTCGAATGGCTCCCGCCCGAACGAAGAAGGCATGGACCGAAGCTTCGAGTTCATCCGATTCGACGCCGAAGACGTCAACATCCACATTGGAGCCGAAGGCCACTGCGTTCTGCTCAATGACCGTATCCAGCATGGCTATCTGGTCCCGCAGGCGTGCGGCCTTCTCGAAGTCAAGGTCATCGCTGGCCGCCTTCATCTGCCGCGTTAGGTTTGCGCGATAGGGCTTACCCAGGCGACCTGTAATCACCCCGGTCAGTTCGGCGCAGAGTTTGCGATGCTCCTTTGGGCTGATCCTGCCCACGCATGGGGCCGAGCACTTGCCGATCGATGCCAGAAGGCAGGGACGACCACTGAGTTGAGCCTTGCGAAAGACGCCGGACGTGCAGGTGCGGACCGGGTAGGTCTTGAGGAGGCCATCAAGTGTATGACGGATGTCCCAGACCTTGGCGTACGGGCCGAAATATCTGGTGTCACGCCGTTTTCTGACGCGGGTCATCCAGACTCGGGGGATCTCCTCGCCGACCGATACGGCCAAATAGGGGTATGTCTTGTCGTCACGGAAAACGACGTTGAATCTGGGGTCGAATTCCTTGATCCAGGTGTATTCGAGCGTCAGGGATTCCAATTCGGTGGCCACCACGGTCCATTCCAGACTTCTGGCCGTCAGAACCATGGATTGTGTGCGGGGATGGAGATTGGCGAGTGGCTGGAAGTAGTTGGTCAACCGGTTGCGCAGGTTCTTGGCCTTGCCAACGTAGATGACTCTGCCTTCCTCATCCCTCCACTTGTAGACGCCGGGCTGGGTGGGTATGTCGGAGGTCTTCGGGCGGAAACCGTCACGTGTATCACCGAGGAGGGGGGCGCCGTTCTTGTTCAATCCCGAGGGCGCCTCCTCCCCTGCGGAGGAACCGGTACGCGATTCGGCTTCGAGCGCACGGGCGGTCTGTCGCCAGACCTGCTGGGTGTGGCGTTCAAAGCAGCTACGCGTCATGGTTACCTCCCTTTCTGCTTGGCTTGGATTCTACTTGGTTGATTCCTGTTTGGCCTTCCCGGCTCTCTTGGATGTCTTGGAGGTTTGAGCGACCTTGCCGGCATCCAGCATGGGCTTGAGATACCGCCCGGTCCAGCTGTCCGGGTTGGCCGCCACCTCCTCCGGAGTCCCCTGCGCAACGACCGTACCTCCCCCGTCGCCGCCTTCAGGCCCGAGATCGATGATCCAGTCAGCCGTTTTGATCACATCAAGGTTGTGCTCGATGACGATGACCGAGTTGCCCTTATCCACCAGTCCTTGCAGAACCCGGAGCAGCTTGCGTACGTCTTCGAAGTGAAGACCCGTCGTGGGCTCATCCAGGATGTAGACCGTTTTCCCGTCGGACCGCTTCTGGAGCTCGGTGGCAAGCTTGACCCTCTGGGATTCACCACCGGAAAGGGTAGGTGCGGGCTGTCCAAGACGGATGTACCCAAGCCCCACCTCGACCAGGGTATTCAGGTAACGCGCGATGGAGGTGTAGGGCTGGAAGAACCGGGCCGCCTCCTCGATGGGCATATCAAGCACATCCGAGACGTTCTTCCCGTTGTAGGTCACCTCCAGCGTCTCCCGGTTATACCGCTTTCCATGGCAGGTCTCGCACTGAACGTAGACATCCGGAAGGAAGTTCATCTCTATCTTGATGGTCCCGTCTCCGTGGCATGTCTCGCAACGACCACCCTTGACATTGAAGGAGAACCGGCCGGGCCCGTAGCCACGCACCTTGGCTTCCGGTGTTTGGGCGAAGAGCTGTCGTATCTTGTCCCAGACTCCGGTGTACGTGGCCGGGTTTGAGCGCGGGGTTCGGCCTATAGGGTTCTGGTCCACATGGATGACCTTGCGCAGCTGATCCACACCCTCCACCCTGGTGTGCTTGCCCGGGACTATGCGGGCGTTGTTGAGCTTGTCGGCCAGGACCGGGTAGAGGATTGAATTGACCAGGGTGGACTTGCCCGAACCTGATACTCCTGTGACTGCGGTCATGACGCTCAGGGGGAAGGACACCTTCAGGTTCTTCAGGTTGTTCTCACGGGCACCGACCACAGTCAGCTGCTTCGTCTTGTGAATCTTGCGACGTGCCTTGGGCACCTCTATGCATCTGCGACCGGCAATGTAGTCGCCGGTGACCGACCTGGTGGCCTTGGTCAGGTCCCCGGATCGGCCCGAGAAGATGACTTCACCCCCATGCTCGCCGGCGCCTGGACCGATATCGACCAGCCAGTCGGCCTGACGGATCGTGTCCTCATCATGTTCAACCACAATCAGGGTGTTGCCCAGGTCCCGCAAACGCTGAAGCGTGCTGATGAGTCGGTCGTTGTCGCGCTGGTGGAGGCCGATCGACGGCTCGTCCAGGACGTACATGACCCCGACCAGGCCGGAGCCGATCTGAGTAGCCAGACGGATACGCTGGGCCTCACCTCCGGACAGGGTGGCGGCAGCACGCGACATGGTCAGGTAGTTCAGACCCACGTCGCTCAGGAAGCGCAACCGCGCTTTGATTTCCTTGAGGACTTCCCCGGCGATCTTGGCCAAGGCACCCTCCAGGTGCAGTCCGTTGACCCAGGCCAGGCTCTTTGCGATGGGCATGTCACACACTTCGGCGATTGAGAGCCCATCGACGGTCACAGCGAGGACTTCCGGCTTGAGACGCTTCCCATGGCAAACCTGGCAGGGCACCTCACGCATGTATGACTCGTAGAACTGTTTCATCGCTTCCGATTCCGTTTCATCATGACGACGCATGAGTGTACGGACTACACCCTCGAAACCGGTGGAGTACTCGCGCAGGCGGCCCCAGCGGTTCCTGTAGGAGACGTTGACCTTGAAATCGTGCCCGTACATGACCGCATGACGAACCTCCTCGGAAAGGTCCTTCCACGGTGTCTTCATGGAGAAGCCCATCTCCTTGGCAAGGGCTTCCAGGAGGTGCCCGTAGAACTGCTGCTGGGTCTTGGTCCCGTTCCAGGGCTCGATCGCCCCATCCTTGAGGCTCTTGTCGGGATCCGGTACGACCAGCTCCGGGTCGATCTCCAGACTGAACCCCAGACCTGTACAGGTCGGGCAGGCACCATAGGGGGCGTTGAAGGAGAAGGTGCGGGGTTCGATCTCGTCCAGTTCCAGTTCGTGTCCGTTGGGGCAGGAACGCTTCTCGGAGAAAGGTTGGCGTCGGCCAGGGTCCTTCTCGTCAAGATCTACGAAGTCGACAACGATGGTTCCCTTGGCAAGGCGGAGGGCCGTTTCCACGGAGTCGGTCAGACGCTGCCGGGCTGCAGGCTTGATGACCAGGCGGTCAACCACCACCTCTATGGTGTGCTTCTTCTGTTTGGGCAGTTTGATCTTCTCGGAAAGTTGGCGCATCTCCCCGTCGATGATTGCCCGGGAGTACCCATCCGAGCGCAGAAGCTCCAGGGTCTCGACGAATTCGCCCTTGCGGCCCTTGGCAATGGGAGCCAGAATCTGGAAGCGCGTTCCTTCCGGTTTGCCCAGGAGGGTGTCAACAATCTGTTGCGGGGATTGCGCCCGGACCTCCTCGCCGCAGACCGGGCAGTGCGGAATGCCGGTACGGGCGAAGAGGAGCCGCAGGTAGTCATAGATTTCGGTGATGGTTCCCACCGTGGAGCGGGGATTGCGATTGGTGGTCTTCTGGTCGATGGAAACCGCTGGGCTTAGTCCCTCGATGAAGTCAACGTCGGGCTTGTCCATCTGCCCCAGGAACTGGCGGGCGTATGAGGACAGGGACTCCACGTACCTGCGCTGCCCCTCGGCGAAGAGGGTGTCGAAGGCCAGGGAGGATTTGCCCGATCCTGACAGGCCGGTGAAAACCACCATCCTGTTCCGCGGTACGGTCAGGTTGACGTTTTTGAGGTTGTGCGCGCGAGCGCCTTGAATGACGATCTTGCGGTCATTGGGAACCTGGGAGAGATCCGCCACCAATGATCCGTTGGATTCGATCATCTTCGGCTGTTCGATTGCCGGTTCGACCGCTGTTCTTGCCTGCTGTTTCTGATTCACTTGATCCCGTCCGCTTCCCTAGCTGGCTGATACCGTAAGTGTGCTCATGATACCGCCGGGAGAGGATTGTTCGAACAAGTGTTCGATGATGGCGAAGACTCTTTCGCTCGAACGGCCTTGACTTCTACTTAGGACTGAGCTATGTCACTCCTGGAACGCGTTCAAGTAGCACCCATGCATGTGATCGTTGACGATTCCTACGGACTGAATGAAGGACTGCGCCGTAACGGGTCCAACGAATTTGAGTCCGATCCCTTTCATGTCCGTACTGACAATCTCGGCCAG
This sequence comes from Bifidobacterium sp. M0307, assembly GCF_016100445.1. Classification (NCBI taxonomy): domain Bacteria; kingdom Bacillati; phylum Actinomycetota; class Actinomycetes; order Bifidobacteriales; family Bifidobacteriaceae; genus Bifidobacterium; species Bifidobacterium sp. M0307. Next base: position 706,185 of record NZ_JACFSL010000001.1, read on the forward strand.
GTGGTCATACCGGGGTGTTGTGAGAATGGTCAGGTAATCATGATTGATGGTCTTGCCGCCGGTGAATGACCAGCAGTATCGGTCAAACTCCTCTCCGGGGAACATGTCCGCAATCACGCGGGCATTGTTTATGGTTGCCTTGATCTTGGCGAGGTTTCTGATGATGTCGGCATTCTGAACCAACCGGTCCACGTCAGCCTGGTCATATCCGGCGACGGTCTGTATATCGAAATTCGCAAACGCCTTGCGAAGGGCCTCCCTCCGGCGTAGAACAAGCTGCCAACTCAACCCGGACTGGAATATCTCGAGGCTGAGCATCTCAAAGAGGGCCTGGGAGCCGTGCTTGGGCACCCCCCACTCCTCATCGTGGTAGGTGCGCTCCAGGGGGTCACTTTGTGCCCAGTCACATCGCTTCTGGGGTGTTGCCTGTGCTGTTTGGTCTACTCCAAGCGTCTCAATCATGATGTTCTCCCTGATCGTGGCGGAAAGGACTCCGGCAGGTTCAATACAGCCTCGGAGCCATTTACCAGCATACAGTAGGGGTATATAGGCGGAATGGTCCGCAGCCGGGGAGGACCCGTGCGGATTGCGAGCGGGCCGGACCGGAGAGGAGCAGGCAGAATGAGCGACAAGGGCAGGACCGGAACCGGGGAACGAATCTCCGATAATCCCCGCCGACTGTGGTCGGAAGACGATGAGGACCCCAGAGAAAAAGCCAGGCGGACTTCTGCGGCCATGCATGAGCGTGACAGCGGGGAAGAGCGGACTCAAGCGGGAGAACAAACAGAGACAAAGAACGAATCGAAGTCCGACGGCACTAAGGCTGGGCAATTCAGGTCTCAAAAGCAGTCGGAGGAATCCTCCGAGGGAAGGAACCGCAGCCTGTCTCAGGACAGGAAGGACGAAAGCCAACCAGGCGCGTCATCTAAAGACGATGCCGGCAACAAGACCCAGGCAGGCGATGAGCAAAAAGAGAGCGGCTCCTGGAAGCTCTTCGAGGATGTCCTCCTTTGGGCGGCATGGCTCATCATGGTCGCTTTCAACGGCTACGCCGAGGTCTTCAAATTCAACGGAACCACGACCGGGCTGATCGCCAAGAGGGTGAACGTGTGGATCATGCCAGCTGGATACGTCTTCGCTATCTGGGGAGTCATCTACATCGCACTGGCCGTATGGCTGGTCAGGTTCAGTCTCGCAGGGCCGAGCAGGAAGAAGTTCGGGTTCCTTCCCTTTACGCTGAGTGGCTTGGTCTTCGTGGTCACATGCTGCCTGAACGTCGCCTGGTTGATCTTCTGGCACCGGCAGCAAACACTGGTTTCCCTGATCATCATCGCAGTGCTGACCCTCCTGGTGTGGATGCTCTATGCCTTGGTGAGACGTGACGCAACCAAAGAGGGCACCCCAAAGGTGGCCAAGGTTCTGGACTGGGCTCCCCTATCCCTGTACGCATCCTGGCTGAGCGTGGCCACCCTGGTCAACGCTGCCTACGCCATCCTTGATTCAGGATCCAGGGTCTCCGACCTCATTCAAGGATTCACCACGGTGATAGTCGTCGGTCTGCTGCTGGCTCTTGCCTTCCTCATGATGCAGAAACTGAGCGATTGGGTGTTCGGACTGGTCATCGTCTGGGCCTGCCTCGGCATTGGAATCAGGATATTCTCGACCGTGACCGTGCTCGGAGTTCTGGTCTTGGCCATGACCGCCGTCGGTGCGCTGATCATCTACTTCCCCTGGAACCGGTTCAAACTGACCAGGCGTTGACCCCTGAGCCGATTCGCCCGACCCAAGGGACAGGTACTTGCTACCATGGTCCCTTGGGTCGGACCTTGTCAACCGGCCTTCATTCGATTGCAACCATCACGAAAGCGGGGTCGGGCACGGCATGGCTATAGAGGCACAGGGACTTGAAATCCGCATTGGGGCCCGACTCCTCTTGCAAGCCACCGACTTCCATATCAGCAAGGGCGACAGGATTGGTCTGGTCGGGCGCAACGGTGCAGGCAAGACCACTCTGACCCGGGTCATCACGGGCGATATGCTCCCGTCGGCCGGCAAGGTCAGGATCAGCGGACACTTGGGGTACCTGCCCCAGTCCACCCACACGGGGGACCCGGACCAGAGCGCCCTGGACAGGGTCATGAGCGCCCGCGACATCGCTTCCACCATCAGCAGGATGCGAAAAGCCGAAATAGATATGACCAACCCTGACCCGAAAATCATGGAAAAGGCCATGAAACGGTATGACAGGGCCCAGCAGGACTTTGAGAATGCCGGCGGGTATGCAGCCCAATCCCAGGCCATCGTCATGGGCGAGAGTCTGGGTCTCAGTCAGGATACCCTCAGACAACCGCTGGGAACCCTCTCCGGAGGCCAGCGTCGCCGTATCGAATTGGCGAGAATCCTCTATTCGGATGCAGACACCTTGATTCTGGACGAGCCGACCAACCACCTGGATGCCGATTCCATCGAATGGCTCAAGGAATATCTGCGCAAGTTCGAGGGTGGCTTCCTGGTCATATCCCACTCCACCGAACTTCTGGACGAGACGGTGAACCGCGTCTGGCACCTGGATGCCCAGCAGGCCAGCATCGACATGTACTCCATGGGGTGGAAAGCCTATCTGAAGCAGCGCGTTGTGGATGAGGAACGCCGTCGCCGTGAGCGGGAGGTGGCCGAGAAGAAGGCCGAGCGGCTCATGAAGCAGGGCATCCGTCTGCACGCCAAGGCAACCAAGGCGGTGGCCGCTCAGAACATGATGAAGCGTGCCCAGCGACTGCTGGATTCCACCCAGGAGGCGGAGCGGGCGGAGAAGGTGGCCGATCTGCGTTTCCCGGAGCCGGCCCCCTGCGGCAAAACCCCCATCATGGCCGAGGAGCTCTCCAAGGCATATGGGTCCAACATCGTCTTCGCCGGCATCAACCTGGCCATCGACAAAGGGTCCCGCGTGGTCATCCTCGGCTACAACGGAGCCGGCAAGACCACGACACTTCGACTCATGGCCGGTGTCGAACAGCCTGATACGGGCCGGGTTGTTCTGGGGCACGGTGCCAAGATAGGATACTTCGCCCAGGAGCATGACACCTTGGATGAGTCCGTGTCTGTCCTGGAGAACCTCCAGCATGTGGCTCCGGATCTGGACGACACCCAGGCAAGAACGATCCTGGGGTCCTTCCTCTTTTCCGGGGAGGATGCCATGAAGCCCACCAAGGTTCTGTCCGGCGGAGAAAAGACACGTTTGGCTCTGGCCACACTGGTGACCAGCAGGGCCAATGTGCTCCTTCTCGATGAGCCCACCAACAACCTGGACCCCGCCTCCAGGGATGAGATCCTCAAGGCCATCGCCAAGTATGAGGGCGCCATCGTCCTGGTCACCCACGATGAGGGAGCCGTCAAGGCCCTGAACCCGGAGCGGGTTCTGCTGATGCCGGATGGTGATGAGGACCTATGGAATGACGGGTACCTGGACCTGGTTGCCGAAGAGTAGTCGACTCCCCTCCCCCATCATCCTTGGCTCACGTGATGCAGCCCTCTCAATATGGTTGGGTGAAACCGGTCAATCGTCCTCTCCCAGAACCTGCACGGCCTTGACGCCGACGGTTTGGCCTATGGACTCGACCAGCTCCGAGACATCCCCCTTGCCAAGGAGGTTGACGGTCACCTCAGCCCCGAGCCAATCATCATGAGAGACCTCGTGGGTGGTCAGTACTCGTGATTCGAACCCCATCCGGGTGGATAGGAGCAAGGACTCACGTAGGGAACCCCGTCCGTTTTCATAGGTGATTCGCAGGACCGTGTTCTGCCTGTTACGCAACAGCCACTTCAGGACCGGAGCCACGACCAGGACCGCGAAGAAATAGAAGGCCACGGTGAGGATGGCCAGGGAGAACAGTTGCACCCCGCAGGCCATACCCACTGCGGAGGCCACCCAAATGGCACTGGCTGTGGTCAGACCCCGCACCGAGTCGTGGTTGAAGAAGATGACCCCCGCACCTATGAAGCCGATACCGGATGCCACCGAGGCGGAAATCCTGGAGGCGTCCCAGGAATAGCTCCCGCTTGCGGCCTGGATGCCGTAGATGGAGACCATGGTGAAGAGGCAGCTGCCCATGCCTACAAGGATGTGGGTGCGGATGCCGGCATCATGCTTGAGGAATTCACGCTCAAAGCCGATCAGGCCACAAAGGAGAAGGGTCATGACCAGAGCCATGATTTGTCCGGTATCGGGCATGGTGAATCCTTGCATCGCATCACTCCTTCGGAACGGACCAACGATGTGCCCGACCATAGTTCCCCTGCCTGACAAGACCGGACCCATATAGGGATACCCTCGGCGAAACACCGGCCATACCGGACCAGGAAAATTGATGACGGATGAGGCAATCGGATAGAGTGGGTAACCAAGGGCGTCCACCTGAGAGACACCGGAGCAGTGAGGAGAGCAGGCATGAAGCCGTCGCTTGAAGACAAAAACCGGACGTATGGGGACCTGACCACCAAAGCCTACAGCGCTGATACGATCAGATCCCTGGAGGAACCCTTCCTGGAAGAAGGGGTGCCCTTGATGAGGATGGCAGCCGACTCCCTGACCACAGTGGCCCGGCTCATGATGCGTGAGGCGAATATCGATTCTGATACCGCCCGGATAGTCCTTCTTGCGGGAGCCGGAAACAACGGGGGTGACGGACTGCTGGCATCGGCCGATTTGGCCAGGCGTGGAGCCGATGTGACCGTGATCGCCACCGGGCGCAGCCTCGATCGTGAAGGAGCGAGCGCACTGCTCAGGGCAGGTGGGGTTGTCATGGCCTTGGACCCCCTGGCAACCATTCCGGACTGCGACATACCTGAGGGGGCCAGTCAGGCTGCGGACGCGCTGGCAGAAGCCGTTGAGCTATGCCAGGATGCCGACCTGGTGATTGATGCCATGGCCGGCATCGGGCTCAGGGGTGCACTACGCGGGATTCCAGCCGCCCTGGCCATCGAAATCGGAGAAGACGGAAGACTTCCCCATCGTCTCGTTCCTTCCGCCACATCAGGCAGGCGGACCCCACTTGTTTTGGCGGTCGATGCCCCTTCCGGCGTCGATATTGACGGGGGCACCCTGCCGGGGGCTTACATCCCCGCCGATGTGACCGTCACCATGGGCGCCCTGAAGCCATGCCTGATGCTCCCCCCTGCCGCATACATCTGCGGGCGCCTCGTTCTGGTGGATTTCGGATTCAATACCTCGGCCCTGGCACCGACCGTCGAGTGTATGACCAGCGGTACCTGTGCAAGCCTTCTCAGGGTTCCCCGGATCGATGACACCAAATACAGTCGTGGAGTGGTGGGCCTCGTCACGGGTTCGGACCAGTACCACGGTGCAGCCCTGCTCTCCTCCACCGCAGCCGCCAATGCAAATGTGGGGATGATTCGTTACCATGGGCCCGACAGCGTTGGTCAGCTCATCCTCTCCTCCATACCAGAGGCCGTGCTGGGTACCGGACGGGTGGAATCCTGGGTTCTGGGATCAGGTGTACCGACTCAGGCGGCTCTGAACCAGATGGACGATGCCCCGGATTCGAACGGAGAAGGGCAACGGGATTTGATCTCCTCCCTGCTGAACAGGCAGGCGCAGGATGAGGAGGAGGGCCATACCGGTACTGATCCGGCCATGGTCATCGACGCAGGTGCACTGGATCTCCTGCCCGACAGAATCGGCCCCTTGGGCATACTGACCCCCCACGCAGGAGAGATGGCTTCCCTCCTTGGAGCCCGTGGCGAAAGCGTCGAATCTGAGGATGTCCTTGCTGCACCGGTCCAATGGGCCATCCGCGCCTGGGAACTGACCGGTGCCACGGTCCTGCTCAAAGGGGCAGTGACAGTGGTTGTCGGCGATGACGGGACCGGCCAGCCACGGGTCATGACCACCGGGTTCGGTCCGGCCTGGCTCTCGACCGCGGGCTCTGGCGATGTCCTGGCAGGAACCATCGGTGCCCTTCTGGCGCAGAACGCAGACCTTATTGAGGACGAGCCGGAAGCCGTAGTCGATCTCGTCGCAGCCGGAACCTACCTGCATGGGCTGGCCGGGGCCTTGGCTTCGGAATCCGGGCAAGCCGGTTGGGAGGCACCTCTGGTCTTCCAGCCAAGGCATCCCCAAGCTTTCATCGAACAAATCCAGGAAGAATCCAACGAGGGAAGCAACCACGCCCACGGTCCTTTGGGTCACCCGATCCGTGCCTCGGAAATCGCCGAACATCTTCCCCAGGCTGTCGGCACGCTCCTGAGCGGGCATACCGCCCTGGATTCAGGATCGAACAGGGGTGACAACAACCAGGACAGGGAGTCCTCCCTCTTTTTCGAGCACAGTTCGCTCTGGTTCTGAGAACCGACGCACGGGAGTACGGGGCTTGGGTGGCAAGCCCCCAAGGAAAGGAACGGGTCCATGCAGGCTGAGTTGATAGTGATGCGTCACGGAGAAAGCACCTGGACCCAGAAATCCGTCAACCGGTTCGCCGGTTGGGTCAATGTTCCACTGACCACCCGAGGTAGAGACCAGGCCATGCAGGCGGGCAAACTCCTCAGTCAGGCCGGTCTCGCTCCCGATATGGTCTTCACGTCGCTCCTGTCCAGGGCCATTCTGACCTCTGATATAGTCCTGGATCTGACCGACCGCAGCTGGATACCCGTAGAGAGGACCTGGCGACTGAATGAGCGCCATTATGGGGCTTTCCAGGGTGAGACGCGACCGGCGATGCTGAAACGCTACGGCCAGGACCGTTTCAATGCCTACCGGCGCTCGTTTGATGTGCGGCCTCCTGACATCGACCCGGCTTCCCCTTACTTTCAGGAAGACGACCCGCGGTATGCTCCTGCCATGCAGGACCATCTGGACTCGCTCGTCCCGGCCGAAATCAGAGCCGAGTCTTTGAAGGACCTCCTGGCGCGGTTGCAACCATACTGGCAGGCACGAATCGCCCCGGTACTGAAAGAGGGACTCACGATTCTGATGGTCACCCATGGGTCGGTTGTCCGGGCCCTGATCAAGGTCCTGGAAGGTATCGGGGACAAGGACATAGCTTCCATCAATGTGCCTACAGGAGTACCCATGGTCTACGGGTTCACAACCGATGTCCACGGCAATCTATGCGTGGAAGGAAGGGGACGGTACCTGGACCAGCAGGCGGCAACCAGGGGTATGGAGGAGATAGCCGCACTCGGACGGCACCTCTAGGCGAGACTGGTTACGGTTTTAGCCCCCTCCCGCCAGGGGCGCAACCCCACTCCACTTCCCCCGGGAACCAGTCCGGCTGAACCGACCATCGCCTGTCTAGCTTGGCGTACCACGATGAAAGAAGGGTGGGCGTGAGCCGTAACGGGGCTGGTATAGATTGAAACCATGACACTGCTCCAGCTGCGATATATCGTGAAGATCGTCGAGTGCGGATCCATGAATGAGGCTTCGCATGAGCTGTATATCTCCCAGCCGGCCCTGAGTTCCTCGGTCAAGGAGCTGGAGAACGAATTGGGGATCGAGATATTCACCCGCCACTCCCAGGGAATCGCCCTGACCGTCGATGGTGCCGAATTTCTGACCTATGCCCGGCAGATCCTGGACCAGACCGATCTTCTGGAGTCCCGCTACAAGCAGGTAACACCCCGCAAGCAGCTTTGCAGAGTCTCCACCCAGCACTACATGTTTGCAGTCGAGGCCTTTGTGGAGATGATCAACTCAATCGACTCCGAAGAGTATGAGTTCACCATCAGGGAGACGAGAACCAGGGATATCATAGACCAGGTTTCGACCCTGCAATCCGAAATCGGCATCATCTACCAATCAGGCTTCAACCAACAGGTACTTTCCAAGATGCTGCGCGAGAAACACCTGGACTTCCACCCTCTTTTCAGAGCCGACCTGCATGTCTTCCTCGCCAGAACGAATCCGCTCGCCAGCCGCAAGATCCTAACCATGAAAGACCTGGAACCCTACCCCTTCCTGCAATATGAGCAAGGCGACGAGGGTTCCTTCTATTTTGCAGAAGAGGCGGTTTGGCCCAGCTACTCCTCCAAGCAGATCACCGTAACCGACCGTGCCACGATGCTGAACTTCATCGTGGGACTCAACGCCTACACGGTCTGCACCGGTATCGACAATGAGGACCTGAACAATGAGAAGATCGTCAGTGTCCCCCTGCAGTCTGACGAATCCATGCTTCTGGGTTGGATAGTCAACAGCAGGACCAAGATATCCCATGCCGCAGAGCTCTACCTCGACAAGCTGAAGGAAGTGCTCTCCAATCATGGCTACTCCCTCATCGAGTAGGGGCACCCCCCCCCCCTCCCAGTGGCAGAGACCATATCCTGAGCTGACGGGTATGCAAATCGAAGGGGCGTCCCATTTGAGGACGCCCCTTCGATTTGTCAACGATTCAGTAGCGATGGACGACACCGATCAGAACGGCAGTGCTTTTCCCGTGGAACCTATGGAGGGCATGACACCCTGCATACCCACCTTGTCGTCATCAATCCCCAGGGATTTCAGCAGGGCCTTGTCGAGGTGCTGTAGGCCGCCGGAAGCCTTGCCTGCACCACTGATGTCCCAGAGACGGCCGTTGACCATGATGGTGGGTGTGGTGAATTCACCCTTGGCATCCTCGACGTCCGTGCGTGTGATGGTGTAATCGTTCACCTTCTGGACCCAGTCCTTGTAGCGGCCTTCGGCAAACTGTGCGGCCACGGATTCGGGAACCCCCACCTTGACAGCCTGATTGGCAAGATCCTGGTCCGAGACCGGCTGGTAGTCCTCCTCGTCAGGCTGGAAGCCCTCTTCGAAGACGGCGGCCTCAAAATCGAGGAAGTGATTGGGATCCTGCTCGGCCACCGTGGCCAAGGCATTCCCAACCCGCGTTGAGTACTGGTCACTGGAGACCTTATCCAGGAAGTTGAGGAAGGTGTAGGTGACAGTGATCTGACCTGCCTTGACCATCTTCTCCAGTTCGGGGTCGATGACGCGTCCCACCTTGCCGCACCAGGGGCACATCGGGTCGACGAAGACATGGACTGATGGAGCATTGGGTGCCTTGGTGTTGATTCCTCCGGCCGATATGGTCAGTCCACCCTCTTTATCTGCAACAGATGGTTTGACCTTGACCTCCTGGAGCTCCTTATAGGCCGTCTTGCTTCCGGTCGGCCCCTTGGCGACGGTCTCCCCGGATACCGTTGCCTGCGCATCCCTGTCAGCCTGGTCCTTGCGATGCCAGACATAGAGTCCGGCTGCAAGGATGACCAGGACCAGAACAAGGGCCACTGCTGAGATGATGATGCCACGGCGTCGCCCGGGGGGTACGGTCTCCTGCTGCCCTGGCTGTCCGTTCTGATCTGGTGTGCTCTGCTCTGTAGGGTTCATGTCCATGAGGTCCTTCTTGATGGGCCGGGACCACGCCCTGCGCGGTCAACCTGCACAGACCGCTGGTCGGCGGCCTGCATCGACTTGCTCCAATCTACACCAAATCAGGCTCCGTAGCGGTTCAGATAGTCCTTCGCGTCCGAAGCCACCTGGTCGGTCAGGAAAGGCCTGCCCTGGTTGTCCTTCATGGCGCTCGCAGCCTGGAAAATCTGCTGCACATTGACAATGCTGAGCACGGGGAAGTGGAACTCCTCCATGATGGCCTCGACTGCTGAGCCCTTGCCCTGACCCGTTTTCTCCATCCGGTCCACCGAGAGGACCAGACCGACGATCTCCACTTTCGCCTGATCGAGTATCTTCGGCACCGCCTGACGGACTGCGGTCCCCGCAGTCATAACATCATCGACCAGAAGAACCCTCATACCATCTTCGAGTTGGGTTCCCACCATGAGGCCGCCATCGCCGTGGTCCTTGACCTCTTTCCGGTCGAACGTGTAGCCCAGGTGCATATCATGGGCACCTCCAAGTGCAATGGCCGTCGAGACGGCCAGGGGAATCCCCTTGTAGGCAGGCCCGAAGACCGTGTCGATATCGGCCGGGAGCGTTCCCGCCTTGACGGCATTGACTATGGTCCTTGCGTAGAACTCCCCCAGCAGGGCTATCTTTGGACCGTCATTGAAAGCACCGGCATTAATGAAGTAGGGAGAGCGCCTGCCTGACTTCAGCGTGAAGTCCCCGAACTTCAGTGCGCCACTTTCCAGGAGGAAGCGGGTGAAGCCTTGCCGAAGACCCTCCGTCTGTTCCGCAGGTATCTCGGTTGAGTCGATCCTGTTCATTTCCATGTCTTTCCTTTCGAGAGCAAATCAGCAAGTTCGGGTCGTGAGTCCAGGAGGTCGTCCAGTTCCCTGGCCACCCTGACGGGGGCGACCGGATCCAGGAGGGCGGCGGCGCCTACCTCAACGGCATTGGCACCCGCGTACAGAAACTCAAGGGCCTTCTCCCCTGAATCAATACCTCCTATGCCGATAATCGGAATATCGGGCAGGGCCTTGCGAACCCTCCAAACGAAACCGAGGGCTATGGGGAAGACGCAGGGGCCTGACACTCCCCCGGTCTCCTGGGCCAGGATGGGTTCACCTGTATCAATGTCGATACGCATGCCGACCAGGGTGTTGATCAGGCTCAGGGCATCTGCCCCACCCTCCACGCTGGCCTGGGCCACAGCCACGATGTCGGTGACATTCGGGGACAGTTTGACCACCATGGGCTTGTCGGTCATGGTGCGTAGGCGATGAATGAGCCGGTTCAGAGCTTCGGGATCGGTTCCCACAGACATGCCCCCATGGGAGACATTGGGGCAAGAGACGTTGATTTCCAACATGTCAGCAGGGGAATCGGCCAGGCGCTCCACCACCTGGGCATAATCATCATCACTGTGACCTGCCACGTTGGTGACCACCGTGGCCCCCAAGGCCTTGAGTCTGGGAAGCTCGTCGACCAGGTAGCGGTCCACGCCAGGATTCTGCAGTCCTACGGAGTTCACCATTCCAGCTGGGGTCTCCGCCGTCCTTGGAGAGGGGTTGCCCTCCCAGGGGACGGGCGAGACACCCTTGGTGCCGATGGCTCCCATGTCCGCCACATCATAGTAGTCCTGGCAGGCATCCAGATTGAAGGTGCCGGAGGCGGTGCCCACCGGATTCTTCCATGGCACACCTGCCACGACCGTGCCATGCTTCCAACGGTGAGGTTCCAGGGGGTCCATACCGGGGGTGATATCCCGGCCAGCAGACATCGCCTTATCTTCCTGCATGATACTTCCGTCATTCACTGCAATTTCGCCCATCAGTGCTTGCCGCCTTTCCAGAGCAGGTCATCCGCTTTGAAGACCGGCCCATCCTTGCAGACCTTGAGACGTCCATTTACGGTGTCCACGACACAGGCCACACAGGTGCCGTACCCGCATCCCATCCTGGCTTCCATGCAGCACTGGGTGGGGATGGACCTCTTACCGGCCCAGGCGGCCACAGCCCCCATCATCGGGGTCGGGCCGCAGGTCAGGATGATCGCGTCTTCAGGGTCCAGGGTCGGTTCAAGACCATCAAGCAGGGTAATGACATCGCCCCGCCCGTTGTCGATGGAACGCAGATCGTCCACCAGGGGATTCATGAACCTGTCGGCGAAGTGTACGGACCGGTACCCGAGCAGGGCGGTTGATCGTGCACCACCCTGCTCCCGGAGGACCTGGGCAGCCCGTATCAGCGGAGGAACCCCCAGCCCTCCGCCCACGAGGATGTAATGGCCGCTTCCGGAAAGGTCAAACCCTTTGCCGAGAGGACCGAGCAGGTCGATGCAATCGCCGGGTCGGAGCTCTGAGAACTCGTGTGTTCCCCTGCCGACCACACCAAAGATGACCTCAATCTGGTTGCCGCCCAGGACCCTGCTGATTCCCAACGGACGGGGAAGGAGGGTCATCGAGTCGGTCGGGTAGAGATTGACGAAGGAACCCGGAAGGGCTTCCTGGGCAGCGAAGGGATCCTCGATGGTCATCCTCCAGACATCCTGGTCCAGAGCCTCCATCCCGGTGATTACGTCGGTGCGTCGTCCAGGCCGGCGTCCGGCCCGGCGTGCACGGTCGATGACCGGTTCTGTGGTCGTGAAGACAGGCTGTCTCATCTACTCTCCTTCAGTGCTCGATTCAGGTCGTCCCTCATGGTCTGTGCCGCGGTCTTTGCTGCCTGGCTCACCAGGTGCAGGGCGGCCGGAAGACTCATGGCCGGCGTGAAGGACGGGTCTTTCTTCCAGGCGGCGATGATGCCCCGTGATGAGTTGACGATGGCACCACTCCCGCGAGCATCAAACATGGGCACCACGTCGTCCGCCGCACCTCCCTGGGCGCCGTACCCGGGGACCAGGAAGAAGGTGTGCGGCATGGCCTTGCGTAGGGTGGCCCCTGCCGCGGGATGGGTCGCCCCGACCACTGCCCCCAGTCGGGAATATCCGTGGTCACCTCGCAGTGATGCCCCCCACTCCTCAACCAGGTCCCCCACCTGCTCGAAGAGCATCCTGTCCTCACCTCGGTCGTGTCTGACCCGAAGCTCCTGTATCTGGCTGGACGAGGGATTTGAGGTCCGTACGAGGACAAAGATGTCGCCATCGGCCTCGTCTGCAGCTTTACTGAAGGGGTCCACCCCGTCGTTGCCGAGGTATGGATTGATCGTGATGGCGTCCTCGTACCAGGGAAAGCCAAGGCCTTGGGTGGTGCCGGTTCCATAGCCGGGCTTGGTTTCGCCCCCTTGTTCGGTTTCCCGCAAGGCCAGGGGCATTCCCGAAAGGTGGGCGGCGTAGGCCGAGGCAGTGGAACCGATATCGCCTCGCTTGACGTCGCCGATAACGTACAGCCCCCGGTCGGCGGCAGCCTTGCAGGTGCTGGTGTAGGCCTTGATGCCGGATGGACCAAGGGCCTCATACATGGCGATCTGGGGTTTGACGGCAGGGACCAGGTCGGCTACTCCGTCGAGGATGGCCAGGTTGAACTTCAGATAGGCCTGGGCCAGATGATGGGCCCAGATCGCCTGGACCTGGTCATTCGACCAGGTGTCCTCAAGGAAGCCAGCTGAAGTCAGGCTTTCCCTGGTTTCCTTTCGGGCCTGGTCTATGAGTTGCGGGGGCAGAAGCTCCGGGCGGGGATCCAGACCCACCACGGTCGGATTCCCCTTCTCCTGGATGAGTCCTATCAGCCTATCCATGCTTGTCTCCCTTCCCTGGACCCCTTGACCTGCCCGGATGTAAGGCGGGAGAAGACCAGGTGGGAGTCCTTTATGGTGGCAAGAACCCTTCCCCTGACCTCCCAGCCCTGGAAGGGGGTGTTGCTCGCCTTGGAATGGAAGTTGCCCGCATCCACGGTCCACTCCCCGGCCGGATCCAGAACGACCAATCCCGCACCCTCGGATTTGGTCAGGTCCAGAAGGTTCCTGTCCTGGGTCATATCCTCAATATCGGTAATCGCGGTACCAAGCAGCTCGGCCGGAGCCAGACTCATCAGTTCAACCAATCGCTGGTGTGAGATGACACCCGATTCGACCAGTGCCTGGTTGCAGATGGCATAGGCCGTTTCCAGGCCTATGATTCCGTTTGGTGCCTTGACCAGCCCGCCTGCCTTTTCGCTGACGGTATGGGGGGCGTGGTCGGTGGCAATCATGTCGACGGTACCGTCGGCAACGGCTTCAAGTGTGGATTCCCTGTCGCTCCGGGATCTGAGCGGAGGGTTCATCTTGGCCATGGCGCCAAGCTCCAGCACGTCCTCGTCGCAGAGGGCCAGGTAATGGGGGGCCGTCTCGCAGGTGACCGGCAACCCCTCCTCCTTGGCGCGGCGAATGGCCTGGAAAGCCGCGGCTGTACTGACATGCTGGAGGTGGACCCTGGTGCCTGTCCTTCGGGCAAGCTCGATGTCTCGTTGGACTATATCCAACTCGGTCGAGGCAGGTACGCCAGCGAAGCCGAGACGGCGGCTGACTTCGCCTTCATTGATGAAACCCGATTCGTGGTGCTCGCAGTGGTCCAGGATGGGCAGACCGGCATCGCGCGCAATTCTGGCCACATCGTCCAGGGTCCGGTCGGTCACTGCCGAGCCGTCGTCACTGATGGCCAGCACAGGGTGGGCCACAGCTCCCGGATGGCTCCCATGAGGCTCCCTTGACGGCAGGTGAACCCGCCAGTCATCAGGATTGGACGGTTCTTGCCCGGCCCGGTCCTTGGAGGCTGCCACGCAGAGCGCATAATGGACCGGTAGGGACCTACCAAGCTTCTCTTCGTAGTCCTGGAGGTACTCGATGACCGTACGCCCGTCATCCATCCGGGCCTGGCCATCCATGGCGGGTTCCGTGTTCGGCAGGATCAGAACCTGTCCATACCCTCCCGCAGCCGCCGCCGTACAGCCGGTGACCATGTCCTCCTTATCGACCTGCCCGGGATCGCGGAAGTGCACGTGGGGATCCTGGAAGGCGGGAGCCAGCACCATACCCGACATGTCGACAGTGCTGGTTGCCGCAGACTCCGACCCGGCCAGGGCTCCGGTCTCGTCGATCAGCTCCGTGGCGGCGGCCGTGTCGACAACCAGGTCGACACAGCGACCTGTCCGCCATAATCGAAGCCCCTGGAAACGTATCCTCATGCCCTGACTCCTTCGGTCTTCAGAGTTCTGCCTTCTCGTCGCAGTAGTCACAGCGGTAGATCCCTGAACCATCCAGGTGGAAACGCTGATCAACCCCACGCTCCACGGATGTGACGCATCGTGGATTGACACAGGTGATGACATTGACCAGATGCTTGGGTCTATCCGGCTTGTGCTTGCTGACTATGCGCCCCTCACGAACCAGATCGACCGTGGCCTGGGGGGCTATGAAGCCCAAGGCCGTCAGATCCAGGTCGTCGGTCTGCTCGATCTTGATGATGTCCTTGCGCCCATACTTGCGGCTGTCCGTGTTCATGATCAGGGCAAGCCGCGTGCTGGCGGGATCCACGTGCAGATAGTGCAGGACCTTCAGGGCCGTGCCAGCCTGTACATGGTCGATGATGGCTCCGTCAACAATGCTGGTGACCTTCATGCCTCCACCTCCATCTTTGTTTCGTAACCGGGTAGTTCATCGCCCAGAAGGGCACTTTCCAAGGCCATTCTGACCAGCATCCCGTTGCGCACCTGTTCAAAGTAGGCCGCTCTGGGGTCCTTATCCACTTCGGTGGTGATCTCGTTGACCCTGGGGAGGGGGTGAAGGATGGCCATGTCCGACTTGGCGGACTTCAGCTTCGCCTCGTCGAGGATGTAGGTGTCGCGCAGACGCAGGTAGTCGTCCTCATTGAAGAAGCGCTCCTTCTGGACCCTGGTCATGTACAGAATATCCAGGTCGCCGATGGCCCCACCCAAATCACTGGTTTCACGATACGTGCAGGTCGGGGAGGCATCTATGCGTTCCAGGACGTATTCCGGGGTTCTGAGCTCATCTGGGCTGATCAGAACGAAGTCCACGTGGCCCCACCTGCAGAGGGTGGATATCAGGGAATGGACAGTGCGGCCGAAGGTGAGATCTCCGCACATGCCGATGGTCAGATGGGTCAGCCGCCCCTTTCGGGCACGAATGGTCGCCAGGTCGGTCAGGGTCTGGGTGGGGTGCATGTGCCCTCCATCGCCGGCATTGATGACCGGGACGGAAGCCGCGCGGGAAGCCACCAGGGCCGCACCCTCCTTGGGGTGCCTCATGGCCACGATATCGGCGTAGTTGGAGACTGTTTTCAGGGTATCGCTGATGGATTCGCCCTTGGATACACTGGCCAGCTGAGCTCCGGCGAACCCGATGACCTGCCCGCCCAGGCGAAGCATGGCGGTCTCGAAACTCAACCGCGTTCTGGTGCTGGGTTCGTAGAACAGGGTGGCCAAGACCCGTCCGTCGCAGGTATGGGCCACCTCGCGCCGGTGTGAGTCGATATACGCAGCCCGATCCAGAAGATCCTCGATGCGAGGCAGGGGAATGTCATCAAGGGTGACGACGCTGCGACCTTTCAGGGTCGGAGTCGAACCTGAATCGGGAAAAACGGAATCTGTGAAGGGGGGTTCCCCCGAATGATCATCAAACTGTTCAGACAAAGGCTCACCTTTCTCAGGTGGCCACCTCGCGTGACCTGAACAATCATAATCCGCCCCGGGGACCTCCGCGACGTCAGTTTCCGTAAAAGAGTCGTTCCATGACCTCCCGGCAACGTCGCATGGCGGCCAGGAGTTCGTTGGCGAACTGCTGCCCCCGGTGGGCCGGATAGCCTAGGTACACGGCGATACCGCCAAGTATGAAACCGTCATCCGGAAGAATGTCGGCCTGGTTGACCCGTCCCGTCCATAGGAAGTTCCCGTTTCTGGCAGCTGTGCACAAGTTCCAGCTGGTTCTCAGGACCTCGGCGTCATCGTGGTCGATCAGGCCCTGAGCCTCCAGACAATCCAGAGCGGGCATGGTGGCTGTGACCCTGAGCTCCGGACAGTCGTGGGCGTGACGGAGCTGGAGGAGCTGGACGGTCCACTCGACATCGGAGAGTCCTCCTCTGCCGAGTTTCAGGTGCCGGTCGCGCCTTACCCCCCTCGGCAGCCTCTCAGCCTCCATCCGCGCCTTGAGCCTGCGTATCTCCCCCACCTGTTCCTCGCTCAGAGGTTGATTCGGATACCGTAGGGGGTCTGCAACCGTGTCCAGGAATTCCCGCGCGAGGTCCTGGTCTCCGGCGGCGAACCTGGCTCTGATCAGGGCCTGATGCTCCCAGGTCGATGACCAGGACCGGTAATACTCGCGGTAGGAGTCCAATGATCTGACCAGAGGGCCGTTTCGCCCCTCAGGCCGTAGATCCAGATCCAGGTCAATCTTCGGCTCCAGGGTGAGGGATCCGCCCAGGACCGAACGGAGGTCGGTCACCACATCCCGCGCAAAGTTGCCGGCCTTCTGGTCGTCGGCACCCTGTACCGGACGGTAGATCAGCATGGCATCGGCATCCGAGTTGAAGTTCACATCACGGCCGCCGTATCGTCCCATGGCGATTACGGACAGGACGGCGGGTGCAGAATCCAGCCCGACCTCATGGAGACGATTGTCCACCGACCAATCCAGAGCTGCTCCGATGGCGGCATCGTAAACGTCCGCCATACCTGTCAGGCATCTCCCCTGATCGTTGACCCCGCTCATCCAACCCAGGCCGATACGTTCGATTTCGTGACGACGCATGGCTCGAATCGCCGAAGCGAAGGCCCCTGCCTGATCTGCGTGACGGACCCGGTAGGAATGACCCCGGTCGTCAAGATTCTCCCGGCTTCTGGGCTGCAGGTCTTCATCCCTGCCCAGCCAGGTGACGGACTGGACCGACTTGGACAGGGCGCCGGAGAGGTACCTTGAATTCGAGAGGACATGGCAAAGCCTGCGGGCCGCCGAGGTCGAGTCCCTGAGAAAACCCAGATAGGTGCTCTTACCGCCGAAGTGCTCCTCCAAGGTTCTCCATCCCAGTAGTCCCATATCGGGATCCTGCCCCTCCCCCAGCCAGTTCAGGACGGCAGGCATGAGAATCCGGTTGATCCGGGCCGACCGGGATACACCACTGGTCAAGGCCTCGATGTGACGAATGGCCGCGTCTGGATCGGTGAATCCTATGGATGCAAACCTCTCCCTGGCTGCATCCGGTCGCAGACTGACCTCATCCTCATCCACCTGGGCGTTGATGGGGAGCATTGGGCGGAAGTAGATGGCCTGGTGGAGCTGGCGCACCTGGATTCTGGTGGCCTCGTACCTGTCGAGCATCTGATCGGCATGGAGGCCGAAGGCCCTGGCAAGTCGCCGCAAATCCGGGTTCCCCTCAAGGTCGCTGAGACTGGGGCGCTGACGGTGCTTGGATGATCCCTGGTGAATGTCGGGGAAGAGGTGCGTTCGACGGAGTTGCCACATCTGCAGGCGATGCTCCATGACGCGTTCGAACCGGTAATCCCCATCCAAGGCCTCCCCGTGTTTTTGGGAGATGTACCCTCCTTTGGATAAGGCGGACAAGGCTTGGATGGTTGAGGGGACGCGCAGGGTCTCATCACTGGGCCCGTGGACCAATTGGAGCATCTGGACGGTGAATTCGACATCCCGCAGGCCACCCTGACCGAGTTTGATCTCCCTCTCCCTGAGCTTTTCGGGTATGTTCTGCTCAACCCTCGCTCTCATGGCCTGACAGTCATAGACGAAGTTCCTGCGCTGCGAGGCCTTCCAGACGAATTCCCGGGCCATCTCGGCGTAGGCCGACCCCAACTCGACATCCCCTGCCACGGGGCGGGCCTTGAGCAGTGCTTGGAACTCCCAGCTCTCGGCCCAGGATCGGTAGTAATCGGCATGGGCCTCCAGCCGGCGGACGAGAGGGCCGTCCTTCCCCTCGGGTCTCAAGGCGGTGTCGACCTTCCAAAGCGGAGGCTCCAGGGTGCCCGGGATGATGGACTGGCATATCTTCTGGAGAAGGATGGCGATTTTGGTACCTATGGAGGTCAGGTCATGGTCGGATATCTCTCCGGCGGGTTCCACCACATAAATAAGGTCGACGTCGGAAACATAGTTCAGCTCCCTGGCGCCCAGCTTGCCCATGCCGATGACAGTGAAGCGGCACTTGTCAGAGGATGGTACCTGACCTTCGGCAATGGCCAAGGCCCCCTCCAGAGTCGCCTCGGCCAGATCGGACAGGGCCTGGCTTATACGCGGCTGCACCTTCTCGGGCTCCTCTGCAGCCAGGTCTCTTGCCATAATCGCAGCAAGCTGCAACCGGTATTGCGCGCGAAGGGTGTCGACCTGGCGAGCCAGGACTTCCTGACCCGGCAATCCCATGCTTGCCTGACTAAGGGCATCGGAAATGAGGGCCTTCCTCGTCTGGAGGGGACAATCACCTGACCGACAGGGGTCACAGGCCACGGCTTCAACCAGGGATGGACGGGAGCGCATCAGTCTTCCCATGGCCTCGGAGGCTCCGAGAACCCGGATAAGTGACTTGATTGCCGAGCTGTCCCGATCGTTCCCTTCCTGGAGGAAGTCGGGCAGACCGCTGGAGGTGTACTGGTCGAGGACCATGACCAGGGAGGAGAGGGCGGCATCCGGATCGCAGGCCGACTCCAGTGAACCAATTGCGGTTTGCTTGATGTGTGGGTCAAGACCAATCCGGTCCAGGCGGTCCAAATCCCTCCTGGCGCGGTCCAGGTCCTGCAATCCAAGCCGTATCAGATCCGAGGCCTTGAACTGTGCTGCTCCTCCGTCCGCCATACCGCCACCCCCGTCCTTCATCCGTACCCGTATCCTATCGGCATTATATAGATGGAGCGTGCCCGGACATAGGTTGAAGCAGGGTACTCATTCCTCCGGGCTTGCTTGGTCCTGCCCGTTCTCATCGACGGTCCCGCTGGCCGCCTTCCGGCCCTCCTTCCAGGCACAGGTTCCACAGTATGCTGTCACCACCGTCAGGCAGAGCGAGAACACGATGGTGGACCAGCTCAGCAGACTTCCGTCCCGCGATGCCTCCGCCAGCGACTGGATCAGCCAAAGGGCGCAGGCCACGGCGGTAAGCCCGTACATCCTTGAGCGGGCCTTGTCGTTGATCTTCATATGAAACTCCTCTGCGGATACCAAGATGGGAACCTATGAGCCGGCCCCGGGCACCCGTCTTTGCAAACGGGACCCGGGGTCAGTACATGGAGGCCCTTGGCGCTGGGTCAGCTCTTGCGACGCTTGGACATGACGTCGATGGCGACGGCCAGAAGCAGCACCAGACCCTTGATGGTCTTGACGATTGCCGTATCAACACCCATGATCGACAGGCCCTGGTTGATGACACCCATCACGAAGGCACCCACCACGGCGCCGGGGATGGTGCCGATACCACCGGTAACGGCGGTTCCACCGATGAAGCAGGAGGCAATGGCGTCCATCTCGAACTCCATACCTGCCTGGGCAGTTGCAGATGCCAGACGGGAGAGCATGCAGATAGCGGCTACAGCAGACAGGAAGCCCATGTGGACAAAGAGGGTGAAGTCAACCCGCTTGGCGTTGATGCCAGAAAGCACAGCGGCCTTTCGGTTGCCACCCACTGCATAGACATGACGACCGAAGACCGTCCTGGTCAGGATGAAGTTGTAGATCAGGACCAGGACAGCAACGATGACCAGCATGATGGGTGTCCCTCCCTGGGTCTCGTTTCCGGAAGAGGCCAGGAGGTAGGTCACGAAAACGATGACGACGGAGGCAACCAGGATCTTGCCGATCATCAGCCCCTTCGGCTCGGGAACCAGGCCCACAGCCAGGGTCTTGCGGCGCTTGGATATCTGCGACCAGGAATAGGCGAGGATGCAGAGCAGACCGAGAACGATGGTAAGACCGTCGAAAGGCCCCCACCATCCCAGGATATTGGGGAGGTAGTCGCGGGCGATTCCCCTGAACTCCAGGGAGGTGATGGGAACGGACTCACCGACGATGACCGTGGCCAGACCGCGGAAGATCAACATGCCGGCCAGGGTGGTGATGAATCCGGGGATGCCGACCACGGCAACCCAGAAGCCCTGCCAAACCCCGATAAGCAGACCGACCACCAGGGAGAGGAGGATGGCCAGCATCCAGTTGACTCCCATGTGTTCCATGAGAATGGCGCATACACCGCCTATGAAGGCCACCAGTGAACCCACAGAGAGGTCGATGTGGGTGGCGATGATGACCATCACCATGCCGATGGCCAGGATGATCACATAGGCGTTCTGTTGAATCAGCGAAACGAAGCTGTTGGGTTTGAGAAGGACCCCCTTGGTCAGGATTTCGAATACGACCACGATGACGACAAGGGCGCCGACTATTCCATACTGGCGGGCGTTGCTGGCCAGGGAGGCCAGCATCCCCTCGCCCGGTGCATTCTCTTCGATCTGGTTTGAGGTCCTGTTCTGAGTGGTTGGCGAGCTCATCGCGTCACTGCTCCCTTCTTATCCTGTGTCATGCCCTTCATCAGATACTCCTGAGAGAAGTCACAACGGTCTACGTTGTCGGTTATCACTCCCTGGCTGACCGTGTATATCCGGTCGCAGATGCCGATGAGCTCGGGGAGCTCGGAGGAGATGACGATGACGGCCTTTCCCTGGTCGACCAGCTTGTCAATGATTTCGTAGATTTCGTACTTGGCACCGACATCGATGCCTCGTGTGGGTTCATCCAGGATGAGCACATCGGGGTCGGATATGACCCACTTGGCCAGCATGACCTTCTGCTGATTGCCGCCGGACAGGGTTGATACCGGAACATCGATGTTGCTGCATTTGATGTTGAAGTCCCTGCGGTACTCCTCCACCTCGCCGCGTTCGACGTTCTCTTTCATAACGCCGTACCGGCTCAGCTTCTTCAGGGATGCCATGGAGGCGTTCTCCCTGATGTTCTGCAGAAGGTTGAGTCCGTAAACCTTCCGGTCTTCGGTGGCATAGGCCAGGCCTGAATCGATGGCGGCCTGGACGCTGTGCAGATGGACCTCCTGACCGTGCATTTCGATGGTTCCGCTGATGTGACTGCCGTAGGAGCGACCGAAGATGCTTCGCGCCATCTCTGTCCTGCCGGCTCCCATGAGTCCGGCCAAGCCGACGATCTCGCCCTTATGGACCACCAGATTGGCGTGGTCCACGATGACCCTGGAGGGATCCAAGGGGTGGTGGACTGTCCAATCCTTGATTCTGAAGACCTCATCCCCGATCCTGGGCTCATGGTCCGGATACAGATTGGTCAGTTCCCTTCCCACCATCTTCTGAATCAGCAGGTCCTGATCCAACGGGTTCTCAGGAGTAATCTCCATGGAACCGACTGTTGACCCGTCGCGGATGATGGTGACCCCGTCAGCTATCTGCGCAACTTCCCCCAGTTTGTGGGTTATGAGGATGCTGGTGACCCCCTGGTCATCCCTCAGTTGCCTGACCAGGTTGAGCAGGTGGTCCGAATCCTCGTCGTTGAGCGCGGCTGTTGGCTCGTCAAGAATCAACAGCCGGACGTTCTTCGACAGGGCCTTGGCTATCTCGACCAGCTGCTGCTTGCCGACACCAAGATCCATGATTCTGGTGTCAGGATTCTCGTCCAGCCCCACCTTGGCAAGGAGCCTGGCCGCCTTGGCCCGGGTCTGGTTCCAGTCCATCACTCCGCTTTTCGCCTGCTCGTTGCCCATGAAGATGTTCTCGGCAATCGAAAGGAAGGGACTCAGTGCCAACTCCTGGTGGATGATGACGATACCGTCGGCCTCGGAGTCATTGATGGTGCGGTACCTGCACCCCTTTCCGTCGAACTCGATCTCCCCCTTGTAGCTTCCATAGGGATATACACCCGAAAGCACATTCATCAGTGTGGACTTGCCGGCTCCGTTTTCACCACATATGGCATGAATCTCGCCCTTGCGCACCTCCATGGTGACATCCGACAAGGCCGTGACCGGACCGAACGTCTTGGTGATGTTCTTCATTCGTAAGATGATGTCCTGTTGGGACATGACTGCTACCTCCTGTCCGTACCGGGGTCCTTCCCAGCAGGGAAGGACCCACGATGACGGACCTACCGGTGAAACTACTTGGTCAGCTGGTCGAATCTGTCCTGGGTCAGGTAATTGGCCTTGACCAGATCCGTCAGGTTCTCCTTGGTGATTCCCTTGGGATCAAGCAGCTTGGAAGGCACCTCGATGGTGTTGTTGTTGAACTTGCCGTTCAGCCCCGAGACCTTCTTGCCCTCGGCCAGCTCGATGATCATGTCGTACACGGCATCGGCCAGTTTGTTGACGTCCTTGAAGACCGTCTGACCCTGGAGACCCTTGGAGATGTTCGCGACCGAAATCTCCATCGCATCCTGCCCGGTGATCTTGGGCCAGTTCGGAGAATTGGGCTGCATGTCAGGACGCTTGGACTGGATGGCGTTGATTACGCCCTGGCTGATGCCGTCGTAGGGGCTGAGCACCGCATCCAGCTTCTCGCCATGGGCATATGTGGAGTCCAGGATGGATTCCATATCCTTCTGCGCCTGTTCCGTCTTCCAGGACTGGACCGAGATCTTCTGCCAATCGGACAGCTTGAAGTCCTTGTTCACGCCGCCACCATGCTGGGAGGGACTGACCAGAACGCCTGACTTGAAGTAAGGCTGGAGGAGATCCCAGGCACCCTTGAAGAAGTACTTGGCATTGTTGTCATCAGGCGATCCGGTAAAGAGCTCGACGTTGAAGGGACCCTTGGCTCCGGACTCCAGACCCAGTTGGTCGATCAGCCATTGCGCTTCCAGTACGCCTGTGCGCTCCAGCTGGAAGGTGGCATAGTAGTCCACCGCCTTGGTGTTCATGATCAGCCGGTCATAGGCGATGACCTTGGCACCCGCATCCTTGGCCTTCTCGACAGCCGGCCCCACTGCGGTTCCGTCCTTTGAGGCCACCACCACTATCTTGGCGCCCTTGTTGACCATGTTCTCGATATCGGCATTCTGCTGGGCCGGCTTGTCGTCCGCAAAGGAGAGCACGACCTTGTACCCGGCCTTCTCCAGCTTTGATTTCAGGTTGTTGCCATCCTTGTTCCATCGCTCCTCGGACTTGGTGGGCATGGAAACGCCGATCGTCGCTCCCTTCCCCACGGCTTCGGAACCGCTGCCATTATCCCCCGAGCGGGAACCGCCACAGGCACCCAGGCCAGCCAGCATGGCCAGACCGACCGCTGCCGCCAGGGTACGTTTCATCATTTTCATGGAGACTCCTTCTTCTTTGAATGCGCTGTGGGCCGCTGTGCCCACCAGCCTCGATGATGAGGTTCAGGAGTCAGCATACATCCTTGCGTTCAAAACATCAATTCAAGAATTGTTATAAATCTGTTTTGCATTATCTATATGAACTTAAAGTATCGTCTCGGCTCTTACTCCGCTCATAGGAGTGCTCCGCTTGCGCCGGACGGTGTGGATTGCCAAGCATGTGCCGAGGACTGGGGGTCTTGGCTACACTTGAGTTTTATGGCACATCGATTGTTCGGCTCCCAGACCTCCTTGCGTGAGGCCAATCGCGCCCTGCTTCTGGACACCATTCGGAGATTCGGTGCCATGACCCAGATTGAACTCGCCGAGAACACAGGGCTCTCGACGGCCACCATTTCGAACCTGGTTCGGCAAATGGGTGAGCAGCACCTTCTAGAGACCTCTTCAACGACCCGAAACGGCCGTAGGGCAACCCTGGTCATGCTGGCGCGGCAGAAGGGACTCGGTGCCGGGCTCTATATCGGGCGTCACGAGATGCGCCTGGAACTGGTCGATGCCTCGCACACCATCCTGGCCGAGCACAATCTCGCCCTTCCCCACAATCACAAGCCCGACACGACGCTGGAGCGGGCCATGATCCTGATCAAGGAAACGCTGACTTCCATCGGTGCCGGCATGGATGAGCTGGTGGGGCTGGATATAGCCTTGGGAGCACCAGTGGACTGCCGCACACATCAGCTTGCCATTCCGGGCATCCTCAAGGGATGGGACAACCATGATCTCATAGGCACCTTCCGTGAGGCGTTCAACGTGCCTGTCAGCGTTGACAACGATGCCAACTACGCGGCCTTGGCAGAACTACGAATGGGAATTGCAGCGGGAAAACGCCATTTCGTCTATGTCCACGCCAATGATGGAGTCGGTGCAGGCATCATCATCAACGGTGAGCCATGGCGCGGCACCACGGGGCTGGCTGGTGAAATCGGCCATGTTCAGGTCGATCCGCTCGGCGACATCTGCATCTGCGGCAACAGGGGATGCCTGAACACCGTGGTTGACGAGAGCAGGTTGGTTTCCCTCCTGAGCGTGACCCACGGCACCATGACCCTGGAAGACCTGGTGTCCAGCGTCAACCAGGGAGACCCGGGCTGTCGGCGTATCGTTGCCGATGCCGCCATCCGCATAGGCAACGTGGTCGCCGACCTGTGCAACGCCGTGGATCCCCAAGTTGTCGTGCTGGGCGGCATACTCGGAACCACCGGCTCGGTCTTCCTGGACCCACTGCAGGAGACCTTGCAACGCATGCTCTTCCCCGATGCCATGGTGCCTATGGAAGTCCTGCCTGCCCGATACCCGATTACCGGCCCTGCGCTGGGGGCGGCTATGATGGCAGTCGACAAGGTCAACGAACACATCGCTGTGTCCTCGCAATCCGCAGGTCAAACGTCATAGAGGAGGTGACCGATTTGAGTGACGTCACGCCATTGATGGAGATGAGTGACATCTCAGTCAAATTCGGATTCGTTCATGCCCTTAAACAGGTGAGTCTCAGTGTGCGGCATCGCGAGGTGCTGGCCGTCGTAGGCGATAATGGTGCAGGCAAGTCGACCCTGATCAAGATCATGTCGGGATTGCTTCACCCAGATTCAGGCACGATGAAATGGCAGGGCGAAGCGGTCACCTTGCCCTCCATTCGGGCGGCCGCACAGCTGGGCGTGGCTGCGGTCTTCCAGGGACAGAGTTTCTGCGACAACCTTGATGTGTCGGCCAATCTCTTCCTGGGCAAGGAGCTGCGCGACAATCACCTTCGCAGGGACGACGAGACCATGCAGGAGAGGACGCGCCAGGTCCTCCAATCCCTCTCGTCCGCCATTCGGGTGGGTCAGCCCATGGCTTCGCTTTCCATGGGGCAGAAGCAGACCGTCTCCATCGCCAGGACCCTGCTGGACAACCCGCAGTTGATACTGCTTGACGAGCCCACCTCCGCGCTCTCGGTCATGCAGACCGCCGAGGTCCTCAACTACATCAAACGAATGAGGGCCGAGGGGCAGAGCATCGTCATGGTCTGCCACGACCTGCCAGATGTCTTCGCCGTGGCCGACAGAATCGCCGTCATGCGCCAGGGGCGTCTCGTCGGCGTACTCGAAACCGCAAAAACGTCATATGAGACGGTTGTCGCACTGATATCCGGTATCGACCCGGAAACCGTCATGAGTGAAACCGAGCGAATCGATGCCTTGACCGACGCACAAGCCCGCGCCCACACCCTCAGGGGTACACGGGCGATATGCCTGGACCAGATCTGAAAGGGGGGCAAAATTGCCGTCAATAGACTATGCCATCATCATCGGGGCTGGAATCCTGGCTCTCCTGGATGGATTTTTCCTCGGTCTGATGCCCATGAACAGCGAACGCTTGACCCCCAGCCAGCGCACCTGGTCCCAAGTGGCATCGTTGATTGGCATCGGTCTGGTAGTGGTGCTCATCCTCATCGGGCAGGATACTGCCTCCTGGGCGGCCATCGCAGCCATGATAGCCGGAATCATCATTGGCATCGTTCCACCAGTCAAGACGGTTATGCAGACCAGGTTCGCCTGGTTGCAACCTGAGGTGGAATCCGACCGGGCGGCAGCAGGCAAGAAGCAATCCCATGGGAAGCAAACCGGAGGCAAGTCCTCCCCTACCGGGAAATCAAAAAAGAAAAACTGAGCACCGTCCCGACATGGAAGGGCATCATCGTTCAACCCGGCGATAAGGTCCTTCGCCACCGTCAGAGGCTCAACATCGAT
Source organism: Bifidobacterium sp. M0307 (assembly GCF_016100445.1). NCBI lineage: Bacteria > Bacillati > Actinomycetota > Actinomycetes > Bifidobacteriales > Bifidobacteriaceae > Bifidobacterium > Bifidobacterium sp. M0307. The sequence goes on from NZ_JACFSL010000001.1 coordinate 732,620, forward strand.
GACGATGCCTGGCGGACCTTGAACAGATGACGGACATTGTGCCAGATGCGACGAGTGACACCGGCCTGGTTCATGGAATACAGGTGGATGCCGTCCACCCCTTGGGAGACCAGGTCGGCAATCTGTTGAGAGGCATAGATGATTCCCGCCTCCCGCAGACTCGTCCGGTCATCGCCCCATCTGTCCAGGATGGTATTCACCGCCGGAGGGATGCTCGCTGCACAGACCTCGCTCATATGGCGAACCTGACCGGCATTGGTGATGGGCATGATGCCTGCCTCGATGGGTACGTCGATCCCCGTCCCCCTGGCCCTGCCCAGGAAGTCGGTGAAGTAATCGTTGTCGTAGAAGAGCTGCGATATCAAATGGGAGGCACCCGCATCGACCTTGATCTTCAGATTATCCAAATCCGCCTGGGGTGATGCCGCCTCTGGATGGGTTTCCGGATAGCAGGCACCGAAGATGGTCATATCAGGGCGCTTGGCATGAATATAGGCCACCAGGTCGCTGGCATGATCGAAGACCCCCGCAGGGGTCCTCCCCTCCACACTGTCCCCGCGCAGAGGAAGAACCGCTGCCACACCGGCCCTGTCGAACATATCCAGGGCCTGGTCAACAATCTCCTTGTCGGCGTACTGGGCCGTAAGGTGGGCCACGGAGGGAATGCCGTACTCGGTATGAATGGTGCGGGCGATCCTTGCTGTGGCTGTACGGTCGGATTGCTTGCCCGTGCCGTAGGTTACGGATATGAAATCAGGCATGAGCCCCTCAAGACCATCCAAGGTATCGTAGATGGTCCCCACCGGCGCATCGCGCTTCGGAGGAAACACTTCCAGCGAGAATATGGGCTCATGCATGATGAATCATCCCTGCTTTCGCCGGCGGACAGGCCACCGGCCGCCATTGTTACCGTTGTGACGACGACAGTTCTTCCCTGACCAGCTTGGCCGCAGCGACCATATGTTCCAGACTGGGCCAGGTCTCTTCATTGCCTCGGGTCTTGAGCCCGCAGTCGGGATTGATCCAGACCTTTCGGGCATCCAGCTTGTCAAGGATGGCATGTATCCGCTCGACGATCTCCTCCTCGGAGGGGATGCGGGGCGAGTGAATATCATAGACACCCGGTCCTGCTTCTGTCTCGAAGTGCGCCTCCTCGATGGCATCAAGAACAGTCAGATCCGACCTGGAAGCCTCGAAGGAGATGACGTCAGCATCCATGGCGTCAATGTCCTTGATGATGTCGTTGAATTCCGAGTAGCACATATGGGTGTGAATCTGGGTTGTCGGCTTTACGGCCGAATGAACCAGTCGGAAGGCGGGAACCGCCCAGTCCAGATACCCCGTGTGCCAGTCGGAGCGCCTCAGGGGCAGTTTTTCACGAAGCGCGGCCTCGTCTATCTGGATGACCTTGATACCCGCAGCCTCCAGGTCAAGCACCTCGTCGCGGATGGCCAGGGCCAGTTGCCGCGTCTGCTCCTCATGGGTGATGTCCTCACGGGGCCAGGACCAGTTCAATATCGTGACGGGCCCCGTCAGCATGCCCTTGACCACGTGCTTGGTACATGACTGGGCATAGGAACTCCACCGTACGGTGATGGGCCTGGCGCGGGAGACGTCACCCCATACTATGGGGGGCTTGACGCAACGCGTACCATACGACTGCACCCAGGCGTTCTTGGTGAAGAGGTACCCATTCAGGTTCTGCCCGAAGTACTCGACCATGTCATTGCGCTCGAACTCGCCATGCACCAGGACATCCAGGCCGATCCGCTCTTGGTGGTCGATGACCTGGTCGATCTGCGAGGCGATGAACCCGTCGTACTCCTCCTGGCTGATTTCCTTTTTGCGCAGTCTGGCGCGGTAAGACCTCACCTCGGCGGTCTGGGGGAAGGATCCGATTGTCGTGGTCGGCAGATCAGGGAGACAGAGTTCTTCGGCCTGAATCCGCTGACGCTCAGCCCGGGCAGGTTGACGGACAAAGTCCTGTTCGTCCAGGGCTTCAAGGCGGTTGGAGACCGCCTGGTCCCTCTCCACCCTGGTACCGTCGAAGAGGCGCTGGTTATCGGCCAGAACGCGGGAATCCTTCTTTTCTTCGTCGTCGGCTGCCGCAAGGATGGCCAGGTCATGCAGCTCATCCAGCTTCTCCACGGCGAAGGCGAAATGGGGACGGACCGTCTTGGCGTCTAGCCCCTCCTCATTCCTTACCGTAAAGGGAACATGAAGGAGGGATGAGGCGGTGGAGACGACCACATCCGGAGTGACCTGACGGACCGCATCGAGGATACCCAGACTGACCGCGTAGTTGTTTCGCCAGATATTGCGCCCGTTGACCAGACCGGCGAAGACCGTGGTCCCCTGCTTGACCCCGTGCTCCTTAAGAGCCGCCAGATTTTCGTCACGTCCCTCGACCAGGTCCAGACCGATACCGTCGAATCCCAGCTCATTGATACAGGCCAGACAGTCCCCCACATGGCCGAAGTATGTCTGCAGAAGTATCCTGACATACCCTTCGCCGCCTTGCCTGGCAGGAAGAATGGCCCGGTACAGGTTTCGGAAGAGGTCCAGGTCGCCGTCCTCCTTGTCAAGAACCAGGTAGGGCTCATCAAGCTGAACCCAGTCGGCGCCAAGGTCGGCAAAACGGCGGATGATGTCAGCATAGGCCTTGGACAGGGCCGATACCAGATCCTGTCCAGGTTCGATTCTCTCCCCCTCGGGACCACGTGCCAGCTTGAGGAAGGTGTAGGGGCCGATCACCACAGGCTTGGTGGCGATTCCCTGGTCCTTCGCCTCTTGATATTCGTCGAACGGCTTCGAACCCGCAAGCTCCACATGCGTATCGGCATCGATTTCAGGAACCAGGTAATGGTAGTTGGTCGTAAACCACTTTTTCATGGGCAGGGCGGTCACATCGCCTTGATCACCCTGATAGCCACGGCCCATGGCAAAGAGCATATCTTCAGGGCCAAGACCCAGATCGGCGTAACGGCGGGGCACCACATTGAGCAGGATGGCTGTGTCCAGCATCTGGTCGTAGTAACTGAAGTCATTGCTGGGAATCAGGTCTATGCCTGCTTCCTTCTGGAGATTCCAGTGCTCGGAACGCAGTGAAAGGGCCGTTTCCCTGACACTGTCCAGGTCCAGCTTTCCCTTCCAGTAGCCCTCGATGGCTTTCTTGAGCTCCCGCTGTGCTCCGATGCGCGGGAAACCGATCACGGATGTGCTGGCTGACATGAAACCTCCCCATTGGTGGTGATATCTCAGGTCAGGTTAACAGCGCCGGTCAGGACCAGGTAATCGGTGGGGGTAAGGTGTCGTTATAAATTCAATTGATACCCATTCGAATCGCTTACGGGAGAGCGGTTCGGCAGGTCTCGGCGGGCTAGTTCGAGAAGTCGTGCGGTTCCAGAATCCCCAGAAGACGGGCAGTGTGGGTCTGCCACTCCTTGAAGGGCTTCTCGGAGCCGAAGATGACCAGGTTGGCCGGAGAGAGGCCGAGATTCAGAAGGTCGAGCAGATCCGGGTCGGACTCGGGCTTGGCCAGCCACTGGCTGCAAATCGACATGATGGGTTCATGGCCTATGACCATGAGTCTGTGTTGCTTGGGCTTGGTCTCGGCCAGTTGGTCGAAAACGGCCTGCATTCCCGACTCGTAGAGGTCCTCGCGGTAGTCCACCTCGGGGCCATCACCAAACGGTTTGAGCATCCTGTCCAGGGTCTGGCGGGCGCGTCGGGCCCCTGAACAGACGATTCTGTCGGGGACCAGGTCGAATTTGACCAGTCCCTTACCCACCTTTCTGGCCTGCTTGAGTCCCTTCTCGGTAAGCTGCCGGTTCCTGTCCCCCTCAGGAGCTTCGGATTCGGTCTTGGCATGGCGCATCAACATCAACGTATAGGTGCACTTGCCAGCATGTTTGGCGATCTTCTTGATATTGACACCCATTCCGAGTCCTCTCTTCGAAGGGTCGACAACTCCGCAAGAAAGCCGACCTGTCCATTATGACAGATTCGACCCCTACGAGTCGGACCTTTCCTCTGTTGGGCCCGGATACTGGTCCATGGTGCCGATTTCCTTGTCCAGATCACGAAGGACCTTGCGCAGTTTCCTGTCGGAGATATCCCGCAGCTCCAGGGAATCCAGATCCTGGTCGTCCTTTCGTGTTTCCTGCACCTGGTCGATGTCGGTCGTGTAGTCCTTGGTGGCCCGGATTTTCTTCTGAAGGGCCGTCTGACCAGGGGCCATGGCCCGGGCTACCACCAGGAAGCCGGTGTGCCCGATCATCTGATGTTCCGGTCGGACCGCCAACCCATCGGCCTTCCAGGATCGCTCCATCGTTTCCTGAATCTCGGGCTCAGTCCAGTGCCCGCTCCTGCGTAACGACTCGACCATTCGACTCATCTGGGTGGTCGTCGTGATGTAGGCCGTCAGCACACCGCCGGGTGCCAGTACCCGATAAGCGGCATCCAGCCTGTTCCATGGGTCCAGCATGTCCAGGACGATTCTGTCGAAGTAGCCTTCGTCCAGGCCGGCCGCCCTGGTGTCGAAATCACCGACCAGGAGATTCCACCAGGCGGGGCTGTTCCCGTAGTAGACCGTGGCGTTGCCCATCGCCACCCGAGCGAACTCGGGCCGCACCTCGATGGTGGTAAGGGACCCATCCGGCCCTACGGCATCAAGCAGGCCGAGGCTCATGGCACCGGATCCGGCTCCCGATTCCAGGACGCGCATACCATGCCTGACATCACCCAGGGAAATGACCTGGGCGATGTCCTTTGGGTACATGATCTGGGCCCCGCGTGGCATGGAGAGGATGAAGTCCTCCAACCTGGGGCGCATGACCGTATACTGCCACCCGCCGATGGCCCGCGCCGACTTCCACGGCTTGGCGCGGTCACGCTCGGCCGGTGCACTCCCGCCCGTGTCTGTATCGTCTCCGACATGACGGTCATGCCAGGCGCTGGCGGAAATGGAGGTGACGACCGATCCTTCTGGAAGGCCAACCATGTCGTCATGGGGCAGAAACCCTCTATCGGTCTGTGTAACCCCGTTCGGCGAAAGCATGACGGTAAGCAACCGGCCCTTTTTGTCTGTCAGTTGCACTCGCTCGCCATAGGTCAGCGGACCGCGTCGTACACCCATCAGGATTCCTCGTTCCCCTCTGTGAACTGCGAGTTATAGAGAGAGGCATAGGCTCCGCCCCTCTCCAGGAGTTGGGCATGTGTGCCCTGTTCGACGACCGACCCGTGGTTGACTACCAGGATCAGGTCGGCATCACGGATTGTCGAAAGCCGGTGGGCGATGACAAAGCTGGTCCTGCCCGCGCGGAGGGTGTTCATGGCCTGCTGCACCAGAAGTTCAGTCCTGGTATCGACCGAAGAGGTGGCTTCATCCAGGATCAGGATGTCGGGGTCGGACAGGAAGGCACGGCAGATGGTCATCAACTGGCGCTCCCCCTGGCTGAGTTCACTGCTGTCCTCAGTCAGGACTGTGTTGTAGCCATCCGGCAGCTTCCTGATGAACTCATCGACATGGGTGGCCCTGGCTCCCTCGATCATCTGCTCATCAGGGATGGTCGTCCCCTCATTCAGACCGTAAAGAAGGTTGTCGCGAACCGTTCCATCGAACAGCCAGGTGTCTTGGAGGACCATGCCGAAGTGGCTTCGCAGCTCTTTGCGGCTGACCTTGGAGATATCCACCCCATCGATCGTGATGCTCCCGCTTTGAATATCGTAGAAACGCATGAGGAGGTTGACCAGGGTGGTCTTGCCGGCACCAGTCGGGCCCACGATGGCGATGGTCTGGCCGGGCTTGGCCTCGATGGTCAGGTCCGTAATCAGTGGTTCTTCCGGTTTGTACGAGAAGCGGACGTGATCAAAACGGACCAGCCCATCGATGTGTCCACTGCCATCCTTGCCCAGGTGGTCGGGGTGATCCGGGTCAGGACGCTCCTCAGGCTCATCAAGGAATTCGAACACCCTCTTGCAGGAGGCGAGGGCGGATTGGAGCATGGTACCCATGGAGGCCAACTGGCCGATGGGCTGTGAAGCCTGCCGCGTGTACTGGGTGAATGCCTGGAGGCCACCGAGCGTCATGGTTCCGCTCAGCACGTGAACCCCTCCGACGATCACCACCACCACGAAGCTCAGGTTTCCGAAGAAGGTCGACATGGGCGTGACCAGGGCCGAGAAGAAGGACGCCTTGAATGAGGCCTGATAGAGTTCGCGGTTCTTCTCCTCGAACTCCGCCTCAGCCGCTTCCTGGTGGCCGAAGGCCCTGACCACCATGTGGCCTGAGAACATCTCCTCCACATGGCTGTTGACCTGGCCGGTCTGTATCCATTGCCGGGTGAACTGGGGCTGGGTCTTTTTGAGGATGATGCCAGCACACAGGGCCATGACCGGGATGATGACGAAGGCAATGAGCGTCAGCAGGGGCGATATGGTCAGCATCATGATGAAGGCACCGATGAGCGAAAAGACCGAGAAGAGCAGTTCGCCAAGAATCTCCTGAAGATTGCCCGAGATGTTGTCGATATCGTTCGTCGTCCGGCTCATGACCTCGCCACGCGGTGTCCGGTCGAAGTACTCCAGAGGCAGACGGTCCATCTTTTCCTCGATCTGCCGACGCATGGTGTAGACCGCATCGGAGACCAGCCTGGTCATCAGGAAGTTCTGGACCAGACGCACCAGGATGGAGACCACATAGACGCAAGTGACGAAAATCAGGATGGCGGCGAGGTGATTCCAGTCAATCCCCACACCGACCTGAACATCCATGGATGCGATCATCTGCGCGAACTTGTCCTCTCCCCTGCTTTCCAGGTGGGAGACGACAACCTCCTTGGGCGTTCCGGGCTTGACACCCATCTTGACCAGCATCGTTCCCAAAACACCTTCAAAAAGGACGTTGGTGGCCTGGCCCATGATCTTGGGACCGATGGCGATCAAAGCCACGGCGGCCATACCGGCAAGAATCATGAGGACGGCTCTCCAGGGGCTGGCCAGGAGATAACGCACCAGACGCGAAACAGTATGTCTCCGCTCGCCTTTCGGCAGTACGGGGGCCTGTGACATCTCGATCTCCGACGTCATCACTCGGCCCTCCCTTCGTCGATGCTGAGATCCTCCACGTCCGGTCCTTGTCCTCCTTGGGATTCAACGATTTCCTGATAGGTGGCACAGGTTTTCATGAGCTGGTCATGGGTACCCGTACCGACTATCCGGCCCTGGTCAAGGACCAGGATCTGGTCGGCCGTACGGATTGAGGCAGCCCTCTGCGCCACGACAATCTGCGTGGCGTGCCGGGTCACCGGAACCAGGGCCTGGTGGAGGGCCCGGTCCGTGGTCATGTCAAGAGCGGAGAAGGAATCGTCGAAGGTGTAGATCAGAGGGTTGCGAAGAATGGCTCGGGCCATGCAGAGTCGTTGCTTCTGACCTCCTGAGTAGTTGGTGCCACCCTCGGATACGCGGGCGTCCAATCCTGCCGGGTTCTCCTTGATGAAGTCCGCAGCCTGGGCAATGTTCAGGGCCTGCCATATCTGCTCATCACTGGCGTCGGGGTCTCCGAACAGCATATTGCTGCGGACGGTTCCGGTGAAGAGATTGGCCTTCTGGGGCACCGGTCCGAACAGGGTGGCCAACTGGTCGGGGTCGTACTCCTGCAGGTTGTGCCCGTCAACCAGAATCTCACCTTCAGTCACGTCAAACATCCTGCTGGCGAGACGAATTATGGTTGATTTGCCCGAACCCGTCGCCCCTATGATGGCCGTAGTGGTGCCGGGCCTGGCCGAGAAGGATATGTCGCTGAGGACGGGGTCTTCTGCTCCAGGGTAGGAGAAGCCGACATGCTTGAACTCAAGCACCCCCTTCGGGTTTTCGGGCCTGTACGGATTCTCAGGAGCCTGGATTTCACTGGTCGCTTCAAGAACCTCATTGATTCGTTTTGCCGACACGGTGGCACGAGGCAGCATGACCGACATCATTGCGGCCATCACCAGGCCCGAGAGGATGATCATCAGATACTGGATGAAGGCCTGAAGGGCACCTATCTGCATCCCGCCCGATTCAATCCGCTTGCCACCGAACCACATGATGGCGATGTTGGAGAGGTTGAGGAAGAACCAGAGGAGGGGTACCAGCATGCTCATCAGGCGGCCGGTCGAAATCAGAACGTCATAGACATCCTTGTTGGCCTTATCGAATCGTTGCGCCTCGGTCTTTTCCCTGACGAATGCCCGGATGACCCTGACGCCGGAAATCTGCTCGCGAACAAGTCGGTTGACCGAGTCCAGCATATTCTGCATCCGGGTGAAGAGCGGCCCCATCTGCCGCAGCAGGAAGAAGGCGATAACCAGAATCACCGGGATGATGACGGCAAGGGACCAGGTGAGCGGGCCGTCCTGACGCAGCGCCAGAACCAGTCCGCCAACCAGCATGACGGGTGCCTGGAGGATGATCATAAGGGTCTGCATGGTGGTCATCTGCAGTTGTTGAACATCATTGGTCGTTCGGGTTATCAGGGATCCCGCAGAGAAACGCTCTATCTCGTTAAGGCTGAATCCTTCGACCGCGGAGAACAGGTCACGCCGAAGCTCATATCCCATCCTCATGGCCAGCCGGGTGGCGTAGTAGACGGCCACGATGTTGGCGATGATCTGTAGGGCCGTGACACCCATCATCTGCCAGCCGATGCGGTAAATGGCGCCCTGGTCGCCAATGGCCACGCCCTTGTCGATGATGTCCGCCTGGAGGTTGGGCAGGTAGAGGTTAAGCGCGGTCTGTGCAACTTGGAAGATAACCAGCACAAGAACCTGTATCCAGTAGGGTTTCAAGTAGCGGGTCCATATCTTAAGCACTTCAACACCCTTCCGAGCATGCGCGTCCCCGGCGCTATCAGGACTAGAACCGTTTTAGTGTACAACAGCAGGATGTAAGGGAGTTTTGCTTTTCCTTGAGCTGAGTTTAGGGGCGGGAATCAAGCCAGGAGGCAGGGCTGTGTCCCTCTGGTTTCAGACCGTTGCAGTGGCGAAGGCGCCCCAACGGCCTTCGTCATGTATCACCTTCAGGTTCAGGCCGAATAGGTCGCTCAGTCGGCCTCCTGTCAGCCCCTCCTCGACCGGCCCCTGGAATGTTATGGTGCCGGGGTCCGGATCGCCTGGGGTCTGGGCGCGGACGGAATCCGACATGGGGCGGCGCCCCATCATGGCCACCTTGTCGAAGCCCTCTGGAATCTCCTCAAGACGATGCGTGACCAGAACGACTGTCCTGTCCTTGTCCTCCTGCCCGATACGGCTCAGGGCCTTGAGAACCAGCTCACGTCCACCCAGGTCCAGACCCGTCGTTGGCTCATCAAGGATGAGCAGATCAGGATTGGCCATGAGGGCCCGGCATATCAGCACCCTTCCCCGCTCCCCCTCAGAGAGTCTGTACATCCGCTTTCCACGCAGGTAGGCGATACCGAACCGGTCCATGAGCTGCATGGCGGCATCCTCCTGACCCTGTGTGAACTCTTCACGCCACCGGCCCGTCGTATCGCTGAAGGCGGTCAGAACCACATCGTAAGGGTCTTCCTGGGGGTTGATGGTCTTGGCCAGCTCGGCCGAAGCGAGGCCTATCCTCCACCGGTAGGAAAACACGTTCACCTTGCCCAGACGATTTCCGAGGATTTCAACGGTGCCGCTTGACGGAAAACCTCGGGTGCTCATCATGGAGATGAGCGTTGATTTCCCCACGCCGTTGGGGCCGAAGAGCACCCACTTCTCACCCCGGCCTATCTCAAGGTCGACATGGTCGAGGATGATGCGTCCCTGACGCCTGTACTGGACGTCCTTGAGCCTGATGGCAGGTTCCCGGCGCTCCACGGTATCCGACCCGCGCTTTGCAGTCCCCTTGCTACCCGCCATGTTCCTCCACGACCTCTCAGTAATCTCGGACCTTTGGACCTGGGTTCGTCACACCGCCGTACCGTAGGAGTCCAGGTTGGGGTTGTCCTTGTATGAGCCTCCAACGAAAAAGAGCAGGACGATTCCGAAACAGAAGACACCGGCCATGGTGATGGTGCCCCATAGCGGAATGGAGGGGAACCACATGCAGACCAGGAAGGCGATGCCCGAGCCGATGATCAGCATCCAGGCGAAAATGCGCAACCACTGTCGCAGAGAGTGAGGGGCCTTGACCAGCTTGGGATTGCGATAGTTGGGGTTACCGACCGGATTTTCATCAGACAGTTCGGAGTGGCCCCTGGGCTTCCATTCCCCGCTTTCACCCGCCGCAAGCCTGCGAGAGCGCTCCTGGAGGGTCCTTTCATCGATCACTCCGGCCCGGCCGCGATCGGCTCCCCGGTATGAGTCCTGTCCTCCCCTACGACTGCGCTTGGCCTGTGCCCTGCGTTCCGCGCGGTTGGTCATCGCACGCCTCCAATAATCCGTTGCTCGTCAATGAACCGGATGGCCGCCAGCATGTGGCGCACCATCCGGATACCGTACCAACCTATCTTAGCGTGCGATGGGAAGAGCCATCGGGCGTTGCGAAGATACGATGGGGGCCGGCAGCTCTGTTGCCCCGGTCAGGTAGCGGTCCACCGAGGCCGCACAGGAACGTCCCTCGGCGATGGCCCAAACAACCAGGGACTGACCCCGGCCTGCGTCACCACAGGAGAAGAGACCATCAACGTTGGTGGCATACCCGTCGTTACGGGCCACGTTTCCACGCTGGTCCAGGTTCACCTGCGTCTGATCCGTCAGGGTACCGGTCTCAGGGTGGGCGAATCCCACGGAAATCAAGACCAGGTCGGCCGGTAGTACCCGCTCGGTCCCCTCGACGGGAACCAGGTGATGCAGGTCATCCTCCTCCACCTTGACGACTCGGACACCGCTGATATGGCCCTGCCCGTCCTCTTCAAACCCTGCAGGTGCCATGACCCTGTCGACCCGGGCCCGGGGATCGCCCTCGTCCAACCCGGAGGAGCGCAGTACCTGGTCCCTGTCCAGGAACTCCAGGCTGTCGACGCTGTACTCATAGGTACCGCCTTCAGCCATGGAAGTGGTCTTCTGGTAGAGCCTCGCGTAGGTGGGCCAGGGCTGGTCGTCCGGGCGTTCCGTGGGTTCACAGGGACGTATCTGAAGGACCGTGACAGACCTGGCTCCCTGACGCAGGGCCGTACCCAGGCAGTCGGAACCCGTGTCCCCTCCCCCGATGATGACCACGTCCTTGCCTCTGGCATCGATGTTGTGCAGCGGCGCCTTACCCATCAGTTCACGGGTGGGGTCAGGCAGATAGTCCATGGCGTAGTGGATACCCTCCAGGCCACCACCCGGCAGGTCGACCTTCCTGGGGACCGTGGATCCGATCGCCACTACCACGGCGTCATACCGCGAGCGCAGTTCGTCCCAGCCGATGTCGCGCCCGATTTCAACACCTGTATGGAAGCGGGTCCCCTCTGATTCCATCTGCTGGATGCGCTGGTCCAGGAGAGACTTCTCCAACTTGAAATTGGGAATCCCGTACCGCATCAGTCCGCCTATGGCATCGGCCCGTTCATAGACGACCACGGTGTGACCGGCGCGAGTCAGCTGCTGGGCACAGGCCAGTCCAGCGGGACCAGAACCCACCACGGCAACGGTCATATCAGTCAGCCGCTGCGGGGGCTTGGGACGCACCAGTCCGAGTTTCCAAGCCTGGTCGATGATGGTCTGTTCGTCCAGTTTGATCATCGTTGCCGGTTGGTGGATGGAGAGGACACAGGAGGATTCACACAGGGCCGGGCATATCCTTCCGGTCACCTCAGGGAAGTTGTTGGTCACCGAGAGGCGGTCATAGGCATCGTCCCACTTGCCCTGGCGCACGAGGTCGTTGAACTCGGGAATGATGTTGCCCAGGGGGCATGCGGTCATACAGAAGGGGGTGCCGCAGTCCATGCAGCGGGCCGCCTGCTCGGTCGTCCAGGGCTGAAGACCCGACTCGGCATGTACGTCGTTCCAGTCCCGGAGCCGCTCGGCGACGGGTCGCTCCGCCAGCTCATGCCGGGTACGGACCTTGAGGAATCCTTTGGGATCTGCCATGTCAGTGAGCTCCTTCCATGACCTGCTCGTATGTCTGCTCCCAAACACCCGGGGCGTTGAAGTCCACCTGGTTCCGTCGGGCCAGTTCCATGGCCTCCTTCATGGCCAGATACTGCCTCGGGACCACGTGGGTGAAGCGGCGCAGGGATGCGGTCCAGTTGCGCACCAGTGTCTCGGCCGTGACGGAACCGGTCTGCTCGGCATGGGACTTGACCAGGCCGAATAGCTCCTCGGCATCGCTCTCGTCGGGGACCAGGAACTTCAGAGATCCGTTCTCCTTGGCCTCGGGGTTGACCTTGGTCATATCCAGGTCCAGGACGTAAACGTCCCCACCGGAGAAACCGGCACCGAAGTTGCGTCCGGTCGGCCCCAGGACGACCACGGTCCCACCGGTCATGTACTCGCAACCATGGTCTCCAACACCTTCAACCACGAAGCGGCCACCACCGTTTCTGACGGCGAATCGTTCTCCGGCCTGGCCTGCCACATACATGGAACCTGACGTTGCGCCGAAACCGGCCACGTTCCCGCAGATGACATTGGTGTGCGGATCGAACCGGATACCCTCCTCGGGCCTGACGACCAGGCATCCGCCGGAGAGCCCCTTGCCTGCATAGTCGTTGACTTCGCCATAGACCCTGATGGTCTCACCCTTGGGAATGAAGGCACCCACCGACTGTCCGGCAGACCCATGGAGAGTGATGTCGATGGTGTCTTCCGGAAGCCCCTCGGCACGGTATCTGCGGGTGATCTCGTACCCCAGCATGGTACCGACGGTCCTGTCGACGTTTCTCACAGGCTCTTCGATCCGGACCGGCTCCTTGCGTTCCAGGGCCGGGCGAGCCATCTCTATCAGCCCCCTGTCCATGGAGCCGGACAGTTCGTGATCCTGATCCTCGGTGTGATGAAGGATGGTTCCAGGTGTGGGACCGGGTTGCACAAGCACCGGGGCGAGATCGATGCCCTGGCTCTTCCAGGTCTCTACCGCCTTGTCTTGGTTCAGGCACTCCACATGACCCACCGCCTCCTCAAGGGTGGCGAATCCAAGCTGAGCCAGGATTTCGCGTACCTCCTCGGCGATGTACATGAAGAAGTTGATCACGTGCTCGGGCTTGCCTTGGAACCTGGCTCGAAGCTCCGGATCCTGCGTGGCTATGCCCTGGGGACAGGTGTTCTTCTGGCAGGCGCGCATCATGACACACCCCTCCACCATCAGGGCGGTGGTGGCGAACCCGAATTCCTCAGCCCCGAGAAGTGCCGCTACGACCACATCTCGACCAGTTTTGAGCTCGCCGTCGCACTGGACGACCACCCTGCTCCGCAACCCGTTCATGATCAGGGTCTGCTGGGTCTCCGCAAGACCAATCTCCCAGGGGGTGCCTGCATGTTTGATGGCATTCAGGGGGGCCGCCCCGGTTCCACCATCCTGACCGGAGATCAGGACCACATCGGCATGGCACTTGGCTACACCGGCGGCGACAGTCCCCACACCGAACTCGGAAACCAGCTTGACGTGGATCCGGGCTTTGGGATTGGCCATCTTGAGGTCGTGAATCAGCTGCTTCAAATCCTCGATGGAGTAGATGTCGTGGTGGGGAGGAGGGGAAATCAGCTCAACACCGGGGGTTGCACGGCGCACCTCCGCTATCCAGGGCGGCACCTTTGCCCCGGGCAGGTGTCCACCCTCGCCGGGCTTGGCTCCCTGGGCCAACTTGATCTGCAGGTCGGTGGCCGAAACCAGGTAGTCGCTGGTGACCCCGAACCGTGCAGAGGCTATCTGCTTGATCCTGCTGGTCCGCTCCGGATCGTCGATCCTGTCCTGGGATTCACCGCCCTCACCGGAATTGGACCTTGCCCCTATACGGTTCATGGCCAGGGCTAGTGTCTCATGGGCCTCCTGCGAGATGGACCCGTAGCTCATGGCTCCGGTGGAGAACCGCTTGACGATTTCAGTAGCGGGCTCCACCTGGTCCAGGGGAATCGGTTGACGTTTGGGGACCAGCTTCATCAGTCCGCGCAGGGTCATGATCCTGTTGGAGGTGTCATTGACATAACGGCTGTACTCCTTGAACAGCCCGTAGTCGCCACGCTGTGTCGATTGTTGAAGGAGGAAGATGGCCTGGGGGTCGTTCAGATGGTTTTCACCGGTGCGGCGCCACTTGTAATCGCCTCCGGTCTTGAGGTTTCTGTGGGGCCTGGCGGTCCATTGATTGGGATAGGCCACCCGGTGCCTGATGGCCACCTCTTCCGCTATCTCGTCGAGACCTATGCCTCCCACCCGCGACGTGGTCCCGGTGAAGTACCGGTCGATCACCTCCTGGCTGAGTCCTATGGCCTCGAAGAGCTGGGCTCCCCGGTACGACATGATGGTGCTGACGCCCATCTTGCTCATGATTTTGAGGACCCCGGTACTCAGTGCCTTGACCAGGTTGGCGGAGGCCTGGTCCGGAGTGACACTCAGATAGCCTGAATTGGCGAGGTTCTCCACCGATTCCAAAGCCAGATAGGGGTTTACACAGGCGGCTCCGTAAGCAATGAGCAGGGCAACATGATGTATCTCACGCACGTCGCCGGCTTCGATCGCCAGGGAGACCTGGGTTCGGGTGTGGCTACGCAGGAGGTGATGCTGGACGGCGCTGGTCAAGAGAAGGGAAGGGATGGGCCCCCAGGTGTGGTTGGAATCCCTGTCCGAGAGAATCAGCACGTTGCTGCCTACCGCTATGGCCTGATCAACCTCCTGGAATATCTGGTCCAGACGCTCCTTCAAGGCAGGTCCCTTTCCGGCAACCTGATAGAGGCCGCGCACCAGATAGGGCTTGTAATGGCCGCCCAGAATGCTGGCATGCTCCAGACGCTTCAGTTGTGCCATCTGGTCGGAATCAACCACAGGCAGATCTATGCGAATCTTCTTGGCGTGCTGTGGCAGATCCTCCAGAAGGTTCGGTTCCGGACCGATGGCGGAAGCGATGCTGGTCACAACCTCCTCGCGCTCCCAGTCCAGGGGCGGGTTGGTGACCTGCGCGAACTTCTGGGTGAAGTAGTCGAACAGCATCCGCGACCGGTCGGACAGGACGGCGATGGGCGCATCGTTGCCCATGGAGCCTATCGGCTCCGCACCGTTCTGGGCCATGGGTCCAAGGATGAGCTTCAGATCCTCCTGGGTGTAGCCGAAGGCACGCTGACGACGCTGCACCGAAACCCTTGAGTGGTTGACATGGGCACGCTCGGGAAGGTCGTCAAGGCAGAAGGTGTTCTCGGACACCCACTTGCGATACGGATGGCTACTGGCCAGTTCGTGTTTGATCTCATCATCGGAGATGAGCCTGCCCTCATCCGTGTCCACCAGGAACATTTTCCCTGGTTCGAGGCGGCCTTTCCTCAGTATGTGATCCTGCGGGGTCTTATCCAGCACCCCGGCCTCGGAAGCCAGAACCAGGTGTCCATCGTCGGTGACCTGCCAGCGCCCGGGACGCAGTCCGTTTCTGTCCAACTGGGCACCGACCAGACGCCCATCCGTGAAGACGATTGAAGCAGGGCCGTCCCAAGGCTCGATCAGGGTGTTGTTGTATTCGTAGAAGGCCCTCAGGTCGGGGTCCATGTCCGGGTCCTTCTCCCATGCGGGCGGGAGCATCATGGATATGGCGTGCGGCAGGGAGCGACCGGCCAGGTGGAGGAGTTCCAAGGTCTCATCAAAGGTGCCGGAATCGGATCCCCCCGGGGTGGTGATGGGCAGGAGTGGCTCCATATCGCCCAGAAGTTCGGACCTGAGACGACCCTCTCTGGCGGACATCCAGTTCCGATTCCCCTGAATCGTGTTGATCTCCCCGTTATGGGCAATGAGTCGGAAGGGCTGAGCCAGGGGCCAGGATGGGAAGGTGTTGGTGGAGAAGCGGGAGTGGACGATGGCCACCCGGGCCTTCATCGTCGGGTCCGACAGGTCAGGGAAGAACCCTGTCAGCTGCATGGTGGTCAGCATTCCCTTGTAGGTGATGGTCCTGGAGGAAAGGGAGGCGAAATAGACGCCGACTTCATGCTCGGCCCTTTTGCGGACCCGATAGGCAAGCCTGTCCAGATCGATACCGCTCCGTCGGGCCTGGTCGGCATCCTGCAGGACCAGGGTTCTGAAGAGGGGCATGGTGGAAAGGGCCTGAAGACCCAGACCATCCGGGTTTGTGGGAACCACTCTCCAGGCCAGGACCTCCAGCCCCTCTTCGACGGCAATGGCGGCAATGGCCTGTTCTTCCTCCGAGGCCTTGACCGGATCCCTGTCAAGGAAGGCCAGGCCCGCCACGTAGTGACCTGCTTGAGGCAGATCGACATCCAGGCTGTTCCTCATGAACAGGTCGGGCATGGAAATCATGATTCCCGCCCCGTCGCCCGTGTTGGGCTCGGCACCCACGGCACCTCGATGGTCCAGGTTCACCAGAACCTGGATGGCCTCGTCGATGATTCTCCGCTCGTCCTGCTTGTTGAGGGTGGCCACCATGCCGATACCGCAGGCATCATGCTCCGCAGAGGGGTCATAAAGACCCCGGGGCTGATGGACGTGCAGATCAAGAGGAGCCTGGAAGGACACCGCAATCACCCCATTCTTGGACCGGTAGCACGACGGGGACGCTTCGGATGCCCCATTCGGCGACAGAGTAGTAGTGACTTCATAGAATAACCCATCCGCGTATCACAACCGTGTTACTTATCGGAAGTGCGGCCCGTGGAATCTCCACTGCCTCTTTCCATACAATCGGAGAACCGAAGGTCGCGTTTCAGGCGACGCAAGATGAAAAGGCCGGGCGGAACGCCCACCCGCCGATTACCAGGTTCCGATGGACTCCAGCACCCGCTCGACGACCAGGTCGTTCAGCAGCCTGCCTTGCCGGGTGGCTCTGACCCTTGGGCCAGCCACTTCGACAAGACCCTGATGAATCAACCCCTGCAGGACTTCCCGGGAGGGGCGGCGGCCCGACATGGTTTCAAGCCTATTCAGGTCCAGCCCCTCGCTCAGACGAAGCCCAAGCATGACCGTTTCCTCCAGGTTTTGGGATCCGGTAAGCACTTCCGCCCCCTGCCAGGGGATCAGGCCATGACTCATGCTCTCGGCCCAGGCCCTGGGATGGGAGATGTCCCAAGAGCGTAGCGAGGCGCCCGTCAGTTCATGGGAGTCGGGATGGGGACGCTGCCACCAGGGCAGGGTCACTTCATTATCCCGCACAGCTCCCGGTGATGCCGTGCCGTCGATATTGCATGGGTCCTGGAGTTCTCCACTCCCCGTTGAGGCGACTTCCGGGGAGTTGGTACGGCGGAATCCCGACGCGGGAGCACTCGCGGCCGATACGTTCTGGAGGTCATCGCCACGGCGCTCATTGCCCGCCTCAGCCGGAAGGTAGTGGGAATGGGCCCCCGGCCCTATGCCTGCCCAGTCCACGTTGTGCCAGTACCCAAGGTTGTGCTTGCACTCGTATCCGGGTCGGGACCAGTTCGACACCTCGTACCATCCGAGGCCGGCCGCCGACAGGAGGTCATCGGCCAACTCGTACTTGGCGGCCTCGTCGTCATCGTTGGGGCCGGGAAGACGGCCTGCGGCCACCGCCCTGCCCATCTTGGTGGTGGGCTCCAGGGTCAGGGCATAGGCCGAGACATGATCAACACCGAGGTCCAAGGCCGCCTCAAGACTGGTCCGCCAATCCTCAAGACTCTCCCCCGGCGTCCCGTAGATCAGATCCACACTGGCTTCGAGTCCCAGGGACCGCGCAGCCTGTACATTGGCGTCTACATTGGCCGGCGTATGAGTACGGTCCAGGGTCTTGAGTACGTCACTGACAGCCGACTGCATCCCGAAGGATACCCTGGTGAACCCACCACGAAGCAGGGTTTCCAAATAGGCTGAATCAACCGTATCGGGATTGGCCTCTGTGGTGATTTCAGCCCCTTCTTCGAGGCCCCAGAGGTCACCTGCCGCACGAGCCATCCGAACAAGATCGCCAGGCGGGAGGATGGTGGGGGTACCGCCGCCGAAGAAGATAGAGGATATCGCCGGCTCGGTTATACCTCGCGACTCCTGCCAGGCCTTTGCCATCCGCATCTCGCGAATGGCAAGATCGGCATAGTTTCCCCTGCTGGCTCCCCCGCCCAGGTCGGTGGCCGTATAGGTATTGAAGTCGCAGTACCCGCAACGCCTCAGGCAGAAGGGAACATGGATGTAAACCTCGAAGGGAGGCCGTTCCTCCACCTCACCCCTCCTTCTTGGCCGCTGCGCGAATCTTATCCTTGGTATCCCGGTCATTGGCCTGCTCGGTGCTCAGGGCCGCGATGAAGGCCTCCTGGGGAACCTCCACATGCCCCAGCATCTTCATCCTCTTCTTGCCTGCCTTCTGCTTTTCAAGGAGCTTGCGCTTTCGGGTGATGTCGCCGCCGTAGCACTTGGCAAGCACGTCCTTACGCAAGGCGCTGATGGTCTCGCGGGCGATGATCCTTGATCCGATTGCCGCTTGGATGGGAATCTCGAATTGCTGCCGCGGTATGAGCTTGCGAAGCTTCTTGGTCATCATGACTCCATAGGAGTATGCCTTGTCCTTGTGGACGATGGCCGAGAAGGCATCGATCTTTTCTCCTTGGATGAGAATATCGACCTTGACCAGTTCGGCCGACTGGGTGCCTGCGCTCTGGTAGTCCAGGCTGGCGTACCCCTTGGTCCGGCTCTTGAGCTGGTCGAAGAAGTCGAAGACAATCTCGGCGAGGGGCATCTTGTAGTGCATCTCCACGCGTTCAGGACTCAGATACTCCATGGTCCCCATCTGTCCACGATGATCCTGGCAGAGTTCCATCACCGACCCGATGAACTCCTTGGGGGTGATGATGTCGGCGTTGACCACCGGCTCGGTGATCTTCCTGACCTTCCCCTCCGGGAACTCGCTGGGGTTCTTGACCAGGTGTCCACTCCCGTCCTCCATGGTCACCTGGTAGGTGACGTTGGGGGCTGTGGCGATCAGATCCATGTCGAACTCGCGGCTCAGGCGCTCGGTCACAATCTCCATGTGGAGCAACCCGAGGAATCCGCACCGGAAGCCGAAGCCCAAGGCCACGGAGGTCTCAGGTTCGTAGACCAGGGCGGCATCGTTGAGTTTGAGCTTGTCCAGGGCGTCCCTGAGCTCGGGGAACTGTGCGTTGTCAATCGGGAAGAGACCCGAATAGACCATGGGTTGGGGGTCCTGATACCCAGGTAGCGGCTCTGCCGCCGGGTTGGCCTCGGAGGTTACCGTGTCGCCGACCTTGGATTGGCTGACATCCTTGACGCCGGTGATCACGTAGCCCACCTCGCCGGCCCCCAGAGCCTTGGTCGGTGTCATATCGGGGCTGATCACGCCGAGCTCGATGGGATCGTGAACGGTGCCCAGACTCATCATCCGGATTCGCTGCCGGGCTTTGAGCTCCCCGTCCACCATGCGGATGTAGGTCACAATCCCCCGATAGGAGTCGTAGACGGAGTCGAAAATCAATGCCCGCGCCGGGGCCTTGGGGTCGCCTTCGGGAGGGGGGACCTCATCAACTATCCTGTCGACCAGCTCCCTTACCCCTTCACCGGTCTTTCCCGAGACGCGGAGGACCTGGTCCACATCGCATCCGATCAGGTTGGCGATTTCCTCGGCGTGCTTGTCGGGCTCGGCAGAGGGAAGGTCGATCTTGTTCAGGACGGGAATGATGGTCAGATCATCATCCAGGGCCATATACAGGTTGGACAGGGTCTGTGCCTCTATACCCTGGGTGGCGTCCACCAGAAGGACGGCCCCCTCGCAGGCTTCCAGTGCGCGCGATACCTCGTAGGTGAAGTCAACGTGGCCCGGGGTGTCAATCATGCCCAGGGTGTACTCCGTGCCGTCTTTCATCCAGGGAAGGCGGACCGCCTGGGATTTGATGGTGATTCCCCGCTCCTGCTCGATGTCCATCCTGTCCAGGAAGCGGTCATGCATCTCTCGCTGAGATACGATTCCGCTCAGTTGCAGGATCCTGTCGGCCACCGTGGACTTGCCATGGTCGATGTGGGCGATGATGCAGAAATTACGGATCAGCGACTGGTCGGTGAATCCTGGTTGATTCTTGGCATGCTCCACCGGGCTGTTCTCCTATCTAAGCTTGGATTATCGATTCTAGCCGATGCCCTGGGCCATGATCCTCCGGGAGCGGCTTCTTATCCGCAACCCGTGCTAGTATTTACGCTTGTCTGTACAGATTACATACATCGTTTGGAGCAACATTGGCAAACATCAAGTCGCAGAAGAAGCGGGTTATCACCAACGAGAAGGCACACCTGCGCAACAAGGAAGTCAAGAGCGCCATCAAGACTTCCGTTCGTTCCGTCCGCAAGGCCGTGGATGCAGGTGACAAGGAGGCCGCACAGGCCGCCTACCAGGTTGCCGCCCGCCGCCTGGACAAGGCCGCCGGCAAGGGTGTGATTCACCGCAACCAGGCCGCCAACCGCAAGTCCGGTCTGGCCACCGCCATCAACGCGCTCTGACCTCACCGGTTTTCGAACCGAACTGGACCACCATCCTAAGCGCTGGGATGGTGGTCTTTTTTGATGCCCCGACGACGGTGAACCGAGCGCTTGGACGATATGGTCACTTTCAGATCCGACCTTCCACGAAGCATGTGCCTGATGGCCGCACCTATCTGTTCATCGCTCATCGGCAGATGGGCCTTGCTGCGCTTGACCGCCCCGGGGATGACGATGTCGAATCTGACCGAGAGCAACCTGAGGGCCACAATCAGAGCAACGACGAAGAGTTCCAGCAGCATCTCAACCTCAGTGGTGTAGAGCCCCCGTTCCCGGCACCGCACAACCACCAGCGTCAGGAAGCAGCCTATCAATGATGGCATGGCGTACCAATGCTTGTCCTGAATGACCGCCGGTATCTGGTTGAGGAGGACATCCCGCAGAAGACCACCGGCCAGGGCTGTGGCCATCCCCAGGAACATGGCCGTCATCCCGCCGCTTCCCAGACCAAGGGCCTTGGCCGTGCCGTTGACCGCGAAGGCCCCCAGGGCCATGGCGTCGGTGACAAGGAGGAGCCACTTCATTCGGTCTATCTCGGGATGGGCCACGGCCACGACCAGGCCGGAGAGGATGGTTGCCAGCACGGCTCCCTTGTCCGTGATGCCAACCGGCGGCACCTGCCCCAGCATTACATCACGGACGATTCCTCCCCCGAGGGCCGTGATCCAGGAAACCAGAAGGATGGATATGATGTCGAACTGCTTGCGTACAGAGGCCAGACCACCGGCAAGCCCGCAGCTGAAGATACCCAGATACTCGATGGCCAGGAAGATCAGATTGCCCTCCAAGACGGTCTTCATGCCCCTGCCTTTCAAACGGGCCAGGTTGAACCGGCCCCGGTCTGTATTCGGTCCAAGCCTAACGGAGGTCTGTCCGCCACATGCCGGTTGCAGAAACTGAAACCACATAAAAACGGCGGACCGTATTCTCGAAGAATACCGGTCCGCCGTCCGCTCTCAAATCAGTCTCAGCAGACTTTCCACATCCAGTTGTGCGGGTCCTCTTTTTCACCCAGCTGAATGCCCAGGAGCTCGTTGCGCAGATCCATGGTGACCTGGCCTGAGCCACCGTCGGAGACCTGGACGTCGAACTCCTCCGACTTGAAGCGACCGATGGGTGTGATGATGGCTGCGGTTCCGCAGGCGAAGACCTCGGTGACCTCACCCGACCTGATGTCCTCAAGAAGGTCCTGGAGACGGATCATGGTCTCCACTACGTCGCGTCCCTGGTCATTGGCCAGCTGGATCAGGGAGTTCCTGGTCACTCCCGGGAGGATGGTTCCCGTCAGGCTGGGGGTCTCCAGATGTCCATCCTTGTGAACGGCGAACATGTTCATGCCCCCCAGTTCCTCCAGGAAGGTCTTGCTCGCCGCATCGACGAAGCAGACCTGTTCGCACCCCTCGGCCTTGCCTCGCTGCTCTCCCAGGAGGGAGGCGGCGTAGTTACCGCCGCACTTGGCGAAACCGGTGCCTCCGGGGCCTGTGCGGAACCACTTGTCCTCAACCCAGATGCTGACCGGTTTGACTCCACCTGCGAAATAAGGGCCGGATGGCGAGGCGATGACACAGTAATCAACCTCATGCGGGGCCCTCACACCCAGGAAGGGCTCCGAGGCGAACATGAAGGGACGCATATACAGGGTGTACTCGCGACGCGTCGGGACCCAACCGGCATCCTGTCGGACCAGGGCCGCCACCGAGCCAAGGAAGTCCTCTTTGCTCAGGGGCGGGAGGGCCAGACGCTTGGCGGAATTATGGAATCGCTCCGCGTTGGCATCAGGACGGAAGAGCCAGATGGAGCCATCCTCGTGATGGTAGGCCTTCAGCCCCTCGAACACTTCCTGGGCATAATGCAGCACAGAGGCTCCCGGATTCAGGGCCAGCGGACCATAAGGTTCGATTCTGCGATCACCCCATCCTTCATCCTGGGTCCACCTCATGTGGGCCATATTGTCGGAAAAGAGCTGCCCGAAAGCCGGCTTGTCGATCAGCCCGGCTCGCTCTTCGTCGCTGGCCGGATGGTCGTTGGGCACAACCCGGAAGGAACTCGCCATGCTCTCCAGTGCTGCCGATTCATGATGTGATTGATCTGCCATTCTTGCCACTTCTTCTCACTGCTGGTTGGGTTGTTGGGCGCTGCGCTTATGACGGCGGCCGTTAAGGGAACTATGACATAGACACCAGGATGCGGAGTTTCATGTTTCACATTCTGACCGAGGCCATCCGCATGGTGTCCGAATAAGCAAAGGGGCCGGAAAGGCTACACACGCCAATCCGGCCCCGGAAGTAAGGCTACCGGTGAATCACTCGGCGGACTCCTCCGAAGAGGCCGCACCTTCGGCCCCACCCTCGGCAGAGGCGGCACCGGCTTCAGGAGCAGCGGCCTCTTCCTTCGGGATCTCGACAGAGACGATGGAATCCTCGAGATCGTCGATGATCAGTTCGGAACCTTCGGGCAGCTTGATGTCCTTGGCCAGGACCTTGTCGCCGTCGGACAGGCCTTCGACGCTGATATCGATGCGCTCGGGCAGGTTGGAGACATCGGCGCGGACCTGAAGGTTCTGGGTGTCGATGAAGGCAACGGCGGCACCCTTGGTCTCACCATTGATGAAGACGGGAACCTCAACGGTGACCTTCTCGCCCGCACGGACCTCGTAGAAGTCGACATGCTCCACCTGGCGCTTGACCGGGTTGCGCTGCACGTCCTTGACGACGGCCATCTTGGTCTTGCCATCGAACTCGATGCTGAACAGTGCGTTGGCGCGACGCAGAGCCAGGGTGGTCTCACGCATAGGAAGCTTGATGTAGTCGGGCTGGGCACCACCGGCGTAGATGGTGGCCGGAATCTCCTGGGCCACGCGCATACGGCGGGCTGCGCCCTTGCCGAACTGGTCGCGGACTTCTCCCGTGAGCTGGATGGTATTCGCCATGTTGTTTCCTCCTTGGTTGGTAAAGGATCGGCCTGTGCCGATCCTGGCGCATCGCCGCGTCGGATTCCAGGGCCATCCCGTAAGGAGGTCGATGACAATCACGCCGAGTCGATCACGGAGACGGAAGGCCTCCCTCGCCAAAGCAACCCGACAAATATACCACTTCCTCTGCCAGTTGCCAAGGTGGACAATAGACCGGGAATTTCCAAGACCACGGGTATCCTTGACATATCTGATTGTCATAAGGAGTCAATGTGTCGATATTAACATCGGTCAAGTCTTACGTGACGCACTATGTGGGCCATGAGGATGACCCGAAGGGGAACCCGAACACGGCGAACACTGCAGGGACTGGCCGCATGACCGACCAGGACAATACAGGACTACCCACCAAGCACTTCTGGTCTGCGGACTATGCCACCACCACCTTCATGGACCAGGGTCTGATGACGGCCCGGACCGATGGCATGGACCCGGTACCGGACACCATGACTGTGTATGACATCTACGCGGACCGTGCCCGCCGCACCCCGGACAAGCCTGTGCTTCACTTCGTCGAAAACGGCGCCTGGACCTATAGGACCGGACGGGAGGTCCTGAACGATATCCGCAAGACCGCCAAGGGCTTCCTGCATTACGGCATCAAGAAGGGCGATGCCGTGGCTTTCATGTGCCGCACCAGCTACGAGTGGGACATCATCGATGCAGCGGTCCTTTCCATAGGCGGGGTCATCGCCACCATCTACGACACGGATTCTGCAGAGCAGATCCGGTTCATCGTCAACAACTCCGATGCACGACTTCTGGTCGTCCAGACGGCCGATATGAAAGCCAAGGCCGATGGAGCGGAAAAGGACTGCCCCACCCTCGAGCGCATCTCCTGCCTTGAATCCGGCCTCCTTCAGGAGCTCCAGGCCTATGGGGAATCAATCAGCGATGCCGAGTTGGACCAGCGGATCAACTCAATCAGAAAGAGCGACCTCTGCTCCATCGTCTACACATCCGGGTCCACGGCTGCGCCCAAGGGTGTGGAAATGACCCATGAGCACTACTGCCAGCTCGCTAGGAACCTGAACGCTTTCATCCCCAATCTGACGTACGATCCGGAGGGGTCCATCCTCCTCTTCCTCCCCCAGGCCCATACCTTCGCCCGAGCCATCAGCTACGGGGTGATCTATGGCGAAATGCAGGTCTACATCTCCTCTGGCCTGGCGACCCTCCTCCCCGACCTCCAGGAATCAAAACCAACGGTCATCATCGGCGTACCCCGCGTTTTCGAAAAGGTCTACAATGCCGCTTCCCAAAAAGCGGGCCACGGCATCAAGGGCAAGATCTTCTCCGGAGCCGCCGAGGCGGCACGCAAGTACATGACCGACATCTCCGTCCAGGGGTGGCCCACCAAGCGCGATGCCATGCGCAGAGCCATGTACGACCCGATTGTCTACAACTCACTCAGGCAGGTCCTTGGCGGCAAGACGAAGTGGATTGTTTCAGGCGGCGCTCCCCTGGACCCCCAGCTCCTCGGCTTCTTCCGCGGTGCCAATGTGCCGGTCTATGAGGGGTATGGCCTTACCGAGACCACGGCCCCCTGTGCATTCAGCCCCTTGGGTACCCCTTACCATAAGGGTTCCGTCGGCATTCCTTTCCCCGGATTCACCATTCGCATCGCCCAGGACGGCGAGGTGCAGATCAAGGGAACCTGCGTCTTCCATCGCTATCACAAGAACGATTCCGCCACTGAGGATGCCTTCACTCCCGACGGATGGTATGCAACCGGCGACCTTGGGCGGATTTCACGCGACGGTTTCCTCTCCCTTACCGGAAGGAAGAAGGACCTTATCATCACTGCCGGCGGGAAGAACGTTTCCCCCAGGCCCATCGAAGAGGCCATCGAACGATCTGAAATCGTCTCCCAGGCTCTGATACTCGGCGACAAGCGGCCCTTCATCTCCGCCCTGGTGACGCTGAACGAGGAGGCACTGCGTCCCTGGCTGGCCTCCAAGGGGCTCGACCAGAACATGTCCACGCAGGAAGCCGCGGAGAATGCCGTGGTCAAGGCGGAGGTCCAAAAGTACGTCGACAAGGCCAATGAGGGCGTTTCCCGGGCGGAGTCGGTTCGCAAGTTCATCATTCTCCCCGAGGAATTCACCCAGGAGAATGGGTTGATGACCCCCTCCATGAAGGTGATTCGGCCCAAGGTCATCAAGCGGTACGCCGACCTGCTCAATACGAGGATGTACGTTTCCAAGAAGACGAAAGCCACCCGCCGGTAAACAGAGTTCCACCGGACAGACAGGCGGCCGTCAATCGGGTTCATACCGACTGACGGCCGCCTGCTTTCGTATCACTGCACCTCGTTCAATCCGCATCGGACAACCCCTCCGACCGCAGAAAGAAACCGGGTTTGAATCAGAAGCCGAGCTTTTGCAGCAGCTTCGGATCCCCCTGCCAGTTCTTGGCCACCTTGACATGCAGATCGAGCGTTGCCTTCTGACCGAGGGTTCGGTTAACTGCAGTCCGCAGCTTCTTCTTGACCCTCACCAGGTGCTCGGCTCGATGGCCGATGATGATGGGCTTCTGGGAATCACGCTCAACATAGATGGAAACGTGCACCTGTGCCTTCTGCCCATCCTCGGGCGGCTCGATCGAATCGACGGTCACCGCCAGCGAATGGGGCAGCTCATCATCCAGCTCCTCAAGGAAGGCCCCACGAACCAGCTCTGCGATAAGATCCTCGGGCCGCTCCTCGGTCAGCTGGTCCTCCGGATACATCTGAGGCCCTACAGGCATGGCATCGATAAGGACCTGCTTGACCTCCTGGACGTTGTCCTCGGTCAGGGCGCTGACCGGGACGATCTGGTCGAAATCAGCAAAGGTCGATATCTCGATGAGCTTGGACACCAACGAGTCCCTGTCCAATCGGTCTATTTTGGTCACCACTGCGATCAGGGGCTTACGCCACTGCCACTTCCCGTCCTTGTCCTTGCGGGCAAAGTCCGACCTGAGCCTGCTCAGAATCCTCTTGTCGCCCGGACCGATGACCTGGTCACCAGGCAGAAGGAAGGCGATGGCATCGACATCCGAAAGGGATGCGTCCACCACATCGTTCAGCCTCTGCCCAAGAAGGGTTCGGGGCCGGTGGATGCCGGGGGTATCAACGAGAACCAGCTGGGCATGAGGATCGGTCACGATGCCACGGATGGCCTTGCGGGTGGTTTCCGGGCGTGACGATGCGATGGCGATGGGTCTGCCCACCAGGGCATTCATCAGGGTCGACTTACCCACATTGGGTCTGCCCACTACGGCCACGAAGCCCGAGCGATAAGGCTGGTCCGCAACGGCCTCGTCGGCTTCCCCGATATTGGAGGTTCCCGGATTGTTCCCGGGGACGGTCACCTCGGTGTTCTTTTCCTTCATCAGTTCCTGTTCCTTGTCGTCAGTTCTGCTCATTGCCGGCAACTTCCTGGTCCATCGGTTCCTCTTCCAGGGTGATGTCCGAATCATCAGCTGGTTCCACGATGATGGCCGCTATCTTCTTCCGCCGTCCGGTTGCGTCCGCTGCCGTCAGTCTGATCCCCCTGGTCACCGCAGAGGACCCTTCAACGGGTACCGAGCCGAGCAGTTTGGTCAGGAGTCCGTAGACCGTGTCCACATCGTCCTCGTCAATATCTATCTCGAAGAGTTCTTCAAGGTCAGCAATGGATGTACGCGCAGGCAGACTCCAGGTATGCGGCCCCACCTGCTTGGGCTGATCGTGCTGGACCCTGTCGTGCTCATCCTCCAGCTCACCGACGATCTGCTCGATGGCATCCTCGATGGTGACAAGCCCCGCGATGCCACCGTACTCGTCAACCACCACGGCCAGGTGGTGTCTGGATTTCTGCATGTAGTGGAAGAGGTCATCCACGGGCTTGGACTCTGGAACCAGTACCGGCTCACGCACGAAGGACTCGATGGATCCCTCATCCTTCCGTCGTCCCAGTGATATGGCTCTGACCACATCCTTCAGGTAGACCACGCCAATCAGGTCATCCATGTCCTCTCCGATGACCGGTATCCTGGAGAATCCCGAACGGGAGAAGAGCTTCAAAGCCGCTTCAGGACTAGTGTCCTTCCCCATGCAGATCATATCCGTTCTGGGAACCATGATCTCACGTGTCAGGGTGGTGGAAAGGGTGAGGACGTTCTTGAGCATCTCCGATATTTCAGGATCGAAGGCCCCGGCCTCAACCAGCTGGTCGACCATGGCCCGGCCCTGCTCGATCTGAATCTTCTCCAACTCCTCGTCATCCGAGAGGTCACTCCGTCTGGAGCCCATGGATACGGAACCGTTCATGCGCCTCTTCTTAAAAGGCGCCAGTCGAACAGCGATGGAAATGATGCGAACGTACCTGAGCAGGATTTCCAGCGGCTGCTTGGCTCCATTCCTCCGAGGACCAATAGTGACCGAAATCATGGCCACCAGAACAGCTGCCACGAGGCCGCAGACAACCTGCTCCCAGACCGGGAAACCGGCAACCTGGGTCATTCCGCCCACCAGAAGGCCGATGAGGATGTCGCAGATGATCCTGAAGTAGGCGCACCCGCTTGAGGTCGCCTGGCGCTGCGAAATCAGCTTTTGGGCCTTGTGTATCCTGTCGATCCTCTTCATCCGGGAGAACTGGCTCAGGTCCTGGTCCGTCTGTAGGCCCAGAATCAGATTGTTCAGACTGGATCTGGTTACTCTGGTCACCGATCCTTCGGCCGCAGCCAGGATCAGGGAGAGACCGACGAGGATCAGTACCACCAGTGCCAGGGCAACCAGTATCAGAATCGAACGGTTGGTCATCGCGACTCCTCTTCCTGATTCATGAACGACTCCTATGACCGACCACGCCCGTCCCGGGACCATGACCAGGGTCTCTGCTGTCTTCATATGCCGCCAGGGCATTGAAGGCTCCGGATGGCAACGAGACCTCGCCCATGGGACCCTGCCTCAGTGACAGGAAGGTCAGCAGGAGCTGACGTTGCAAGCCGAACATCTGACCTTCCTGGGCCCTGGTGGTGTGATCATAGCCAAGCAGGTGGAGGGTGCCGTGAATGGTCAGGAGGAGCATCTCCTCCATCACCGAGTGCCCGGCCGCCTGCGCCTGCTGGGCCGCAACCCACGGGCAGATGACGATATCGCCCAGAATGCCCTCCACCTTCCGGCTCCCGTCACCGGGGCGAAGTTCATCCATGGGGAAGCTCATGACATCGGTCGGCCCCTCAAGGTTCATCCATCGCTCATGCAAGGAGGCCATGGGGTCCGGGTCGTTGAAGATGATTGTCATGTCTGACTGGGTGCTGACCTGCATCTGATCCAGTACCCAGACCCCCAGGTCCGAGAAGGTCTTTGCATCGATCTCCCACTGGGTTTCGTTGGTGACTTCGACGCTCATGCCTTGTTGGGCCTCCTGTCTGCCTTTGCCCCCACCTTGTCGTAGGCCTGTACGATCTTGCCCACCAGCCGGTTACGAACCACATCCCCTGCCTCAAGATGCACAAAGGCGATGTCGTCAATCCCGCCAAGAATCTCCTCGATGGTGGCGAGTCCGGATGTCGGCAGGCCCAGATCGACCTGGGTGATGTCGCCGGTGATGACCATCTTGGTGTTGAATCCAAGCCTGGTCAGGAACATCTTCATCTGCTGACGGGTGGTGTTCTGTGCCTCATCCAGGATGACGAAGGCATCGTTGAGGGTACGACCGCGCATGTATGCCAGGGGCGCCACCTCGATGGTCTCGTTGCTCAGATAATGGTGCATCCTCTCGGCGCCCAGCATGTCGGAGAGGGCATCGTAGAGGGGCCTCAGATACGGATCCACCTTCTCATTCAGGGTTCCAGGCAAGAAGCCGAGACTCTCACCGGCCTCGACCGCCGGGCGGGTGAGGATGATACGACTGACCTGCTTGGCCCGGAAGGCCTGCACCGCCTTGGCCACTGCCAGATAGGTCTTGCCGGTTCCCGCCGGTCCGATACCGAAGGTGATGGTATGCGTCTGGATGGATGAGACATAGGCCATCTGGCCTGCGGTCTTGGGGCGGATGGGGCCCTTTGACGAGTACGCCAGAGGGCTTCTCATGACCGATGCCACGGAGAAGGTCGTCTCGGAATTCGTTCCTTCGCCTGATCCCGCCTGTCGAAGCGAGTCCCGATCATCAGTATCCGGCGTCATACCGTCACCCATGTGCTCTCCTGGAATTCCACCGTCTCCATCATGCCGTGGGTTCGTCCGGTTCCCTTTGGTGCTTCCCTCATCCCTTGCACCGGCGAAGTTCCACAAGTCAGAGGTCACCACGGTTTGATTTTCGGTATGACCGTCAGAACCTTCGATATTTGATATATCTCCGCTCGTATACCTGGTATTGCCCTCTTCACGGACTTCATCCGAATCTTCATCTGCCAACCGGACCTTCCCGACAACCGTGTGGTCGCCGCTTTCCGCGCGCAGGTCGCGGGGAACCTGCCCCGGAGCAGAAACCGGGACGGCACCGGTCAGGGTGGAATCGCCCATACGACGGTGATCGAGGAGCCTGCCAACCTGGTCAGCATCCAAGGGCGCTTGATATGCGGCCTGAACCAGTTCGGCAAGCAGGTCGTATACCTGGCTGGCCTCCCTGTCGCCCCTTGGCTCGGTCGCGGTCAGAACGATCCTGTTCCCGCGAATCAGCGTATTCACATGAGGAAATGCGCGTTCGATTCGCTCCATAACCGCATCTCCGGGTCCCAGAACAAGAACGGGATCGATTTCCGCTGGTATGTCCAGCGTTCGCGTCGTTACCGCCACGTCATTCTCCCCGTCGACTCGGCACCCCTCACTCGGGGAGGACCTCACCTGTCAGGACGTGCGCGTGGACGTGGAATACCGACTGACCGGCATCCTCCCCCGAGTTGAAGACCAAACGATAAGCCCCATTGAACTCCTTGTCGGCGATGGACTGGGCCACCTCGACGATATGGGCCAGGGTCTGAGGCTCGGCCTTGGCCAGCTCAGCCACATTGGCATAGTGATTCCGGGGAACAACCAGAACATGGACCTTGGCCTTGGGATGGGCGTCCTGGAAGGCATAGACGCTCTCGTCCTCGTAGACCTTCCGGCTGGGAATATCACCGGCAATAATCTTGCAAAAGACGCAGTCATCACCGCGCGCGGAATCACTCATAGTCGCTCCTTGTCCGAACCCTGCCGAGTCTGAAATGCACTATTCCCATCATATGGTTCTTGCCAGATATTTCGCCCGGATTGAAGCGTAAACACCCGGTCAGCGCTCCCAGCGGCCAAGGGAACCTGCCAGGAGGGAGAGGGCGACCGGTCCCGCAGTCGAGGCTCGCATGATATTGGTACCCAAGGCAGTGGCTACAGCACCGGCCTCAATCATGGCCTGAACCTCCATCATGCTGATCCCCCCTTCCGGGCCGATTACAACACGTACGCTGCCGCCTTCCGCCATGTCGGCGACCTGGGCCTCGACATCCCTCCAGGCCATGGTGGCATCCTGGTGGAGCACCACCGTCAGATCACCTCTGGCTGCTGCCTCGCGGCAGTCCTGGACCAGGGACCGACTGGTCATGGCCTGCAGGAGTTCCGGCGTTATGGCACGTCTGGACTGCTCGGTTGCGGCATCCAGAACCTGACGCCACTTACGATCGGTACGGCCTTCCTTCCACTTGGCGATGGACCTGTCCGCCTGCCAAGGACGGACTGCATCGACCCCGATCTGTGTTGCCATGTCTATGGCACTCTCGTCGTGACCCCCTTTTGCCAGGGCCTGGACCAAGACCAGGGACACCCTGGGCCCGCTCTCCCGTCCCACGGCCGTCACTTCGACCAGACCGGTCGAAGCGTCCCTGATGATGGCCTGGAGCCTGAGTCCATGACCATCGGAAAGCTGCAGCTCGTTGCCTTCAGTCAGCCTCATCGATTGGATGGCATGTCGCCTGATGCGCGGGGGCAACTCAAGTTTCC
Organism: Bifidobacterium sp. M0307; assembly: GCF_016100445.1. NCBI lineage: Bacteria > Bacillati > Actinomycetota > Actinomycetes > Bifidobacteriales > Bifidobacteriaceae > Bifidobacterium > Bifidobacterium sp. M0307. The sequence continues at coordinate 764,140 of NZ_JACFSL010000001.1, forward strand.
ATCCCGTATGCAGTTCGTCGCTTGCAAGGGGGGTGTCATCTTGTTGCGGGTCCAATAGGAAGAGTGGTGCGGTCATGCTTTCAGGCTACCGGTGGCGGTCGAAAACCGCTCCTGCAAGGGGTGTTTGCCAGGTGTCCGGCGCCTGCTGATGCGACACGCAAACCCCTTCCCTATGCGAAACCGGCCGGAAGATGCTATAGTATCCTCTGTTGCGAAAACGCACCTGTCCGGGTGGCGGAATGGTAGACGCGCTAGCTTGAGGTGCTAGTGCCTATTTATACAGGCGTACGGGTTCAACTCCCGTTCCGGACACTCCACACATGAACGATATCTTGCTCTCGCAAGATATCCTACTATCACACTGCCTTCCGGTTTTGCTTTATTCTTGCGTCTCAGAAGTATATCGTCAAGGCCTCTAAAGCACCGAAGGTAGCAATTGAAAGTACCAGTGCTGATGCCTGAAACGCACGGAAGTTGGGCCCACTGCCCGCCAAGGATACGCTTCGAAGAGGCGTTCGGATAGTCCGCCGCGTCCACGAGCTTCAGTGTCGTCAGTCAGCTAATGGGCGCAACGCTCTACTTTTCAAGCTTGTACATAGCAACCGATGGCAAATCAATAGATGACCGTGCTTCACTCGAGTTGTTCAAACTCTTGACCGATAAACCTACACAACCCGGTGAGACAGTTTACTGGGTCAGACAATTCAATCTGGCACATTTGTATATCGCCCTTTTGAGCAGCGTTTCGAACGTCGCGGTGGCAAGCTAACGGGTTACTTCTGTATGTTCGCATAGATGCCGGTATGTCGCGCACTGCCGCAAACAAAACACCATTAATGGAAGAGCGCGGATGAAGGGCTATTTGAACCATGGAAAGGACTTGGACCTTACGTTTAGCGTTATACCCGACATGCCGAAAGGCCCTCAAAGATTGGTGAAGAACGGAATCGTATCCGAAAATCCCCCGCCGATTACAATAACAGAACGAGAAGCTTCTGAGCCGCCATCAAGAACCAATCTGAGGGAAAATCTGCGCAGCAGTCATTGCAAGACTGGGGGCCTCGACTATAAAGCCAATTGCCAAATCGTGAAATGTCTGACGTACATTTTCCCACCTCCCCTTCTTCTCTTCGGACGTTTCCTCGATAGCTATATTCAAAGACTCGCGTAGCCGCGCGAAAGCTATCTCTAAGGCGAAATCGCCGGTTATCGAATATTCATCTAAAGCAATTTCCGTCTCGCGCATTAGGCGATTGATATATAGCGCCAATCCGACGGGCAAGTCCTCACTTACTTCACCTAGCGCTTTTCTGGCCTGCCCAACCAAATCATCGATAGTCTTCCGTTGGGATTCAGTGAACTGTAAAGAAGAATCCTTCATACGCGTACTCAAAGTCTTCAAACCCAGAAGATCACCGGACTCTAATTCCCCCCTCGTATCTACACCGAAATCTGCTGACCAATTCAACGTATACCCTCCGAAAGGTTTGAGAGCAGAACGTTTGATACGAGACATGCAATCTTCGTAGAGGTCCATGTCTTCACCTTGTTCTTTCAACGAATCAACAAAATCAGCTACTTCTTGCACGGCAGCGACGATATCCGCAAACCGATACCCAATAGCCTCTGCTGATGTTGCCGAATTACTCTTGAAGTAACCCAATAGGTAGTCAGCAGCGTTCATTAATTCACATCCTTCGAAGGGAGCCTTACCTGGCATACGGCTTTGATTTTCATCTTAAGGGAAGAGTCGTAGCCAACACAATCCGGCACATACCCCGACGCGCACCAGCCTTCGGAATCCCACAAACCAAACTGAGGACACCTTCGACCGTAACCACGACCCTCACCTCGAGACATTCTAAGCATACGCTGTACCACTTTCCTATACCTGCTCTAGTGGAATCAAGGGTAAGTGGATGTGATATATCTGTAGAGTGTTGACATCCTACTCGTCTGTTCTGCCCTCATCATCGGCTGACACATTAGATGGGAGAAGCGCGCCGATGAGACTATCCCAAGCCAACTTGGAGCTCATCTAGGAGGCCCCAACCAGCAGCAAAGGTCTCCGCCAGACTTACCTCTTAAGGGGAGCAGGAAAAATCCCAATCCTTACACCAAACGCCGGAGAAGTCAACAAGCTGAAAATGGCTTGTGGTGAGACTGATGCAGCCGGTGGTGCTATACGAGTGGCAATCTTCGGCCTAACCGCTGCTAGCAGTCGCCCTAGCTATGCTGGCACACTCAGGAGTTCCGATAATGTCGAATCCATCAGACTATAGCCAATGCGCTAACCAAAAGGCCGTCAGACCAATTGAGTCGTCCCAAGGGCCACCTCCTGATAGGTCCTGCCACCAATATTGCACGACCTATGGCCTTGAAGACTTAGCGTCAGACAGACCTTACGCGCCGACTGTAGCAGGGCACTCAAGTTCTAGAAAACCCGTCAGATTCGGGCACTGCGTTTTGATTCCCACAACAACCAACGAACAGTAGCAGGACGCGGCCAACTCTAAAAGAGATAGGCCTACCAATTAGACGACAAGCATTGCGCAATTGAAACACAGACGATTCAGCAAACCCATCGCACAACAAGACAACAAATCCTGAACCTACTCTGGAACATCTGACAGGCGTACACTAAAGAGTCATACTCGTTTCTTATACTCGCGACTGTCATCGTGACCTAGTAGAGATGGCCATTTTTAGTTAAGTCGAAGGGGACAACCTTCGGGCTTAGAGGCGTCGTCACTCATCTAGGCTTCGTCACGAAGGAGGAAGAAGCATGCGCACCGTTCGAATCAGGTCTGTCGATGACGACTGCATTGAGGCATATACGCACCTCACGGAAATGCAGCTGAGGAACAGGCTTGAACCAAGCAAGGGACTGTTCATCGCCGAGTCACCGAAGGTGATTGCCCGCGCCTTGGATGCAGGAGTGGAACCCATCTCCTTCCTGGTGGAGGAACCCTGGTTGGATGGGATGTCCAGCATGTTCAACCAGGTCGATACCGCCTTCGGGCCGGATGTCCCCGTCTATGTGGCAAGTCCCGAGCAGTTGAAGTCCATCACAGGATATCGCCTCCACAGGGGTGCCCTGGCTGCCATGCGTCGTTGGCCCCTCCCCTCTGTGGACCAGCTGTGCAGGACCGCAACCAGGGTAGCCGTCATGGAGAATATCGTCGACCATACCAACGTCGGCGCGCTGATGCGGTCTGCGGCAGCCTTGGATGTGGACGCCGTCCTGGTGTCCCCGTCTTGCTCGGATCCGTTGTACAGGCGGGCAGCCCGGGTTTCCATGGGCACGGTCTTTCAGGTGCCCTGGACCCGAATCGGCGGGGACGACAAGAGCTACTGGCCGGTCCAGGGACTGGAGGACCTGCACCGTCTGGGCTTCACGACTGCCGCCATGGCCCTGAGTGACGACTCGATCAGCCTCGACGACCTGACCGCACGCCTCTCCCCCCGTTCATCCCCTTCGGATCCCGGACACATCGACAAACTCGCCCTGGTCTTCGGCACAGAGGGCGACGGGCTGTCCAAACAGACCATAGCCCATGCCGACCTGACGGTGCGGATACCCATGAGCCACCATGTGGACAGTCTGAACGTCGCCGCCTCGAGTGCAGTGGCCTTCTATGCGACGCGCCCCTGATCTGATCAGCCAGCACCCGACACACTCAGGAACCGAACCACATCAGCGAGACTACCGGCGGCACATCGACTATAAGGAAGGGCACCCATGCTGTTATGCAGCATGGGTGCCTTCTGCATAGGAGTCCCGGATCAGGCCTCGGATGGACTCGTCTGGTCTTCGTGGATGTAGTCGTCGCCGTCAACGGTGCCACGCCAGCGACCGATGGCCTTGAGGCCGTGGTACATGACCAGGGTGGCCACCGAGCCGATTGCAATGCCGTTGAAGCTGATTCCCGCAACCGCAAAAGTGAAGTCCGCGATGCCCACAATCATGACGATGGCACCAACGGTCATGTTGACCGACTTGCCGAAATCAACCTTGTTCTCCACCCAGATGCGGATGCCAAGCATGCCGATCATGCCGTACAGCATGGTTGTGACCCCGCCCAGAACACCGGCCGGAATGGTGTTGATGACAGCACCGAACTTGGGGCAGAGGCTGAGGAGGAAGGCGAAGAAGGCTGCACACCAGTAGGCGGCCGTGGAGTAGACCTTGGTGGCGGCCATAACACCGATATTCTCGGCATAGGTGGTGGTGCCCGACCCGCCGCCAAGTCCGGCGAAGAAGGTACCCAGACCGTCGGAAATCAGGGCCGTGCCTATTTGATCGTCATAGTCGCGCCCGGTCATCAGGGAGACCGACTTGACGTGGCCGATGTTCTCAGCGACCAGAACCAGAACGACCGGAATGAACATGGCCAGGACACTCATGTCGGCTTGCGGCAACTGGAAGTGAGGCAACCCGAGCCAAGCGGCCTCCTTTACAGCTGTAAAGTCCACCTCGCCTTGGGTTATGGCGAAGACATACCCCACCAGGACACCAAGAAGGATATTGAGTCGACCTATGAGCCCCTTGAAGAGGACCGAAATAAGCATGACCGCGACCAGGGTGACCAGGGCGGTCACAGGCGCAGAGCTGAAGTTATTCCAGGCGGAGGGGGCCAGATTGAACCCAATAATCGACACGATGGCACCAGTGACCATGGGTGGCATGACCATATCGATCCACCTGGAGCCTGCGTAGTGCACGATGACGCCAATCAGAAGCAGAAGAGCACCTGTGACCATGATGCCGAAAGAAGCGACGGCCAGACCCTTATGAGCTGAGGTGACTGCCGCAATCGGCGCAATGAAGCCGAAGGAACTTCCCAGATATGAGGGGAGCTTGTTCTTGTTGATCAGCAGGAAGAGGGCCGTGGAAAAGGCCGTGAAGAAGAGTGTGGTCGACGGATCGAATCCGGTCAGAATCGGCACCAGGAAGGTCGATCCGAACATGGCTACGACATGCTGTGCGCCTATACCCGCTGTGCGCGGCCAGGTCAGTCGTTCATCCGGTTCCACGACTTCGCCGGGTGCCAGTGTCTTTCCGTCGCCGTGTAGTTTCCAGCCCATGGAAAATGACATATCGCGTGCTTTCTCTCATACGCCGTGCCGGTCACGGCGGACCGGAATCATCATTGTATTCGCTGGGTCGGACCTGGGCTCAGTCGTAAGTGGGCATGTTCTCGAAGTTGAAGCCGATGGCGGCCAGTTGCTCACGCCCGTCAGGAGTGATCATGTCCAGACTCCACCGCGGTGTCCAGGTCCAATCGATCCGGAATTCCTCGACCAGCCCCGCCAGGACGCTGGCGCACTGGTCCTCTATCAGGTCGGTCAGAGGGCAGGCCGGGGTGGTCAAGGTCATCGTGATGATGGCGCGGCCCAGCTCGTCGATTTCGATTCCGTAGACCAGCCCAAGGTCCACCACATCGATACCCAATTCAGGGTCGATGACCTGGTGGAGGGCCTCCCGCACATCCTGGGCTGTCGCCCGACCGATATCGTCAACGGCTTTCAGTGGAATGGCCGAGGTCTCTCCCACCGGTTCCTCCGCAACCTGATTGTCAGGGTCGGCACCCTCCTCGCCATGTGAACTCTCAGCCTTGTCCTTGGACTGGTCCGCCACCTTCTGGGATCCCACAGTGGAACGAACAGGTGCAGGATCGGACCTGGTTCCCATTCCCATGATGGACTCCGCCTGGGTCGGATTCTGTGCCAGGGCCCTGGCCTTTCCTTCATCGTCGATGGCACGGTTGACCGAGGCCAGGATGGAATCCTGTGGCTCTGGTACCAGATTGTCCGAAGAACTCATCACGCCTGCTCCTTTTTCTTGTCCATATCCGTCAGAGCCCTGGCCACGGAGGCCTTCATGCCCTCCCAGCCCAGAAGAGCGCACTTGATGCGCATGGGATATTTGGATACACCCTGGAAAACCACCGCGTCGCCAAGCTCCTCCTCGGCATCCTCTTCCTGGACACCCTCCCCGCGAGATTCCATAAGGGTGTGGAACTCCTGTGCTAGCCGCATGGCTTCGTCCACGGTTTTCCCCTCCACCAGATCCACCATGACCGAGAGGCTGGCCTGGGAGATGGAGCACCCATCTCCTTGCCAGACGATTCGCCTGATGGACTTTGGCTGGCCGTCCGTGCCGTCGGATACCTCGACGTGGATGGTGGCGTGGTCGCCACAGGTGGGATTGAACTGATGGGACTCGGCAGGCACGCAGTACTCATGCTCCACCTTCATGGTCACATCAGCATCAGGGTCAGTTGAGACTGACTGATCCTCCGGCACACGTCCATGAGGGTCCCTGGCCGCCTCCAGGATGACCTCCTGATACATCTGCTCCAGTTCCCGATCGCTCATCCCAAAATCTGCCATGCCTTCAACCTACCTGCATTGCTGGTTTTTCACCTGTCGCTGTGCCCCTGGTGAACGTTCAGTCCGCCTTGAAGAATCTCCTGACCCCGGAGACTGCTTCAAGCAGGGCATCCGTATCGGCCATCGTATTGTAGACCCCGGTCGATGCCCTGTTCGAAGCGTACACCCCGAAGTGCCTGTGAACCGGTTGGGCGCAGTGGTGTCCAACCCGGATGGCGATGCCTCTGGAATCGATGAACTGCCCCACATCATGAGGATGGACACCCTTCACGTCGAAGGAAACCGTACCGATCCGGTTCTCAGTCGAAGTCGGGCCAAGAATCCTGACTCCGTCAAGCTGCCCCAATCTGAGCAGCCCTTTGGTGATGGCGGCCTCGTGGGAGGCTATCCGATCCATGCCGATGGCACGCAGCCAGTCGGCGGCCACACCGGCACCAATCACTTGTGCAACCGGTTGGGTACCTGCCTCGAACCGAGCAGGAGGATTCATATACCGGGCGGGCCTGTCCGTATACGCCAGCTCAACCATGGACCCGCCGAACGATGCAGGGGGCAGAGCCTCAAGCAGCTCGCGACGGCCATATAGGAAGCCGACCCCGGTTGGACCGTACATCTTGTGGGAGCTCCATACCGCGAAATCAACACCCAGGCCATGCAGGTCGACCGGCAGGTGGGGCACCGACTGGCAGATGTCCAGAATCACCAGGGCACCAACCTGATGGGCTCTCCTGACAATTGGAGCGATATCGGTTACGGCGCCGGTCACATTGCTGACATGGGTCACAGCCACCACCTTGGTACGCTCGGTGATGACCTCATCGGCCGTGTCCGCCATGATTCTGCCCTGATCGTCCAAATCAAAGGTCTTCAGGACGGCTGACGTGCGGTATGCAAGCTCCTGAAAAGGAAGGAGAACGGAGTGGTGCTCGGCCTTGCTGGTCACAATCTCATCGCCCGGTTGCAAGGCAAATCTCTGAGCGGCCTTCCCTCCCCTCCCCTGAGTTGCATTGCCAAAGGCCGTGGCAAGGAGATTGAGAGCGGCCGTGGCCCCGGCGGTGATGACAATCTCCTCACCGCCATCCTGCGATTCCGCCCCTACCAGTTTCGCCACCTTGGCCCGGGATTCCTCGAAGGCCAAGGTGCTGCGGGCGGCCAACTCATGAGCCCCTCGGTGCACACCCGCATTGTCATGCAGGTAGAAATCCCGCTCCGCATCTACAACACACAGCGGTTTTTGGGCGGTCGCTGCCGAATCCAGATAGACCAGAGGGTGCCCGTGCACTTCCTGTTCCAGGATCGGGAACTGACTCCGAATCTGTGCCTCATCAACCATTGCGCACCTCCATCCCCTGACCGCCGCCCACTTTCAGGCCAATGCCGATTCCGAGTCGGAGCCTTCAGGAAGGTACTGGTCGTACCCGGTCTCCTCCAGGGTGTCGGCAAGTTCGGGGCCGCCGGTTTTGACGAAGTGCCCCTGGGCGAAGACGTGGACGATGTCGGGCTTGATGTACTTGAGGATACGGGTGTAATGGGTCACCATCAGGATGCCCAAACCTGTGTTCTCCTTGGCCCTGTTGACCCCCTCCGAAACAATGCGCAGGGCGTCCACGTCAAGACCGGAGTCGGTCTCATCCAGAACGGCGAACTTGGGCTTGAGAAGCTCCAGCTGGAGTACCTCGGCCCTCTTCTTCTCGCCTCCGGAGAAGCCCTCGTTGACCGAGCGCTGGGCGAATTTGGGATCCATCTTCAACTTCTTCATGGCGGCGTTCAGGTCCTTGGCCCATGTCCGTACGGCCGGCGCCTTTCCGTCAACCTCCGTCTTGGCGGTCCGGAGGAAGTTGGTCATGGAGACTCCGGGCACCTCAACCGGGTACTGCATGGCCAGGAACAGCCCTGCCTTGGCCCGTTCATCCGGGGTCATCTTCAGGATGTCCTCCCCGTCCAGGAGGGCCTGACCGGAATCCACCTCATACTTGGGATGCCCGGCCAGGGTGTAGGCGAGGGTGGACTTGCCCGAACCATTGGGCCCCATGATGGCGTGGGTCTCACCCGAGCGAACCGTCAGTGTGGCACCCTTGAGGATCTGTTTGCGACCCTCCTTGGTCTCGACCGAGGCGTACAGATCCTTGATTTCCAGTGTTGACATGTCAGTTCTCCTCCAAAACGTGCTGCATCTCTTCGTCTTCGCCCTTGGCCAGTCTGCGGTCGATCACACCCATCAGGTGGTCGGAGACACTGGGAACGCCAATCTCCTCCACCAGTTCACCGAAGAACCCGCGCACAACCAGTTTGCGGGCCTCCTTTTCGGGTACGCCTCGCGACTGGAGATAGAACAGCTCCTCGTCATCGAAGCGGCCAACCGAGCTGGCATGGCCGGCGCCGATGATGTTCCCGTTCTCGATTTCCAGGTTGGGTTCGGAGTCCGCAATGGCCCCGGGGGTCAGTACCAGGTTCCGGTTGAGCTCATACGAGTCGGTACCGGGGGCCGCGGGCTTGATAAGGGCATTGCCCACCCAGGTGGAGTGGGCCCCAGCCCCGTCGAGGGCTCCCTTGTATACCACTCGGGACTTGCACTCGGGGTGGTTGTGGACCACCATGGTCCGGTGCTCGATGTGCTGGCCCGGATCGACGAAGTAGATGCCCAGCATGTTCAGGTCGCTCTGTTCCCCGCCGAAGTCCTGGTCCATACGCAGACGGACGAAGTCACCACCCAGGGTGACCACGGAGTGCCGCAGTGTGGCCCCGGCTCCGACATGGATGCGGTGGTTGCCCACGTGCTTCGATCCGGCCGCCCACTCCTGAATGAAGGTGGTGGAGACATGGGAATCTTTTCCTGTGACAATCTCCGTGCCTTCGGCCAGCCTGGCCTGCCCTGTGTGTTCCACCACCAGGTCGGCACTGGCTTCGTCGTCGGCCCGGATGACCAGATGGAAGGCGTCAAGGTCCATTCCTCCGCCCTGGATCTGCACCAGAACAGGTTGATCCAGACGTCCACGCAGGCTGACCACCGTGGCCTCGCTTTCGCTAGCCCATTCCACGGCCGCCGCACGGTCGCTGGGCTTGAGTACGGAACCACAGGGGTCCTGGCCCATGGGAACGTTGGATACGCTCACCCGGTCTGGGTCAACAGGGGTTCCGTCCATCATGGTGACCGTCACCGCCGTCAGGCCACTGGGCTTGAATACCTGGAAGAACTCCCCTATGCGGTCGATCGGTGTGAATCGCCAGTCATCCTGCTTGGCGGTGGGGACCACGAAATCATCCGGGTCGAAGGAGCGCGGCTCCTTGTCGGCACTGGATGGCATGGTCGCCGGAATGGCATAGGGGTCCCTTGGATCCGCCTTGGGAATCGTGATTTCGCTTGTCTGTGACATCAGCCTACCGAACCCTCCATCTGCAATTCGACCAAGCGGTTGAGCTCAAGTGCATATTCCATGGGCAGCTCACGGGAAATCGGTTCAACGAAACCTCGAACAATCATGCCCATTGCCTCCTTTTCCTCCAGACCGCGACTCATCAGGTAGAAGAGCTGGTCCTCTGAGACCTTGGATACGGTTGCCTCATGAGCCATGGAGACGTCATCTTCACGGACATCAACGTGAGGGTAGGTATCGGAGCGCGAGTAGTCGTCGACCAGCAAGGCATCGCAGACCACCGACGAGGATGACTTCTCAGCGCCCTTGACGATTTTGACCAGGCCGCGATAGGCCGCCCTTCCTCCGTTACGCGAAATGGACTTCGAGACGATGGTCGACGAGGTATGGGGTGCCAGATGAATCATCTTGGCACCGGTGTCCTGGTATTGCCCCTTGCCCGCGAAGCCCAGGGATAGGGTCTCGGCCTTGGCGTAAGGCTCGGCCAGGATGCAGGCTGGGTACTTCATGGTGGCCTTGGAGCCGATGTTTCCGTCCACCCATTCCATGGTGCCGCCCTCACGGACATAGGCACGTTGTGTCACCAGGTTGTAGACGTTGTTGGACCAGTTCTGGACCGTGGTGTACCGCACCCGGGCATGAGGTTCGACGATGATCTCGACGATGGCCGCATGAAGGGAATCGGTCGAGTATATGGGAGCCGTGCAACCTTCGACGTAATGGACGTATGACCCTTCGTCGGCAATGATCAGAGTCCGCTCGAACTGACCCATGTTCGGGGTGTTGATACGGAAGTAGGCCTGGAGGGGGATGTCCACGTGGACCCCCTTCGGCACATACACGAAGGAACCGCCGGACCAGGCCGCCGTGTTCAGGGCGGCGAACTTGTTGTCATCCGGGGGAATGACCGTGCCGAAGTACTTCTTGAAGAGATCGGGATGCTTCTGAAGGGCGGTGTCCGTATCCAGGAAAATGACACCCTGCTTTTCCAGGTCGTCACGGATGGAGTTGTAGATCACCTCGGACTCGTACTGGGCCGCGACCCCCGAGACCAGGCGGTTCTTCTCGGCTTCAGGGATGCCAAGTCGATCATACGTGTTGCGAATATCGTCAGGAAGCTCCTCCCAGGACTTGGCCTGTTCCTTGAGGGGCTTGACGTAGTACTTGAAGTCATCGGCATTGAATCCCGACAGGTCCACGCCCCAGTCCGGCATGGGCTTCTCCATGAAGGACCTGTAGCCCTTCAGTCTCATCTCGAGCATCCATTCAGGCTCGCCCTTGTCGGCCGAGATGGCACGGACGACGTTCTCGTCGATTCCCTTGTGGGCGGCTTCTCCGGCCTTGTCCGAATCGTGCCAGCCATAGTTGTACTCGCCGAACTGCGAGATGATTTCGTCGTCCTCTTTGATTTTATCTTCATTGACACGGGTGCGATCCGCCACGTACTGGCTCATCTCCACATCCCGTGATGTGTCCGTCTGCTGCGAGGTATTATCCACGAGCTCAGACCTCCTCACACATGTATTGTCGCTTGCCGACGACCGCCTACGTTTTCAAGGATAAACAACCTGAACTTGACCCGCCAGATTGAGGTTACGCTCTATAGGGAATTAAGTCACATTTATGACCCGAAGATACCCAAAAGGCCCGAATAGCGATTTCGCCCGTCCTCGAATCGGAGAACGGGCGGAATCGTCGTATGGTCTGTGCCGTACAGGAATCAGTCAGCTGCCTGCTGGTGCTCGATGCTGGCCTTTACCAGACCAGCAAAGAGCGGGTGGGGCTTGGTCGGGCGGGACTTGAACTCCGGGTGGGCCTGGGTGCCCACATAGAAGGGGTGACGGTCCTTGGGAAGCTCCACGAACTCCGTCAGCTGGCCGTCAGGGCTGGTGCCTGAGATGTGCAGGCCGGCCTTGTCCAGATCCTGCTTGTAGGCCACGCTGACCTCATAGCGGTGGCGGTGGCGCTCCGATACCTCGGTCTTCCCGTAGAGCTCAGCAACCAGTGAGTCCTGGCGAAGAATGGCAGGGTAGGCACCCAGACGCATGGTATGGCCCATGTCACCGTGTCCGGCAACGATGTCCTTCTGCTCCTCCATCGTGGCGATGACCGGATGCTCGCAGTTCGGTTCGAATTCGGAGGAGTTGGCATCCTCCAGACCAAGGACGTGGCGGGCATACTCAATGACCATGGACTGCAGGCCCAGGCAGATTCCCAGAGCGGGCAGCTTGGTTTCACGGGCATAGCGGAGAGCGCCGAGTTTGCCTTCGATGCCTCGTACGCCGAATCCACCGGGAATGACGATTCCATCCACTCCCTGCAAAGCCTCGCGAGCGCCATCCATGGTCTCGCAGGAGTCGGCGGTAACCAGTTTGACGTCGACCTTGGCCCAGTTGGCGAACCCACCGGCCTTTATGGCCTCGATCACCGAAAGATAGGCATCGGGCAGGTCGATGTACTTGCCGACAATCGCCACGGTGACCCGGTTGCGGGGATTATGGACACGTTCCAGGAGGTCCTCCCACTCGTTCCAATCCACGTCATGGAAGGGAAGCTCAAGTTTGCGGACAACATAGGCATCCAGACCCTCCGAGTACAGGATCTTCGGCACGTCATAGATGCTGGGGGCGTCCACGCAGTTGACCACACCTTCGGCATCGACATCGCACATAAGCGAAATCTTGTCCTTAATGGACTGGCTCAGAGGACGGTCCGACCGGAGGACCAGGGCATCGGGGGCGATGCCCAACTGGCGCAGGGCCATGACCGAATGCTGGGTGGGCTTGGTCTTCAGCTCATGGGCGGCAGCGATGTAAGGAACCAGCGAAACATGGACGAACATGCAGTTGTCCGCCCCGATGTCGCGCCTGACCTCACGGGCCGCCTCCATGAACGGCTGTGATTCGATGTCACCTACCGTGCCGCCGATCTCGGTGATGATCACATCCACATCATCACCGGCCTGGGCACGCATGCGGCTCTTGATCTCGTTGGTGACGTGAGGGATGACCTGGACGCACTGCCCCAGGTACTCGCCGGCACGCTCCTTGCGGAGGACGGACTGGTATATCTGCCCGGTGGTCACATTGGCCTTCTGGGAGAGGAAGACATCCAGGAATCGCTCGTAGTGGCCGATGTCCAAATCGGTCTCGGCCCCATCCTCGGTCACGTAGACCTCACCATGCTGGAAGGGGTTCATGGTACCGGGATCAACGTTGATATAGGGATCCAGCTTCTGCTGAAGGACCCGGATTCCGCGGCTTCTCAACAGCCTGCCGAGGGAGGACGCAGTCAGTCCCTTACCCAGCGAAGAAACGACGCCACCGGTGACGAAAATGTGCTTTGTGATATGCCCTTGCGAATTTCCATGTTCTCTGACCATGGAACTTCAGCCTATCAGGTATGGCAGACGACGACGCGGCGATGAGCCCCTCCCCCGGTCATCTCCCCTGGATATGCCTGGCAAGGTACTGCCCGGTAAGGGAAACCGGACTTGCGCAGACTGTTTCAGGTCTCCCTGTGGCGACAATCATGCCACCTTCTTCTCCTCCACCGGGACCCATGTCAATCACATAATCGGCATTGGCGATCATATCCAGGTCATGCTCGATGAACACCACCGTGGCTCCCCTGTCGACCAGGCGCTCCAGGACCCCGATCAGCGTACGGACGTCCAGGGGATGGAGGCCGGTCGTTGGCTCATCCAGAACAAAGAGGGAGGTGTTCTGCCTCCGCCCGAGTTCATTGGAGAGCTTGAGCCGCTGGGCCTCGCCACCGGATAATGAAGGCGTATCCTCTCCCAGGGTCAGATAGCCCAGACCAAGATCGTTCAGGATGCGCAGGGATCGGTGGATGCTTGGGTACTCACCCGCATCAGCTCCCCTGGAACCGGCGGCAGCGAAGACCTCCATGGCCTCCCCGACCTCCATGGAGAGGAGGTCTGTCAGACTCATGGGGTCGGGATGGGCCTTGGTGGACATCCTTATCCGTTCGATTTCAGGCTTGAACCGGCTTCCCCGGCAGGTTGGGCAGGTGATGGGAATATCCGGAAGGAACTGCACATCAAGGCTGATCTGCCCCGTCCCTTCGCATTGCGGGCACCTGAGCGATCCTGTGTTGTAGGAGAAGTCCGAGAGCCTGTACCCCGCCTCATGGGCGGCTGCGGTTTTCGAGAAGAGACGTCGCAGATGATCCATGATGCCCGAATAGGTTGCCACGGTGGACCTGACGTTGATTCCGATGGGTGAGGAATCGACCAGCCTGACCCGATCTATGCCGGATGACGATATGGACTTGACCGGCTCCGGCAGGGACCGTCCTTCCTGTATGGCTTGGAGAGCAGGTACCAGGCATTCCAAGACCATGGTCGTTTTCCCTGAGCCGGACACCCCTGTCACAGCCGTCATGCGACCCCGGGGTATGGCCACATCCAGCGGCCGGACCGTATGGATGGGGCCGGTACTCATCCGGATCCAGTCGCAGGAGGCGGCACGGGACGAATCACTGTGGGTTCGTTTTCCCCCGGTACTCACCGACCCTTGTTCCCTGTTTTCATCGGTTGACAGGGGTGTCGGTGAAGCCGGAATGTCCCGGTGCTCTCTGACCAGAACCTCTTCTCGCCCGTTTAAGAAGCCACCTATGCGGGACTCGGGGGCGTCCTCCACCTGCTCGGGAGTGCCTTGCGCTATCACCCTGCCACCCTTGCTACCGGCACCAGGTCCCATCTCGATGAAGTAGTCGGCCGCTGCGAGGACCGATACATCATGATCCACGAAAACCACCGAGTTTCCACTGGCCAGGAGATCACGCATGACCCCAATGAGACCTTCGATATTGGCCGGGTGAAGACCTGTCGAGGGTTCATCAAGAACATAGAGGACACCGGTTGTCTCGTTGCGGACAGCGCGGGAGAGCTGGGTACGTTGCCGTTCCCCCGTCGACAGGGAGACGGTGGACCTGTCCAGGGTCAGGTACCCCAGGCCCAGTTGCAGCAGGCGGCGACCCATACTTTGCAGTGTATCCGCCAGGGACCGCGCCATCGCTTGCATTGACTCAGGCAAGGTGGCGGGAAGGTTCTCGGACCAGTGGAGCACCCTCCTCAACGGCCAGGAGGTGACTGCGGCCAGGTTGTCCTGCCCTATCCGAGGTTGTCGAGCAACCTCGTTGAGGCGACTTCCACCACAGTCCGGGCAGGTCCTTTCGGTCAGGAACTTCGCCACCTTGGACAGGCGTTTGTCATCGGTGGCACGTTTGAGTTCCTCGGCCACCGTCAATCTTGCGTTACGGAAGGTGAAGTCCAGCTCATGGACCCCTTTGACGGAGGTGATGGTGATGTGCTTCTTTTCGGAAGGCCCGTTTAAGACGATCTCCTTCTCGTCAGCCGTCAGGTCCTTCCAGGGCACATCAGTACGCACCCCGAATTCTCGGACGATATCAGGCTGGACGTTGAAACCGAATGTCCTCCAGGGAACCACCGCACCCTGATCGATGGTCAGATCCTGGTCAGGAACCAGCGTGGCGTCATCCACTTCCCGAACCGTCCCCGTTCCCTGGCAGGTCGGGCAGGCGCCCAGTGAGTTAAACGCCAGTTCCTCGGCGCTGGGGGTTTGGACGCGCTCCCCGCAGACCGGGCAGATGATGGGCATTTCAGCCGCCACTCGCATGGTGGGTTCCTGATAATGCCCGTTGGGGCAGACGTGCGAGGCCAGTCGGGAGAACATGAGCCGAAGAACATTGAGGAGTTCGGTGGAAGTCCCGAAGGTCGAGCGCATCCCACCAGCCCCGGGGCGCTGTCTGAGCGCCAATGCCGGAGGGAGGAAACGAACGGAGTCGACCTCGGGCCGCTGGGCCTGGGTCATCCTTCTTCGGGTATAGGTTGACAGGGATTCCAAATATCGCCTTGAGCCTTCTGCATAGAGGACTCCAAGTGCCAGTGATGACTTGCCTGAACCCGATACCCCGGCGATACCGACCAGGCGGTTCAGGGGTATATCAAGATTCAGACCATGAAGGTTGTGGACCCGGGCACCCCTGACCTGAATGGTCTTCGGCACCCTTGCCGGTTGCTCACCTGTTGGCGCGGGCAGCCCGTCCGCCGCTCCTCCGGCCCTCCCGCCGGACCTTGGCAACCGCGGCACTGGACTTCACGACCTCTCGATGAGGTGGGCCACCGATTCAAGGGCCAAACGGTACCCATAGAATCCCAAGCCTGTAATGGTGCCGGTGGCCACCGGTGATATGACACTATGCCGACGGAAGGCTTCGCGGGAAGCGGGATTGGAGATGTGCACCTCCATCAGAGGCAGCCCGGCTTCGGTCACCTGGGCGGCCGCATCGGCCAGGCCATAGCTGTAATGGGTGAAGGCCGCCGGGTTCATGACCACCGGGGTTCGCTCATCAACCGCTTGGTGCATCCAGGAGATGACCTGGCCCTCGTCGTCGGACTGACGCACTTCCACGTCCAGGCCCAGCTCACTCCCCCAGGTCGTGCAGTCTCTGCGGAGCGCTTCCAGGTCCAGATGTCCATAGACATCAGGTTCCCTGACACCCAACCTGCCCAGGTTCGGACCATTGACCACAACGACCCTGGTACCCATATCCGACTCCATTTCTTGCCTTGTTTCCTTTTACCGGCCCTGCACTCAGGCCTTGCTTCGGATTCGTCCGAAGGCTTCCCGGACTGCATCCAGGGGAGGATCGTCCAGGTGGGTCGGTTTGCCGATTCCGTCGAGGATGATGAATCTGAGCTTATTCCCTCTGGCCTTCTTGTCCTTGTGCATCAGGGCAAGAACCTGGTCGAAATCACCCCCGTCCCAGGTGGTGCGCAGCCCCAAGGAAGAGAGAAGACTGCGGTGGTAGTCAACCATATCCCTGTCGAGATGTCCTGTCAGTGACGCCAATTCGGCAGCAAACACCATTCCCACCGATACCGCCT
Organism: Bifidobacterium sp. M0307; assembly: GCF_016100445.1. Lineage (NCBI taxonomy): Bacteria > Bacillati > Actinomycetota > Actinomycetes > Bifidobacteriales > Bifidobacteriaceae > Bifidobacterium > Bifidobacterium sp. M0307. The sequence goes on from NZ_JACFSL010000001.1 coordinate 780,844, forward strand.
GCCCATGCCGCCAGGAGAAGTGCTCTGTTTTCTCGATGGCGTGCCCAAGGGTGTGTCCGTAGTTCAGAAACTCACGCACTCCGACATCACGCAAATCGACGGAAACATGGTGTGCCTTGACCTGAACGGTGCGCTCAATCAGATCCTCGACCACGCCCTCCAGCCACTGCTCGGGTTCGTTTCCGTCGAAGGAACGCAGGGACTCGGCCTTCTCTTCAAGGATTCCAAGAATCTCGGAATCCATGATGAATCCGGACTTGGCCACCTCTCCCAGCCCCTCCACAAAAATGTCGTTGGGCAGGGTTCTCAGGGTCCTCAAATCAGCAAGGACCCCCACCGGTGTATAGAAGCTCCCGACCAGGTTCTTGCCCTGGTTCAGGTTGATTCCGGTCTTGCCGCCTGTCGAGGCATCCACCATGGCGAGCAATGAGGTCGGGCAGTTGACATAACGGATACCGCGCATCCAGGAGGCTGCGATGAAGCCCGCCAAATCGGTGGCCGCACCACCTCCGAGCCCCACGATGGCATCTGAGCGGGTGAATCCCTCGTCAGCAAGACGCTCCCAGATTCCCTGTGCCACGGCAACGGTCTTCCCTGCTTCGGCATCTGGAATGACCATGTCAACGACCTGGTAACCAGCCTGCCTCAAGAGGGCCCGTGCCCTGTCGGAGTGCCTCTGGACCGGTGTGGTATGGATGAGAGCCACCCGCATGACCTCTTCACCCAGAAGGACCTGGAGGCGGCTGGTCACCCCCGCGCCGATGCGTACATCATACGGATCGAGGTTGCTGACATGAACCACCCGCTCTGAGAGGGCATCGGCAAGCCGCTGGGCTATGACATCCGGTGTGGTTCCCCTGGGTTTCAGAGAAATGTTCGAAGCGCTCTGGTAAACCGGACGACGCTCCTTGTACAGCTCCATCCACTTCTCATGGGTCTGCCCCCGCAGCAGGGGCCGGTTCTTGACACGCAGGGACCGCGATTTCGCTTCTTCCGGGTCCACATCAAGATAGACCACCTTGCCACCATGATTACGGTACTCCCGCAGGGCTTCGTAAACGGAAGCCGTCATCGGGGCTCCACCCCCGAGGGAGAGGACACCCCCGTCGAAGTCCTTTAAGAGGTCGCCAACAATCCGACTCTCTCTTTGACGGAAGGAGGCCTCCCCCTCGGCTTCGAAGATCTCGTTGATCGACCGGCCCGCATCCTGCTCGACAATGCGGTCCGAGTCCTTGAAAGGTACCCCCATCAGGGAGGCCGCCTCCTTACCGATGCGGGTCTTCCCGGCTCCCGGCATCCCGATGATGACCGCCTTGGGAATATGGGGTTCCTGCCCATGCCCGACGAGAGAGTGCCTGATCATGCCTGTTCCGCCTTACCTGAGACCCTCATCCCATGAGTTCTGATACGCCTCGGCATTCCGAGAGACCTCCTCCAGGCTGTCCCCGCCGAACTTCTCCAGCACGAAAGCAGCCAGTGTGAGGTGCATCATGGCCTCGCCGACGACCGCAGCGGCAGGTACCGCAGTGACATCGGAACGCTGGTGAATGGCGGTGGCCGGTTCACCGGTCAGAACGTCTACGGTCCTCAGGGCCTTGGGCACCGAGGAGATGGGCTTCATGGCCGCACGGACACGGATGGGTTGCCCATTCGACATGCCGCCCTCCAGACCTCCCGCCCGGTTGGAGAGTCGTTCAATGGTTCCGTCCTCACCGGGAACCATCTCATCGTGGGCCTGGGATCCAGGGCGGTCGGCTTCATCGAACCCGTCACCGATTTCAACTCCCTTGATGGCCTGGATACCCATGAAGGCCGATGCCAGCGCCGCATCGAGACGCCTATCAGACTCTACGTAGGTCCCCAGGCCGGCCGGCACACCGTAGGCAATGACCTCGAAGACACCACCTGCCGTATCGCCATCCCTCTTGATTTGGTCGATCCTATCCATCATCCGACGCTCGGCATCCTTATCCAGGGTGCGCACCGGCGATTCGTCCAGTGCAGCACCATCGTCGGGGCCAGGCAGGACGGAACGGTCTTCCGTACCCACCCCACCGATGGACAGGACATGTGAGACCGTTCTGATTCCCAAGGCCTGTTCAAGGAAGCGGGCAGCAATGGCACCAAGAGCCACGCGTGAGGCCGTCTCCCTGGCCGAGGAGCGCTCAAGGATCGGGCGTGCGTCGGTGAAGCCGTACTTTCTCATACCAGTCAGGTCAGCATGGCCAGGCCTGGGCCGACTCAGAGGAGCATTTCGCCCCTCAGCAGGCAGTTCCACCCCTTCAGGAAGCCGGTCAACGCTCATGATTTGCTCCCACTTGGGCCACTCCGTGTTGCCGATCTCAAGAGCAATGGGGGATCCGAGTGTGGATCCGTGGCGTACTCCGGTCAGGAGACGAACCCTGTCCTGTTCGAATCCCATACGGGCGCCGCGCCCGTAGCCCAGGCGCCTACGCGCCAGAGCCCCGACAATGTCATCGGTATCGACGCTGACCCCGGACGGTAAGCCCTCCATCATGGCCACCAGGGCTTCTCCATGGGATTCCCCCGCCGTCTGCCAGCGCAACATATGAACTCCTTTTGCCGGTTTTCTCATGTATATGCTTATCTTAGGAGATGGCCTACCTCATGACCCTTCCCGGTTTCATTTTTACCCTCTACCTTGCCTGGACCGACATCAGGACCCGCCTTGTGCCGCGTTCAATCGTCCTGCTCGGGTTTCTGGTACAGGGACTCACCCTCGTGGTCTACAGTCTGGCCGGACACGGTATCGCACCGTTGGTCACCGCTGTTGTCCTGTGTCTGGGATCAACGGGGATCCAGTTCTTTTTGGCCCTGGTACGGCCGGGTGCCCTAGGGTTGGGGGACGTCACCGCCACATCCCTGATGGCCTTCACCATCGGCCCCTTGGGCTGGACCACCACCCTGGTCTGGTGGTTGCTCATGGGGGTGTTTGGCCTGGGCTCCCTGGTAGTCGGACGAATAGGCAAAGACCGGGGCAAACGTGCTGACACCCTTGCCTTCGTTCCCGTCATACTTGTTGCGGCAGCGGTTGCCACTGCCGCAACGGCACTGCTGGGTGGTTGATCACCAGTCAGCACACTTACTGATTGTGCTCCGACTCCCACTGCTTGTATAGCTTGACATCGGCGTTGAACTGGTCCTCGTTGTTGCTGAACCTGGTCTCACCGGTATCGAGGTTGACGGTAACGAAGTAGAGCCAGTCCCCATTGTCTGGGGTCAAGGCCGCCCTGATCGCGTTGTCACCTGCCGACCCGATAGGCCCGGGCGGCAGACCTCTATGCACCCTGGTGTTGTACGTATCATCAGGGTCCTGCAGCATCTGATTGGTCAATTCCAGGGCCGATACCTTGTTGGAGTAAGCGACTGTACTATCCATCCCCAAGGGCATGTTCCTGGAAAGGCGGTTGTCTATGACCCGGGCCACCTTCCCGTAATACTGGGGCTTGTTGACCTCCGCCTCGGTTATTGAAGCCTTGACGAGTATGTCCTGACGCTCGGAGCCTTTCGGAACCCCGAGGTTATCGAGCTTCTGGATGCGCTTCCCCACCAATGTCGACAGGATCTCCTGGGCCGACCCCAGCGATTTGACGTCATATTCGCCCGGTTCCAGCCACCCTTCGAAGTTCCCCTGGGCCTCGACGGGGAGGATACCCTGCCCCTTGTTGTCCACGATTGCATCGAAGTCCTCCTCCGGCAACCCAGACAGCTGCTGCGCACGCGCCATGACATCCTCGGCACGGTCACCGGAGCGGACCTGCAACATGCCACGCGCCTTGCTTCGATCGGTCAGAACAGCCATCACATCGGATGCCTTCATCTTGGTCTTGAGATCGAAGGTGCCCGGGAAGAGCTTGCCTTCCGCCTGTTCATTGGTGACTGCCTGAACGAAGGCTTCCGAGGAACGGACAATATCAGCATGGAGAAGGTTCATACCAATCTGCTCGGCGCCCTGACCGCTCTCCACGGTGAATTGGATGGGTTTTTCCCCTGGACCGGGGTAATCCAGAGCGACTTCCTTGGTTGCTGTCATCCGGGAGGATGCACCTTTCAGTGACCTGGTGACAAAAAGGGCACAGATGGTTACGACGACCAGGGCCAAGACGATGACGACAGCAGTCACACGACGGCGTCGTAGCCTCCTCTGTCGACGCCTACGCATCTCGCGCCTGGACCTGGGCGGACGCGGGGGTTGGACCGGAATCGGGTCCTGCCCCGGCTCCACCCACTGAACCTTGTCTTCAAAAAAGTCCTGTATATCTTCAGCCAATTACAGCTCCTTGCTGACCTTGTACTCATCCAGGGCCGACTGCAGCAACACAACAGCGGATTGCTGATCCACCCGAGGTCGGTGCCCACGCCCACCGACCTGTGCATCGTAAAGCTGCTGATGGGCGCTGACCGTGGTCAATCGTTCATCTCGCAACACCACTCGGACCGCCGACTCCCCTTCCAGACCGTCATTCTCCTCGTCTGTCAGTATACGGGTGAGGTTCCTGACCCATCGTTTCGCATTTTTGGCGCTCCTCCCCTCGGTACCGTTGAGGAGAAGGGGGTAACCAACGATGACCTGATCGACATGATGCTCTCGGATCAGATCGACCACAGGCCAGAGGCCTCGGAAGTAGTCGCCCTGAACCTCGATATTGCCCGCCGGATATGCCAAGGTCAGCTCCGGGTCGCATAAAGCCAAACCGATCCTGGCCTCTCCCAGGTCTATTCCCATCCATATGGGTGTGCTCATACAGGACGGTCAGCCTTTCAGGACCTGGTCGGTAAGGGCCGACAGGGCCTGGTCGATCTTGTCGGCATCCTGTCCGCCGCCCTGGGCGAAGTCGGGCTTGCCACCGCCACCGCCTCCAAGGATCTTGGACGCGCCACGCACCAGGTCTCCTGCCTTGATGCCATCTTTACGGGCCTTCTCGTTGGTGGCCACATAGATCACAGGCTTCTGATCCTCGGTGACACCTGCAAGGGCCACAACAGTCGGATCATCCTCACCGAGACGTGCGCGGATATCGGTCACTGTCTTGCGCAGGGCATCCGCGGATCCGAAGTGGCCCACGTTCTTTGCGGCAACCTTGATCGGAGCGGGAGACTGCTGAGCCTGTGCCACCAGGTCGGGCACGGACTGGGCCAGCTGACTCTCATAGGCCGCGGCCAGACGTCTGTCGGATTCCTTGAGCTTGGCAAGGAGGGTGGCCACGCGGGCCTCCAGCTCGTCGGGGCGGGCATTGAGCGTATCGGAGAGCTGCGAAACCAGGGCATGCTCCCTGGCGTTGTATTGGTATGCGCCCTGGCCCACCACGGCATCGACTCGTCGTACACCGGTACCGACCGAGGCCTCGGACATAATCGAGACGGCACCAATCTTGCCGACATGATCGACGTGGGTACCGCCGCAAAGTTCGCGGCTCCAACCGTCCTCGCCGATGGAAACCACACGGACGATGTCGCCGTATTTTTCGCCGAAGAGATGCATGGCACCCAAAGCGATGGCGTCGTCGAATTTCATCTCCTCGGTGGTCACGGCCAGATTGTCGCGCAGGCGATCGTTGACCCTGGCCTCAACCGCGTCCATGGCACTCCTGCTGGGGGCCTGGGACCACTGGAAATCGAAACGCAGCCTGTTGGGCGCATCCTCGGAACCGCGCTGGGTGGCCTGAGGGCCGAGCTCCTCGCGCAACGCCTTGTGCACCATGTGGGTCGCAGTATGCGAACGTGCGATGGCCCCGCGCCTGACCCGGTCGATGGTGGCCGTAACCTGGGCCTCAAGGGTCAGGGTTCCCTCGGTCAGGCGGCACTGATGCACGGTCAGACCCTTGATGGGGTTCTGGACGTCGTCAACCTCCAGAACGGCTCCGTCGTCAGAGAGTATCTCGCCCTGGTCGGCAAGCTGACCGCCTGCCTCGGCATAGAACGGCGACCTGTCCAGAAGGACCTCGACAGTGGCCGGGGCCGTGACCGCCGGAACGGCGCCCTTCCCTTCCTGGATGATGCCGATTACCCTTGAACGGCTCGAAAAGTCCGTATACCCAAGGAACTTTTGCGGCTCGGCCAGGTTCTTACGCAGATCGTCGTATACGCTCAGATCCACATTATGGCGCTTCTTGAGAGCATCCGCCCTTGCCCTGGACTTCTGCTCGTTCATGAGCTCGCGGAACTTGGCCTCATCGACCTTGACCCCCTGCTCCTCGGCCATTTCCAGAGTGAGCTCAATCGGGAACCCATAGGTGTCGTGAAGGGTGAAAGCGTCATCGCCAGAGACCTCTTCTGAGGATGACTTCCTGGCCTTTTCCACAGCGGCATCAAGAATCGTGGTTCCCTTGTCAAGGGTCCGACGGAAGGCGCTCTCCTCGCCATAGGCCGATTCTGAGACCTCCGCAAAGGTATTGTTGAGCTCTGGGTAACTGGGGGCCATAGCATCCTTGGAAACCGGGAAGAGCTGAGGCAGAACCTCATCCCTGACGCCCAGCATGCGCATTGACCGAATCGAACGGCGCAGGAGCCGACGGAGCACATATCCCCGGCCCACGTTGCTGGGACGCACCCCGTCGCTCATGATCATCAGAGCCGAGCGGACATGGTCGGCAACGACGCGGAAACGGACGTCGTCCTCCTCGTTCTCGCCGTACTTGCGACCTGAGATCCTCTCCGCAGCCTCAATGACCGGGTATACCTCATCGGTCTCGTAGATGTTCTCCTTGCCTTGGAGGAGGTATGCCAGGCGTTCCAGACCCGCACCGGTGTCGATGTTCTTGTGTTCGAGTTCGCCCACGATGTGCAGGTCGGTCTTGGACTTGACGTTGTCGACCTCATAGTTCTCGAAGACCAGGTCCCATATCTCGATATACCGGTTCTCGTCGGCGGACGGGCCACCTTCGACTCCGTACTTCGGCCCCCTATCGACATATATCTCCGAGCAGGGTCCACCGGGCCCAGGGCCACCGGTGGTCCAGAAGTTGTCCTCCATGCCGAGGATTTCCATGTGCTCCGGATCGAAACCTTCGTTCCTCCATATGGAGCGGGCCTCGTCATCATCCGTGTATGTGGTCACCCAAAGGGTCTCCGGATCGAAACCGTACCCGCCCTGGTCCTGGGGACGGGTCAGAAGATCCCAGGCATAGTGGATTGCCTCCTCCTTGAAGTAATCGCCGAACGAGAAGTTCCCGACCATCTGGAAGAAGGTGCCGTGCCTGGTGGTCTTGCCCACCTCTTCGATGTCCAAGGTGCGCACACACTTCTGGTTGCTTGCCATCCGGCTCTTCGGAGGGGTCTGTTCACCCAGGAGGTAGGGAATGAAGGGAACCATGCCTGCAATGGTGAAGAGGGTGGTCGGGTTGGGCGAAATCAGCGAGGCGGATGGGACAACCATATGTCCCTGCTGCTGAAAGTAATCGAGGAAGCGCTTGGCGATTTCCGAAGTGCGCATGCTGCTTGTACTCCTTCAGGCCATGCCGCCCGGCATGGCCTCTACCTTTGCAAGGCAGATATCAGTTCCGCACCCGGCCATCCGTAGGCGGAACACTTGTTTCGGGACGCACGACCTGACTTGTCGCGCGTCACCCTTGATAGCTGAATAATGCCGATTCTACAACGTCCAATCCTCCATGGACAGGTGAAAAACGACAGATCAGCCTTGGAACCGATCCATGTACGTCTTGTTCAATTCGCTCTGGCGCTGACTGAGGGCCGAGCGGAATTCCGATAGGAGACCAGCCAGGGTCCGCTGGGGCACCTGCTCCTGATCAGCACCGAAAACGAATTCACGCGCCTGCTTGGGAGTGTTGGCACGGACATAGGCCTCAGCCTTGGAGACCAAGACGACACCGGCCGCGACACCCAGTCCGGCCCAAAAGATCCGTTTGAACATTACTTGCCTCCCTGGCTTGTACCGGTCGGGAAAGGTGCCCCACCATGACGTGAGACTTCTTTTGCTTCTGTAGAGGCTTCAGGGGCTCGCGAACCAGTAGGCTGATCGGACTTGCGACCGCCCGAGAAGAAGGAGGAAGCCGTTTTCCTGATGGCATAGAAGAAGGCGGCCGTCTTGATGACGGGCTTGCCCAGCATGGAACCGTACAGATCCGTCAGCGCTCCGACATTGTTGGCTGTAGTCGAAGCAGCGGAGGAAATCCTGTTCACGTCCGCCAGGGTCTGGTTGAGCTGGGTGACGGTGTTGGCTGACTCATCGAGAGTTGGAATGGCATGGTCGCCCGCCTGCTTCACCGTGTCGGCCAGCTGATCGAAGAGCTTGCCCAGACGAATCAACGGATAGATCAGGAATCCCGCCACCACTGCGAAGGCGATGGCTGCTATGAGACCGGCAATCTGTCCTATGTCCATCTCCTACCTCTCTTCTGTCAAGGATGTATATCGGTCAACGGTACCACGTGCCGTATATACAGGAGCGATTCCTGCCTCACGGACAGGCTCACCTGTTGTAGGACCGTACCTCCAACGCCTGTTCGAAGGGGAGCTCGGTATGGAAATCGAAAACCGTAACACTCCCGTTCTTCGGGCGACTGCTCAGGTCATACCCCTCAGGCGCGAACCTGTACATAAGGCTGAGGAGCGTATTGCCATGCGAGATGAGCAGGACATCATCTCCATCACGCAGGGCAGGGTTACCCGATATCAAGTCGAACCCGCCACGAATCCGCGCCCAGTATTCCTCGTCAGACTCGGCATCACCGAACGGGTCGGCTTCCTTGAGGAAATCCCTGCTGGCCGCGAGGCCGAACCTGTCGACAATCTGGTTGTAGGTCGTGGCCCCGTGAGGTGCACCGGCCGCCCACCATGCCATGCTCATATCCTGACCCTCGAAGTACCCGTAGAACTGCTCACGGAAGTGCATGTCACTGACTATTCCCGGCTTGCCCTCCGATTGGTTCGCTTCAAGAATCCGCTCGGCTGTTATCTGAGCCCTGGTGGTGTCGGAACAATAGGCGGCTTTGAACTCCAGGTCGGCAAGCTTGCGTCCTGCCCTATCGGCGTCCGCCAGCCCCTCCTCCGTCAAAGGCGCATTGGTCCACCCCTGGAGACGGTTGTATCGGTTGAAGTAGGTCTGACCATGACGGACCGCATGCAAATGGAGCAACATGACTTCATTATCCCACTCCCCGACCACTGATGGCTCCCATGCCGGTGGACCTCTGCTCAGACTGCAGATTCAAAAAGACCCCGGACGAATCCGGGGTCTTCGGTAAATCCTGTTCCAGGGTCAGCGGGCGTAGAACTCGACCACGTACTGGATGTTGACCTGGACCGGAATCTCCTCCGGCTCAGGCTTACGGACCAGGGTTGCCTTCAGAGAGGCCAGGTCCACATCCAGATATCCGGGAACCGCGGGCAGGACGTCGCGATGGACACCCTCGGCTGCGATCTGGAAGGGCACGGTTGTCTGGCTCTTGGGCTTGACCTGGATGGTCTGGCCGGGCTTGACCCTGTAGGAGGGGCGATCGACGATGTTGCCATCGACCAGGATGTGGCGGTGAACCACATACTGACGAGCCTGGGCCGTGGTCCGTGCAATGCCTGCACGAAGAACCAGGTTGTCCAGACGGCACTCGAGTTCGCGCAGCATGGCCTCACCGGTCTGTCCGGACTCATGGGTGCCACGCTCGTAGGTGGCCCTCAGCTGCTTCTCTGAGACGCCGTACTGTGCGCGCAGACGCTGCTTTTCGCGCAGACGGACTGCGTAATCGGACTCGGTCCTGCGGCGGGTGCGACCATGCTCACCGGGAGCATAGGGGCGCTTTTCGAAGAGGCGCTGAGCCTTGGGGGTCAGGGCGATGCCCAGGGCGCGGGACAGACGGACCTGCCTGCGCGCACGCTGAATCTTGGTCATTACTTCATTCCTTACTTGGTTCTGTCGTTATCTGAACGAAGACGGTCGAAACCGTCGAGTCAGGCCTCTCCAATGCTTCACCGTGCCAAGCACGAACGACCTTACGGCCGCCGACCCATTGATGGGCTGAGACTCCAGATAGATGAGCACACAAACGCGCACACCAAGAGTTCATTTAACCACAGATCCCTGACCAGGGGAACGAAGGACGATTCCAGGCCTCCATGTATGCTCCTGACTGGCAAATCGTAATAGCCCCGGAGCACCGATCAGAACCATCCCCACTGATCGTGTGGTTCAGGCATTCTTCCAGATCGGGAAGCACAGACGGCATGCACGGAGGGCCGCCTGGCAAAAAGGAGAGCCATGGTCGAGCAGAGCCGTAATCAGTCAGAAACGCGACAGACTCCAGAACGGGCATCAGACAAGATGAGCGACGCAACGAATCTCGCGGAACCAGGCACAAAGTCCGCCACGAAGGACTCCGGAAAAACGATGAACGCCCTTACCGACATGAACGGGAGTATCTCCTTCTGGAAGGGCCTCCCCTTTGGCCTGCAGCATGTCATGGCCATGTTCGTCGCCAACCTGGCTCCGATTTTCCTGGTGGCCGCAGCAGCCGGGATGTCTCCGGCGGAATCGGCCATGGTCATCCAGAATGGGCTCCTGGTGGCCGGCCTGGGTACCTGCCTTCAACTGTATCCGCTCTGGCGTGTAGGTGGCCGCCTGCCCATGGTCACCGGCATCTCCTTTACCTACGTGGCGGCGGCCGTGGCCATCGTGGCCAATCAGGGATATGGGGTCGTAGTCGGTGCCGTTCTGGCCGGTGGGCTGGTAGAGCTCATCCTCGGCCTGACCGCTGATTACTGGCGTCGATTCGTTCCACCGATCGTTTCAGCCATAGTCGTCACCTCCATCGGGTTTTCCCTGCTATCGGTCGGCGCACAATCCTTCGGCGGCGGCGCCGGAGCCAAGGACTTCGGGTCCTGGCAGAACCTGACGTTGGCAGTCATTTCCCTGGTGGCCTGCCTGGCATTCCAGCTCCTCATGAAGGGAACCGCCAAGCAGCTCTCGGTACTCTTCGGCCTGGTGGTCGGCTATATCGTGGCCCTGTTCATGGGCAAAGTGGATCTCTCCGGATTCCAGAACCTGCACATCTTCTCACTGCCACGACTCATGCCATTCAAGCCGGAGTTCGACACAGGGGCCATCATCTCCTTCGCCCTGCTCTATGTGGTGTCTTCGGTCGAGGTGATCGGCGACACCACAGCCCTCTGCAAGGTCGGTATGGACCGCAAACCGACAGACCGCGAAATGAGCGGTGCCATCGCGGGTGACGGATTTATCTCCATGGTCTCGGGGCTCTTCGGCTGCCTTCCACTGACATCCTTCGCCCAGAACATCGGCCTGGTGGCCATGACCAAGGTGGTCAACCGCAAGGTCATACTCTCCGGAGGGTTGATTCTGATCCTGGCCTCTTTCGTTCCGGGTGTTGCGGCTGTTTTCGACTCCCTCCCCCAGGCCGTTCTCGGAGGATGCACAATCATGATGTTCGGCAACATCATCCTCTCCGGCTTCCAGATGATTGCCGAGGCCGGATTCACCCAGCGCAACATCACGATTGCGGCCCTCTCCCTGACCATCGGTATTGGGTTCACCCAGGTGAAGGATATTTTTGTGGCCTTCCCAGCCCTCTTCCAGTCCATCTTCTCCAACAATTGCATTGCAGCAGCCTTCGTAGTGGCTGTCATACTCAATCTGGTTCTCCCGGGTGAAGAGCGATTCCAAGTCAGCAAGCCCTGAGAGTCCGAGTCACAAGCACTTTTCTTAACGGTGATTGCGCACCGGTGATGGTGTCGTTACCGAGGCTCCCGGTATCGGCATATCCGAGACCGGAAAGCCAGCAAAACCCGCAGACCAGCGTACTGTGGTCCAAGGCACCTGTCGGAGGTCCGGAGCGCCTCGCTCTTACCGATTCGGATTCCCTGATCGCCGCTACACCGGCCGCATCACTGCGCAACAGCAATGGGAGTCTTGGCCATCCGCCGGAAAGCCCTGCTCTGAGGCCCTACCGATTACAACAGCCTCCGATTCGTGATTTCAGGACGAATCGGAGGCCGTTTCCGTTCCCATGAACAACCGCAGGGTTCAGAGTTTCTCGATGGGGGCCAGGCGTAGCATCAGTCGTTTGGTTCCCTCGGAGCCGAAGTCCACGGTCAGTACCGAGTTGTGTCCCTTATCCTGGACATCAACCACCTTGCCCAGACCATATTGATCATGAGCCACCCTGTCGCCAATAGAGAAGTCCTGAATGGACAGCCCGTTCGAGCGTGGCTCGGCAGATGCTGCGGCTGGCTTGGATTTCAATCCCGAAACTTGACCGCTGCGCCTGGTGGTGACCCTTCCATTCCGCGCGGTACCTGAAGACCACGATGATCCACCACCCCGCTGCGAACCGTACCCTCTGGACCCGTATGAACTGCGCGCGGAACCGCCCGAGCGGCTGGACCCACGTGACCACGAAGATCCTGATCGCGATTCCGTACCGCTTCCACCGAAGGCCCTGCGGCCGAAGGAGGCTCCATCACCATTGTCTTCGAACCCACCGAACTCCTCGTCATCGTCGCCTAAGCCCCAGCCTGAGTGCATACGCTCGAAGCCCGCCTCCTTGCGCTTCCAATCAAGGAGGTTCTCGGGAATATCATCCAGGAACTGGCTGGGCAACATCTCGTTGGACTGCCCCCACTGGGCACGGACGGCGGATCTGGTCAGGTAGAGCCGTTGTTTGGCTCGGGTGACACCGACATAAGCCAGGCGTCGCTCCTCCTGCAACTCGGTGGCATCCTCCAGGCTTCGGGAATGAGGGAATGTGCCCTGCTCCATTCCAGTGAGGAAGACGACAGGATACTCAAGTCCCTTGGCCGTATGGAGCGTCATCAGGGTCACCTTCCCTGAATCGTCGCCGATACCAGGCAGCTGATCGGAATCGGCAACCAGGGCGGTGGTCTCCAGGAACCCGGCCAAGGAGGCGTCCGGGGTCTTCTGCTCGAATTCCGCTGCCACGGACTGCAGCTGCGAAAGATTCTCGACTCGGGATGCATCTTGCGGATCAGTCGACTTGTTCAACTCTTCCAGCAACCCCGACTCATCAAGTACCTCCGCCACAATCTCCGAGGGTTTGGAGTCATGCTCGGCGGCAAAGGCGGTCAGGGACCTGATGAGATCTCGGAAGGCAGCCATCCGCTTGGAGGTAAGCGTGGAGATACCCTCCACCTCGTCCAGGTGCTCCACCCCGGTCCAGAAACTCGTGCCATGAAGGTCGGCATAGGTGGCAGCCGCCGCCTCAGCCCTTGCACCCAGGCCGCGTTTGGGCACATTCAGTATGCGCCTCATATTCACATCATCTTCGGGATTGGCTATGGCATGCAGGTAGGCAAGGGCATCCTTGATCTCCCGGCGTTCATAGAACTTCGTCCCACCGACCAGCTGGTAGGGCAATCCTGCGTTGATCAGGGCCTCCTCAAGTGCCCGCGACTGGGCGTTGGCCCGGTACATGATGGCCATGTCGGAGTAGTGTATGCCCTCCTCATTGCGGAGACGGGCGATTTCGGTCGCAATCCAGGCGGCCTCCTGCTGGGCATTGTCGGCCGCGTAGCCGACAATCGGTTCCCCTTTACCCAGTGCAGTCCAGAGTTTCTTTGGCTTCCTGCCCTCGTTTTTGACGATGATGGCATTGGCTGCGTCCAGAATGGTTTGCGTGGACCGATAGTTCTGCTCCAGAAGGATGGTCCTGGCTCCGGGGAAGTCCTTCTCGAAATCGCGGATATTGCTGATATCCGCACCTCGGAAGGCATAGATGGACTGATCGGAATCACCGACCACGGTAATCCAGGCGGGACCCTCCCTCCCCGCTCCTAGCGGGATGGCGGCCACGTTCGCTCCAGGTGCCCCAGGAGCACCGAACCCATTCATGTGCTTTACATCTTCATGGGTTTCCCGCCCCTGACCTACCCCAGCCAGTTCTCGCATGAGCACATATTGGGCATGGTTGGTGTCCTGGTACTCATCGACCAGGATATATCGGAAGCGACGATGGTAGTACTGGGCCACCATGGGTGCCTTCTGCAGGAGTTCCACGGTTCGGACTATCAGGTCATCAAAGTCCACGGCATTGGCCATGGCCAACCGGTGCTGGTACTCGGCATAGACGACCGAATAGAGCTCCTCCTCATTGCCGAACCGAGCAACGATCTGCTGTCCCTTTTCGCCGGGTTTGTAATCGGGAGCGTACTCTGCCAGCTGGGTCTGCCAACCCTGGAGGTTGTTCTTGTAATCGGAGATGTGGGAAAGGATGTTCCTGGGAGTATACCGTTTCAGGTCAATATTCAGGTCCTGCCCGATCAGCTTGATGAGCCGCTCGCAATCAGCAGTGTCATAGATGGAGAACCCGGAACGCAGACCGATGGCCTTCCCGTCGCGTCTGAGGATTCTGACACAAGCTGAATGGAAGGTGGAGACCCACATGCGCTCGGCGACAGGGCCAATGAGCCCACCCAGACGCTCCCGCATCTCTGCGGCCGCCTTGTTGGTGAAGGTGATGGCCAGGACCTGGCTGGGCCAGGCACCGAACTGACTGAGTATCCAAGCGATTCGGCGGGTCAGCACGCGGGTCTTGCCCGAGCCTGCACCTGCTCCGATCAGCAGGGCGGGTCCCCGGTACTGGACAGCCTCCGCCTGCCTGTCGTTAAGGCCGTTGAGCAGGTCCCCTGCACTGCGCTGGATCATGTCCGGTTCTTCGCTCACATGCCACCTCTTGCCATCTGTCACAGCTGCTTGGGTACGATGAATGGGAATCACCCACCGAGTAGTCATTTGTACCACAGAGCAGTGTCAAACATGCCTGCCGAAATCCTGTCGGGAATCCGGTCATCGTCCTGCAACGGGTGCCGGGCTCCAAACGCCAATTGCAGAGCAAAGGGAAACCCCGCCGGTCACATGGACCGGCGGGGTTTCCAGGAAGATGAGTATGGGAAGGTTCAGTCGCGGAACTGTTCCTTGGCATTGTTGGCTGCCTCTGTGGCGCCCTGCTTGGCCTTGGCCTGGGCCACATTCGCATTGGCCTTGGCCTCGTCCATCTTGTCAGAGGCGGCATCCTTGGCATCGCCCATCTTATCGGAGGCAGCGTCCTTGGCATCGCCAAGCTTGTCGGCAACGGCGTCCTTGGCGTCGGAAGCCTTATCCATGACGTTGTCCTTGACGTCCCCGGCGACATCAGCAATCTTCTCGCCGGCAGACTTCATGGCATCCTTTGCATCATTCAGAATCCCCATATGGTCCTCCTTTGTATGTGAACGTATCTGAAAGATACGTGACCATTTGTTTCATTTTTCACAGTAGCAACGCCTGGTCTGAATCCGCGGATTTACGGGGTGACACGCCAAAATGGGGCCAGGAAACTCCCGACTTGTTTCTTTTGCCCACCCTCGTCTCGGGTGTGGTCTTCCTGCAGGGTTATCTTAGAGGCTATCGTTGGGCGCGCGAGCCCGGTCGCATCAATATATAAGGAATGCACTATGAAGGAACTTGAGGAGAGAATCCGACGCCAGGGAACGGTCAAGCCCGGCAATGTACTTAAGGTGGACGCCTTCCTCAATCACCAATGCGACGTATCCCTCTTCGATCAGATGGGCGCCGAATGGGCCCGGCTTTTCAAAGACCGCCAAGTGGACAAGATTGTGACCATCGAAGCCTCAGGCATCGGCATCGCCTGCCTGGCCGCCAGGCACTTCGGCAACGTACCGGTCGTCTTTGCCAAGAAGACCCAATCCATCAACCTGGATGGAGACCAGTACATGGCCGAGATTTACTCCTTCACCAAGCAGAAGGTCTACCCCGTCATCGTTGCCAAGCGTTTCCTGACCAAGGGCGAGCACGTGCTGCTGATCGATGATTTCCTGGCCAAGGGGAACGCCCTGCACGGCCTGATCGACATCTGCCATGATGCCGAGGTAATCATCGAGGGCATCGGTATCGCCGTTGAAAAGGGGTTCCAGGAGGGCGGCAAGGGCCTTCGACGGGAGGGATACAACCTCAAGTCGCTGGCCATTGTGGAGAGCATGGATGCGGATACCGGGACCGTCACCTTTGCTCCCAACGAGGACTGAATTCCTCTTCCGATAGAGCCGTATCGACGGTAAACGTAAGCGTCAGGTGGAATCACACCATCTGACGCTTTAGCAGCACTTTTTCCAATTGTGATTCACCACACGACTGCATTTCCACTGTTATTACTTATAACAAGTTGACAGATGCTATGAAACACGGCACGGGCCGGAAACTGCTCTCATGTTCTAAGCGGAAGCTTCTCCTGCCGCCCGCCTCCGCTTAGAACATGAACATCGGCTATCCCTATATCCCCAGTGTCACGCCGTACTGCTGCGCTATAATGATAAAAACGCATTTGTACTGCATTAAAGCGATAGGGGCGCAAGTGTCTGACGGCTACAAGGAGCTCATCAAGAGTGTCCCCGACGAGACTGCGATCAGAAGCTTCCTGGTAGACGGCGACCAGGTCTCCGTGTCCCTGCACATCCCCGATACCCTGCGTGACGCGGCCAAGGAGGAGGCGACCCTTGGGGGCATGAGCTTCTCGGCATTCGCGCGCACGTGCATGATCGAAGAGCTCGCGAAGAAGGGGCAGTAGTCCGTGACCGAGCCAATCCATGATATATCGGTCGAGGGCTTCATAGAGTCCTTCAACCGCCGATACCCGACTTTCATTCTTAAGACATTACTGTGCGATCGCACGACGGGACGCAACATCATATGGGCCGACAACGAATACGAGACCCTGGGCGACGGCTACATGGGTGACGACGAGATAACAGTCGAGAAGATTACGGGCATGAACTCCGGCGTCGTCAAGCCGCGCATCGCCAAGGAGCAAGAGAAACAATCCAAGCGCACCAAGAGCCGCGCTGAAGTATTCACGCCATCATGGTTGTGCAACGAGATGAACAACGACCTGGACGAGACATGGTTCGGTCGGCGCGATGTTTTCAACACCGAGGTCATTGCGGACGATGGCGCCAATACATGGACGACCGCTAATGACCCGATTGAATTTCCCAAGTCGAAAGGGCATGGTTGGCATGCCTACGTGGAGGCTCCGCGGCTCGAGATCACGTGCGGCGAGGCGCCATTCGTATGCTCCCGCTACGACACCGTGACAGGCGACGAGCTGCCCGTGTGCAACCGCGTGGGCTTCCTAGACCGCAAACTGCGTGTCGTGACCGAGAAGACCAAGACCCGAAAGGAATGGGTGCGCCGAGCGCTCGACGCACTGCGGGCGACTTACGGCTTCGAGTATCAAGGTGACAACCTGCTCATCGCTCGCATCAACGTGCTCGAAACATTTGTCGAGTATCTTCGCGACCGCTGGGGGTCGGACGCTAAGCAGGACGAACTTGAGCAGGCAGCGTTGATCATTTCCTGGAACCTCTGGCAGATGAACGGTTTCACAGATGCCGTACCCACCAATAAGATGGGCGCCGAGGTGGAGTCAACACTGGAAACGTTCGAGAAGTCCAAGCCGGAGCTGATACAACCGTTTCTTTTCGACCGGTTCGACTACGAGGCAACCGAAGAAACTAGAGAAGAGGGGCCAAAGGAAACGGTTCCCCTTTGCGTGATATACGACTGGCAGAACGACGAGCCCTTCGAGTTCGTCTCATTGAAAGGTAAGACGGCAGTTATGGGGAAGAAATTCTATGCGGTGATTGGAAACCCTCCATATCAGGAGCAGGCAAGCGACAACAATACTCGTATGCCACCTATATACAACTATTTTATGGATGAATCCTATAAGGTTTCACCCAAAGTAGAGCTCATTACTCCCGCCCGTTTTCTATTCAACGCCGGTCAAACGCCTAAAGCGTGGAATAGGAAAATGCTAAACGATCCACATTTTAAAGTTCTTTACTACGAGCAAGACAGCTCGTTAGTCTTTGCTGACACAGACATAAAAGGTGGCGTTGTTGTCTCGTATCGTGATGAAGAAAAAGAATACGAAGCGATTAGGATTTTCACACCCTATGATGAGTTAAACGATATTGTGCAAAAGGTACTTAGAGGGCAGGAAGACGGCCTTTTCCTGGATAGTACAATTTCAAGCAGGGGCATGTATAGGTTAACTGACTGCTTTTTTGCGGATCATCCTGATATCCAGCCAGAAAAAGGCACCGGCAATATGATTACTTCAAACGCGTTTGATTCTATGCCCGGCATTTTTAAAGCTGATTCTAGCGAGCCTGACTGCGTCCGACTGTATGGACGGGAAAATCAGGAACGAGTGTTTAGATATATCTCACGTAAATATATTATTGACAACGATTACTTGCCAACTTACAACGTGCTTGTTCCTGAAGGAAATGGATCTGGAGCCTTGGGCGAAATTCTCTCAACGCCGGTTATTGCTCCCCCTGGAACTGGTCATACCGATACTTTTATCAGCATCGGCTCTTTTGAGTGCGATACCCTAGCGCAGAATTGTCTCACGTACATTAAAAGTAAGTTCGCCAGAACCATGCTCGGTGTTTTAAAGATTACGCAGCATAACCCTGCTTCTACGTGGAAATACGTCCCCCTCCAGGATTTCGATTCCAGCTCCGACATCGACTGGTCGCAGCCCGTGGCTGACATCGACCGTCAGCTCTATGCGAAGTACGGCCTCGATGATGAGGAAATCGAGTTCATCGAGTCTCACGTGAAGGAGATGAACTAGCTATGGCAGGTATCGACATCACCCAAATCATCGAGACCACTGCGCCTGCGGTGCCGCAGATTTACGCTTATACCACGCCCGAAATCGTTCGCCATAACGGCTGGACAAAAATCGGCTACACCGAGCAGGACGTACGCAAGCGCATCAAGCAGCAGACGCACACCGCCGATGTGCAGTGGCACCTGGAGTGGAGCGGTAACGCTACGTGGGAGCATCAGGCGGGCACGTTCCACGACACCGACTTCCACGCGTATTTAGAAAAGCAGGGCGTCGAGCGCGAACCCAAAAAGGAATGGTTCAAGATCAGCGGCGAGGAGTCCCGCCGGCAGTTCTACCGATTCCGCGACACCGGCGGCGTACTCGACACCCCTGGCACCGCCTCCTACATCCTGCGCACCGAGCAACAGCGTGCTGTGAAGCAAACGAGCGCCTTCGCCCACGCCCATTGGGACGAGAGCGGTGTGCATGGCGGCGAGTTCCTGTGGAATGCCAAACCGCGCTTCGGGAAGACACTCACCGCCTATGACCTGTGCCGCAGCATTGGCGCGCAGAAGGTACTCATCGTCACCAACCGTCCCGCCATCGCCAACTCCTGGTACGACGACTACGAGAAGTTCGTAGGAGTAGAGGGCGGTTACCGCTTCATCAGCAGTGTGGACACCCTGAACGGCAAACCCTACTGCATCAGCCGCGAGGAATACCTACGCGCTATCCGCAACGACCCGGATGGCGTCAAAGGGTTCATCGAGTTCGTGAGCCTTCAAGACCTCAAGGGCTCCATCCGCTTCGGCGGCGTATACCAGAAGCTCAACGAGGTGGCCGACCTCACCTGGGACGTGCTCATCATCGACGAGGCACACGAGGGCGTGGACACTTTCAAGACCGACGTAGCCTTCGGCCACATCAAGCGTTGCTTCACGCTGCATCTATCCGGCACTCCCTTCAAGGCCATCGCCAACGAGAAGTTCGCCGACGACGCCATCTACAACTGGACCTACGCCGACGAGCAGCAGGCCAAGCGCGACTGGCCGGTCGATTCTGAGCAACCGAACCCCTATTCCAACCTCCCTAAGCTCAACCTGCTCACCTACAAGATGAGCGACATCGTTGAGCAGGAGGCCCGCAGCGGCATGGAGATCGACGGTGAGCAGACGGAGTTCGCCTTCGACCTCAACGAGTTCTTCTCGACCGGACAGAACGGCTGCTTCGTGCACGACGCCGACGTGGATAAGTTCCTCGACGCGCTCACCACACAGGAGAAGTTCCCGTTCTCGACGCCCGAGCTGCGCGAAGAGCTGCGCCACACGTTCTGGATGCTCAACCGCGTCGACTCCGCCCGCGCCCTCGCCAAGAAGCTACAGGCGCACCGCGTCTTCAGGGACTACGAGGTGGTGTTCGCCGCCGGCGACGGCAAGGTCGACACCGACGACGAGAACGAGGAGTCGCTCGACAAAGTACGCCGCGCGATCAAGGACCACGACAAGACCATCACGCTGTCGGTGGGTCAGCTCACCACGGGCGTGACCGTACCTGAGTGGACCGCCGTGCTCATGCTCTCGAACATAACGAGCCCCGCGCTGTACATGCAGGCGGCCTTCCGCAGCCAGAACCCACATCTGTTCGACCTAGGCGGAGGCAACTACGCTCGCAAGGAGAACGCCTATGTCTTCGACTTCGACCCCGCACGCACACTCACCGTCTTTGAGCAGTTCGCCAACGACCTGTATGGAGAGACTGCACGAGGCGGCGGAGACGTGGAGACGCGAGAGCACCATATCCGCCAGCTGTTGAACTTCTTCCCCGTCTACGGTGAGGACGACGAGGGGCAGATGGTCGAGCTCGACGCCGAACATGTGCTCAGCGTGCCGAGGCGCATACACGCTCGCGAGGTTGTTAAGCGCGGCTTCATGAGCAACTTCCTGTTTCAGAACATCGCGAGTGTCTTCCGCGCGCCAGCAGAGGTCGTGGAGATAATCCAGCGCTTCGATCCCTACGAGCAAGGCAAGGCGCAGAACGCCGAGAGGAACAAAGTCGAGATCGATGGGGGCACAGCCGACGAGCTCTCGATCAACGACGAGGGTGAGGTGGAAATTCCCAACGAGCAGGTCGTTGGCAAGGCGGCGGACATCTTCGGACCGAAGGTCTACAGCGACATCACCTCGGAATTCTCAAGCCACGTGGACAACATCGCAAGGGATCATGAGGCCAATGACGAAGACGATGTCAGGAAGCTGCTCGACAAACTCAAGGAGTCTTTCAAGCAGAGCGTGACCATACCTTTGGTGCAGACCGCCAAAGAAAGCTACGGTAGTGAACTCAAGCCACGCCAGCAGCAGCAGATCGAGCGTAAGGTTCAGGCGGATGCCGACATTCAGCTCAACCGGCAGGTTGGCGACTATCAGATCCAGGCGCGCCGCCTCGAGCAGTCGCGCGAGGACGAGCTCGAGGCGGCAACCAGCGCAGCCGAACGCACCGAGGTGAACCAACGGTATGACGAGCAGAAAGCCGAGGCATTCCAGGCACTCACCCAGAAGCTCGAGGACTCCCGCGAGGAGCTCGTGCAGAGCGCGGGTGAGACCGTGGTGCGCGAAGTAGAGACAGCGAAGAAAGAGGACGAGAAGCAGGGCATCGAGGATCAGGTGCGCGCCCATCTGCGCGGCTTCTCGCGTACCATCCCGTCGTTCCTCATGGCCTATGGCGAGGAGGACACAACGCTAGCGAACTTCGACACAGTGATTCCCTCCGACGTTTTCCTTGAAGTAACGAGCATCACCGTGGACGAGTTCCGCTTCCTACGCGACGGCGGCGACTACACGGACGCCGAGACCGGCGAAACGAAGCATTTCGTCGGGCACCTCTTCGACGAGGTGGTGTTCAACGACTCCGTGAGCGAGTTCATCAAGCTGCGCAAGCGCCTGGCAAACTATCTCGACGAATCCCAGACGGAGGACATCTTCGACTATGTGCCACCACAGAAGACCAACCAGATCTTCACGCCGCGCAACGTCGTAGTCGAGATGGTGGATCTTTTTGAGAAGGAGAACCCGGGCTGCTTCGACGACCCGAACCACACCTTTGCCGACCTGTATATGAAGTCTGGCCTCTATATCACCGAGATCATCAAGCGGCTGTACCGAAGCGACGGTATGAAGGCCGCCTTCCCGGACGACAGGGAACGACTGAACCATATCCTGGAGCGTCAGGTGTTCGGCATCGCCCCCACCAAGATCATCTATGAAATCGCCACGCACTTCATCCTGGGCTTCCACGACGAGGTCGGCCGGGGATGCGACTCGAACTTCGAACTCGCGGACTCTGCACAGCTTGCCGAGGAGGGCACGCTGGACGCCTACGTTGAGCGCGTCTTCGGGCCCAAGCTGAGCGAGGCGTAAAGCGCATAGCGGACGCAGTCGATAACCTGCAGGACTGGCGCGATGAAGAGGCACGCGCAGTTGCGGCATATAGCCGGCACTGCGCGGCACTCAAAAGCGCAGGTCAAAGCCCTGTCAGTCTACTCCCACTCGATGGTTGCCGGCGGCTTGGAGGTGACATCCAAAACCACACGGTTGATGCCTATGCACTCGTTGGTGATTCGAGTGGAGATGGTGGCTAGCACATCGTAGGGAAGCCTAGACCAATCGGCCGTCATGGCATCTTCTGAACTGACTGGGCGCAGAACGATGGGTGAGCCGTATGTGCGTTCATCGCCCTGAACACCGACGGAATGGACATCGGCCAGAAGGACCACCGGGCACTGCCATATATCCCTGTCCAGGCCGGCCTTGGTCATTTCCTCACGGGCGATGGCATCAGCATCCCTCAGGAGGTCAAGTCGCTCCCTGGTGATGTCACCGATGATGCGGATGCCCAGACCGGGACCGGGGAAGGGCTGACGCCAGACAATTTCGTCAGGCAGCCCCAACTCGGTGCCGATGGCACGTACCTCATCCTTGAATAGGGCCCGCAGAGGCTCCACAAGGGTGAAGTTCAAATCATCAGGAAGACCACCGACATTATGGTGCGACTTGATGTTGGAGGCACCATCCCCGCCACCGGACTCCACCACATCCGGGTAGAGGGTTCCCTGGACCAGGAAGCGAACCTCCTCCCCTTTCTGCCCGGCCTGCTCGACAACCTGTCTTGCAGCCTTCTCGAAGGTACGGATGAACTTCTCGCCGATGATCTTCCGCTTGCGCTCAGGCTCGGAAACGCCTTTCAGGGCGGCAAGGAAGTCATCTGAAGCGTCCACGGCAATCAGCTTGATGCCGGTGGCCTTGACGAAATCATGCTTGACCTGCTCCACCTCACCCTTACGCAGGAGGCCATGGTCAACAAAGACGCAGGTGAGCTGATCCCCTACCGCCTTATGGACCAGTGCGGCCGCAACGGCCGAGTCCACACCGCCCGAGAGTCCGCAGATGACCTGGTGAGGGCCTACCTCGCGGCGGATCGCCTGAACCTGATCCTCGATGATATTTGAGGCGTTCCAGTTGGAGGGCAGACCGGCACAGTCATGAAGGAAGTGTTCGATGAGGTCCTGCCCCAAAGGAGTGTTGGTGACCTCGGGGTGCCACTGAACCCCATAGAGTCCCCTGGCCGGATCCTGCATGGCCGCGACCGGGGCCCCCTCGGTATGGGCCAGAACCTCGAAGCCCTCAGGGGCCTGGATGACAGCCACACCATGGCTCATCCAGACATCCTGACTTGCCGGGGAATCCTGAAGAATCCCCTTGGAGGCATCAATCGCAGCTTCCGTCTTGCCATACTCACCCAGGGCCGCCTTATCGACCCGCCCGCCAAGTTCATGAGCCATGACCTGGAAGCCGTAGCAGATACCCAACACAGGTACGCCCGCTTCGAAGATGCGCTTATCGATGGTGGGGGCGCCGTCCACATACACAGAGGCAGGTCCGCCCGAGAGGATGATGGCCTGGGGGTCCTTATTCAGCATCTGATCCACTGACATGGAATGCGGAACCAGCTCCGAATAGACGCCCGCCTCCCTGACGCGCCTGGCAATAAGCTGTGCATACTGTGCGCCGAAATCGACCACCAGGACGGGACCCTGTGCCATATGACTCCTTATATATACGTGTATCTAGTTTGGTGACCTTACCTGCACCGGAACCTGGATTCCGGACATAAGGATACCTATAGTATTGCCGGTGTTTCAGACAATGATAGTACCCGCATTCGCCCCCGTTGACTGGTTGAGGCACACGGATGCCACGTAAACCCCCGTAGGCCTTTCGGTCCTATATCATTCAGCCTCAAATGGCCTTGTTCCGGACTGCCAAGATGAGTGAAACCAGACAAAATATGCGCTTTTCCTCACAATAGTGAACACCCACAGTAAGAAAACGCTCAGAAAGTCGGCTCTCTCACGTACCATAAGAGGCATTGGATATGGGTCCTGACTGGCGTTGAAGAAACGACATTATGACCTGTAACCGAGGATAATAAACAATCGCACTAAAGTGCAGGAGTACACATGACGAATCCTGTTATTGGCACCCCCTGGGCGAAGCTGGAAACCCCCATCGCCGAGGAGACCCTCGAGGCCGTCGATAAGTATTGGCGCGCCGCCAATTACCTTTCCATCGGACAGATCTATCTTCGCAGCAACCCCCTGATGAAGGAACCCTTCACCCGGGAGGATGTCAAGCACCGTCTGGTAGGCCACTGGGGCACCACCCCCGGCCTGAACTTCCTGCTGGGCCATATCAACCGACTGATTGCGGACCATCAGCAGAACACCGTGATCATCATGGGACCGGGCCACGGCGGCCCCGCCGGTACCTCCCAGTCCTACCTGGACGGTACCTACAACGAGTACTACCCCCAGATCACCAATGATGAGTCCGGGATGCAGAAGTTCTTCCGCCAGTTCTCCTATCCGGGCGGCATCCCCTCTCACTTCGCCCCGGAGACCCCCGGGTCCATCCACGAGGGCGGCGAGCTGGGCTATGCCCTCTCCCACGCCTATGGCGCCATCATGAACAACCCCAGCCTCTTCGTGCCCTGCATCGTCGGCGACGGCGAAGCTGAGACCGGCCCCCTGGCCACCGGCTGGCAGTCCAACAAGCTGGTCAACCCCCGCACCGACGGCATCGTCCTGCCGATCCTGCACCTGAACGGCTACAAGATCGCCAACCCGACCATCCTGTCGCGCATTTCCGACGAGGAACTCCATGAGTTCTTCCACGGTATGGGTTACGAGCCCTTCGAGTTCGTCGCCGGCTTCGACGATGAGGACCACATCTCCATCCACGCTCGGTTCGCCGAACTCATGGAGACCGTCTTCGACAAGATCTGCGACATCAAGGCTCGTGCACAGACCGACGATATGACTCGTCCCTTCTACCCGATGATCATCTTCCGCACGCCCAAGGGTTGGACCTGCCCCAAGTTCATCGATGGCAAGAAGACCGAGGGCTCCTGGCGTTCGCACCAGGTGCCGCTGGCTTCCGCGCGCGACACCGAGGCTCACTTCCAGGTCCTCAAGGACTGGCTGTCCTCCTACAACCCCGGCGAGCTCTTCGACGAGAAGGGCGCTCTGCGGCCCGAGGTGACCAGCTTCATGCCCAAGGGCGACCTGCGTATCGGCGAGAACCCGAATGCCAACGGCGGACGTCTCCTGAAGCCGCTGGAGCTGCCTGACGTTCACGACTACGAGATCGACGTCAAGAAGCATGGTCACGGCTGGGGCGCCACCGAGGCTACCCGCGTCCTGGGTTACTACACCCGCGACGTCATGGCCAAGAACCCCACCGACTTCCGCATCTTCGGCCCCGACGAGACGGCTTCGAACCGTCTGGCCGCCGCCTTCGATGTGACCAACAAGCAGTGGGACGCCGACTACCTCTCCGAGCTGACCGACGAGCACATGGCCCACACCGGCCAGATCATTGAGCAGCTCTCCGAGCACCAGATGGAAGGCTTCCTGGAGGGTTACCTCCTGACCGGTCGTCACGGCATCTGGAGCTCCTATGAGTCCTTCGTGCACGTTGTCGATTCGATGATCAACCAGCACGCCAAGTGGCTGGAGGCAACGGTCCGCGAGATTCCGTGGCGCAAGCCCATCGCCGGCATGAACCTCCTGGTCACCTCGCACGTCTGGCGCCAGGACCACAACGGGTTCTCGCATCAGGATCCCGGCTTCGTCGACATCCTGCTGAACAAGAACTTCAACAACGACCACGTCAGCAACATCTACTTCCCTGCGGATGCCAACATGCTGCTGAACGTCGGTGAGCGTTGCTACAAGTCCACCAACTGCATCAACGCCATCTTCGCCGGCAAGCAGCCCGCAGCCACCTATCAGACTGTGGACGAAGCGGCAGCCGAGCTGGAGAAGGGCGCTGCACGTTGGGATTGGGCTTCCAACGCCAAGGACGCCGAGGACGCCGACGTCGTCATCGCCACCGCTGGTGACGTCCCCACCCAGGAGGCTCTGGCAGCCGATGACATGCTTCAGAAGCTGGGTCTGAAGGTCCAGTTCGTGAATGTTGTCGACCTGCTGAAGATCCAGGATGTCGAGGAGAACGACCAGGCCCTGTCCGATGAGGAGTTCACTGAGCTCTTCAGCAAGGACAAGCCCGTCCTCTTCGCCTTCCACGCCTATCCGGGCTCGATCTACCGCCTGATCCACGGCCGTCCCAACCATGACAGCTTCAAGGTTCACGGTTACGAGGAGCAGGGTTCCACCACCACACCCTTCGATATGGTGCGCGTCAACAACATGGATCGTTGGTGCCTGGCGGCCTCCGCCCTGCAGATGGTGGACGCACAGAAGTACGCCGACCAGATCGACAAGTGGACCAAGTTCCGCGACGAGGCCTTCCAGTTCGCCGTGGACAACGGTTACGACCACCCCGATTACACCGATTGGGTCTGGCCCGATGCCAACCGCGCCGGACAGGAGACCATCTCCGCAACCGCCGCGACCGCTGGAGACAACGAGTAATATCACCGGTTGGCACCCTGGGCTGATTCGTCAGTCCCGGCACCGGTAAACTCCGAAATCCCCACCGTCTTCGGGCGGTGGGGATTTTTCCTACCCATGAAGATCCCCAAGGGCGGCTTCTGAAAACCATCAGGTCGATTTACTTTGCCGAAAGGCATGACATCGGTGTGCACAACAGGCAGGCACTTCGGCTGCCATCGGCACTATACTGATGAATGGTTGTGAACAAGGCAGTCACATACAACGTATGAACGGGAGAGGCACAGTGAGACCTACAAGCATCACCATCATCAGCCCGGAGGCGGCGAACGGCCGTAACGTCGTGGCCTACGGTCTGACAAAGGCCCTTTCAGCCCGGATGAAGACGGCCATCCTGCGTCCGGTGGCCTGCCACAAGGAGATGCTGACCAACACCCTCATCGCAGCCAGCAGTGCTCAGGACCTGACCGCAGCAGATAGCCGAGGGACATGCCCCTGCAAGGCCACACAGGACACGGTCCAGACCCGCGCAGATGCCTTGGTGGCCCGCGACCGGGTCATTGCGCAGACCGACCCCGATATGCTTCTGGTGGTGGGCAGCGACCATTCCAAAGTATTTGACCCTGAGATCATGGAGCTGAATTCTGACATCGCCGCAGACCTCCGCTCCCCCGTCCTTCTGGTGGTCTGCACCATCGGACGCGAACCCGGGCAGGTTCTGAAGACCGTTCAGGCCTGCCGCAAGACCGTCGAAGCCAGTGGCACCACCCTGGCAGGGGTATTCATCTCAGGTTGCGAGGAAGATCAGAAAGAACCCCTGCAAGAGGTCTTCAGGGATTATGATCGCCCGATCTGGACCGTCTCCAAGAGGGAATTCGACACAGCTCCGGAAGCTGAGCAGGTACGCGAAGAGGCCTACAGCGCATTCAGCAGCGATGTCGACATCGACCAAGTGCTCAAGGCCGTTGATGAGACCAATCCTCAAGTTACCACCCCTGTAGCCTTCCAGAACGACCTCCTGGCCAGAGCCAAGGCGGACAAGAAGACCATTGTGCTGCCTGAGGGAGGCGAGGACCGCATCATCAAGGCCGCTGACTACCTGCTGGCCCGCGACATCGTCGATCTGATCATCGTCGGCGAAGAGGACGCCATACTGGCACGCGGCAAGGAGTTGGGGCTGACCAGTCTTGACAAGGCCACCTTCCAGGCCATGGACGATGAGAGTGTCCTGGAACCCATGACCGATAAACTCTGTGAACTCAGAGCCAAGAAGGGAATGACCCACGACCAGGCACGTCAGCAGCTGGCTGATGCCTCCTACTTCGGCACCATGCTGGTCATCATGGGCAGGGCCGATGGTCTGGTCTCCGGTTCCATCAACTCCACAGCCAATACAGTCCGTCCCGCCCTCCAGGTCATCAAGACCAAACCTGATGCCTCCCTCGTCTCCGGGGCCTTCCTCATGTGCTTCCGAGACCATGTGGCCGTCTTCGCCGACTGTGCAATCAACCTGAACCCCAACGCCGAGCAACTGGCCGATATCGCCATCCAATCGGCCCAGACCGCGAAGTCGTTTGGCATCGAGCCCAAGGTCGGTATGCTCTCATATTCCACACTGGGCTCCGGTAAGGGTCCCGATGTGGATCTGGTCGAGGAGGCCACCCGTTTGGCCAAGGAGAAGGCCCCTGACCTGCCCATCGTCGGGTCAATCCAGTTCGATGCGGCCTGGTCCCCCACCGTAGCCGCCACCAAGGCCCAGGGAGACCCCGTCGCCGGCCAGGTCAACGTCTTCGTCTTTCCCAATCTCTGTGCAGGAAACATCGGTTACAAGGCCGTCCAGCGCACCTCGGGCGCCCTGGCCATAGGCCCTGTTCTTCAGGGTCTGAACCGACCGGTGAACGACCTCTCCCGTGGTGCTTTGGTGGCCGACATCATCAATACCGTGGCCCTGACCGCCGTCGAAGCCCAGCAGGACTGAGCCCGATAGCGACACACACTTACAGGGTTGTATGGCATCCTTCTGAGGCCCCGGCACTTTATACAGGCCGGGGCCTCTCGCGTGCACTTGGATCCACCGGAGGATCAGGTATCAAAAACAGCATTTCAAAGCCATTTGTAAGGGGTGGCGAGTAATCTGTTGACTGATTGAGGAGCTGTATGCTCCATCCAGTACATCAGGAGGATGCCCCAATGGCGAAAACCGTCCTAGTCATCAATTCGGGTTCCAGCTCGATCAAGTATCAGCTGGTGGATCTGGAGACCAGCCAGGCCCTGGCCTCCGGCCTGGTCGAGAAGATCGGCGAACCCGTTGACGGACATTACAAGCATGAGTATCAGGGTCAGAAGCATGAGCTGGAAGAGCCCATCCACAACCACGAGACCGGCCTGAAGCGTGTTCTGGACTTCTTCAAAGAGTATGGCCCGAATCTGGACGAAGCCGGAATCATCGCTGTCGGCCACAGGGTGGTCCAGGGCGGCTCCCTCTTCCCCAAGCCTGCACTGCTGACAGAAAAGACCCTGAACCAGGTCAAGGATCTGGCGGTTCTCGCTCCCCTCCACAACGGTCCCGAGGCCGAGGGGGCCGAAGTCATGAGCAAGCTCATGCCCGATACTCCGCAGGTCTTCGTCTTCGATTCCTCCTTCTTCTTCGATCTGCCCAAACAAGCCTCCACGTACGCACTGAACAAGGAGATTGCCGAGCAGTATCAGATCCGTCGCTACGGTGCCCACGGCACCAGCCACCAGTATGTGGGGCAGCTGGTCCCCGACCTGATCGGCAAGCCCGCCGAAGGTCTGCGCCAGATTGTGCTGCACATCGGTAACGGAGCTTCAGCCTCTGCACAGGTCTCCGGCAAACCGATTGAGACCTCCATGGGCCTGACCCCTCTCGAAGGTCTGGTCATGGGCGGCCGTACCGGCGACATCGACCCTGCCGTGGTCTTCCACCTGATTCGCAACGCCCACATGAGCGTCGACGAACTGGACACCCTCTTCAACAAGCGTTCCGGCATGACCGGCATGACCGGCTTCGGTGACATGCGTGAGATTCACCGCCTGATCGCCGAGGGCGACAAGGATGCCAAGCTGGCACTCGACATCTATGTTCACCGCATCGTCGGCTACATCGGAAACTACACCGCTCAGATGGGCGGCCTGGATGCCATCACCTTTACCGCTGGTGTCGGTGAGAACGATGAAATCGTCCGCAGGCGCGTCATCCAGCAGCTCGCTCCCTTCGGCATCAAGCTGGATGAGGCCAAGAACGATGTGCGGTCCAAGGAACGCAGAATCATCTCGACCCCCGACAGTTCGGTCAAGGTCTGCATCGTCCCCACCAACGAAGAGCTCTCCATCGCCCGTCAGGCAGAGGTCGTCGCCAACGAGGGTGATTCCTACGGCAACAAGTTTCAGGCCTGAGACCGGGCTGTCCAACCCTCGCCTTATCCCCTCCGGGGAGTGAGACCATAGGGTAGGCGGTCAGGTATGAAATGAGGTCGTCAACCACAGTTCAAGTGTGGTTGACGACCTCATTTCATATCGTCATCGGCCCAAAGCCGACAAGGCCTCCTTGTGCAGAAGTCCGTTACTGGCCAGGCCATTGCCTCCCCAGGGACCTGGATTGCCTGACAGGTCTGTGAAGGTGCCTCCTGCCTCGGTCACAATGGGGACCAGCGCCCCCATATCGTAGAGGTCCAGCTCCGGCTCGGCAGCCAGATCTATGGCTCCCTGGGCCAGGAGCATGTACTGCCAGAAATCGCCGAATCCGCGCAAACGCCATATCCTATCCGTCAGGTCGATAAGCTGCTCCCGCCGGCCGATGGCCTTCCACCCGGTCAGGGACGATATGGACATGGAGGCATCTTCCATACGATCCACCTTGGATACGTGGATTGCCTGGGGGGCTTCGCCCTGCCGCACCATATAGGCACCCATCCCTCGGGCGGCGTACCAGATGGTACCCAGCATAGGGGCGGAAACCACACCGACCACCATTTGGTGATCCACCTCCAGCCCTATCAGGGTTGCCCATACGGGGACACCACGCACATAGTTCTTGGTTCCGTCAATAGGGTCGATGATCCATCGTCGTCCGTTGGACTCCTGCCTTCCCAGCTCTTCGGCATAGACGGTGTCATCAGGCCTGACCTCGGCCAGTATGCGACGGATCACCGCTTCCGCTTCCCTGTCGGCCTGGGTGACAGGTGTATTGTCCGCTTTCCGTTCGACGTGGAGATGCGGCGAATTGAAATAGTCCGTAGTGACCAGGTCCGCCTGTCCGGCCATGGCAATGGCCAGGTCCAGATCGTCCTGCAAGGACCACTCCTCAGCCTCGATGCTCATGATACGGTTCCTTTCGCTGAATCCCCGAGGCGGCTCAGCCTCGCCTGCCTTCCGCCAGCATCCCAGCCCACATGCCGGGGAAGTCGGGCATGGTCTTGGCCGTAGTGCCGATGTTGCGCACCCGGATACCAGGTATCCTCAGTCCAATCATTGCGGCAAAGGTGGCCATGCGATGATCGGCATAGGTCTCCATGACAGCCCCATGCATGTCCTGGATGGGCACGGGTTCAATGGCCAGTCCATCATCCAGTTCACGGGCGCAGCCTCCCACCTTGGTGATTTCCGTCACCAACGCCTTGAGCCTGTTGGTCTCGTGTCCTCGCAGATGGGCAATGCCGTGAAGACGGCTCGGACCGTCCGCAAAGACCAGCATCGCCGCAATGGAGGGAACGATCTCACCTGCCGGTGACAAGTCGATGTCACCAAGGCCGTGGATGACATCTCCGCCCGTCACCCTGCATGAGGTGCCCCCCTGCCCGTCGAGAACCATCTCAACCGTCGCCCCCAGTGTCTCCAGATATCCCGGCAGCAGGCCGCCAGGCTGGGTCGTCCGGTCAGGCCAGTTGGGCACACAGACCTGTCC
This sequence comes from Bifidobacterium sp. M0307, assembly GCF_016100445.1. Classification (NCBI taxonomy): domain Bacteria; kingdom Bacillati; phylum Actinomycetota; class Actinomycetes; order Bifidobacteriales; family Bifidobacteriaceae; genus Bifidobacterium; species Bifidobacterium sp. M0307. The sequence goes on from NZ_JACFSL010000001.1 coordinate 812,363, forward strand.
GCCTCCTATCAGGGCAGCCCCAAGGAAGGGAGCGGCATTCGACAGGTCGGGTTCCACCTGGACCCGATTGGGTAACTGCGTCCCCGCCGCTCCCCTGCCTTCAACACTCCACCGACAGTGTGCTTCATCCGCCATGACTTCGAGCCCGGCCTGGCGAAGATCCTCAACGGTCATGGCGATGTGCGGAAGACTGGGAAGATGCTCACCTGAGTGGACGATGGTCATGGTGCCATCCGCCCTGGCAGCCAGAAGCAGAAGTCCGGAAATGAACTGTGATGAGGCCGAAGAATCGATGGTGACCACTCTGCCGGTCAGATGATCCGGTGGCGTCAGCACAAAGGGAAGAAACCCTTCCTCCCCCAGATACTCAATCTTGGCCCCCAACTGGGCCAACCCGTCAAGAAGGGGGCCCATGGGACGATGATAGGCCTGACGATCCCCGTCGAAGCGAGTGGGACCATCCGCCAGCATGGCCAGACCAGGCACGAACCGCATGACGGTTCCGGCAAGCCCGCAGTCCACCCGGGCCCCACCGGTGAAGCGACCATCAGCTGGTGGAAGGACCTCCAAACTCGTCGGGTTGTCCGGATCGATCCGGCAATCCACCCCGAGAGCCTCCAGGGACCGGATCATCAGGTCCGTATCCCGTGACCTGAGCAGACCGGTCAGTCTGACAGGTCGACTTCCCAGTGCCGCCAAAACCAGATACCTGTTGGAGAGGGATTTGCTCCCCGGTATGGTTACCTCGGCATTCAAGGATTCGGTGGCCTGCGGTGCCGCCCATATCTCTTCCACTGTCATGGTCCCCATGGTAGCCGCAAGCGCGGAGCTTGACCGAAACCAGACGGTTGGGCCATCGTGCTATATTGATGAATTGTGCCTGGCGGGACCACCTCCGGGCAACGGGCTATAGCGCAGCTTGGTAGCGCGCCTGCTTTGGGAGCAGGATGTCGCCGGTTCAAATCCGGCTAGCCCGACTCTTCCCCTCCTGGAGGCGTCTGATGGCCTCGTGCTGGATGGCCACAACAGCCTTGGAATCCTGGATACGAGCTGCCACCAATTCCTCCCATGTCACCCAGGTCGACTGGATGTGCTCTCCAGGGTCGAAACGTCGCCCCTCTTTGTGCCATTTATGCAAGTGCAAGACCAGGGTATGACCGAACTCATCGCTCATTCCCAGGGAAGAGTAGACCCCCGGACCCTTGTCGAAGAAGCCTGAGTCCTGGTCGAGGTCCAACCGACCACCCTCCGCAGAGCCGTGAGACTTCTCACTGCCCGGCACCAGACCGGTCTCCTCATGCAGCTCACGCAGGGCGGCCTGGACCGGTGTCTCTCCCCGGTTGATGAAGCCGGCGGGCAGACCGTGGACGTACCCACCCGCACCGACCCTGTACTCCCTGGTCAGTAGGTAGGTGTCGACGGCCAAGTCATGAACCAGTATGACCACACAGGGGTCATGATGGATCAGCTGTCGCCGAATACGGTCCGTGGAACCGTCGGTCTGGGGCAGCTCTATGAGCTTGTCCAGAACAGTGAAAATGGGACCCGAAAAGACCTCCTGGCTATGGATCTCCCGGGGTTCGATGGACATGTCGGTCCCCTCTCCACCCAGCTCAGCCAGACGCTGATCAATGGTGGGCCCCGCGGCACCATCGGTGCCATGGGTGTTTCCAAGACTCGCCTGGTATTTGGTATCGGTCATTTCTCCCACTGTCCTTCCAAACATCCCGGCCCCGGGCAACGGGCGCCGACGACCGGCTTATGGCCCGACGTTCAGGGTGGGCTCATGAATCAGGTTCAGAAGCACTGCCGAAGAATCAGCGCAGCACCAGAGTCCATGGATCGGTCTGTATCGAGGACTCCCGTATGTCGGGAGTGAATCCAGTCGCCTCGTGGACGGCCGCAGGTATGTCTTCCAAGGCGTAGCGGAACCATAATCCCTCGATGGCCGAATGGGGGGTGTTGATCAGCATGGGCCTGGGATGGTGCTCCTTCGGTCCGTCCGCCCCAATGGAATCCGACAGCCCGGCCGCGTACAAGGCCTCCTGGAAGGCATCGGTTGCGGGATGGTGACGGAGGTCACTGGTGATGTAGACATCCGCCCCCGCGGTCCGGACCGCTTCGAATTCCGAATCACCGGAACCCGGAAGGACCGCCACTGTGGAAACCATGGCGGACTCGGGGCCAGCCACTTGGATACCCATCTGGGTCTTGGGCAGAATATCAGCCACCCGACGTGCCAAATCCACCAATGACAGGGGCTCAGGGAGCCTTCCCAGACGTCCCAGCCCGACCTGGATGTCCTCTCCGGCGTGAAGGTCATGGTCCGACGTTCCGGCGGAAACCAGGGGCCTGGTCTCCTGAAGGCCAAAGAGATCAGCTGCAGCCTGGGCCACTCCCCTATAGGCCGCATCGGCATTGGTATGTCCGACCCAGAGCCCGCAACGGCCACTTATCAACCTATTGACGATGGCCCCGCGGAAGCCCATGCCGGACACCTCATGGACCGACCGGAAGAAGAGCGGATGATGGGTGATCAGAAGATCCGCCTCAAGAGCGATGGCCTCCTCGACCACATCAGGTCTGGGATCAACGGCACATACAATCCGGCGAACCGGCCAGGAAGGGTCGCCAACAACAAGCCCTGGGTGGTCCCAGTCTTCGGCATAGTCCAGTGGGTAGAGTGCTTCAAGGACCTTGACCACCTGACCCAGAACAGGCGCAACGGCTCCCTTGCGACTCTCATCGGCCGACATGGACATGCCCCCCCTCCTAACCGAATCAGTGGGCCGCCAGCTGCCAGTCCTGCCCGATGCCTGTAGACACATCCAGCGGGACGGCAAGGCTGACCGCGTGCTCCATGGAGTCCTTGACCAGTTTGGTGGCTTTTTCAGCCTCTCCCGGCGCAATCTCCACCAGAAGTTCGTCATGGATCTGCAGGGAGATACGGCTCTTCAAACCCTCCCGATCAAGGGCACGGCTGGCTTTGATCATGGCGATCTTCATGATGTCGGCAGCGGACCCCTGGATGGGTGCGTTCAGGGCGCCGCGTTCAGCCGCCTCACGTGTTGGGCGTCGATTGGAGCGCAATCCGGGGAAGTAGCGCCTCCTGCCGAACATGGTCTCCGTATAGCCTTTCTCACGGGCATCCGCCACCAGGGACTCAAGATACTCGTGGACCTTGCCGAAGGTGGCGAAGTACTTGGCCTTCAGCACATCAGCCGCAGCCGGGCTTATCTTAAGCTGCTGGGCCAGCCCATAGGTGCTGAGCCCGTAGGCCAGGCCGTAGCTCATGGCCTTGACGTGCGAACGCTGGTCGCTGCTGACCTCATCCATGGGTATGTCATAGACCAGACTTGCCACGTAACGGTGGAAGTCCGTACCCGACTTGAATGCCTCAATCAAAGCCTGGTCGCCGGACAGGTCGGCCATGATGCGCAACTCCACTTGGGAGTAATCCGAACTCAGCAGGGCCTCGTACCCCTCACCGGGAACGAAGGCGGAACGAATCTCCCGGCCTCGGGCATCCCTGTTGGGGATGTTCTGCAGGTTCGGGTCAACCGAGCTCAGTCTGCCCGTGGCAGCCACGGTCTGCTCATAGGTGGTGTGGAGGCGGCCATCGTGCGGGTTTATGGCCTCGCGAAGCGTCTGGACGATCTGCTTGAGCTTATTGGTCTCCCTGTGCTTGAGCAGGGCACCAAGGAAGTCGTTTGCCCGTTCATTGTTTACGGACTTGATGTAAAGGTCCTGAAGGACCGCAACGTTGGTGGAATAGGAGCCGGTCTTCGTCCTATGGGAGGGAGCCAGGCCCATATCCTCGAAGAGGACTTTCTGCAGCTGCTTGGGGCTCTGAAGGTTGACTTGTGTACCGGCACGCTGCCAGGCAATGTCCTGGGCCTGTCTGGCCTCCGCTGAGAACTGGTCATGCATGGCCTTGAGGCGGGCATCATCCACCTTGGCCCCCTCGGTCTCCATATCCGCAAGGACCCTGGAGGTGGGCAGCTCAATGGTACGGAGCAGGCCATACTGATGACGCTCATCAATGAGTGATTGGAGCCGGTCGGCCAGCATCATCACATACTGCGCCTGACGAAGAATCCTGGACCCTCGGCTCTCCTTGTCCTCTTCGGGTGACCCGTCAAGGGAGAGACTGCCCTGGGTCGCCTCAGGTTCCTTTTCGATGGGGATGCCCAGGAAGTGGGCCGCAGCCCCCTCCACATCATCGGCGTGGAAATCCGGCTCGGCCAGATACCCGGCCAGTTTGGTATCGAAGAGTGGCATGGGAACATGCAGGTTCCGACTTCCCAGGAAATGCAGGTGCTCCTTGTATCCGTGCACGACGCATGAACCTACGCGAGCATCCAGCAATCCCTGGATGGCCTTCACCATACCGGTATCCAGGTCATCGGCTGCGAAGGCGATTCCATGGCCGTCGATCGACAGGATGGAAAGTTCCTGAAGGTTGTAGTCACCATGATTGGAGGCGCCTCTGGCATACAGGACCCAGTGATCCTTCATGGCCTCGGCGCATTCCGTATCCCTGTCGGCCGACTGCCTGGTGTCCACATCCCGGCTAAGGGTATCTGCCATGTCGTTGACCTGTTGGGCCGAGCGAATCGACCCTTCCTTGTCAGGCAGATGCTTGTCGGCCCATTCTTCCAGGGCCTTCGGATCATCGACCGTGTCCGAAACGGGCTCCTTGAAGACCACTTGGTCCTCTCCGCCTGCCACGGCCGAGGCCGACGAGTAGTCGTAATCCTCCACCGTATTGAATCCACGAAGAATCTTCTTGCGTGTGGTGGGGCTGAACTGCAGCTTGTCGAAAATCGGCACCACCTTATCGGTGTGGATGGTTCCGAAGGCGAGGTCCTTGACCGTGACCCCCAGATCCAGGTCACGCACCAGGGCGTTGACCTTCCTGTTCAGCATGACCTGGTCCCTGCATTCTGCCAGGGCCTGCCCCTTCTTGCCGCCTATCTCCTCAGCGTGATCGAGGATGTTCTCCAGGCTGCCGTAAGTGTTGATCCACTTGGCCGCGAATCCGTCACCGACTCCGGGCACACCCGGGATATTGTCCGCTCCCTCACCGCGCATGGCCGCCAGATCCGGATACTGGCTGGGGGTCACCTTGTACTTGTCGACGATGGCCTGCGGGGTCATGTGCTTGAGGTTCTTGAAATGGTGCCCGGGGTACAGGACCGTCACCTTGTCGCTCACCAGCTGGAAGGCATCCCTGTCGCCGGAGAGGACCAACGTGTCGAAGCCCGCGGCCTCTCCCATGGTGGCCAGGGTGCCGATGACATCATCACCTTCGTACCCGGGTTTGACGATGTAGGTGATGCCGAGACCCTCAAGAAGGTCCTCCACCAGGGGCAGCTGGGAAAGGAGATCCTCAGGCGCAGCCTCACGGGTGCCCTTGTAATCGGGCATGAGTTTGTTGCGGAAGGTGCCGCCCTTGACATCGAAGGCGACTCCCATATGGGTGGGCTTCTCCTTGGCGATGATATCGGCGAGCATGGTGGCAAAGCCCCAGACCGCATTGGTCGGCTGGCCGGTCGTGGTGGTGAAGCTCTCGACAGGAAGGGCGTAAAAAGCCCTGAAGGCCAAAGAATGACCGTCCACGACCAGAAGCTTGCCGCTTGCACCGTTTTGGGTCTTGGCCTCTTCCATCACGCGCCGCTTAGTTGTCTGAGCCCTGGACCTGGGAAATCACCGCGTCTGCAACCTCCTGCATGGTCAGACGGCGATCCATCGAGGTCTTCTGAATCCAGCGGAATGCCTCGGACTCGGTCAGCCCCATATTCTCCATCAGGAGGCCCTTGGCCCTGTCCACCCGCTTGCGGGCCTCGAACCGGGCCTTCATGTCCGTGACCTCATCCTTGAGCGTGTTGATCTGGTCAAAGCGTGAAATGGCCACCTCAAGGGCAGGAAGAAGCTTCTCGGGGGCGAACGGTTTGACCACGTAGGCCATGGCCCCTGCATCAGCAGCCTTTTCCACCAGGTTCTGCTGCGAGAAAGCCGTCAGCATGACCACCGGTGCAAGGTTCTCCTCGGCAATTTCGGTGGCTGCAGTAATGCCATCGGTGCCGGGCATCTTGACGTCCATGACCACCACATCCGGGCGCAGCTCACGGGTAAGGTCGATGGCTTCCTGCCCGCTGGCAGCCTGCCCAACCACGTCGTATCCTGCATCTTCAAGTGCTTCAACGGTATCGAGCCTGATCAAAGCCTCATCCTCAGCCACGACTACTGTGCGCCCCTTGGGGGAATCGTCGCGGTCCGCAATATCCGAAGCCACTTTCAAACCTCATTTCATCATGTTCCGCGCTCCCCATCCAAGTGGATGTCAAGAGCACGGGGCTCATTTTATCGTGCCCCCGGTGAGACTCGAACTCACACTGCACGGATTTTGAGGCCGTTTCCTCTACCAATTGGGATACGGGGGCTTTCCATACCACAGTGAATTTAGCATACTTTAGAGACGAAGCAAGTGCTTTCGTGTTGATTCAGCCTTACAATACAAAAGGAGGGAACGTATCCCTTTCATCTATCAAAGGAGAGCATGATGACCAGCCAGATCTATAGGCGGTTCGATCCGTGGCGTCCATCCCCTGTCGAAGAGAAGTCACGCAAGCAGATAATGGACAGCCACTATTTCAGCGTCGACAAGGTCACCTATGCCTCCAGCGACAATGAGCAGTTCGACAGGAGCATCGTCAGCGAGAAGAACGGTGACACCATAGCCGTTCTCGCCATCACCGATGATGGTCGGATTCCCCTGGTTGAGCAGTACAGGCTCCCCACACACCGGTGGACACTTGAACTGCCGGCAGGACACCCTCTGAACGACAAGGAGGCTCCAATCGATGTCGCAACCAGACGCCTCAGGGAAGAGGCCGGTTACGTAGCCACCTCCTATAACCAGTTCGCACGCTTCATCAATACACCCAGCTTCTCCACCCAGCACACCACCCTCTTCTACGCGGAGGGACTCACTCCTGTCGCCCCGGCCAGCCTGGCTCCGGAAACACCTCATCAGGACGTGCGGCTGTTTACCATCGACGAAGCCTACGACATGGTCATTGCCGGAACGATCTTGGATGCCAAGACCACCATCGCAGTGCTCAGGGCCAAAATCGGTCTCTCGGATCTGCACTGACGGTCAGGCAAGATCAATCAAGCGATAATCATACGAAAGTGCCCGGTCCCCTCTCGGGAAAACCGGGCACTTAGTGTATTCAGAACTGAATCACTCGGTCTCACCCACCGTGTGGACATAAATCGAGTCGGTGTTGCCGGGTTCGTGCTCACCCTGGGCGCAGCTGAGCACAACCAGCTGATCGCCGTCCTCGACCTTACCGGCATCCTTGAGCGCCTTGTCGACGTACTTCATCAGGTTGACCCTGGTGAAGTCATGGTAGTCGTCCTCGCAGAGGAAGGCCTCGGTGCCCCAGCTCAGGGCCAGCCAGTGGAAGGTGTGCTCGTTGGTGGTCAGGCCATAGATCGGGGCCGCAGGACGCTCACGGGAGATCCTGTGAACCGTGTTGCCGGTCTGGGTGAAGGCGACGATGGCCTTGGCGTTGAGCTTATCGGCCAGGTCCACGGCAGCCGAGGAGACTGCACCGGAATTGGACATGTCGAAGTTCTGCAGGCTGGGGATCCTGTCGAAGCCATGGGTGGTGGCGTAGCCGGAAATCCTGGACATGGTGGTGACCGTGGTGTCGGGATAGTCTCCGACAGCGGTCTCGTTGGAGGTCATGGTCGCATCAGCGCCATCCAGGACGGCGTTGGCGCAGTCAGAGGCCTCTGCACGGCTCGGAACCGGGGAGTGAACCATGGATCCCAGGACCTCGGTGGCCACGATGACCGGCTTGGCGTACTGACGTGCCAGCTCGATGCAGCGCTTGGTGACCAGGGGGACCTCCTCGAAAGGCATCTCGACGGCCATATCGCCGCGGGCGACCATGATGCCATCGAAGACCTTGACGATGTCTTCCAGATTATCGACAGCCTGGGGCTTCTCGATCTTGGCCACGATCGGGATACGACGTCCCTCTTCGTCCATGATCTCATGCGCACGATCGATATCGCTTGCAAAGCGGACGAAGGACATGGCGATGATGTCGGCACCGGTGCGGATGCCCCACCGCAGATCGTCCTCATCCTTCTCGGTCAGCGCAGGCAGGCTGACGGCCACGCCCGGCAGGTTGATGCCCTTGTGGGAGGAGACGGGGCCGGCCACGATGACCTTGGTGTATACCTTGTTGCCCTCGACCTTGGTGACCTCCAGGCGGACCTTGCCGTCGTCGATCAGGATGGGGTCGCCGGGGTGGCAGTCACCGGGCAGTCCCTTGAAGGTGGTGGAGGTCATGTGCTCGTCACCCTCGACATCGTCGGTGGTGATGATGAATTCCTGACCGTTCTTGAGCTGGACCTTGTCCTCGCCCTGCTCGTTCTTCTTGAACCAGCCACAACGAATCTTGGGGCCCTGGAGATCAACCAGGACTGCTACGTTGCGCCCTGTCTCCTTGCTGGCCTGGCGCACGTTGTTGTAGACCTTGAGATGGTCCTCGGGGGTGCCGTGCGAACGGTTCAGCCTGGCGACATCCATACCCGCCTCAACGAGCTTGGTGAGGTTCTCCAGAGACTCCGAAGCCGGTCCGATAGTGTCCACAATCTTGGCTTTGCGCATCTAATGCCTGCCTATTCATAGGTCTTGTATGGAGTCCGCAAGGGACCCCTTTCATTGAATTACATGCCTATTCTACAGTGTCCGCAGGATAAGGACCAGTCGTTTCCGTTAGCGCTAACAGCCTGTCTCCCATTTACCTGGAGTTTGATTTTGAAACGTCATCTAACCCATGCCCCTTTTGCCCTCGCGCCTTGAGCAGACTGGCTACAGCGGCTATGCCTATGGCCAGGACGATGACCAGGAGGGACAGCCAGGTGGGGACCTCGGGAACGGCCTCCAGTGGACCGCCACCGTTGATGAAAGGCAGGGTGTTGCCGTGGAGCGCCTCCATAATCAGCTTCACCCCGATAAAGGCCAGGACCACGGCCAGACCGTAGGGCAGGTAGACCAGCTTGTCCAGGAGGGAGCCGAGAAGGAAGTAAAGCTGCTGCAACCCGAGAAGCGCAAAGACATTGGACGTGAAGACGATGAAGGGGTCCTTGGTCAGTCCGAAGATGGCGGGGATGGAGTCGAAGGCGAACATGACATCCGTGGTGCCAATGGCCAGGAAGACGACCAGAAGCGGAGTGAAGAACCGAGTCCCGTTCCTGGTCACGCGCAGGTGCTCTCCTTCATACTCGTCGGTGATGGGGATGACCTTGCGCAGGGCCCTGATCAGGCCATTTTCGCGATACTCCTCTTCTTCCTTGTCCTTGCCCGAGACCATGGACCAGGCCGTGTACAGAAGAAAGCCGCCGAAGATGAAGAAGACCCAGGTGAAGCGGGTGATCAATGCCGTTCCCGCCAGGATGAAGATGCCGCGCAGGACCAGGGCAATGGTGATGCCGATGCTCAGCACATACTTCTGCAGGTCCTTGGGAACGGCGAAATTACCCATGATGATAACGAAAACGAAAAGATTGTCGATACTCAGCGAGTACTCGGTCAACCATCCTGAATAGAACTCAATGGCCGGCCCCGACCCTGACACCCACCAGACCAGACCTCCGAAAATCAGGGCCATGGCTACGAAGAACGCTATATGGCGGAGGCACTCGGAGGTTGATGGAACGTGAGGCCTGCGGCCGATGACCAAAATGTCGACAGCGAAGAAGACGGCCAGAACAGCCAGGGTCGCCACCATGAAGGGCATAGGGGTCTCGGTCATAATGACCGAGTCTAGTGGGCAAAGAAGACAGGAGACCCGGCCTCCGGACCGAGACCCGCATACCCGGCTCCAGCCCCTTCCGAAGCTGAGCCGAGAGGACTACTTGCTGGCCTCGGTCATCTGACGCAGTTCCTTCTTCAGATCCTTGATCTCATCTCGGAGTCGCGCTGCCAGCTCGAACTGGAGCTGCTGGGCAGCCGTATGCATCTGGTCACTGAGTTGGCGTATCAGGTCGGCCAGGTCCTGGGCGGGCAGACCAGCCGAGAGGATCTCCTGGTGGCGCTTGTCGGACTCCTCCTTGTCATACATGGGCACACCCAGGTGGGAGTTCCCGGCCTTGTTGGCGTTCCGGTACCCGCCCTCCAGGAGGGTTTGGGTATCCACGTCCTCCTTGGCCAGCATGTCATTGACATCACTGATCTTCTTGAGCAACGGCTTGGGATCGACCCCGTGCTCCTTGTTGTAGGCGATCTGCTTGGCCCTTCGGCGATTGGTCTCACTGATGGCCTGCTCCATGGATTCGGTCGTTTCGTCTGCGTACATGATGACCTTGCCCGAGACGTTCCTGGCCGCTCGACCGATTGTCTGAATCAGAGAACGGTAAGAACGAAGGAAGCCCTCCTTGTCGGCATCCAGGATGGCGACAAGGGAGACCTCGGGCAGATCCAGTCCCTCGCGTAGAAGATTGATGCCGACAAGCACGTCGATCTTCCCCTCGCGCAGCTCACGCAGGAGCTCGACACGGCGGAGTGTATCCACATCCGAATGGAGATACTCCACCTTGATGTCACGTTCAAGAAGATAATCGGTCAGGTCCTCCGCCATCTTCTTGGTCAGGGTGGTGACCAGGACGCGTTCGTTTTTGGACACTCGTGCCTTGATCTCATCCAGAAGGTCGTCCACCTGTCCCTTGACCGGTCTGACTTCGATCTCCGGATCCAGGAGTCCCGTCGGACGGATGACCTGCTCCACCACCCCATCGGATAATCCGACCTCGTAATCACCGGGCGTTGCCGAGAGGTAGACGGTCTGGCCGATTTTCCCTTGGAATTCAGGCCACTTGAGCGGACGGTTATCCATGGCCGAGGGAAGCCGGAATCCATGCTCGACCAGGGTACGCTTCCTGCTGGCATCCCCCTCGTACATGCCTCCGATCTGAGGAACAGTGACGTGTGATTCGTCGATGACCAAGAGGAAGTCGTCAGGGAAGAAGTCCAACAGCGTATGAGGGGCCGACCCTGGTTCACGCCCTTCGAAGTGGCGGGAGTAATTCTCCACCCCGGCGCATACACCGACCTGGGACAGCATCTCCAGATCATAGGTTGTACGCATGGTCAGTCGCTGGGCCTCAAGCTCCTTGCCCTGCTTGCGGAACTCCCCCACTCGCCAATCCATTTCCTCCTTGATTCCCTTCAGGGCACGTGCCATCCGCTCCGGTCCTGCTACATAGTGGGTGGCCGGGAAGATATGAACCGAGGTTTCATGGGCGATCTCGTCGCCGGTCAGCGGGTGGAGGGTGGAGATACGGTCAATCTCGTCGCCGAAGAACTCGATGCGTATGGCCAGTTCCTCATAGACAGGGATGATTTCGACGGTGTCTCCCCTGACACGGAAGGTGCCACGGGTGAAGGCGATGTCGTTGCGCTTGTACTGCATGCCGACAAACTCGCGCAGGAGGTCATCGCGGTTGATTTGGTCCCCCTCGTGAAGGAAGAGCATCATGCCCGCATACTCCTCGGGAGTACCCAGACCGTATATGCAGGAGACCGTGGCCACGACCACGCAATCCCGCCTGGTCAGGAGGTTGGCCGTCGCCTCATGGCGCAACCGTTCAACGTCTTCGTTGATGTTTGAGTCCTTCTCGATGAAGGTATCGGTCTGGGGTATGTAGGCCTCGGGCTGGAAGTAGTCGTAGTAGGAAACGAAGTACGAGACCGCGTTGTCGGGCATGAGTTCACGGAACTCCGCACAAAGCTGGGCGGCCAGGGTCTTGTTGGGTTCAAGAATCAGGGTGGGACGCTGAAGACGCTCGATCAGCCAGGCTGTGGTGGCTGTCTTTCCTGTACCTGTGGCGCCCATCAACACCACATCGTTCTCGCCGTTCTCGATCCTGGCGGCCAGCTGATTGATGGCCTCAGGCTGGTCCCCCGAAGGCTTGTAGGGGGATTTGACCACGAAAGGCTTGTTGATGCGCTCAATGTTGAAACCCATGAATCTCCTTCGGAATTCCTAACCGGCCCGCCGGGCGGAAGGTCAACGGGAACGGTCCTGCTCGGACCGAAGCCGTACATACACCCTATCAATAAACTCGAACATCTGTTCGATGGGCTCCGACCCATCCACAATCAGGTCGGCCATGTGGCGTCTGGTCTCCTGTGAAGTCTGCGAACCAATACGGGCAACAGCTTCCGCACGGGTCATATGCCGTCCATTCACCATGCGCGCAATCCGCAGTTCATCAGGCGCCTCCACGGCGATAACATGGTCAAAGGCAAAGGGAATGGAGTCGCCGACCTCGGCGAGAAGGGGCACATCATGCACCACCACGAGTGGGCGGTGCAACCATGGTTCCTCGACCTGACCCGCCAGGTCATAGACCAGGGGATGCACGATGGCATCCAAGTCGTGCCTGGCCTGATCCTTCCCGGAACCTCCGAAGACCTTGGCGGCCAGGACCGACCGGTCAACCCCTCCTTCGGCATCGGCGCAGTCCCTTCCGAACCGATCCAGGACCGGGTCCACCCCTGCCCCACCGGGACCGAGTACCTGATGCGTCAGACGGTCATAGTCGACGACCTTGGCCCCGTCGTAGGCAAGGCGGGCCGCGACCGTGCTCTTACCTGCGGCGATACCGCCGGTCAGCCCCACCCGTATCATCCGGACTCCTCCTCATATGGTCGAACCGGTTCAAGGATACCGCCCGGAATCGAAGGCGGTCGCATCGCACTGCCGCCGCATAGGTTTACACGCATACAGAAAGGTCCGGCCGTGGGCCGGACCTTTCTCAACCACTATCGTTCATTCAGACCTTGCGGCCCAAGGAACGGATGGTGTCACTTCTTCTCCTTGAGGAGCTGCTCGCGCAGGGCGGCAAGCTGGTCGTCGGAGGCCAGGGTGCCCTCGGAATTGGTCTCCGAGGTGTAGTTGGTGGCCTCTTCGGCACCCTGGTGGTTGCCACCGTGGCCATTGGCGGCAGCGGGGGCGGGAGTGGACTTGCTGTCCTCGGCCGCAGAAGCCTCGGCATTCTCCAGCTCCTTGGCGACGAAGGCCTTGTGCTGCTCCCAAAGGTCGTGGGCAGCGGCATACTGGGCTTCCCACTCCTCGCGCTGCTTCTCGTAACCGGCGATCCACTCGTTGGTCTCCGGATCGAAGCCCTCGGGATACTTGTAGTTGCCCTCTTCGTCGTACTCGGCGGGCATACCGTAGATTGCCGGATCGAAGTCCTCGGAGGAGGGATCGACGGAATCGTCGGCCTGCTTGAGCGACAGGGAGATGCGGCGGCGATCCAGGTCGACGTCGATGACCTTGACGAAGATCTCCTCGCCCTGCTTGACGACGGTCTCCGGGTTCTCCACGTGGCGGTTGGCCAGCTCGGAAATGTGCACGAGACCCTCGATGCCGTCCTCGACGGAAACGAAGACACCGAACTGCACAATCTTGGTGACCTTGCCCTTGACGATCTGTCCGGGCACATGGGTCCGGGCGAAGCGCTGCCAGGGATCTTCCTGGGTGGCCTTGAGGGAGAGGGAGATGCGCTCGCGATCCATATCGACATCCAGGACCTCGACGGTGACCTTGTCGCCCACCTTGACGACCTCGCTGGGGTGGTCGATGTGCTTCCAGGAGAGTTCGGAGACGTGAATCAGTCCGTCCACACCACCCAGATCGACGAAGGCGCCGAAGTTGACGATGGAGCTGACCGTGCCCTCGCGAATCTGCCCCTTCTTGAGCTGGGCCATGAAGGTCTCGCGGACCTCGGACTGGGTCTCCTCCAGATACTGGCGGCGGGAAAGGACCACATTGTTGCGGTTCTTGTCCAGCTCCAGGATCTTGGCCTTGATCTTCTGCCCGATGTAGGGAGAGAGGTCGCGCACACGGCGCATTTCAACCAGGGAGGCGGGCAGGAAGCCACGAAGACCGATATCGACGATGAGACCACCCTTGACGGCCTCGATGACGGTACCTTCGACGATTCCGTCGGCATCCTTGATCTTCTCGATGTCGCCCCAGGCGCGCTCATACTGTGCACGCTTCTTGGAGAGGATCAGACGGCCTTCCTTGTCCTCCTTGGTGACGACCAGTGCCTCGATCGTGTCACCAACCTGGACCACATCGTCGGGATCGACGTCCTTCTTGATGGAAAGCTCACGTGAGGGGATGACGCCCTCGGTCTTGTAGCCGATGTCCAGCAGAACCTCGTCGTGATCGATCTTGACGACCGTGCCCTCGACCAGATCCCCGTCCTCGAAGTTCTTGATGGTGGAATCGACTGCCTTGATGAAGTCTTCCTCAGTGCCGATATCGTTGATAGCGACCTGGGGAACTTCCTTCTTGTTCTCTGCCATTAATTGAGTTGTTTCTTGTATAGTGGGTTGTTTTTCCGTTTTAAGTTATAGCGTTCGCATAATCACACACGAACAAAATCCATACTAGGCGGGACCAAGGTCATTTTCACCGCAAACTGCCGGGCGTGTCGCGCTGGGGCTTTCCGGTCGGCCTCATACGCACTTCCCGCTCGGCCGCATCGACCACATTCGCCAGGAGCATGGCACGCGTCATGGGCCCTATACCACCGGGGTTGGGGGTGTATGCGGAGCAGACCTCACGGGCGGCCGGATCGACGTCCCCCTTGATCCTCCATCTCCCCTGGTCCTCGTCCCAAACCCGCGAGACGCCCACATCGACCAGGACCGCCCCCGGCTTCACGTCTGCCGGTTTGACGAAGCCGGCCTGACCCACCGCCGCGATGATAAGGTCGGCCCGACGCATGGCCGAGCCGGGATCAGCAGTACCGGTATGGCAAAGGGTGACGGTGGCGTTGATGGACCTGTTGGTCAGCATCAGGCCCACTGTGCGGCCCACGGTCAGCCCCCTACCCAGCACACAGACCTCCTTGCCGTTCAGATCGATCCCATGGTGGTCGAGGAGCCAGAGTATCCCGCGCGGGGTGCACGGGAGGGGGGTATTCACCTTCCCATCAGTGTGCAGTACGAGCTGTCCGAGGTTGTACGGGTGCATCCCATCGGCATCCTTGCCCGGATCGATCTCTTCGATGATGGCGGTTGGGTCCACCCCCTTAGGCAGGGGAAGCTGCACGATGTAACCGGTGCAGTCGGGATTCGCATTCAGCGAGCGCACCGCCTCAACAATCCGATCGAAGCCGGCATCTCCCGGCAGGTCCACCCGGATGGACCTTATGCCCACTTCCTGGCAGTCCTTGTGTTTACCTTCGACGTACTTCACCGAGCCAGGGTCGTCCCCCACCAGGATGGTTCCCAGGCCTGGACGCGACCCTTGGGCCGCCAGACGTTCCACCCGCTGACGCAGGTCCTCCTTGACCTGTGCGGCCGCCGCCTTACCATCCAGTCTCAACGCCGTCAAAGCCCGACTCCCTCTCGTGTCCAGCCCCTTCCTCCACATGGGTCAGGGGTTCCGATTCCACAGGGCGGCCTTGGACCGCCTGGTGTATGGAGGACCAGCCTAGTACCCTGCCCCCACCTGCCTTTCGGCACTTCCATAAAGCGGGCACCACAGTGCACTATCGGAATTCGAATCGCACCCGTCCGGCCCACCTAACCTTCGTCGCCGGACGATTTATCGGCGCCTCGGTCATGCCTTCTGAATTCGGATGAGGCAAAGTCCCGGACGGCATCCATAATGAGAACAATGCTCATTAAGCTTCGATCGTCCATCACGATTCGAACAACCGGTCGGAGACAGCATGCCAGGGAGGAAGATATGCGCAAACCCGCGAGCGATGATGTCTGCATCCGTTTTGACCACGCCTCCGTCGAGCGCTCGGGCAGACTGATCTGGTCGGATGGCACCTTTTCCATACCCGGCGGCTCGGTGACCGCCATCGTGGGCACCAATGGAACCGGCAAGACCACGATGATGAAGACCGAGCTGGGCCTCCTCCCCCTTTCGAACGGCAGGGTCGAGGTTCTCGGGCAACCGGCAGGGCAGGCCAACGACCGAATCGGGTACGTCCCCCAGAGCTACACCTCTGACATCGATTCCAACCTCACCGCCGAGCAATCCGTACTCCTGGGACTGACGGGGACCCGTTTCGGCATCCACCCGGTAAACAGGCAGGACAAGGAACGTGCAGCCAGGGCCATGCGCTTCGTCGGAGTGGAGGACAGGGCCCACGCCCGTCTCTCCCAATTGTCGGGCGGATTGCGACAGCGCGTGGCCATCGCCCAGGCGCTGGTCTGCAACCCCAAACTCCTCATGTTGGACGAGCCCTTGGCCAACCTCGATCTGGCAAGCCAAAGGGCCACCGTGCACCTCCTGGCTCAACTCAACCGACAACTCGGCATGACCATCCAGGTGGTGGCCCATGATCTGAACATGCTTCTGCCCATCCTGACCGGAGCCGTCTACCTACTCGATGGGCATCCCCACTACGCCCCAATGGACGATGTTTTGGACTCGGACCTCCTGACCCACCTCTACGGGACCAAGGTGGAGGTGGTCACCACACCCCAGGGTGACATGTTCGTGGCCCCGGATACGGATGTATCAGACGGGGTGGCACATGACCGGTTCAAGACAACCGAAATGGTCGACCTCCACCCCCGGCACCCCGAGGCCGGGGAAGCATACGAAAATCCGACCGCAAACCAGCAGGACTGAGACAGGGAGGAGTTTCATGAACATGAGCATCATCGACCCGCATTGGATGGACACCCTGACGGCGCCCTTCATGGTCCACGCTTTTATGGCCGGGCTCTTCATCTCCATCGCCGCAGGGGCCATGGGATACTTCACCATCGCACGTCATTCCACCTTCGCGGCCCACGCCCTGGCCCATATCGGCCTTCCAGGCGCCACTGGAGCCGTGCTCCTTGGAATTCCCGTCTCCGCCGGGCTTGGACTCTTCGCCCTCGGCGGTGCCCTGGTCATCGGGGCCCTGGGCAAAAAAGCCTCCCAACGCGAGATTGCCACCGGTACCGTCCTGGCCTTCGCCACAGGCCTGGGACTCTTCTTCGCCAGAATGTCCAGCTCGGCCTCACAACAGATGCAGTCCATCCTCTTCGGATCCATCCTGACCATCACCAAGGGCCAGGTCATCGGTTTCCTGATATTCGACCTGGTCCTTCTCGCCGTCCTGGCCGTGATCTACAGACCCCTCCTCTTCAGCTCCCTGGACGAGCAGGTGGCCCAGGCCAGGGGGGTACCGATTGGGCTCATGAACCTGGTCTTCATGGCCATCATGGCCGGAGTCATCACCATTGCGGTCCCTGCGGTCGGGACCCTGCTGATTTTTGCGCTGGTCATCACCCCCGCCGCCACCGCCAACATCTTCGCCGCATCGCCTCTCAGGTCCATGCTGCTCTCGGGGCTTATCTGCCTGGTATCGATCTGGGGCGGCCTGGTTCTCTCGGCCATGTTCCCGGCTCCACCCAGCTTCATCATCGTGACCATTTCCACCCTCTTCTGGGCCCTGGGCAAGGGGTGGGAAGCCATCAGCCGCTAAGGGCAAGGCACACGAATCCGATCAACACCAGCGCAGGAATCTTCCCGAGCGTTCGGAACAGGGAATCAGACCGCCTCTCGGCGGCGCACCAAGGCGGTCGCCATGGCAGCGACCCCTTCACCGCTACCGGTGAATCCCAGTCCGTCCGTCGTGGTGGCCGTCAGGGAAACCGGCGCCCCCAGAGCCTGGCTCATGGACTCCTGGGCCTGGTCACGGCGCGCGGACAGGCGCGGGGCGCGAGCAACCACGACCACCGAGGCATTTATCAGGGACCAACCATGTTCGCGGAGAAGATCGGCCGTCCAGCGCAGCATTTCGGCACCATGCATGCCTGCGCCTTTGGATTGCGGACCCTGACCGAAATGAGAACCGATATCGCCCAGGTGTGATGCCGACAGCATGGCATCGATCAGCGCATGGACGGCAACGTCACCATCGGAGTCACCCGCAATGCCCGGCGTGCCATCATCCCACTGCAGGCAGGCCAGCCATAGGGGGCGTCTTTCGCCGGAATCGGCGAACCTGTGGGCATCGAAACCTATGCCGGTCGATACATCCGGAATCATCCGATCCGGGTCCTCCCCTGCGGACGGCATGGCGGTTACCGCTTCGTCTTGGCCTTAGCCTTGGCCTTGCTGGCCTCCTCGGCCACCCGTGCCAGGGTCTGAGATGCAGGCTCCTTGGGGGACTTGCTATGGTGCTTCTCGTCGCCAGGCTGGGGTTGTGCATAGCCCAGGTTGACGTCGAGAAGACGCTGGGCCTCATCCTCATCAAGCTTCTCGGAAAGGGCTATCTCGGAGGTAAGAATCTTCCTGGCCTTGATCAGCATCCGCTTCTCTCCTGCGGAAAGCCCGTGCTCGTCCACATCACGCTGGGAGAGGTCACGTACCACTTCGGCGATCTTGTTGACCTCACCGGTGGCGATCTTCTCGACGTTCAGCTTGTAACGGCGCGACCAGTTCATCTCCTTTTCCTCAACGACTGGTGTGCGAAGGATCTCGAAGACCTTGGCCACTTCCTTGGCGTCGACAATGTCCCTGACGCCGACCTTCTTGGCGTTATCGATGGGAACGTTGATGACCAGGCCATCTGAGGAGAGGACGGTGAGCTGGAGGTACTCCCGGGTGATGCCCTTGACCGTCCGTTCGGTGATGGCATCGACCCTGGCGGCTCCATGACGCGGATAGACGACCATATCACCGACGCTGTAACCCATGTATCCTCCAGGACGAGTCTATAAAGTACCATGTAATATTGTCATTTGGCGTGGACTTGCGGGCATGGCATATCGGCTCTTCCTGTGGTTGGCAGGAATCTGCGGAAGGTGCGGGGCCTGCACAGTATTCGCCCAGGCAGAGGCTTCCCCAATGCCCTGGTGCGACTATCCTTGTAAGTACGCGTGATGAAGGAAGAACCGGGACCGCCTCGATAGGAGCGGGTATCCGCCTTGTGGAATACAAGAGACCGAAAACAGAGGTAGGCATGATCAGAAACACAAGCCGCTACACAACGCCCAGCACCATCCTGGTGGTCGAGGATGAGCCGACCCTGGCCACGGCCATCGCCCAGCGCATCACCGCCGAAGGATGGACCGCCCGTGTTGCCTCTGATGGGGCCAGTGCCGTCCAGGCGGCTTCGCAGATCAAACCCGACCTGGTCATCATGGACATCATGCTGCCGATCATGGATGGCCTGGAGGCCACCAAACGAATCGTGGCCGAGCGTCCGGTCCCGGTCCTGATTCTGACCGCCCGTGATGACGAAGCGGACAAGGTCATCGGTCTGGGCGCCGGGGCCGATGATTACATGACCAAGCCTTTCTCCATGCGCGAGCTGATCGCCCGCTGCAAGGCCCTCCTGCGTCGGGTCGAGCGGGCCAAGGTCATCGCCAAGAACTCCGAGAACGAGAAGGTCCTGGACTTCGGCAGCCTGGTCATCGATCCGGCACAACGCATCGTCAACCTCGACGGGGAGCAGGTCCACCTGACCCCGACCGAATTCGACCTCCTGGCCACCTTGGCCCGTAAGCCCAAGTCCGTCCTGACCAGGGAGAAGCTCCTGGAAGAGGTCTGGGACTGGGTCGATGCCTCCGGCACCAGGACCGTGGATTCCCACGTCAAGGCCCTCCGCCACAAGCTGGGATCCCAGATGATCCGCACCGTACACGGAGTGGGCTACGCCTTCGAGCCGCCGGAGGATGGCCAGAAGGACTAGCCGCGGTATATGCTGTGAGACGGTAACTGGAAGCTGTGGACCCGGGTCCCCGAGCGGGATGGCCCGGGTCCACGCATGTAAGGGAGCAGGTATGACAGACAGGAAGACCCGGCGTACCGGTTCATCGCTGCGGGACAGGGTTGACCGCGAGCGCCCCATCGGCAGTTTCGCCTCATTGAAGGTGGAACTGAGCGTCCTGATCATCATTTCGACCGCCATCGCCTTCGTCATGGCCTGGTTCCTGCTCAAGATGAAGTGGAGCGGATGGATTGCCATGCCCCTGACCCTGATTGTGGCGCTGGGCATCACCTACTTCTTCTCCCGCGGGCTGACGGCCCCCTTGCGGCAGATGCGGGACGCGGCCGAAGCCATGGCCGCCGGCGACTACACGGTCCGGGTCCATGCCAGCGCCTCCAGTCGTGACGAGGTTGGGCTTCTGGCCGTATCCTTCAACGAGATGGCCGAGGAACTCCAGCATGCCGACCAGATGCGACGGGACATGGTGGCAAATGTCAGCCATGAGCTCCGGACCCCGGTCTCGGCACTTCAGGCCATGGTGGAGAACATGGCGGACGGGGTGACCGAGCCGACACCGGCCAACCTGGAAGGAATCCTGGACCAGGCCCACCGCCTTTCCGATCTGATCGCCTTCCTTCTTGACCTCTCACGGATGGAGGCCGGGGCGGCCAGCCTGCAAATCGAGAACTTCGACTTTGCCGATTTCATCGATGAGACCGTTGAGCCTCTGATCATCGCCGATGCCGGGCACGCCCACGACATCCAGGTGGATTTGGAAGAGGGAATCACCATGGAAGGAGACCAGGACCGACTCCGCCAGCTCTTCACCAACATCATATCGAACGCCCTGAAGCACTCGGCTGACGGGACCACCGTCCTGGTGCAGGCCCATGAAGATCGCGAGAACGGGAACGTGGTAGCCAACGTGATCAACTTCGGATCACAGATACCACCCGAGGCCCGCACAGACATCTTCCGACGGTTCGTCAAGGGGAAGGCAGGCCCGGGAACCGAATCAGGAGGAACCGGCCTGGGTCTTTCCATCGCGCGGTGGGCGGCCCAGCTCCACGGCGGTCAGGTGCAGGTGGTGGATGACCCGAGAGGGGTCGATTTCGAAATCACCCTGCCCAAGTACCACATCGAGCAGGACTAGAACGAGCAGTCCCTCTCCTCCGCGCGGTCCGACGGCAGGAAGGACACCTCCCCATCCGACTCGCCACATTGACGCGGCCCCCCATCTCGACACATAATAGAGTCGAACATTTGTTCGATTGCATATGAGTCGAGGTGCGTTCATGTCCAGGTCATCCAGCCCGTCCCGCCTGTCGAACACGCTACTTGCAGGGGCCTGTAAGGTCGACGCCCTGTCCTCCTTCGGCGGCCGCCCCATCCCGGTACCCGTGGCCCTTGAAGCCGTCCATGCCGGCTTTCCCTCGGTGGCGCAGGACTATTTCAACGGGGATTTCAGCTTCGACCAGAACGTCATCATCCACCCCAGTTCCACCTACATCATCCACGTAGCAGGCGAGTCCATGACCGGGGCCGGCATCTTCGACGGGGATCTCCTGGTGGTGGACAGATCCCTGGAGCCTCGCCAGGACGATATCGTCATCGCCATCCTCGATGACGAAATGCTGGTCAAACGCCTGGTCCGGCAGGACGGACACACCATCCTCCACGCCGAGAACCCCTCCTATCCCGATTTCATCCCCCGGGACGGTGAGTGCCTGGTCATCTGGGGGGTGGTTACCGGCAATTACCACTGGCAGCGGGTAGATTCAACCGGAGGGTTCGATACCCAACCCCTCCCCCAGGTCACCTATCCAGGCAGGCGGGAATCGCCTGTGGGGCAGGAGGGCCGGACCACCTCCGAACAGCAGGGCACGACCAAGAGGAAGACCAGCCACTTCCAGCCCGCCTATCCCACCGCCGAGTGGGGGCACCATGCCTGAGCAACAGAACGACCGCCCCTCGGCAATCCAGGGAGAAGAGGCCGCCCTGACACCACGAGTGGTTCTGGCGGACGCCAATTCCTTCTATGCCTCCTGCGAGAAGGTCTTCGACCCCTCCCTGGAAGGCCGGCCTGTGGTGGTGCTTTCCAATAATGACGGTTGCGTGGTGGCCCGGAACCGGGAGGCCAAGCAGTTGGGCATCGCCAACGGGACCCCCTGGTTCAAAATCCGCGACCAGGCCACACACGACGGAGTGGTCGCGCGGAGTTCCAACTATGAGCTCTACGCCAGCCTCTCCCAGCGCATGATGGGGGTCATGGCCCGGTTTCTGCCCAACCAGGAGATATACTCCATCGACGAGTGCTTCATGACCAGCATCTGGAACGACCAGCGGACCGGTCAAATCTGCCGGGACCTGCATGACGCGGTCCTGCGGTCGACCGGCATACCCGTCAGCGTGGGGGTGGCTCCCACCAAGACCCTGGCCAAGGTTGCCAACCACTGGGCCAAGACCCATCCCAGCATTGATGGTGTGACCCTCTGGGACCAGATCGAGGCCGAGTATGGGGACCGTGCCCTGGCCTCCGTCCCCATCGATCAGGTCTGGGGAGTGGGGCACAAACTGACCAGAAAGCTGATGAGCATGGGAATCGTCACCGCCTTGGATCTGCGCGATGCCGACCCGGTCTTGATCAGACGACGATTCTCCGTCATGGTCCAGCGCACGGCACTGGAACTGCGCGGGACGGCCTGCATCGAGGACGGTGCTGATGCCAACAAGGGTATACGGACCGATCAGATCCTGTGCTCGCGGATGTTCTCGCACCCGGTGGAGGGATACACGTCGCTGGCCCAGGCCCTGAGCATATACGCCCAGAAAGCCTGCCACAGGCTGCACCGGCAACACAGCCTCTGCTCCAAGGTGAAGGTGTTCTGCTCGACCAGCCCCTACGCCCCCCAGCAGTTCTCAGCAATCAGCAGGACCGTCGACCTGGAGGATCCCAGTGATGACCCCCTGGTCATCTCCAGGGCCGCCAGCCAGGCCATCAAGGGACACGTGGACCCCCATGCCTATTACATCAGGGCCGGCGTGGTTCTTCTGGAGCTGAGTGATGCCAGAAGTTTCCAAACGCTGGAAGGGTTGGACGCAGCCCGTGACACCCACGAGTTGGGAGACATCATGGAAGCAGCATCGCGGCGCTTCGGCCCCTTCCGGGTAGGGGTCGGATACGGAGGCATCCGGGGTCATGGCCGACACGATGACGATACCGGAGCCACCTGGTCCATGAACCGTCGCGTCCTCTCCCCCAGATCCACCACCCGATGGGATGAAATGGCCGTGGCCTACGCCCGCTGAATCTCCGAATCAACCCTGGTCCGTGGCGGCAAGGGTCAGACATGTAAGGGGGAAGCCACCAGCCAGGGTCAGGGCACGGGCGCACTGCCGGATTGTCGAACCCGTCGTAACGATGTCATCAATGACCAGGATCGGATGCCCCGCCACTGATGAGGCATCCCTGACCACAATACGCCCCGAGACCCTACTGGCACGCTCCGAACGACCTCCTGCCCCTACGGACTTCCCACGGATGTCATGCATGGTCAGGACCGGTGTCGATACCGACGGGAAACCTGCATCCATCAGAGTCCGGGCCACTGCCGCAGCCACAGGATTCAGATGCGCTCGCCCACGCCTTCTCAACGACCGTGGGGTCGAGGGGGCAGGGACGACCAGAATCGGCGTACCGTTCGTGCCGGACGGCAGACCGGCACGAAAACGTCCACCTGCCAGCAGTCGCCCCGTCAACAGGGAAATGGCATGACCCAGCGGGCGGTCCAAGGCCCGGTCATCATGGTCCTTCCAAGCCAGGATGGCTCGCCTCACCGGCCCCCTATAGGCACCGCACGCAAGGGCTCGCCCCAGGACATAGGAGGGGGCCTCGGAAAAGACCGGCTTGGTCAACAGTCGGGCACAATCGGGACAGAGCAGGGCGTCGGGCCGATCGCAACCGGCACAGCCCCTGGGCAGAAGAAGCCCTGTCAATTCCCCGATAACCCTCTTGGTCAGGGAAGAACCCCTTGTTGCAGCACGAGATAAACGCATGCACTCAGGCAAGCATCACCCTTCCAGGGTGGAGGCCATAAGGAGAAGATGTGCGTCAGCGTGCCAGACGAGGCTCCAGGGTCCGTATCAGTTCCAAGGTGTCGGCAGGATTGTCCACTTTGGCAGCCAAGGTGCCCGCAAGTGCCGCCGGGTAGTCATTCCCATCAGGATCCATGCGATCACCCACGAAAAGAATCCGGTCGACCTGGACCCCCAGAATCTCGGCCAGGGTCGAAACCGCGTAGGCCTTGTCAATTCCCTTGGCCGAGATATCGACACTGGTGGACCCACCGGAGCGAACCTGCAGATGGGGTAGATCCGCCGCAACAGCCGCTGCCAGGCGGTCCTTACGTTTGTTGTCCGGGTCCCAGGCCTCCTTGGCTCCGACCGGAGCCTCCTGACCCAGGGCCGAGAAGGTAATCTGACTCCCCCGGTCCTCGATCCGTGGCCCCCAGGTCTCTTCTTCCCAATCGCCCAACTCCCGGGCATGCTTCTCCAGGGACGTGGCGGCGGCCTTGCGGTCCTCATCACTCAGGTCATGGGCATACACCTGGTCCCAGTCGTCGCCTTTCCACCGGTAGTATCTGGTACCACTGGTCGGCATGAGGTGAAGCTGGGTCCTGTCGGTGTCCTCGGGCAGGGCGGCCAGGACCTGGTTCCTGAACTGGAGGAAACGCCCGCCGGAGATGATGGCCACGGGGCGCAGGTGGGTCAGAGCGGCAAAATGACGAGCCATGGCCTCATCCATCCTGGTCTTCGACAGGGCCAGGGTGTTGTCCAGATCGAAGGCAAGTACGTCGGCCTTGCCGGAAACCACATCCAGGTCCATATCGCGCCACCCCGGCACCTTGATATCACCGTCACCTGCTGCCATGGATCCTCCTTGCATCGCAATCGATTCAGCCAATGGTACAGAACACCCTGAGACCATGCCTCCCGACCCACCGACAGCTATGGTAGGAATTATGACCCATGAGCTGCCGCCCTGGCATCGAGCCGTCTACCGCAACACCCACGGACGTGGCGTCCGCAGGCCGACCTTTGGTACCCGATTGCCCAGATATCGCACCAGGTGCGGGGTATTCGACGATTTGGTAGCCGCGCAAATCCGCAGACTCAGCGCGGGCTGGCCCGAACTGGTCAGATCCGTCCAGTTCGGCGTCGAGGATGTGCCGCCTTCCGACCCGACACCGTGGGATGGGACCTCCGGGGTATATTCCCGGTCCTTCCCTGCGGGCAGGGGCGTGCCACCCAGGATCATCCTCTACCGGATGCCCATCCAACATCAGACCAGAAATCGCATGGAGCTGGAGCTCATCATCAGGGACGAGCTGGTTCAGCAACTAGCCGAGCTGTATGGCCGTTCACCCGAGCAAATCGACCCCATGTGGGGCAAGTGAGCTCAGGGAAGGATCGCCGAATCGGGACCGGCATGGATGACGGCTGTTCGCGGCATGAGGGCTGTCGGCATCACGGATGCCAAACCGACCAGTCCCGCCTCCCTGACCTTATCCACCTCGATACGGGCGTTCCATATAACCTGCTCGGCCTCATCCATTCGAACGGCTGCGGTGTCGGCACCCAGGTCTTCAGGGGCGAAGTCCTCGGCCTTGGATGGATCCAGAACGACCTCCTTATAGCCAGTCTTTTTCCCCGTCTTGTCAAATCCTGTAAGGGAAACGGAGGCCTGCTTCTGCGAACCGTTGACCAGAGTAAGTCGTCCCTTGGTGTTTTCAGGTACGGTCAAGGCGCCTGATACGGCCGCTTCACCCGGATTGAGAATGGCGAAGTCCGATTGATCCTTCTCCGAGTCGCCTTGGATCTTTACCACGGCGTTGATCGGCTCATCCGCGGTGATACGCAGGGCCGTCTTGCCTTCGGGCACCTCGCCCAGGTCGATGGCCGCGGTCCGTCCTGCCTCAAGTTTCCGATCATCGGATCCCTGACCTCCCTGGCCATCCAGCCAGGTCAACTTCAGCGACGTGTTCTTCTCGGACCGGGCCAGGAGAAGAACCTTGTCGGCTCCACGGACCCCGGGAATAATCAAGTCCCTGCTGGCTGCCTCCAATGCAGTCGCATAATCGGAGCCACGCGATTCAAGACCACTCATGGCGCTGATGGTAACCATCAGCGCCACCGGAGCCTGGGAGCTGGTGGCGGTGACATAGATTCCATCCTGGTCAGGTGCCGCCGCGGACAGATTGAAGGAGGCATGACCACCAGGAGCCACCGTCATCATGTTGCCGTTCGCCAGATTCATCCTGGACCCCGATGCTGAGCCGTGGATGGAGATGGTGACCTTGGTTGCCTTGGATGAGGGGTTGTATG
This sequence comes from Bifidobacterium sp. M0307, assembly GCF_016100445.1. Lineage (NCBI taxonomy): Bacteria > Bacillati > Actinomycetota > Actinomycetes > Bifidobacteriales > Bifidobacteriaceae > Bifidobacterium > Bifidobacterium sp. M0307. Next base: position 838,520 of record NZ_JACFSL010000001.1, read on the forward strand.
CAACCAGTTGCTGGGTCCATCCCTGCTTGGTAGAGGGAAGAAGGAAGGATGACTCCATGGCAGCATCCGGGCATCGCAGTCCCTGCACCCCCTTGAAGTCACCCTCGGTCGCCCAGGAGACCATGGAAGCCGTACTCCCCGCACCCGACTCCACCTTGTACAGGTTGGATGTGAAAGTCAGGGCCTCCGACCCCACATCGTGGGAGCCCACCATGGCCTTCTCCCCGTCCAGAGGGTCGGGATCGGACAGGGTCTTGGACTGCCCTTCGCCCATGGGTGAAATTCTTGAGGTCAGAACAGAACCGAAGGAGCCCATCATGGCTGAAGCGGACAAGTCTCCTTCGGATGCGCGGAACTGCTCATCACCAACCTTTTCGGCGTCATCCAGGCTCATCCTGGCCGGGCAGTATGAGGTGATGGTCCTTTGACTCACCTCGTGGGTCTTGGTGGACGTGGCATCGGTCTTGTCCACTATGAAGGAGGGCAGACGGAAAAAGACGAGACAGGCCACCAGGGCCACGACAATCAGGATGGAAAACCCGCCCAGAGACAGTCTCCAGAGACTTCCTCGACCAGCTGGCTTCTTGGTTTCCTTGCTCATCACTGCTCCTGTCCTGAACTACGACGATGCGGCAGGGCCACCAGGCAGTATGCGACCAGGGCCAGCCCCAGCGTCCAAAGCCATGCCGTTCGCCAGGGCGAATCCGCCACAGCTTGGTATGCCGACATGTCGACACCATGCTTGCTCGAGGTATTGAGGGTCAACCTGAAGTAGGTTCCCTGGGCGTTGCTCACCACCTGCTGGGTCCCGTCACTGGCCGTGATATTGGAGACCAGGTTCTCGTTGGGGGTGGTGGCCCCGCCTGTTGATCCACCGGCATCGCTGGGTACGTATATGCCTCCGTAGCCCAGTCCGTCGATGGTCTCAATGGCCGACGAGTCGGCACTGACAATCAGGGAAGCGCCGGCCGAGGACAGCCCCTCCGTCGCTGGATCCAGACTGCCGGCGACCGCCTGGGCCCTGGCCGCCGGCGACACGTCAATCAGGTCGCCCCGGAATGTCCGCATGGACCCATACATGACCTGGTTTTGCCCTGGGGCGGAGAGAACCAGAACGCGGTGGTTGTCCGCCTTGGAGAGATAGTCCACAGCCACCATGGGCAGACCGTCACTGTCCGCGCGAATGGCGGACTCATGCCCTCCCGCGCGACTTCCCAGCGCCAAGGCAGCCATAACAGCCACCAGAGCAAGAGTAAGGAGTCCACGTCCCACCCGAACCAGGACAAGAGTCACGGTGGATCCGGGATTCATATCAGAGCCATCTTCAATGGCCCTGATGCCGGATTCACCTGTGCGCCAGATGGAAACCCCCTCGTGCTTGTCCCCGCGGACGGCCAGTGAGTGGAAGGGTTTGACAGCCCCGCCTGCAACCAGACAGATACAGGCCATCAGGGACAGAAGAACAAGAAGGAGACCGGGCAGGGGGGACCCCGCTACAGGACCTGTCTGATCCAGACTGACGGTGATGGATGAAGACACCATGGCCAACATCACCCCGATCAGAGCCATGGCCCACATCATCCTGGACGCGCGAACGACCGCAGGCAGGAAAAGGGAGATAAAGGCCAGGAGGACCAGCACCAGCAAGGCTCCCATAAGAATCAACCCCTGCCAGTCTCCGCTATGGAGCCAACCCAACCATCCCTGCGATACGTCCAGGTCCAGAATTCTGGCCACCATATCACCCAGGTTGTCGGATCGGGGCTGGCCTTGGGTCAGCGAGGAGGGGACGGTCACGTCACCGAAGAGCTGACGCCAGAGTCCATCGTGGAAGTGACGGACCAGGTTGACCAGGGTCGGGGCCAGGGCCAGGGCCGAAGGAATCGGAATGAGCATCAGCATGGCCTTGTGCCGGGGAACCACGCAAAACACGATGATGAAAATCGGAATCAGAGCCAGGAGGAGCTGGGGCTCAGCAAGGATGACCGGCACGAAGCAGATAGCAGCCAGGGCCGCATCCTGTATGGAGGCGTGAGGTGTGGAGGGTGATTCCGTTCTATAGAGGCCCACGGCCTTGAAAACGAAGGCGAAAGCGACAGGCATAAAGGCCAGAACCGTCAATATAGGAAGGTTGACCGACTCCACAACCCCCAGGGCTAGCGACAGGCAGGACCAGAGCAGGCCAACGGCCACACGCACTGGATTGGACCTGGTGAATATACCCGCAAGGGCCCAGAACGACAGAGCCGATAGGGGCACCTCCACCAAGAGCATCAGCCCCATGGCCCAGGCGACATGGCCGCCGGTCAGGGCGGTGAAGGCCATCAGCACAAGCAGGAACGGAGTGGGAGCCGCAGGCATACCGGTTCCACCACCCCATGTCCACGAGGTAGTGGCAGACGAGACCAGCTGATTCCAATCGGCTCCGGAGGAGAGCATGGTCTTCGAATATATGGACCCACCGGAAAACACGGCCTGGCAGGTGGACCAGTTGGTGGCCAGGAGGACGAGCAGGACCAGAACCGTCATGCCCAGGGCCCATACCGTTCGTCTGGCCCGTTGCTTCTTCAGGTGAGCCAGGGCCAGGTGTCCGATCAGGGGGTGATCCAGTTGGTCGCGGAAAGCCTGCTGCCGCTGATGCCACTGCCGCACCTGCTGGCGATTGGCCTGGAGGACATCAAGGTGATTCAGACCCGTGACACTGACCGAGCTGAGTCTACGGCGCATCATGACGCTGGAGCGCAGATGCCCCAGAAGTCTCCAGGGGGCGCACAGATGGCAGAGAGCCGTGTACGGGCGCTTGTCGATAAGGCTTGCAATCGCGAACCAGACAGCCGCAAGCAGTCTCCATATCCAGACAGGAAGCCACCAGATCGAGGGGAAGTCCGTAAGGAGATAGCGCTCGCTGGCATCAATCGTAGCCATGGAGGCATCTGCTGGGTTCTCCGGATCAATCGGTCGTCCTGCCCTATCTCGCAGACCACGGTACCGAGCCTGCGCATGGGCGACCCTGGCCTCCGGGACCACCACGACCCTCCCCCCGGACAGGCAGATTCTCCGGCATAGGTCGTCAGACTGTCCGAAGGTGCCCGACCAACGTTCCAACCCCCTCAGATTCTTCAGGGTCTCCAGGGGCACCAGGGAACCGGCCAGACTCACCGAGAAGACATCCTGCCGGGAATCGTACTGCTCCTGGTCGGGCTCCTGATCGACGACCAGCCCGACAGTCGAGTGCCCGTAAGCATATCGGCCGACATCCTGGAGGCCTTCGCCCTCCCAGTTGAACTGCTTGGCTCCGAGAATCGAAACCGTGGGAGACCTGTGCCAGGACTCAATCAGGGTCTCCAGACAGTTGGGGTCCATAGGCCTGGAATCGTCATGCAGAAGCCAAAGTCCACGCGTAATCTGCGGAAGACGGGCATATCCGAGGGCCTTGCCAATGGCATCACCGAAAGACGAGGCTCCCTTTGCCCTGACCACCTGGACCTCAACGGTGCAGGGATCGCGGGATCCGACAATCTGGCGATCGGTCAGCCGCGGTCTGAGGACCTGGAACTCGGAATACAGGGGCTCAACGGTGGAACCGGAGCAATCGGCAATGATGATGACCCCCGGCAGGACGGTCTGCGCAACCAGCTCGGCAAGCGTATCGGAAAGGTAGGTGAGGTCCTGCTCAACCGTCACCAGGGCCGCAACCGAGGAATCCACCTCCTGGGTGGTGTCGGCCGGTCGGCCGTCTATGACAGAAGCGAGGACCTGCTTGATATCCAATGCCTGAGGCGGGACAGAACTCATAGGCTCCAGTGTACGCAAGCCCCGGCACACACCGACTCAGCCGCGTGGAACCGGCGATTCGGTCTGCTCACTGATGACGCGTCCGCTTCTTGTAGCGACGGCGTTCGCGCTCGCTCATACCTCCCCAGATGCCGAAACGTTCATCGTGGTCTATAGCCCACTCAAGGCACTGTTTGCGGACGGTGCAATCTGCGCAGACCTTTTTGGCCTCCTGAGTGGATCCCCCCTTGCCAGGGAAGAAGGCCTCAGGATCCGTCTGGGCACAGAGCGCATCGCTGCGCCAGGACATGGAGTTGTTGGACTCCAACCACTCAATCAACGGCTGCACGCGCTGCCCAACTACTCCGTTATATCGAGTGTCTATAAAACCACTCATAGCGACCCCCCAGTCCCTAATGTGTCATTGCACACCTTAATTAGAAACTCTGGGTGGACCTTTGTCAAGCGCCACAAGGCTTTTCGGACTTTGTGGAACTGATAACCGATTATCGGCAACCACCTTCCTCGCAGAGGCTAATGCAAGCATATTTATTGTTTTTGTCAATCGCTTTATCTCAAATGGTTCCGGGATTCCCGCTTTTTAGGAGAATCAAAATTCTCTTATGGTTTCGGGAAGGTTCGCTCTGGGCAGAGGAAAACGTCTTGGATTCCCATACGTCCCGGTATAGGTGAGGGATTCGGGGGTATGCGAGGAAGACATCCACCCTCGCCACGCCAAGGTCTACAATTTGAACAGTTCGGATAGGCATGACCAAGCAGGCGGAACCCCCCTGCGGGCTTGCTGGATAGCAGCCAATGAGGAAGGCATATCATTGACGACCAAAAGCAATCAGGCGCAATCGCCCAACGTCAAGGCAGGCAAAGGCAACAAGCCCCGGCACAGCCTTGGGTACCGCACCAATCACCGAGTGCGTTCAGCCGTCTGCATGACACTGGCCTTCATTCTCTGCTTCGTGGCTTCGACCATTGCCGCCTTCTGGATCGATCTCAACGGCAGGCTCACCGTTGTTCCCCAAGTTGCGTCGAAGAACCAGCACAAGGCGCCCGAAGACATCTATAAAGGCAAGACCCTGAACATCCTGCTCCTGGGGCAGGATAGCCGAGACGGCGAGGGCAATGCGGCAATAGGTGGGGCCACAGACGATCTGGAAGGCAACCACCAGTCGGATACCGCCCTGGTCGTGCAGATTTCCGCCGATAGGACCTACGCCAATGTGGTCTCCATTCCCAGGGACTCCATCGTGAACGCACCCAGCTGCACCACCAGCAAGGGCGAGACCATACCAGCTCGTTACAAGGTCATGTTCAACTCCATCTTCGCCGACGGGTACTCCCAAGGCGGCGATGTGGAATCGGCAGCCAACTGCACACTGACGGCGGTCCGGTCCCTGACCGGGCTGGACATCGACCAATTCGTCGTCGCCGATTTCAATGGGTTCAAGTCCATTATCGATGCCTTGGGAGGAGTTGATGTCTGCATTCCCGTCAGGACCTACGACGAGACCACCGGTATCGACCTGCAACGGGGACTGCACCATTTGGATGGCACCCAGGCCACAGAGTATGCCAGGATGCGCCACGATACCGGCAGCGACGGCTCGGACATCATGAGGACCACCCGCCAGCAGTACCTGATCAAGACCCTCGCAAACGAGGCACGCAAAGTCGATATATTCTCCGACCTGCCCAAGGCCTACCGGTTGGTCACCACCTCTCTTTCCGCCCTGCAGATCAGCAGTGGCCTGGGCGACTTCCAGACCCTTCTTGGACTGGGTGACTCTTTGAAGGACCTGCAGCCCTCAAACATCTACGCCCGTACCCTGCCAGTGGAACCCTGGTCCCAGGATATTAACCGGGTCGTCTGGACGGATGAGGCCGACACCGTATGGAAAACCCTCAGGGAGGGCAAGCCACTCAACGGCAGCACCGACAGCGACCAGCAGAGCCAGCAGACAGCAAGCCAGGACCAGCAGACCCAGTCAACCCAGTCCGCCACCCCCGACACTGCAGCCGACGCTTCTCAGGACGCCCCGACAACCCCGGCCCCCGATCCCCTTACAGGTCTGATTACCATGCCCGATAAGACTCTGATTGATCCCGATACCGGAGGCATCGTCAATCCAAAGGACGGGACCATCAAGGACAAGGTGACCGGGCAGTACATAGGCATGGCAGACCGGTACCTCTTCGCAACGGTCTGTGCCGTTCCCGCGCAGAAATAGTGTCCGTGACCCACGCTCATATCCGTCAGTGGTATTCATGACCTAGTTGGGATAGATGAGTAGGACAAGGGATTAAGGTATGCAACCAGGACCAGATGAAAGCCGACACCCGCAGGAGCCACCGAGTTTCATGCCGTACGGTCATGGTCAGTCGCATCGCAGGCAGGCGGCTCCAACGTCGGCGGGATCCCAGATGCCCCCCAGCTTCTCACCTTCTTCACGGACCTCCTCGCCCAAGTCGACCTCCACTATCGGCACAAGAGCCAATCAGACAGGTGGGTCTGCATCTCCTGCACGCAGAACGGCAGGCTCCTCGCGGAAAACACCGGCCAAGCCCACTTCGACATCCAGACCCTCCCGGCAAGTATCTCCCGCCGCCTCTCCTCATAAACAGGCATCGATATCATCCGCAACCGTGGTCAGGAAGCGTCATCGAGGCCTGCGTATCACAGCGGCCACCCTGGTCATCCTCCTACTGCTGCTCATGGCACTGGCAGGCAGTTGTTGGTTCTGGATCAACGGCAAGCTGAACCATGGTGAAATGCTGACCAATATGCCAGGCTCACAGGCCTCCACCTGGCTTATCCTAGGGTCCGACCAGCGAGATGGAACACCTGGGGCAGGAGAAGACGGGGAAATCACAGGGTTCAGGACGGACACCATCCTGGTTTTGACCAAGCCCCGGCACGGAGCAGCCTCCCTCATCTCGGTCCCCAGGGATTCCCTGGTCAAGCAGGACGGAGAGGCGATGAAAATCAATGCTCTCGCCTATACATCCGGATACAAGTCCCTGACGGCGCACATCGAAGAGATCACCGGGAACAAAATCGACCACGTGGCCATCATCAAGTTCGGCGGCCTGCGGGGACTCGTCGATGCCATGGGCGGAGTTGAGCTCTGCTATGACGACAGCGTCGACGACCCCAACTCAGGAATGGTATGGACCCCCGGTTGCCATCTCGCTGATGGAGGTGCCGCCCTGGCCTTTTCCAGGATGCGGTACTCGGACCCCAAAGGCGACTTCGGCAGGGCCGAACGCCAGCGGCAGGTGATAGGAGCCATATCCAAAAAGGTGATGAAACCATCTGTTGCGCTCAACCCATCCTCAGCCAACAAGGTCATTGATGCCGGCCTCGATGCCATTGTCGTGGACGAAAAGTCCAATGCCTGGACCCTCTTCAGAATGGTCATGGCCTTCCGCGACGCTACAGGCGAAGGCGGTATCAGCGGCAGTCTCTACTGGACCGATCCTGACTATTACCCCGGTGGAATCGGCTCCACGGTCCTCCTGGACGACGCACGCAATACCAGCCTCTTCCAGGAGCTGGAGCAAGGGTCACACGCTCCTGGCCAGGTCGGGGGAATGTAAGCCCCTCCATTCCACCCCTCTTTATCCAGGGCATGGGGACACACTCGACCACATGAAGCGCCCCTGACTGACATACATCAGGCGGTCAGTCATTCTTCACAGTATGAAGAACCTCGAGGATTCAAATGGGGAACAGTCGGAAAGGACGGGGAAGCTCCGTCCATCCGCTGACACCTTCCTGACTGTGCTGGCCCAATGCACCCCTCTTCTGGCCCAGACAGCCCTGCTCTGGTACATGATTGCTCAAGGGCGATGGGGGTTCCTTGCCCTCCTCTTACCGGGTTTGGCAGGCAATCTTGCCCTGTGCATCCTTACCCTGCTGAGATCACAATCGACCGCCAAACGCAGGCAAGGCCAGAGGTACTCCCCCGGATCACGCACTCACGATGTCCTTGAGCTTGAATCGACCTATGCGGATATGACGGCTCTGGCCTCTTTGGATCTGCCGCGCCTTGAGTCCAAGCTCTTCGACAACAATCCCCGCCCAACCGGCAAGGGGCAGCACTGGCAGTCCATCGTCCACACTTGGCTGTCATCCTTGGAGGGGGCCACTTCCTACCAGGCCATGATCGGGTGCGGGACACGCGAGGACTTTCTGATTGACCTGGCAGCGGATGGCCCCCATGCCCTGGTGGCCGGAACCACCGGCTCGGGAAAGTCCGTCTTTCTCCAGACCTGGTGCCTGTCCCTGGCATGCAGCATTCCACCCAGCAGACTGAACGTGGTGCTGCTGGATTTCAAGGGTGGCTCCGGGTTCAATCTCCTTGCAGGGCTCCCCCACACGGTCGGCTGTGTCAACGACCTTGACCTCGAACAGGCCGTCCGATCCCTGGCTGGAATCCGGAAAGAGCTGAAACGCAGGGAGACTCTGGTGGCCCGGGAGGGCGTTGCGGATGTTAAGGAACTGGTCTCACCTCCTCCCCGCCTTCTGGTTGTGATTGATGAGTTCCAGGCCCTCCGTCAGCAATTGCCCGACTACCAGGATGACCTGGTCAGATTGGCTTCACAAGGACGGTCCCTCGGCATGAACCTGATTGCATGCACCCAGCAGACAATGGGTCAGGTCAGCGCCCAGATGAGGGCCAACATGAATCTCGGCATCTGTCTGCGAGTCCGCGATCCGGTGCAGTCCAAGGAACTTCTGGGCTCCGCCTGTGCGGCCCATATCAGCTCCACCAACCCTGGACAGGGTTTCTGCGAAGGTGGAGATGGAATCAGAGCCTTCAGGACCTGTCAGGCGGACAATCCAGGTGGATTGGTGGCGCAAATAGCCAAAGCGGCCTCTTTCTGCGGATTCAGACCTGCGCCTCCCCTCTTCTCCACTCCCCTGCCCGACACCGAGCGGAATGGAGTGCGGGGCGCCGGATACGGAACTCGTGCAACATTTCAGAACGGGCACCCACTGGTTCCCATCGGATGGCTGGATGACGGGGTGTTACTTCATACCTGCAGGATGCCGATTATCGGCAACACAGCACTAATCGGCCCGATGGGGCGGGGGAAGACAACCCTCATCGGAGCACTGACCCAGCGCCTCCTTCGCCTGTTGGAAGAGATGGGATCCAAACCGGGAGATCTGTCGAAGACTACCTGTATTCCTGATTCCTTTGATTTGCGCCTGTCCTTCCGGAAAGGTGATGCATATTCCAGCCTCGACCTGCACACCAGGCGGAGGCAATCGGTTTCATCATCCGACCCCTCCCGATTGCCATCACCCTCTGGGTCGGAGCCGTCCCTCAGAAATGCCTTATCCGGTCAAGCGACTTCATCCGCCGGAGCATCTTCGTCCCCCGAGAAAAGCGAGGAACCTTATGAGGGTCTGATATGGCTGATTGACGATGCCCAGGACCTTCTCGACCCTATGAGCAGACAGCCCCTGGCAGGACAGGTGAACAAGGCCCTGTCCATGGACGGGGTGGCGGTGATCCTGGCCGTGGATTCCGCTGCTGCCATACGACGACCGGAGCGTTTCAGACAACGCCTGGTGTTCCCCTTTGGCGAACGAAGCGTGGATATGGCCTGCGGCATACCTTCCGCCTCCCTCGACGGCCCGGGCCGCCCAGTCTGCACCATTCCGGGTCGGGGGCTCTTCATGTCACCCGGTCAGGCTCTTCCCATTCAGTGTTTTCCCAGTGATTCCTTGGGAAATAACCCTTGAAAAATATCCCGTTTCGTGCTTATCTTGCATACAGAAAAACAAGTGAGTCCAGTGGAACGACTTGGAGGAACAGGTAAATGAGTAATGCGTTTGATTGGCGTGCAAAAGCCGCTTGCCGCGATAAGGATCCGGAGCTCTTTTTCCCGGTTGGCAATACCGGTGCCGCCTATCAGCAGATCGAAGAGGCGAAGGCCGTTTGCCGCTCCTGCAAGGTGATTGATGCCTGCCTCAAGTGTGCACTGGATACCAACCAGGATTATGGTGTCTGGGGAGGCCTGAGTGAGGATGAGCGCAGGGCATTGAAGCGCAGGGCCATGCGGGCACGGCGTTCTCAGGCCATGCAGATGCAGTCCTGATTCAGGCTCTGTACCTGCCCCATCGGCAGGCGGATCTTATCAATAAGAAGAGGCCACGGGTTGAACCCCGTGGCCTCTTCGCTTTCCTATGACCTGTCAGACATCCTGCGCCACGCGGAGCTTGATGTTGATGACGGCCCGGGTTCCCCCATCGCGTCGGGGCTCCCAACGGACCGTACCTCCAAAGTCGTTGGTAACGAAGGTGTTGATGATCTGCGTGCCCAGACCGGACCCGCTGGACTTGGCCCTGCCCTCGTCGGACTCGGTGCTGTAACCGTTACCATCGTCCTCGACGACCACATTCAGGTTGTTGCCGCCCCTTCCCACGGAAATCGTGATATGGCCCTCCGTGCGCCCCTCGAACCCATGCTCGACGGCATTGTTGACCAGCTCGGTCAGGACCAGGGAGAGCGGAGTGGCATCCTGGGCAGGCATCATGCCGAACTTGCCTACGTATGAAATGGAGATGTGCTGGTCGCTCGTAGTGGCCAGATCGACACTCATCTTGAGGAGGTTGGATATGACCTTGTCGAAGTCCACAATCTCATCAGCGGTCTGGCTGAGCCCCTCATGAACCACGGCGATGGTCTGCACACGGCGCTGGGCCTCCTCCAGCTCCTTTCGGACCTCGTCGGACTTGGTTCGCCGGGCCTGAAGCCTCAGCAAGGCCGAAACAGCCTGTAGGTTGTTCTTGACCCTGTGGTGGATTTCCGAGATGGTCGCGTCCTTGGTCTGAAGTTCCTTCTCACGTCTGCGCAACTCGGTCACATCCCTGCACAGGACGATGGACCCGATCCTGCCGTGCCGCCCGTAAAGAGGGAGGGAACGCATGGAAACAGCCGAACCGTTGGCGTCCAGCTCCGAGTCCACTGCGGCCTTACCGCTCAGCACCAGGGGCAGCGAATCGGGGACGGGATCGTTCTTATGCAGGAGGGAGGTACCGATTTCACTCAGATACTGCCCTGTCATGGTGTCGACGGAGCCAAGCCTACGGAAACAGCTGATGGCGTTCGGTGAGGCGTATCGGACTATACCCCCGGCCGTCAGCACAAAGAACCCGTCCGCAACCCTGGCGTTATGGCGTTGGTTGAGGACCGAGTCCGAATAGGGGAACTCCCCCCGGGTTATCATCTCGAAGAGTTCCTTGCCGGCGTTGATGCTCTCACTCTCGTACCGCCCGTTGGACTCCCTGGTGGCCATGTTGGTCTCCCGGACCACCAGTCCCAGGGTTTTCCCCTTGTGACGGATGGGGGCATAGACATCGCAGACCGTGGCCTTGCCGAAAGTGCTCAGTTTATTCGAACGCAGCACCCCCTTGGATTTCATGGCCTGCTCCAGCTCCTCCTGCCGATCCTCAGGAGGCACAGTGCCGACAACGTCCTCTGTTCGCAAGGACATGACCGTGGACGGTCTGCACTGTTCGGCCACCTTGAATGTACCGCCCTTGGTCCGCAGTACAAGCAGGAGGTCGGCAAAGCTCAAATCGGCAATGACCTGCCAGTCCGCCACCAGATGGTGGAGCCACTCCCGATCCTCCTCGTCGCAATCATCACATGAAGCCAGAATCTCCGAAAAATCAGCCATATCCAACATCATAGCCTCTGACCTCAGCGGCCCACGCAGGTCTTCTCCAAGCAGGAAGGCCCCGCTTATGACACCCTGGAAAGCAGGTATGGGGGTAGGCTGGATTGCAGCCGTCACAGCCGGAGACGAACCTGGACTAGCCAGGCGACCCGGGCTCGCAATACTCTTGAAGGAGACCCATGGCAGGCAAGGCAACAAGGGACCAGCAACGCGGGTCCACTCCGGTCTCCGAATCCTCGAACACCGAACAGAACCCCGATCTGGACCTCAGAAGGAGCAAACGCCGCCAGGAGCTGATATACCTGCGCAAGGATGCTGATCTGGCCCACGAGGCACACATGCAGGCCAAGGCGGATGCCATACGAGCAAAAGGCAGGGAAAAGGCGGCCAGAATCATGGCCAAGGCCGAAGCCAAGGCTGCCAAAATCGAGGGATTCCCAAGCGAGGAGATTGAGCGGAAGGTCAGGCTGGATGTTCACGGCCGCCCCAAGCCCCTCCTGCGAGGCTGGATCCATGCCGTTGCCGCTCCCCTGGCGCTGGCGGCCGGCATCGTCCTGATCTGCCTGGGCCGGGGTCTGCCCATGAAACTGGCCTGCACCGTCTTCATGGTCTCTTCGCTGGCCCTTTTCGGCAATTCCGCCCTCTACCATCTGGGCGATTGGTCACCAGCAGTCACCGATGTCCTGCGACGGTTCGACCACGTCAATATATTCCTCCTGATTGCAGGCACCTATACTCCCGTCGCCTTTGCCTTGGACACCTTCTGGAGGCGGACCATCATCATTGGCATGTGGTCGGCAACCCTGGTCGCCATGGTGGTCCACGTTTTCTGGATCAATGCCCCTCGCTGGCTGTACACCCTTGTCTACGTGGTTTTCGGAGTTTCGGGGGTCTTCTTCCTGGGACTCTTCTGGCAGTCCCCTGTCGCCGGACCTCCCGTAGTCTGGTTGATTGTAGCTGGAGGCGCGGCCTACATCCTGGGAGCCATTGCCTACGGTCTGCGTCGACCTGACCCCTGGCCCCGCGTTTTCGGGTTCCATGAGATATTCCACTGCGGAACCGTCATCGGGTACGTCTGCCACACCGTAGCCATCTTCCTGGTGGTCTGTAACCTGCGCTAAGCCGTATGACCAGTCCGGTATGGGATGGTCCGAGTCATAAGAAAGGCGCCCGGCTTAATCGGCCGAGGCGCCTGGATTCTTCCTTACAGGAGCGCTCCTCCCGGATTCCTCACTACTTGAGAGGCTTGGCCTCCTTGACGGTAACCGAGATGTCCTTGCCGTTGGGAGCCTTGTAGCTGACCGTATCGCCCTCCTTGGCACCAAGAATGGCTGCTCCAATCGGAGACTCGGGGCTGATTACGTCATACTCCGTGGCCACGGCCAGGTCACGGGATCCCAGAACGTAGACCATGTCGTTTCCGGCTATGGTCAGGGTCACCAGGGAGCCGTTGCCCACCTTGCCGGACTTGGGAGCCTTGAGAATCTGTGAGTTACGGAGCTTGACGATCAGCTCGTTGATTCTGCCCTCGTTTTTCCCCTGCTCCTCACGGGCGGCCTGATAGCCGCCATTTTCACTCAAATCACCTTCGGCACGGGCTGCGGCGATTCGCTCGGTGATCTCATCTCGGTATTCACCCTGGCGGCGGTCCAGCTCCTCCTTCAGCTTGTCATAGGCGGCTTGTGTCAGCAGGATCGTTTTTTCCTCAGCCATGGTCTCCTCCTTGTGTCGATTCGCTCTTCCGGTCCAACTCGTTCACCTATACGACCGGGATATGGAAAAGGCGCCGGCCCTCACCGGCACCTTACAGATTGATGGTCATCGAGTCGATATGATGTCGATCACGAAGACCAGGGTGTCATCGCCCCCGATACCGGCCTGGGGAACACCCCTGCTGCCGTAACCGTATTCGGGCGGTATGGAAACCACCAGCCTGGAACCCACGTTGTGGCCGGGGACACTCTGGTCCCAACCGCGAATAACCTGACCGACACCGATGCCGAAGCTTGCAGGCTGGTGACGCTCAAAGCTGGAATCGAAAACCTTGTCGGTTCCCCAGATAAGCCCGTGGTAGTTGACGGTAACCGTGTCGCCCTTCCTCACAACGGGGCCGTCACCCTCCACCAATTCCACGGTTCGCAGACCTTGAGGGGCCGCCCCCTGAAACTCAACCTCGGGTGTGGCACCAAAGACGGCATTCACCTTGGGCATGGACTGGTCACTCATGACAACTCCTTTGGTTTTCGTCGCGTTCCAGAGTATCGGTTCACTGGCCTGGTCACAAGTCGGTACGTTCGTCCACCTGGTCAACGAGACCTATCCGCTTGTGCCCCGGGTGGGAATCGAACCCACATGCCAGTACAGGCGGCGGATTTTAAGTCCGATGCGTCTACCATTTCGCCACCGGGGCCAAGGACCCGTACCGTCATATCATAGCGCACAGGCGGAACAGCCTCCGCGCAACCAGACCGGTCAAGAATGCAGGAGACTACGCCCGTAATCCAGAACCAGCCCGTCCAGGAGGCCGTGTTCGCTGGCAATGTAGGCACCACCTGCCTGGACCGCTGGGCAGGCCTGGGATATCCGCTCAAGAAGACGGTCCCAGATCAATGCCCCGCCACCAATCACATCGATGCGGCCAGGGTGTATGGGACTGAGACCACGACGTTCCTGTCGGCTCATATGGAGCACTTCCTGGTTGGTTTGCCTGGCTTGGCTTACCGGTACGGTCACCCCATCAACGCGTCGGGAATCGTACTCGGTGCAGCCCAGAGCAAGGGCACTCATGGTGGTGACCGTTCCGGAGACCCCCACAAGCGTGCCTACCCCTGCAACGGGCACAGTTTCGAATGCCCGATCGATGTGGCGGTCCACATCCTCGACCGCCTGGTCAATCTGATCCTGGGCGGGCGGATCAGCGAGAAGATGGCGCTCGGTGATCCGGACCGAACCGATGTTCATGGAGTATGAGGATCCGGCCCTGTCCACCGGTGATTGATTCCCATCGCCTCCGACGACCAGTTCTGTGGATCCTCCACCCAAATCGACCACCATGTAGGGGGCTTTGGGGGTGGGTGCGGTGCGAGGGGACGACTTCAGCACACTGATAGCCCCCAGGAAACTCAGTTCGGCCTCTTCGGTACCGGAAATCACCTCGGGTCTGACACCGAGTATGGACTGTACTCCCTCTTCGAAATCGTTGCGGTTGGCCGCGTCTCTGGTGGCCGACGTGGCCACGAAACGGATACCGTCCACCTTGTACGAATCTAGCTGGTCCGCGAAGAGCCGACAGGCCCGGTAGGCCCGCTCAAGTGCCTGGTCCGCGAAGCGGTGGTTCCTGTCAACGCCCTCCCCCAGCCGTATGACCTCCATGCTCCTGGGTGCCAGGGGGTGCAAACCCTGTTCATCCACCCGCGCAATCAGCAGCCGGATGGAATTGGTACCGCAATCGACACCGGCGACAGTCACCTGATCCGTCATTTGTCCTCCCCTGTTTCCGTATGCCGCCCTGCACACAGCATCCTGACCGCTCCGATGGACGCTCTCCTGCTCATTCCTGCTCCAAGTCCGTTCCCCAGGGTCGGGCGCACCTGCAGACCATGGGGTCGAAGGCCGGCCTGATCATGGACAGGACCCGATCACCCAGAGGATTGACACCGGCCCCCATGACGAGCGATTGCCCGGTCAGCGCATGAAGGCACTTTACCCTGGTCGGCATCCCGCCGGCCGAGATTTTGCGGATATGCTCCTCGCTGTCGCCAAGCCTGAGCGCCAGGGCATGGCGGAAGTCCAGATAGGTCTGATGCGCTTGGCGGTATAGCCGTGCCAGGTCCTCATCATCGGCCAGGTCCTGGTTGAAATCGTTCATGATACCGTTGGCCTCCAAGTGGGAGACCTCTTTGACGGCCTCTGGAGAGGTCAGATACGCCGTTGTGGGGAAGGGGGTCCCGTCTGGCAGAAGAGGCCTGGTCACGACGGCCAGGGGGTTGCCACAGACACACCGCGCGCCGACGGCCACCATTCCACGAGGGTAGCGACCCAACTGGCTTTGAACCCCGGCAATCTCCTTTTCGGTTGCAGGTTGTGCCAGGATGCTGTCCACCAGGATCTCCATGGCCTCGTTCGATCCGGCCTGGACTGCTCCCACTCTCTCATCCTGCATCAGTACTCATGCTCCTTATATGTCCGAATATCCGTAAAATCGGGAAGGCCGAGACCTCACCCTGTTCTGTACGGTCCAGCATGGGACCGTTATGCAATCAGGCCAGACTCCTGAGCATAGGAACCTGGTTGCGGGCCGTCTATCGCCACCGCTCTTCAAGTTCCTTCTATCAGCAGGAATTCCGGACCGCTGGCCGACGGTACGCCTACCACTGCCTATTCACTGTCCTCATCCCACTCTTCGCTGTTCGGAGGAATGGATGAATCCTGCCCGTCCTGATTGGAATTCTGCCCGGCCTGGCCCTGGGACCTGGACTGCCCCGGGGCGGTCACCCCCTGGGCAGACGCAAGAGCATCAGGTCTCTGGTCGGCCTTCTTGAACGAGTATGCCATTTCCTGATACCAGGGCAGGGTGTTCTTGCGTGGGGCCTGAATACCCTTGTTGGTCTTGGCGCTTTGGTCATCCTGGCCGGTCACGGCTTCGGGATGAAGAACCCTGATGGCCTGTTCTCCTGGAAAGATGAATCCGAGGCGCTCCCTGGCCTGGGCTGTGACGTAGGCCTGGTCATTCCATCGCTGAATCTGGTTCTCCAGGTTCTGTTTCCTGGCCACCAACTGAGCTTCCTGGTTTTTCAGACCGTTCAGTTCGGACAGGTTGATGGCATAGGAGTGGAATGTGGCGGCAAGATGAATCAGCCCCAGGGCCATGATGATGAGAGCCAGAAAGAAGGATATGGGACCGGCCGAGCTGCGACTGGTCCGCTTCCTGTCATTCTGAGTGCCTGCGCCTTTTCGGGAGGACTTGGTTGAGTTCTTGGCCATACCTATAAAAATACCCGTGACAGCCGACTCGGGCCGCCACGGGTTTCAAGGTGTCACGTTCCGGCCAGAACAGCCGAAACCTGGGACCTTGCTCTACTACTTGGTGTACTGCTTGCAGGCCTTGAAGGCGCTGTAACCTGCATACTCGGCGGTGGAGCCCAGCTCCTCCTCGATCTCGAGCAGGCGGTTGTACTTGGCGATACGCTCACCACGGGCCGGAGCACCGGTCTTGATCTGGCGGGTGTTCTTGGCAACAGCCAGGTCGGAGATGGTGGTATCAGGAGTCTCACCGGAACGGTGGGAGACCATGGAGGTGAAGCCGTTTGCGGTGGCCAGCTCGATGGCGTCCAGCGTCTCGGTGACGGTACCGATCTGGTTCAGCTTGACCAGGAGGGAGTTGGCGGCCTTCAGGTCGATGCCCCTCTGGAGCCTCTTGGGGTTGGTGACCAGGAGGTCATCACCGACGAACTGCAGACGGTCGCCCATGGCGGCGGTGATCTTCTGCCAGGCGTTCCAATCCTCCTCGGCGAAGGGATCCTCGATGGAGACCAGCGGGTAACGCTCGACCAGGCCCTGGTAGTAGTCCAGCATGTAATCGGCATCACGATCGGCACCATCGAAGTGGTACTTGTCGGTGTCCTTGTTGTAGAACTCCGACGAGGCTACATCAAGGCAGAGGCCAATCTGCTTGCCGGGCTCATAGCCGGCGGCCTGAATGGCGTCGACGATGTACTTCAGGGAGTCCTCGTTGGACTTCATCTTGGGGGCGAAGCCACCCTCGTCACCCAGACCGGTATCGTGTCCGTCCTTCTTCAGGATGCCCTTGAGGGTGTGGTAGACCTCGACACCGGCGCGCAGGGCTTCACTGTAGGAATCGAAACCGTAGGGGGAGATCATGTACTCCTGGATGTCGGTGGCGAAGTCGGCGTGAGCGCCACCGTTCATGATGTTCATGTTGGGAACGGGCAGGATGTGTCCGTTGGTGCCGCCCAGGTAACGGTAGAGGGGCAGCTCGGCGGACTCGGCCGCAGCATAGAGAGCAGCGAGGGAGACGCCCAGGATGGCGTTGGCGCCCAGCTTGCCCTTGTTGGGGGTTCCATCGAGGTCGATCATGGTCTCGTCCAGGGCACGCTGGTCGCTGGCATCCATGCCGATGACGTTGGGGGCGATGGTCTCGTTGACCGCCTTGACGGCGTCCAGTACACCCTTGCCCATGTAACGCTTCTTGTCGCCGTCGCGACGCTCCCAGGCCTCGGCCTCACCGGTCGAAGCACCCGAGGGCACCAGGCCGTGGCCTTCTGCACCGTCTTCGGTCTGCAGGATGACCTCTACGGTCGGGTTTCCACGGGAATCAAGTATTTCGCGCGCATATACGCTTTCAATTGCTGCCACAACTGCTCCTTTAAGACTGTTGTTGTGATGTCTCCTACAGAATACTAGTTTTGTTGGACCAGATACAATACCAACCCGTTAGCGCTCACGCTCACAACTCTTCGTGGTGCCACGCCAGGTCATCCAGAAGCTGGTCAACCCATTCCACCATTTGGCCGGAATCCATCGGACCCGATCCCAGGGACCCTGCGAACGGGGCGGGAACCAGCAGCGTGCTGGTGACAGGTCGGTATTGGCATCCCTTGTAGATGCGCTCCATCCTCGACTGCAACGACTCCGGCAGATTCAAGGGTCTGACCCGGACACGCCCACCCTGGGTGGCAATCTCCGCGATGCCCAACTTCCGAGCCTTGGCCCGAAGCCGGGCAATGGCGAAGAGGGTGTCGAACTCGGCGGGCGGTTGACCGTATCGGTCGGTCAGTTCCTCATGAAGATCCTGGAGGTCCTGGTCGTTACGAGCCGACGCCAACTTCCTATAAGCCTCAAGACGGAGCTTGTCGGAGTCTATGTAATCCACCGGAACCGAGGCCTCGATGGGCAGGTCGATGCTGACGTTGACCGATGGGGCAGCCTGTGGTTCCTTGTACTCCTCAACGGCCTGGGAGACCATCCGGACGTATAGGTCGAACCCGACCCCCTCGATGTGTCCCGACTGCTCATCACCCAGGAGGTTACCCGTTCCGCGCAACTCCAGGTCCTTCATGGCCACATCGTATCCGGAACCCAGGGCCGTGCTCTGGGCGATGGTGGCCAGACGGTCATGAGCTGTCTGGGTCATGGGCTTGCTGGGATCATAGAGGAAGTAGGCGTAGGCGCGCTCACGGCCCCGGCCCACCCTGCCACGCAGCTGGTGCAGCTGAGAGAGGCCGAACCTATCGGCCCTGTCTACAATCAGGGTGTTGGCGTTGGGTATATCCAGACCGGTCTCGACGATGGTGGTGCAGACCAGGACGTCGATGTCGCGGCGCCAGAAGTCCTGGATGATTCCATCCAACTGCTTCTCCCCCATCTTGCCGTGGGCCACACCGACCCTGGCTTCAGGGACCAGTTCCTGGACCTTGGCCGACACCTTGCCGATATCCTCAACCCGGTTGTGGATGTAGAAGACCTGCCCACCGCGCAGGAGCTCACGACGGACGGCAGCCGTGACCTGGGCATCCTCATAGGCCCCGACGTAGGTCAGGACCGGCAGCCGGTCCTCAGGAGGCGTGGCGAGGGTGGACATCTCCCTGATTCCGGTCACTGCCATCTCCAAGGTACGGGGTATGGGGGTGGCGGAGAGGGAGAGGACATCGACGTTGGTCCTGATGGCCTTCAGGGTCTCCTTGTCTTCAACCCCGAAGCGTTGCTCCTCGTCGATGATCATCAGCCCAAGGTCCTCGAACCGGATCTTGGGGTTGAGGAGCTTGTGGGTGCCGATAACCACGTCGACACTCCCGTCGGCCAGTCCCGCCATGGTGGCCTGGTTCTCCTTGGCGGTCTGGAAGCGGCTCATGGCTGCTACATTGACCGGGAATCCCTCGAAGCGGTCGACGAAGGTCTGATGGTGCTGTTGAACCAGAAGAGTGGTCGGCACAAGAACCACGACCTGTTTGGAGTCCTGGACCGCCTTAAAGGCAGCCCTGATGGCAATCTCGGTCTTCCCGAAGCCCACGTCACCACAGATCAAGCGGTCCATCGGCACCGGGCGTTCCATGTCGGCCTTGACTTCATCGATGGTGGTCAGCTGATCGGGGGTCTCCTGGAAGGGGAAGGCATCCTCAAGTTCCTTCTGCCAGGGTGTATCCGGGCTGAAGGCAAATCCCTTGGTTCGCTGGCGCGCGGAATAGAGCTTGACCAGGCCCTGGGCTATCTGGTGAACGTGCTTCCGCGCCTTGGCCTTGGTGGCCGACCAGTCCGAACCGCCGAGCTTGTTGAGCTTCGGTATCTCTGCACCGATGTACTTGCTGACCTGATCCAGCTGGTCGGCCGGAACGAAGAGCTTGTCGGGTGGAGCATTGCGCTTGCTCGGAGCGTATTCCAGAACCAGATACTCTCGGCTGCCCTTCGTGGGGCCATTGCCGATGGTCCTTTGCCTCATGCCCAGGTACTTTCCGATGCCATGCTGATCATGCACCACGAAATCGCCTGGTTTGAGTTCGGTCAGGTCGATGGCCTTGCGTCGCCTGCCCGAGGTCTTCTGACCTGCGGCCACACTGGTCCGACCAGTCAGGTCACGCTCGGTCAGGAGAGCCAGGCGAGCAGACGAATCGACGAATCCGTCAACGGCCATGGAGCGCAGATACTCCACCCCGGTAATACCAGCGGATTCCAGAGCCCGGCGTAGTCGACTCAGGGTCCCTTGGGCGGCTGCCGTGACCACAACCCGGTCGCCCGCCTTGGTCAGACCCATCAGGCCGGACCGGGCCTTATCCTCGTCCCCGCGGTATTCGTCAGGCGTCTGAGCGTCGAGGCGTTCCGCCCCCTCGCGGTCTGTGTCCACAGACAGCTCCGTCAGTTTCCAGACCTGGTGCTTGCTGAATTCCAGCGCGGAAATGATCTGGTCGTACTCCAGGAAACTGGCCTGGTCGAAGCTGATGGGGGCACCGGCTCCATGTCCCGAGGCCGCCACATGCCAGCTGGCCGCAAGAAACTCGTTCGCGGTCTTGGTCAGATCCTGGGCCGACCGGCGCAGGAGTTCGGGTTCGGAGAGGAGAACCAGGGCACTGTCGGGAAGCATGCTCTGCACCGGCACAAGGTCGGGCACCAGGGCAGGCAGGAGAGACTCCATGCCTTCGACCGGTATGGCCTGGGCGATGGACTCCAACATGTCATCAGCGTTGGGGATGCTCCCAATCAGGGCCTTGGCCCGCTGCCGCACCTGGTCGGTCAGCTGTAGTTCACGACATGGAGGAGCCCAGATCCGATCCAGCCCATCGCCGAAGGTGCGTTGATCCGAAGCATGGAATGAACGGATGGTGTCAACCTCATCGCCGAAGAACTCAATGCGAACGGGGTGGGGCATGGTGGGCACGAAGACATCCAGGATGCCTCCCCTGACGGCGAACTGGCCCCTCTCCATCACCAGGTCGACCCGGGTGTAAGCGTTACGGACCAAGGCTTCGGCGGCACGGCCCATATCCATCTCGGCACCGACCGTGAATACCAGGGGCTCCACGTCCTGAAGCCCCTTCACCACGGGTTGGAGAAGGGAACGGATGGGCATGACCAGAATCCTGATCGGTCCGAAGATCGGATCACCCTCTATGGGATGCGCCAGGCGGCGGAAAACCGCCATTCGCGAGGCCACCGTGTCAGCCCTGGGCGACAGGCGCTCGTGGGGCAGGGTCTCCCAGGCTTCCAGCGTGGCCACATCGTGGGGATCGCCCCCGTACCAGGACCTGATGGATCGGCCCATCTCCTGGGCATCATGCTCGGAGGGCACCACCATGACGACCGGCCCCTGCCCCGCGGCTGCCACGGCCAGGGCCGGGCGGGCACCCAATGGGGCCTGGACCAGAAGGGAGGGATCTATGTCCGAAGCGGGAGGCTCGATCTTCCCGTCGGCAAGTCGGGCAAAGGTCTCGTCATCAAAAAGAGGCTCAAGGAGGTCATGCAGGGCACCGTCCAGGGCAACGAGGTGCTCGGTCTCTCCCTGCCGGGAATCCTCTGAATCCGTGGTGTGATCAACGGCCATTGAACTGCTCCTGGGCCTGGGGAACCCCCTTGAAGACGATGGTCTCTGCCGCATCGGCTCCGTCAGCCAGGAAGTCCGGCAATTCACTGCGCTGGGCACCCGAGAACCCTCCCAGGACCCAGTCGACCGTCTTGCGGTGGGCATCCTGCCCGCGCTGGGCATGGCCCACCCCCAGCCGCACACGGGAGTACGCGTTACTGCCCAGGGACCGATCTATGGAACGGATGCCGTTGTGTCCGCCGGCAGATCCACCGGCCTTGACCTTGATTCTGCCGAATTCCAGGTCCATGTCGTCGTGAATGACCACGATATGGTTGGTGTCGATATGGTAATACGCACTGATGGAAGCCAGGGCGTTACCGGAATCGTTCATGAAAGTCAGCGGCTTGGCAAGAAGGAACTTGACCTGACGGGAATCCAGGTTCATGACCCCCCGTCCCAGCATGGCCAGACCCTTATGATCGGCGAAGGAGACGGACCACCGTTCGGCCAGGACATCGGCGCACATGAATCCCATGTTGTGGCGCGTTCCTTCGTACCTGCTCCCGGGATTGCCCAGTCCGGCTATAAGCCAGAAATCTGATGCCATGCCTGTACCTGCCTCCTGCTCTCGTCGGATCGTTGAGATTCTACACAGGATTCGCGACCGGTTCCCTTGTCCGGCAGCCTTGTTCACTCAGAGGGTGAGGACCCAGTAGGAGACATCGTGGACTTCATATCGGTCCGATGCCCCCTTCGGCAGAAGGCCGAACCTCCGGAACCCAAAATGCCCCAGAACACCCTTGGTGCCGGGGTTGTCATCAAAGATGACTGCGACGACCATTCGCATACCCGACTTCTTCGCCGCATCGATAAGGGCCCTTACCAGAACAGTGGCCAGGCCCCTCCCCCGGGCGGACCGGTCAACGTAATACCCCAGTTCGCAGGTATTCGCATAGCCCGGCCGGTCATAATACGAAGACAGGGAACCGAAAGCCTGCACTTCACCTTCGACCTCGACCACCATGACGGGATGCCCTTGGTCAGGCCGGTGAACGCGGAGCCAGTCACGACGGGCCTCCCGACTGACCGGCTCCAGGTCGGCGGTGGAACCTCCGTCGAGCACCGCCTGGTTGTATATCTCGGTAAGACGCCCCAGGTCCTGCTCACAGCAGAGCCGGATCAACGGGTCCTGGACCTGCGAATCGGACCCGGCGGCAGTCACTGCCTCTCGCCCTCCTGTTCGGTGGCCAGCTTCAGGGCCTCCTTCAGACGGTCCTGCGCCTCCCCATAGGCGCTGAAATCGCCCTTCTTCAAAGCCGCATCAGAATCGGACATGGCTTGATTGGCCTGATTCAGGGCCTGGCGCAGGGCCTCGGTGTTTCCTGAAGTCCCGGCTGAGGCAGGCTGGGAGGCGTTATGCCCCTCCCCGTCTCCGTCATCCTGGCCTTGTCCCGCAACCGACTGTGCAGCAGCCGATGTCTGTGCGGTGGCGTTCTCCGCATCCCCAGCAGCTGCGCCCGAGTTCCCCTTGAAGGTCTTGTTCAGCGCATCATCAAGGGTGGGGGCCGAGCTGACCTTGTCGCCGAAGGCCACAAGAACCCGCTTCAGGAGAGGGAAGCTGGTGGACCCACTGGACTGGACATAAACCGGTTGGATGTAGATGAGGCCCCCTCCTATCGGCAGGGTCAGGAGGTTGCCGCGTTTGACCTTGGTCGATCCCGACTGGAGCAGGTTCAACTCGGTGGAGACGGCCGCATCGGAATTGAAGTTGTTCTGCGCCTGTCCCGGCCCTGGAACATTGGAGTTCTTGGGGAGTTCCATCAGCCTGATTGTCCCGTAATCCGGCCCTATCACGCCCTTCCTGGAGCCCGCGTCCGAATCGACGGAGAGGAATCCCGTCAATATCTCACGGGTGGAGGTGCCTGCGGGAATGAAGGTCGAGGTCAGGGAGAAGGCCGGCTTATCGGTTCCCGGGGTCTGCAGGGTCAGGTAGTAGGGCGGCTGCTTGACCCCATCGTTCTGCTCCCTGCTGCTTCCTGTGGGATCGACGGGGGTCTGCCAGAAATCCTCCCCTGAGAAGAACTGGCTGGCCGAGTTGACGTGATACCGCGAGAGAAGCTGTCGTTGAACCTTGAAGAGGCTCTCCGGATAACGCATGTGACTCATCAGGTCACCCGAGATTTCCGAGAGCGGCTTGTATTGACCGGGGAACACCTGCTGCCAGGCCTTGAGTACCGGGTCGTCCTGGTCCCAGGCGTAGAGGTCGACGGAACCGTCATAGGCGTCGACAGTTGCCTTGACCGAGTTCCTGATGTAGTTGGCATCCTGTGATCCCAATCCTTTGACTGCCTCGGAACTCAGGGTGGTGGTGTCCTGGGTGATCGGCCCCAAATCGACCTTCTGCGAGTACGGATAGGCATCGGATGTGGTATATCCGTCCACAATCCACTTGACACGGCCGTCGACCACTGCAGGGTACACCCTGCCATCCAGGGTCAGATAGGGGGCGACCTTGGCCACCCTCTCCTTGGGTGAGCGATTGTAGAGAATCTGGGAGTCGGGGGTCACACGGTCCGAGAAGAGTATCTGGTCGGAGCCGAATCGGATGGCATACAGCACCCTGGACATGAAGTTGCCGACCGAGGGTCCGCCATCACCCTTGAAGGTATTGGTGGCCCCCTTCGAACCGGTCGGGTAATCGAACTCCCAACCACTCGCCCCCTCCGGCGCACCCACGATTGAATACTCGGGGGCATTGGGAGAGAAGTAAATCCTGGGTTCATAGTGCTGGGACTCGGTCAGTTTGCCCTTGGTGGGAATGTCCTGCTCGAAGAACTCGGGCTGCCCATCAGGGGTCACCTTGTTTCCGTAGGCCGCCACAATGCCATAACCGTGGGTGAAGACCGTATGGTCGTTGACCCAGTTGCGATTGTCGTTGCCCTCCAGATCCAGCTCCCTGGCACCGATGACCGTATCCTGGCTGATCCCGTCGATCTCATACTTGTCAACAGCAAGGGTGTCTTCGAAGGTGTAGTACTGCTTGGACTGCTGCAACTGGCGGAAGGTCGGGGAAACCACCTGGGGGTCGAGAAGTCTGATCTGCGCCGTGGTCTCTGCATCCTGCGACAGGGCTCCGGACTGAACCTCAGTGGTTGCGTCGTAGGACTCGTTTTTCAGGTTGGTAAGACCATAGGCCTGAGTGGTGGCCGCAATATTGCGCTGTATGTACTCCGACTCCATCTCCTGGGCATTCGGGCTGACACGGAATCGCTGGACCACTGCCGGCCAGACACCGGTCAGAAGAATGGCAACGACAATGGTGCCCGCAATGGAAATGACGGGCAGACGCCACTGCTTCACCGCCATCGCCACCGAATCCGCAGCAGGTCTGACCTCCGCCAGGGTCTTTGACCGGAGTATCCAGACCCCGAGAATGATCCCCAGTGCGGCAATCAGCACCGCCATGACCAGGGTGACGGGGATATTCGCCTTGACCGCGGTGTAGGAGGCGCCGGTAATCCTGTCACCTTCCTCGGTGAGCCTATTGAAAACGCCCAGGGCCGTCCTTCCACCCCAGACCAGCATGAACAGCATGAACCAGATGGCAACCTGCCTACGCGCACGACCCGTCATCGACAGGATGCCCTTCCCATCGACCGGCATGGTGAGCCTGATGCCCCCCATGAGGAAGTTGGTAACCAGGCTGAAGACCAGGGCGGCGAGAAGAATCATCATGACAGAGGAGGCGACCAGTTCCAGACCCGGCAGAACGAAAACGTAGAAGCCTGTATCAAGACCGAATTGGGGATCCTTGACGCCGAAGGACTGGGAATTGAAGAGGAGAAGAACCTGTTTCCAGTCCACATTGAACTGCGAACCGAAGAAGATGCCGACCACCAGGGAGACCACCACGGCAACCTTCAAGGCGCTCTTCGAAGATATGCCCTTGCCGACCTCTATCAGGTCACCCTTGACGCGGATCGTGGATCCGTCAGGAGAGTCCGGACGGGCTCGAATGGCCAGGATGGACGAGAAGAGGGTGACGGCCGCCAGTACAAGGGCATAGGCGACCCACAGTCCCACCTTGACGCCGAATTGGGTCCAGATAACCCGTCCGGCACCCAGTTGGGAGTACCACATGACATCCGTGATGAACCTGCTCAAGCCGAAGAGGAGGGCAAACACCACGAGAGCGATGGCAACAACCACAGCCAGAACCCTGGTCCCCTTGGAGGGACCACCTTCAGGCCTGCCTGACCTGGTAATCCGAGGAGCTGAGGGCCCTGAGAACCGGAACCCCCTGTCGGGGCCACGAGAGGTGGAACTCTCCTGGTCACCATCGGTCTGCACATCAAGGATGACCGGATCATCCTCATCCCGGCGACGACCCCGCTTATGGGAATCCTGGTCGGGATCGAACATGGCTCCGAACAAATCATAGAAAGACATAAACCAACCCTACCTGATGAGGCGGTCCTGTATGGCCTGTTCGTATACCTCCTCAACCTGGTCCGCTACCGAATGCACGTCATAGCGGCTCAAAAGCGCCGTCTGTCGCCTATGGATACCCCTGGCCCAGTCCGGATTCCCGAATACACGGGCGATTCGCTCGGCCAGGATGATCGGGGTCTGTGGGTCGTTGACCCTGACCAGGGCCTCTTCATCATCCTGGAGGGTGGAACGGTACCCCGGATTGTCACCTGCCAGAATCACCCCGGCCCCGGATGCCATAGCCTCCAGGAGGACGATACCGAAGGACTCCCCACCGGTGGATGGGAAGACGGCCAGGTCCGCGCTGGCCAACAGAGCCGGTTTGTCCGACTCGGTGACGAAGCCGGGAAAGTCAATCGGAGTGGCGAGGTCTTGGGCACGCTGTCGGCAGCGTTCCAGAAGGGGCCCTTTTCCGGCCATGGTCAGGTGAAGGCCCTCCGGCAGTATCCCCCGGCGTTCACCCTGAGCGATGGCCTCAATGAGCAGGTCGGCTCCCTTACGCGCAACGAACCTGCCCAGGAAGACCAGGTGCGGACCCTGACCATGCAGCCGATCGATGGATTCGGTCCCGGCTCGGTCCCTGTTGGCCCTGATAGCCGCGACATCAATGGGATTGGGGATGATTCGGCTTTCCACCCCAGCCGTGGTTCTGGCATAATCCGCAGCCACCTTGGAGACTGAAATCACCTGATCGATGCGACGGTGACTGCCGGCATTGATCCTCCCCAGAACCTGGCCTCCCTTAAGTTGCATGGTCCCGGTGGGTGCGATGTGGTAGGTGGCAACCAGGCCCGTACCAGGGTCGGCTCGTTTGATGACCCGCCCGGCCATCAGCGGGCTGTACGGCGCCTGGACGTGAAGAACATCAAAGCGCCCTTCATCCAGTACCTTTCTGATACCGCGGACCGGGGCCAGTAGGGGGATGCGCATCCTGTTCCCGTTGAAGGAGACCATCATGTTGCGCGACATGGAATGGACACCACCGACCGGAGGATGGGCGGTCTGTCCGACCAGATACTCCACGTGATGACCCCGTTCCCTGAGTGCCTTGCCCAGGGTGAGGATATGTTGCTGGACACCATCGAAGACGTCCAGGGTGTCATCGAACACGAACCCTATTCTCACTAGACTGCCCCATCATCCATATCCGGGCGCTCATCGCCCCTTCACCGAACTACCGGACCCGACTTGCCGTAACCGCTCCGATCAGGACCGGGCCCCAGCATCACCAGATTCCGCCGAAGTCCTGTCGCCCAAGGCCAGTTCGCGCCCCATCAGGGCCAGAGAAACCAGGTGCCTATCCGCCGCCTGTCTTGCCTCAGGTTCGTCATCGCCCGATCTGAGGTTGTCGATGTAGGTGAAGGAGACATCGCCCGCCTGGCAGTACTTGATAAAGGTCTGCTGGCGTATCTGATTGTCCAGGGCCTGACCGATGCCACTGGAGCGGTACCAGTCCTCTCCGCCCCCGCTGAGCATGACAATCCTGATGGTCTTGCCGGCCAAGGCGCCCGGTGTTCCATCGGCGTCATAGGAGAACCCGCGGCAGAGCACTCTGTCAAAAAAGCCCTTCATGATGGCGGGCATCGTGTACCAGTAAATGGGGAAGACCAAGGCCAGCGCGTCAGCATCGCGAATCCGCGACTGCATGGCCAGCACATCATCAGGCATGGGCCCACGTCCGAGATAGTGCTCGCGATCCTCCATGCCGTAAACCGGATTGAAGCCTTCTGCACAGAGGTCAATCAGCTCTGTTTGCGCTCCTCCTTCGGCCGCACCGTCCAACAGGGCATTGCCGGCCGCATTGGTCATGCTCAGGGGATCGGGATTTGCAGTGACAGCAACGATTTTCATGTAGCCCATCTCCTTGTACGTGATGCATGCGTTCGCGGGCCATTCCATCCAGCCAACATCCATGAGACTGGTGTCCGCGAGCGCGACGCTTTCTTCCATTCTGCGGCCAGGCAAAGACCAAAACGTGGAAAAACCCCGGCATGTCGAGGTGCTTGACATCTCTCCGGCCCCTACCTATCCTTATGGTCAGTCGGTAGGTGAAGCTACCGCATGGACACGGCCTGCTGCCGCAAAATGGTGGAGACACCCCGCGCAGGTCAACAGTCCCAGTCGGATCAAGGCTGGGACTAATGCAGAGCCAAATGCCATGCGAAGCCGAAGCTTGAACGATGACGACCCAGTCGGCCTTGCGCCGACTTCTGCATGCCATCCTCAAGGTTGCCGACAAAGACATCCGCACCTTGAAGGGAGGCCATAATGCGTCTACAGGCACCAATCATTCGACACACCATCACCCTGAACGATGACCGAAAACAGGCCTCCCCTGGCACCAGGATCCTGACCAGTTTCGCGGTTGCATTGGGAGCCATGGCCCTCCTCGGAGCCATCGCCTACATCCTTCCGGGTTTCTCGGCCCCGATCGGTCCGTCGGGCATACCCTCGCACGTATCGACGGATCCCGCCAACCTGCCCTATTACGCCCTCCGCTCCGTGTTCAGGATGTTCATCGCACTGGTGTTCTCCCTGATCTTCGCCTTCGTCTATGGGTTGGCGGCGGCCAGGTCCAAGCGTCTGGGAACCGTTCTGATCCCCCTGCTGGATATCCTCCAGTCGGTGCCGATTCTGGGTTTCCTCTCGGCGACCATCTCCATCTGGCTGGTCATCTTCCCCGGGTCGATCCTGGGTGTTGAGGCGGCATCCATCTTTGCCATCTTCACCAGCCAGGCATGGAACATGGCCTTCTCCTTCTACAACTCCCTGACCACGGAGCCGTCTGACCTGGATGAGGCGGTCAGAATTCTGCGACTGACCCGGTGGCAGCGCTTCTGGAAGCTGGATGTTCCCAACTCCATGATCCCCCTCCTCTGGAACTGCATGATGAGCGTGGGTGGGGGCTGGTTCTTCCTGACGGCCTCGGAGATGATTTCGGTGAACAACCGGACCCTGACCCTTCCCGGCATAGGTTCGTATGTGGAAGAGGCTGCCGGTGAGCAGAACCTGGGCCGGGTGGGCCTGGCCATCCTGACCATGATCATCGTGGTGGTCCTGATTGATTTCGTACTCTGGAAGCCACTGACCGCCTGGGCCGAGAAGTTCCGGTTGACCCAGAACCAGTCTTCGGAACCACGCAGGAGCCTGGTGCTGACGGTCCTTCGGCTCTCGGGAATCAACGATCAGCTGGCCCGCCTGGGGCGGCCGATTTCGACCGCTCTTGACAGGATCACCCGACCCCTGGGCAGGACCGGAGCCCGGTGGAAGGTCCAGAGCAGGAAGAGCCGTGCCGGCGACCTGATTTGGTATATCCTTGTCGGTCTGGCCTGCCTCTGGGGCATCTGGGAGCTCTTCGACCTGATCAAAACGACTGTGGGATACGGAGAGGTCGGTCATGCCCTCCTCCTGGGTTGCCTGACCTTCATCAGGGTGGTTGTCCTGATGGTGATCTGCTCCCTTATCTGGGTTCCGATCGGTGCCATCATCGGTATGAATCCGAAGATATCGCGGATCCTCCAGCCTGTGGTGCAGATCCTGGCCAGCTTCCCGGCCAACTTCATCTTCCCCTTCATCACCCTCATCTTCGTGGCCTGGAAAATCGACATCAACTGGGGAAGCATCTTCCTCATGGCCCTGGGTACCCAGTGGTACATCCTCTTCAATGTCATTGCAGGGGCTTCGGCCATTCCCGATGACCTCCTGGAGATGTCGCGCAGCCTCAGGCAAACCACCTGGCAGCGATGGAAGACCCTTATCCTCCCCGCCGTCTTCAGCTCCTGGTGCACAGGTGGCATTACGGCTGCCGGGGGTGCCTGGAACGCGTCCATCGTCTCCGAGGTGGTCACCTACGGAAAGACCGAACTGACCGCCAAGGGACTGGGTGCCTACATCGCACAGTTCACCGCCACCGGCGACATGACCCGGGTGATGGTGGGCGTGGTCGTGATGAGCGTTTTCGTTGTGGCGGTGGACCGCCTCTTCTGGACGCCCATGCAGAGCCTGGCCCGCCGACGCTACGCCCTGAACTGAAACAGAACAGACATATTGAAAGCAAAAGGACAAGAACATGACCAAGATCGAAGTCAAGAACACCGCAACCATGACCGCAGGCACGGACCGCGCCCCCATCATCCAGGCCGAACAGGTGAACAAGACCTACAAGTCCGACGCCGGCAGTGACCTGAACGTGCTCGACTCCATCGATTTCACCCTGCACGAGGGAGAAGTGGTGGCCATCCTCGGCAGGTCCGGCGCCGGCAAGTCCACCCTGCTGAGGATTCTGGCCGGTTTGGTTCCCGCAAGCTCGGGCAAGGTATCCTACCGAGGCAAGGAACTGGCCGGTCCCAATCCAGGTGTCGCCCTGGTCTTCCAGAGCTTCGCCCTGATGCCCTGGCTGACCGTCAAGGACAACGTGGAGCTTGGGCTCCAGGCCCGCGGGGTGCCCAGGGCCGAACGGGAACGCCTGGCCCTGGCGGCCATCGATGCCATCGGATTGGACGGGTTCGAATCCGCCTACCCCAAGGAACTCTCCGGAGGCATGCGCCAGCGTGTGGGCATCGCCCGTGCCCTGGTGCTCAAGCCCGATGCACTCTTCATGGATGAACCTTTCTCCGCCCTGGACGTACTGACGGCCGAGAATCTCCGCCAGGAGGTGCTCAAGGTCTGGTCCGAGGAGGCCGGGAGCATCCGGTCCGTGCTTCTGGTGACCCACAACATCGAGGAGGCCGTCGAGATGGCCGACCGGGTCGTCGTCCTGGGATCCCACCCCGGCAGGGTCATCGCCGATGTGCCGATCAAGATGGAGCGGCCGCGCGACAAGCAGTCCGACATCTTCCAGTCCAGTGTGGACTACCTCTACTCGATCCTTACCGGGCAGAACAACACCGAGGACATCCGCAAGCAGCTACAGACCAAGGTCCGCAACAAGGAGGCCGTGCAGAACTCCCTGCGCGACGAGAACATGACCGAGAAGAACCTGCCCGATGCCACTCCGGGTGGGTTGGCCGGACTTGCCGACGTACTGGTGGACCATCCCAAGGGGATCGATCTGGCCGATCTCGCCGCCCAGCTCTCCTTCGAGGTGGATGACCTCTTCCCCCTGATAGACGCCGGGCTGATGTTGGGAATCTTCCAGGCCGATAACGGTCACATCTCTCTGACCAGCCTCGGGCAGACCTGGCACGATGCCGACATTCTGGAAAGCAAGGAGATGTTCTCGCAGATGCTCCTGGACAGGGTGCCCCTGATCCGGGTGATTGACCGGGCTCTGAGAAACAGCGAGCACGGCAATCTGCACGGCAGCCTTATCCTGGATCTGCTCCGTTCGCACCACTCCGACAAGGAGGCCATCCAGCAGTTCGAGACGGCCATAACCTGGGGCCGATACGGTGAGCTCTTCGACTACGATGCCGACGACGACCGGCTGACCCTGACGGCCGAGGATACCCAGGAGGCCGAATAAGCCCATGGCTCACGGGCAAAGCAGGGATAGGAACACGGGCGAAGCCGTCGGAACGACCGGTGGGTCCTCGCCCGAGGGGCCCCGGTTGGGCATGTCCCTGGTGGTCTTCATCGGAGGAGCACTGGGGACCTGGCTGCGCTGGGTTATGGGTGGTATTGCCGCCCCTATTGGTGGCTTCCACCCAGGCACCTTCGTGGCAAACATGCTGGCCTGCACCGGCTACGCCTTCCTGACCTCTTACCTGGCCGCACGGACCGATATCGCCAGGCAACGGAGGGACTACACCGGTCGGGCCCTGGGCATGGGCCTGTGCGGGGGGCTTTCCACCATGTCGACGATGGTGGTCGAGGTTATCCAGGATGTGATGGAAGGTCATATCCTGGGCTCGTTCGTCTATCTTCTGAGCAGTTTCATACTGGCACTCGCTCTTGCTGCCGTCATGGCTGAACTCGGCCAGACGGCGGCGGGGCGTCGTCCGCACGGAACATCAGCAGGTGAGAGCCGATGACCACCCTGCTGATTTGCGTGTGCGGAGGTCTCGGTGCCAGCCTGCGGTATCTGATTGACACCGCCATCAAAGCCCGTTGGGGAGGCCCTTTCCCCCTCTCCACCCTGGTCATCAACCTAACCGCGGGATTCTTCGCAGGCCTGGTTGCCGCTCTCTTTTCTCAATCCCTTATGGGTCCTCAAATCCATCTACTCCTGGCAACAGGACTCTTGGGAGGCTTTTCAACCTTCTCGACAGCCATCAACGAGGTGGTGGTCATGCTTCGGGCACGAACCCGACTGATGGCAATCTGCTACTTCCTGGCCTGCCTGATTCTGCCCATTGCGATCGGCGTTCTGGGATATTTCCTGGGCGGCCTTTGTAGAGACACTTTATATTTCGGTTTCAGTGCTTGAAACCATGCTCAGCGCGAGGGCCTGCATATCTCTCACGACATCCGCAACCGCACCTGGGACGAGTGTCTCTCCGGGATACTGTGGGAAGCGGCACCGTAAGCAATACGATGCGACGTTTGCTGTCGCACAGCGACTGGGGCAAGGAAGAAATTCCCTACCCCAGTGAGTCGTATCGCTATTTCTTGCCCCCTGAGAGTATGCCGGTCTAAACTCAGGTATTCAGTAGTTTCCGTTGCTTATTCGGCCAATCCACGCGCTCCCAAGCTGTTCAATGGCTCGTCGGCTACATGAATCATGCTACAACAGAGTCATAATAGGTCAGAAGAGTCGACCGTCGATCCCTGCCCTCAGGGGTAGGGCGCTGCTCATCCATTCCTCCGAGCGCAGACAGACGTAACAGATTACCTACGCCGATTCCATCACTCAGAAGCACCACATCATCAACGGAGGAGGCAACCGCCAAGGTGCTCGCCATCCTCGGAGACTACGTGCCGGACGACGTGAAGCCCGGAGCGCAGGCTCCGATGGTTCAGCAGGCGGTGGTGGTCAGTGGCACCAAGGATAAAGAACGCGCAACACAGGTCTTACGAGGGTCATCCCAAGCATCGAGTATGTCAATGCGCTCATCAAAACTCCTATACAACACTAAACTAGGTCGAGCGAGACAACGGTCGAGAGGTCGAGATCACACCGCTCGACTACAACACGGGCGCTTCACCGGAGATGATACTGAGGTTGCGACGTGGCGTTCCGAAACACTATAAGAAACTTGTGGAACATCGTGTCAAGGAAGACACGATATTGAAAAGCCGTTTCCAAATGTTCGCCCCCCCCCTTGCGAAGGCAACAGGCGGCGGTCTGAGAGTCGGAGAACTTCTCGAACTGCGCGCTCGGCCCACCATTCCTGACGCTTCCTTTCTTCCGTTTGGAACGCTGACACACGAAGGCAGCGATGAGAATACACCCTGTTCATGTCCGACCTTGGAAGCGTGGGTGTCTGCGAACAGGCATCACAGGCCAGCCACGGAGCGATTTACCTGACAGCACCGAAGATGAAACGGACGAGACCGTCTAGCTACCGGCGATCCTTCAGCAAACGGCGGGCAACAGTTTATGACAGACACGACGACGTACCAGAGAGCAGCGCGCATCGTGCCGAGATTTGACCGATCCAATGGTCTCCCTATGGACGATGATACGCAAAGAAGGCACACTTGACCTTTGAATAAAAAAGAACAGCCCCCGCTCGCCTTCATGCTGTGGCTCAGGCTCCACCAAATGTGGATAAGCGACGCCGTTCAAGGTCAGCAGACGGCCGAGGCGAAGGCGCACACTTTCCAATCGCTTCTCGTCTTTCCGACGCACAACCCAGTCAGAAAGCAGCATGGAGAGTTCCAGCCGAACATCAGATACGCGAAGCTCTGGCCTCACGATGCCCGAATCGTTCCGGAAACCCGAGTTTATCAGGCAACAACCGGACTCGCCGGTACTATCTGAACCCGCTCTTCGATTACGGCAGCAAGAAGATTGGCGGAGCGATTCCTTACCATCCGGCACACCGAATCCAGAAGAAGACCGGGCGCAAAGGTTGGACACCACAGGGGCTGAGGCACTGCGCAGTATCCTGCTGGCTCGCAAGTCCTCTCGTATCGCTTGCGCAAGTCAGCGCTTAGACAGGGCACAAGAACATTTCCTCACCCTCGACCGCTACGGACACCTCATGGACGACTCACCATCAAGGCGCGAGGGCTCGAGATTTGACTACTACGAACGGTATGGAGAGAAGCAGAATGACAGAGAAGAGACCTCACCGGACGAAGCACAAGACAGCAAGGAGAAGCGAGAGACGACCCTGCCACCGAATATCATCAGTGAATGGGTACCGCGCACGATCCGGCTCGGGCAGAGCAAGCCGGAGAATGAGAAACCCTCATCGGCAGGACACAAGGGCGCTCAATGAGCAACCGCATACCAAGAACGGCAACGCCGGCGACGAGGAACCCACCATAAAACAGGACAATTAACCAAGAGAACCAGACCTCCGGATCGAGGAAGAACCACTCACGGACTAACTCACCGCACTTCTTCCAAAAGGACTTCTCCCTTGTAGCCAGGGCCACTCTTCTCACCCGGCGACGGGTCGTCGTCGGCTTGGGGAACGCTCTTGTCGTCGTCACGCGGTCAAGCGAAACAAAGGAATCTGCTTATCTACTTTAATGAATGCGTTGTAGAGATGTCTGTATGCCCGTTCCTGTCGAGTCGAAGACAGCAAGCGTCAATGTATCCGCCGGCGATGCCCAACAGGGCTACGATTCCGGATAAGGCGTGAGCGCGAAGTCGAACGTCATTGTTGCAACCGGCAGCAGCCAACTCTTCGCTTGAACGAAAGAGTGCGACATGCGAGCGATGAGCGCCTGAATGAAGTCAAGATGTTTCAAGCGCGCCGTCTCCCTCCTCGCCTCAGGCTCTAACAGATCCTGTTTCATCATAGATGAATCTCCCCGCAAGTATCACGCAGTGCGTCCCAAGTCTTGTCTTTGGCATGCTCCGAGTAGTTCGTCTGAGGCGGCCAGATACGTCCAATTGAGTCGTCAGATCACCGCGAAACAAGGTGGAAATGGACGCAAAGAACGCTCTGGGTCGCCTCTCTTGTTCGACCTGAATGATCGTTGAAACCTCTGCATTGACTGTCTCACCAATCACGCGGGACATACAGGAGATCAGAAGTCCAAGATGTTGCGCCTCATCTTCTGGGAGTTCCCAGACGACAGGAACGTGCCGACGCGAAATCACCAGAGTGTGCCCGAGCACAGCAAGCTCGGTCGGGAAGAAGGCAACAGCCTCCTCGTCCCGATACACCTCATGCACATCCCTGTCGCTCGCTCCGCAATCACGCAGAACGGACAGTTCAGATCAGCCACTAAGGGCGAGCCTTGCCCTGTGTTGGCCACGATTGGAGACTATCTGAAAGCCTCTTATAAATCGCCTTTGTGTCAATGTTCCGAGTGAAAGGATCAATCTGTGTCGGATCGAATGTGGGTAGTCCGTACACTCCATCAACAGCTTCAGGGGGGGGGGGGGTAGCGTCCTTAAACCTACTCCACCATTCATGGAACAAAGCAGCCTGTGAATGTAAATCCCGAGAAGTCGGCGCTTCTCGTCCCAAGCCTTCTTGATCTCGTATTGAACCCAAGAACGTGGTGGGTTTCATTGCCGATTAGGACGATTTACGGCGCTTATATACTTCATCTGCAAGTCAAACCACTTCTCGATTGCCGCGCGCCCTCCGCGTTTGACCTACTCCCAGTCTTGGTGATTGAGAATCGTCAGATTATCGAGAGCACGAATGTTCTCGATAATTTCCTCTCGACAAGTGTCTCGATCATAATGAAATGATATAAAAGACTGCCATTTTATCTCCCGTATTCTATTCGATCTGATTGTTTGCTACTGTCTCGAAGATGTTCTGCGAGCGGTTCCTGAGTTCCCTCGTCTACACGCTGCATGTATTCCGAAAGCACTTCGGGAACATCGGGACGTTGCTCGTCGTATCGTCTAATGTCGTCGAGGTCATAGAGGGTTCCACGAAACTCGCGTACCTGCTGCATGGCGACATGCTTATAGCCCTTTGGAGAAGCCCACATACAGGCTTTACAGACAGCGATGTCCTTGACTTCTCTGTTCGGACAATGCTCGCAAGCCCATGACTTGCTTCGATTACATGAAGGGCAGAGTGGCATGAAGTCCTCCGCCTGATGAGGAAATCTCTCACCGCCTATTTCGAAGGGGACTCGATGGTCGATCTGTAATGGCGGAAGCGCACCGCAGACTTCACAGTGACCTGAGACCTTGACGACTTGCGTAAATGCCCTCGAGAAGGGATGACGGCTCACTTTGCCGTCCGTTGTGCCAGAGATGAAATACCGTGCTCGACGCTTCTTCGCGCCAGACGGCTGCTCAACGTATTGCTCCATCGTCTTGGAAACCTCGATACCTGCATCTCGCAAGTCACCCACTGCGCGCGGCGCGTGCTTATAGCCAAGGCTCTCAATGTCTGTCGTGGTACATGAGCCGTTCTCGAAAATGATGTGCGCCACATCGTGCGCTCGCTTCGAGGCATGACCGCGCTCCATCTGTGCCTCCACACGGGCGCGAAGGGCAGGGTCGAAGGAGGTGTTGCTCACTCTCCAAGTAGTAGTCCACTCTGGTCCGACACGCCAGTAGACACGCGTAACCCCACCTCATCAACTCCACCGAGCCGTTCCACTAGAGCAGGCGACAGGTAGATCGTCTCGTGAGCCTCCTGCTTACGGCCAAGCAGCGTTCCCTGAGCGCTGATCCCTGTTACGACATCGAGTGGCACGAGACCGATAGCAGGGTCAAGGGGTCTGCCATAGATGGCTTCCCCCCGAAGCGCATCGTAGGAGATGATGAGGGACAGGTCTCGCTCGGTGGCACCCCGGACTTCCTGCTCGAAGTCGTCCACTGAAAGCCCGGAGATGTATCGCTTGTCGCGCGTGTCCGTCGTCCCTTGATACGGCGGGTCGAGATAAATCACATCTTCGGGAGATGACTCTTCGAGAACGTCCGCATAGTCGCGGCAGGTTGCGGATGCTCCTTGTAGGACAGCACTCGTGGCCATGAGCCTCGTGCGCACGGTGCTTGGCTTAGCTCCCAGACGGCGACCATCGGCACTCTGGTTCATACGCCCGCTGCTGCCATAGCGAAGAGCTCCTTTCACGATCCTGTTCAGAAGGAAGAGGAAATCGGCGGGGTCTCCTTCCTCCGCACCCGCATTGTTGTAACGCTCACGCACCATGTTGAAGTAGGCGCGCGTGTCAGCCTTCCGCGAAGCGCCGTAAGGCTCCAACTGATCAGACCACACCTGCGTATATCTATCTCCAAGACCGGAAGGGTCAGATAGGATGGTCTGCCAGAGACGCATGAGCGACAGGTTCGAGTCTGAGATAGCGACCTGATCAGTCTTTCGATGGTAGCGGGCACCTACACTCACGGCTGCTGAGCCACAGAACGGCTCCACGATGCGCGCACAGTCTATGGGCAAGAGCCTGTTGATTATCGGCACCTGCCCACGCTTGCTGCCTTGTAAGGGGAAGGGCTGAGGTTGCGGAGACGCCGAGAAGTCCGAGGCATACACCGTTAGCATCCCCACATCAACAGTGGTAGTCATCGTCCGCCGCCTCTCATCGTGCCTTGAAGAGCCATTGTCCCACCGACCTCTGACGCGCCGCCAGCGACGAACGGGGTCTGTGGACAACTACTGTCCGCGTCTCCTCCGCCATGTGGATGAGCCGGTAGAACGTCGTCGAGCGCCGCGCACACTCCTTCGCGGTCAGCCCGTCGCTCGCGTGGTGCCGCCGATCCCTGCCAGCAAGGGCGCGGTCATACTTCCTCGACATCCCGCCGTGTTCGTACCGCCTCTCGCCCAACGGATGTGCGCTCCGCGATCATGTCGTGTTTGAACTCCGCCAGCGCGCCGAAGACGTCGAGCATAAGCCCTCGCTCGGCATGCCACTGTCGACCCCCTCAGGATGACTATGAAAACCACACCCATCTCCCTGAACCACTCGACAAGAGCGATGAAATGCGACAGCGAGCGTCCGAGACGGTCTAGGTTCACTACGATCACAGTGTCGCCTTCGCGAAGGTGGTCGAGCATCACATCCAACTCGGGGCGATTGGCCTTCGCACCTGATACGCCCGCATCGGTGAAGATGCGCTCGGCTCCGGACTTTTTCAACGCGTCTTCCGGCGGTGCCAGAGATATGCCCTCTCTCGCCTGCGCCCCGTGCTCACGCGACAGTATCCATAGATCGCCGTTACACCTGCCTCTCTGAACGCCTTTCTTGGAGATTCTCGAAACTCGACTCATATCGTAGTTATGAAATACCACAGATACCGACCTTTTGAGAAGGGTTTTGAAAATGGTGTGTTGAGGCCGGAAGTGGTGTCGGCCAATGAAAAACTGCACATCTCTCCGATGGCAGCCTCGTTCTCATCAACTCAGGGTTTGAGAGGACGCTTGTTTCGAGGCTGATGGCGGGGTCAGCAAGGAGTTTCTTCCCTCGATGACCAGTAGAAGTTTCGTAGTTGATGAAGAGTTCCTCGCTTTCCTCGGTGTCGCGCAATGCAGTGAAGATCGCCGCGCGCTCTGTCAGACAGAAGGTCAGGGAGAAATTTGAGCTTTCTGAATGGTTGTAGAGTCCGCCGTAACCGAGCATGACGGCGATGAAACGTCGCCTGACTCGTCATCAAGAAAGACGCTGTAACCGGAGATGAAGTCGCCCTGATGCTCTTCTGTGGTCTCGGGGACGAAGACAGCAGGCGCGATCTCGACCGATTCTCCCTCTGCGAACGCTCGTCGGACAAAGACAGCGAGGGCGCACCGGGGATCAGGGATACGCGGACGGTGACCTGACTGCTGTTGTGAATAGTCTCATTCGGGTGCGCATACCTCTTGCTCCCGTTCCTGCTGTGGTCTCCCTTCTGTTATCGAAATAAGATCAGAACAGAGCGCAGATGCAGGGACGCCCCGAGGTCATCAAAGTACGAAAGCAAGCAATTGACGGCGAGGTGAGTATGGGACAAGCTCACCGCGATCTGGGGTGCTGTCTATATTCCCTACGACATGGAGACCCGATGCTCACACCGGACGGACTTCATCATCGACTGCGAGCACACGCGAACGAGCGAGAAGCCCGTCTTCTCTTCTATGCGGTCGAGACCGAATTGACGGCGAAGGAGGGCGCCTCGTTGGATGCTATCATGCGCGCCTTCCGAGACGACCGACAGTATGCCAGCGTGTTCTACGCCGTCGGCTCGGATAACATCAAGAGGCACATCATCACGGCCGTGAAGCGTGTCGCAATGCCGATGAAGTGAACCCACTTCGTCCAGATTCGAGACCGGTACGATAATCCTTACAAGACCGTGTGGCGCTGAAACGAAAGTGCGACACGCCCTTCACGCTGATACAAGCCGCTACAAGCAGCCCTTGCTACACCGTTTGCAGCAGGCTAGAACCGCATGATTGCACGGTTCTACACGTTGAACCTAAACTCCACAATGTCCCCGTCCTGCATGATGTAGTCCTTGCCTTCCAGACGCATCTTGCCCTCTTCTCGGACCTTGGTATAGGACCCATCTGCGGCGACAAAATCCTCGTATGAGACCACCTCGGCCTTGACGAACCCCTTTTCGAAGTCCGTGTGGATGGCGCCCGCCGCCTGGGGGGCGGTCCAACCCTTGTGAATCTGCCAGGCCCGCACCTCCTTGACACCTGCCGTCAGGAAGGTCTGAAGTCCAAGTATGTCGAAGCCCACTCGGGCCAGCTGATCAAGGCCTGACTCTTCCAGACCGGCATCAGCCAGCATCTCTCGGGCATCAGCCGGGTCCAACTCGGTCAGCTCGGCTTCGAACTGGGCATTAAGGAAGATGGCCTTGGCAGGGGCTACGGACTCCGACAGCCGCTGCTTCAGGTCATCATTCTGAAGCTCGTCATCATCCAGGTTGAAGACATAGATGAACGGTTTGGCGGTCATCAGATGGAGGTCGTATAGGTCGTCCTTGTCAATGGTGCCGGCCTGTGCCGCCTGGTCTATGGTCTGCCCCTGCCCCAGAATCTCTCTGGCCTTCTTCACGGCATCCAGGTAGGCCTGCTTGATCTTGCCACCCCTGAGGTCCTTCTCCAGCTTGGGGAGTGCCTTGTCGATGGTCTGCATGTCCGCCAGGATCAGTTCCGTGTTGATGGTCTCGATGTCATCGCCTGGGTCCACCCTGCCGTTGACGTGAACAATGTCGTCGTTTTCAAAGGCACGTACCACCTCGCAGATGGCATCGGCCTCTCGGATGTTGGCCAGGAACTGGTTGCCCAGCCCCTCCCCCTCTGAAGCGCCCTTGACGATGCCGGCGATATCAACGAAGGTTACGGTGGCCGGGACGATCTTGTCGGTGTGAACCAGATCGGCCAGGACCGGCAGCCGGTCATCAGGCAGGGGGACGATGCCCGTATTAGGCTCGATGGTGGCGAAGGGGTAGTTCTCCGCCAGCACGTTGTTCCGGGTCAGTGCATTGAACAGTGTTGACTTACCCACATTGGGCAGTCCGACGATTCCGATGGTAAGCGACATAACCACCAGTCTATTGCCCGCACTGCCCTGGCGTGGCGGCAGGATATCCCGACGATGGCGACAGTGCCCCCTGACCGGCATGTGCACCTTGGAATCCACCTATTTTCCGGGCAGGTACGCTGGTCAGATTCACCACCCCGGCACCAGAAACCGAAACAGGAAAGACGCGGGACCGAACCCCGTCAGACCCCTTCGACCGTATCGATGGCGTCGATGACGCTCCCCCTGAACCCGCTCTTCTCCAGGGCGGCAACACCACGGATGGTACTTCCTCCGGGCGAGCATACAGCATCTTTCATGGCGGCCGGAATCGTTCCCGTATCCGTGTAGAGCGCTCCGGTCCCCTCGGTCATGCGGGCAGCAAGCCTGTAGGCCGTCTGACGCGGCAGACCATGCTTGACACCGGCATCGGCCAGGGCCTCCATGTACATTGCCGTGTAAGCCGGGGCACAACCGGCGATGGTCGTGGCCACGGAGGTCAGATCGGATCCGAGTCGCTCAATCAGAGCCACCGGTTCGAAGATCCGATCGAAGAGTCGACGCTGGTCACTGGTCAGGGTGTCCTCACTCTGGGTGACCATGATCCCTTTCCCGACCGCTATGGGGGTGTTGGGAATGGAACAGATCAGATGAGTGCCCGGATTGAGCAGATCGTCATAGTCTTCCATCCGGAACCCACCAACGATGGAAACGACCATTCGCCCCCCATCTCCCAGCTCATCGCGGATGGGCTCGCAGACCCTGGCCACCTGGCCGGGTTTGACGGCGATGACGACCATATCTGCAACCGATGCAACTTCCTGAGCGGAGTGAAGGGGGCGCACCCCAAGCTTCCCGGCATTTTCGGCCAGCTTCTCATAGTGGTTGGCACAGGCCACAATTCGCTCACCCGGAAGAACCCCGGCTCTTACCAGCCCCTGGGCCATGGCCTGAGCCATATTCCCGTATCCGATGAATCCGATGGTGGGTCTCTCTGCAGTCATGGTCCCAGTTTACCTACAACAGGGAGGATCAGAACAGTCGCTCCAGGTCTCCGCGATTCAGAGCCTCCCTGTAAAGGTGCGCAAAGACCTCATTCCCATGAAGCCCGTCATGCTCGAACTGGTTGGTCACCCAGGCATGGGAGTTCCCCACGCGCGACAAGGTATCCAACTGCAGACCGGAGTCAACGTACAGATCATCGAAGTAGACGGCCGCCTGGAGGGGAACGGAATTGGAGGCCAGACGGTTCTGGTCGTAGAGTCTCCCCCAATGCCCGTCTTCCATGAGCAGATTCACTGCTGGAGCGAAGGGTTTCAGGGCCTCTTCCTGTTCGAACATCCAGGGGAAGATGACCTCACCGGTAAAGAGGAGGGGGCTGGAATCAACCCGGAACTCGGGGTGCTGATCACGCACACGCTGCCCGGCCCATCGAATCGGGCCGCAATCCCCGTCCGCATAGATGAACTCTTGGAGGGGCCAGTAGAGGGGCGTGGATGCCGTTGCGGTCCGCACCCCCTCCAGGAAGGTATCGGAGAGGGCCACGTCCCCCTTGGCCGGGATGGATCCGTCATCCTCCAGGAAGGCCGTATCGAGGAGCCAGTGCAGGCGGGCCGCACCGGACTGCCTGCCCAGGTCGGCACCCAGGGTCTGGAATCGCTCCACAGTCAAGGGGTCTCCCCCAGGCAGGGTCACATCCCCCTGGCTCAGGCGGTCGGCAATGGCGGCCACCCGCTCCCGGTCCTGGGGATATCGCTGATAGAAGGCCTCCGTCTTGGCCTTCATCCTGGGGAAGGTGTGCGCATAGACCTCGGTCGGGTCTGCCGGGACATGTGGGATACCGCCGGTCGTGAAGGATGCCGCCACCCCTTCGGGGAAGGCTGAGAGGTAGGCCAGGGTCAGGAAGCCGCCATAACTCTGGCCCAGAGTGACCCAGGCCCGCCCGGCAAAGACGGTACGACGGAGATGCTCGAAGTCGCGGACGATGGAGTCGGCCAGGAAGTGCTTGAGGTAGGAGGCCTGCGCCTGCGGCTGACCCAGCGCTCGCATGGTGTGCGAATCGATGGCCGAGGACCGTCCGGTACCACGCTGGTCGGGCAGGACGATTCTGAAGTGCTTGACGGCCTCGGCGATCCACCCGTCACTGGTCGGATCCAAGGGTCGGGGTCCCCCGGACCCCGGTCCACCCTGGAGGTAAACAAGCAGGGGTAGGTCGTCATGGACATGCTGGGGGGAGCAGATGGTCCGGTAGAAGCAGGAGATGGTCGGCTCACCAGGGTTCCCATCGGGTCTCCACGATCCGGGTTCCGAATCAGCCCAGTCCAGGGGGACCGGGACGGACCCTTCCTCCACATAAAGTCCCGGCAGGTAGTATCCCTGGCTTGCCATGATCACCGCTCCCTTCATGAGCACCTCAGACGACTCCGCATCAACACCCTATTCCAGTGAAGCCTGCGAACCCGTGGATGGCATCATTCTCCCCATGGCGCTGGACGGGGGCCCGCCGTGTTTGACTCAGGCAGGGAAGAAGGACAAGACCTGACCGACCCGAATGGCCTTTCCACTGACAGGAATCGCAGCAAGGGCTGGAGGGGCCCGCGGCCTCCTGCAAACCGAAAGCGGAAATCCTGATGGATATTGCAGACGAGTTCGGCAAACGGGAGCAAAGATACAATCTCCTCCCCCAAAATCGAGGTCTATGTACACCCGTATCCCACTGGGGCCGATGCCTGGAACCGGTTTCGACCCCAGTCCCCGCACAGAAGAGCGACATAGTAGGAAAGGGTATCCCGGCACCATGCGGCTGAACGCGAATCGATTTGCGGTATCGTTACCGCACTGATATAAATAATGGTTGCGAAGCCTCGCCGGTACTGCTGTCGAGGCCAAAGAGCCGGTGTCTCCTGGGTGCCGACTGCCGATCAGATCGAAAGGCAATGATGGCATACGCGACGATTCGGGATGTGGCCCAACAGGCCGGCGTCTCCGTATCGACCGTTTCGCGGGCGCTCAATGATTCAGGTCGAATTTCGGAGAGGACCAGGGCCCGGATCAATCAGGTCATCAAGGAACTTCACTACGTTCCCGATTCCAGGGCCCGATCCATGCACTCCCCCCACTCGCGCACCATCGGCCTGCTGATACCCGACATCAGGAACTCCTACTTCGCCGACCTGGCCTATCTGATACAGGGCGAACTGCTGGCGCACGGCTTCCAAACCCTGATTTGCACCTCGACCCAGGGCGATTCCCACGAAAGCAGGATTCAGGTGCGCAACCTCCTCGGCCAGCACATCGACGGGGCCATCATCGTACCCGGACCACGATCTCAGGAAACGCTGGATGAACTCACTCGCCGGGGACTTCCCGTTGTGTACGTGGACCGGACCAGCGGCGACAGACGGCAAGTCGACGGCCGCCCAGTGCCCTCCATCGACTCCGATCCCCTTCCAGGTCTCAGGGATGCATTCAAGGACCTGGTCAGACATGGTCACAGCCGAATCACCATGGTCCCGGGACCCCTGGAAGAGTCCGGTACCTTCCGTGAGCGCGAAGAGGTC
Source organism: Bifidobacterium sp. M0307 (assembly GCF_016100445.1). NCBI lineage: Bacteria > Bacillati > Actinomycetota > Actinomycetes > Bifidobacteriales > Bifidobacteriaceae > Bifidobacterium > Bifidobacterium sp. M0307. Next base: position 882,584 of record NZ_JACFSL010000001.1, read on the forward strand.
TTCGATGACCTGCTCAATCAAATGGGCGATCTTCAAGACCCCACCCGCGATGTTGCCTGCACCCGAAACGATACCCCTTCCAAGGAGGGCGCCTTCAACCCTGAGCTGCTGCGGCAGTGGAGAAACCAGGGGGTCAGTGCGGTTATCTTCGGACGCTCGCAGGATGCCATTCAGGTCATCAAAGCCTGCCAGGCCATCGGTATCGGTATCGGGCGCGACCTCTCCATTGTGACTTTCGACGACCTGCCGGTCTTCAGGATTCTGACACCAGCCATCGCCACGATCTCACAGCAAATTGATTCCATGGGAACCCGTTGCGTAAGGATGCTCCTGAACCTGATGGCCGGGTCGCAGACCGACTCGGTCCGGTTGAAGACCAAGTATCTCCATCGGGCCTCCGTAGGGCAACCCCCAGGGCAAGCCGGGCAGTATCCCTGACGCGGATAAACAGGTCAGCAAATCGTTAACAATGAATGGAGAAACATGATTCAAGACATGGCGGCGACACCCGACCAGGTGCTGCAAGGACTGGATACCATCAACGGGTCCATTTCGGTGGTCGGATCCATGAACGCGGACTACACGGTCACCACAGACCGGCTGCCCAACCCGGGTGAAACCATCAACGGTGGCCCCTTGCAGATCCTTCCCGGAGGCAAGTCAGCCAACCAGGCAGCCGCTGCTGCCCGCATCGGGGCCCATGTCCAACTCTTTGGAGCCGTAGGGTCCGATCCCAATGCAGACTTCCTTTTGGGACAGCTGGGCAACGCGGGAGTCGATACCTCCCAGGTGATGACCGTCCCCGGTCCGAGTGGAACCACAGTCATAACCGTGGACGCCCAGGGGGAGAACACCATCGTCTACTCCCCCGGCTCCAACGCCAAGGTCGACGTGGACTATGCCCACCGCTCCCAGAAGGCGCTGACTTCGGCGAAGGTCCTGGGACTTTGCCTGGAAAGCCCCATAGAGACGGTGACCGAGGCCGCCAGGATGGGTCATGAGGCCGGTATGACCGTCCTCCTCAACGACTCCCCGTTCCGGGCCGACCTCCCCGCTGATCTGATTGCCTACTCCGACCTGATTCTGGTCAATGAGCATGAGATGGCCCAGCTCCTGGGCATCGATGAGCCCGAGGATGGGGATTGGACCAAGGCCGACTGGGATCGGACGAACCAGACAATGCAGGACTTCGGCTTCCATAGGGCCATCGTGACCCTGGGTGGCGAGGGGTCCATGGTCCTTGACCAGGGCAAGAACTACCGGATTCACGCCGTCAAGGTCGATGCCGTTGACACCACCGGATGCGGCGATGCCTTCATGGGAACCATCCTGGCTGGACTCTCCTCAGGCATGTCGTTGGTAGAGTCCGCGCAGCTGGCCTCGTATGTCTCGGCCTACGCAGCCACGGGGCAGGGTGCCCAGGCCTCGTACGGTTCGGCGGAACAAATCAGATACCGCTTCGCCTGAGTTCGACTCCGAGCACCAGATCGCTTGCATCCGACACCAATCGGGGGTTACCGACAGTTTTTGCCGGTAACCCCCGATTGCGTATGTGCTGTTTCGCCGCTCTTGAGCAAGAGCAACCGGTTGAGAGGGTTCAACCTGACGGTGAAGGGCACTGTGCAGAACAGCCACTCAAGGATTCACAGGTGAGGTCCTAGGGTTGCAGCCCCTCGCAGGCTGCAACCGAGGCAAGGAAGCAGACTACCGCCTGACCGCCAGCCCCGACTCCTTCACGGCCCGGAAGGCTCCCTTAAGGTCGTCCAGAATGTCATCGATATTCTCCGTACCGATCGAGAGTCTGATGGTACCGGGATGAATGGCCTGGTCCTCCAGCTCCTCGACGGTCTCCTGGGAGTGTGTGGTCGACGCCGGATGGATGGCCAAGGACTTGACATCTGCGACATTCGCAAGGAGGGAGAAAAGATGGAGGTTGTCGATGAAGACCCTTGCCGCATCCTTCCCTCCCCTCAGGTCGAAGGTGAAGATGGACCCGGCCCCGTTCGGGAAGTAGCGCTTGTACAGTTCATGGTCAGGGCGGTCCGGGATGGAGGGGTGGCTGACCGATTCAACCTCGGGCACGGTCCTCAGGTAATCCACCACCTTCAGAGCGTTCTGGACATGTCGTTCGACCCGCAGGGAGAGCGTTTCGGTCCCCTGCAGAAGCAGGAAGGCCGCGAAGGGCGAGAGAACGGCGCCCGTATCGCGCAAGAGAATGGCCCTGATCCGGGTGACGAAGGCCGAGGCACCCAGATCCTGGTAGAAGCGCAGACCATGGTAGCTGGGGTCCGGCTCGGTCAGGGTGGGGAACTTGCCCGGCACCGCCGCCCAGTCGAATCCGCCTCCCTCTACGATGACCCCACCCAGGGTGGTGCCGTGGCCGCCTATGAACTTCGTGGCGGACTCCACGACCACATCCGCTCCATGCTCCAGAGGCCGGAACAGGTACGGGGTGGCAAAGGTGTTGTCAACGATAACCGGCAGGTTGTGGGCATGGGCGATTGCGGATATGGCCTCGAAATCAGGCAGATCGGCGTTGGGGTTGCCGAAGGTCTCGAAGAAGACCAGTTTGGTGGTATCCCGGATGGCCGACTCGAAGTTGCCCGGCTCTGAGGGATCGACGAAGGTGGTCTCCACACCATCACGCGGCAGGGTGTGTTTGAGGAGGTTGAAGGTCCCCCCGTAGATGTTCTTGGAGGCTACGATATGATCGCCGGTCTGGGTGATGTTGCGGAAGGCGTACTCTACTGCTGCGGCTCCTGAGGCTACAGCCAGACCCGCAGTGCCGTTCTCCAGGGCGGTGATCCTATCCTCGAAGACCCCCTGGGTGGAGTTGGTCAGACGGCCATAGATATTACCGGGATCCTTCAAAGCGAACCGGGCCTCAGCATGGTCGAAGTCGTGGAAGACATAGCTGGTGGTGGCATAGATCGGCACGGCACGCGAATCCGTGGCGGGATCTGCCTGTTCCTGCCCCACATGGAGTTGCAGGGTCTCGAAATGGTACTTGTGCGGATTCTGGTCGGTCATATCGACTCCTATCTGTGTCCCGGCTGATCGGGTGGACCGGATCGCGTCCGCAGCCGCCCTTGCCTGTGACCATAAGCGACGCAGGACAGTCGGTTCAAGCTTGAAGGGACATTTTGGTATCGCCCTTTTTTATGGCAGCTTGCAGAAGGTTGAAAGCAGGCCTTTCCCGTCTCGCCATGCCAGATGGGTGGTGCACGCCCGGCCTGCTCACTGTAGAGTCGAGAGAGCAGCGGAGAAGACTCCGTTCCGAACAGCCGCAGCAGGCATGAAGGAGTTCAAAAGATGGCCGGACAAAGGGACAATCAGAACAGGCTCTACCAGCGCGATGCCGATTACATCCCCAGGGTCGCCGCCGTACATGACATGTGCGGATATGGCAAGTGCTCGCTGACCGCAGCCATCCCCATCCTTTCGGCCGCCGGTTGTGATGTCTGCCCCGTGCCGACCGCCCTGTTCAGCGCCCACACCATGTTCAAGGATTACACCTTCCACGACACCACCGAGATCCTGACCGGGTACCTGGATGCCTGGCAGAAAGAAGGGGTCGATCTTGACGGCATCTACAGTGGATTCCTGGGAAGCGCCGAACAGGTCGACATCATCCTGCGCATGTATCGGGACTACCCCAAGGCCTTGCGCCTGGTCGATCCCGTCATGGGCGACGGCGGTTCCATGTACCCCACCTACACCGAGGAGATGTGCAAGGCCGTGATTCGCCTGGTGGACGGAGCGGATTTGCTCATGCCCAACCTGACCGAGGTCAGCCTCCTGACCGGACTGCCCTACGAGGGTCAGAACCTGAGCGACGAGCAGGTGGAGACGCGCCTGGCCCGGCTTTTGGAGATGGGGGCCCGGAACGTAATCATCAAGGGAATCGATCGTGGTGACGGCAAGCTGCGCAACTTCGTGGCTTCGGCACAACAGGGCGGAAGCAACGACAAGCAGGAGCTGGTTCACGACAAGCTGCCCTTTATGATTCACGGGACCGGCGACGCCTTCGCATCCTCCCTCTGCGGGGCCGTCTTCGCCGGGAAAGATCTTTCCGAAGCCACGGAGATCGCCGGTGAGTTCGTCCGCTCGGCCATGCAGCACACCCGCAACCAGCCCAACTACCAGGAGCGGGGAGTCAGCTTCGAACTGGACCTCGGTCTGCTGACCGGAATGGTTGACTGATCAGGCACACCGATTAATCAACCAGGGCCATCCGGTATGGGATTCGGCTCTCTCGATAGGTTTCAACATCAACCGTAGAGTCAGATAGCCTGGCCCTGTTTTCCTAGACGTTGCCGGAAAACAGGGCCAGGCTTATCCACATACGCACATTCGCATAATTAGCGATGCTCTTTTCCCTATCCATGGTCTCCTTGAGTCATGGATACCCGAAAGCACACCATAACCCGCAATCACAAACCCCTTGAAGACGTTCATGACAGGGCCGGTACCTTGGCCGAAGTCGAACGTCTAATCAGGAGAACCGGCCTGAGTGGCAGGGAACTCGGGAGGCTTGGCGAAGAATATGCCAGCCTATGGTTACAGAATCAAGGGTGGCACATCGTCACCCGCAACTGGCACTGCAGATATGGGGAATTGGACATCATCGCCCTGGACCCCTCGCCGAACCTGGTCTTCATCGAGGTCAAGACCAGGCGGTCGACCAGGTACGGCCCACCCTGTGAAGCTGTGGGGCCGGCGAAACAGCAACGTTGCAGACGTGCAGCGGTGCAGTGGCTGATTGAACACGACCGGAATCCTCTTATCCGACACCAGGGCACCCGTTTCGATGTCGTCACCCTCACGATTGGGGACCAGACACTCAATTCCGGTATATCATCTGGGGTCATGGATTCCGATATGAGAATTCACACGGCCACGGATGACCGTCCCGAAAGACTCCGGCCCCAGGCATGCGGATGGTCTCCCGACTCCATATTCCTCCGTCATATACGGGAGGCCTTCTGATGCGGCTTGGATCAGCGAAGTCCATCGGCCTGGTGGGACTCAAGGCGTTTGTCATCAACGCCCAGGCATTCATCTCGCCGGGTCTCCCCTACTTCTCCATCATCGGTCTGCCGGATGCCTCCCTGTCGGAATCGAGGGAAAGGGTCAAATCAGCCTGTTCGTCCTGCGGGTTCCGCTGGCCTCAGACAAGGGTTACCGTCAACCTCTCGCCGGCTTCGCGCCCCAAGCGCGGTTCCTCGCATGACCTGGCAATCGCTACAAGTGTTCTGGGCGCCGGAGGCGTGGTACCCGTTGAAGGATTCGAACAGACCATAGCCCTGGGCGAGCTGAATCTGGATGGAAGCGTTCTGCCGATTACCGGCGTTCTTCCCATCCTGGCCTATGCAAAAGAACTTGGCGTGCAAAGGGTCTTCCTACCGGAAGCCAATATGGAGGAGGCTGCAATCGTACCCGGAATCGAAGTGATCGGATTGATGCACCTTGGCCAGCTGGTGGAGCACATGGGAGGTCGCGCGATCTACCACATACCGGGCACCGTAGTTGATTCAGGACAGACGACGGACATAACCATCCAGGACCAGAACGCCCCAGGGGCGACGAATCTGGACATGGACCAGGTCATAGGCCAGGAGGGGACCAAGTGGGCCTTGACCGTGGCGGCCGCCGGCGGGCATCACATACTCATGGTCGGACCACCAGGTGCAGGCAAGAGCATGATGGCCCGGTGTCTACCTGGCATCCTGCCCCCACTTGGGGCCAAGGAGCAGCTGGAGGTCGCATCCATCCGTTCCCTCTGCGGCACCCTGAAGCAGTATGGGGTCAGCGACATTCCACCTTTTGAAGCACCCCATCATACCGCGTCCATGGCTTCCTTGGTCGGTGGCGGCAGCGGACTTGCAACCCCTGGCGCCATCACCAAGGCCCACTGTGGCGTGCTCTTCATGGACGAGGCCCCCGAGTTCTCACCCCGGGTCCTTCAAGCACTGCGTGAACCGCTGGAAATCGGGGAGATAATCCTCTCCCGGGCCAAGGGGTCCACATCCTTCCCTGCCAGATTCCAGCTGGTCATGGCCGCCAATCCCTGCCCCTGCGGGTATGGCTATGGGACAGGTGAACGATGCACCTGCTCCCCAAGGGAACGAACCAGGTATTGGAACCGGATTTCCGGCCCAATCATGGACCGTATCGATATACAGACAACGGTTCCCCCTGTTTCCGACCTGGGTGGTGTCAGCCCAAACGTGACAGGCCTCGGTCATGGTGATGCCGGTCACAGACAATCCAGCGCCGAAATCAGGCAGCAGGTAATCATGGCCCGCGAGGCTGCCGGAAAACGGTTCAAGGAGGAGGGTTGGACCTGCAACGCCCAGGCCGGCGGCGAGTGGTTACGGGCCAATACGGGGCAGAAGTCACTGGCCGTCGTCAACGAGGCCATGCGGAAGAAGCACCTCAGTCTGCGCGGTGCGGACAGGACCTTACGTCTGGCATGGACGCTGGCCGACCTTGACGGGAGATACGGACCGAACGTCGATGACGTAGCCGTCGGAATCATGATGCGGACAAGGACGGCATGAGATGGCAGCAGGATGCCCGGAACAAAAGAAACCCGAGTTCGAAAGGTCCGATATGGAGCAGGCGGCGACCGGGCAGCCGGAACAGAAACAACCGCGGCGTACAGGCACGATACCGGAAGAACCAGAAGAGGCCAGACCGGAACACTCCTCGCCGACGGAAATACAGAGACCTGTGCGAGCTGGAAATCGGCCCGTAGGCATTCAAGCTGCCCACCTACGAATCAGGGATGATTGGCTGGCTCGAGCGGTACTGAACTTCGCGGCTGATGGACCCGATGCCCTCATGCACGCCAGTCTGTTGGGGTCGGAGTGCCCGCTGGACCTATGTCAGACACTGCTGGAAATCTCACCCGACACTTCCTTACCCATCTCCGCACGGCAGTCTCAGGCCCGCACACAGTTGGATCGGGCTTTCATCCAGGGAGCCATCCGATGGGGCAGGCAGATAAATAGCAAGGACATGGACCGCTTCCGACGGGTCAGCACCACATGGCGATCCCGAGTGGAATCCGTACGAAATTGGGATGCGGACAGGTTGAAAGAAAGTCTGACCGATGGAGGAACCCTGTGGGTACTGACGCCAACATCGGACGCCTGGCCATCCCAGCTCAACGACCTCTCCCAACGATCTGACTGGGCTCCGCCCCTCTGCCTATGGGGCAGGGGCAATAAGGATGGTCTGATCAGCTGCAGCAAACCCGTGGCAGTCGTCGGCTCCAGGACCTGCGACCTTTATGGCAGCTACATCGCTCACGAAATTGGCAGACAGGCAGCGATCCAAGGCCACCTGGTGGTTTCCGGAGGGGCTATGGGAGCCGACGCACAAGCACACTGGGGCGCCCTAGCCGCCCGAGGAGAGGAATATACGAGCGATGCCGGATCGACCGTGGCTGTATTCGCAGGTGGATTGAAACGAATGGGGCCACTACGCAATCGAGAGCTCTTTCAAGCCATTGAACGACATGGCGGGGCCTTGATCAGTGAGATGCATCCGGAAACGATACCCGAAGGCCGCCGCTTCCTCCTCCGCAACAGAATCATCGCCGCCCTCGCCTCGACGATAGTGGTGGCCCAGGCCCGATATCGATCGGGGGCCCTCAACACGGCCACCTGGGGGGCAGAATTAGGGAGGGAGATCTATGCGGCTCCAGGTCGAATCGACACTCCGGAGAACACCGGATGCAACCGCCTGATCCACCAGGGCAAGGCAACCATTCTTATCTCGGCAACCGATATAAGCGGTATCTGCCATGCTCCGCATCAGTCAGGAACCTACCCCGTCGTTGGCTCTTTCCAATCGTCGGGCCTTGAGGATGATACCGGGACGGCGAAATCGAGAGAAGATACCTCAGACCAAATTGAAAAGTCGCTCCCCGAGCAGGAAATCGCCGTCAAACGGCAACCTATGAGCAAGAAGATCGGCAGTAAGTCCGACAAGGAACTTGAGCCCGGCAAAGGAAGCGAGGACGACTTACCGCCCCTGGAGGAAATACCTCCGGCACTGGAATACCTCACGGAGGCAGAGAACTGCCCTCATGTGGACCCGGAGGAGGTGATTCTGAAAGCGATACGAGCCTGCTGCAAAAAGGGCGAAGCTGCAACGGTTGATGCACTGATCAGAACGCTGGAAGGGAGTCGATTCTCCGGCATGGCTACTTCATCGCAGGTCGACACTGTCCAGTTGGTGCTACGCCATCTCGGACGGCTTGAGCTCGAAGGGAAAATCGAGACGGTCAACGGTTCAGCGCACCTGGTCAAGCAGGATCAGGCATCCCATTGACAGCGTTCGAGGTCAACCACCCATCCCGATTGACCGGCGTTCTCGTCATGCGCAGGTGGAATGAAGACAACCCCTTCGGATTCCAGCAGCTCCCTCTGTCGCTCAGGACCACCAAAGGCAAAGCCCGGAGCCAGGGAACCATCCTTGAAGACAACCCGATGACATGGAATCACACCCGGTTCGGGGTTGGAATGAAGGGCGAATCCAACAAATCTTGCATTTCTGGGTTTCCCCGTCAAAGCCGCTATCTGACCATACGTGGCGACCCTGCCAGCAGGTATGCGGCTGACAACCTGATAGACCATCTGCGAAAAGGACTGCTCTCGACCCATGCTTTTCATTGTCCGCGAACAAAGGGACAAGATCACATGCCCAAACCTCCTGGTGCTATCAAAGGGTTGTGAGAATATCGGCTTTATGAGTCCTGCGACAATCAAGAATCACTATGAGGCCATCATCGTAGGCGCCGGGGCCGCCGGCATGTCAGCAGCATTGAGCCTGTCCCGGTCACTGAAAAAGGACAATCAGGAAGGCGGGGAAAGCCCATCGATTCTCGTCATTTCAAAACTGCAACCTCTCCGGTCGCACACCGGATCGGCCGAGGGTGGCATCGCAGCCAGCCTGGGCAATGAGGAACAGGACGATTGGCACTGGCATTACTACGACACCATCAAGGGTGGTGATTGGCTCGCCGACCAGGACGCCGTAGAGGTATTGGCCCGAGAGGCCAAGAAGACGGTGACTCGCCTGGAACATGAGGGGGTGGCCTTCTCCCGGCGTGAAGACGGCCGTATCGCCCAGCGCAAGTTCGGCGGCCACACGTCAGAATTCGGCGGAAAACCGGTAAAAAGAGCAGCTTATGCCGCTGACCGCATCGGCCACCAGATCCTCCACTCGCTCTGGCAGCAGTGCGTACAGATGGGAGTGACTTTCGCCGAGGAATGGTACGTAACAGATCTGGTCCTGGACAAGTCCAAGACTGCGAACAAGAAGGCAAAAACCGAAAACGCCTCCGCAGAGGATGATGCTACAGGTACCACTCCAGCACAGCCTTGGGCCACGGCATGCGGTCTGGTGGTCCTGGACACCCATACCGGACAGACCCGTGCCATATCGTCCGACACCATTATGCTCTGCACCGGAGGCGCCGGCAGGCTCTTCCACACCACCTCAAACTCCTGGGACCTCACCGGGGATGGTATGGCGCTGGCCTTGAAGGCCGGACTGCAGCTTGAAGACATCGAATTCGTCCAGTTCCACCCCACCGGTCTCGGCCATACCGGATTCCTCCTATCCGAGGCATCCCGGGCAGAGGGTGGAATCCTCCGCAACTCGGAGGGCAGGGCCTTCATGCAGGACTATGCGCCTGAACACGGCGACCTGGCGGCCAGGGATGTGGTCAGCCGATCCATCATGGCCGAAATCGATGCGGGCCAAGGCGTAGCCGACCCCAGAGACCCCGATGGTCCACATGATTGCGTCTGGCTGGACATGAGGGAGATCGGCGAGGAGCGCATGAAGTCACTCCTCCCCCAGGTCTATGAAACCATCCGCAAGTATGCGAATCTGAACCCTGCCGTCGACCTGATTCCCGTCAAACCGACCGCCCACTACACCATGGGAGGCATCCCCATCACCACCCGGGGGCAGGTTTATCAATGGGAGGACGGCCAACGCCGTTCTGTCGAAGGCCTGTACGCTGCTGGCGAGTGTTCCTGCGTCAGCGTTCATGGTGCCAATCGACTCGGGGGCAACAGTCTCCTGGATGCCTGTCTCTTCGGCACCCGGGCAGGTGAAGCCATGGCCAGCCGTATCATCTCCGTTACATCCTCCCGTCAGGAGAACCAATCCCCAGACAAGAAAGAAGCATCCGATCACGCTCCAGATGACCGGATCACCCGCAACGAGACACTGATGAATCAGGCCTTGTCCAAGAGGCAATCGGCAATGGATCGCTTGCTGTCTTCATCGGAGCCTGAAAGCAGCAATGAAGGCTCCCCCGACATGGAATCGTCTGCTGACATCAACGCCTACCTGCTCATGCAGGAGCTGGGGCGAATCATGGAGAAGGCGGTGGCGGTCCGATGCGACCAGACCAGCATCGAGGAGGCCATGAGTCAGATCAACCACCTGCGCAGCAAGGCCCTTACTCTCAAATCACATAGTACCGAGGCGGCCTTCAACCAGGAGTTGACGGCGATAATGGAGGTCGACAACCTTCTGACTCTGTCCGACGCAGTCCTGATTGCGAGCGGCAATCGAAAGGAATCACGCGGAGCCCTCCTCCGCCAAGACCACCCGGAACGTGACGACGTACACTTCCTTTCGCACTCCATGGTCGATGGTGATGGCAACGTGGATTGGCAACCGGTTCACATCGTCGACATGCCTCCAAAGGGTAGGCAGTACTGACAGGGAACATCAGAACAGCATCATGATCAGTGTCCACCTCGGTACAGGACTGGATACGTTGCGGTCCTCCGCGTAGGCCGGAAACCAAGCTGAACCTGAGACCACACTTGAATCGAAATTAAGGCCGCCACTGTCCGATTGCAGACAAGGCAGGATCGAATCCAAAACCGGTTGTTTGGTCTTCCTGGATGCACGCCCTCTCAATTACGTTCATTTCGTTTGGATTAGAAGCAGATCTGCCTGGACGAGTGACCGATGACGGGTCGAGTCACTAGGATGAATGAGTGATTGATTCCCGAATGATGTACGGGACCATCAATGCGCACGATGAAACGGAGCCTGAACCTATGAAATTCGAAGGCGCTGAAGGGCAGAGCACACCCTCAATCGGAACATGCGGACAGACCGCAGACACCGGAAGCCTCGACTCTGGCAGCACCACAGACTCCAGTACAACCATCACCAGCGTCACCATACGCGTAGCCAGGTTCACGCCGCGGCAGGCCCGCCCGGGCCGCACGGCTTCCAACCCCTTCGCCGCCACCTCATCGCCTTTCGGCTCCAGACCAGGACGTCCGCGTGGAAAACGGTGGACTCAGGAGTACAAGGTGCACACCTCGCCTGAGCAAACAATCCTGGACTGCCTGTTGCAAATCAAACGTGAGCAGGACCCGACCCTGAACTTCCGCTACTCCTGTGGACATGGCATGTGCGGTTCGGATGCTGTCCTGGTCAATTCCACGCCCACGCTCCTCTGCACAGCCACCATCGGCGACCATGCCAAGGCGCCGGTTCAGGGAACAGACGAGGGAGCCGACTCCTCGCAAGGATTCCGTCGAACCGGACAAGCCAGGGATGCCCACCCCGAGCCGCGGCAGAATACAGAAGCTGTCCGTACAGGTTGGCTCGGAATCATAGAAATCAAGCCCCTTCCCGGCTTTACACCCCTACGCGACCTGATTGTCGACACCGACACCATGTTCGAGCAGATCCGCCGTTTCCATCCGTATCTACGCGACGGTGCGGGCCCCGAATCCGAAACGGAAAACCTGCAGACCCCGGCCCAGCTGTCCAAATTTGAGCTGCTCAGCAACTGCATCGCCTGCGGAATCTGCGAGGGGTCCTGCCCCGTCTATGCCGGTGGAGAGGCCTTCGCGGGCCCCGCCGCCCTGATCGCAGCCTCCCGCTTCATCAATGACTCGCGTGACCAGCACCGCCAGGAGCGCCTCGACGATATCAACCAGGAGGACGGAATCCTGGCCTGCGAATCCGTTCGCGCCTGCTCCCGTCAGTGCCCAAAGGGAATTGACGTCGGCGAAGAAATGTGGCGACTGGTCGAGGCAGTCAACCGCTGACCGGCCCCATGTCGCCATTTGTGAACACCAGACGTTAGAGTTATCACTATGGATAAGACCGCATACAGCAATCATGCCCAAGGGTGGGAGCTAGCCGAGAAGAGCACACTCAACAGCGAATCCGGAACACTGGCAGCCTTTCGCACCCGGGCTGAATCAGCAGGGTTCCCACAGTGCTCAGTGGCACAGGGCTCCTTCCTGCGATTCCTGGCAGGCAGAGCGGATGCCGCTTCCATCATCCTTCTGGGAACAGGTTCAGTGGTCGAAGCCATTCGTCTCATGGATGGTCTAAGCGGTCGGGGCCAGTTTACGGCTGTCGATTCCTCCCCCGAGGGTGCCTCGCTGATTCGTCAGACCTTCCAGGAGGAAGAGCGAAGGAACTCGGTTCTGCGTCTGCGCGCGGTCAATACCTCTGCGGGCACCTATTTTCCCCGGCTGAACCCTGCCGACTACGACCTGATTGTGGTTTCCGGGGATTGCCGGAATTACCAGGATGCCATAGACCACGCCCCCCGTCTGCTGAAGAGCAGCGGTCAGCTGGTCTTCACCGATGCCTTCGCCCTGGATGCAGAACCGAAAAAGGGCGGGATAATGAATCCGGCCAATCGCTCCGACAAGGCAGTTACGCTCCGAACCCTCATGGACACCCTGTCGCAGGAGGACCATCTCGAATCCTGCCTGATTCCTGTCGGTAATGGTATGGTTCTGGCCGCGAAGGACAAGCAGGCCTAGTTCCTTCCCGCACTTCTCATACGATGTAGGACCACATCCGAGGCTATGTCAACGCATGGTTTTCACGTATTGCTCCGGCTGTGTTTCTCATGACAGCAGCAGTCCTCCACAAGCTCCGTAGTCAGAGCGGCGATGACACCCTCTTAAGGCTGACGGTTCCGCAGTATGACCTGCACAGCCTCATCCGGATCGTCGGTACGGACCACCAGCCCCGGATCCAGATCCGAAATCATGCCACGGTCCCTGACAGTGGTCAGCAGCCAGTCAAAGAGGCCATCCCAGTACTTCTTGTCGAAGAGGACAATGGGCATGGTGTCCACCTTGTGGGTCTGCACCAGCGTCAGCACCTCAAACATCTCATCCAAGGTACCGAAGCCTCCCGGGCAGACGATGATACCGGACGAGTACTTCATGAACATCATCTTCCGCACGAAAAAGTAACGGAAGGTAATACCCAGATTGACCCACCGGTTGATTCCCTGCTCATGAGGAAGTTCGATTCCCAACCCTACCGATTTTCCACCGGCCAGGGCGGCACCCTTGTTGGCGGCCTCCATGATGCCCGGGCCACCACCGGTGATCACAGCCATGCCTCCCTTTGCCAGTCCGGCCCCCATCCGCTGAGCAGCTCGATAGTCAGGACCGCCCTCGTCGGTTCGGGCTGAACCGAAGATTGTGGCGGCCGGCCCCAGCTCGGCAAGAGCGCCAAACCCATCGACGAACTCGGCCTGAATACGCAGCACCCGCCATGGGTCCGTATGAAGCCAGTCCGTATCGGCATCCGCGGAGAGCAGGCTGGCGTTCGAATCACTTGACGGAATCATGGGGCCTCGCATGATGACCGGACCACTATGGTAGGTCCTCCCCATATCCTGCTCCTCTTCGAAAGCTTTGCCGCCCTTGTTCAGCATCTTCGCCTGTTCCCTCATGTTTTGGTCTTCCATCGTCGATCTCCCCATCTTCTGTACCTCTTCGTCCCAATTCACCTGCTGAAGTTGATTCTGCGTGGGTTCCAGACCCTCCCGGCCGCCAACATCCGGGTACCTGCCTCATATACTCCAGCAATATCATCCATCAGGAGCACGACTCAACCAGTCGAACACCCCACCTTACTTTAATGGACCAGACCATATCCGGTCCATTACGCTCGATCGGCGGTCAAAGGCGGGGACGAACACCCACTTAGCACAATGGAATATCCTATAATCGGCAGGTGCGCAGACGGTAATCCCCCTGACATGCCGCACAGCCAGGTCCCGCCCAAGAAACCCGCCAAAATACCAGCAGGGAGCAACCCATGGAATTTCAGCCCATGATCCATCCGAGGATTCATCGTACGCATCCCGACATTGACCAGCAGGACATCTTGGAGGTCTGGCGCAATGCCCTTGTTTCAGCACCGGTCATCAACAGCCAGGGAAGCCGAAAGGTCTGGCTGACCCTGGGCTTCGACGGGCAGGGAAGGCTGATGGAGCTGGCCTCCGTCAACGACGACGCCAGGCTCTGGATGGTCTTCCATGCCATGACTCCCCCTTCACGCAAAACCCTACGGGAGTTCCTCACGAGGGGAAGGGATTGATGGACACCAACGAAGGCAAGGACTGGAATACCCTGTCAGGAATCAGCGAAGAGGAACTGAACCTGCTGAGCCGACCCTTCCAGGATGGAACCTGGTCAGGCGAGTTGGGTCAGATTTGGACAGAACGCCCTCGTCTCCACCCCGGTTACCCCACCTCCTCGGACTGCATCTGCCACAAGGACTGATGGGCGAAATAGACAACAAGGCAACACCATGAGTCGAACCTCGATTCTCCCTATAAGGACCAGTCTGCGCTCTCGCCCTGCAAGCGAACCATCCGCGCAAACTCACCATCTGCAGCCATAAGCTCCTGCGGAGAACCCTGCTCGACCACACGCCCATGGTCAAGAACGACAATCTTGTCGGCCTGCTCAACAGTGCGCATCCGGTGGGCAATGACCATGACGGTCTTCTCCACCAGTAGTTGCGACAGGGCTTCCTGCACCTGCGTCTCGTTCTCCACATCCAGGGAGGCAGTGGCCTCGTCAAGCAGGACAATCGGGGCGTCCTTGAGAATGGCTCTGGCAATGGAGATTCGTTGCCGCTCACCTCCGGAAAGCCTGGAACCGTTTTCACCAATCATCGTCTCGTACCCCTGTGGCAGGCGTGAGACGAACTGGTCGCAGTTGGCGGCCCTGGCCGCAGCCAGCACCTCCTCGTCACTGGCACCGCACCGCCCCATTCGAATATTGCCCATGACCGTGTCGTCAAAGAGCATCACGTCCTGGAAAACCACGGCATAGTCTCGCAGGAGAACCTCCGGATCCACCTTGCTCACATCCACCCCTCCTACGGTGATGGAACCTGAAGCGGCATCCCAGAAACGAGCCGCCAACCGAGCGCAGGTTGATTTCCCTGATCCCGAGGGGCCAACCAGGGCCGTGATCTCCCCCTCTTTGGCAGTGAAACCGACATCTTCAAGAACCGGCTCACCTGCCGCCTTACCCGCAAGGCCAGGATAGGAGAAGGCAACATGGTTGAAGACGATATCGTGCCCTACGGGATGGAATTCCATACTCCCCTCAGCTACAGGTTCCTCGGTGATGGAGCGAATCCGTCGGGCCGAACCCTGGGACTGGAAGAGCTCCGAAACCAGCATCAGCGCCTGATCAAAGGGCGAGTAGATCCGTGAGACCATCAGGAGGAAAAGGAACATGACCATGAAGTCGATTCTGCCCTGAATGATCAATCCGGCAGCCACCAGGAAGGTCGTTGCTACACCCAACCTCAAAACCACCATGGCGGAGTTCATTATGAGACCATTGGTCATCTCGGTTCGGACCGTAGTGGCTTCGGTGTCGTCGATGGTCGAGAAGAGCCTCTCCAGATACCTGCCTTCCTGGTTGGTGGCGTGAATCTCCCGAACGCAGTCAAGCGCCTCCTGAATACCGTCGCTAACACGAATCTGGGCCTGTCTCGTACGCTGTGACG
This sequence comes from Bifidobacterium sp. M0307, assembly GCF_016100445.1. Lineage (NCBI taxonomy): Bacteria > Bacillati > Actinomycetota > Actinomycetes > Bifidobacteriales > Bifidobacteriaceae > Bifidobacterium > Bifidobacterium sp. M0307. The sequence goes on from NZ_JACFSL010000001.1 coordinate 898,436, forward strand.
CAGCTTCGACGAATCGCCGAGTGGCAAAGATGATGGCGAAGGCCACCGGCACACTCCAGAAGGCAGCCAGATCAAGAGCCCAATTGATGGGCAGAAGGGCCAGGAAGACCAGGACGGATGAGACGACCGCACCGTAGAGCTGGCTCAGCGCATGGGCGTAGGCATGTTCCATGGTGGCTACATCACCCAGAATGGTATCGGTCAGATCAGCCAGGTCACGCCGCCCGAAAAAGGAGAGCGGCAGTTTGCGCAATCGCTCGGCAAGGTCGATCCGCTGGGTTCCGGTCTGACTGAAAACCGCACCGTAGGAATAACTGTACTGGAACCAGGAGGTGCCGAAGAGGATAAACGCAAAGACCAGGAGACCGGCCAGATAGGACAGGACTTTCGGCAGAGGCGCCCCTGCCGTCAGATGCTCAACAAAAGCGTTCATGACCAGCAGAAGGGAGGCCGTTCCCGCCATGATAATCAGATTGGTCAGTGTGGTCCACAGCGTTCCCAGAACTACGATCTTCATGCCTTGGTCGGACAGGGCATACTTCTTCTTGAATGAGGCGAACACTTATGCCTCACCTCCTTCCCTCTGGATGTCGGAATCATCGGTAGACAAGTCCGCAACGAACGGTCCTGTACCGGGAACGGTGTGCTCCTCATCCCCGGTGGAGTCTGCGGGATTTCGCCCCGCTTCACCGGCAGCCTTCGGAGAGTTGTCGACCTTCCAGGAGACCGCCCGTTCGTAATCAGACCAGATACGGGCATAGGTACCCTGCGCGTCAAGAAGCTGGCGATGAGTACCCTGCTCAACCAGGCGGCCCCCATCCAGCACCAGGATTCGATCGACATCAGCCACAGTCGATAGACGGTGGGCAATCATGAGCACGGTTCGCCGACGGTCTCCTTCGGCCCGGGTCAGCTTGGTCAGAGCCTTCTGTATCAAGACCTCGTTCTCGGGATCGGCAAAAGCAGTCGCCTCATCCAGGACCACAATGGGAGACTCCTTGAGAATTGCCCTGGCCAGGGCCACGCGCTGGACCTCTCCCCCGGAAAGGTAGATTCCACCTGAACCGAGCATGGTGTCAAGCCCATCGGGAAGCTTGTCAACGATGTCCATGCACTGAGCCGCTCTCAACGCGTCCATGACCTGCTCAGGAGTGGCGTCCGGTCTGGCTGCGCGAACGTTCTCCAGGAGGGTGGTCGAAAAGAGCCTGTTGGTCTGAAAGACAAAGGCGACCTGCCCCATCAGATCGTGTGGATCGATGGATCTGACATCAATACCACCCACAGCGACCCTGCCCGAATCCACATCCCAAAAACGCGGCAACAGACTGGCACAGGTCGATTTGCCGCCTCCTGAAGGGCCGACCAGGGCCACGGTTTCACCCTCCGGCACCTCGAAATCGATCCGCTCCAGTGCCGGGTGATCGGCACCCGGATAGGTATACGACACCTGATCCAAGGAAGCATCCGCAGACTTCGGATGTTCCGGTTCGGTAGACACCGCGAGGGGATCAATGCTGAGCACACCAGTGATTCTGTTCAAGGCGTCATCGGCCTTGCTGAAGGACTCGCTGGAGAACTGGAGACGGGTCATGGCAGTAGGAACCATACCCGAGAAGACTGCATAGAAAGCGAAATCAGTCAGGAATGAAGTGAAGTCACCCTGCCCAGAAGCCAGCAGGATGGCCACAGGAATCAGAAAGATCACGGTCCCGTTCAGGGCAGTCATCTGAATGGTCTGGGGCAGGTGGCAGACCTTCATGGAATAGGTCCTGGCTATTCGGCTGTAATGCTCGATGGCCTCATGGAACGCCTTGAAGGAGTACACCGTCTGTTGGAAGACCTTGACGACCGGAATACCGCGGACATATTCGGTCCCGGTCTTCGACATCCGCACCAGCGCATCCTGGTATTCCGTCATAAAGGACTGTCCCTGATCGTTCATCATCATGCGGATGCAGACCAGGGCAATCAGAATGGGGAAGAGGCAGGCCAGGCCCATACGCCAGTCGAAGACCAGCATCAGTATCGGCATGCCCAGAATCATGGCGAAGGATCCAGCCGCGTCGGGGAGGATATGGGCGAGAAGATTCTCGGTATCACCCGCCGAGCCATCAATGGTTCGGCGCAGCTCGCCGGAGGCATGGAGGTCGAAATACCCCAGAGGAAGGCTCAGCAAGTGGCCTATGGCCGCTTTTCGCATGTTGGATGCGCTCCGGAAAGCCGCCAGGTGCGCCATCAGCAGCCCTGCACAATACAGAATGACGGAAGCCGCCGCAAGCCCTAATCCTATCCATCCGTATGCGGCGATTCCCGTAGCTTGTGACCACCCCGGAGCAACAGCGAGAAGGTCCTTTACCGCCAACCATATGCAGATGTATGGCCCAAAACCGGCAATCGTGGAGAGGGCAGACAGGCAACAGCCGAGATAGGAGAACACCTTACGCGGTCCGGCGAAATCCAGCAATTGCATCAAGGAGCTACGCCCATGCGGTCTCTCACGGTCGGGCGCACCTCCCCCGCCCTGTGCCCTGCCTTCTACAGGATTCGGTTCGCTTCCCGAATCCGACTGGTCTGTGGTCATCTCTTTCCTCCTGATTTTCACCCAAAACCCTTGTCGTCCGCTGCCATCGAACGTAATCTGAGAAGCCACTGGTCGAAAGACCGTCACCGAGCGGCGGATGAATCCATAAAAGGTGGGGACGAAAGCGAAAGTCTGCCGAGATTGTCGTAAAAGCCGGCAGGATGAAACCAGGTGAGCAATGACAGACCACGCAATACGCTCCGAGTCCCGCGAGCTACAGACCCTGTACCGCCCCCAGGCGGAGCAACTCGGCATGAAACTCCATCGCCTATCGGCAAGACTGGTGGGGCGGGTCGATAACGACATTTGCCGAGGTAGGTTCCAAGCCAATCCGGCGGGTCCATATTGCCTGGTCATATGGCATGACATCACCTTCCTGCGCGAGGTGAACTTCAGCGAGTACTCCATGACCGATTACGCCTGCCTGACCATGGACGAGAGCCTGGCATCCAATGCCTGCCCTTATGGAGTGCAACCGTTTACGATGCAGGAAGGCAATATGGTTTCTCTGGTCCAACAGGCGGGATCAGTCACCTACCGCATACCGGCGGGCTCACGCTCGCTGACCCGGAGTATCTGCATCCTGCCCGAGTATTTCATGGAGCTGGAAAGCCAGTGGCCCGGCCAGGTCAAGGGACTCTTCGACACCTTCGTCCAACCCTGGCCGTCCGATATTGCCCTGGCAGCTTCAACCGCCCTGTCGACATTCGCCCCCGGAAGACCGGACCAGACGGAGTTCCTCATAAAAGCACACATCGACCTCCTCCTGGCAAGGCTGGCCCAAACTTCCTCCGCCTTGGCGCATGGCCACGAATCGTCACGCGACCAGGACCTGGTCCAACAGGTCAAAACCCACATCCAAACCCACCTGGGCGGCGACCTCTCCCTCGAACAGATAGCCCGGTCCCTGTATGTAGGACGAACACGTTTATGTCTCGCCTTCAGGAGTCAGACCGGCACAAGTCTGGCCAGGTACATCAGAGAGCGAAGAATGAACCGGGCCCGCCATCTCCTCTCGTCCACCGAGGAGGACGTTGCCTGGATTGGACGGCAGGTCGGATACGAGCGCCCCAGCTCATTCAGCGCGGCTTTCACCCGGGAAACCGGAGTTGCCCCGATCGTTTGGCGCGAGTTGAACAATCGCAGCAATTGAGCTCGCTGCAAGCGCTGCATCCGCTTGGCAGAGGGGAATCATCTCACGTTCCTCCTCCCTGTAGAGCAGGTTCATGTTGCTCTGCATGGAAACAAGGGGGCCATCCGTGGCCTGCCGCAACGAACTGGGCTTTCTCGAACTGCCAGGCGTACGTGGTGCTCGCTCCCAGATAGCGCGCATCTTTGCCCGCCTTCACCCGATCATGCCGGTCTCCATGATCTCTTCTTCTGCGCATAACAGCTGTGCTTATTAGTGCTTATCCGCGATAACCGAGCTCAGCCCCTGCCAGGTTCTCGCGCTTTTCAAAATGAGCGCACGGCCTGAGAAACTCGACCAAAATCTGGTCCGCTCCACTTCATCGACGATGGCTCCCTGGGTCGAGGGATCATCGCAATAGCAGACTTCACCTTTTGCGTTCGATACTTGAGTGCCACGGAATACGACCAAGTGTCCGCCTTTTGCACTTGGGGTTATTGGGAAGTTGCAGGACACGGAAACAATCGGAGTGATTTGGACTGCAGGTAGACTCTCCAAAAAACCAATCGATGCTTCCGGGAAAACCTCACCATCCAAGCCATAGGAACGTCCCAATTCAAGAAGACCCCGCAGTATCCACCCTTTCGCAGCATCATAGGCTCCGCTCTCAATCCCCTCAACCAACAAGGCATCAAGAGTCGGTACAGGAAGTCCTTCGTCATCCAGAATCGTCTGGATACATGCCAGACCGCAACAGTTGTCTTCCCACTCCAGTCGCGACAGCGTCGCTCCACCGGGCAAGACGATGTCCCGAAGCAGAGCATGTTGCGGATATCGATGAGACTCCAAAACCGTACCGGGTATGGTCACTTCGTACTCCTTTGCCAGGTCCCCTCTTCGCCCCACAAGCCTGGACCGAAATACAGCGTGCCAGTGCCAAACAGCTGCGAACAACATGTAGGCGTCTCTCATTACTTCACCAATTCAATATCATTATCGCCTGTTTCACGACAACTTGGCATAAAGACAAAAGTCTCACGGATCCGTGAAGCACCTTGTACTCCTACTAGCAAGACCAAGCGAGGCAGTGAGTTCAGAGACTGGTCGAATCGCAATCATGCGGAAGACACTTTAGAGCCCCTCCTCAGCTCAGTTCCCGGAAACCTCACTGAGCCAGACCCGGGCTGGACAGGTACACAACTCTTGCGATACTGAAGATATGACACGGAAGACCAGACCAACCGACAATGGTCACAGACTCCAATCGCAGGGTAAGGCTCAACCATGACAACATGTGACAGTCAGACCATGGACCGGGCGCTGGGGGCGCTGTCCGGCCTTTCGTTTGGCGACGCCCTGGGTATGCCCACCCAGAGCATGAGCGACCAGGACATCAAAACGACCTACGGGCGCATCTCGACCCTGCGCGATGCGGTGCACGAGCAACCCATCGCTCCTGACATGCCAGCCGGGTCAGTTACGGACGACACCGATCAGGCCTTCATCGTGGCTGACCTGCTCATCCAGGGCGAAGGCCATATCGACCCCCAGACCTTTGCTCAGAGCCTGCTGCGCTGGGAGGACAGCATGCGAGCCCGTGGATCCCACGACCTACTGGGCCCATCCACCAAGCTTGCCTTGGAGGAGGTACGGGCCGGAGCTGACATTGCGAGCACCGGCAAAACCGGCTGCACCAACGGTGCCGCCATGCGTGTAACACCCGTAGGCATCGCCACGCCAATCAAGGGCAACACGGACCGTTTCGCCCGGCACGTATACGAGTCCTGTCAGGTCACCCACGACACCCTCCCCGGCTTCCAGGGAGCGGCCCTGGTCGCTGCAGCCGTAAGCTACGGGATAGATGGAGCGGATACTCATCAGGCGCTCCAGTCGGCGCTCACCTCAGTGTCCGGCATGCAGGTTCCGGCAGCATGGAGCCCCAAGGCCAACGTGCTGACCCGTACACGAATCTCCATGGACCTTGCCCAGGCCAGCATGTCGATCAGCAACGAGGAGTTCGAGGACCGGCTACGCGCGGAGTGCGGCAGCTCCGTGGAAGCCAACGAGTCCGTGCCGGCGGCCTTCGCGCTGGCATGGAGGTTCGCGGAAAAGCCCACGGAAGCACTTCTTAGCGCAGCCAACCTGGGCGGTGATACGGATACCATTGCCGCCATGACCGGTGCCATGCTCGGGGCCTGCAACGGTGTCGGCGGTTTCCCCAAAGACCTCCTTGACCAGGTGGCATCCGTGTCCAAGCTCGACCTGGCACCCATTGCCAAGCGGCTGGTGAACCTGCGGAATCGCCAGGACAGGCGGGCACAGTAACCATGGGCAATGTCATATCCTTGGGTCAGATCGTGGTGGATACCACCCTGCGAGTGCCAAACGTTCCAGTCGCAGGCGAAGACATCTTCGCCTCCAGTTCCTCCCAGCTGGTGGGGGGTGGATACAACCTCCTCCACGCTGTACGGCAGATGGGACAGCAGGCCTGCTTCGCCGGACTTCTGGGAACCGGACCCAATGCCGCACTCATCCGTAAGACCTTGGAAGACGAGGACATCAAGCATATTGGCGCAACCTGCCTTGACTGCGACAACGGTTTCTCCATCGTTCTCACAGACAATCAGGCAGAACGCACCTTCATCTCCGTGCGCGGTGCCGAAGCGGAGGGCGACCCCGAAGCCTTCGACCAGGTAGACCCCGAGCCCGCGGACGTGGTGTATCTCAGCGGGTACACCTTGGTGCACCGTACTGCCCAGGCGCTGCTCCGATTTCTTCAATCCCACCCAGGCCCAAGGCGTTTCACAACGATTTTCGATGCCTCACCCGTGTTCGGGCAGGCCGAAGACAAGGCAGTGGTGCGAGCCCTGGTGGACTACTCCCCCATCTGGTCCTGCAACCTTCGAGAAGCGCCAATCATCGCACGGAAAATCGGTATGGAATGGCCTGACGATACAGACGGAGGGGAAGACGGCGACCCAGAGGCCTACCTGCGCCTGTCCCAAGCCCTTGGATCGACTCTGATTGTGCACGTCGGTCCCCATGGTGCCTGGCTCTGTCAGGACGACCAGGTCCGACACATACCCGGCTTCCCTGTCATTCCGGTGGACACCAATGGGGCAGGCGACTGCCATACTGGAGTTCTCTGTGCGCTACTGAGCAAGGGGGTGCCCCTGTCCGACGCAATCTCCTACGCCAATGCAGCCGCGGCCTTGTCCGTGACGAAAACCGGCCCGGCCACCTGCCCCACACCACAGGAAATCCAGGACTTCGCCAATACCAACATGACATCCGCCTGACAATCCGGCAACGAGCACCACACGAATAAGGAAGCAACATGAATGAGCGCAATGCACCAAGAGAAGGGACCGGCAAAGCCTCAGCCCTAAGCGTTGAGGCCCAAGGCATCGACACCATCGCCGAGTCCGAGCGCAAGGGCAAGCCCTCAAGCCTCTTCTGGCCCTGGTTCTCCGCCAACATCTCGGTGCTGGCCATGTCCTATGGAGCCTGGGCGCTGGGATTCGGCATCTCCTTCTGGCAGGCCACATTGACCACCATCGCAGGTGTCGTCATCTCCTTCCTGCTTGTTGGCATCATCTCCATTGCAGGCAAGCGCGGCAACGCTCCGACCATGGTCCTCACCCGGGCCATTTTCGGCGTGAAGGGCGCCAAGGTGCCGGCCGCCATGTCATGGATAGCGACACTGGGCTGGGAGATATCCCTGACGACCACGGCTGTACTGGCATCGTCTTCGACCGTCGAAAAGCTGGACTGGGGTTCAGGGGCAGGCCCCAAAATCATCTCAACCTTGGTAATCACCGGGCTGGTTGTGGTTGCGGGCATCTACGGATATGACCTGATCATGCGTCTTCAGCAGGTCATCACCATCGTCACCGCCATCGTGATTGCCGGCTTCTTCATCATCGGCTGGGGCAATATCGACTTCTCGGCAATCTCCTCCGCCCAATCCGGCTCACTGCCCGCCATGCTGGGCTGCTGCTTCTTCGTCATGACAGGCTTCGGCCTGGGGTGGGTCAACATCGCGGCAGACTACTCCCGGTACCTGCCGCATAGCGCCTCCAACACCGGAATCGTCGTCTGGACAACCTTCAGCGCATCCATCGCCAACATCTTCCTCATCGTCTACGGCCTGCTCCTCGCCATCTCCAACGGGGCCCTGTCCGAAAACGTAGGCAACGATCCCATCGGCGCCATGGCCAGTGTATTGCCCACCTGGTATCTGATCCCGTTCACCATCGTCTCGGTGCTGGGGCTGATGTCAGGGGCCATCATGGACAACTACTCCAACGGTCTGGCCCTGCTCTCCTTCGGCATCCGGCTCCCCCGGACACTTGCGGCAGCCATCACCGCCATACTCACCGTGATCGGCGTAGTCTACGTGACCTTCTTCTCCTCCACGTTCATCGGCCCCTTCCAAGGGTTCCTGATTACGCTCGGCGTACCCATGGCCGCCTGGGCAGGCATGTTCGTGGCCGATGTTCTGCTTCGCCGAAAGGACTATGACACCACCGATCTCTACCGGCCCGAAGGACGATACGGTTCCTGGAACATCACCGCTTTTGCCATCCTTGCCATCGCCACCTTCCTCGGATGGGGGCTGGTGGTGAATTCTGCGGCCAGCTGGCTCAACTGGCAGGGGTACCTCCTGGGCCCCATCGGAGGCAAGGACGGGACCTGGGCGGCAGCAAACCTGGGTGTCATCGTGGCCCTGGCTATCGGATTCCTGGGGACTCTCCTCTTCCAGAAGGGCGGCGTCCGCCGGCAGGAGAGCATCCGGGAGCCGGCCGAATCCACTAAAACCACCGACTGAAGCTGAAAACACAGAGGGATGTGTTCCGCACCCTCTGCGTGAAAGGAAACAGCCATGATCAATGACGACGAATGGCTGGTGGTCATTGACCGCCAGGAGGTATTCGCCCACAATGAGTGGTCCCGTTGGGCCTGCTCCGACGGCACCTACTATCAGACCGGCAAGAACTACACCCGCCTCGCCAAGGCATACGGCAACCGCGTTGCCTACACCAGATACATTGCGCCGCAACCGCCAAAAGGTGCCTGGGTGGAATACATGAAGGACTGGTCGGAATTTCTGGTAGCCCCCGATGATCCCATGTACGACCTCACACCAGAGACCGCTGAACTCGCCAAGGGGCATCCAATCGTCTCGCTCAGCACATACGGCAAGTGGGGGCCTGAATTGCAGGCGGCTGTCGATGAATCCCAGAGGATAGCCCTTTGTGGTGTTGCCACCGATGCCTGTGTGTTGCAGACAGCCTTGGCGGCTGCAGACCAAGGCGTTGCCGTTCGGTTGGCAGCCGATGCCTGCGCCGGATCTACGTTGGAGAATCACAAGCTGGCAATCGATACGATGGCTCTGTTCACACCGTTAATCACCATCACAGATACCGACTCGCTGCTGAGGGAGCGCCAAGCAGACTGACTCACGCGTTCCTTCATACGTCTGCAGGTTGGGCCTCCCCCTCGTAAGATGGGAAGGCCCAACCACACAACCTTACTGCACTGTCGCCATTCGTCTCATGCGAGCCAGCCAGATACTCGCTTCCTCTTGACTTGCCGCATAACTTGGAGATAACTGTTTTAGGCAAACTGCTCAGCTACAAGACCGTCCGACAACTTATGAGCCAAGCGCCTTTGGCACTTCCACCTATCTGCAACTCTGTTCCTCGCCTTTAGACTGTGATTTCTCACAACATATGACGAGACCCAAAGAGCTAGTACCGTCTGGATAGCAAATCAACCTAATCCACCTCACCCCTGCGACCGATTATCAGACAGCCATTGCTTTATCGAATAAATCAGGCAACGACTGTTCAACGGGAAACTCAAAGAACTTGGGCATCCTGTCCTTCAACAGTTTTCTAATATCTAGCTTTTTCCTTGAATCCCCTCTGTTATATTATGTCTCTCCAAGGCTCCAAACTGCAGCCCCTCAGTTTAGCTAATCAGAGCTCTTCAGCAGCAACTGAATTTGGTTGTTTGCTACTGATGTGGATTAATTTTGGACTATAACCCACTGTCCTCCACAGAAGGCAACTTAAATAGAACTGACACTCAGCTCTATTGCACTACTATTAGCGTATGGTCAGGAACAGTGAACTGCCTGAAATGGAGCCGTTCTCACAATTGATATCCGCATCTGTCAAGAGCTTAGCCACAAGAAGGCGGATGTCGAACGCTTATATAGCGGGGCAAATCAGCAAATCTCAGACCTACGTGTCTCTACGCATGAGAGGTCTTGACGCATGGGACACTCACGATCTGAATGAACTTGCGCTCCTCTTCGGTTACACAAACGGCTTCCATGTTATAGATGAAGCTCGCATACGGTCAGATTCCGACAAAGCAAACTGAACAGCAGACCCTGTTCGTCTACACTGTATCCGTCGAGAGACGAGTTTCAGACGCATACTCTTTTCGCTAAAGGTGTCCAACAGAGCAGTTACCACGATAGAGACGATATATGCGACAATCTATCATGTGCCCAGAAAGCAGAGATTCCCCTGGAACAAGTTCGTTGCCAATCACATAAACCATCTGGCAAATCAGGGGGGGGGGGGGGGGAGGACAAACAAAACCGACAGAGGGAGAGAGTACTCGAGAGATTTCCTGTGTGCAGACCCGTTGTTCGTGACTACAATCCTGGCCCTTGGGTGACATCGATACGTTGGACAAGTACTTCGGCTTCTCCCCAGCTCCTTTGCCCTACTCGATAAAGCCAGAGGTGCCCGTCGGAATAACGGAAATCCAGCCCCAATTCGTACAGAAAGCAAACGTGCATCATGAACTATAATCAAGCCGTGTCCAAAGCACTACAGGTACACAGAATCTCGGAGAACATGTCTTACAGTCAACTAGCTGAAAAGTCAGGTGTGAACATCCAGACTATCTACCGCATGTTTGGCGCAAAACGAGACATCAAAATTGAGCCTCTCTCCAAAATCGCACAAGCCATGCAGGTCCCTATGGCCCGCATCATAGAAGACGCGGAGAAGATAATGGAAGCGCAACAGTAATCCCCCAGACTGAAGTCGCGCCTCGTTAACTTGAGCTAGCTTATCTTCTACCGCCAGCACTAGGACGTTTAAAACCCGGAACCATTTGCGGAAGTTAAAACCCCGACCGCCCGAACGAAGAAGATGCAGTCTCAGCTACCGAGATCAGCGCGCTGTCCGGCAATACGCTAATCCATGTAGTCACCTCTGCAAACTGTCTCAGAGCACGCCATATCACCAGGTCGCTCTAGCTTTTTGAGGTAGTTAATCTGCTCGTTTTAAACAAATCACTTTCCTGAATCACCACAGAGATAGAGCAGACGTTACTTCAAGTTCAATCCAAGCCATACTTTTTACGCTACTCCTCATGGAGGTATACTCAAAGTCATGGGGAACGGTAAGCGTCAATCCAACGATCGACTCACCGCATACATGAGAGACACCATGATAGCCAAAGGCGTCACTCAAATTGATATGGCTATTGCTTCAAATCATGCACAGTCTTATATTGCGAAACACTTGTCAGGTACAGACACCTGGCGACTGGATGACGTGGAGGCCATTGCCCCGCTATTTGGCTATCCGAATGCTCTTTCTTTCATGGCTGCTGCACTGTGTTACTAAGGATATCCCGCAGGCAGGGGCCTCCACGTTTATATTCACTGGTATCTTGGTTTCTTTCAAAGCAGGCGGTTGCACTACATACACTTCCATAAGTGCGATCATATCCAGATATGTAATTGAGAGTTTTATAGTCATTGTTTTCTCAATCTTCCAAACACTACTACGTGATTGTGGATGAAAGAGAGACTCACTGTCAATCTGAGTCCTACGCCGTCCAGGGAATTAAATCTCATCCATCTGCTACTAGCAAGATGCTGCTCAGTTCAGGCCTCAACTGATAGCTTATAACCATCAAATAGCATGTAGTCCCGCGTGACGCCCTTGGTGAGAAGCTAAGGCACTCATCATCCATAACAATAGCGCCCTCAGTTTCACGGACATTTAGCCTCCTACCCATCCGGTGTTAACTACCCTGCTTCAATTTGCAAGCAATGCTCATACTGCCCTCATAACCAGGAGATCCAGCTCTCTGCCGGGTAGCTTCAAAGTCGTGGAAGCACGCACCCTTCTCCCAGCGGCACTCTCAATACCGCGGACTCTGTTTTCACTGCGCCGCCTCTTGCAACTCCAAATGCAATACAAATGAATGGGCACCTGGTCGGGCCATCAAACTGTCAACGTCTTGGAGCTCTTCCTTCCAATAGCATCTAATTGCTAACTATCAGCAGTTCATATCTGCCCTTCAACTTCGGCAGTAATGTATACGTCATGAACTTTAACCAAGCAACAGCTAAGGCTCTTCATGCCGCTAGAGTAGTCAGCGGTCTTACATATGACGAGCTAGCAAAGAAAACAGGAATGAACATACAAACCATCTATCGCGTGTTTGGAGCTAAGGGAGAGATAAAAGTAACCCAGGTTGCATCGCTAGGGCAAGCCATGGACCTCACTCCTTCTCAAATCATGGAGGACGCACAACGCATCTTAGAGCGTACCAACGTTCAGAACTAGCCGGAATATCCGAACTTCGCAGGAAGTATCGCCAACACACAGTTTCTCTCAGCTAGCACTTGCACGAAGGATGCGGGATTCAGCGACAGCAAGCCAGTAGCACTATCCTGCCGGAAGCCGACACCGGAGGAGTTGATACGCCCTCCCTATTTTGTTAAAGGGCCAACTTATCACGCAATTCACTGCAGTTCGAGAAAACCCTGAGCAGGAACTTTGCACCGAGGTAAAGAAATAAACTCAAAGCTGCTTGTCGTCTAGATCAGTACCCCTGTCAACACTGACCCGTGGTCTTACCTATACCCATATCTGCCGTTTTCTCAGTTCTAAAACTCGATTCAATAACGGATAAAGAAAGACGGAGCTCAACCATCCCGGTCGAAACAGACCATCCCATGTCCAATTGCTGATCCAGCTCACCGTTGCAGGCCTCACCTATATCACAGACAAGTCAAATAGCGGTTAGAACTGACAGAGATTAACCGGCCTACTCTCGCGTAGGCTTTTAGGCGCTACGACCATTTTCGCGAGCGCATATTGCGCGTTACTGTTGTCGAGCATAAATCTCGATTGCCCTGGCGACTAAACGCGGAAACACTCTCACCAGGAAGGACAATTAATACCGGCTAACTGCGATTACCCCAACAGCCAGACTTTGCTTTGAGTCTTTCAGGAAGCAGCTGACAAAGTACTCCTGACCGCGACCCGTGACTTTGGGAGTCTTTTTGACCGTGATACGCCCGTCGGAATGAACCACCGTTGTCTCCTTCACGGTGAACAGTCCGAGATTCATGGCCTTCTGAGTAGGCATGTTCCTCGCGCCGCCAGTTTTCATCAGATACCCCTTATCTCGCATCCACGCAAAAAGACGTATAGCTCCAATATCCACACCATTCCCCTTGAGCATCTTTGCTAAAGGATGTCCGCGCAGCATCAGCGAATAACACTTTCGGCCGCTGAGCGGCTATCTTCCGATCTGCCTTTGCCTGACTTCTTGCTCCTCTTTCAACGTCTTGCCCAAAAGACTCAGATAGTCCGGAGATAGCAGAATACCTTCAATCACTTCAGGTGCTTCGAAAGCGCTTTCGCGCCGATAAAGCGTCAATATCTCATGCGCCACCCAACGCCGGAACTCTCTAGATTGCAGCTTGTCTGACCTGAGCAGAATCTTGTACAACCCGGACTCGTTGACCATATTGACCGGCTCGCTGCAGTTCGACCCTAACCTGGCGTTAATGTTGAACTTGGTTACCTCATCAGCATTCAGGTATTGCACCATTTGACTCGGTTTGAATAGACCAAGAGCGCCACACACGTCCTTGAGATTCCACCAGGCCTCACCAGTCCTAAGCATGAGCACTCTAACCTGTTGACCTTTGAAATTACAAGACAGTATAATGTTATTTGACGTTGAGTTCTTATCTACTTTTTGTCACTCGCCAAAGTTGCATCTGCGGTTTATAACTTAAATTGGGTGGCGCGAGCAGGCAGAACTAATAGGATTCTGCTACTCATGCCATCTTGTTTAGCAGCAATAGGTGACTGCAACGACGCAAAGAAGTTTGGGGTGCCTTGCAAGTTTGCCGACCGATTGAGTTTGACCGAGTTATCAGACAAACGGTTAGACAATAAATATCGTGATGTGCCCTGTAATTCGAAGGTGACGGCAACCACACACTCTTGAACCGCCAAAGCCGCACGAATCTCTACACTTACCAACCGGCTAAAGGCTCTGATGCTCATAACCTCAGCATGACTCTTATTATCACCAAATGCGAGTCATAGGATAGGAGTTTATTTTTTAACCCTCACATGAGTGCAAAACTCGTCACCAATCAGATATCATGGAAAACCATGGGAAAGCAAAGGATAGGAATGAGCGACTTTGGACTGCAAATAAGCAAGTCCATAAGGGCCGGTATGGGCATACGCAGGATGTCCGGACGAGCCCTCGGGTTGCAGATAAACAGAAGCTACTCGTATGTGCAAGCTAGGGTCAACGACGAAAAGGAATGGGCATTATCTGACATTGAACGCATTTGCGATGCCTGGGACATCACACCGAATCAACTCATTAATCAATATTGATTCCACTCTTACCCATTGCCCGAGCCGGCGGGTTGACTTGCCTCATCGGTAAGCGCCCTAAGTCCTTTCTTACCGACCGTGCCACAGAGTAAGACCTTTTAGGGGTTTAACGATATCCGAGGCGAACGCATCACACATTCTCGTAACCACATGAGCTTCATTAACGGCGTACACCACCCAACAGAAGACCGCCCAAGCAGCTGCCAACGCGCCCTAAAATGCATGCCGGCAACATCTATAGTGGAGACATATTCCAGCATGATATGCATGAGCAGCTGGGAGTCTACTCGCGTCCGATCAACAAGTTCAAGCAGATCACCAATGAGGAAGCAGACTACACTATCAGCTCCTCAACCAGTAGACCACTAGTCCGCACACAGGGCCATGTCTGCGGTTTTTAGAGAAAACTTCTGTCGCACAAATATCCGACAAAACCGGTTGTCGGCACAGGAAACGTCAGAACCGACCTCGCCGTCACATAGGTGAAGCAAAGCGGAAAGTTCGCGCAGTCCTTCACCTAGCTTCAGCCAATCCAAATCACCCCGACAACCCACTGTCGGCATGACACTGCTCCTACCGAACCAGATCGAGTAGAGTCCCTCCGTTAGAGAGGCCGAACTCTGGAGCCATGCAATGCGGTTATTAATACGCCAGCAGAAAGCGTCACGTGATTTCCCCATAGCTTCCACAAACTGTTTATTGAAAACGTCTGCTCGTTTTGACTATATCTTGATAGTCATAGAGATTGCAGGTTCGCTATGTTTATGATACTCACTTTTGCCGTATCTTCGTTTCTGTTAAGACAAATAGCTGAAGTTTCAATACGTTTATCAAACGCACATTCGTTTTATTGGAGTGATTCACTATAGGGTATAAGACTTGTCGAAAACCGTATATGCGGTACTATGGCGTTATGTCTAGAAAACAGAAGTTCCCCGGGACCAGCAGCGTCTCCAAAGTAACCGCAGAGTATATCAATCAGCTAGCCAAAGCAAAAGGAGTGACGCAAACCGATCTAGGCAGAATGCTGGGCAGATCGCAGTCCTATGTGCAAACGCGCTGCTCAGGGCTTCAATCATGGTCTGTAGATGATGTTGATGCCCTTGCCAAGTACTTCGGCCTGCCCAATGGGTTTGCCCTGCTGGATATGGCGCGCGGTCTTCCTAAGAATGATGGGCAAAGATAACGGCATCCTCGCGGATTGCCCATCATGCAGTTCTTTCATCGCCGTTAATGATGTATTGCCGTTAAGTAGCGCACGCTCCGTGCAACACAGTTTCATCACTACGTGGGCGCCTACGGCTGCATACAATTCAATTCCTTGTCTACGTGTCTCTTGCGTTCTGCGCCTAATCCGACGCACCGATTACAGAATCCGTGTAGACTACATAGCAAGCACCTCCTTAGGGTGTCTTTGTTGAAGGGGAGCCGATCACTTGCAGGTGGGTGGCTTCCCTTTTTCTTGTCCTAGTCAGGCGTTTCCATCTTCATCGAGGGGTCGTTTCGATAAGACGCCATGTTGCTTCTTCGTTCCCTGTTCGAACACATGTTCGACTAAGTTAAAGATACTGTGAGACACGAATTGTGTCAATTTGGGTATAGCGGTGCCAGAGGGGGCTGGTCGCATTTCAAGAGACTGCGGTTGTTCACCGAGAGGAGCTCCTTAATCTGTCCGTCTGCGAGGCGGATTAGTTGATTTGTTCCAACAACCATACACGACACTCCCGATATGCGGAAACGTTACATCCGTTGGAATCACTGGTATTCGACCCCTCGAACTATCCGCCTGGACCGTTGCAACGACCGTGCTGAGACCGACTCGCCGGACAGCCGGCTGCCGTTAGCGTTCACGGCCAGAGCGCGTCCTTGTTCGCTACACCCGAAATCAGGTAATCTTAAGGTTTGTATGCGGAACGCACATACAAAGTGCCTCACTGATGGTCATAGAGGACATGAGACGAACCATGCGAAGGCAGACAGAAGCCGCGGCTTCACACAGGCAGCCAGGCAAACACAGGAAGGTGCCTATCTGGCTTATCGCCGTGCTTGTCGTCGCGTTCACGGTATGCGGCGCTGGCTTTGCAGTGCGGGCAGTCCAAACGCACAAAGCCCAAGTGGCCGCAGCCGAGGCCAAGGCGGAAAGGGAAAAACAACTTAGAGAACGGAAGCGCAGTGTCCTGGAGCGCACGTTCAACCGATGCGTTGGGTTGACGAATAAGGGCGATGCCTTCAACAAAGATGAACTCACACTGACGGACGGCACCGCCACACTGACGCTGATATCGCCCAACACCCCTCTTAACAACTACGAGACATACAAGTGCGTCGCCGAATCGTCCGGCATGCCGGAGGCAACCAAAACGAAGATCGGGCAGACAAACGGGTTTTCCGGGATGCGGTCGGATTCCTGGGACAATCTAGAGGCGACCTGGTCATATAACGGCGATTCCGGGCTCACGCTTATCCTCGAACGCAAATAACCAATTGATACCCAGATGACCGGCCCCGCTTCGGCGGGGTTTTTTACGGGGACTTTTGTCACACAAATGTCACCCAAAATCGACTTCCGGAAGAACCGGCGAGGTAAAGGAGAAGCCCTGCAGCCGTTGTGGCCGTAGGACTTCCGTGTGGTGCGCCAGACAGGATTCGAACCTGCAACCTGCTGATCCGTAGTCAGCTGCTCTAATCCATTGGGCTACTGGCGCATGTCATCTCGAACAACTTCTTGCTTTTGACAACTCATATATATTACCGCATTTGGCACTGCCGTCCAGCCTGGTGTGTCGCCGCAGTTCGGCTGTCGAACTGCGGCGACACCCGGTCGGCTGTCATGCAACAGTCAGCACCACTTGTCCGTTCTGGGAGCGCACGCCCTCTCCCCTGCCCAGGCATCCGGTGAAGTCGCGGCCATCGGAGGAGACGATGGTCACTTGATCACCGTTACGTTCAGCGGTGAAGACCACATCATCGCCTGCCTCGTCACGAACGCGCGCCTCGGCCTTACCATCCTGAGCCAGGAAAGCTGAGACCGTGGCATCCGTTCCGTAGGCATATTCAGTGCTGGCTTGCCCCTGCCTGGTAACCAGTACGGTTCCGTCACGGACCCAGAGCGGTACGGTATCGAAGCCTTCTCGTCCGCTCATCCAGTGACCTGCCTCTCGGCAATCCTCCTGCTCACCGGTGAACCAGTTGGTCCACACGCCCTTGGGCAGGTAGTACTCCACATCTCCGGAGTAGGAGAAAACAGGGGCCATCAGGAGGGAGGAACCCAGCATGTACTGTCTGTCGCAGTCCAGAGCTGTCCTGTCTTCGGGGAATTCCATGAACATGGACCGCATGACGGGCTGCCCATCCTCATGTGCCTCAAGTCCGAGCTGGTAGAGATACGGCATCAGTGAGATTTTCAGCCTGGTGAATTTCCTCAGCACACTGACGGCGGTCTGCTCAGGTGGATTGACTACACCGCGCCGCTCATCCTCCTGGTCAAAGAGCCAGGGCACCCGGTAGACGGTGGAACCGTGCAGGCGGGAGTGGGATGACAGGAGGCCGAAGGCGATCCAGCGCTTGTAGACCGCCGGATCGGGATGGGCGCCTTCGAAGCCACCGATATCGTGACTCCAGAATCCGAAGCCCGAGCTGACCAGGGACAGTCCGGCCCGCAGTGTCTGGGCCATGCCGTTGAAGGTCGACTCGCAGTCGCCACCCCAGTGGACCGGCTGCTGCTGCCCGCCGACGGTCGCCGACCTGGCGTACAGGCAGGCCTGCCCCTTGCCCTTCACCTCTTCGATGGCCTCGAAGACGGTATGGTTGTAGAGCTGGGTGTACCAGTTGTGCATGGAGGCCGGGTCCGATCCATTGAACCAGACCACATCCGAGGGGATACGTTCGCCGAAATCGGTCTTGATGGCGTCGACCCCCTGGGCGAGGAGGGTCTTGACCTTCCCCTTGTACCAGTCACGGGCGGCGGGGTTGGTGAAGTCCACCAGTCCCATGCCGGCCTGCCAGAGGTCCGTCTGCCAGATGTCACCGTCCGGTTTGCGTACCAGGTAGCCCTTGTCCGCTCCCTCATCGAACAGGATGCTCTCCTGCCCGATGTAGGGGTTGATCCAGGCGCAGACGTGCAAACCCTTGTCTTTGTGGAGGCGGCTCAGAGTCCCTTCGATGTCGGGGAAAAAACGCTTGTCCCATTGGAAGTCCGTCCAGTGGAACTCACGCATCCAGTAGCAGTCATAGTGGAAGACGCTGAGCGGTATGTCCCTTTCGGCCATGCCGTCGATCATGGAGGTGACCGTCTGCTCGTCATACTTGGTGGTGAACGAGGTGGTCAGCCACAGTCCGTATGACCAGGCCGGAACCTCGGCGGGCCTGCCGACCAGGGCGGTGTACCGTTCCAGGATCCGCTTGGGGTCTGGCCCCGAAATCAGGTAGAAGTCAATGGCCTCACCGGGGACGCTGAACTGGACGGTCTCCGTGTTTTCGGAGGCCACCTCGAAGGAGACATGCCCCCTGTTGTTGACCAGGACCCCATACCCGTTGCTCGTCATGTAGAACGGGATGTCCTTGTAACCCTGCTCGCTCGCAGTACCGCCATCCTCATTCCAGATGTCGATGGTCTGGCCGTTCTTCACATACGGGCCGAAGCGTTCTCCGAAGCCGTAGACCCGCTCCCCCACCTCCAGTCCGAGCTGGATGGAGGTGAAGACCGGTGACTCGTCGTAGGCCTGGGCCGTGGGCGAGACACCGAACTCCCCCACCGGCTGGGTGGACACCGCAGCATCCGGGGTAAGGAGGAACCTGGCCAGGGACTTGCCCCTGGCGTGGGTCAGTTCCTTCTCGCCGCAGCTGAAGGTCATGTCGAAGGAGTCACCCTTGGTCATGGTCAGGCTCAGGTCGCCGCTGGTCAGGCAGACGGTGGCCCCGTCCTGACCGATTTCCCCGTCCCCGGGGCCCTGCGCGCTGGCGGTTATGCTCCCCGCATCCGCCTCCTGCTCATTGACAGGGAAACCCGGGCAAATCCGGCTCCCCTTCCAGTGCGAGGCCTGGACACGTATGACCCCCTCGGCGGGTGACGATGCGTGAATCCGGAAGGTAGGAAGATTGAGCGTATCAGCCCTGTCATGAATCACCCTCGTGGCGGCAAGCACATCTATGCTCTTGCCGTCATCGCCCACCGATAGTTCGTATGGCGAACGGGCATACAGAGCTTCGACCCCTGGCCTGGCCAGCCAGTATCCATTGGTGAATTTCATCTTATTTCACTGCTCCTGTCGTAATACCCCTGGAGAGGGTGCGCTGGAATATGAGGTAGAAGATCAGCGTGGGTACGATGCTGATCAGGGAGGCCGCCGCCGTGGTGGTCACATCCATGAGCCTGTCTCCGGTCAGCGAGGCGATGGCGATGGGGACGGTCTGCTTGGAGTTGTCAATCAGGAAGGCCATGGGAATCATGTACTCGTTCCATGTCCAGATGAAGAAGAAGACCAGCATGACGCTCAGTGTTGGCGTGGATATGGGGAAGACGATGTCCTTGAGTATCTTCCACCTGCTGGCCCCATCTATGGTCGCAGCCTCCAGGATGGCCTTGGGGAAGGTCCCATAGACCGAGGAGAGCAGATAGGTACCGAAGGCACTCTGGATGACGGTGAAGATGATGACTATGGCCCATTGGGAGTTGTACAGCCCCATGCTCTTGAACATCATGTAGAGCGGGTAGAGCAGGGCCTCCTGGGGCATCATGTTGGCCAGCATAATCAGGAGGACGATCCAACGCCGCCCCTTGACCCGGCCGATTCCGAGCGCAAAGGAGTTCAGCACTGAAAGGACGACCGCCAGAACCGACACCAGACCGCTGATCCAGATGCTGTTCCAGACCTTCTGGGGGAACCTGACCCTGGTCCAGAACTTCTCCAGTCCGGCCAGACTGAATTCACTGGGCCATGAGAGCGGACCCGAGGCGTTGTAATCCGCCGCGGTCTTGAAGGCGTTGAGAAGGAGTATGAAGAAGGGGAAGAGCATGATCAGTCCACCGACGATCAGCAGGGCCAGGATGACCCAGTCCCCTACCGTCCGGTTCTTCCTTGCCTTGGGAACGGTGATATGTGCACTCATGGCTTACTCCTCATCCTCTTTCTCAACCCGCTGCTGAAGGTTGGTGAAGACTATCGATATGACGATGATGACCACCGTCAGGGCCGTGGCTATGGCCGCTCCGTACCCCACCTGCTGGGATTGGAAGAACTGGGTGTAGGAGTAGTAGGAAGGCACGATGGTGCTGTCGCCAGGACCACCCTTGGTCAGCATGTATACAGGGGCGAAGACCTTCAGGGCCGCGATGGTGCAGGTGAGCGCGACCACGAAAATCTCGGGCTTGATGGCCGGCAGCGTGATGACCTTGAATCTCTGCCACCAGTTGGCCCCATCCAGGCTGGCCGCCTCATAGAGTTCCGGATCGACCCTCTGCAGACCCGACATGAAGATAACGAGCGGGTAGCCCAGCTGGATCCAGATCATGATGACCATGAGGAATATCAGCGCCGTATCAGGAGACCCCAGCCAATTGTGCTGGAAGCGACCCAGGCCCACCCCCTCAAGAATCGCGTTCAACGCCCCGTTCTCCGGCCGGAATATCCACCCCATGACCAGGGCCGCCACGGAGATGGGCAGGAGCTGGGGGAAATAATACACGGCCCGCATGGTCGAGGCGGTCTTTGCCCCAAAGCGCTTCTGCACCACGTCGAATACCAGGGAGGCCAGAACCAGGCCGACCAGGATGGGAATGACCACCATGGCCACAATCATCCAGATTGAATTTCGGAATGAGGCCCAGAAGGTGGCATCCCTCATCAGCCTGGACCAGTTGTCGAGTCCGATCCAGCGAGGCGGCCGTATGCCGCGGTAGTTGGTGAAGCTCAGATAGATGTTCCACAGGGCCGGAATGATGATGATCCAGAGCAGGACCGCTAGGCCCGGTATCAGGTACCACCAGAAACGGCTTGACGGATTGCCCGGTATCCGGGACATCCCGCGCTCTTCGTCGGTCCTGGAGGGGGCCGACTTCGCGCCTTTCTTTCGAGATCGCATTTCTCACTTCCTCTTGCACGATTGCTGCTCGGATACTGGCCCGCAAGGCCGAGGACCCGCTCCCTTGCGGAGGCAGGCCCTCCGGCCGAATGCTGCGGGATGGTCCGGCGAATAAACCAGACTCTTGTTGGCGGTTCAGCTGGTCTGAACCGCCCAGCGACTACTGCTGCTTCACACCTGACGTTTCAACACCCTTGTCGTACTTGCCCTGGAATTCCTTGAGCACGTCCTTGGGGGCCTTGGTCCCGTTGACCAGTTCCTGCAGGCCCGCGTTCAGCTCGTCGTACAGGGTGGACGTGGGCCAATCGGGATAGTAGCCCAGCCGATCATCCTTGATGACCTCATTGAACCCGGCTATCAACTCCTTGCTCTTGGGATCGGTGATCTTGTCGGGGTCGGCGGCAATGGGCAGACCGCCGGCATTGCCCATCAGGTTCTGATTTTCCTTGGTCAGGGTCATGTTGATGAACTCCGCGGCGGCGTCCTTCTTCTTGGAACGCTCGGGAATGACCCAGATGTTACCGGATCCACCGGGGATCTTCTTGGACTCCGGGAAGAGACCGACCTGCCATTTGAGGTCGGGGACATCACTCTGGAAGCGTCCGAACCACCAGGATCCGGAGAAGAACATGGGATAGGTGCCCTTCATGAAGTTCTGCCCGGCATCCTCGGCCTTGAGACCGGTGGAGTCCTTGCTGATGTACCCCTTGTCGACCCAGTCCTTGATGGTCTCGGTGGCGTAGGTCATGGCAGGCCCTTCCCAGTCGACCTTGCCATCATAGCGCTGGTAGGCGTCAATCAGCTTGGAATCCGCCTTCTGCAGGACCAGCTGCCACCAAAGATGCTGAAGGGGATATTCGGCCACACCTTCGGACAGGGGTGTTACACCATTCTCCTTGAACTGCTGCATGGCCGATTCCAGCTCGGCCATGGTCTCGGGGATGGCGATGCCGTACTTGTCGAACATCTCCGTGTTGTAGTACATCATCACCTCTTCGCCGTAGGTGGTGATGCCGTACCAGTCGCCGGACCCCATGACGCCCTTTTCGTCATACTTCCCCGGCACGGCCAGGGAACCGGTGATCTTCTTGTCCCAGTTGTACTTCTTGACGTAATCATCGAGGTTGGCCAGAAGCCCCTGGCTCGACAGCAGACCTGCCGTGGCGTTGCCCTTGTTGTACTCCATGACATCGGGGGCGTCATCGGAGTTCAGAATCTGGCTGGCATTCTGCCGGATCTGTTCGAAGGTCTTCTTTTCGAAGTTGACCTTCACGCCGGTCTTCTTCTCGTAGTCGGCTATGGCCTGCTTCCAGGCCTTGCCCTGGGAGCCGTTGTCCTCCTCGTAGTACCAGATCTTGATGGAGTCCGGGTGCTCCTCCTGGGCGCTGTCACTGCCGCCGCAGCCAGACAGTGTCGCAAGTCCCACGAGACTTGCCACAGCCGTTGCCGCCGCCATGATTTTTTTAGACACCTTCATAGGAGTCCTCTCCTTTCAGCCTCTTTGCTTGATGGTCGTTCGCCATGAACAACCAGTACTTAATTTATTCATTGCACTATTATCGACCGACTATTTCGATAATTTTCGATAAGGAGCTTCTATTTGACCGCCGAAAGGCTCATCCTCTGGTGGAAACAGGCCCGACAGACCCCCGCCGCAGGTAATTCGAGGGAATCAGTTCAACGGACCCAAGGCTCAGATTGCGCCCCTCAAGCCGATCCATGAGCATATCCACCCCACGCGAGCACGTCTTGTTGGGCTGCATGGGGATTTCATCGATGGGCCGCTCCATAACCGACGCATTGCCGAAGGTGCTCAGGGCCAGGAGCGATACATCGCCGGGGATGGATTTTCCGCGCCTGGATAAAGAGCCGATGACGTTATTCATATGGCTGATGTTGGTCTGGGCCATGATCGCAGTAATCCCCGGTGTCGCTTTATACGCCTCAGCGATGACCTCCTCTACGTGCCTGGCGTCATCCCCGGTGGAATACCTGAAATCCAGGTGCACCCCCAGTACCTTTGCGCGCGACTCGATGGCCTCCCTTGTCCTGACGAGGAAGTTGGAACCGAACCGGTAGCTCTCCTCACTGGCACCGATAAAAAGCACCTCCCTGTGCCCCAACCGGTAGAACTCATCCATGGCCATCCTGCCCATGGACTCAAAGTCCATGTCCACGGAAACGACATCGGCATGATTCTCGGCACAACCGATTGAAACATAAGGCACCATGGAGGTCCGAGCATGCGCCACCCGTTCATCGTCGGTGTTGACGTCCAGCAGGAGAACTCCATCAACCATGCCGCTGTACGACATGCGCAGAAGCTCATCCTCCTCGTTCTCATCCGTCAGCAGGACCACGTTGTAGCGATATCGGCGAGCCCTGGCCACGACGGCGAAGAAGAAGGTGGCGTAGTTGCTGTAGTCGGTATAGCTGTGCATGGGGGAACTCAGGGCAATCAACCTGGTCCGCGCCCCCTGCCGAAGCATGACCGCCCCCTTCTTCGGGCGGTAGTCCAGAAGACGTACAGCCTCCAGGACCCTCAGCTTGGTCTCGTCGCTGACCCGACGCTTTCCTGAGAGAGCATACGAAACGGTGCTGATAGAGACTCCAGCTTGAGCGGCAACGTCTTTGATTCCGGCCACGTGACCTCCTGCAACAAGGGGAAACTGGGCATGAACCAATATAGCATTGGTCACCGGTGACCTTGCCGGCCCGCCTCAGCCGGGTATGCGGCAGGCCATCAATCAATCAGGCTACCGACGTATCAGGGCCTGGGACCGCTCGAAAGCCAGAGCAGGTATTCGATATTGCCGTGTGCTCCGGTAATGGGCGACGGTATCCGCCCCCTGACTTCGAAGCCGGACTCCTCGGCACACCTGGTCACACGCTCCACAGCCTGGACACGACGATCCTCCTCGGTGACCACGCCATGGTGGCCGAGGAGCGTTCTGCCGACTTCGAACTGGGGCTTTATCAGGAGGAGGCAGTGGGTATCCGGGGCAACGAGGGCCGGCAGGACGGGAATCACATAGGTCAGGGAGATGAAGGAGACATCAGAGACCACATAGTCCGGCCGGTAGGGCAGATCGTCAGGTCCGACATCGCGGATATTGACGCCGCTCATCTCAAGGACCCTGGAATCCTGGGCAATTCGGTCAATCAGCTGATCCTGCCCCACATCCAGGGCAACCACCCTGCTAGCCCCCCTGCGTAGAAGGAGATCTGTGAAACCACCGGTTGAAGCACCGATGTCCAGACAATGACGGCCTTCCGGCCCCGGTAGCCCCATGGGTTCGAAGGCTTCAAAGGCACCGGCCAACTTATAGGCACCACGGGAGGCATAGTCGGGCCCCTTGTCGACCTCGATCAGTTCGCCTGTCTTCACCTTGGTCGACGGCTTTGTGCAAACGGTGCCCGAGAGGCGCACCGATCCGTCCTGAATCAACCGTTGGGCCCTGGAGCGGGAATCCGCAAGTCCCAGATCCTGGATGGCACGATCCAGACGACCCGGTTCTACGACCTGGGCACCCGACCCCGCATCTTCCAAGGATTCGGTGAAATCAGTCCTGACCATGCAACTCCTTCTGGAGTGCGGCAAGGGCACTCTGATATACCTTGACCTGTTCCTCAAGACCCAAGTCATCAATGTGGTCCAACTCGGGGAATCGCCCGACCAGCTCCTTCATGGCCGTAGCATTCTCCCCGCGGGCCGTCGGCTCCTGCGATGAGGAGGCATCGACCCATCCGGCTTCACCGGCAGCTCGGGCCATCATTTTCAAGGGGGTAGCCTTGCTGCCACCCTGGTCGGTTCCCTGGTTGTCCATATGGTCAGGCACCGATTCTGAATTGGGGAAGACCCAGGTCGTGCACATCGTGCCCCTGGTCCATGTACTCCCAAACGGCGCAAGCACTGGCCCGAACGGCATCCAGATCCGTCCTGGGATCGTAGGTGATCTCGACATCATCCTGTGCCTCGGAGGAATGCAGTTCCACAGTCCCCTCCCTCAGAACAGCCGCGGCGCGCCCGCAATGCCATATCTGATCGGCAGACTTCTCGGGGGCTGCGTGCGGCGTAACCAGCCCGAGCAGGTCAGCGCTGATGTAGGTGGGACGATATCTGGGCTCAGCCAGGATGATGGACTCGACACTGGCCACGCCGGTCAGAACGACCAGGGAATCATACCCGCCCCGATTGGCCGCCTCGATATCGGTATCCAACCGGTCACCAACCGGTAGGCACTCCTTGGCGGGAATCGGCTCGGCTCCGTCGGCCAGCATCTGTCGGGCCTCGTCATACATGGCAGACTCGGGCTTGCCGGCCGAAGCCTCCGGTGACTTGCCACTGGCGATTGCCACCGTTTCGACCATGGCACCGTTCCCCGGGGCTATACCCCCCTCCCGAGGGATGGTCCTGTCCATGTTGGTCGCAAAGAAGCGGGCACCCTGCCCGACGGCGTAAGCGGCTTCCGCCAGCTCTTCCCAGTTCTGTTTGGGGTTCCAACCCTGAATCACGGCTTCGGGATGGTCGCTTGCCGCATCCACCACTTCCAGCCCGTTGGCCCTGACCTCCTCGCGGAGATGGTCTGCGCCGATGACCAGGACCTTGGCCCCCTCATGGAGATTATGGCGAAGCATCCTGGCAGCGACAATGGAGGAGGTGACAATCTGACGGTCATCGAGCTCCAGCCCGAATCCACGTAACTGGTCCGCCACGACTTTCGGGGTTCTTGACGCATTGTTGGTGGTATAGGAAATGGTCATCCCCTGCGACTCGGCCTGGGATATACCCGTGGCCGCATTCCTGATGGGGTCGGCACCGCGGTAGACCACACCGTCCAGGTCCAAAAGGGCCAGACGGTAGGTCCGGGACGGTGAGGTCTCGATACCTTTCAGGAATACGGTCATCGATCAATCCTCCCAGGTCTGGCCCATTTGGCCTGCATCGTCTGAGGCCTGATCTTCCAGGACTTCATCGGCAACAGGAGCCTGGGTGGCGCCCAAGCGCTCAGGATTGCCGTCAATCTCTGCATCGTTCTGTTTCTTGCCCTGACCGGCAATGACCGAAGGGATCCAGCCGACCTGGGCCGGGATGACCTCGGGTCGGACGGTATCCTGACCCCAGACGAAGGCGCCGGACCGCTGCGAATCCAGCTCATCCAGATAGTCGCCTTCACTTGGATCGATGGAGAGTTCCTCCATCATCGAGTCATCCAGATGTTCCAGGTCATAGTCAATCAGAATCTCCTTGGGGGGAGCGTCCGGGTCCTCTTCCTCGTCGGCGTACTGTGCCTCGAGTTTCTCCAGGAGAGGCTCAAGCTTCAAGGCATCTTCGGACCTTCCGGCCTGATCCAGGAAATTCTGCTCAGCCTGGACAGCGCGCATCCGGTAGTCCCCGCTCAGCCCTCTGGCCTTGACCAGTGCCTGAACGGTTTCAATGGCCTTGTCCCACAGACCCAGATCGCCAAGGGCACCGGCATAGACCAGGAACATCTCGACCTTTGACTCACCCGTCAGTCTCTGCGCCTCTTCCGAGGTGGCTTCTTCAATGGCCTTGCGGGCATTGCCCAGTCCCCGCTCGCAGTCCGCTATGAAGGGAAGATAATCCTGATACCCGTTCATCCGATAGGCTGTGCGGAACTCCTTCAGGGCCAGCTTGTAGTCGCCCTGCCTGTATGCCACCAGGGCCAGGGTCTCCCGTGCCAGGTCAATCCTGGAAGCCTGCCTGGCAGCCCACTTGGCGTGGTCCAGCGCACCCTCCGGATCGCTTTCCTCCAGGGCGTAGGCGGCCAGGACATGCAGGCCTATGTTCTCGGCATGCTCCTTGCTCAGACCGCGCAGACGCTCACGTTCATCCTTGGAGAGCATGGACCACTCAAGGCCCTTGGGCATTTTCGGCTCGCCCGGACGGCGGTCCGTATACGGATTCTGCGAGGGATAGGAGATGGTTCCGTCCGAATTGCGGCGGGCCTGGTCATATCCTTCGTGGCGGTCCCGCTGATAGAAGCCCCTGCGGTTGTCGCCGCGATCGTTTCTCCGATCATAGCCACGGTTGCCGCCACGGTCGTCGCGCCTGTTGTAGCCGCGCTGGTCCCTGTGGTCACCATGGCGGTCGAAGCCGTTGTCGCGGCGCCGATCGTCGTTTCGATCCCGGCGACCCTCGCCGTAGCCGCCGGACCTGCGATTGTCGTAACGATCGTCGCGGCGCTGATACCCACGGTCATCACGACGCTGGTGGTTGTCATCCCTGCGACCATAGGTACGGCCATTCCCATGCCTGTCATCACGGCGGTCGTTGCGGCGATCATTGCCCCGTGAATATCCGCGGTTGTCGTCCCTGCGGAATCCACCCCGGTCATCACGACGCTCGAACCTGCGGTCCTGGCCCTGATGCCCGTCTTCACGGCGCCTGTCATCCTGACGCCGATCGTCTCGGCGTTGATACCCACGATCCTGACCCTGTCGACGGTCATGGAAGCCGCCGCCACGGTTGGAGCCGTACCCGCCACGACCACCGGAACGGCCACGGTATCCGTCGCGATCCCTGTTGTCGGAGCGGTAGCCCCCGCGGTCATCACGATTATCCCTGTTCCGGAAGTCCCGACGATCGTCACCATCGCGGCGGTCGTACCCCCTGCGATGGTCGTATCCGCCATGACCGTTGCCCTCGTTGCGGCGACCCTGGTAGCCACCACGGCGGTCACCATCCTGCCGGCGGTCACCATACCCGGAGCGCCGATCATCACGACGGTCATGGTCGTTATGGCGGTACGAACCCTGCCGGTCATCGCGCCTGCGGTCACCGCCCTGGCCCTCCTGCCGGTCACGATTGCCGTGGAAGTCATCCCTGCCGTGACGGAACCCGCCTGAACGGGAACCTCCGCGATAGCCGCCACCCCTGGAATCCGAGGACCCGTGGCCCTTGTAGCCGCCCTTGCCGCGGTAGCCCGAGTGCTGGCCGCCGGAGCGGAAACCTCCCGAGCGAGGGCCGTCGGAGTGGCCCCGGTCGTTGCGGGAGTGATTGTATTCTTCTGCCATCTGTGTCCTTTATTCCTACTTGGCGGCCTGGCGTTCGAGAGCGCCCAAGGCCTTCTTTCCTCTGCGAATCAGGGCAAAGCGCCCATGCAGAAAGTCATTCTCGTCCAGGACCATGTCCTGGTCCTCCACCCGCTGATTGTTCAGATAGAGACCACCCGACTTGATGGTCTTCCGGGCCTCGGATACCGATTTGAAAAGGCCTGCACCAACTCCGGCCTCCGCTACGCGCTGTCCAACCTGAGCGGCGGCGAAGACCCGACTACCGTCGGCTCCCTCCACCTTGAGGCCGTCCAGGGCGCTGTCGAGCACATCTTCGTCCAACTCCTCCAGGGTCTTTCCACGGCCAAAGAGGGCACCGGAGGCATCAATGGCCCCCTGGGCGGCATGATCGCCGTGTACGTAGCTGGTGACCTCCCAGGCCAGGACCTTCTGGGCCTCGCGGGCTCCAGGATTGGCGGCCACCTCACGCTCCAGTTCCTCGATCCTGGTCTTGGGGAGGAAGGTGAAGGTCTTCAGAAGCTTGACCACCTGGTCGTCGGGCTGGTTGAACCAGAACTGATAGAAGCGGTAGGGACTGAACATGGTCGAGTCCAACCAGACGGCGTTCCCTTCGGACTTGCCGAACTTCTTGCCCTGGGAATCCGTAATCAGTGGGCTGGTCATGACATTGACCGAGGCTCCACGAACCTTGCGGATCAGGTCGAGCCCGGAGGTCAGATTCCCCCACTGGTCGCTTCCACCCAGCTGAAGGGTGCAGTGGTAGCAATCGAAGAGCTCCAGGAAGTCATTGCCCTGCAGAACCTGGTAACTGAACTCTGTGAAGGAGATCCCCTCGTCGGAGTTGAGCCGGCGCGCCACGGTGTCCTTGGCCAGCATGGTCCCCATGCGGAAGTTCTTGCCCACGTCACGCAGGAAGTCGATGACGCTCATGGACCCGGTCCACTCGAAGTTGTTGACGAAACGGACAGCCTGCTCGCCCTCGGTATCCAGGAAGCGGCCAATCTGCCTGCGCAGGCGCTCAGTCCACTCGGAAACGGTCTCCTTGGGGTTCAGCGTCCGCTCCCCCGACTGGCGGGGATCGCCAATCAGCCCGGTGGCACCGCCGACCACGGCTATGGGATGGAGACCTGCGGCTTGGAGGTGACGCATGTTGAGCAGCTGGACAAGATTACCCACGTGAAGGGAGGGGGCGGTCGGATCGAATCCGCAATAATAGGTCACCGATTCATCGCTCAGGGTCTTCTTGAGCTCGGCCTCATCCGTGCACTGGGCTATGAGACCGCGCCACTTGAGCTCGTCGAAGAGCGAGTCGAAGCCCGCTTCCTTGAAATCAGTGACCTGCGCCATGTGAGGCAACTCCCTATCAAATTATCGTGAATGTAGTCGTAACCTATCCATTCTTGCAAATGAGGGCGACACCGAGACCCGCTTTCAGGCCTGATATTTCACCCAAAAGCATGACGGGACGTCGGAGGTCCGATCAGGCGGCACGGAGCTCAGATATGAAGGACTCGGGCAACTTGCCCACCACACAACCAGCCATGCGTCGATAGCCTTCACGCCCAGGATGGAAGTGATCGATACCCCAGAAGTCCTCCCGGTCCGTACCGACATCGTCATGAGTGGCATCCACGTAGGTCACACCCGCCCGGGCACAGACCTCCTTGCTGATCGCGGTCTGCCGGTCGATCCGCCGCTCCACCTCAGCCCGCAGGGCCTTGCCCAGGGCGGGATCGCGATAGAGTTGGCCCGAACTGAGGACCAGGACCCGGTTCCCCTTGGACTTGGCCTCTTCGATGGTGGCGGCCAGATCGGTCCGCCATTCATCCCAGGACCTATTGGCCATGATGTCATTGGAACCGGCACAAACCACCAGAAGGTCGGCATGGCCGGTGAAGCCCGGAAGAAGCCGGTAACGCACCCGCCGGATGGTGGCCCCCAGCCGACCGTGGGCCGACCATTGCACCGATCTGCCCATACGTGATGCCAGTGCCTGCGCGATGGCGGGAATGAATCCCTGGTTTTGATCCGTAACGCCACATCCGACCGCCATGGAGTCTCCAATGACGACCAGGGTCAGCGGACCGGCCCCGGAATGGTGGGTATCCGACCCCTCCGGCACCGAACAGATCCCTTGGCGTTCCCCCGCCGGTTCCGCCGCCAACTTCACATGATGCTTGGCCCACCAGGCCTCGACCAGCACCACCGGGTTCATACCTACCACTGCCTTCCCTTGAAAATCAAGGAATCAGCGGACCCACAGACCACACAGATGGCCGGAGCCCGCCTCACCTTATATACCGAGATGGCATTGTATCTCAGGCGACAGGCCCAGACTCACCGGGGAGAATGGTAGGCGGGGCCATCGGAAGTCGACCTGGCGAATTGTTCAAGGTCATCCAGGAGCTTCCCGGCCTCCTCCATCTGCTCCGCCACACGTCCGGGCGAGGTGCCACCGCGACCATTCCTGGCCTGTACGGAACCAGCCGCGGAGAGAACCTCGCGCACCTTCGGAGCCTGATCGTCCGGCAGGTAGTTCCGGAATTCCCGGATGAAGTCCTGATCGGTCAGATCCCAAAGCTCGCAGCCCCTCCCCTCTGCCAGCTTGACGCAGGCCCCGGAGAGTTCGTGGGCATGCCTGAAGGGAATGCCCTGCTTGACCAGCCATTCGGCCAGGTCGGTGGCCAAGGCGAACCCTGTGGGAGCCTGGTCCTCAAGCCTGTTCTTGTTGAAGGTCAGGGTGGCGATCATCCCCGTGAAGGCCGGCAGGAGCACCTCCAAGGTATCGACCTGGTCGAAGACCGCCTCCTTGTCTTCCTGAAGATCCCGGGCATAGGCTGTGGGCAGTCCCTTCAAGGTGGCCATAAGACCTGTCAGATCACCGATCAGACGGCCGGCCTTCCCCCTGGCCAACTCTGCGATGTCGGGGTTCTTTTTCTGCGGCATGATCGATGAACCGGTCGAGTAGGCATCGTCCAGGCGGACGAAGGCGAACTCCTGGGTGTTCCAGATGATGACCTCCTCTGCCAGACGGGAGACATCCACCCCAACCATGGCTGCGATGAAGGAGAACTCGGCCACGACATCCCTGGCGGACGTTCCGTCGATGGAGTTGGCACTGACCCTGGAGAATCCGAGCTCATGTGCCACGGCCTCGGGGTCCAGGCCGAGGGTGTTTCCGGCCAGGGCACCCGACCCGTACGGACTGGCATCGGCCCGTTTATCCCAGTCCACCAGTCGTTCCAAGTCGCGAATCAGGGGCCAGACGTGTGCCAGGAGTTGGTGTGACAGGAGGACGGGCTGGGCATGCTGCATATGGGTCCGTCCAGGCATGACCGTGGATCCGGCCTTTCGGCACTGGTCCATCAGAGCCCGGGCCAGTGCCAGAATCTGCCCGGCCACGATACGGGCATGACGGCGCAGCCAGATGCGAATCAGGGCCGCTATCTGGTCGTTCCGCGAGCGGCCGGCACGCAGTTTCCCACCCAGCTGGTCGCCTGCCAGGGCAATCAGACCACGTTCAAGGGCTGTGGCCTCGTCCTCATCGGACTCGTTGGGGGTGAAGGCTCCTGAATCAACCTGATCCTGGAGTCGGTCCAGTACCTCCTCCATGGTCTTCAGCTCTTCCGAGGTGAGGAGACCGGCTCCGGCCAAGGCCCTGGCATGGGCACGTGAACCTGCCAGGTCGTCATCGGCCAGCCGCCAGTCGAACTGGGTCGACTTGCTGAGTCTGGCAAGCTCCGGCGAAGGCCCGGAACTGAACCGCCCGCCCCAAAGGGCCATTCCCTGGTCCTGGGGACTCTTCGCGTCCTGATTAGCCTCTTGCATCTCTTCTCCTCTTCCCTGCACCCGCAAGCCATGACCACCCTCCTGCGAGCGCACCCCTGTTCCTGTTCCGGGTCCCTTTACTCGACGGCTTGCCCGGGCACCTCAACACCCTTGCCGAAGCGGACGTCCCTGGCGGCGGCGACCCTGTCGGGCAGACCGTAGATCTCGATGAACCCGTTGGAGGCGTTCTGGTCGAAGCTGTCTCCGGATTCGTATGTGGCTAGGCTGTAGTCGTACAGGGAGGTGTCGGAGCGCCGCCCGGTCACCACAGCCCTCCCGCCATGCAGAATCATACGAATCTGGCCGCTGACATACTCTTGGGTCTCCTCGATGAAGGCGTTCAGGGACCTGACCGCAGGCGAGAACCACTGCGCATCGTAGACAAGCTCTCCCCACCGCTTGTCGATGTCGCGCTTGATCCGGTGCTGCTCACGTTCGAGGCAGCAGTTCTCCAACTCCTGGTGGGCGGTAATCAGGGCGATGGCGCCCGGTGCCTCATAGAGTTCCCGGGATTTGATGCCGACCAGGCGGTCCTCGATCAGATCGACCCGTCCGATACCCTGGGCACCTGCACGTCGGTTCATCTCCTCGATGGCCTGAAGGGGGGTCACCTCCCTGCCGTCAATCCTGACGGGAATGCCCTTCTCGAAGTCGATGGTGACCTCATCCTCGACCGGGGGGAAGGCCGGATCCTCGGTGTATGAGTAGACGTCCTTGGTGGGACCATTCCAAGGGTCCTCCAGATAGCCGGTTTCGATGGCCCGCCCCCAGACATTCTGGTCTATGGAGTAGGGGCTCTTTTCTGTCTGCTCGATGGGAAGGTTGTGCTCCTTGGCGTAGGCAATCTCCACATCTCGCATCAGACCCAGATCCCGAATCGGGCTGATGGCCTTGATGGTCGGGTCTATCGACATGATCGATACCTCGAAACGGACCTGGTCATTCCCCTTGCCGGTGCAACCGTGGGCGATGGTGTCGGCCCCGAACTGGTGGGCGGCTCTGACCAGGTGCTTGGTGATCAGGGGCCTGGAAATGGCGGATACCAGCGGGTAGACGCCCTCATACATGGCATTGGCCTTCAGGGCCATCATGCAGTACTCCGAGGCGAACTCGTCACGGGCATCGACGATGTAGGACTCCACAGCCCCACAGTCCAGGGCCCGCTTCTTGATGGTCTGGAGGCGCTCCCCGCCCTGACCAACATCCAAGGAGACGGCCACCACGTCCTTACCGGTGCGCTCCTTCAGGTAGGGGATGGCCACCGAGGTGTCCAGACCGCCCGAATAGGCAAGTACAATGCGGTTCTTCTCACTCATGACTCTGCTTCTTTCCTTGGTGCTTGTTTGGCTTGACGATTCTTCTGCGCGTACGGTTCCCTGCATTGACCTGCCGGCCGCGTGGCTCGATCACTGCTCCGATGCCCCCTCAGGCGGAGGGGGTGTCCTCACCCGAGGTGATGGAGAGAAGCCAGTCTGCACGACTCTTGGCGCTGGCGTCATCCGCGGCGATGATCAGGACAGTATCGTCCCCTGCGATGGTGCCCAGGATGCCCTCCAGGGGCTGCCGGTCCAAGGCGGAGGCCGCATACTGGGCCGCACCCGCCGGTGTTCTGACCACCAGGAGGTTCTTGGCCTGCACCACCGAAGTAATCAGACCGGTCAGGACCTTGGAGAGATAAAGGTCGGTCTTGTTCTCCGATCCGGCATCGATTCCGACCGGCACCCCCGCCTCCAGGGCGGACTGGTCTGTGGCGTCGGGAATCCAATAGGCCATGGTTCCGTCGGGGTAGCGCAGTTTGGTGGCATGCAGGTCATCAAGATCACGGCTCAGGGTTGCCTGGGTCACATCGATCTGCTGCTCCTCAAGAATGTCGGCCAACTGTTGTTGGGAATTGACACGGGTACGGGCCAGAGCCTGCCGAATGGCATCCAGGCGGGCCACCTTGGAAGTCGGCCTCATCGGCACACCCCCTCAATCAGGTCCATCCGCCCGGTGGACTGGGCCACCAGCCAGGTCAGGAGCGCTTTCTGTGCATGGAGCCGATTCTCCGCCTCATCCCAGACCACGGATATTGGGCCGTCAATGACATCGGCGGTCACCTCCTTGCCCCGATATGCCGGAAGGCAGTGCTGGAAGAGGGCATCCGGTTTGGCCTTGTCCATCAGCGAGGCATTGACCTGGTAGTCCCAGAAAGGCTTGGACCTGGTTGCGGCCTGGTCCTCCTCCCCCATGGATACCCAGGTATCGGTGAAAACGCAGTCCGCCTGGTCGACAGCCTGGACCGGGTCGGTGGTGACCAGGACGGATCCCCCGTTCTGCTCGGCCAGGGCGCTGGCCTCTTCGACGATGCCCGGGTCAGGCAGGAAACCGTTGGGACCGGCCACCCTGACATGCATCCCGGCGACCGCCCCACCGAGCAGATACGAGTTGGACATGTTGTTGGCAGCGTCGCCCAGATAGGCGATGGTCATCCCTTGCAGGGCATCCACCCCGCCCCGGTGCTGGGCCAAGGTCAGGAAGTCGGCCAGTATCTGGCAGGGGTGGAAGGAATCGGTCAAGGCGTTGACCACAGGGACGGTGGATTCATCCGCCATGGTCTCCACCCGATCCTGTCCGAAGGTGCGCCACACGATGGCGGATGTCATCCGGGTCAGGACCCGGGCCGTATCCGCCACAGGCTCACCCCTACCCAGCTGGGAGCCGTCCTTGTCGATGACCAGGGGGTATCCACCCAACTCGGCAACCCCAACGGAGAAGCTGGACCTGGTACGCGTACTGGGCTTGTCGAAGATGACGGCCACGGCCTGGGGACCTTCGAATGGGCGGGCCAGGTACCTGTCCTGACGGAAGGCCAGACCCAGTTTCAATACCTCCGCCTGCTCGTCATGGCTCAAATCGTCATCCCTGAGCATGTGCCTCAGTCTGTCTGCCATCGGTTTCCTCCGTTTCCTTTCCACATGTTTCCATTAGCCTTGATGCGCCCGTAACACCCGGTGGGCGCTGCCCGCCTTTCCTGATATACCGGTCGGCACCAATCAATCATCGGGCAAATCACCGGGTACCTGGGCCAGAATACCGACAGCCTGGTCTATATCGCCCGGCCCGATGATCAGGGGCGGTGCCAGGCGTATGGCATCAGGAGCCACAGCATTGACAATCAGCCCGTGGTCAAGAGCCCAGGCCGCCAAGGCATGCGAGCAGGGATGGTTCAGCTGGACCGCATCCAAGAGGCCCCTCCCCCGGGTGCCGGCGTAGAGTGGATTCCCCGTATCCATCATTCCCTGACGCAGCCGACTGCCGGCCGTCCTGGCATTCTCAAGGAGACCCTCGTTCTGAATCGTATCGAGCGTGGCCAACCCCAGTGCGGAGGCCAGGGGGTTTCCGGCGAAGGTGGACCCGTGCAGGCCCGGAGCAAGCAAGTCGGACAGCTCCTGCCCGAAGGCGATGACACCCCCCATGGGAAAACCGCCTGCCACCCCCTTGGCAAAGGTCACCAGGTCCGGCCTGACTCCTCCGGAGAGGGTCGGGTCCTGGAAGGCGAACCAGTATCCGGTCCTACCCATGCCTGTCTGGACCTCGTCAACAATCATCAGGGCGCAGTGGTCATTGCAGAGGCTGCGCACCGCGGAAACATAGGCGGGGTCAAGCGGCCTGACCCCGGCTTCCCCTTGGATCAGTTCCATGATGACGGCTGCCACCGGTCCCCCGGCCGTGTCCGCGAAAACCGACTCCATGGCATCGATATCTCCAGCCGGAACGAACTCCACACCCGGGACAAGGGGCGTAAAGGGCTCCCGGATACCCGGTTTCCAGGTAAGGCTCAGCGACCCCATGCTGCGCCCGTGGAATCCCCTGGTCAGGGCGACGATTCTGCCTGGCCCTCCGCCTTTTCCGGACAGTAGACCGCTGCCATGGAGCCGGGCCATCTTGAGTGCGGCCTCATTGGCCTCGGTTCCCGAATTGGCGAAGTAAACGTGGGAGCCCTCCGGTGCCTCGGATATGATCAGGAGGCGTTCGGCCAGCTCGATCTGCGGCCTGGAGGCGAAGTAGTTGCTGATATGGGCCATGCGGGAGGCCTGGTCCTCCAACGCCCTGTTCCAGGCGGGGTGGGCATACCCCACGGAGTTGACGGCGATCCCGGCCATCATATCCAGGTAGCGATTCCCATCCAGGTCCCAGATGTGGACACCTTGACCATGGTCCATGACCCTTGCCGGACTGCCAAAGACATTCATGTGGGCATGGCCGTAACGCTTCAGCCAGTCCCGGCTGCAGGGACCGACCGGGGTTTCAACCAAGGCACAGGCGGCCTTCCCCGTCTGCCCTGTTCCGGCCTTACTCGCCCCGGTGGTCATGGGTCCCCCTCATTCTTATGCCGTCGCCGGGAACCACCATGGTCCCGATGCCGTTCTTGGTGAAAATCTCATTGAGAATGGAGTGGGGTCGGCGCCCGTCAATGATGTGGGCCTCCTCCACCCCGCCCCGGACCGCCTGTACACAGGCTTCAAGTTTCGGCCTCATTCCGGCCTGCATCCGGTCCATCACCTCTTCAAGATAGTCGGTGCCGATGTTGGATACCAGGGATTCCTTCTTGGGCCACTCCCGGTAGAGCCCCTCCACATTGGTGAGGATGACAAGCTTCCTGGCACCCAGGGCCGAGGCCAGGGCACCTGCCGCCGCATCGGCGTTGACGTTCAATACCTGGGTGGGGTCGTTTTCATCGGGAGCCACCGAAGAGACCACGGGAATTCTCCCGGCCTCGATCAGGTCCTCTACGGCGGAGGCATCCACCCCAACCACCTCACCGACCAGTCCTACGTCTACGGGCTTACCGTCAACCAGGGGCCGGCACCGGCTGGCCGAAAAGAGGGAGGCATCCTCTCCGGAAAGTCCCACCGCAAGGGGACCGTGGGTGTTTATCAGACCGACCAGATCCCGAGAGACCTGCCCGGTCAGGACCATCCGCACCACTTCCATGGTCTCAGGGGTGGTGACCCGCAGACCACCGCGGAAGACGGATTCGATTCCCAGAGCGTCAAGCATCCGGGTAATCTGCGGGCCTCCTCCATGGACGACCACGGGATGCATCCCTACCTGGCGAAGGAAGACCATGTCCTGGGCGAAGCACCGTTTCAGGTGCTCGTCCACCATGGCGTTCCCGCCGTATTTGACAACAATCCGCTGGCCACTGAACTCCTCCAGCCAAGGCAGGGCCTCTATCAGGACCTCCGCCTTCCGGTCATCATCCAGATCGGCATGGATTCCGGTCTGCAAATCCGGCTGTCCACACATCGCCCCCTCCTTCGATTCGGTGATCGTCCCCAAGGTTCCGCCCTTTGCCATCAGCTGGTGTAGTCGGCATTGATGGCAACATAATCGTGTGTCAGGTCATCGGTCCACACATCGGCCTGGGCCGACCCCTGGTGCAGGTCGATATCGATGTGGACCTCGGGGAGGGTCAGATCCACCAGGTCGGGGTCCTGACCCGGCTTGCCCCCGTCACATACCCTGATGCCGTTGAAGTCCACACTGACCCGCGCCGGATCGTAGGCCGCCTCGGATTCGGGAACGGTACCCAGGGAAGAGACCACCCTGCCCCAGTTCGGATCGTTTCCGGCAACGGCACACTTCAGCAGGTTGGACCCCGCCACAGCCCTGGCGCAGGCAAGGGCTGCATACTCATCGTCGGCCCCCTGGACACGGATACGTATCTGGTGATGGGCGCCCTCTCCGTCACCGATGATCTGACGGGCCAGGTCGGAGCAAGCGTGGTCGAGAAGGGCCTGGAACTCCTCCATGTCGGGCCGGACGCCCGAAGCACCGGATGCCATGAGGAGAACGGTGTCGTTGGTGGACATGCACCCGTCCACGTCTATCCGGTTGAAGCTGGTATCGCAGGCCCTCCTGAGTGCGGTCCGCGCCTGGACGGGATCGAGGACGGCGTCGGTGGTCATCAGGCAGATCATCGTGGCCAGCTGCGGAGCTATCATCCCCGACCCCTTGACCATGCCGCCCAGCCGGTAGCCCGCCCCGTCGAGGGTGACGGTCTTGCTGGTGGTGTCGGTGGTCATGATGGCCTTGGCTGCATTGGCGCCGGCCCGATCATCCCCGGCCAGGTCGGCATGGGCCTGGTCCACTCCGGAGAGGATGGCATCCAAATGGAGCAGATGACCGATGATGCCGGTGGAGCAAATCGCCACCTGTTCCGGTTCCAGCCCCAACAGGCCGGCAGCCCTGATGGCTGTGTTCCTGGTCTGTTCAAGCCCCTCCTGCCCTGTGCAGGCATTGGCGTTCCCCGAGTTGATGACCACAGCCCCCGCATGGCCGTCGGTCAGGATGCGTTCGGTCCAGATGACCGGTGCCGCCCGGAAACGATTCGGCGTGAAGACTCCCACCGCCGTATCCATGGGCCCCTGATTCACAATCATGGTCAGGTTCTTCCGTTCCGACCCGCCTGGCCGATGGGCCTTGGCGGTCCCTGCCTGGAATCCTGCCGCATACGTCACGCTCATGGTGCCACTCCTATGGTCGTCAATCCCGTCTGTTCAGGTAGGCCCAGGGCCAGATTCATGGATTGCAGGGCTTGACCGGCGGTTCCCCGGATCAGGTTGTCAATGGAAGCAAAAGCGATCAGTCGTTGCGCCCGCTTATCCAGGACAACCTGTATCTGGGCCGCATTGGATCCCAGCACATCCGCCGTCGAAGGCAGGACCCCCTCAGGCAGGAGCTGGACGAAGGGCTCTCCCGCATAGGCTTCAATCCAGATGGATCGGACTTCCTCTTCCGACAGGGATAACCCCCTCTCGGTCAGAGGGGCCGATACCGTGGCGAGTATCCCCCGCGACATGGGCACCAGAATCGGAGTGAACCCTAGCTTGAATTCGGTCCGGACACCATCGGAACCTGCGGCATGCCTGAGGTTCTGAATTATCTCGGGAATATGCCGATGCGCCCCGCCGACCCCGTAGGGATGGGCTGAATTAAGCGCCTGCGCGGCCAGAAGATCGACCCTGCCCGGGGTCTTCCCCGCTCCGGAATAGGCCACAACCAGATCGGCAACCAGGTCATCGGTCCGAACCAGCCCGGCCGATACGGCAGGCTGTATGGCCAGGGTCACTGCGGTTACGTTGCATCCCGGGCCGGCAATCCGGTGGGTCCCGGCCAGACGATCACGCTGCTTCCCGCCTCCGCCGAGCATGAGTTCAGGAAGGCCGTATGACCAGTGATCATGGAAGGGACCACCATAGTAGTCATTCCAGTCCCCGCTGCTTTCCAGTCGATGATCAGCCCCCAGATCCACCACCAGGGCCTCAGGATCCAAATCCTCGGCCAGGGCTCCTGAGCGCCCGTGCGGCAGGGCCATGATGATGATGTCGTGCCCGTTGAGAACGTCGGCCCGGGTCTCCTGTATGGGCATATCAGCCAAGGCCGGGATATGGGGCGAGTGGGATGCAAAGGAGTCCCCCACCGAGGATGCCCCGGTCAGGGTATCGACCCTGAATGCAGGATGACCACAGAGCAACCGGACCGCTTCGGTTCCGGCATAGCCCGTGGCTCCAGCCACCGCCACCGAGTATTCCTTCATATCCGCTCCCCTCACCGACCACCAACCATACTACATATTCATGCACGTTATTGCATATTTATGCAGTTCGGCGTGTCGCCCTCGAACTCGCAGGAATACGAAAGGACCGCCCGAACATTGCGTTCGAACGGTCCTCATCATCACGAACAACCTGCTTCAGGCCGCACCGTATCCGATACGTCTCCGGTCCTTCAAGCGCTCACCCCGTCTGCGCCGCCGGTTCCGACGGTACCACCGGAATCACCTGGCAGGGACGGTATGGCCGACTGAAGCATCTGCCTGGTCAGATCATCCACGGAAACCCCGGAAACAACCATCCACAGCCAACCCAGGGTGTACAGCACGTTGAGGATGATGGCGGCAAGAGCCAGACCGAATCCCTTCATATGCAGAACCCGCGTCCGGTAGATGGAGATTCCCCCCAAGACGGCCGACAACAGTGGAACCGGCAGGAACAGGGCCATGACGAAGGAAATAATGGCGTACGGGTCCCAATGACCATAGCTGGGATTCTGGGCAGGATCATCAAGATCGATACCGTTGACCACATGTCTGGGCCCATTCCCGGGATTGCCCTGGCCATTCATCGTGGGATACCCGGGTACCCCCTGTCCGACGGATGGCTGACGACCCGCATCCGATGCAGACCCGCTTTCGGGCTTATCGGGTTCAGGGTCGGGCTTCCCGAAGACATAAGGGTTCCAGCCCGGGTACTGGTCGGCACGTGCGCCGTATGCCGGCTCCACACGCTGCCCGTACTGGGGCTGGGTCTGGTCGGCCTGACCGGCTTCGCGGAAGTTCTGACTTCCCTGCTGGTCTTCCATGTCCATCACGTCCCCTCTTATCCGTGTTCAGGCTCAGGCACGCAACTGCGCGCCAAGCTCCGAGGCTTTCGCCACGATGGCACCCCTCAGCGCCTCGCTGTCCTCCGATGTCAGGGTCTTGTCCGGAGCCCTGAAGGTGACCGCGAAGGCCAGGGACTTGGCATCCTGACCGATTTGGTCGCCGGTAAAGACATCGAAGAGCTCAATGGACTCAAGACTAGTCCCCGCGGCTTCTCTGATGGCGGAAGTCAGTTGATCGGCCGTGACCGATTCGGGGACCGTGAAGGCCAGGTCCTGACGGACCGGCGGGAAGGTCGAAATGGGCTTGGCCTGAAGTGGTTCGAAGTCCAGATGATCGAAAATCTCATCCAGGTCCAGCTCGAAGGCCGCGGAGTGATCGGGGAAGTCCAGGGCCGCAATGACATGCGGGTGGAGTTCTCCAACCATGCCCACGAGCGTTCCATCATCAAGGACCACCTGCGCGGCACGGCCAGGATGCCACTGGACAGGGACCTGGTCGGCATCCGGCTGCTCCAGGTGGTACCGGGCACCAAGACGGTCCAGGACCCGGCGGGCCGATTCGACACCGTCGGTCCAGTCCACCTGGCGCCTGTCCTTGAGCCACCCATCCTCCTGGGCCAGACCCGTCAGCAAGGCGGCTACGTGCAACCGCTGCACTGGCAGTCCGGCATCCAAATCGGCCAGCTGCTCGTCACTGGGACGGGTGCCCCCAGGCAGGGTCGGCACAGCCGGAGCCTTGGGATCGCGGGTGAAGGTGTATCCAACCTCGAAGAGCGAGACATTGGTGTTGCCCCGCCGCAGATTCCGGGCCACGGTATTGGCCAGGGGCAGCATGAGGAATCGCCTCAGGAATGGACGGTCAGCGGCCATGGGATTGGCCAGTTCGACACTGACCGTCTCCTCCTGGTCGGGATCGTAGCCGAAGGCCGTCAGGTCCTGCCTGCCGACAAACGGATAGTCCAGCACCTCGGTCAGCCCATATTCAGCCAGGGTATCGGCCACCCAGCGCTTCCGGAGCTGACGGCCCGTCAGACCCACTTCACCCGTGACCTTGGCAGAGGGGATGTTGGTCGGAATCCTGTCATAACCGACCAGACGGGCCACCTCTTCAACAAGGTCGCATGCCTCGCCCAGGTCGGGCCTCCATGAGGGCGGCGTAACGGACAGGGTCCGGTCATCGACAGACTCGACCCGGCAGCCGATATCCTCCAGAATGGCGGCGATCTGGTCACGGTCCGTATCCAGATCCGTCAGTCGGGCCACCTGGGCAGGATCGAAATCAATCGCCGGCGCGGAACCGGTCCGATTCACATCCACGGGCCTGGCGCCAATCCTGGCGCCTCCGAATTCCTGCAAAAGCCCGGCCGCCATCTGCGCAGCAGCAGGCTGCATCTGGGGGTCCACCCCACGTTCGAAGCGCTTGGAAGCCTCGGAGGGCAGCTTGTGACGACGGGCCGACCGGGCGATGGTCACCTGGTCGAAGTGGGCCGATTCGATCAGGATGTTCTGTGTCTGGTCGGTCACCTCCCCGTAGAGACCGCCCATGACACCGGCCAGTCCAAGGATTCGGGAACCGGCCTCGCCCTTGGGTGAATCAGTAATCAGCAGGTCCTCGGTGCTCAGCTCACGGTCCTTGCCGTCGAGGGTGGTCAGACGTTCTCCCTGCCTGGCCCTGCGAACCACAATAGGACCTTCGATCTTGTCCGCATCATAGGCGTGCAGGGGCTGGCCCAGGTCCAGCATGACGTAATTGGTCACATCCACGGGAAGTGAAATGGAGCGCATCCCGGCCCTGGTCAGCCGCCTACGCATCCAGGCGGGGGTGGCGGACCCGGCTCGGTAGCCCTGGACCGGACGAACGTAGTAGCGGTCGCATCCCGGCACACCGTGAATGGGGCCGTCATCCTCGATCCGCACCTCGACGGCTCCCTGGTCACTCTGGTCGACCGCCTGAGGCAGGGCCTTGTTCAATTCCAAGACCGGATCCGTATAGGCGGCACCGGTTGAGTGATGATACTCGCGAGCCACTCCACGGTAGGAGAAGGCATAACCCCGGTCGGGGGTGATGTTGATCTCCAGAACCGGATTGTCCATGTGGAGCAGGGCCATGGCATCATCACCCGGCTTGAGGTCCTCGTACTCCTGATCGGTGAACCCATACTGCCGCAGGAGGATGATACCGTTGTGGTCCGAGCCGAGTCCCAGCTCACGCTCGGAGGCACACATGCCATCCGAGATGTGTCCATACGTCTTCCGCGGCTCGATCCTGAAATCACCGGGAAGGACCGCGCCCGGCAGGGTCACGACGACCTTTTCACCGGCGGCCATGTTGGGGGCACCGCAGACAATTCCCCGCGGAACCTTCTTCCCGTCTTCATCAACGGCGTTGTAGGTCTCACCCACGTCGACATGGCACCAGTTGATGACCTTGCCATTCTTCTGGGGTTCGGGGGCGGCATCGACCACGTAACCGACCACGATGGGTCCGGTCACCGTGGACTGGTGGATCTCCTCCTCCTCAAGACCGACCCGGACCAGGTCCTTGGCCAGTTGCGGATAGGTCAGATCACCGGGAACCTCGACATGTTCCTTGAGCCAATCAATATCTACCATCGGCATATCGGGTCACTCCCCCATCTCAAACTGCTGGCTGAACCGCACGTCACCCTCGACCAGGTCGTGCATGTCGTTGATGTCATGGCGGAGCAGGAGGGTCCGCTCCATCCCCACGCCGAAGGCGAACCCCGAGTACTTATCGGGATCCACACCGGCGGAACGCAGAACATTGGGGTTGACCATACCGCAGCCGCCCCACTCAATCCATCCGGGTCCACCCTTCTTGTCGGGGAACCAAAGGTCCATTTCGGCACTGGGCTCGGTGAAGGGGAAGTAGGAGGGACGCAGCCTCGTCCGGGCCTCGGGACCGAACATAGCCACGGCCAACTTGTCGAGGGTTCCCTTGAGGTCGGCCATGGTCAGATGCTCATCGACAGCAAGGGCCTCGC
Organism: Bifidobacterium sp. M0307; assembly: GCF_016100445.1. Classification (NCBI taxonomy): domain Bacteria; kingdom Bacillati; phylum Actinomycetota; class Actinomycetes; order Bifidobacteriales; family Bifidobacteriaceae; genus Bifidobacterium; species Bifidobacterium sp. M0307. The sequence continues at coordinate 942,221 of NZ_JACFSL010000001.1, forward strand.
ACTGGTGGAAGACGGGGGTATGGGTGGCATCCAGTTCATCGGTGCGGAAGACCCTGCCCGTGCAGGCTACATAGAGCGGCACACCACGGGTTATCAGGGATCGTGCCTGGTCCGGGGAGGTATGGGTGCGCATGACCATATTGGACCCGACGAAGCCGGCGGCATCCTTGGCCTGGTTTCCCTTGACGTAGAAGGTGTCCTGCATCTGGCGGGCCGGGTGATCAGGGCCGAAGTTCAGGGCGTCGAAGTTGTACCACTCGGCCTCAAGCTCAGGACCCTGGGCGATGCGCCAGCCCATGGAGACGAAGAAGTCCTCCACGTCCTCCATCAGCTTGGAGAGGGGATGACGTGCGCCCTGGGGCTTGCGCTCGACAGGAAGGGTCATGTCGACCCGCTCGGCCCGTAGACGACGGGTCTCCTCCTCCTGGCGCAACTGCCCTTCCTTGAGACCGTAGGCCCTACCGAAATCGGCCTTGAGCTTGCCCACGAGCTGCCCGGCCGTCTTTTTCTGGTCTGCGGGCAGGACACCGATGGCCTTGCTGGCCCTGACCATGGCGGAGTCGGCACCCGAGTAGCGGGACCTGAGCGCCTTCAGCTCCTCCAGATCGGAGGCCTCCCGTATTTTCCCAATACCCTCGCTGACCTCATCCGTCACTGCTGTAGGGTCGAACTCTACCTCTGCCACCTTGGGACCTTTCACCTTGTAAGAGCCTGAAAACAGTGTTATATCGGTCTTTATAACCTTTACATTCTTTCAATACGACTCGACATGGCCAGGCCATACAGAAGGACCGCCGCCGAGGTAGCCAGGTTGAGTGATTCCGCCCGGCCATAAATAGGTATGGAAACGATGGAATCCACCCGCTGCAGAAGCTCCGGAGGTAGCCCGCGAGCCTCGTTCCCGAATAGAACGACCCTGCCCCGGGCTGGCCCTCCGGTCGTGCCGCCGGATCCGGATTGCACACCTTCCCTGGCCAGCAGGTCCGGCAGATCGGTGGGCTTGCGATCAGGCGTTCCGTAGACATCCGCGGCAGTGATTCCATCTCCGCGGCCATGCACCCAGTCAAGGAAGTCATCGGTCCCCATAGTCAGAATCGGAATGTGGAAGGCCGAACCCGCAGTAGACCTGAGCACCTTTGGGTTGAGGGGGTCCACACAGTCGTCCACCAGGACCAGGGCCCTGCAACCTGCAGCATCGGCCGTTCTGATGACGGTCCCCGCATTGCCGGGGTCACGCACCTGCCAGAAGGCGGCAATCAGGTCCGGGCCTCCCTGACCATACCGCCCACCGTCATCGCCTGGCACCATCAGATCGGCAGGGTCGACCGCCATCCCCCGGGTATCACCCTGGGCGACAATCCCCTGGGCATCCGTACTGATGGCCTTCATGACCCTTTCCGTTACCGGGTGTACGTATATGTTGTCGTGCTGCAGGGCGCTCTCGGCAATGGTGGCCACGATCGGATTCAGAAACCCGATACCCTCCTGGCCCGATGCATCCCCGGTCTGCACATAGAGGTCCGTGACCAGGTCGGACCGGCAATCCACTGCCTCCCGGACACTCTGCGGCCCTTCGATCAAAAAGCGTTCATGACGTTGCCGGGCCCTTCTCTCTTTGAGCTCGGCAAGCCGGCGTATGCGCTGCGAACGCGGGTTATCCATCAGTGTTTCTGTCAGGGGCATACCCACCACTCTAACTCTCTGTAATCAAGTTCACTGAACTGACCCCTGCAAATGCCTTGGCACACTGCTTCCCCGGGGATAGTCTGAGTAGACAAGCCAAATCGACTTGGTATTCCGAGCCTGCCGTTCGGGTTTTCCATCAAGGGTTGATGCCCTGCGGAGGCGAATGTAAGGAGACACCATGCCCGTATATACACTTCCTGAGCTACCTTATGACTACTCGGCCCTCGAGCCCTACGTGTCCGGCAAGATCATGGAACTCCACCATGACAAGCACCATCAGGCGTATGTCAACGGCGCCAACCAGGCACTGGAACAAATTCACGACGCTGCCGAGTCCGGCAATGTGGCACAGTCCAACCTCCTGGAGAAGAACCTGGCCTTCAACCTGGCCGGTCACAAGAACCACACCATCTTCTGGAAGAACATGGCCCCGTCCATCGGACAGGAACCCACTGGCGAACTCAAGGCGGCCATCGAGGACCAGTTCGGTTCCTTCGAGGGCTTCCAGCGGTACTTCGAGTCCATGTGCGCCGGCATCCAGGGTTCCGGCTGGGCCGTCCTGGCATGGGATTCCCTGGGTGAGCGCCTGGTCACCCTGCAGATGTACGACCACCAGGGCAACCTGCCCGTCACCATCTTCCCGCTGGTTCTTCTGGATCTCTGGGAGCACGCCTACTACCTGGATTATCTGAATGTCAGGGCAGACTACGTCAAGGCCTGGTGGCACATCGTCAACTGGGAGGATGCCTCCAAGCGCTTCGACGAGGTTCGCAACCTGAATACCAACCTGGTCAAGTAGCCTTCGTCCCCGTGCCTCTCCTGGGCACGAGCAGGGAAGAGATCCGGATACCCTTACGCCGAACCGCCGAGCATGGCGGGCGGAAGCGGTATCCGGATCTCTTTTCATATATGACGCTCAAGCGTGCTGTCCAGGAGTCTGAGAACTACCGGATCGACACCACCGGAACGGGGAGCGGACTACCGTCAATTGCCGAAGTAGGAGATGGCACCCGTCAATCCGGCCACGGTCAGGGCCACCACCGGAACGGCAAGGCAGATCGACAGGTAGCACCAATCCCTGAGGCTGACTTTCGAAATCCGGGCATGGGTGCGTTCCACACGTCCACCGAACCCTCTGGCTTCCATGGCCGTAGCCAGGGTGGTCGAGCGCCTGATGGACAGGACCAGGAGGGCGAAGGCCTGCGGAAAGAAGGCCTTGAACCTGTTCTCATCACCCAACCCCCTGCTCCGCCTTGAAGCCGCAAGAGCGGTCCAGTCATCCCGCAGGACCGAGAAGAGTCGCAGCCCCGCCAACCCCCCGTACACGAACCGCTCCGGCAGGTGGAGAACCTGACTGAAGGCATCGGCCAGATCAGTGGCATCAATGCCCAGGACAGTGATGATGGCGGGTATTCCGATGGCGAGGATGCGCAGGGCAGTGGCAAGGGCCAGGTCCACCGAACGCTGGGTGACATGAATCATCCCCCAGGTCCAGTACGTGGCTCCTCCGGCCTTCCCGTACAGGATGATGGCCAGGGCCGACCCCGGAGCCCCCAGGAAGATGGGCCAGGCTGACCTGACAATCCTCCACGGGGTGAAGCCGGCCGCCATGAGGAGAATCAGCTCAAGCCCCAGAGCCACCGTGGCGGAGACCCAATCCAGACTGATCAGGAGGGGAAGGGCGGTCAGGAAGGCCCCCAGCAGGCGAAAAGCCGGATTGATGGAGGCGATATAGGCCGAGCGGCTTGACATTCTCGGAGGCTCGTCACGTTGATTCATGGCCGCAACCGGCAGGACGACCGTAGCCGGCACGTCCCGCCCACCCTCAGGGGCGGTCTTCGCCTGTGCGGCAGCGGTCACCGGTGTTTGCCCGACTTCCCGCCGCGCCGATGCACAGACCGTTGCCTGCGAAGACCTCCCGACCGATTCGCCCGGCACCAGGCGTACCACACGGGCACCCAGGGCCTTGACCAGGTCCATATCATGAGTGACCACGATGATGCAGATTCCGTCGGCGCGCAGGGAATCGATCAACTGGGCCATACTGGTCCAAGTGACCCTGTCCTGCCCGAAGGTCGGTTCATCGAGTATCAGCACGCAGGGGGCCGCCGCCAGAGCGGCAGCCACCGTCAATCGGCGCTTCTCCCCCCCTGAGAGGGTATAGGGATTGGCACTGGCGTATTGGTTCAGGTTGAACCGCTTCAGAAGATTTCGGGCCCGTTCCCTGGCCTCTTCCTCGGTGGCTCCGGTCCTGAGCGGGGCCACCATGACCTCTTCAAGCACAGAGCCCCGGGCGAACTGATGCTCCGGATTCTGGAAGACATAGGAGATACGTGAGGCCAGGTCGGTGGATTTCCAAGCCGACGGAGCGGATCCGTCCGCCATCGGCTGGTCGGGACCGTCACCTCCGACCAGCTCGGCCGAGGCGACCACACGACCGGAGACGGGTTCCATAAGACCTGCCAGAGTCATGGACAGGGTTGATTTACCGGCCCCGTTGGCTCCGACCAGGGCCGTTACCTCCCCCGCGTGGAAGGCTAGATTGATACCGGAGGCGATGGCCCTGCCGTCACGCCCGACGGCGAGATCGACCGTCTCCAGAATCGGATCGCCAGCGGTGCTACCCGGGTCTTCGCCCAACCGGGGGCGGCTCGAAATGCGGTCCACCTGGTCCCCCGGCCCCTTATAGGGGTCGGGTACCCATATCCCCAAAGCGGCCAGGTCGAGACTTCTGTCGGAGAAGACCTGCTCGGGCGTGCCATCGGCCATAACGACGGTGCGGCGGAAACCGTCACCTCCTGCCCTGCCTTCCTGACCCTCCTGAGGACCCAGACCCAGCACGATGACCCTGTCGATCATTTCCATCCAGGGCTGCGCCCGGTGCTCCACCAGAATCATTGTGGAATGACGGCGGTCGAGAACCTGTCGAACCGCTCCGACAATCTGATGGACCCCGTCAGGGTCCAGGTTGGCCGTGGGCTCGTCAAGAAGCAGAAGACCCGGTTCCATGGCCAGGGCACCAGCAAGTGCCAGGCGTTGCATCTGTCCACCACTGATATGCATGGTGGACCTGGTCAGTTGCAGGTCCCGCAGCCCCACGGCGCACAGGGACTCCTCGACCCTCCGCCATATCTCCTCCCGGGGGACCCCCATATTCTCGGGACCGAAGGCGACGTTATCACCAAGCCGCTGGAAGATGGCCTGAGCATCGGGATCCTGCAAAACAAGCCCCACGCGGCCGCCGACCACACCGGCTGGTTGACCATCGACCAGTATCCTCCCCCTGGTCACTCCCCCATCGGCGTCCTCCACCTCGATGGGCTGACCGCCAGAGGCACCGGCGTTCTGGGCCCTGAGGGCTCCCTCCTGGTCACCCAGAATCCCGGCAATGCCCTCTAGAATTGTGGACTTTCCTATGCCGGAGGCCCCTAGGAGGAGCACACGCTGCCCGGCAGGGATGGACAGGGAGAGGTCACGGACCGCAAAATGACTCCGATAGGCGTGACGATACCCCCAGTGATCCAGGTCCAGACCTGCCGGCCTGGTCAGATCCGATCCATCCCTGGGCTGTGCTGAATCGGCTTGGGTCACGCCTTGGTTCCTTTACGGCTTCCGTTCCTGGGCAGGCGGCCCGACTCGAAGCGATCGAGGGCACCGGTCCTGGCTATGGCCAGATAGAGATACCAGACCAGAACCCCCGCCAGGAGGGCACCGGAGACCAGGGTGGCCATCAGGTAGATCAGACCATAAGGGCCGGTCAGACTGATGGCTTGGAGATGGGTGCAGAAGGTGTATACCCAGCAGCCCAACCCGGCAGCCATCCCCGACAGGGTGACCGTGGGCAGATTCCAACGGCGATACCGGCACAGGGCGAAGACCAGCTCGGCCATGGCACCCTGGAGAAGTCCTATCAGGAAGGTTTCGACCGGAACCCATTGGCTGCCCAGGAGGGATTCCAGAACGGCGGCGACGACCTCGGCATAGACGGCTGCCCCGGGGCGGCGCACGATAAGAAGGGCAAGAGGGGCCGCAAAGAGATACAGCCCGTTGAGGATTCCGCCCAGACCGGGGATGATGCCATCGAGGAGAGACCAAGGCACCGACGTGACGATGGCCACCACCCAGTAGATGAATGCGCTGGCCACACCGATGACCGAAGCCACGGCGATATCGACCACCCGCCAACGATTGGAGTGCCTGATATGGGTGACTTCCCCGTCACCTCTGGATTTGTCATCCTCGCCTTGGAATCGGGTCTGATTCTGACTGTTCATGATTACTGTGCCTTTCCGTAAGCACACCCTTGGGTGCGCATCCTGTTCAAGGCACGGGTTGAGTGACATCCGTGCGCCGGCATTGCCCGGTAAACGTTCGTCCGGTCGAGGCTGAGCCTCCTCTCAGCCACACGCTGCTTTGCAGCATGCGGCCCCCGTGTCACTATTTACTTTAGGACCTGCCTTGGTCAAGCCCCCAGACTGTCCAGGAGCAGCGCCTCAGTGACGATGTTGCGTTCCAGACCATAGAGGGAGATGGACTCATTCGGACTGTGGGCGTTGCCCTTGGGATCCTCTGGTCCTGTGACCAGAACCTGGGCCTTGGGGAAGAGACGCTTGAGCTCCGGTATGAACGGGATTGAGCCACCCTCGCCCTTGTTGACCGGGTCGCATCCGAAGGCCTGGCGCATGGCCTCCTCGGCGTTCCTGACCACCTGACTGTCGGGATCCATGGCCCATCCCATCCCGTTCTCTCCGCAGGAGAACTCGACCTGGGCACCCAGGGGGGCATGCGAGCGCAGGAAATCGACCAGGGCCTTCTGAGCCTCCTCCGGACGCTGGGTGGGGGCCGTCCTCAGCGAGATGCGGAAGCGGGTCTGATCCGCCAGGACATTGAAGGATCCTTCGACAGGGTGGGCATCGAATCCGATAACCGACGCAGAGGGCTTGGTCCAGAGCCTGGAAGCCAGGGAGTCGGTGCCCGCCAGACGGTAGGAGTCCACCACTCCGGCATCCTTACGCACCTGGTCGGGATCCAGGTCGCGCTGGAGCCCACCTACGGGCTGTCCTCCCTCAATACCGGGGACCGCCAGCTCGCCCTTGTCGTTGTACATGGAGGCGATCAGCATGGCCGCCAGGGTGTTGGAGTCCAGGATGGGACCGCCGAACTGCCCGGAATGGACCGGGTGTTCCAGGACCTTGACTGTGACATCCAGATCCGTATTGCCTCGCAGTGAAGTGGTCAGGCTGGGAATCCGGTCGGACCAGTTGCCGGAGTCAGCCACGATGATCAGGTCGGATTCGAACTCCTCCTTGTGGGCTTCAATGAAGGGAATGAAACTGGGCGAACCCATCTCCTCCTCCCCTTCGATGAAGACCTTGATATTGACCTTGAGGTCGTCACCAAGGGCATGCAGGGCACCGGAATGGATGGCGATGCCGCCACCGTCATCGGCCGATCCACGTCCGTAGAGCCTCCCGTCGCGTTCCACACCGGTGAAGGGGTCGGTATCCCAGGCCGTCGGGTCGGGAACGGGCTGAACATCATGATGGGCATAGAGAAGGACCGTGGGAGCGGTTTCGTCGACGATTCTGGAGCCGACCACTTCGAAGGCACCAGGCGTGCCATCCGCATTGGTGGACTGCACCACCCTGGCATCGATGCCCACCTTCGTCAGCTCCTCGGCCACGAATTCAGCCGAGCTGCGCATGTGTTCCCCCGTGATTCCCTTGGCGGAAACCGAACCCAGGGCTATTTTCCCCTTGAGCAGATCGATGATCCTGGTCCAGTCGGCCCCTACCCGGCCCTGAATCTCTTCCAAGCCCAAATCTGTCATGTCCTACCTCCTGAAAATGCTGATGAGTCTAGGCGTCACCGTAACCTGTTCGCATGACATGGAACCCCTTCAAAGGCAAGGACAAGAAGGTACAGGACCAGGAATCGGACACCAAGGAGATTCAGGACCGTACCGGCGGCAAGGGGCGTCCGACCCCCAAGCGCAAGGTGGCAGAGGCCCAGACTCTCCGTCCTCTGGTCCCCAAGGACCGCAAGGCAAGCCGTAAGGCCGCCAAGGCCCGCATCAGGGCCAGGGAGGATGCCCAGTATGAGGCCATGAGGACCGGCGATGTCGCCCACATGCCCAAGTCGGAAAGGCTCCCCTGGCGAATCTACATCCGCGACTACGTGGATGCCCGGTTCAACCTGCTTGAATGGACCTTCCCGGCCATCATCGTCATGCTCGTAGGGATGTTTGCATCCATGTTCGCCACTTCCGTGGTCGATCCGGTGACCGCCAACAGCATCTACATGATGCTGATTGTGGTCGTCTACGCCTTCATCATCGTCGGCATCATCGATACCTGGCTGATGTGGCGCAGGCTCAAGGTGAAGCTGATCGAGAAGTTCGGCGAACGCTCCGTGGCCAAAGGCTCCCGCTCGGCCAGCTATGCCTGGCAGCGGGCCATGATGGTACGACGCTGGCGGGTCCCCAAGCCGACCTCTCCCAAACGCGGCAACTGGCCCAAGTAAAAGCAACATCTTCGGTCACGAAAGAGACCCTGTAAGCAAGCACTGCCGTCCTCCCCGCCCGGGGCAGGGCGGCTTTCCTTTTCCCAACCGGATTCGGAAGAATCAAGGAGCGAAATCGGACGTTGGGAAGCGTTCACAGTGTGCAAACACTCAAGCCCGCTCCTCCTCTCTTCGCTAGCATGGGCAACTATGAAACACACAGAGGATGGCATTGACCCCGCTTCGTCGGACCCCCTGGACAGTTCCAAACGTCAATATGACGTCATCATCATCGGCTCGGGACCGGGTGGATACTCCGCGGCCCTGCGCTCGGCCGAACTCGGCGCCCGGGTCGCGCTGATCGAGCGTGATCCCGTACCCGGTGGGACCTGTCTGAACCGGGGATGCATACCCACCAAGGCCCTACTGACGGCCACACAGGTACTGGAGCAGGCTTCCCTTGGTGAAGCCATGGGTATCCGGATGCAGGCAAAGGGCATCGACTACCAACGCCTGGCCGCCTACCAGGATGAGATGGTCGAAGCCATGACCAGTGGGCTTACCCAGCTGCTGACCCAGCGAAAGGTGGACCTTATTCAAGGAGAGGGCTCCATCGTCGGCGATGGACTGGTTTCGGTCAGGACCCCTGACGGCACTGTCCGCCGGTTGACCACCTGCGACACGGTTCTGGCCATGGGTTCCCGCTCGCGCCCTTTGCCCGGCATACCGTTCAGCGATCGTGTCATCGATTCCGACCGGGCACTTCGACTCAAGCCTTTCTGCAATAGGGCCCTGGTCATCGGATCCGGGGACGTGGCCATGGAATTCGCCACCATATGGCATCAGGCCGGGACCGAGGTGACGCTGATGATCAGACGTGACCGGGTCCTCTCCCATTGGGGGCGCCGTACCGGACTGGTCATGACGCGTGAACTGAAACGACAGGGCATCAACGTCATAACCGATTCCACCTGCCAGGCCATCACCGAATCATCTCCCGACAAACCCCTGACAGTCACCTATGGCCCCAGCCAAGGTGGGGGTGAGACGTCTTCCCTGGAGACCGACCTGGTTCTGGCAGCCATCGGCAGGGATCCCCAGACCGACCAGGATTGGATGGAAGGACTTGGAATCGACACCGATGATGCCGGGCAGATTCTGACCGATTCCCAGGGCCGGACCAGCCGGGAACGTGTCTGGGCTTTGGGTGACATCACCCCAGGTAACCATCTGGCCCACCGGGCCTTCCAGCAGGGCATCACACTGGCCGAGGCCGCGGCAGGTCTGGATCCTGAACCCGTCAAGGAATCCACCATTCCCCGGGTGGTCTACTCCTCCCCCCAGGCAGCCGCCGTGGGGTACACCAAGCAGGAGGCACAGGACGACCCCACCCTGAACCAGGTGGAGGAGACCATATACCCCATGCAGGCCAATTCCCGAATGAGGATGAGCGGGTATCAGGGCACTTTGAGCCTGGTTACGGCCTGCCTCTCCTCCGACCTGGACACCCGAATCGTGGTGGGACTGGAGATGGTCTCCCCACAGGCATCGGAGAACATCGCCGAAGTTCAGCAGCTGGTGGGCAACAGGGTTCCACTGGACAGGGCGGCGGGCCTGATTCACCCCCATCCGACCTTTAGCGAGGCGATTGGTGAGGCTCTGCTCAAAGCCGATGGGCGCCCCCTGAACTTGCGGTAGACTGGTCAACCAGTGAACGTTTCCGAGTGAGGATCATATGGCACAAGAGGACAAGGCCAAGAAGCCGAAAAAGAAGAATGGCACGTTTTCCCAAATCTGGAAAATCTACCAATTCACCCATGCAGAGGACAAGGCCCTGCCTTGGTTCCTTCTGGTGGCCGTCCTGGTGCCCATCGTGGTGGCCGTTGCGGTCTGCTTCATCTTCCATGTCGGCTGGCTGAGTTGGATACTGTTCGTCCTCCTGGGCATCATGGTGGGTCTCCTCCTGGGGACCATGACCCTGACCAGGCGCTCCGACAAGGTGGGGTACGCCAAGATGGAGGGTCGCCCCGGCGCTGCGGCCGCAGTGCTGAGCAACATCTCCAAGGCCGGGTTCAGGTTCCCCCAGGATCCCGTCTGGATTGACGCCAAGACCAAGGATGCCATCTGGCGCGGCACCGGTCGCACCGGTGTCTATCTGGTTGGCGAAGGCGACTATGCCAGGGTCACCAAGGCCATGAAACGCGAAGAGGACAAGATTCGCCGCATCACCAAGGGTTCGGACATCCCGATCTACAAGATCAGCGTCGGCCAGGGTCCCAACCAGGTGCCCCTGAACAGGCTCCAGAAAGAGGTCATCAAGAAGAAGGTCAAGATGACTGCGGACGAGCTGGCCATCCTCAACGAGCGTCTGATCACCCTCCAAAAGAGGCAGAACGCCTTGGGCATGCCGAAGGGCATCGACCCCACCAAGGTCCACGTCAGCCGCAAGGCCATGCGCGGCCGCTGATCTGCCCATGTTTCCACCCCGACACCGAACCTCCAGGCTTAGTGTCGGGGTTTTCCGTATCAGGACTCTTCACGCCCGTGTTACCGCCTCGGCAGTACGAAACAACCCCGTAACTTAAGTTGCGGGTTGGCGAAAACTCGGGTCTTTTAGACTGTATGACCATAACGGTTCTCATGAAAGGAGCGGTTCAGTGACAGAACTGAAATCAAAGGCCGATTGCGAAGCTTTGATCAACCAGGAGGGCGTGGAGTATGTCTCCGTCAGGTTCACCGACCTGATCGGGGTTCAGCAGCACTTCACCGTCCCGGCAAGCGAGTTCCTCAATGACGCATTCACGGACGGCATGGCCTTCGACGGCTCTTCCGTACAGGGATTCCAGGCCATCAACGAGTCGGATATGAAGCTGATCCCCGATCCGGAGACCGCCTACCTGGATCCGTTCCGCAAGCACAAGACCCTGGATGTCGCCTTCTCCATCGTCGACCCGCTGACCGATGAGCCTTATTCACGCGACCCCAGACAGATTGCAGCCAAGGCAGAGGCCTACCTGAAGTCGACCGGAATCGCCGACACCGCTTCCTTCGCCCCCGAGGCCGAGTTCTTCATCTTCGACAAGGTCCGCTTCGAGAACAGCATGCAGCGCTCCTTCTACGAGGTTGACACCATTGAAGCCCCTTGGAATACCGGGGTGGATGTCGAGGAGGACGGCTCCCCCAACATCGGTTTCAAGAACCGTATCAAGAAGGGCTATTTCCCCGTTCCCCCCATCGACCACTACCAGGATCTGCGTGATGACATGGTTGCCAACCTGCAGAAGGTGGGCCTGATTCTGGAGCGTTCCCACCACGAGGTCGGCGGTGCCGGACAGCAGGAGATCAATTACCGCTTCAACACCCTCCTGCATGCGGGCGACGACCTGATGAAGTACAAGTACGTGGTCCATGAGACCGCTGCCCTGGCCGGCAAGGCTGCCACCTTCATGCCCAAGCCCATTGCAGGCGACAACGGCACCGGCATGCACTGCCACCAGTCCCTCTGGAAGGACGGCAAGCCGCTCTTCTACGATGAGAAGGGCTACGGCGGCCTTTCCGACATCGCCCGTTGGTATGTGGGCGGTCTGATCAAGCACGCCTCGGCGGTTCTGGCCTTCACCAACCCCTCGATGAATTCCTACAAGCGTCTTGTGCCTGGATACGAGGCACCGGTCAATCTGGTCTACTCGGCCAGGAACCGTTCCGCCGCCATCCGTATTCCGCTGGCCGGCACCTCGCCCGCCGCCAAGCGCATCGAGTTCCGGGCCCCGGACCCCTCCTGCAATCCCTTCCTGGCATTCTCGGCCCAGCTCATGGCCGGACTGGACGGAATCCTCAACCACACCGAGCCTCCGGCTCCCGTGGACAAGGATCTTTACGAGTTGCCTCCGGAGGAGCACGACCAGATCAAGCAGGTCCCCGGTTCCCTGGAAGAGGCCCTGAACGCCTTGGAGGAGGACCATGACTTCCTGAGCGAGGGAGACGTCTTCACCGACGATCTGATCGAGACCTGGCTGGACCTCAAGCGCGGTGAGCTGGCCCAGGCCCGCCTGGCCCCCACCCCCCTGGAGTACGAGCTCTACTTCCATATCTGACCCCTATGCGCCGGACAAATCGATAAAGACTCGGTTCTTCCGGTATGGGTTCACCCCCCCCCCGGCCCGACGCCTTGGCGCCAGGTCGGGGGGCTTGTTTTTCCGTATAGGCAATGCGATCCGACACTCCTGGTCCCTCCCCGATGGTGATATGGAGTTGAGAAGAAAGCCATGACCGATGGAGGTGGCGGTGCGCTGGGTACGCGAGTTCATGAGCCTTCCGGACTACCTCCGGACCATGCTGATAGTCGACCTGATGTGTTCCTTCGGCATCGGCCTGGTCATGCCCATCGAGCTTCTTTTCGCCACCCACTCGCTGGGAGCCACCATGAGCGAGGCTGCCCTGCTGGTCACCATCAGCTCCATCGGCTCCCTGATTTCCAACCCGATCATCGGCTGGGTCTCCGACCGGCGATCCTCCTGGCTGGCCATGCACACGGCGATGATCTTCTCCGTGATAGGGCCACTGATCTTCACCCTGGCCCATGACTTCACAACGGGGGCCATAGGAGCCTTCGTCTCCGGTCTGGGGATGGGGATGCAGACCTCCTGGTCCAGCATCCTGACGCAGATATCGACCCGTGAGCAGCATCGAATCGTCTACGGAATCAACCAGGCTGAAGTGAACCTGGGTATCGGCCTGGGAGCTGCGGTCGGCGGACTCCTGGCGGCAGGCGGCCAGGACTACCTCTACCGGTGGGGATTCGGCGGCCGCGCACTGGGGTTCGCCCTGCTCAGCCTGACCCTTCTTATCATCGAACGGCACTACGACCTACGCGCGCTGACAGCCCGACTCAAGCTCGAATTCCAGGAAGAGAACGAGAAGGACTCACCTGCCTCCGCGAGCGCAGAAGACGGCAGCACAGCTGAGAGTGCCCAAAGCGGCACCTATGGCGGCTCCACCAGGTCCCTGACCTACGTACTGGTGACCATGGGACTCCTGGTCTGCGGGAGCTTCTTCATGGACCTTTTCGGATACTCCCAGTTCGACGCCGGCCTGGTCACCACGCTCATATCCGATCAGCACATCCCCCGGTGGTCGCTCTCCGTGGTCGATGTGGTCAACACCTTCTCGGTGGTCATCCTGAACATCATCCTCCTCCCCAGGCTGAAGGACCGCAACCATGTCCGAATCCTGCGCACGGTCCCGGTCTTCTGGGCCGCCGCCTGGATCATCATCGTCCTGGGCCTGAGACTGACCACCACCTTCGGAGCCCTGACCGTGGCCTCCCTGGGAATCATCGTCTTCGGACTGGGCGAGGTCATGATGGGGATATCCCAGCCCGTGGTTGCCGCAGAACTGGCTGGACCCGCCTACAGTGGCAGGATGTTCGGTCTGCTCAATACGGCGGCTTCCCTGGGCTATATCTTCGGCCCCATGTTTGCGTCATACATACTGGCCGGCCATGAGACCATACCACTCCTTGCCATGTGCGCCATCGGCCTGATCGTGGTCAGTCTTCCCTGGCTCCTCTTCATTCCCTCGGGTGAACGTCGCGCTTAGTCAATAATCCCGATATTCACTCGTCTCCGATACCCCTTGCCTGGCGGTCGAAGACCTCATGCAGACCTTCCTGGTCTGGACTGCAAACCGATTGCAACCGGGCGTCATGCCGCCCGATCCATCAGGAGGTGGCGGACATCAGGGTCTTGGCCAGGTCCACAAAGCGGTGCGACAGGTCGGAATCATCCAGTGAACCATCCGGCTTGAGCACGGCAGGCCGGCCGGATTCTCCCACGGTCCGGACCTCTGGCTGCAGGGGCAGTTGGGCAAGGAGGGGGACCTGGTACTCCAGGGCCTCGGTCAGTTGGTCGGAAACCCGTTGCCCACCGCCACTGCCGAATATCTCCAGGTGTTCATCCTGATGGTCGTACCAGGACATGTTCTCCACGACCCCACGGACCCTGGTGGGCACCTGAAGCGCCACCAGACCGGACCTGACCGCCACATCAGAGGCACTGGGCTGGGGGGTGGTGACGACCACCAGCTCGCTGTTGGGCAGGGCCTGGGCCACCGAAAGCGCCATATCCCCGGTCCCGGGGGCAAGGTCCAGCAGGAGCACATCCGGGTCGCCCCACCAGACATCCGAGAGGAACTGTTCCAAGGAACGTTGCAGCCGTGGACCCCGCCAGAGGATGGCCCGGTCGGACCCTGCGAACATGCCGATGGATATCAGCTTGACCCCCCAAGCCGTGACAGGCATGAGCATCCCGTTCAGATTCGTGGGCTGGGTGTCCACACCGAAGAGGTTGGGCAGGGAGAACCCATAGATATCGGCATCAATGGCGGCGGTGTCGTACCCCAGAGCTGCCAGGGTGGCTGCCAGGTTGACCGTGACCGAGGACTTGCCTACACCGCCCTTCCCCGAGGCAATGGCGAAAATCCGTGTCTTGATACCCGGCTTGGTGAAGGGGTTGCTTCGCCTGGCAGCCTTGAGGTCCGCAACGAGGTTATTCAGTTTCTCCTTGCTCATGGATGCCACATCAATCCGGGAGTGCAGCCTGGCCCGGGGGTAGGAGGAAACGGCCCCGTTGATCTGGTTGGTGATGGTTTGGGAGAGGGGGCACCCCTTGATGGTCAGCTCCACCCTGACCGTCACATCGTAGTCGGCCTCGGTGGTATCACGGCGGGGTACCACCACGATGTCGGTTATCATGCCCAGGTCAGTGATGGATCGGCCCAGTTCGGGGTCGATGACCTTGCTTAGACGTTCGAAGACCTCGCCCTTGATGCGACGAGGGAAATCCTCCCAATCCGTCTGGTCGTTCACTCCGTTACCACCGTTTTCCGTTCCAAACTGCTCTTGACCCATGCCGCCCACCATAGCCCGAGACCAGGGCGCATCTCCAGAGCGGGACTGGTCGGATATTGCGAAGAGCCTGATCAGCCCTCTGCCTGGTCACCCTGTCCATCGGGACTGCCTGTATCCAGGAGACGGTGGAAGGCCGCCTCGTCGAGGATGGGCACACCAAGGCTCTCGGCCTTCTCCGCCTTGGAACCGGGGCTGTCCCCGACCACAACATAAGTGGTCTTCTTGCTGACCGACCCCGAGGCCTTGCCTCCGCGCTCGACTATGGCCTCCTTGGCCGAATCCCGGGAGAAGTCCTCCAGACTTCCGGTCACCACAACCGTCATGCCCTTCAGGGTCTGGGGCTTGGTGCTGCGCTCCACATGGGACCCCACACCATCCGCTTTCCAGGCATCCAGAATCTTCCCACGCCAGTCACCCGGTTGGCGGGCGCCGGTGAACCAATCGACTATGGAGGAGGCGATCTCGGGGCCGACCCCGTCCAGCTCCGACAATTCATCGATCCCGGCATGCTCAATGGCGTCCAGGGAGGGGAAGCGGGTGGCTATGGCCCGTGCCGAGGTGGGGCCGAGGTGTCGTATGGACAAGGCAACCAGGACCCTCCACAGGTCGGCATGTCGGGCCTTGTCGATTTCCTGAAGCATCTGCAAAGTGGTTCGGGAAGGTTCTGCACCGGCCTTGCCCAGGGCCGCATCCTCCGCCTGGACCTCGTAGCTGTTCATGGCCCTGTCACCTTGGGCAGCCTGGTCGCTCTTGGGGAGGTTGTAGAAGGCCGGCACCCGGTACCAGAGACCACTGCCTCCGACACGACGCTTGCTGGTGCTAGGCCCATCCTTCCCCTCCACCTCAACCTGCTCCATCAGCGGAACCTCACGCCAGACATGCACGTGGCGCAGGTCATCGACTTTCAAGTCGAACAGACCAGCCTCACTGGTCAGGACCGGGCTTTGCCGGGGAGGGAGCTCCAGATCGGGTGCGGGCTGATAAGGCGCCGCCTGCCCACCCTGGTCCACCAGGACCTCACGCAATCCGGGAGCATAGACATCAACGGAGTCGGGGCGGTTTTCATCGGGGTTGGTCAGGGCGATGGCGCTCTGCTCCCCCAGGTGCTCGATATCCAGCGCCTTCCGAGAGGCCATATGGATGACCCGCTCAGTCAGCTGGGCAGGGCATGACTCCACGTTGGGGCAACGGATATCCACGTCCCCCTCCTTGGCCGGGGCCAGGCGGGCACCACAGCTGGGGCAGGTCTCGGGCATGACGAAGGATTTCAGGTCCTTTTCCCGTCCCTTCCTGGCCTCCATGACGGGACCGACCAGCTCGGGAATCACGTCACCGGCCTTACGGACCACGACCGTGTCGCCAATCAGAATCCCTTTACGCTTGACCTCGGAGGCGTTATGGAGGGTGGTTCGGGAGACCGTGGAACCGGCCACGGAGACGGGGGTCAGGATGGCCACCGGGGTGATTCGCCCGGTCCTGCCCACCTGGACGGTGATATCCAGAAGTCTCGTATTGACTTCCTCGGGCGGATACTTGTAGGCGACGGCCCAGCGGGGTGCACGGGAGGTGGCACCCAGCCTGCGCTGAAGGTCCCTGTCCTGAAGCTTGACCACGATGCCGTCCAGGGCATGCTCGATGTCGTTGCGGTGCTGTCCGTAGTAGTCGATCATGTCGAGAATCTGATCGAAGGAGGCAACGACCCTGTTGTGGGGTGAAACCGGAATCCCCCACTGCTTGTAGAGCCCATAGGCCTGGGACTGGTCGATGACCTCATCGTGTGACCCCTTGGGGTGGGCCGCTCCCCACCGCAGGGAGCCCATACCATGTGCGTAGAAGCTCAGTCGGCGGGTTGCCGTAATGCGGGGGTCCTTCTGACGCAAGGACCCGGCGGCAGCGTTGCGCGGATTGGCAAAGGGAGGTTTGCCCTCCTTTGCCTGCTGCTCATTCAGGGCCTGGAAATCGTCGAACCGCATGAAGACCTCGCCACGGACCTCCACAAACTCGGGGATGTCCTCGGCCGGCCCCGACAGGTTCTGCGGGATGGTCTGAATGGTTCGGACGTTCAGGGTGATGTCCTCGCCGGTCACCCCGTCTCCCCGGGTCAGTCCCTGCTCCAGGACCCCATTGTGGTAGAGGAGGTTCAGGGCCAGCCCGTCGATCTTGACCTCGCTGGTCATGGCGAGGGCCTTGTTTTCGGGCCAATCCAGGTCCTTGCGGATTCCGTCGTACCACTGGCGGAGTTCGTTGATGCTGAATACGTCGTCCAGGCTGAGCATCCGGGAGGGATGACGAACGGAGGTGAAATCGTTGGAGAAGGTTCCGCCCACCCGGTGGGTGGGAGACTGGGGGGTGTCCAGACTGGGGAAGCTTGACTCCAATTCCTGGAGACAGCGCATCCTGGCATCATAGGCCGCGTCGGAAGAGACCGGGGCGTCATCGATGTAATAGGCCACCTGGTCCGACTCGACCCAGGCCGCCAGCTTGGACCAGAGACGCTGGGCCGCCTCGGCCCTCAGGGAACCGGCATCCAGCTCACCCAGCCGCATGGCATCGGCATCATCGGGTTGCAGTGATGCTATCCAGCGGTCACTCCCGATTGCCGGCCTCTCTTCCGAGGCACCCTCGTGCCCGGTTCCACCGCCCGTATATTCGTCTTCTTCGTTACGCATTGAGTGACCTCATGAATTGTGCCTGTACCACGTCAACACCCTCATTATCGTCGTCGTTCATCCTCGCGGCCGCCATTGAGAGGGTTCGGGCCGGAACGAACATGCCCCCATCAACGCAGATGCGTGCCGCATCCCGCACTATGCCCGCAACCTCGGTATGGGGCCATATCGGCAGCCCATGCTCGGACAGAACCGCCCGTGCGGAGCTGAAGTCATCCGGCAGGACCATGCACTGGGATTGGGCACGACTCCTCAGTTCGGACAGTTCCTCCTTCAGGGCGGGAATCCTGTCAGGACTGATGTGCTCACTCATGATATAGGCGGCGGCAGCCACGTCGAATTCGTCACGCATCCAGGCGGCGTAGGCCAGACGATAATAGGCGAAAGAGGCATCGTCCCTGTCCAGAGCCACCCTCAGGGCATTCAGGGTGGCCGCCCGGGCCGAGTCCCAGTCCTCCTGGTTGGCCAGCATGACAGCCAACTTCAGGTGGGAGAGCGGATAGGCGGGGGCATACGCCACCATGGCATTCAGATGCTGCAGGGCCGCCTGGTCCTCCTTGAGCTGGGAGAGAACGTCCGCGATCTCCAGATGGGCGTAGAAGAGGTTGTCGGGAATCAGCAGGGTCTGCTCCCCCGGCGTGGCGAAGAGCCGGTTATAGACCACCCGCTCCGCGTAGGAATTGAAGTAACGCGGCACGCGACCATCGGTCGAAAAGAAGGCGTCCATGCGGTCGATGGCATCCTGCTCCACCTGAATGGCCTGGGGGGCGGCACCCGAGAAGAGGAGGTCCCTGGCCCGAATCCGCTCCTTGTCGAGCTGGGAGGAAAGGGCGAAGTCGAAATCCGGAACCTTGGTCTCGTCTATCATTGCGGAAGCCACCTGGGGGGCCAGCTGGTCCAATTCCGGGTCCGCGATCTCCTTGATGATTCGCGTGGCTTCCTGGGCCTTTTCGGCTGAGGACATGTTCTGGTTCCCGCTGAGCGCATGGAAGAGACCCAGTGCATGCTGGAGGAGATCGGCCCGCTGGATGGACAGGCCAGATGCATGGTCGGCACCGAGGACCTCGGCGGCCTGGGGCGTGAAGACCGTATCGGAGAACTCGGGTTCCTCCTGGGAGGCCCGGGGTGAAAATCGATCGTCCCGCATGTCGAAATCCGCATCAACCGGGGCCAGGCCACCTGCGGGGGTGACCTCCATCGCAGCGTCGAAGAAGCTGAAGACGGCCTTGGGATCGGTGACCCCCGCCTGCCTGACACGGGAAAGGAAGAGTTCCCTGCTGAACGTGACGGTGACCAGGTTGCGTACCGTAGGATTGCTCTGCAGAGCACTCAACGGGTTCTGTTCGTTGCCCTCGCTGCGAGGACGGCCGGACGTGTCGCCGGAGGCATCCGCACCTGCACCGTCATCCGAATCCTGGGCGGGGTTCTGACTGGAAGGCATGGCGAAGGCCACCTCATCCAGGTCCACCCCCTTGATCAGATCCCTGAATTCCTGGTTGACCTCACTCTCGTCCTCCGTATTGATCGGACGTTCGCTCGGCGAGTCCTCGGCAATCGACCCGCCGTCGCGCTCAGACCGATCATCTCCGGTTTCCCCCTCGTTCCCGGACGGCTCCGCTTCGGATCTGTTCGAGGTTTCAGGGGTCTCCTCCTGGGGAGACACCGCATCGGTGACGATTGGGTGAGTTGGATCACCGTGAATGTCACCGTCCTTGGGATCGGCCTTGGACCCAGTCGTCCCCATATCGCCCGACCGCATCCTCTCAAAGGCCTCCAAGGCCTGACCCATCATGGTGCGTATGGCGGAATTCTGCTCATCAACAGCCTCCTCCAGACCGACCGAATCAATCTGAAGACTGACCTGTCGCACCGAGGGATCCACTCCGAAGGCCAAGGCGGCCATAATCAGTCCCACCCGGAGGTTGTAATCAGCGCTCATGGCCGCTCTCTGGTCATCGTCCAGGTCAACCCAAGCATGGCGGTCATCATCGTATCGGCTGGATGGCATCATGGCCCGCCCCGCCGACGTGAAGGCAATGGCAACCTCCCCCTCTTCGAGGTTCGAACGGAACTCGACATCGAAGCGGAAGGGCAGACGCAGGCTGCGCATCAACAGGGCGAAAGTCTGGCGGTAAACCCACTCCGACGAGGTAACCTCACCCTGGTCGGCCCGAACCGGCACCGCTCGTGGGGCCTCCTGGCGGACCTTCTCGGCTGTGGCTGCCGCCTTTGACAGGATGGCATTCAGAGCCGTCCGCCCATCATTATGGATGGGGTCGAAGTCCCGGTCCAGGTCGCCCGACCTGAGCAGGGCGGCAATGGCCGGATCGTCCAAGAGGGCCTGATCCAACCGGGCGGCCTGAACCCTGGTCACCGTGTCCTCGGTGGGGTAGATACCCAGGTCCGCATTGCGTTCCAGCCAGGCACTGACAGAAGCGAACCGGTTCAGGTTCCCCTCAATCTGCAAGGCCCGAAGGGCAGCCGAAAATTCCAGCCCGGTATCCCAGGTCAGGAAGTAGGCTCCGGAATATGAAGAGGCGTAGAGGTGGAGCGGCTCGGCCCCATGTACGGCCTCCAGACCGGGAACCTCTCCCAGGGCGCCCGACTCCTGCATCAGGTCGGAGAAGAGGTCTTCCAGGCCCGAGACGCGCTGACCACTGGACCTGGCCCGGACCGTGTCCTGAACGCTGCGACGGATGGCTCCCATGGGAGCCTCTCGATTGAGTCTGTGGAAGATGTTGCCGGAGCCGAACCCAGTGAAAACCCCCTGGATATGGGGCAGCATGTAGGCCGCAAAAAAGGAGATGGCCACAGCGTCCCGGTACTCCAGGTTGAATCGGAGGTCGGGCGGTAGCTGGGGTCGGAGCTGTTCCAGGGTGTACCGGCCGTCATACCGAAGCCAGGAAGCCAACCAGCAGAGGTTGCCGGTCTGGTCCCTTCCCACGATGCCGCCTTGAATGGCGCGGACGGTGGGAACCCGACCGTCACCTTCCTGGCGACCGAATCGGCGTCCGTAGGGCAGGGAGATCTCCTGTTCCTTTCCCAGCATGAAAGCCGCCTGCTGGTTCTGTACATCCATCTGCCTCTGCTGGCCGACGAAGACCCGGCCATGGTCATCGGCCAAGGCGATCTGGGCGAAGTGGGAACGATCGGTGAAGACCCCGAGCGAGAAGAACCTCCCCCGCGTCCCGGGCCACTGGACCCAGCCCAGGGTCAATCCCTCGGGCACCCCTTGGATTTCGGGGAAAAGATGACGCTTGACCATGGGGCCCAGCTGGTGGCTGGTTGAAGTCAGCAGATCGTGCATGAACTGGTCATCAGGGCGCTTTCCTGTCTGGGCATAAACCTGTGCCGCTTTTTTGACAAGGTCATTCAGCGGCTGCTCGTGATCGGCCGTATCCCCGTCCAGGAAGTCCTCGGCCTTCCCCGCCAGGGTCGACCACAGGGAACGCGCCTTCCTAGAAAAATCCCCCAGGCCGTCAGACTTGTTCACGCTCTTGGACATGTTCACAATTGTCCCAATTCATCCAGACATGTCGCTTATAGAATAAAGGGGTGAAACGAACCCCCGCCATACCTCGACTGAGGGCATCAGGCCGTCTTGCCCTCTGCCTGGGCATCCTCCTCGTCCTGGTCTTGGAGGTTGGTGTGTTCAACCTGTCCCACTGGCAATCCCTGGGAGGGCAGACCCCTGAAACATCCCGGCAGGCAGACACCGAACCCGAACTCGGTCCGGGTCTGGAGTCCCTTCCAGGTGGGGGTCTGATGGTCACGGACCCTGCCGGGGCTTGGATTCAGATCCCCGCTTCCACCCGTGGGGCGAAATTCGTCAAAGTAGAGACGTCCAAGGCAAAAGACGGCAATCACCACGAAGGCCATGTCCCCGGACGGGTCCATGTCCGACTGGATGCCAGGTATTCCCCCTCGGCAGGGTGGACCAGAGGCGGCAGCGGTATGGTGGTGTACCGATCAACCAGATCGCATTACCTGAGGAACACGGCCAAACCACCACAGACAGGGGCCCGACTGACCGCATTGCGGCTCTGGGTGGAAGAACCGGCAGAAACGCGACTGTCCATCAGAACCATGACTCCCGATGTCAGGGTTCCTCTGAACATCAATCCTGTGCGCCTGATCGCCATGGCGGCCCTAATCCTCCTGATTGCGGCCTTCCTGCCTGGTTCACGCCTCTGGAGGACACCGCTGAATACGAAATCACGGGGACAACGGCTGGCCCTGACCCTGGCCCTGGCTCCGCTGACCGTTTGGGCAATCTGCTCCATACTGAACGACCTGTCGACCTTCGTGCCCGGGGACTTCCACAATCCAGATTCCTACACCTACGACTTCAACCAATATGACCATGTGGCCCAGGCCCTTCTCCAGGGTCGCCCCTGGTTGGATCTTGACCAGGCACCAGGCCTGGCCACAGCCGAGAACCCCTATGACATCGTCACCAGGAACAATCTGTTGGCCCAGGATCAAAAACCCATTTACTGGGACTATGTCTATTGGAAGGGTCACTGGTACTCCTACTTCGGAGTCCTCCCCGCCATCCTCCTCTTCATGCCTTATCGGGTCCTGACCTCCCTCTTCCATCCCGGCGGGTACGCCCTGCCCACCTCGGCCGCAGCCTCCCTCCTGACCCTCCTGGCTACTGTCGCGATGGTCCTGGCGATCATCCGCCTCCTGGACCGTCACTTCCCGGGTATCAGCCTGGCCTCGACCATCCTGTCCCTGACAGCGATCCTGACCGGGTCGAACATCGCCTACCTCTGGTGCAGGAAGAACTTCTACACGGCGCCCTTTGCCGCAGGATTGCTCTTTGTGATGACCGGCCTATGGATCTGGCTCGGAGCCCGCAGGGTCCACTCGGTTGGGGGAGGAACCCGGATGTGGACCCTGGCAGATGGTGGCGAATGGCTCCATACCCCGAGAGCTCAGGAGCCAGGGTGGACACTGTCAAAGCCACGCGTATTCCTGGGGTCGCTCTGCATGGCGGCCACCCTGGGGTGCCGGCCCACTTTCATAGTGGCCGGTCTTCTGGCCATCCCCATCTTCTCCCAGGAAATCAAGGATATGGTGAGCTCCCTCCACCCTCGGACAGGGACCTCTTCAGCCAAGGAAGGAGTCGGGCCCTCACCAGCCGTTTCCGCCACCCTGCTCGGTACCGCCCTGCTTCCTCTGCTCATCGTGGCAGCCCCTCTACTCTGGTACAACCACTGGCGGTTCGGTTCCGCCCTGGATTTCGGCAACAGATACCAGATGACCGTTGTGGACCTGACCCGATATCATCCCGACCTTGGCAGCCTCCCCCGGCTTTTTGGTTATTACCTATTCCAGCCGCTGTCCACCAAGGCCTCCTTCCCCTTCCTGAGAACCTCACCCGCCCCCCTGAATGTATGGCACTACACCGAACCGGGCATCGGAGGGCTCCTGGTCACCACACCGGTGATCCTGGTCTGCCTGATTCTCCTCTGCTCAATCCGGGTGCGCCGAAATCTGAAGGACCGGAACCTGTACGGGCTGACCCTTCTGTCCATTCCCTTGGCTCTTCTGGTCATGATTATGGATGCCTACCTGGGTGGATTCTCCGACCGGTACATGATTGATTTCGCCTGGCTGCTGGCCCTGGTGGCGGTCGTGGTCATATCCTCCTGCGACCGGTCTGGTCAGGATACCCTGAGGAAACTGAACGGAACGGCAGGGTACACCGATCGGACGGATGGACCGGTCGGAAAACCGGTATCATTCCTTCTGACCTTGTCCTGCCTGGTATCCGTCCTGCTGATGACCGGATATGTTCTGGTCCTCCTCTCCCGTTTCGAGACCTCGATATTCTCCACCATCGAAGTCTGGTTCACCTGCCTGTAGCCCGGCGGAAACGGCATGCTCCATGAGCTGCCGTGCTGGATGGTGAAGCATACAGAGGGGCCGGCATCCACCTCATATGGGATGGATGCCGGCCCCTACCTCTTATCGGTTAACCGAATCTGTCCGGTCCTTACTCGCTCCCCCTAGAAGCCCCGGTCAGCCCTTGCTGTTCGATTGCCTTCTGGTAGTCGGTAATCATATCGGCGACCACGCTGTTGCCATCCCCTCCGGAGAGGGTGATGACCGAAGCCAGCGGCATGCTGTCGAAGAGCTTGGCCGTATTGGGATCATTGGGAAGGGGAACCTTTCCACCCTCAACGTGGGACTTCATGATCGGCCCACCGACCTGATCCTCACGCCATTCCTCCATGGTGGAATTGGAGTTGAGCCTGACAAAAAGCCCATCCCCGTCAAGGTCCACGTCCAGCTTGGAAACCAGGTCCCTGGAGGAGGTACCCACCTCGATGCCATAGGTGCCGGCCTCCACATGCCACTCATTCATGGCGGTCGACCAGTAAGCGAAGTCACGCTCATCCAGGTCCAAGCTGATCTCCTGGGATTCGCCCGTCTTGAGGAAGACCTTGGCGAAGGACTTGAGCTCGTGGGAGGGGCGACCCACCTTGGAAGCACAGGGAGCCACATAGACCTGGACGGTCTCAGCCCCATCGATACCCGAGGTATTGGTCACGGTCAGGTCGACCCGGACGGCATTGGGGCCGGTCTTCTCCACGCGGACATCCGAAATTTCGAAGGTCGAATAGGAAAGACCGAAACCGAAGGGGAAGGCAACCGGCTTATTGAAGGTGTCGTAGTAGCGATAGCCCACATAGATACCCTCCCCATAGCGCGAGTGTCCCTCCTCGCCGGGGAAGGAGGTGATGGAGGGATTGTCTTCCAGGCGCACGGGAATGGTCTCCGGCAGCCTGCCGGAGGGGTTGGCCCCACCAGTCAGAATGTCAACGACGGCCTGTCCGCCTGCCTGACCCAGGAGCCAGGATTCCAGAACCGCCTTGGCCTGGGGAAGCCAGTCCACTACGGAGACCACCGAACCGTTGGAAAGTACTACAACCACCTGGTCATTGACCTGGCTCACAGCCCTGAGAAGATCGAGCTGCTTGGTCGGCAAATCAATATCGGTGCGGTCGAACCCTTCGGACTCGGCGTCCTCGGGCAAACCGAGGAAGAGGACCACCTTATCGGCATCCGCCGCGGCCTTGACGGCCTGGTCGGTCAGGGACGGATCCTGGGGAGCCTCATCCAGGGTGAACCCTGGAACGAAGTCCACATCCATGCCCGTCTCCTTGAAGGAGTCCAGGGCCGTGGTGACCTTGGTGGGGGTGATGTGGGAGGAACCGCCACCCTGGTAGCGCGGGGTGCGGGCGAATTCGCCGATCAGAGCGACCTTTTCGCCCGGAGCCAGTGGAAGCACACCATCCTCGTTCTTGAGCATGACGATGGATTCCTGGGCGGCCCGGCGGGCCACCTGGTCATGGGCCTCCACGTCATACCGGTAGCCCTTCTGCGACATGGCGGGCTTGGCCTTCTCGATGAGGTCCAGAACCCCTTGGGCCATCCTGTCGAGCTGATCCTTATCCAGGTTTCCGGCCCTGACCGCCTCGACAACCTCATGGTCGCTGGCGGATGGCGGCATCTCAAGGTTGAGACCGGCACGAAGGGCCGCGGCCCTGTCATGCACGGCGCCCCAGTCCGACATGACCAGACCCTGATAACCCCACTCACCGCGCAGCACGTCGGTCAGCAGCCAGCGGTTCTCCGATCCATACACCCCGTTGAGCTTGTTGTAGGCGCACATGATGGTCCAGGGCTTGGCGTGCTTGACTACATACTCGAAGGCGGGCAGGTATATCTCGCGCAGGGTGCGCTCATCGATGTCGGAGCTGACCCTGAGACGATCGGTCTCCTGGTTGTTGGCAGCGAAGTGCTTCAAGGAGGTGCCCACGCCCTTGGATTGGACCCCATCGACCAGGCCTGCGGCCTGATGACCGGCCAGGACCGGGTCCTCCGAATAGTACTCGAAGTTGCGGCCCCCAAGCGGACTGCGCTTGATGTTGATGCCAGGGCCGAGGATAACGGCCACTTCCTCCTGGATGCACTCCTCACCCATGGCCTGCCCGACCTGATAGGTCAAATCCGGGTTCCAGGATGAGGCCAGGCCGGCGGTCGGCGGAAAGCAGGTGGCGGGGACGGAACCGTATACATCCGATCCTGTGGCCTTGCGCAACCCGTAGGGCCCATCCGTGATCATGTACTCCGGATAGCCCTGGTCCGGTACTCCTTGCAGGTGCCAGGCGTCCGAGCCGGAGGTCAGCGAGGCCTCCTTTTCGATATCCAGATCCTTGGCTTGTAGATGCTTGTCAGTGGTCATAGTGGTTCTTCCTTTCAGACTGCGGCAGTTCGACGATGATGTGCCCAGCTTATTTCACCTTACGAATCATCATGATGAAAACGGTACCCAGGAGGAGGCAGATGATGGCTCCGGGGAAGACCATCCGATACCCGCCGAAGATGCCGATGACGGCCGTGGTGCAGACCGGGGCCAGCACCTGCCCGATCGTGTTCGACAGGTTGAGGATGCCCAGGTCCTTACCTGCCTCTTCCCCGTTGGGCAGCACATCAACGTTCAAGGCCTGATCGACGGACATATAGCAACCGTTGCCCAGGCCGGCAAGAGCACCGTAGATGTACATGCCCATGGCGTTGGGCATGAAGATCGGGAAGAGCATGCCCACGGCGATGACAACACTGCTGGCAGCCACGATGATTTTGCGTCGTTGCAGGTAGTCCGAGAGCGGCCCGGATACGGCTGCCGCCAGGATAGTCGTGATTGTGGTGATGACGGCAAGAATCTTCATGGTCGAAGAGGCCACGTCATCATTCATATTGCAGTACTTCTGCAAAATGTAGAGCTGGTACCCGATGATCATATAGCAACCAAGAACGAAGGCGAGACGGCCGAATAGGGCCAGATAGAAGTCACGGCAGTTCTTGGTCGGCGGAATGAAGGACCTGGCTACGTCGGCCCAGGAGCGTTCCGCCCTGTTGCTGGCTGCCGACGCCTCACGGGGCCAGACCAGAACCGTTACGATGCCCGAGAAGAAGAAGATGACCATCCCGATGGCGAATCCGGTGGAGGCATTCTTCAGGAAGTAGCTGCCGATGAAGTTGCCCAGCTGGGTGCCCACGACCATGCTGGCACCGTAGAGGGAGGAGAAGGTTGCCCTGGTTGCTTCTGGAATCCTGTCCGAGAGAACGGCCACAGCCGGCGCAATCAGGCAGTTGATACCGACCTGGACTATGCACCAGCCCACGATAATGGGCCAGAGGGTATGGGACTGGAAGACGATGAAGAATCCGACCGCTCCGATGATGCCGCCCAGAACAATCCAGGGTGTGCGCTTGCCCAGTTTGAACCGGGACATGTCAGACAGGGCCCCGAAGAGGATATTCGCTATCAGGGCGAAAACACAGCCGATGGAGTTCATGGTGCCAAGGGCGGCCTCGGCGCTGACTCCCGGAATCGTGTTGAAGACCTGAGGTAGAAGCACTCCGGATCCCATGGCGAAGGGTGTGGCCCACAATATGGATATGAGGGCAAATCCGACGGCGAAGCGACCCTTCTCCGAGGTGGTGAGTTTCCTACCTGAATCCGGCGCCAGTGTCGGATCAATGGTCGCACCGACCACTGCATCAGCAGACGGTGTCAGGAAATCCTCATCCCCTTGTATTGAATTGTGCATGATTCGATACCCCTTGTTATTTTGCTACATTGCAATCATCACGGCTCAACTTTGAGCCCTTACTTGCCTTTCCCCTTTCGGAAATAGTCAACTCTTCAATCTCACACTATCGAGAGAGCGAAATCAACAACAGGCGGGACCATTTACAGCAATTCGCTGATAGCTGAACTCACTGCCTGGATATTCCGTTGGAATTCCGTGGCTCTCGGAAGAAGAGAAAGAGCAAGATATCCGTTGCTCGGCATGTCGAAGAAGTACCCAGGCTGGCCGGTCAACCCGTAAGAGTGAATCAGATGAAGAATCAGCTCATCCTCGTCGATGACGGCGGGGAACCGTAAGAGGACGTTCCATCCGGCCTCGGGCCTGAGCAGGGATATACACGAATCCCCCTCGCTCAGAAGGCCGCGCACCTGGTCCAGGTTGCCTCGGATCCGATCGCCCACGCGGCGCGTCTGGACGGGGACGGCATCGAGCATGGTCCCCATCCGGTCGGTAATCAGTTGACTCATGGGCAGGTAGTCATCGGCAATTAAATCCAGGCGACGCTTGGCTTCGGCCACCTGGCTTTCCGGCCCTGAAACCTGAATCCACCCTACCTTGGCATGGGGAGCGGCCAGACTCTTGGAGAACCCATCCAAGGCAAACGTCAGGACACGGTCCTCTCCCGCCAGCCGGGCCCGTCCGGGCAAGGAATCCAGAGGATAGTCATAGAAGACCTCGTCGGCGATGATGGCCACCCCATGCTCACTGCAGAGGTCAAGGATGGCTCCACGTTCCTCAGGATGCACATATGACCCGGTGGGGTTATTGGGGTTGATGAGGACAATGGCCCGAATCCTCTCCCCCGCAGGCCCCTCCAGAGCCTGCCTGACGCTTGCCAGGTCCAGGGCCCAAGACCCGTCATAGGAAAGACGGTAAGGCATGGTCCTCACGCATTCGAGGCCGGCGATGGACTCGATCAGCGGGTATCCCGGCCGGGGTTCCAGGATGATGTCTCCGGGGTCGCACAGGAGCTTCATCAGCCAGGAATAAGCCTGGGAGGTAGAGGAGAGCAGATAAAGATCGTCGGGATTCACAAGCAGCTGCTCGAGAGAACTCGAACGAGAAGATGAAAGCCTCAAAGGCCCTGAATCGGCATACGTCGCCACCGATGATATCGGGGCTGCCCAGGGTTGTTCGGATGGCAATCCGGCTGACCCGTCTCTGCCGCAAGCCTCACCCGAACTGCGTGAAGAAAGGAAGGAGGCCAGATCAATACGGGCCTGGAGGGGGCCCCTGGGCTGTGCCTGGTACGTCTGCGGCAGGAAATCCGGAGACAGTCCGAACCTTGTCGGGTTGGAGTCGTTGAGCCCTCCTAAGCGAATCCCCATAGCCCTGGACCGTGCTTCGGCCAAGGCTATGGGGTTGGGATGCTCAGGACCAGTGCGATGGGAGAAACGCACCGCACCGTCGTTTTCGTCCCCCGAGGTCACCCCAGATGCTTCTGCTGGAGATCGGCCAGGTATGCGGCACCAACGATGCCTGCCTGATTGCGCAGCTTGGCGGCCACGATAGGCGTTTCGATCTCGATGTGGGGCAGGAACTTCTCGCTCATCCTGCTCACGCCGCCACCCACAACGAAGAAGTCAGGGTTGAGGTAGTGCTCAAGCAGACGGTAGTACTTGGTCAGGCGATTCGCCCACTTCTTGTAACTGAGCTTCTTGCGGTCACGGACCGAGGAGGCCGCATACTTCTCGGCGTCCTTACCGTCCAGATCCAGGTGACCCAGCTCGCTGTTGGGAATAAGCACACCGTTGTATATAAGTGCCGTACCGATGCCGGTGCCCAGGGTGGTGGCAATGACCAGACCCTTCTGCCCCTTGGCGGCGCCGTACTGCACCTCGGCAAGGCCAGCCGCATCCGCATCGTTGACCACGGTGATGGGCCTCCCGCAGGCCTCAGAGAAGACGGCCTCCACGTCGGCACCCACCCAGGACTGATCCAGGTTGGCCATGAAGTTCAGCGGTTGTCCGGGCTTGACCGGGGCGGGGAAGGCCACGCCCACGGGGATATCATCAGTGACTTCGAACTGGTCCAGGAGCTGCTTGACCACCGCGCCCACCGCCTCAGGGGTGGAGTGCTCCGGAGTGAGAATCTTCTTGCGGGGCTCGGCAAAGTCGCCAACGGTAAGATCAACCGGGGCAGCCTTGATGCCGGATCCGCCGATATCCACTCCAAAAGCCTGCGCTGTATCAATCATTGCTGCTCCTTCAGGTGCTGACTAGTTAGGATGACGAACCGGCACGTAGGAATTGTACCCCATAGCATGACTTGATTCCCCCGACCCCGATGGATTACACCCAGGCAAGGGGTGGAACCATCAACCCTCATTGAGCAGTATATAGGTGGATAATGGGCAATATGACAGAACACACCCAACTCATCGACGCACTGAATGTACGCATCACCACCAGGCACTACGACCCCTCCCCCATCGACATGGACACAATCCGGCAGCTATCCAGCACCCTGAACGCGATCAACATGCTGAGCGGCCTGGATATCCAGCTGGTGACCGATGCACCCGACGTATTTTCGGAAGTCAATACCTCCGGGCACTTCGCCAACGCCGCCAACTACCTGGCCCTGGTCGGCCCTAGGGGCGACCTGGAGAGCATGGAAAAAGCGGGTTTCTATGGTCAGCGTCTGGTCCTGACGGCCACCCTGTACGGACTGGGAACCGGTTGGGTGGCCGGGAGCTGGGACAGCGAGGCGGCTCAGCGGTACTGCCGCGTAACACCCAGTCAAGATCTCTATCTGGGCATCACCTTGGGCAACTCGGCCACAGAGGCGGACTATGGAAATCAGGATTACGACCAGCTATGTCAACGCCAGGCCAGGCACAGGCCATCCAAGTCCTATGAGGAACTGACAGCCCCCATGAGCCAGGAAGACAGGGCTTCGGCCCCGGACTGGTTCAAGTCCGGGGTGAACGCGGCCGCCAAGGCTCCGTCGAGCATGAATGGTCAACCCATCCTCTTCACCTGGGACCGGGAATCGGGCGATGCCCTTGCCCGCCTGGATGATTCCGCGGAGACCGGCTCGCCAGTCGACCTGGGCATAGCAAAGCTCAACTTCCAGATCGGGGCCGGTGGCGGCACCTGGGTATGGGGCAACGAAGGCCACTTCATCAGGGCCTGAATCTCCAACCCTGCATGGGAATTGTGGCAGGACCACCGTGTAGGGTTGTGCGCCATGACCAATGGAGCATCATCAGCAGTATTGAACAACCTTGACCCCGATTCCACCGGCCGGGTGACCCTCTTCCTGACCCGGCACGGCAGGACCACAGCAAACAGCATGCGCCTGATGCAGGGGTGGTCCGACTTCCCCCTGACCAAGGAGGGCAGGGAGGGTGTCCGCCGGTTCGGGCGGGGACTACGGGGAATACACTTTGTTTCCGCCTGGTGCGGCAACCTGACCCGCCATTACGACACAGCCCGCGAAGCCCTGGATGCTTCCGGCCAGAGTGATCTTCGAATTCAAGTGGATCCCGACCTGCGTGAGGACAACTTCGGCAGCTATGAGGGCCGCGACGAAATCGAAACGCTGACGACCGTCTGCAATTACATGGGGTATGAGAACCGCGACCAGCTGCGCGAGGCCAAGGGTCGGATGATATCGGCCTACATGCAGGACGCCTTCCACCGACTGGACCTGGAAAATCCGCTGGGCACCGATCTGGCTCCGGAGGACAGGGCCGAGACCACCGAGCAGGTCCTGACCCGTATGAAGAGGGCCCTGACCGGCATCGGTGAGGATGCACTGGCCCGCGGCGGAGGCAACGT
Source organism: Bifidobacterium sp. M0307 (assembly GCF_016100445.1). Taxonomy (NCBI): domain Bacteria; kingdom Bacillati; phylum Actinomycetota; class Actinomycetes; order Bifidobacteriales; family Bifidobacteriaceae; genus Bifidobacterium; species Bifidobacterium sp. M0307. The sequence goes on from NZ_JACFSL010000001.1 coordinate 973,443, forward strand.
GCTGGTCGTCAGCTCCGGCATGTCCCTCCAACAGTTCCTGATCACCCTGGGAGACGACATCGACGTACCCGACATGGCCAACACGTCGGTCACCAAGGTCGCCTATGCCAACGGCAGGTTCAGCCTGGCCGGGCCGCTGGCCTCCATGGAGTATTTCCAGGCCGGCGGGGAAGAGTAGGCAAACCGCTCTCCCCCGACTCCGGCAGGTTACTTCTGGAGCGGCTCCATGGGCTTCCAATCCGGATCGTGGAGGATCTTGCGCGAATCCACCCACCCCTGGATGATTTTGGGAATGCCGGTCATGAGGTGCCCCCGGTCCACGGCCAGGAGGCGGATGACCTCTTTGGCGGCCGTCGCCATGGTTCCCAGGGCGAAAGCCAGAGGGCGGTAGTCACCGTGGAGCATGAAGTACCTGGCCATGTACCCGCGGTTTCGCATGATGTGATAGCGGTTGATGTCCGAGGTGGAATTCAGCTGACGGATACCGCCCATGTCCCAATTGTCGATGTTTCTGGTCCGCCGCATGACCACGTCGCTGACCTGTACCGCCCTGGTCACCTTGCTGGACAGATACCCGTACACCGTGTCATCCCAGTAGATGAAGAACCTGGGGTCGGGCAGTCCGATCTGCTCAACCACCGTGCGCGAGAAGAGGGCACCCTCAAAGCACATGGTGTTCATCGGTCTGTATCCCGATGAATCGAAGGCAGCCGGGGCAACGGGGTCCGGAATGCCCATGGGAACGATGAAATGGTACTGCCAGTAGAAGGGTCCACCGTCGTAGTCCAGGCGAGACCCCTGGATGACCTGGAAACGGTCGGTCCACTTGGACAGGCGCTCCAGCCCCTCAGGTTCCACGGCCACATCGTCATCCATGACCCAGAACCACTGTGCGCCAAGACGGTAGGCCTTGCCCACACCGGCCGAGTACCCACCGGCACCACCACCATTGTGCTCCTGAGGAAGGTAGACCACCCGGTGCTCACCGCCCTGACCGTCCACGACGGTCTTCCCCCAGAGTCGATCGATCTGCTCGGAGAATGCCTCAACCATCTGCCGGGTCCGGTCGGAATTCTCATTGTCCACCACAACAATCCGCCAGGGGGCGACGGTCTGGCTGAGGATGGACTCGAAAAGATTGGACAGGAGTTCCTGCCGTTTGTAGGTCACGACGACCATGGCGACCTTGTCTATCACTTTTTCCATGCCTCCATTGTTGCACCTCCGGAGACCGAACAGGCGAGCGCGGCGGAACATCCGCAGGATGTACTCCCCGCAGTGTGGGTATCGATCCGTATTGGGCCGATGTGTCATTGGATACAGAGGTTTGACCTCCATATGGCCCACTGCTAGATTGAAACCGTCAAGTTTCAGGGAAGGTGAGAGTCCTTACTGGCGGTATCCGGTTGCAATCCGGGAGCCCGCGACCCGCGCGAGCGGTGGATATCGGTGAGAGTCCGAAGCCAACGGTTACAGTCCGGATGAAAGAAACGAGGCTCTATATGAGCATGCCTTCGCATACCGAAAACCAGGAACACCACGATGCGAATCTCGGTGGGTCCTTCGAATCCCACTCAACGACGGCAGGACGAGGAGGACGTTGGTCAACCAAGCGCATCTCCATATACGCCCTCTTCGTGGCCTTGACCATCGTCCTGAGCTATGTTTCCATTCCGATTTTCCCTGCTGCCCCCTTTCTGAAGTATGACCCTTCCGGAATCGTGGTCCTGGTGGCAGGATTTGCTTTCGGTCCCTTGGCCGCCGCCGTCGTCGGCACTCTCGGATTCGTGCCCCACATCTTCAGTAATCCCTTCGGGGCCCTGATCGCCATCATCGTCGCCCTGGCCCTGGGGCTGCCGGCGGCCTTCATCTACAAGCGGATCCGCACTCGAAAGGGTGCGGTCATCGGCATTCTGGTCGGATCGGTGGCGGGTCTGGCTGCCGCCATACTCTGCAATGTGATCATCACCCCCATATACGCCCACATGAGCTTCCAGCAGGTTCTAGGCATGATCATCCCCGTCCTCCTGCCCTTCAACCTCATGAAGTTCGCAATCCACGGGGTCATCACCTTCCTGATCTACAAGCCCATCTCAGTCCTGGTCAACCACTGAACATCCCTGACAGTTCCGGAACAGCTTCCTCAGCAGGGATTGGACGAACCGTGAGTTATAAACCGGTACAGACGATTCGGGACGACGAACCCTTGGCCGTCCTGGACGAGGTCTCTTTCAGCTATGACCAGGGTCGAACCTGGGTACTCGACCATGTGAGCCTGACCATCCATCGAGGAGAACGGGTTGCCGTCGTCGGGGCCAATGGGTCAGGCAAGTCAACCCTTGCCCTCCTGCTGGCCGGCGCCCTGGCACCTGACCGGGGACGCATCAAGCTGAGAGGGCAGGTTGTATTCGACTCCGCCCGCCCCTGGGCCGAACGGGTGGACACCGATGCCTACCGCCAGGTCAGGGAAGGCATCGGGATGGTGTTCCAGAATCCGGAGGATCAGATAGTCACCACCGTCACTGAGGATGACGTTGCCTTCGGACCGGAGAATCAGGGCATGGCACGACCTGCCATGCAGGCGTCCGTCGTGAGGTCTCTCAAGGAGGTCGATCTGTCCGGCCGCGAACGGTCTGACCCGACCAGGATGTCCGGCGGCCAGCAGCAGCGGGTCTCCATTGCCGGTGCCCTGGCCATGGACCCTGACATGTTGGTGATGGACGAGCCGTGCGCCATGCTGGACTCGTCCGGTCGAAGCAGAATCTCCGCCATCATGGCCACCATGGCCGAGCAGGGTAAGACGGTGGTTCACATCACCCATCATCTCGACGAGGCCGGCACTGCCAGCAGGGTGATTGTCCTCGATCAGGGTCGCATCATCGCCGACGGTCCTCCCGACCAGGCGCTGCCCACCCTGTACCGGCAACTCAACACCGACTCCCCCGCATCAGCGGCAAGTGGGCATGTAGCCGAGTGGGATGCCGACACATCAGGGGTCGGTTCGGGTCTGCGCAACGAGCACCGGCACGACACCTCCGACGAAGAGGAACCCGCTGTGGAGGCCAAGGGCCTTTCCTACAGGTTCGGTGAGGGAAGACGCCAGGTGGTGGATCACCTTGACCTGAGACTGGAAAAGGGACGGACACTGGCCGTACTAGGACCCAACGGTTCCGGCAAATCGACCCTTGCCCGGTTGACCTGTGCGCTGATTCGCCCGACCGGAGGGGATCTCTCAGTAGCGGGTATACCGCTGACCGTTGAGGGAAACACCCCACGACGGGCCCGCAAACGTCGGCTCGGCATGCTGCGGCAGCGGGTGGGATATGTGATGCAGAAGCCCGAACACCAGCTCTTCGCCGAAACCGTGGCGCAGGATGTGGCTTACGGCCCCAGCAATCTCGGTTTCGACAAGGACGCTACTGCCTTACGCGTGAAACAGGTTCTCACCATGTTGGGATTGGAAGGGCTGTCCGACCGCTCCCCCTTCGACCTTTCAGGTGGTCAGCAGCGCCTGGTCGCCTTGGCTGGTGTTCTGGCCTCATCTCCGAAGATTCTGGTACTGGACGAGGTGACGGCCGGTCTGGATCCCAAGGCGTCCGAAACCATCATGACCGTGTTGGAGCGCCTCCAAGGTGAGGGTGTGACGATCATTCTCATCACCCATGACGAAGAAGAGGTCATCCGCCTGGCCGACCAGGCCCTCCTCATGGACCAGGGACACGTGGTCTCGCACGGCGATGTGGAGAAGGTCCTCAAGGATTACCACGACCTACGGGCCCATATCAGCTCTTCGGGAAACCACAAGGAGGACTCCGGGACCGAACAAATCGAAGAACCAGCATCCGAGAGCAAGGCAAAAGGCCAGGCGGACAGGCCTTCCCTGATTGCTCGCCTGGATCCCCGAGCCAAGATGGTCTGTTTCCTGATGCTCATGGTCACCTCCTTCTTCATCGGAACTGGGCTACAGCTCATCCTGGGGGCGTTGGTCACTCTGGCAATCATCATGGCAGCGCGAATATCCCCGCTGAAATTGGCGAAATCGGTCAGTGGACTCCTGGCCCTCCTGGTAATGGTCGCCGTGCTGAATCTCCTGGTCGCCCGCGACGGCACCGCCCTGATCCGATGGGGACCATTGGTTATTACCGACCAGGGGCTATGGGCCGCTCTGGTATACACCTGCCGGTTTGGCCTTGTCCTCATCCTGGGGGCCATCCTGCTCATGACCACAACGCCGACACAGATGACCGATGCCTTCGAATCCCTCCTCTCCCCCTTGGGCAAGCTCGGAGTCCATACCAGCGAGATATCCCTGGTCCTCTCCCTGGCCCTGCGGTTCATCCCCACCCTGGTTCGGGAGATGCAATCCATCCGCGAAGCCCAGGCCGCCAGAGGCGGGAGCATCGAAAGTGGCAGCCCCTCCCGACGGGCTCGGGCCATGGCCGCCATCATCATACCGGTCTTCGCCGCCGCCCTGCGCCATGCAGACAATCTGGGGCAGGCACTGGACGCCCGCTCCTACCAAGGCGGGAAGGGCCGCACCCACTACCGGGTCTCCCGGATGCACGGCATAGACTACGGGTTCGTCACTCTGGTCGCCGTCTACTTCGTCCTCCTGGTGGTCCTGATTTTCCTCTGACATGCATGTGCGGAACTTCCGTGTCTCGGTAGGCTAAGCGCCATGCAAAAAGGGACGGAACCGTTACGGTTCCGTCCCTTCCTGACTACAATCTGCTTGCCGCGGCCGGCAGTACGGTTTCAGCGGGAACTCATGTCACTCCTGCACAGGGGCTCCGTCAGACCCGGAACCCGGCAGCTCGGATGATTCACTGTCCGCCTGTTCCGGCTGGGCAAGGTCAGAGTCCGAATCATCCTCGGTCGAGGTGGAAACCTGAGCACGTACCAGCTCTGGCTCCCGCTCCCCTGATGCATCCTCGTCCCCACCTTCGAAGGGCACACCCTTGAAGGTGAACTCGCCGAGGATACCCTCACCTTCGGCATCCACACGGACCGACTCATTGTCTTTGAGTTCGCCCATTAGTATCTTCTCAGAGATGGCATCCTCTATGTCACGCTGGATGACACGACGCAGGGGCCGGGCACCGAGGAGCGGGTCGAAGCCCTTCTCCGCCAGAAGATCCTTGGCCTTGGCGCTCAGATCCAGCGACATATGACGCTCGAAGAGACGGTCATTGAGCTGGTTGACATCCAAATCCACGATCTGGCGCACCTGGGGTTCGGTCAGCTGCTGGAAGACGATGATATCGTCCAGACGGTTCAGGAACTCGGGCCTGAACTGCTGCTTGAGCTCACTGGTCACCTGGTCCTTCATCCGCTGATATGAGGTCTCGGTGTTGCCCGAAGCGTTGAAGCCGGTGTTGGCCGCCTTGGCGATGTCACGGGTACCCAGGTTGGTGGTCAGGATGATGATGGTGTTCTTGAAGTCCACCGTCCGTCCCTGCCCATCGGTCAGGTGCCCATCATCCAGGACCTGGAGGAGGGTGTTGAAGATGTCCGGGTGGGCCTTCTCGATCTCATCGAAGAGGACCACGGAGAAGGGCTTGCGACGGACCTTCTCGGTCAGTTCGCCACCCTCCTCGTATCCGACGTACCCCGGAGGGGCACCGAAGAGCCTGGAAGCCGCGTACTTCTCCGAGAACTCCGACATGTCGACGCGAATCAAGGCGTCCTCATCGTCGAAGAGGAACCGGGCGAGGGACTTGGCCAGCTCGGTCTTGCCCACACCGGTCGGGCCGGCGAAGATGAAGGAACCGGCGGGACGCTTGGGATCCTTGAGGCCGACTCGGGTGCGACGGATGGAGCGCGACAGGGCGGAAACGGCCTCATCCTGACCGATGATCCGCTTGTGGAGCTCCTTCTCCATGCCCAGAAGCTTCTTGGACTCGGCCTGGGTGAGTTTGAAGACCGGAATTCCTGTGGTCGAAGAGACCACCTCGGCGATGACATCCTCATCCACAACCATCTTGACATCGGACTCGCCCTGGCGCCAGGCCTTCTCCTTCTCCTTGCGCTCGGCCTCAAGCTTTTCCTGGCTGTCGCGCAGTTCAGCGGCCTTTTCGAAGTCCTGGTCCTTTATGGCCTGATCCTTCTGGGCAGAGACCTTATCGACCTTGGCATCCAGTTCCTTGAGCTCAGGCGGTGCGGTCAGACGCTTGATTCGAAGCCGGGCACCGGCCTCATCAATCAGGTCGATGGCCTTGTCGGGCAGGTTACGGTCCTGGATATACCTGGAGGACAGTTCCGCAGCCGACTGCAGGGCCTTGTCGGTGATGGTGACGTGGTGGTGGTGCTCGTAGCGACCACGCAGACCTTTGAGTATCTCAATGGTCTGGGCGATGGTCGGCTCGGAGACCTGGATGGGCTGGAACCGCCTCTCCAGGGCCGCATCCTTCTCGATGTACTTGCGGTACTCGTCGGTGGTGGTGGCACCTATGGTCTGGAGCTCGCCACGGGCCAACAGGGGCTTGAGCATATCGGAGGCACCCAGGGCACCGTCCGCGGAGCCGGCACCGACGATGGTGTGAATCTCGTCGATGAAAAGGATGATGTCGCCGCGGGTCTTGATCTCCTTGAGGACCTTCTTCAGCCGCTCTTCGAAATCACCCCGGTATCGGGAACCGGCCACCATGGAGCCGAGATCAAGAGAATATACCTGCTTGCCCCTCAGGGTCTCCGGAACGTCACCCTCATGAATCTTCTGCGCGAGACCTTCGACCACGGCCGTCTTGCCCACACCGGGCTCGCCAATCAGGACCGGGTTGTTCTTGGTGCGCCTGGACAGGACCACCATGACCCGCTCTATCTCGTTGGCACGCCCAATGACCGGGTCAAGTTTGCCTTCGGCGGCTTCCTGGGTCAGGTTTCGGCCAAACTGGTCAAGGATGGCGGAACCGGTCTGCCCGCCCTTGTTCTGCACCCCACCAGCATTGGCCAGGTCGCCCTTGCCGGACTCCCCGCCCTCGTGGTTGCCGCGAATCATGTCAATCGTGGCTGTCCGCAGGTCTCCCAGGTCCACGCCCATCTTGATCAGGACCTGGGTGCCGACGCCCTCGCCCTCTCGAATAAGGCCCAGCAGAATGTGCTCGGTACCGATGTAGGAGTGTCCCAGCTGCAGAGCCTCCCTGAGTGAGAGCTCCAAAACCTGCTTGGCATGTGGTGTAAAGGGAATATGCCCATTGGGAGCGGCATTGCCCTTGCCGATCATTTCCTCGACCTGCTTGCGGGTCGCTTCTAGTTCAACACCCTTGGAAGCCAGGGCCTTTGCGGCAACACCGTCCCCCTCACGGATCAGGCCCAGCAGGAGGTGCTCGGTGCCGATGTAATTGTGCTGAAGGGTGCGGGCCTCTTCCTGCGCCAGCACAATCACCCGCCGCGCACGGTCGGTAAACCGTTCGAACATACTTGTCCTTCCCTTTGATCTGTACCTCACTCTACAGATTCGCGGTGACGTTTATTCTCGGCCTGCCCCTGATTGCGCTCTCAACGCAAAGCGTTGGAATATCAGGCCTTAACCCAGGTGTTCCAACCAGGGATTCCTATTCCAGTCCGGACTCGGCCTCATCCTCTTCGGCGGTCAGCTCCTCCATCAGCTCCACCTCGGGCCGCTCCTCACGGGGCTTCTGGCGGACCACATCAATATGAAGGTCATCAAAGGCAGGCTCGGACTGGACCCATAGGTGGGTATCCTCCTGGGGCAGAATCTCCGAGTGTTCCCCACAGCCATGGTCCAGGGACACCACCCGCCCGTCATCGGGGCTCCACCGATTGGCACAGACGGCAAACATGGTGCCCAGCTCCCCCTTGAGGGGAATCAGGAACCCACAGGTTTCACAGGCATTGCCCTTGGCCGTCCTTGTCGACAGGGACTTGGGGCCATGCTGCCCCTCATACCAACGCTTGGCTGTAGCTGCTCGCGCCTCGGCGGTCATGACGTGACGGCGGCTCAGGATCAACTCGTCGACGACCTCTTCCAAGTCCTCTTGAGAGGTCTGTGGGTCGCCTTCATCATCCAGATCCGGATCACCTTCCGCCGCTGACTGACCGGTGCCGGATTCATCGTCGATGCGGAAAACGGCACCTGACCCGCCCTCATCATTCTTGGTAGCGGTCTCCTGACCCGGATTCGATTCAGGGTCCGATTCCGTCTCCTGGTCAGAGGGCTCCTCGACCTGGGGAGCCTCGTATCCCTTGACAAGTCTCGGGTCATCCGGGTCGGTCCCCATGGCATCGGTCACGCTCAGGTCGGAGGGAAGCAGCCGATCCTTCCAGGGAATCCACTTGGGCGGTTGCAGGGCTTCGGCCGAGGGAATGAGGGAGGACTCATCAACGGTCCAGGTATCTGCATCCTGGTCATGATAGAGGGTCACCGACCACTGCCAACCCTCATACCCGGTGATATGGGAGTCGAACCGGTAGTCGTACACACCGTCCTCAAGCATGGTGCTGGTGATGAAATCGCCCACCTCGGAACTCTTGGAGGCCACACTCAAAGCCACGCTCCTGGCCAGTTCCTCGGGGTCAAAATCCACTTCAGCCATGTATCACACCTTCATACTCTGATGGGCCCGGCACCAGGCCGGCCCATGTCTCTTCCTGCCCCGCCGTGATTCACGCAGGTACGTCGAAGTCGTCCGCCACCGCCCTGAGCAGGGTGGCCAGCTTCTTCGACTCCGCAGGGGCGGGATAATGATGTCGTCGCAGACCATTGCCCGCGGAATCCAACAGCTTGATCAGGTCCTCGACTATGGCGGCCATGTCATCCGGGGCGGGCCGGGTGGCCTTGACGATCGAGGGTGCGGAACCCACCAGTTTCAGGTCCAAGGCCTGGGGCCCCTTGCGCCCCTCGGCAACAGAGAAGTCCACACGGGCACCTTTTCGAACCGTGGAGATGCCGGCAGGAAGGGCTGAGGCAGGAAGGAAAACGTCCTGACCCTCATCGCCCGTGATGAAACCGAACCCACGATTGGCATCAAACCAACGCACTTTCCCACTGGGCATAGTCTGGCACTTCCTCACTGGATGATTCCGAGCCGTTTTACCGGCCTTGCTGCATACCTGTCCAGTCTAGCCCAATGCCCTGTGCATGTGGGGCCATCACGTCAAAGGCGTACAGCCCGAGCTCCCAACCTGCTGTTTCGGCGGCTCAGGATGAGTCCTCAACCCCTGAGAGGTCCGTACCGACTCCTGCGAGTGCGGGCCCTGTCGTCCCGACCTGTCCGGCTCGGCCGAACCCGGGGTCTGCCGAAGAGACTCAACCTGGCCCTGTGGAATCGCCATAGTGAAGGTCAGCCCGCCACCCGGGGTCTCCTCCACGCATATCAGCCCATGATGTGCCTTGACGATGGACTGGACGATGGCCAGCCCCAGGCCGGTCCCGCCCTTTTCCCTGGCGCGGGAGGGATCTGCCGTATAGAAGCGTTCGAAGAGCCTCGCCCTGGATTCCGCTGGCACACCCGGCCCATGGTCGATGAAGCGCAGAACCAGATAGGGAGTGCCCACACGACTGTTCTGAGCCACCTGCACAGCATCGAGGAAATGCGCCATGCCTGTTTCATCAGACTCCAGCCTGGCCATGGCCTCAGGGGGTATGGCCGCGTTGAGGAGCCCCATCGATACCTGGACCGGCGAATCGGAGGGTGTGTATCGATGGATGTTCCCTACGATGTTGGTCGCCACCTGACGCAGGCGACTGGGATCTCCCACAACCTCAACCCCCGGCAGTGGACCCTCCTGAAGGGACAGAGAGGTGACCACCCCGACACGACCGACCGGTTTTGTGCGAACGCGCCCCTTGCCCTTGGCCGATCCCCGCCCCTTGGGAGCGGGAGGCGAAGACGGGTCCTCGCGAGTATCGGTCACCACCGTGACGGTTCCACAGATGATCTGACGCTCCGGGTCCAGAGCATGCAGATCATCCACCGAGTCCCGCACCAGGCCGGTCATATCGACCGGAAGGTTGGTGTTGATACCCCTACCCTCGTCCAGTCTGGCCAGGGAGAGGAGGTCGGAGACCAGATCGGTCATCCGGCTGCTGGAGTCCTCGATATGTTTGATCGATTCGTCGGCCCTTTCCAGGGCCCCAGGGTAGGCGCGCTGCATCCGATACAGTTCGGCATATCCATGGATGGCGGCCAGGGGTGTTCTCAGCTCGTGGCTGGCATCGGAGACGAAGCGTTTCATCTTCTCTGTGGTCCGCTTCTGCTCATTGAAGGATTGCTCTATCCGGGCCAGCATGACATTCAGGGACGCGGCCAGGGATCCGACTTCGGTGTTCTCGGGGAAGCTGGGAATGCGCTGGTGCAGGTTGCCCGCGGCAATCATGGCAGCTGTCTTCTCTATACGTTTGAGAGGCACCAGGGTGGATTGGATGAGCAGGGCGGACACGACCCCGCCCAGGAGAACGACAATCACCGACATGACCAGGCAGAAGGTGGTCAGGGCATGAAGGGCCTCATTCTGGTCGCTCATGGACAGACCGATGTAGAGCACCCCGCTGATATCGGAGTCCTCCAGGTCGCTGTGCAGTCTCCACTGCATGGCCACGACCCGCCATGAGGCCCCGGCCCTTTTGAGGGAATCCCGATCCGGCGATGCCTTCGAATTCACCTTTACATAAGCGGGGACCGTGGTCGGCTGCCCCAGGGGTATCGACCCCATGGTGCCGTTGGCAGGCAGCCTGGGCCGGGAAACAACCCCGTTGAACTGCATGGGGTTGAGGTCATCGGCGATGATCTGCAGTTGGTCGTCACGAATCTGCAGGAAGTAATCGGTTGGCCCGAGACCACTCTTGCTCAGGTCCTCCTGCTTGAGAAGTGTGGCATTCCTAATGCCCAGGTTTGCCTGGCGAATCAGCTGGGTATCGGTCTTCTTCATCAGGTAATCATCGGCCATCTGGCAGATGGCCACCGAGATGCCGACCGTACCCACGATGAGAAGAATCAGCATGGAGGCCACCAACTTGGTACTCAGGGGTATACCCGCCAGGAGTGAATCATGGCGTGGGCGCCTCTGCCCCTGCTGTCCGCCCTCGGGTCTGACGGGTGCTCTGTACGTTGATGACTTCATACCTGCCGCCGTTCGGCCTCAGTCCCCTGTCAGAGGCGAGGTTGAATCCTTGGGACTGCGAATCATATAGCCGATGCCGCGCTTGGTTTCAATCAGCGGGGTCACCTTGCGGAGGCGACCATCCTGATCCTTGACCTTGATGCCGTCCACCTTCTTGCGCAGGTAGGAGATGTAGGACTCGACGATGGCTGCGTCACCGCCCCAGTCATACTGCCATACATGATCCAGAATCTGCGCCTTGCTCAGGACCCTTCCTTCGTTGTCCATCAGATAGCGCAGCAACTTGTACTCGGTGGGACTCAGGCCGATGGGCTGACCTGCGCGGGTCACATCGTGGGAGTCCTCATTGATCTCCAGATCTCCCACCCTGATCAGGGGGTCATCCTCCTCATGCTCCCTGGTGCGGCGAAGGATGGCCTTGATCCTGGCAACGACCTCTTCCAGGCTGAAGGGCTTGGTGACGTAGTCGTCCCCGCCCACGGTCAGCCCCATGACCTTGTCCTGGGTGTCGTCCCGGGCGGTGAGGAAGAGGACCGGCGCGTCGATCCCCTCCTGGCGAATGCGGGAGGTAACCGTGAAACCATCGATGTCGGGCAACATCACGTCCAGAACAATCAGGTCCGGCTTGGTTTTCTCTATGACCTCGATGGCTTCGGAACCCGATGCCGCAGTGGTCACCTCAAATCCAGCAAAGTGGAGAGAGGCCACCAGAAGATCCCTGATGGAAGGCTCGTCATCTACAACGACCAGGCGTGCTTCGGTTGGTTTGCTCATGCCCTAAGATTGCCGCCCTTTCCTGAAGGTTATCTGAAAACCTGCTGAAACCTCATCAAGACACGTGGAAGCGGACCGGTTACTTGGCTCCGGGCCGGGTTTTGTCCTCGTCCTCCCGGCGAGGCGCAAATCTGGCATCGGCCGAATCACCGGCATCAGCGCTCTTCATGCCGTCAAGGGTGTCGGTCCCGGTATCGGTCCCGCCATTACGCTCAGTTCCGGCCTTGGACACGGTCTCTTTACCTGCGTCATTCGCAGCTTTCTTTCCCGTATCAACATCTGGCTTTGCTTCAACGACGCTCCCGGACTTTTTCCGCCTCTTCCGAATCAGCAGGAATGCACCAACCCCCAGAACCACGACAACCGCGAGAACAACAAGGATGATGGTGACCTGTCGCTGCTGCTTGCGCTGCGCATCGATTCGTGAGATTCCATCCATCAGGGCCTTGGCCGAACCGACCCAGTCGGGATTACCGGCCTTGCTGATCGGACCGAGGGCATCCTGGGAGAGTTGATCGACGGTCTTCTGGTCACGCAGCCACTCATCTGAGTTGTTGGAGACGGCCACGACCAACTTGCCGTCCTGGGACGCTACGGCCAGGAGGACCGTGTTGGGGGCCGGTTTCATGGATGCCAGCACCTGCTTGGCCCAATCCTCCGGCTTCATTTTCTGATAGAAGCTGGGCAGATAGAGAAGGCGAACGGATACCCCTGTTTCCTCCTTCGTCGACTTGATGGCATCGGTGATCGAACCGACATCGGAGCCAAGAAGGTTCTGGGTATCGGTTATCTGCTCCGAAACGGTCCCCTCCCCTGAGTCCGTCTGACCTTCCTCAGCTCTGGCTTCCACCCCTCCGACCAGCGGGAAGATAAGCAAGGCCACGACGAGAAGGAGGGCAAACCGGCAAGCACATCGAGCAGGTCGCCCCCTTCGTGAATCCAGGATGTTGCCGATACCACGTTCGACCACATGGCCGGGTGAGAGATATTCTTCGTGCTGAACTGCCATAGGTTACAGAGTAGTGGTTCTTCCTTGCGTTGTCTTGCAGGCGTCACCACTTACCTATGGAAAGGACAGTCATGCCACAGTTTCAAGTCGACTCGGAAGAGATGCAATCCGCCGCCGGAGCGGTCAGTTCATCGATTGGCTCCATCCGCGATGCAGTATCAGGTATGTATACCAATCTGGGCAACCTACAGAACGTCTGGAGGGGCGGGGCTGCCACTCAGTTCAGTACGGTAGCCGAACAGTGGAGAGCCTCCCAACAACAGATGGAGGAATCCCTTGAGGGGATTCAAGCGGCCCTGGCCCAAGCATCCAGCCTCTACGCAGACACCGAGGACCAAGCCACCCGACTCTTTGCCAGCTCCTGAAAGGATCAGGACCCCTTGGCTTTTGCTGGCCCTGGCATACCCGATATCAGGGTCTCAACGCTCCGCCTGCCCTGAGTTCTATCGGCAACCTTCATGTCGTCAATGAAGTCACGACACATCCAACTCGGCGGGAAATGGGTCGAGGCGAATCACCCAGCGAAGCTCAACGAATACAACAGACCGCCGCTCCCCTTTTCAAGGAAGCGGCGGTCTGTTGTATATCGATAATCCGGACTTCCTGGCCTTGCCGTTAGGTCAGGGCCAGGAAGTCCCGAGGACTGTCAGTAGCCCATGTCGGCCTGAGGCTGGGCAGCGGGTGCCGGGGGCTCAGGCTTGTTGGCGACAACGGCCTCGGTGGTCAGGAAGAGACCAGCGATCGAAGCGGCGTTCTGGAGGGCGGAACGGGTCACCTTGACGGGGTCGGCGACACCGGCCTCCAGGAGATCCTGGTACTCGTTGTTGGCCGCATTGAAGCCCTGTCCGGCAGGCAGGGAACGAACCTCGTTGATGACTACGTCACCGGAGACACCGCTGTTCTCGGCAATCTGCTTGATCGGAGCCTCGATGGCACGGAAGACGATGGAGGCACCGGTGGCCTCGTCACCCTCAAGCTTGACGGTCTTCTCGGCCTTGGCAGCAGCCTGGACCAGAGCGACACCACCGCCGGGCAGCAAGCCCTCCTCGATGGCGGCCTTGGCGTTGCGGACGGCATCTTCGATGCGGTGCTTGCGCTCCTTGGCCTCAACCTCGGTTGCCGCACCGACCTTGATAACGGCGACGCCGCCGGCCAGCTTGGCCAGACGCTCCTGGAGCTTCTCGCGGTCGTAATCGGAATCGGTGTTCTCAATCTCGGAACGGATCTGGGCCACGCGGGCGGACACCTCGTCCTTGGAACCGCCACCGGAAACGATGGTGGTCTCGTCCTTGGAGACGATGACCTTCTTGGCGGTGCCCAGGACGCTCATATCGATGGAGTCAAGCTTCAGGCCCAGCTCCTCGGAGACGACCTGTGCGCCCGTCAGGATGGCCATATCCTGCAGCATGGCCTTACGACGGTCGCCAAAGCCGGGAGCCTTGACAGCGCAGGAGTTGAAGGTTCCGCGGATCTTGTTGAGGATCAGAGTGGGCAGAGCCTCACCATCGACGTCCTCGGCAACAATCAGCAGGGGCTTGCCGGTCTTCATGACCAGCTCGGCGATGTGCACCACGTCCTGCTGGCTGGAGACCTTACCCGAGGTCAGCAGAATGTAGGGGTCGTCCAGAACAGCCGTCTGCTCGTCATTGTTGGTGACGAAGTAGGGGGCGATGTACCCCTTGTCGAAACGCATACCCTCGGTGAACTCCAGGTCCAGACCGAAGCGGTTGTTGTCCTCGACGGTGACCACACCATCCTGGCCCACCTTGTCGAGGGCCTCGGCAATCTCAGCACCAATCTCGGGGTCGCCGGCGGAAATGGTCGCGGTGGCCGCAATCTGGTCCTTGGTCTCGACATCCTTGGACTGGGCGATCAGTTCCTTGACGATGGCGTCAGCGGTCTTCTCGATGCCACGACGGAGGGCAATCGGGTTGGATCCGGCGGCCACGTTCTTCAGACCCTCGTGGACCAGGGACTGGGCCAGAACGGTAGCGGTGGTGGTGCCATCACCTGCAACGTCATCGGTCTTCTTGGCAACTTCCTTGACCAGCTCGGCGCCGATGCGCTCGTAAGGATCCTCCAGGTCGATCTCCTTGGCGATGGAGACACCATCGTTGGTGATCGTCGGTGCGCCGTAGGACTTGTCCAGAACCACGTTACGGCCCTTGGGTCCCAGGGTGACCTTGACGGTGTCGGCCAGCTTGTCCAGACCGGCCAGCATTCCCTGACGAGCTTCCTCGTCATACTCAATGATCTTTGCCATCGTTGCTTCCTCCGTAATGGCTTGAGGTATATGACCCACCGTCGATGCGGAATGGACGAAACCGTCAGCTGCCTCGTTATCACTCCCACACCTCGAGTGCTAATTCAGCAGATTAGCACTCGAACCCACCGACTGCCAACACGGATAGTCAAATATGCTTCTGGCTAGAAACGCACCTTCTCCGACCGGAATCCACCACCGTAATATCGGCATAAAAAAAGACCCCAGTCAGACCAGGGCCTTTATGAAAAAGACGAATTCAGAACGACAATCAGATCTTGGCGACCTCGGTTGCCTGAAGGCCCTTCGGGCCCTGCTCAACCTGATATTCGACCTTATCTCCCTCATCAAGGGTCTTGAAACCATCCGACTGAATAGCCGAATAGTGGACGAAGACATCTTCCCCGCCATCGTCGGGGTTGATGAATCCGTAACCCTTGCCAGCGCTGAAGAATTTCACAGTGCCTTGTGCCATAACTAACTTCCTTAACATAGGTGCCGCGTCACAGCAGATACGAGACTGACCGCATCTGTCTGGTCGGCAAAATTATTGTACGGCAAACCTCGGAAGAAAAGCAAAACACGCAGTACCAAACTGTGAGACACCCTCGCCCGGGAGAACCCATACCGTGCGGACGGCAAGGGCAGGCCACCTACCGCATCAGGACAACCTCGACGGGGCTTCCGGCCTCGGCCAACTGCTCGACCCGGGCGATACCCAGCTGGGCAGCCACATCCTGAGCGGTTGCCCTGTCGGCCTCGTTCTGGTACCAGACCACGTCGGATGAGGGCAGACTTCCTGTCGGATTGCTTGCGGTGACCGCACCATACCCTGCATTGACCAGAATCTGGCGCTTGCTCCCCGCATAGCCGCTGACACCCGTGCCGTTGACAATCAGCACCCGGGTGTTCTTGTCAATCACCGGAGCCGGCGTGGAGGGCGTCTGGCTAGGCTCCTGAACCGGTGAAGACGGGGCCGGCGTGGCTTCCTTTGCCTTCTTGCTCGGTGTGGAGGTCGATTTCCTGCTGATGGAAGGCTTCTTGATGGCCTGAGAGGTCGTTGCAGGCTTCTGCTGCTGCCAGGGAAGGGATCCACTGACACCCGCCCAGACGCCCACACCGCACACGACGGCAAGAAGAATCACAATCAGGTATGGCAGTGCCCTGATCCACAGGGACTTGGGACCGCGATGCACACCCACAGGCCCCTTGGGTGGATTGTCGAATTCATCCTGACCCTGTGGGGACTTGTCGGCCTGACCCGCCTGAATGCTAGCCATGAAACACTCCTCTGCTCGCCTGAAACCGGCACTATTATATGTAAGCTTAGCGAGCAGTCAGGTCATGACCCTGCAGACCCCACCTGCCCATACGATTCCCAGGCGCGTTATAGTGTCCACATGAGCACAGACCAGTCATCTCCAACCCCTTCGGGCGAGTCGGTCCCCAGTTCGCCAGATACCCGCCAGGCCGTCAAGGAAGGACAGGGGAGCACACACCGCAAACCCCTGGGCGAGCTGGTCGATCCGGGCTGGGCCAAGGCTCTGGCCCCCGTGGAACCGAACATCCACCACATGGGTGATTTCCTGCGCCAGGAATTGGCACAGGGGCACCGATACCTGCCGGCAAGCAGGAACATCCTCCGGGCATTCACGATCCCCTTTGACTCCATCAAGGTTCTGATAGTCGGCCAGGACCCCTACCCCACCCCTGGCAATCCTGTCGGTCTCAGTTTCTGCGTGGACCCGGCAGTCAGTCCCATTCCCGGTTCACTGCGCAATATTTATACGGAGCTGACCGACGACCTGGGTCTGCCCACCCCCTCCAATGGAGATCTGACCCCTTGGACCCAACGGGGTGTCATGCTCCTGAACCGATGCCTGACCGTTCAGGTGGGCAAACCCGCCAGCCACCGCAACAAGGGTTGGGAGGAAATCACCGATGAGGCCATCAGGGCCCTGAACGACCGGCAGGATGCCCAGGGGCGACCCCTTCCTCTTGTGGCCATCCTCTGGGGCAGGCAGGCGCAAAGCCTGGAACCCCTCCTGACCAAGGCGGCCATCATCAAATCGCCCCATCCCAGCCCCATGTCCGCACGGTACGGGTTCTTCGGATCCAAACCCTTCTCCAAGGCCAACCAAGCCCTTGAGAGCATGGGGACCAGTCCGATTGACTGGTCCCTGACCTGACCAAACCCTGCCCGGCCAGGAGTCTTTCCATGCGGCTTTCGGCCCTCGTCAGGAAAGACCGTTACCATGGCACCTATGTCTTTATTCCCACCAAGACCAAGTGCAGGCACACAACAATCGCCCAAACCCCAGCCGCAGCCTCAACCGCGTCAGGCCACACCACTGGTAAGCGGTGACGACCTGCAACGCTCCCGGCAGCTGGTTGACCGGATTCGAACCCGGTTCGCCAAGAACCTGGTCGGGCAAGAGGGATTGCGCGAGGCCATGATCGCCACCCTGGTCGCCTCGGGTCACATTCTGATCGAGTCCGTACCCGGACTGGCCAAGACAACGGCCGCCCAGACCCTGGCAACCTCGGTCTCGGGTAGTTTCAAGCGGGTCCAGTGCACACCCGACCTGATGCCCTCGGATCTGGTGGGCACCCAGGTCTACGACTTCTCCAATCAGCGCTTCTCCACCCAGCTGGGACCCATCCACGCCAATTTCGTCCTGCTGGACGAAATCAACCGGTCCAACGCCAAGACCCAGTCGGCAATGCTGGAGGCCATGGCCGAAGGGGCCACGACCATCGGCGGTCAGCGGATTGCCCTCCCCCAACCTTTCATGGTCATCGCCACCCAGAACCCCATCGAGGAGGAGGGCACATACAACCTGCCTGAAGCCCAGATGGACCGGTTCATGCTGAAAGCCGTCATGACCTACCCCGACAAGGACCAGGAAACTCGGATGCTTCAGCTCCTGACCTCCCGGGGAACAGACATGCCCCTGGCTGACGAGCAGGGCAGGCTGACCATCGCCGACGTGGAGTTCCTCCGTCGCAGCGCCCGTCGTGTCCACGTGGCCGAGCCAATCATGCAGTACGCGGTCGATCTGGTGGCGACCAGTCGAGGCAGCGGCCCCAAGCCCATCCAGGGACTCTCTTCAAAGGTCCGCCTCGGTGCCAGCCCCCGAGCCTCAATCGCCCTGATCCGCATCGGACAGGCCCAGGCCCTGATCAGCGGTCGCGACTTTGTCGTTCCCGAGGACCTGAAGGGCTTCGCCCACCAGGTCCTCCGCCATCGCATCCTGCTTACCTTCGAGGCCATGGCCGATGGAATCAGCAGCGATGACATCATCGACACCATCCTGGAAACGGTGCCTGTGCCATGATCGGTGACCGCGGACACCAGGACCCGGTCAGACGGCGAATCGAAGCACTGGGGTCCAGCTTGAGCCTGCCCACCGTACGCAAGGCCATGGGAATCCTCGAGGGGGAACACCCCTCGGGGTTGCGTGGAAACGGGTATGATACGGCCGGAATCCGGGCCTATGAGCCCGGCGATGAAACCCGGCTGATCGACTGGAAATCCTCAGCCAAGATAGGCAGGCCCATGGTGGTCGACAAGGAGCGACAGCTGACCAGCAAGGTCTGGCTCCTCCTCGACGTCGGACGGGAGATGACCGGCACCTGCCCCAGTGGCGAGCAGGCGATACAGGTCGCAGCCAATGCACTCTGCATGTTTGCGGCACTCTCGCTGAGACGATCCGACGAGGTAAGCCTGGTCCTGGCCGACAGCTCCACCATCACCCGTATACCCTGCCACGGAGGATTCGCGCAGTTCGAGCAGACCCTTGACCGAACCCTCCTGAACCGCCAAAGCACGGGCAGGAACATCGAGGCTCTCCTGGACTATGCCAACAGGCTCCAGGACAGGCACTCCCTCCTGGTCCTGGCCACGGACGAGACCGCCCTGAACGGGGACCATCTGGACATGATTCACCGATTGGCCCAGACCCACCCGCTCAACCTGGTCTCCGTACGCCTCCTCAACCCCCTACGCGCGGAGGGCGGGCCGGGCCCGGTCTATGAGGCCCAGACCGGCCGAAAGGTCCCGGCCTTCCTGCAGACCGAGCGTACCGGGCAGGAGGTGGCGGTGCACCGGGAATACATGGCCGCCGCCCTGAAGCAAGAACTGGCCCGGAGTGGTTCCACACTGGTCAGGGCCGAATCCAGTCAGACCATGTTCGATCAGTTCATCCATCTTTTGTCGGTCGCCTTGCCCGCGTCTTCCCTGGGGAATCCCCCAGGACGGCCCGGCTTGGTTTCAGGACTTGGGAGGACGGGCCGGTGACACCCATGCAGAACCAACCGATATCAGCTCAGAAACTTGAACCCCTTCCCTCCATGGAACAGCCCGGATGGCTCCTCGGACTCACTCTGATCTGCATCTTCCTTGCCGTTCTGACGATTGCCCTGGCCATATTCCTCCCCCGATTCCGCCAGGTACAGGAAAAATCCAGGAGCAGCCTTGTGCAGGTCAGCCCCAAGGAAGACTGCCTGGCCCGAATCGATCAGGTCGTCACCGATTACAAGGCCGGCAAGTCAACACGGGATCAGGCCTTGAAGGATCTGGCGGGGATAGCCCGCCGGTTCGCCTCCCAGGCATGGAGCCGGGATATGAGCGCGAAGACCCTGACAGAGATCAAAATTCAGCCCAGAACCAGCAGTACGTCACAGGGGCTTGACCTCCTCCGTCAGACCATCGACGCTCTGTATCCGCCGGAGTTCGCTCCGCCGGCTGAAATGAGCGGCTCCTCCCCCGTCTCCGTGGACCAGGCCGCCGAGTGGGTACGGGCCCTGATCGAAAGGTGGCGCTGATGAGCATCGGTCAAGTGACCTGGCGCTGGCCCTGGATCATGGCCCTGGTCCTGGCAGTATCCATAGTGGTGGTCCTGGCGGTCTTCTGGGTCGAATCCAGACGAGATGTCCATGGACGGAACAACAAGCAGGAAGAAGCACGGATCGAGGTCTGGAGCCTGGACGATGACCTGAATACCGAGGCCGGTGTCGGGCTCTTCCGCCAGTGGCGGAGTCTGGGTCGTCTGGCCTGCCTGCTCCTGATTCTGACCCTCCTGGCCGGTATCGGTCTGGCAGGACGTCCTTCAACCGTCGATGCAACCCAGGAAACCGGTCACAGCAGGGATATCGTTCTCTGCCTGGACGTCTCCGGTTCCACCCTCCCCTATGACCAACAGGTCCTGGCATCCTACCTGGACCTTGTCGGGAGGTTCAGGGGGGAACGAATCGCCCTGAGCATCTTCAATTCCACCTCGCGCACAGTCTTCCCCCTGACAGACGACTACGACATGGTCACCAAGGAACTGCGCAGGGCCAACGACATCCTCAAAGGGGTCCAATCCCAGGACGAAATCGACAAGATGAGCGACCAGCAGTACCAGGACGTCAGCGATTGGCTGGAAGGAACCCAGAACCGCAAGGACACCACCTCCCTGATCGGCGATGGTCTCATCGGCTGCGCCAGCCTCCTTCCCGGTTTCACCACTAAGGATGCAGGTAAGCAACAGGGTAAGGGGCGCGCCGCCTCGGTGGTCCTGGCCACCGACAACGTGGTCTCGGGAGAGCCGACGTACACCTTGGAGGAGGCCCTCAATCTGACCTCAAGAACCGGAATCGCCGTGGACGGCCTCTACTCGGGCCCCAAGGAGAGCATCTCGGACGACAGCACCCAGGAGATGCGCCGTCTGATCGAATCGCACCAAGGCATATTCCTGCTTCAACAGAACGGTGATTCCATCGACTCACTGGTAAGGCAGATCGAACAACGCCATGGCGGCAACCCGGGCACCATCAGGCAATCGAGTCAGGTGGACTCCCCCGGCTGGTGGGTCCTTGCCATGAGCCTGACCCTGGGCGGATACCTGATTCTGGTCTGGAGGCTGAAGCGGTGAACATCCTGAACGGTCTGACCCTGTCCCCCTCCCTGGGATGGGTGGGTGGAGGAATACTGGCCTCCGTCCTCGTGATCCTGGCAATATCCATCCCCATCGCCCACCACAGGGCCAGGGGCCATACGGACGCAGGCACCCTGTCGATGGTGCGGCGAACGGCCATGGTGCTCGTCCTGGCTCTTATGGTTCTGACACCCAGCTCAGTCAGTCAGACCACCAACCGGGCAGTCAACGCCACCGATGTATATATAGCGGTCGACGTGACAGGATCCATGTCCGTCAAGGATGCCGCCTACGGGGATCACACCGGCATCTCACGTCTGGAAGCCGCGCGCCTCGCCGTTGCCGACCTGACCAGTGCCTATCCGGATGCCTCTTTCGCGGCTCTCCGCTTTGGGGCATCCGGCACCCTGGACCTTCCCCTGACGCCGGATGACAGGGCCGTCGGAAACTGGGCCCGGGGGTTGCGGACGGAGCCCACCTCCCAATCGACGGGCTCCAACCTGGATGCCCCCCTGGACCAGCTTGTCCTCTCCATGAAGGAGACCCGTGAGCACCACCCGGATGACCGCATACTGCTCTATCTGATCACCGACGGTGAGCAGACAAGCAATCACTCCAGACGCTCCTTCTCGGCCTTGCGCGCCTATCTGGACGATGCCTTCGTGCTGGGAACAGGCTCCAGCGAGGGCGGGCGGATCCCCGTCAGCCCGGACTCCCTGGGCACCGATGAAGAGAACCCACCTACCGAAGCGGATCAATGGGTCAATGACCCCCAGACCGGTCAGCCCGGTATCTCCGTCATGGACGAAAAGAACCTGAAGGCCTTGGCAGACGAAATGAGCGGCTCATACGAGCATCTCGGCCAGGGGCGAACGTTGGATTCCGGGAACACGGCCAAGGCCTCGAAGCGGTATCGGGTGACCACGGTGACCAAGACCCGGCAGCATGTCACACCACTGGTCTGGCCTCTGACCTTGGTGGAAGCCGCCCTCCTGATCTGGGAACTGGCCGATTGGATCCGCACCTCAAGGAGACTCCTATGAGTTCGGCAAAACAGCAACAGCCCGCGGGGATGGAAACAAAACCAGCAAACAGGAAACCCCTGCCGGGTGTCAGGATAATCCTGGTCATCCTGGGTCTGGTCATGGCCCTGGTGGCGGTCTGGGGGCTGGCCAACATCCACGCCATCAGTACCTACAATGAGGCCACCCGGTCCCTGAACACCAGCATTGCCGAAGCCAACCGGTCCGATGCGGACCCTGACAGGATCAAGGCCATCCAGGACCAGACCGATAAGCTCTTCCATCAGGCGGAATCCTTGGGTCCGATCCTCCTGCCGGGAACCAGACAGGCCATACACAAGAGCAAGGCCGTCAGTGACAAACTGACCAGAAGGGTTACCAGGCAGATTCGCAGTCAGGAGGTCGCCAAGGGCGAGGAAGGGCAGGCCGCCGACTTGCAGGAACAGAACGGCCAGGGGCAGCAAGGACTCACCCAGGAACAGCAGGACAAGGTGGACGAAATCCTGAGACAGAACCAGCAGGTCCAGGATCCGTCCACAGGCCCCCAAACCAGTCAGGGGAAAGAAGACCCGAAAACAGTCAAGCCGTGGTAAGCATGAACTTCAAGGCACCACAGTCGACGGGCCTGTTGCTCCCCTGACTAGCTGGCGCTGAACCGAACCACGACTTGCATATCCGGTTCCTTGCGCACGTTCGACCACATTTATCCCCGAAGTTCCTCCATCCTGTCCGGCTTGGTGGAATTGGTCCATGATCGATTCCCCCTCTTTCACACCGCCCGCCTTTTCGATGCAACCGGCTGCAGGACCGGACGGACCAAGCGTCGACCGTATGCTCTCCTGCAGCTGTCATCGAATCGTGGCCAGGTCTTTCGAGACGATGACCAACCTCATCGACCAGACCGAAAGGGTGCTGGGTGATGCGCGAGTCCTGATGGATCAGGCCGGCACAATCGACTGGGAAGGCGAGGCCGCCCAGGCGTTCAGGGCAGGTCTGGTCAGAGCCTCCGACATGGCCGACGGCCAGTTGTTCTCCTTGGTGCAGGCCAGGCGGCTCCTTGAGGAGGAGACCCGAGCATGAGTCGCCAGGTATCCTCCCAGGTCAGTTCCAGCGGATATACCCGGGTCCAACTCGACCAAATGACCCGCGTGGCGGACAGCCTCAACCAGTTGTCCGGCAACCTCCTGTCCTTGCAGGGAGAATGGAACCTGACCGGATTGCAGCTGGAACGAAACAGGATGATTCAGACCTGTCCCTGCCTAGATGGAGGGCAGGTCCTGATTCAAGGGCACGCAGCCTTCCCCTTCGACTGCGCCATCAGGACCTGCGATTGCCGGTGCGACGATTGCCGGACCCTGGCCACCATCCTGTCCGACCAGGCTGCGGCCCTGACCGAGGCCTACTCCCTTTACTCTTCAGCGGAGTCATTCGTAACCTTGCTCCTGAGAGGCCTTCTCATGACCCCCTCCTGGCCCACACCAGTGGGAAACCTGCTGACTGCGGCGGGGATATCCATCGCCGGTTATCTGGGACTGTCCCTCTTTGAAGGCCATATGATCACCATGGCGGAATTCCTCAAAAAGACGGGCTCCCTCCACCAGGAAGCACTCAGTGACCTGTCCAGTCGAATCGCTCCGCGTTCGGCGTCCCCCATAGGCCGCATTGCGGAGTGGTCGTGTTTGGCCGCCCATGGGTCCCAGCACCGGTTGGAGGTGACCCAGGTCAGTCCGACCGGCGGTGGGTTGGGAAGCGCCCACAGCATCGACCAGGCCCTGGAGAACCTACAGAATCTCGGCTCACGCGATAAGGGGTTCGCCTACGATACCGTCGCCGTTCAAAAGTACAGGGACACGGATGGAAGCACACACTGGGTGGTCTACATACCGGGAACCAGTTCCCATCGTGACTCAGCCATAGGATGGGGTCAGAATCTCCAACTCATGAGTGACACAGCGAGCACCCGTGCGGAGGCCGCATCTACCCGCCTGGTGATGGAGGCCATGCGCAGGTCCGGAATAGCACCCGGAGACCGGGTCAGTCTGGTCGGTCACTCCCAGGGAGGAATAGTGGCTGCCACCCTGTCCAGCGACATGGCGGACCAATACCGCTTCGAACACGTGGTTACGGCAGGCGCCCCCATCGCCAACCATCCCATAGCACCACAAACCTGGGTCACCAGCGTGGAGATGAAGGAAGAGCTGGTCTCCAGCCTGGATGCCCGGGACAATACCGATGCAACCAACCGTCTGACCGTCCGCGGGAGGGACGAAGGCATCTCACCGGCCTCTGTAAACGGCTCCTATGCCAGGCAACCTGTCGAGTTTTCCTCAGAAGCCGTGGAATCTACACACGGCATGAACTACCAGAGGGCCGCCTGGCGGAACGCCCTGAACAAGGGCGTGCCCAAGGCAAACGAACAGGACCGTCACTTTGCCCAATCGACCAGCGGCGACCTGGTGAAGACCACCTACTATGAGGGGAGGCAGCCAGCCGATCGATGAAGAGGTGGAGCCGAACATTCCGAACCCGGCGGTGAATGTCGTTCGGTTGGCGGTTTCGCCTAGACTGGAGGTCATGAACCTGAGCCGAATCACGCCTGCCATTGCACTCAGTCCTCTCGACGGTCGATACCGGATGCAGACCTCACCTTTGGTGGATTATCTGAGCGAACCGGCCCTGAACCGCGAGCGCTTGCGGGTGGAGGTCGAGTGGATGATTCTGCTGGCCAACGGGTATCCGGAGCAGGGCAACCACCCTGTTCTGCCAGGCGTTGAGCCTCTGACCGATGACGAACAGTCCTACCTGCGCGCCATACCCGAGGATTTCGATGACCAGGGCATCATGGAATTGGCTCAGATCGAGGCGAAGACCCATCATGACGTCAAGGCCGTGGAATACTACCTGGACCGGCGTCTGGAACAGGCCGAGGCAAGCCTGGGAGCCGATACTCAATTGCCCCGATTGAAGTCGTTGGTCCATTTCGCCTGCACCAGTGAAGACATCAACAACCTCTCCTACGCCCGGTGCATCCGTGGCGCAGTGGAGCAGGTCTGGCTCCCTGCGGCCCAGACCATTGTGGACCGTCTGTCCGAAATGGCTGTCACACATCGCGAACTGCCCATGCTGGCACTGACCCACGGTCAGCCCGCAACCCCCACCACCCTGGGTAAGGAGATGGCCGTCTACGTATACCGGCTCAACCGCCAACTTGGCCACATCCGGCACCAGGACTATCTAGGCAAGCTCAACGGGGCCACCGGCACTTTCGGCGCCCACCTGGCCGCTGCTCCCGATGTGGATTGGGTCCGGCTCTCCAAGGAGTTCGTCACCAATCGCATGGGCCTGGTCTGGAATCCCCTGACCACCCAGATCGAGTCCCACGACTGGCAGGCCGAGCTGTACTCGGCCATCAGCCATACCGGGCGGATTCTGCATAACCTGGCCGTTGACGTGTGGATGTACATCTCCCGGGGCATCTTCGCCCAGGAGCCGGTCAAGGGTGCCACGGGTTCCAGCACCATGCCCCACAAGGTCAACCCGATTCGCTTCGAGAACGCCGAGGCCAATCTGGAGATCTCCTGCGCCCTTCTGGATAGCCTGTCGTCCACGCTGACCGAGACCAGGTGGCAACGCGATCTGACCGACTCAACCACCCAACGCAACGTCGGTTCCGCCCTGGGATACAGCCTCTTGGCCCTGGACAACCTGAAGGGGGGCCTGGCGGCCATCCACCCCAACATCAAGGCCATGCAGGAGGAACTGGACCAGAACTGGGAGGTCCTGGGCGAACCTATCCAGACCGCCATGCGGGCTGCTGGTCTTGCCGGCCGGAACGGCATGGACGACCCTTATGAACGGGTCAAGGAGCTGATGCGAGGCCATCAGATCGGCAAGAAGAACGTCGAGGACTTCATCGACACACTGGACCTGGAGCCTGCCATGGCCGAACGGCTCAAGACGCTGACCCCGTCCTCCTACACCGGGGCCGCCGGGACATTGGTGGACTTCGACCGCGCCTGACCATGACCGACGTTCCCAACCAAGACCGGAAGACAATCCGGAATGATCGACCCTCTTCCACACACAGCCCCGTCGTGGTGGATACCCCTCCACAGCGGGTCCATGATGCCGGGGATCTGCTTCGTGCCCTGGTATCACTTATTCTGGGGCTGCTGGTCACCCTGGCCGCCGTCTATTTGAGGGGAACGGCCGCGGGTGTCGAGTCGGACATGCGCCAGGCCGGTCACGCCATGGACTGGCTCATGGATGTACCCACCAACTTCCTCCAGCAGATCGTGACCGTAACCGTGGTCCTTGCGGTTCTGATCCACCTATTGGTCAACCGGGAGTGGCTCCAGTCCATTACCGCACCCCTGGCCATGTTCGTGGGGTACAGCCTGGTCCTGATCATCTCCAACCTGATTGTCTCCACCCGCAACACGACTCTGATTGCATCCTTCAATCCCCAGAACGCCTTCGGCTCAACGGTTCTCCTGCCCGACATATATGCCGGCTTGGCGGCCTTTCTGAGCGCCGCCGGGCCCCGCCGCCTCCGAAGCACGGTCAAGTGGGGCTGGAACGCCCTCTATGCAGTGGCCGTCATCATGATCATCATTTCCTCGAATTCGGTCAGCGGGGTCCTCGTCTCCCTGCTCCTGGGCAGGATAGCCGGCATGGTCATCCGCTACATCGTCGGGACCCAGAACAAGGGTGCCTGGGGGGAGGCCGTGGCACAGGCCGTCGCCTCCATCGGCATCGACCTGACCGAACTGACCCGTGTCGATGCCACGCTGGACAAGGACGGACAGCCCATCCCCTGCCTGAATGACGACCTGATCGAAGCCTCACGCATCTACCGGGCCAAGGACGCGAGCGGGACCAGGTACACCGTCTCGGTCATGGATGGACAGCTCCATACCGCCGGTTATCTGATGCAGCTGTGGCAGTGGATCAAGCTCTCCGGGGTTTCCATGCGCCGTGACCGTTCCGCCATGGACTCCATGCAACACCATATGGCCGTCCTCTTCGAACTGCGCGACCTTGACCTATCCGCCCTTCACCCTTACGGATTGACCGAAAGCGCCGAATCATCCATCCTGGTGTTTTATGACGATACCCACCTGACATCCATCGAGCCGGACCTCCTGGATGCCGACCAGGCCCGTCAGCTCATGGACTTCCTGGCCAGGGCCAACAGCCGGGGGTATACCCATCGGCGCATCACCCCGAACACCCTGGCGACCGACAATGAGGGCCATGCCGTCATAGCGGGCTGGGAGAACAGCGACAGCGCCAGTTCCTCGGCCAACATCGCCCTGGACAGGGTCCAGCTCCTCAGCCTGATCGCCGCCTCACTGGGTGTCGAGGAAACAGTCAGGATTGCACTGGAATCCTGGGGGAAGGACACCCTCATTGCCCTGATGCCCTTTATTCAGATGGTGGCAATCCCATCCCAGACCCAGGCCCTGCCCGGATGGAACCGCCAGGTCATGTCGGACCTGCGCGCCCGCCTACGCTCCTTGGCCCCGCCGGAGTCGGTCGAAACCACGGACCAGGTCACCCTATCCAGATTCAGCCTGCGCAGCTTCCTCGCCCTGGTCCTCCTGGTCATCGCGGTCGTCGTCATCTTCACCCAGTTCAACCTCCAACAGGTCATCCAGGCCGTCAGGAACGCCAATCCCTGGATGGCGGGGCTCTCCTTCCTGCTGGGGTCCTTCTCCTGGGTGGGCGGCGCCATCACCCTCGGAGTCCTGGTCGACAAAAAGAAGCGGAATATCCCGGGGATATTCCTTTCCCAGGTGGCCTCCTCATTCACCTCGGTATCCATGCCCGCAGGTGTGGGCCCTGCCTTCGTCAACCTCCAGTACCTGCGCAAGAGCGGATACGGCAACACCATGGCGACGGCCATCATGAGCGCCGTGGTGGCGGTTCAGTTCGCCACCACTTTTGTCCTCCTGATCGTCATCGGTCTCTTCACCGGCAGGAACACCCTTTCAGGCATGATCCCCACCAACACCCTGGTCATCGTCATCGGGGTGGTGGCCATCGTGGCCGCCCTGGCCATGGCCATCCCCTATACCAGGCGGTTGATCATGGACAAGCTCATGCCAATCGTCGCCTCGTACGCCCGCCACCTGCTCGACATTCTGACCCAGCCCCGTCAGCTCGCCCTGGCCGCCTCGGGGTCCGTCGTCCAGTCGGCAGCCCTGGGCATGAGCTTCTGGGCGGCATTGATGGCCTTCGGATGCAGGACCAACATCTTCGAGACCACCTTCGTCTTCCTCCTGGCCAACACCCTTGGTTCCGCGGTACCTACACCGGGTGGTCTGGGCGCCATCGAGGCGGTCCTCTTCTCGGCATTCCGCCTTGCGGGTGTGCCCTCAGGCGTGGCCATTTCGGCGACCCTGGTCTTCCGCGTCGCCAACTACTGGCTACGCATCCCCCTCGGTGCACTGGCCATGCGGTGGCTCGGTCGCCATAATCTGATCTGATGTATAGGGGTTTCAACCTTATCCTGAGCCGGATTCGGACCTTTGGGCGTCGTTTTGGGGGTCTCTAGAGGTCCGAAAGATGGAATTTTAGGGCCAAATGAGGCAGAATTGGCGGGAAACCCCCGAAAAATGAGGTACTTGACTCTCACCTGCGCTAATATCAGTCATTGACCGTTGGGCTTTCCGTGAATACAGGAAAAAAGGGGAGCCCCCCGAAAGAAGGATGCTCTATGGCATACAACAAATCTGATCTCGTTTCGAAGATCGCCCAGAAGTCGAACCTGACCAAGGCCCAGGCCGAGGCAGCCGTCAACGCCTTCCAGGACGTTTTCGTTGAGGCCATGAAGTCCGGCGAGGGCCTGAAGCTCACCGGTCTCTTCTCCGCCGAGCGCGTCAAGCGCGCCGCTCGCACCGGCCGCAACCCCCGCACGGGCGAGACCATCAAGATTCCGGCAAGCTACGGCGTTCGTATTTCCGCCGGCTCCTTGCTGAAGAAGGCTGTCTCCGACAAGTGATGTGCTGACAACCTCATAGGTTTTTCGACGGGCCTGATCCACGGTGATCAGGTCCGTTCTGTATGTCAGGGGCCTTCTGTCCACCAGTGGCCCTTTGCGGCATTCCCGCTTTTCACCTCGCGTTCAACCGGACGAACGCCCCAAACAAGGAAACCTAGACCGAGTCCGGCCTTGTCCGTTCGCGGTTCAACTCCTCGGACAAGGCCCTGTATGACTCGTCTGGGTCGCAGGCGAACGGATCCATCAGGGTCACTTCGTGCCTGTGGGTGCCCTTGATGACCAGATGGGTCCAATCGCAGGACCACGACAGGACTGTCGCCTCCGCCTTGGATACGAAGTCGCCACGTAGACGGGCACGGGTGGTCTGCGGCGGCCTTCTCACAGCCTCCCCTATCCGGTTCACGTCCACCAGGGTGTCCATCATCCCGTGGTCTACCAGCGCCCCGTAGGACCGACCGGCAGCTACGTCATGGTAGTCCAAATCCAGCCGCCTGGCCTTGAAGATATCCGCATCACGAGCCGCTTCGGCATTGAGTAGTCTGAGCTTGGCAGCCCAATCAACCCAACCGGCCAAGGCCTCCCAGTGACCATCATCCAGGGCATCCAGGGCCGACCGCCACAGGCCAAGGGCCTCATCGGCCATAGGAAGAACGGTGTCGACCTGGTCGCCCAGCTCATCGACATAGGCCCGGCAACCCTCCCAGTACCGGCGTTGGATATCGAGGGCCGACATGACCCCGCCGCCCTCCATGTCCAGGGAGGCCCTTCCCGTCATGTCCCTGCTGGTGGCCCTCATGGCTTCACCCGGATTGGCCAGGGCACAGGCCCCGAAGCCATGGGGCCGTCCGGACAGCACCTCCTCTTCAATCAGACTCAGGACCAGGTGGGTGGTGGCCAGCTTGAGCCAGGTGACCGTCTGAGAACGGTTTGAATCCCCGAGAATGACATGCAGGCGTCTGTACCGGTCAGGATCGGCATGGGGCTCATCGCGGGTGTTGACCATGGGGCGGGCTCGCGTTGTGGCGGAGGATACGGCCTCATCCAGGAAATCCGCGCGCTGGCTAAGCTGATAGCCGGCCTCCCCCAATCGCCCGGCCCCTGCGAACAGCTGGCGGGTGACCAGGAAGGGCACCAACTGCTCCTTGACCACGTCCAGGGGAACCTGGCGACGGAGGAGATAGTTCTCATGGCAGCCGAAAGAATGCCCCTGGGCATCGACGTTGTTCTTGAACACATGCACCGTGACCCCTGGCCCCAACCTGTCGGCAAGGACCGAACATGCCTCACGGGCCAGATCGGCCATGATCCGCTCCCCAGCCAAATCCTGCTCCAGGGCATCCATGGGGGTCAGCGCCTCGGCCGTGGCGTACTCGGGATGGGAGCCGACGTCCAGGTAGAGTCTGGCACCATTCGAAAGATAGATATTGGTCGACCTGTGCTGCTCCACCAGGCGGTGGAACATGGCCATGGCCACCTGCCCAGCACTACAGGCCCCATCTCCTCCGGTCAGACTGACCCCGTACTCGGTCTCGATGCCGAAGATACGACGATGATCGATGCCGGGGGCCTGATGCATCAGTTCACTCCCCTCCCTTTTGCACGAACCCCTTGACATACTCCTCGGCGTTGTCCTCCAGGGTGGATTCGATGTCGTCAAGCACGGAATCCAGGGAGGTGTCCTGAGAACGGGCCGATGCACGACCGGACAGGGTTCCCTCTTCCATCCCCTCCTGACCCGACTGTGCCGAAGATGAACGCTGGCTGAACTCCTGTGGCATGATCCTGTCCTCCTGCTCCAGTGCCCGGACGCATCCCGGCACAACCGCCGACCCTTATATCGTTTTCACTCGTCAGGGACTAGTCGAATACCAGATAGGAACCCAGTTCCTTGTCGATGATTCCGTTGGTGGCCACGACGTCGTTGCTGCCCTCCCAGCGGACGTGGCCGCCGTCCCAGCGCCAGAGGGTCCCCTTGGCCTCACGGACCACCACAGCGGCCGCTGACACGGCAGGGATGTCCCAGGAATGGAGGGCAGGCTCGAAGTAGGCGTCATAGCTGCCGTCCGCAACCCTGCACAGATCCAGGGAAACCGGACCCACACGCTTGATATCGGCCGGTTTCCCGGCCATCCTGGAGACAATCTGAAGCACCTGCTCAGACTCGTTGGGGAAGTATGACATACCGAAGCTGACGACCGAACCCTTGAGGGTATCCATGGTGGAGGGGATGATCTTCTCCCTCTTATCCCCGACGATGGTCCGGCGGATACGTATCGCGCCCTGGCCCTTGGCGGCCAGGTAGGTCAGACCCAGCACCGGGGCATGGACGATGCCTAATATGGGCGAGGCGTGGCCCGTCTCATCGACTGCGAAGAGGGAGACGGTGACGGTCCATTCGGCCATGTTCCTGACATAGTTGACCGGCCCATCGATATGCCCGATGCACCAGTAGCGACCGCCCGGCTTGCGGTTACCGGCCTCCTCCTCCCAGAATCCGTCAAAGGGCTCCAGATCGGCAATCCTGGTCCGGCAGTAGCGAATCAGTCGGGTATCGATACCGGATGAGAACTGGGTTCCCCGGTCGATGGCGGAAGTGCTGCGCGGATCGTGGGGGTTGATCTGGTCCTGGAGGGCATGACGACCTGCCTCGACCGCTATGGTTGCGACCTGCATGGCCAATTCACGCAATTCCATATCTCTCTCTTTCGCAACGTAGCCCGGGGGAGAATCCGAATCAGATACGTCCTCGAGCATGACCCCGCTCCTCCGATATCAGCAGTATAGGTCGCGACCCTCCCCCTTGAGGAGCCACCGGGCAATATCCCCAGAATGTTCCAATACCCCCGGGCAGTCGGCCTTGGTGTGACCCGACGGATCAGTCAAATCCACAATCAGGGGCCGACCCTCATCGTTTTCCGGATCTTCCAGAACCACCCGACTCCAGGACATGGAGCGGATGATATCCGGACAGTCATGCAGGATACGCGACCTGAACCAGGCTCTGGTACCGTCAGGACCCATGTCAGACGCATCCTCGACAGCCGGCTGGGAGGTTACGGGCTGTATTCGCGACCCCAGTCTGGAGGGCAGGTCGTGACCGGGATCCAGACAGGCCCACTCGATATCCAGGGCCGCCAGGCGGGGATCGGACCAATCATGGATGGAGCGACGACGACGCAGGCTCTCAAGGAGCTGCCACTTCATGAGCCACTCCAGACGCCCCGCCTGGTCGGACATACCCAGCCGTTCGTCGGCATCAGCCCTGCGGACCCGGTCCAGGTCATCCAGAATCGCCTCCCACAACTTCATGAGCCGCCCTGTGACCTGACCAGGCCAGGCGGGCCTCCCCTCCCTGTCCTCACCGTAGAGGATGACCCCAACCCGGCAGATCGCCTGGAACAGGTCCTGCTGAATCTGCAGGGCGGTTTCCCGCCTGCCTGACTCCAAGACGAGCGGCGCATTGAGGCTGAGGTCACGCGAGACGGTCCTCAGAGACGACACGGGGTCGTTCAGAGCCAGTCGGTCCAGGAGGGCATCCAGGTCGAATCCAGCGGCATCGGCATCTTCCAGGAGTCCCAGAAGCATGCTGGTTGTCCCCAGCTTGAGGACCTGGGGCAGATCCATCCGGTTCGCGTCCCCGGTGATGACATGAAACCTGCGGGTGGAGGCGGTACTGTGTGATTCATCCCTGGTATTGATGATTGGGCGGTCGAAGGTGGTCTGCAGACCGACCCGTGTTTGGAGGTAATCGGCCCTTTGCCCGATCTGGAAACCGGGTTCCCGACCATCGACCCCCAGGCCCACCCTGCCGGAGCCGGTGTATATCTGGCGGGTCACGAAATGGATGGTCATCAGCGCAACCACCCGGCTGAAGGGGACGGATCGGTCCATCAGGTAGTTCTCATGGGTCCCCCAGCAGGCCCCCTTCCCATCCACGTTGTTTTTATAGAGCCGCACACCATGCGTGGCCCCCTTCCGACCGGCGCATCTTGCCGCTCTGGACATGAGAAGGTCTCCGGCCCGGTCATAGGCAAGGGCCTGGAAGGGATCGGTGGTCTCAGGAGAGGAGTACTCGGGATGGGCATGATCAACGTAGATGCGACCGCCATTGGGGGCCAGCACATTCATCAGGGCCGACTGGGGTGAATCCGTCAGCATACCGGGGCTGGCCATGGCCCTGGGCAGCCGTCCGGTACGGGCATCGTTGACAGGGTCCTCCCGGCCGTAATCCCAGTGAATGTGTGAGCGTTCAGGATCGGCCGCGGCCCTGACCACCGCCATGGAAAGGGACACGGGATTGGCCGGTGATCCATCCTCGGCGGCGATGGCGTATTCGGTTTCCGTGCCGACCACACGCTCCACCCTCATGATTCGGTATCCGTCCGGCCGATCAGACGGATGTCGGCCACCCGCCCCACGGACAGACCGGCCGTCCGAGCCCACTGCTGCGGGTTCTGGTCACCCACGGAATCGAGCATATCCAGATACTCCTCCTGAACGGCCTGCAGGCATCGGTCGGCATCGAGGGTAACCTCACGGTCCTGCCGGATGGAGTCCTTGACGGCCATGGTCTTCGCCCTGTCGACGATGTTGCGCAGGACCGCCCCGGAAATCAGCTGGCTCATGTAGAAGGGGTACCAGCGACCATCCTGGTCGAGCAGGTCACAGACCTTACGCCCCTGATCCTCGCGATAGATATCGCGCACCAGGACCTGGACCAGATCATCCACTCCCCCTTCTTCAGGCTTCAAGGGAAGATCAGGCGTCACATATCGGGAAAGAATGGATGCCGCGGCATCCCTGTCCGGCCTGTCAATACGAACCTTCACATCCAGCCGACCCGGCCTCAGCACGGCGGGATCGATCATGTCGACCCTGTTGGAGGCCCCGATGACCATAACATTATCCAGGGCTTCAACCCCATCCAGTTCGGCCAGGAACTGGGGGACAATCGTCGTCTCCACGTCCGATGAGATGCCCGATCCCCTGGTACGCAGGAGGGAATCCATCTCGTCGATGAAAACGATGACGGGACCGCCCTGACCGGCCCGCTGACGGGCCCGTTCGAAAATCCGTCGCATGAGCCGTTCCGACTCCCCTACGAACTTGTTGAGCAGCTCCGGCCCCTTGACCGACAGGAAGACACCCGGCGTGCCCGACCCCTTGGACAGACTGTTGGCCACGGCCTTGGCGATCATGGTCTTCCCATTCCCGGGAGGACCGTAAAGGAGAAGACCCTTGGGTGGGTTGAGGGAAAAGCGGCGGAAAAGATCCTTGTGAAGGAAGGGAAGCTGGACGGCATCGCGAATCCGGTCGATTTGTCTGTCCAGGCCACCGATGTCGGCGAAGGTGACATCCGGCACCTCCTCCAGGACCAGGTCGTTCTGCTCATGCTCCGGGACCAACGACAGGGCCAGCTGCCCTGCGGGGTCGACCATGACCTGGTTCCCCACACTCAGGTCGGCATCCATCAGGGCACCTGAACGCCCGACCAGGCTTGAGGCGCCCGAAGCATCCTTGACCTCCAATATGCCGGAGTCCATGATTCGGCTGACCTGGCGCAGCGGTCCGGTGGTCGCCTGGTCACGCACCTGTACCACCACCATGTTCTCGTCAAGCAACAGGGTCTGTCCGGGTCTGATTCTGTCGGCCCTCACCCCCGGTGCCAGGGCCAGGACCATACGCCGGGACCCGTAAAACACCTCCAGGGAGGCATGCTGGACACCCATCTCATCGAACGAGACCGAATCCACTCCCAGCGCCAGGGCAAAGTTCAAGGGAGGCGACGCCATCTGGGCCAGCCGTGTCTTGGCCTTGGTCAGTTCCTTACCCGCCCGATTCAGGGCCTGGGCCAGGGCGTGGTTACGCTCCCTAAGGGCATCCATGACCGCGGCCTGATTTCCCGGACCATCTCCCTCGGAAGCGGAGGGTGATGAACCGTCGTCCTTCAGGGCGTCACCGGCAATCCCACTGTCCTGTCTGCTCACCGTATCCTCCTCGGCCCCCATTGTGAATCCGACTGTGCTCTCCCAAGATGCTAGCCGGACCAGAGACCCACTCGGACCTTTGGTTCCGCATACCGGTGCAGCAGCCTCCCATCAGGGATTCATCCCCATCTGCAACCCGTCAGTCGCAGAAGGCATCCTTCTCAAGCCGCGCACCACGGGCCCAGTCGATGGCCTTCATGGCCTTCTTCCCGGCCGCTTTGACCTGCAGCAGCTCCAGGGGTGCCGAAGCGGTCCCCACCCAAATATGCTTCTTGCTCATTCCCAGACGACCGGGTTTCAGGTCCTCGGGCAGGCCCGGCTGGTCCGGCTGGGCGGGTGCGGCCTCAATCACCTGGACCTGGGTTATCCGGTTGCCGCTTTCCCCATCCTCGTGAATCCGGCACCAGGCACCGGGATTGGGGGTGCAGGCCCGAATCTGCCGGTCCGGGGCGAATACGGGCCGATCAAAGCGGATATGGGCATCCTGGCTGGTGACCTTCCGCGCCACCTCATAGGCACCCTGGGGTTGCTCAATGGGAAGGGCCCGCCCCTCGGCCAGGGCCTCCAGCGACGCACCAAGCAGATGGGAACCATCCTCGGCC
Organism: Bifidobacterium sp. M0307; assembly: GCF_016100445.1. Taxonomy (NCBI): domain Bacteria; kingdom Bacillati; phylum Actinomycetota; class Actinomycetes; order Bifidobacteriales; family Bifidobacteriaceae; genus Bifidobacterium; species Bifidobacterium sp. M0307. The sequence goes on from NZ_JACFSL010000001.1 coordinate 1,009,109, forward strand.
AGTCGCTCCAGGAGCTGCCCGGACGTCTCGTGGGCCCCGATCTCGACCGTGGACTGGGCAAGGATGGGCCCCTCGTCCATGCCCGGAGTCAGCCGGAAGACCGTGGCTCCGGTAATCGTCTCGCCGGACCATATGGCACGCTGGACCGGGGCAGCGCCCCTCCACTGGGGCAGGAGGGAGAAATGAAGGTTGTACCAGCCACCGGGCATGGCATCCAGAACCGGTCGTTTCAGAATCTTCCCGTAGGCCACGACGGCGGCATACTCGGCTCCCGTCCGTTGGATCGTGTCGATGAAGTCGGCCTCCCCGGGGTCGGATTCGATGACCGGAATGCCAAGTTCCAAGGCCGCCGCCTTCACCGGACTCGGCTCCAATCTCCGGCCCCTCCCCTTGGGGGCATCGGGCCTGGTCAGGACGGCCATCACCTGGAAGTGCTCCGGGTCGCCGGCCAGAAGCCTCAGGGACGGCAGGGCCACATCAGGTGTTCCCGCAAACAATAACCTCATCACCATGTGGATTCACTCCTCCATAACCTGTCGCGTCCGAAAATACGAATCGGCCCGCGAGAACAACCGTACCTTTTACCGGACCCGGGGAATGTCGAGCCCGGATTCAATCAGCAAGTTCCGCAACTTATAGGGATCCGTGAAGCAGACGCTCCTGATACCCACCTTGTTGGCCGCAACCACATTCATCCCCTTGTCGTCCACGAAGAGGGCATCCTCTGCCCTGATGCCGAACCGCTCAAGGGCATGAAGATAGATATCCGGATGGGGCTTACGCATATGGATGGGGCCGGATACGACCAGATCATCCAGCTCATGCAGAATGGGGTACTGCCCCCATGCGTAGGGAAAGAGTTCGGTGCCCCAGTTCGACAAACCCCAGACCCCGACCCCGGCGGCCTTGAGATCCTTGACCAATACCCTGGCACCGGGAACGGGACCGGTCAGCGAATCAACGAAATTGTCGCAGTAATAGGTGAACATCTCATCCCAGGGGGCACCATGGTGTTCCTGGACCCAGGCTTGGGCCTGCGCGCATGGCGCGCCACCGTCCATCATGTTGTTGGCATCGAAGAAACCGGACTTGTCGTTATCCAGCATGTCCCGTATGGCCTCAGGGCCGTACCAGGACACCATGGCCGCTTCGGGCTTCCAGTAGATCAGGACGTTGCCAAAGTCGAAGATGACCTGCCTGATGGGCCTGCCCTTGGTTGATTCCGCCTGGTCATCGGCCAGGATGACATCAGTGGGCACTTCAACCTCTCCGGGCCATCCAATCATCGTTCACGTCACCTTCCTCGCACCTCATCGTCTTTCCCATGCAAGCACGCCTCATAGACCCCGGGATTCGCTACGTCAGATCCTTGGGATCCATCTGGAATTTCAATTCCTCACGTCCTCGTTTGGCGTAGTACTCCGACAGCCCTTCCCTGAGTCGATCGGCCAGGAAGTCACGCTTCTCCAAGGGGACCCGGACCAGGGCCCGGACACGATCCTGGGTCCCCTCCAGCTGCCTGGCCGCAAGGGTCTTCGGGGGTGGAATCGGTACGGGGCCCAGCATGGATGGAACCTCGCCCTCCTCGGTCCGAAGCAGGGACAGTTCACCCGTGGTCGCCCCGATACGGTCCAGTATCCACATAACGGCCTTGCGTCCGCCCCAGACCGTAGCCAGGGAGCAGGACGGAGGCATTCCCGTCATGCGCCTGTCCTCCAGCTCGGCTCCGGCCAGGAGGGGGCTCCTCCATGTAACCAGGGCCTGGGCCAGCTGAGGGTCCGTCTCCCCCAGAAGGAGGACCTGCCCCCCACTATCGCGGGACCGGCAAAGGGAGGCCGCACGCATCCAGGACGACAGGGTATCGACACGGGCATCCACACCCAGTGCATACAGGCTGGTCCACGCGTCCAGTATGGCGACGGCGGTGTATCCTGCCCGATGGGCCTCGGGGAGAGGGTCCTGCCTGGCAGCATCACCATCACCGTCACCCCTACCTCGCTGAATCACAATCGGCTCGGCCCCTGGTGTGGCGATGACCAACCGGGGCTTCTGATCCACCTCGAAGACCGGCCCCCGGGGTTGCCCCGGCGAAGAGATGAGAATGGGGACGTTACGGAAGAGCATCCGCAGCTCCTGGGCTGTTCCGGCCGCCCCGACCCTGATCACTCGCAGCCGCTCCCCACCGCAGTTCGGGCAACTCCAGTTGGTGGCCGCTGCACCACACCAGGCGCAACGGGGTGCAGATTCACGGTCGGAGCGGAGTGGTCCTGTACAGCGCGGGCAACGAGCCTGGTGGTGGCAACGGGCACAACTCAGGGCCTGGCTGTATCCGTCCTGGGGAATCGACAAGAGGACAGGACCATCATCCAAGGCCTTCCGCAGTGCGACGACTGCGGTGTGGGGTACCCTGGCACCGATTGTGGGGTCGGCCAGACGGGACAGTTCCTCCCTGTTCAGCCATCTGATCCAGGGCAGACGGTCCCTACCCGGGGTGTGTGCAGAGTCCAAAGAACGAATCGGTCCGGTAACGCCGGAGCCAACCTCCTCGGCCTCCGGAGTACTCTCCCACTGGGAACGGACGCTCCTTGACCGCGCCAGGGCAAGGAAGACGCCACCATGGGACTTGGCCCGGAGCCTCAGAACCCCCCTGGCATTGGCATAGGGCATCATCCCATCGGCACTCTGATAGGCCGCGTCGTCCATGACCGCGAACAGGGCCGGACCTTCCACCGGGGCATACATGGCCGCACGGAGCCCGATGACGCATCGAACCTGACCGGAGGCCAGGGCCAGATAGGACCGATATCGTTCTGCCGGGGCCATGGAGGAATCCAGGATGGTGTAGTCCCCTGCCCAACCCGGCCCGCCGGGGTCGCCACCGCCTCCTGTCCTAGGACCGAAAGGCACCAGTTCCAAGGCCTGCAAGGCAGCGGAAAGGCGCTCAACCACCTGCATATCCGGCAGGACCATAACGGCCGACCTCCCGGACAAGAGGGCAGCGGCCAGGGACCAGGCTGCCAGGTGTTCGGCACGGCCTGGCCCCGGCCCTATATCGGCAAGGAAGGCGGAGAACCCATCGGATTGCAGGGCCTGGTCAAACTCCTCAAGACGGTCGTAATCCCGATTCAGGTCGGCCCTTGCATCGGTTGCAGCCCGGTCCAGCCCAGCCACCCAGTCAGTGTCGGAGGCCAGCCTGGGCTGACCTGGAACCAGCTGCTGCTCCTTGTCTATCCGTGCCACCCTGGGGGGTACGGCCAGGCGGAGGATATTGGCCTCTGTACCCCCATAGGCCCGCGCTATCAGGGTGATGTCTTCCCGCATGGAGTCCGAGACCAGGGCGTGGGGGGTGATGACACGCTCCAGGTAGCGAAGGGACGACTCGGGAACCTCACTGGTCGACTGCCGCCCCCAGATCACCCCGTTGATCAGTTGACGTCCAAAGCGGACCCTGACCAGGGACCCAGGTTGTGCACCCTTGTCCTGATCCTGGTCGACGAGATAGTCAAAGGTGCCCCCCAAGTGGGTTGCCTGGACGTTCAGGACCACCTGGGCCACCGGATCCTGGCCGGCAGGGGTTCGGCGCCTTGCAACGCGTGGCTTGCGCGGCTTCCCCTGGGCAAGACCATCCAGGACAAGCTGTTGGGCATCAGCCTCACTCATCGGCTCCGACCTCCTGACGTGCTTCTTGTAATGCCGGGTTCATGACCCGGTGGGCGGCCTGCCTCCAGGATATCCGCACCGACGCTTATTCGTGCCTCCAAAAATCCTGATGCGGAATCGGCACCTCCCGGGAAGGGCCTGCCCCCGCTCCCTCATCGACTACACCAGACCCTGATACGAAAGAACCACGACCGCCCCAGGTTCCTCCAGGAGTGCATCGTGGTCCGTGGATTCCTTGTGGTCCTTACCTGTCCATGCCGACGGCGGCCTTGAGTTCATCGACCTTGTCGGTCCGCTCCCAGGTGAAATCGGGATCGTTACGTCCGAAGTGCCCATAGGCCGCGGTCTTCGAATAGATGGGACGGAGGAGGTCAAGCTCATCGATGATGGCGGCGGGCCTCAGGTCGAAGACCGTGCGGACGGCCTGCTGAATCCGCTCGCGGGTCACCCCCTCCTCGGTGCCGTATGTCTCAACATTGACGCTCACCGGGTCAGCCACCCCGATGGCGTAGGCCACCTGGACCTCGACGCGATGAGCCAGACCGGCGGCAACGATGTTCTTGGCCACCCAGCGAGCCGCATAGGCCGCGGAACGGTCGACCTTGCTCGGATCCTTGCCCGAGAAGGCTCCGCCACCATGATGGGCAGCCCCACCATAGGTATCGACGATAATCTTGCGACCGGTCAGACCAGCGTCAGCGGCAGGACCGCCCAGAACGAAGGAACCGGTCGGATTGACCAGGATACGGTATCCCTGGTGTTCGATGGAATCACCGCACACCTCGTCAAGGACAGGGGTGATGACATGCTCCACAAGCTGGTCCAGCAACCAGTCGTGGTCAACCTCGGGGTCGTGCTGGGTCGAAATGAGAACCGTGTCGACGCGAACCGGTCGGTCGTTCTCGTCATATTCGATGGTGACCTGGGTCTTCCCATCGGGACGTAGGTGGGGGACGATATCCTCCTTGCGAACCTGGGACAGGCGGTAGGACAGCTTATGCGCCAGATAAATCGGGAGGGGCATCAGGGTGTCGGTCTCGTCGCAGGCGTATCCGAACATGACGCCCTGATCGCCCGCCCCCTGGGACTCGTACCGCTCCTCACGGGTGGCCGCGCTCTCCTGGGTTCCGCTCAGACGGGCCACGCCCTGGTTGATTTCCTGGCTCTGCTCACTCAAGGATACGGTGACACCGCAGGAGTCGGCGTCCAGACCAATTTCAGAAGAGGTGTATCCGATCCGACGCAGGACCGAACGAACCTGGCTCTGAATGTCGGTATAGCCCTGCGAGGAGACCTCTCCGAAAATCAGGAAAAGCCCGGTCGCGGCAGAAGTCTCCACAGCAACATGGGAGTGGGGGTCCTGAGCTATCAGATCGTCGAGGATGGCATCCGAAATCTGATCGCATACCTTGTCGGGATGTCCCTCCGTCACGGATTCAGCCGAAATCAACCGTCGCTCTGCCATTACAACCACCTCTTGCTTTCTGCGTGAACGACCGACTCAGCCGTGGGACGCTTCGATTCCCGAGCCTTCCCCGTATATACCGGTGTATAAGGGCAGACTCAGTTGCCTTCGCTCAGATCATCCTCGCCCAGGGTCTCCTCCAGCAGTCCTTCATCGATCTCGCGGAAGGCGATGGAGAGGGGCTTTTCCTGGTTCTGGTATTCGACCAGGGGGCCGACGTTCTGCAGCAGGCCCTCGTTGAGCTGGGTGAAGTAGGAATTGATCTGGCGGGCGCGCTTGGCCGCAAAGATGGACAGGGCGTACTTCGAATCGGCGTGCTGCATCAGATCGTCGATGGGAGGATTCGCAAATCCCTGTGGATGGGGCTCGGTGCCAAATGCCATAAGTTCATACTCCAATTCAAGTGGATGAACAACCGTTCAATCGGTCACGATTCTACCGCTCAGGTTGGATATTCGGAATGAGTGTTCACATCCGGACGAAGATTGCCGTATTCCACTATGCGGCCATGCTCCGGCACGGTCCTGGCCCGGTCACTTGAATAAGAATATGCAGATGAGATCAGCCAAGTTGATGAAGGAACGTGAGTTCGCGGGCGCCCGTGCTCTCTATCGTGCCGCCGGCGTCAAGGGTGAGGACTTCGGCAAGCCCATCGTGGCCATCGCCAATTCCTTCTCGGAGTTCGTTCCCGGCCACGTCCACCTGAACAAGGTGGGCCGACTGGTCTCCAAGGCCGTTCAGGCAGCGGGTGGCATTCCCCGGGAGTTCAACACCATAGCCGTCGATGACGGCATCGCCATGGGCCACACCGGCATGTTGTACTCCCTTCCCTCCCGGGACATCATCGCGGACGCCGTCGAGTACTCGGTCAACGCCCACTGTGCCGATGCCCTGATCTGCATCTCCAACTGCGACAAGATCACTCCTGGCATGCTCATGGCGGCACTGCGGCTTAACATACCGACGGTTTTCGTCTCCGGAGGCCCCATGGAATCCGGCCGAACGGTCATGCCTGATGGAACGGTCAAGGAGAACACCGACCTGATCGACGTCATGTACGCTTCGGCCGACGACGCCGTCGACGACGAGGGGATCCTGGCCCTGGAGAAGTCCGTCTGCCCAACATGCGGCTCCTGTGCAGGGATGTTCACCGCCAATTCCATGAACTGCCTGACCGAGGCGATGGGCCTGGCCCTGCCCGGCAACGGCACCACCCTGGCTTCCCACACAGCCAGGAAGATGCTCTTCGAAAAGGCCGGCAGGATGGTGGTCGAAATCGCCAACCGGTACTACCAGGAGGACGACGAATCGGTACTCCCCCGGGCCATCGCCACCAAGGAGGCCTTCGAGAACGCCATGACCATGGATGTGGCCATGGGAGGGTCCACCAACACGGTCCTGCACATTCTGGCCGCAGCCCAATCCGCCGACGTGGACTTCACCCTCGACGACATCGAGCGCATCTCCCATACGGTCCCCTGTATCTGCAAGGCATCACCGTCAGGCGACTGGGAGATATCCGATGTCCACAGGGCCGGGGGCATCTGCGGCATCCTGGGCGAGCTCGACCGGGGCGGCGCCCTGCACAGGAACACCCATTCCATCGACTACCCCGACCTGGAATCCAAACTCGGAGAGTGGGACATCATGCGCCCCACCTGCCTGGATGAGGCCAAGGAGCTCTACCACGCGGCACCCGGGCACATCACCTCCCCCGAGCCCTTCAACCAGTCCAAGGAATGGGACGACCTGGATACGGACAGGGTCCACGGAGCCATCCACGACCTGGAACACCCTGCGGTAACGGAGGGCGGTCTGGCCATTCTCCGGGGCAATCTGGCACCCGACGGGTGTGTGGTCAAGACCGCCGGTGTTCCAAAGGAGATATGGAACTTCCGCGGGCCGGCCCTGGTGGTCGAGTCCCAGGAGCAGGCCGTCGAGGTCATTCTGAACGGCACCCTGAAGAAGGGCCAGGCCCTGGTCATCCGCTACGAGGGTCCCAAGGGGGGACCCGGTATGCAGGAAATGCTCTACCCGACCTCCTTCGTCAAAGGCAAGGGTATCGGCAAGGATGTGGCGCTTCTGACCGACGGGCGGTACTCCGGCGGCTCCTCGGGTCTCTCCATCGGGCACATCGCCCCCGAGGCGGCGAACAAGGGACCCATTGCCCTGATTCGCACCGGCGACATGATCAGCATAGACATCCCCAACCGGCAGGTGGACGTGGAGTTGACCGATGAGGAGATGAGTCAACGACGCGCGGAGGTGGAGGCCGGCGACGGCTATGTGGCCCACCGCGACAGGAAGGTCTCCCTGGCCCTCAAGGCGTACGCGGCCTTCGCCAGGTCCGCCGACAAGGGCGCCACCAGGGACCCTGAACTGATCAACAGGCTCTCCGGGTTGGAGTGATTGCGCAGTAACCCGATATTGCAAGTGCCGCACCGGTATTCGGAAACCAGTGCGGCACTTGCAATATCGCTCTCGGAGAGCGGGGACCGCGCAGGCCGGGGCAGACGGTCGGGAACCCTGCGCCCCTGACCGCGAATCACCGCATATCAGGCCGGAAGGTCATACTCCCGGCTGATAATCTGCCAGAGCGCATCGGAGGCCTTCTCCACGGAGTCATTGACGACGACCACATCGAACTGGTCCTTTGCCGCCAGCTCGACCTTGGCGGTCTCCAGACGCTTTTTACGCTGCTCCTCGTTTTCGGTCCCCCGCTTGTTCAGCCGGATGACCAGATCGTCGAAGGTGGGCGGGGCCAGGAAGACATAGACCACATCCAGACCCAGCTCCTCGGCGCGTTGACGTACCCGCTGCGCCCCCTGAAGGTCGATTTCGAGAATGGTGGGCACCCCTGCCTCCATATGCTCCAGAACAGGCTTGAGCGGGGTGGCGTAGTGCGACATGCCATGCACCAGGGCACTTTCAAGGAACTCGCCGGCCTTGTCCTTCCGGGCGAACTCCTCTTCATCCATGAACCAGTAGGTAATACCGTTGCTCTCACCCGGGCGGGGTGCGCGGGTCGTGGCCGAGACCGAAACCCATATTTGCGGATGTGCCGCGCGCAGTGCCGCCTCTACGGTCCCCTTGCCGACCGCTGTCGGACCGGTCAGGACAATCAGCCTCCTACGCCCCTTGCCCTGGGTGAGAATCTCTTGATCTGATTCCCTGACGGCGTCACTGCTAGCTGACATGAATCTTCCTTTCCGCAGACGGCCCTGATGAGCACTTACACAGCCAGAATAGCGGGGACCGGGAACGGATCGGGGCACTGCCCATCCGTTCCCGGTCCCCGTGGCAAACCAATCATCCGGTCCTGCCCCTACCTCATCGGTGCAGGACGACCAACCGGTTCGGTTCCGGTCCTATGACCAGGCTCCGGCCTACCGGCCCAGACCTTCCAGCTCCAAAAGACGCTGGGCGTGTTCCTGGATGCTCAGCACCTCGTAGTCGCCCGTCTTGACGGCATCGATGGCCATCAAGGCGGCAGAGAACTCGGTGATGGTCGTGAACTGGGGAATATCCGCCGCGATGGCCGAGACTCGAATTAGATAACCGTCGGAGCGGGAATCCCTGGAACTCGGGGTGTTGAGAATCATGTCAATCCGCCCCTCCTCAATCAGCTGGACGGGGTTTCCTCCCATGCGCCTGACACCATCATCCTCACCGGGGCCGGATGCCTGGTCGGCAGAACCTGCGGTGATCTTGTCCACCACGGCCACATCAATCCCGTACCTGCGCAGGACGGATGCCGTTCCCTCGGTGGCGCAGATGGTGAAGCCCTGTTCCTGGAGTCGGGCGGCCAGCATGGGCAGCTGGCGCTTGTCCGAATCATTGACCGAGAGGAAGACCACCCCGGAGGTGGGCAGACCGCCCTCGTAAGCAGCCGACTGGCTCTTGGCGAAGGCGTGGGGGAAGTCCCTGTCGAAGCCCATGACCTCACCGGTGGAACGCATCTCGGGCCCCAGGAGGATGTCAACCGTCCTACCGACCGGTGTCCTGAAGCGCTTGAAGGGCAGGACCGATTCCTTGACCGCCACCGGCTGCCCGACCCGGACCGTACCCCCGTCCTGGAGGGGCAGGAGGAGACCGTTGGCCCGCTGCTGAGCTATGGTCTCCCCCACCATGATCCGGGCCGCCGCCTTGGCCAGGGCGGTGCCGGTGGCCTTGGAGGCGAAGGGGACGGTGCGGGAGGCTCGGGGATTGGCCTCGATGACGTAGAGGGTGTTGGCCATGAAGGCGTACTGCACGTTGATCAGGCCCCGGACCCCGCACCCCTCGGCGATGGCCTTGGTGGCCTGGCGAAGTCGCTCGATCTGGTCGTCGGAGAGGGTGGACGGGGGCAGGGTGCAAGCCGCATCACCGGAATGGACCCCGGCCTCCTCCACGTGTTCCATGATGCCGCCGATATACAGATCGCTGCCGTCGTATAAGGCGTCGACATCAACCTCTATGGCATCCTGAAGGAACTTATCGATCAGGAGGGGTGAGGGCAGGCGGCCGGAGACGACCGTATCGGCCTTGGCTTCCTGCAGGGCCCTGTCAACATATTTCTCCAGCTGGGCATCGTCATAGACGATCTCCATGCCTCTGCCTCCCAGCACATAGGAGGGTCTGACCAGTACCGGATATCCGATGCCGTGGGCCGCTTCCTGGGCCTCCTCCAGGGAGAGGGCCGTGCCATACCTGGGTGCGTTCAGGTGTTCCTTCTTCAGAACCTCGCCGAAGAGCTCGCGGTTCTCCGCCAGGTCGATCGACTCGGGACTGGTGCCCAGGATGGGCACACCAGCAGCCTTCAGCCTGGCCGCCAGGGATAGCGGGGTCTGGCCGCCCAGCTGGACGATGACGCCCTTGACCGGGCCCATCTTCTTTTCGGCCTGGTAAATCTCCAGTACATCCTCGAAGGTCAGGGGCTCGAAGTAGAGCCTGTCGGACATGTCGTAGTCGGTGGAGACGGTCTCGGGGTTGCAATTGACCATGATGGTGTCATAGTCCTTGCCCAGCTCTTGGACCGCGTGGACGCAGGTGTAGTCGAATTCGATGCCCTGTCCAATCCTGTTCGGACCGGAACCCAGGATGATGACCGCCTCACGGTCCCTGGGCCTCAGCTCGGACTCATCGGCATAGCAGGAGTAGTAGTAGGGGGTTGCCGCATCGAACTCGGCCGCGCAGGTGTCGACGGTCTTATAGACCGGGTGGATGCCGAAGGCACCGCGCAGCTCGCGGATGACGGACTCCCCCTGGTCTCCCAGACCACGCAGATGGGATATTTGCAGGTCGCTCAGCCCTGCCTGCTTGGCCCGGCGCAGGAGATCATCATCGAGGAACTCACTGCCACGGATCTCCATGGCGAGCTGGTTGATCAGGCTGAACTGCTCCAGGAACCAGCGGTCGATCTTGGTGGCCTCGAATATCTGATCTATGCTGGCCCCACCCCAGAGCGCCCGCTGGATCTGCAGATAGCGATGCTCCGTGGGAGTGTGCATGAGCTCAAGGAGACGGTCCACCTCGGCCTGGTCGGGGCGTGGACCGTCCCAGTCGAAGGTCATATGCCGCTTGTCGATGGACCGCATGGCCTTACCCAGGGATTCCTGGAAGTTGCCGGCCAGGGCCATGGCCTCACCCACAGACTTCATGGAGGTGGTCAGGGTGGTGTCTGCACCGGGGAACTTCTCGAAGGCAAAGCGCGGAATCTTGGTCACCACGTAGTCGATGGTCGGCTCGAAGGAGGCCGGGGTCGACCTGGTGATGTCGTTCTCGATTTCATCCAGGGTGTAACCCAGGGCCAGCTTGGTCGCAATCTTGGCGATGGGGAACCCGGTCGCCTTGGAGGCCAGGGCCGAGGACCGCGAAACACGGGGGTTCATCTCGATGACGATGATGCGCCCATTGTCGGGATTGACGGCGAACTGGATGTTGCAGCCACCGGTATCGACACCCACACCACGGATGATGGCGATGCCGATGTCGCGCATCTTCTGATACTCGCGGTCCGTCAGGGTGAAAGCAGGAGCCACGGTGATGGAGTCGCCCGTATGAACACCGACCGGGTCGACGTTCTCGATGGGGCAGACCACGACCACATTGTCATTGCGGTCGCGCATGAGCTCCAGCTCATACTCCTTCCACCCCTCGATGCCCTCCTCAAGCAGGACCTCATCGGTGGGCGAATAGTGGATGCCTGCACCGGCAATTCGGTGAAGCTCCTCCTGATCATGTGCGATGCCGGATCCCAGACCACCCATGGTGAAGGATGGACGCACCACCAGGGGGTAGCCGAGTTCGTCGGCCACGGCATCAGCCTCATCCAGGGTGTGGATGATTCGGGACCTGGCGGACTCGGCACCGGCCTCGTCCACGACCTTCTTGAAGAGTTCCCTGTCTTCTCCCCTGTCGATGGCCTCAAGGGAGGCACCGATCAGCTCAACGTCGTACTTCTCCAACACACCGGCCTTGCCCAGGGCTTCAGCAGCGTTCAGGGCCGTCTGCCCGCCCAGCGTGGGCAGGATGGCATCAGGCTTCTCCTTGGCGATGATGCGCTCCAGGAAGGGAACGGAGATGGGCTCGATGTAGGTGGCATCGGCCATCTCGGGATCCGTCATGATGGTGGCGGGGTTGGAGTTGACCAGGATTACCCTGATTCCCTCCTCCCTGAGGACCCGGCAAGCCTGGGTTCCCGAGTAATCGAATTCGGCAGCCTGACCGATGACGATGGGGCCGGAGCCGATGACCATGACCGAATGGATGTCCTGCCGCTTAGGCATGTGCCTTCCCTCCCTTGGCGTTCCGCATCAGATCGACAAACCGGTCGAACAGGTAGGAGGCATCGTGCGGCCCGGCCGCCGCCTCCGGATGGTATTGGACCGAGAAAGCCGGAATGTCAAGGCACTCCAGTCCTTCCACCACATCATCGTTCAGGTCGATGTGCGAGACGCGGACGCGACCATAACGACCGTCTCCGTAAGGGGCCGGAACCGGCTCGCCCTTGGGGGCGTCCACGGCGAATCCGTGGTTGTGGGCGGTTATCTCCACCTTGCCGGTCGTCAGGTCCATGACCGGCTGGTTGATGCCACGATGACCGAATTTGAGCTTGTAGGTATCGAATCCCAGAGCACGCCCCAGGAGCTGATTGCCGAGGCAGATCCCGAAGAAGGGCAGCCCGGCATCCAGGACCTGTCTGAGGAGCGACACCTCTTCGTTTGCGGTCGAAGGGTCGCCTGGACCGTTGGAGAAGAAGACCCCGTCAGGCCCCAGGGCCCGTATCTCCTCGATGGTGGCATCTACGGGAAGCACGTGGACCCTGCACCCACGCTCAGCCAGCCGGTAAGGTGTCATGGACTTGATTCCCAAATCCACCGCCGCCACCGTGCAGACGGGCTCTTTCCCCTCATGGTCTCCGACCGGTTCGACGATATAGGATCCATCCGTGCTGACCTCGCCGGTCAGGTGGGACCCACTCATCTGGGGGGCCGAACGAACCTCATCGAGGAGTTCCTGCATGGTTCTGGGCATGCCGCCATCGTTGAGCATGATGTTCGGGCCTGAAAAAATGCCGGCCCGCATAACACCTGCAGAACGCAAGTGCCGCACGAGCCGGCGAGTGTCTATGTGACTGATACCGACGATGCCCTGATCGACCAGTTGGTCATGGAGACCGCCCCGGGCCCGCCAGTTGCTGACGTTGGGGCTGGGTTCCCGGACCGCGTATCCAGCCACCCAGATCCTGTCCGACTCCCCGTCCTGGTCGTTGACACCGGTATTGCCGATGTGGGGGAAGGTCTGTACGACGATCTGCCGAGCATAGCTGGGATCCGTCAGGGTTTCCTGATACCCCGTCATCCCGGTCGAGAAAACAATTTCACCTATGGTAGTGCCCACCGCTCCGAAGCTTCTCCCCAGGTACACTTCCCCATCCTCAAGGATGAGCAAGGCCCGATTGGAAAAACGGCTATCGGAGGTGATGGCGTTGGTGTCCTTCAGGTTCACCGAACCCCCTTGATTACCGTGGATATTCGAAACCACACTAGTCAGACCCGTGGATAACAACCACGCATCCGAACCGCGCAGCACGGTTCCTTTTCACTTCTGCATCCGCTGCGGTTCCTCACGGTCCGATGGGCCGAAACGGACGACGGCAGACAGGTCATACAAACAGGAACGTGCGATAGCCCGGCTGTATCCGCCAGGCCACCGCACGTTCAGTATCGGCGAGCCATGTCACATCACGATGGTCTATTGGTCGGAAGACTCACCATATAGTTCTTCCGGCATGGTCAAAGTCAGATCGGCAAGGGAAACTTCCTCACCCTGAAGACCATTGTTCTCGTCCTCGTTCGTCGTAACATCTGGATCGAAGCCATCACCCTTACCCGCCGAACCATCAACTTGATGTTCGGACTCATGGGTGTCTTCGGCATCTATCCGGGAGGTTTCCTGTTCTGCCTTGTCGGCCTCGGCAAGTGCCAGGTCAGCAATCCTGGAAGCCTCCTGGCGACGGACCGTCTCGGCTTCCTCATGCTCGGATTCCTCATCCTTTTCCTGCTGAACCGCGCTGAGCAGGCCATGTATGAAGGATGGGGCATCAGAGTCCGACAGACTCTTCGCCAGGGAAAGCGCCTCGTCTATCGCCACCTTGTCGGGCACCTCAGGGTTGTAGAGCATCTCCCAGGCCGCGATACGCAGGAGATTCCTGTCGATGACATGCATCCGGCCCAGGGGCCACCTGGTCGAGTGACGATCAAGGGTGGCGTCGATACTCCTCTTGTGCTCGGCAACGCCGCGGACAATCTGGATGGCGTAGTCGGGCAGGGGTGTCTGGGCCCCTGGATGGGCTATGCGCTCATCGAGCAGGGACAGGATATCCTGTCCCTTCTCATCCGCTTCGTACAGAGTGTTCAGCGCCCGCTTACGGGCTGTGGAACGTGCCATCTATTCGTACGGCTCAGTTCTCGCGGCCCAGGTAGGAACCGTCGCGGGTATCCACCTTGACCTTCTCACCCTGCCCGACGAAGAGGGGAACCTGGATTTCGGCTCCGGTCTCGACCGTGGCGGGCTTGGTACCGGCATTGGAGCGGTTGCCCTGCACACCAGGCTCCGTCTCGGTCACGGTCAGGACCACGGAGGCCGGCAATTCCACGGAAAGGGGGTTCCCGTCATGGAAGCTGATGATGCAGTCCGTGCCCTCAAGCAGGTAGTTCTCCTGGTCCCCGACCAGGCTGGCGGGGATGTTGACCTGATCGTAGGTGTTCATATCCATGAAGACGAAAGCGTCTCCATCACGGTAGGAGAACTGCATGGTCCTGTTGTCCACCGTCTCGAATTCCATCTTCATACCGGCATTGAAGGTACGGTCGACGATCTTGCCCGAAAGAACATCCTTGATGGTCGTGCGGACGAAGGCCGGCCCCTTGCCGGGCTTGACATGCTGGAACTTGATGACGGTCCAGAGCTTGCCGTCCAGGTTGATGACCGATCCGTTCTTGATGTCGTTTGAAGTCTGTGCCACCTTGATACCACCTATCTCATGAATGACTGGGGCGGGAATCCGCAAGGGCCGACGCTCGGCCCGTTCCTCCAGCTCCCAAACGGCCCTCCCATGGGGATGACCTGCTCGCGTTGAATCCTCGCCTATTATGCCACGGTGCATGAACACACGAACCTTCGGGGCAATCTCCCCTATCGGCAGTCCGCGTACGACCGGCTAAGCAAGGCAAAGGGTCCGGAACGCCGAAGCGCACCGGACCCTTCAGTTTCGGATGGGAATCAATCCCGCCCGAGTACAGCTACTAGTCGATGATCTTGGTCACTCGACCTGAACCAACGGTGTGGCCGCCTTCACGAACAGCGAAGGTCAGACCCTCCTCCATGGCGACGGGCTGAATCAGCTCGACGGTGAAGGTGGCGTGATCGCCGGGCTGGACCATCTCGACACCATCGGGCAGGGTGATGACACCCGTCACGTCGGTGGTGCGGAAGTAGAACTGAGGACGGTAGTTGGAGAAGAACGGCGAGTGACGTCCACCCTCGTCCTTGGTCAGCACGTAGACCTCGCCCTCGAACTTGTGGTGAGGGGTCACGCTGCCGGGGGCGGCCAGAACCTGACCACGCTCGACATCCTCGCGACCGATGCCGCGCAGGAGCAGACCGGTGTTGTCGCCAGCCTCGGCCTCATCCATCTGCTTGTGGAAGGTCTCGATGGAGGTGACGGTGGTGGACTGGGTGTCGCGGATGCCGACGATCTCCACGGTGGAGTTCACGGGCAGCTTGCCGCGCTCGACACGGCCGGTCACCACGGTGCCGCGGCCGGAGATGGTGAAGACATCCTCGACGGGCATCAGGAAGGGCTTGTCCAGGTCGTGGACAGGGGTGGGGATGTAGTCGTCGACGGCATCCATCAGATCCTTGACGGTCTGAACCCACTTGTCGTGATCGGGGGCATCATCGTGCAGAGCGCCGTAGGCGGAGGTGCGGATGACGGGGCAATCACGATCGAAGCCGTTCTCGTCGAGCAGGTCGCGGACCTCTTCCTCGACCAGCTCGATCAGCTCGTCGTCCTCGACCATGTCGCACTTGTTTAGCGCAACCAGGATCTTCGGCACGCCGACCTGGCGGGCCAGCAGAACGTGCTCACGGGTCTGTGCCATGGGGCCATCGGTGGCGGCGACCACGAGGATGGCGCCATCCATCTGGGCGGCACCGGTGATCATGTTCTTGACGAAGTCAGCGTGGCCGGGGCAGTCAACGTGGGCATAGTGACGCTTCTCGGTCTGGTACTCGATGTGCGCAATGTTGATGGTGATGCCGCGCTCCTTCTCCTCCGGAGCAGCATCGATTGCGGCGAAATCATACTCAGGGTTCACATCAGGGAACTCCTCGTGCAGCACCTTGGAGATGGCCGCGGTCAGGGTGGTCTTACCGTGATCGACGTGGCCGATGGTGCCGATGTTAACGTGCGGCTTGGTCCGCTCGTACTTTTCCTTTGCCATTGTGTTTGTCCTCCTGGACGTTCGTAGTTTGCCTGCACGAACCACGCACAGAGCACTCGCTACATATTACTGGGTAATTGGGTTCTTTGCCAGTTATGCCCTCCGCCCAGTCAGCGCTACAAGAGTGTAGCGCTGACTGGTGACAGAAAACGCCTGACGGTGCGGTCCGCCGTGTCGGCGGACCTGACGAATCACTCGCCGCGCTGGGCCTTGATGATCTCGTCGCTGACGGCCTTGGGGACCTCAGCATAGGAGTCCATCTGCATGGTGAACATGGCGCGTCCCTGGGTCTTGGACCTGAGATCGCCGATGTACCCGAACATCTCCGACAGGGGCACCTTGGCGTCAATGACCTTGACGCCGGTGGCGTCGGTCATGGACTGGATGGAGCCACGGCGGGAGTTGATGTCGCCCATGACGTCGCCCATGTACTCCTCGGGAGTACGGACCTCGACAGCCATGATGGGTTCAAGGATCACGGGCTTGGCCTTGGGAGCGGCCTCCTTGAAGCACATGGATCCGGCGATCTTGAAGGCCATCTCCGAGGAGTCGACCTCGTGGATCTGACCATCGGTCAGGGTCGCCTTGACGCCCACAACCGGGAAGCCTGCCAGAACGCCCGACTCCATGGCCTCCTGCACACCAGCATCGACCGAGGGGATGAATTCCTTGGTGATGTGGCCGCCGGTGACCTTGTTGTCGAAGACGTAGGTTTCGCCCTCGGTGGTGTCCAGGGGCTCGAAGTTCATGAGCACCTTTGCGAACTGACCGGAACCACCGGTCTGCTTCTTGTGGGTGTACTCCTGGTTCATGACGGGCTTGCGGATGGTCTCACGGTAGGCGACCTGGGGCTTGCCCACGTTGCACTCCACATGGAACTCACGACGCATGCGGTCAACCAGGATGTCGAGCTGAAGCTCGCCCATGCCGGAAATCAGGGTCTGGCCCGACTCCTCATCGGTCTTGACCTGGAAGGTGGGGTCCTCCTCGGAGAGCTTCTGGAGGGCGACGCCCATCTTCTCCTGGTCGGCCTTGGTCTTGGGCTCCACGGCCACCTCGATCACGGGATCGGGGAAGGTCATGGACTCCAGCACCACCGGCTCCTTCTCGTCGCACAGGGTGTCACCGGTGGTGACGCTCTTGAGACCGACGAAGGCGTAGATGTTACCGGCGATGGCCTCGTCGACCGGATTCTCCTTGTTGGAGTGCATCTGGAAGAGCTTGCCGACGCGTTCCTTCTTGCCCTTGGTGGAATCCAGGATGGTGTCGCCCTGGGCAATCCTGCCGGAGTAGACCCGGACATAGATCAGCTTGCCGTAGAAGGGGTGGGTCGCAACCTTGAAGGCCAGAGCCGAGAAGGGCTCGTTCACGCTGGGCTTGCGGTCCATCTCAACCGACTCGTCGCCAACCTTGTAGCCCTTGATGGCGGGAATGTCCTCGGGGCTGGGCAGGAAGTCGACAACGGCATCCAGCATGGGCTGCACACCCTTGTCCTTGAAGGCGGAGCCGCAGAAGACCGGGAAGGCGGTCTGGTCGATCGTCATCTTACGAACGGCCTTGCGAATCTCCTCCTCGGAGATCTCTTCGCCACCCAGGTACTTCTCCAGGAGCGCCTCGTCGGACTCGGCGACGGCCTCAATGAGCTCGGTCCGGTACTGCTCGGCCTTGTCCTTGAGATCGTCGGGGATGTCGATGGTGTCGTACTTGGCACCCAGATCGGCCTCGTCCTTCCAGTAGTAGGCGACCATACGAATCAGGTCGACCACGCCGTGGAAGTCGTTCTCCGCACCGATCGGGAGCTGCATGACCAGGGGCTTGACACCCAGCTTGTCCTTGATGGTGTCGACCGAGTAGTAGAAGTCAGCACCCAGCTTGTCCATCTTGTTGATGAAGCAGATGCGGGGCACGCCGTACTTGTCGGCCTGACGCCAGACCGTCTCGGACTGGGGCTCAACGCCCTCCTTGCCGTCGAAGACGGCGACGGCACCATCGAGGACGCGCAGGGAGCGCTCCACCTCGGCCGTGAAGTCCACGTGGCCGGGGGTATCGATGATGTTGATCTGGAAGGTGTCCTTGGTGTCGTGCGACTGACGGTTCCAGAAGGCCGTGATGGCGGCGGAGGTGATCGTGATGCCACGTTCCTTCTCCTGGTCCATCCAGTCCATGGTGGAGGCGCCGTCGTGGGTCTCACCAATCTTGTAGTTGACGCCGGTGTAGTAGAGGATGCGCTCCGTCGTCGTTGTCTTGCCGGCATCGATGTGGGCCATGATGCCGATGTTGCGGACCTTGGTCAGGTCCGTGAGCACGTCTTGTGCCATAATCCTGTGTTCTCGCTCTCTTCTGATTACCAGCGATAGTGGGCGAAGGCCTTGTTGGCCTCGGCCATCTTGTGGGTGTCCTCGCGACGCTTGACCGCTGCGCCCAGACCGTTGGAAGCATCGAGAATCTCGTTGGCAAGACGCTCGGACATGGTCTTCTCACGACGGGCCCGGCTGTAATCGGTCAGCCAGCGCAGGGAGAGCGTGTTCGCACGGTTGGGCTTGACCTCAACGGGGACCTGGTAGGTGGCGCCACCGACACGACGGCTGCGAACCTCCAAGCTGGGACGGATGTTGTCCAGGGCGCGCTTGAGCACCGCCACAGGCTCCTGGTCGGTCTTTTCCTTGACCTGCTCCAGGGCCGTGTAGACGATGTCCTCGGCGATGGACTTCTTGCCGTCAAGCAGAATCTTGTTGATCAGCTGGGCCACCACGGTCGAACCGTAGATGGGATCGGGCAGGAGCTGATGCTTTTTGGCTGGTCCTTTACGTGACATGGTTTACTTGGCCTTCTTTGCTCCGTACAGGGAACGTCCCTGCTTGCGATCCTTGACTCCCTGGGTATCCAGCGCACCGCGCACGATGTGGTAGCGCACGCCGGGCAGATCCTTCACACGACCGCCGCGCACCAGCACGATGGAGTGCTCCTGGAGGTTGTGACCCTCACCAGGAATGTAGGCGCTGACCTCCACACCGGAGCTCAGGCGGACACGGGCCACCTTACGCAGTGCCGAATTCGGCTTCCTGGGGGTGGTGGTGTACACACGGGTGCAGACGCCACGACGCAGCGGGCTGCCCTTCAGTGCCAAGGTCTTCGACTTGCGAGGCTTGGCCTTACGTCCTTTGCGGACGAGCTGTTCAATTGTTGGCAACTGATTCTCTCCGATTCAGTAGGTGTCACTCTTGTTCGTTCCTCTGTGAGGCCGCCACACTGCAGCCACAGTCACCCGAACAGACGGGAGAAATCAGCCACTGTCCACCGGCCCGATGGCCCCTTGCCCTCCTGCAGGACATTACTGTCTGCAATCCACGGACTTGGGGATATCCCGGCCCACACACCTGTGACATAAGGCATGCTGCCGGCACACACAAGTTATCAGTATACCATCACGCGGGACAAGCCCGCTCCCCATGTACGCAGGCCAGGGCTCGGTGCCACATCCTTGAGCCAGCCGTCCAGGGCCGCGGCTTCTTTGCTGACCCCTCGCGGCCAGAGGCGGTCCACCAGGATCCTGACCCCATCCTCCTTGTCCGACTCCTCGTAGACCCGCTTGATTCTTACCTCGCCCATTGCTGTGCACCTCCAGAATCGACTGGTTGATGACGATTCCAGACTAGGTGGCAGTCGGCTCGTAAGGAAGCGTTTCGCGAGGCTTTTCCTTGTTCGGAATCCCGCGAAGGCATATGGTGGAGACCATGAACCAGGGACCGGAAAGAGACACCACAAGCGGCAGCAATGGTCACGCGAGCGCCGTTGGAGGGGCTACGCTTGCCAAGCCCCAACAGTCCGACCGGAAACCAACCGGCACCCGTTCGAATACGCTCCGCCGGTGGATCCCGAACCAACCTGGTGCATGGGCCATGGCCCTTATGCCGCCACTGGCCGGAACGTTCATGGGAGGTGTCTCCTGGCGCAACCTCCTCCTGCTTCTTGCATGGGTCCTCTGCTATTGCATGGAATTCACCACCGCACGGTGGCTGACCTCCCGCATGTCCAAACGCTTCCTGCCTCCCGTTGCCGCCTATGCAGCCGTGACCGGCGTTTTCGGTCTTGCCCTGCTGGTTACCACACCCGGTCTTCTGCGATGGGTTCCTTTATATACGGTCCTGGCGGCCCTGACCTTCCTGGCCGCCTGGAGACGTGTGGAGCGGTCCTGGTGGAACAACCTGGTATCCATCATCGCCGCCTGCACACTATGCCTGATTGCCTACTCGCTCGGGTCCGGCCCCCAGTCACAGACGACCCACTCCCCTGGCGGATACTTCGGCTGCCCACCCAATCCAGCCGTCAACTGCTTCAGCGGAGGACTCTTCCCCGCACAGGCATTTCCCCCAGTCGGTCTGGTGGCTACGCTTATCTTCGCCTATACCGAGTTCGGATCGGTTCTTTATGTGAAGTCCCTGGTTCGCGAGCGCAAGCACCTATGGTGCACGGTGGCCTCCGTGGTATGGAATCTGATGCTGACAATCGGTGCCGCGCTAATCCTGCCCGAGGTCGGATTCTGGCCCCTGTTCGCGGCGCTCATACTGGTGATTCGCGCCGCAGCACTGCCTGCAATCGCCAGGAAGCGACGTATCCCCATCAAGCAGGTAGGCATGGTCGAGAGCATAGCCAGCCTTGTAGTCTTCTTGGTGACCATCGGAACTGCCGGGCCAATCACATCCGCCCTTCATGGAGTGGGGCTGTTCCTTTAATACTAGGGTGGCATCCCAGCCCACCGTGGTGCCACTTTTCCTTGACGCGCTCTTCCCTACCCCGGCGAAATACTCATGCGAGGGTAGAACTGTTGTATGGCTCCTTCACGGCAAACACACCGCAAACAGGGTTCATCATCGACCGCCCATCATGAGACGGTATCAATGCAACATGTGACCCATGGTTTCGGCCCGGTGTGGGATTCACGGTCTCAGGTGCTGATTCTCGGTTCCATGCCCAGCCTCATGTCCCGCAAGGCCGGCTTTTACTACATGTTCCCACGCAACCGTTTCTGGCCGGTACTGGCCGCTCTCTTCGACAGCCCTGTACCTGAACCGGACCCCGACGTACGCCGGCGGTTTGCGCTCGAGCATCATATAGCCCTCTGGGACGTCATCCAGGAATGTGACATCCATGGAGCCAGCGACGCCAGCATCACCGACGTAGTCCCCACCGATATCAGCAGCATCCTGACTGCGGCCCCCATCCGTACTGTATTCACCACAGGACGGAAGGCGGGGCAGCTCTACACCCGCTACTGCCAGCCGGCTCTCGATGCCATCGGGCTCGATGTAACCATGGTGAATCTTCCCTCGACCAGCCCAGCCAACGCGGCCAAAAGCCTGGACGACCTCATTGCAGATTATGCCCCGATAAGAGCAGCCTTGGAAACCAGTGATTGATCCGAATCACTATGATTACGGCGACAATTCATAGCGTGGACCGTTTCCCCCCTCTGGATGCCTGAACTTAGATTGGAATCCCGGCGTGCCAAATCCGGATATCGTGTATAGTTATCGTTTGTTGTACGGACTCGTGTGACGTGTTCGTTCCATGGTGGCTATAGCTCAGTCGGTAGAGCACCTGATTGTGGTTCAGGAGGTCGCGCGTTCGAGCCGCGTTAGCCACCCCACCTCAAACCCCTACTCCCAACAGGGAAGCAGGGGTTTTACTGTATGTAGATTCCGAGACCAACAAACCAAATGTGTGACCCATAATCGGCAAAACGAAATTCAACGGTGTGTTCCATACTTGCGCTCCAGCCTCATTACCTCGCTCTCCCTGGCCCCGTACCTGATGGAGGCGATGTCCGCTTTCACCTGCTGGTGCAGTCCGGCCAGGCGTTCGCGTTCCTGTCTGGTCAGCCACAGCTGGTGTTCCTGGTCGATAATCTGGTCGAGGCGCTTGTGTATGAGGGCCATGAGTCGTGCCCTCTGGTCGGAGGAGCGGGGATGTAGTCGGGATGGTTGTCGGGTATCTGTGAAACATCATCGAAGGGAGTAGACCGTACCCGGATGATACGTCGTCAGTCCCTGAGATCTGTCAACGACGCAAAAGCACATCCGCAAGGCCCCTGTGACAGCCCCGGGTTCTCGCGCGAGGGTATGCTCTACCATGCGGGACGCACGGTAGAGCCGGCAACGACGCCACCGGAGATGAAGAGGAAGGGGTCAGCAGTGGGCAAGCACGACCAGTTATTGGTTCTCGGCAACGGATTCGACCTTCAATGCGGACTGAAGTCAGCCTTCACTGATTTCATGAAACCAAGAGACCAGCTAATGGAGAAAGCGTCCTTGACGTGGGACGTGGACTCGGCGTCGCTACGCAAAAGCCCGGACGAACCGTATGGCGAGCTGTCAGATGAGGATGGCTCAGCACTCGTGCTCAAGAAGATGGGTCTGACCGCGTGGGATTACATCCTGAAAGAGGATGAACAGGAGCGAACGTGGTACGACGTCGAGGAGTGCATCAGAACATGGGTGGACTACGGAACGGGGACCATGGTTACCCCCTGCTCAAAACACATGCAGCATATACGTTCCATGCGATACCCGAATTGGCCTGGCATAGAAACTACAGCTGAGAGAGCAGTGTACTTCTTCGCACGAGATGTGTACCTGACCGGAAAGGAAGGGGACCCAGCCTCAATCCTGTCCGTCCTCTTGGAGGAACTGCATCGTTTTGAGGAAATATTCGCTGACTACCTGAGAAAACAACAGGAAAACAACATCTGGTACGCGGTCAAAGCCGCAAAGCTGTTAAATACGCTGGCGGCCGACCGGGTACATCTCAATCAGAGGGAATCCACGCAAAACATACCATGCGAAGAACTCGACGGAGAAGATACCGCGCTCAACTTTAACTACACGCAGCCAATACCGACATCCTCAGATATCCCATCTGACATGCTGAACGTCCATGGGCTGGCGGAAAACCACAACATCATCTTCGGTATGGACGGTAAGGACCTAGGTCTGGGCCAGCCCTACTACACCAGCACGGTCAAATTCACCAAGACCTACCGACTCATGGCACTGAGCGGCAGACCGCACCAAACGCTGGTCCACCCTTACGTTGCAGGGTTCCCCGGCAGTGCGACGGGGGTAATCAAGTTCTTCGGGCATTCGCTTGGCGATGCTGACTACTCGTATTTCCAGGCCATATTCGACGAGGTGAACCTTTACGAGAGCGATACGCACCTGGTCTTTTACTACAACAAGAACCGCTCAAATGAAACGGTCCAGGGGAAAGACGTGAAGGAGGAGATGTTCGAGAAGGTCAATCGTCTCATCACCGCTTACGGTACCACTCTCGACAATGAAGACCACGGCAGGAACCTGCTGCACAAACTGCTCTTGGAAGGCCGGCTGACCATCAAACAGGCCCCCATTGAACGCTGATTACCCTCTTTCAGCGCTTCCTAAACGCAGAAAACACCCTCGCTCCGGTCTCCCGGAGCGAGGGTGCACGTACAGCTACCCGACCCCCATCGTGTAACAGAACGCCGGGAGAGTCAGTCTACTTGAGTTTGGAATTGACGCTGTTTCGAATCTCCCGCAGCGCATACAGCGGGGTCTCCTCAAGGACACCGTTGCCGGGCCCGAACCAGATCTTATCGCTGATGTTCTGGGCATTGCCCAAGGCATCCAGTTTGTGCTTGATGTCCTGCAGAGCGTACTCCACGGTCGTGTTCATGCCGTCCCAGTTGATCGGATCAGTCTTCACTGGCATATCAATTTCTCCTTGTAAATCGTTGTTCCCCGTCCACCGCAGGTAGCAGTTCCACGGGAAGTTATAGTAATTGTTCACATTGGTTTCACCACCGGTCTGGTCGCCGGGGGCACCGGCGATACCTCCGGTCTCGCTGACGGAAGCCTGGGCGATTAGGCCCCCGCCGATGTACACGGCCACATGGTTGGCATCGTTGAGCAGGATGTCACCCGGATAGGGATTCCCGTCGTTTGACACCCTCGCCCAGCCGCGAGCGGTGAGGTTCGCACTCAAATCCCTGGTCGTATTGGCTGAACCGGTGTCGAAACCGGCCTCACGTAGACAGTGAATGACCAGGCTAGAGCAGTCACAGTTACCGGCGGCGGGATCGAAATGCCACCGGTCGGACTGCGAATAGCCCATGTTGGCCTGCACGCACCAATATCTCATGCGCTCAATGAACTTTGAGACACTCGCCACCAGGATCACCTCCATTCATTGATTTCATTTATCCTCCTATTGTTTCCGCCCCCGGCCGGACGACCGAGGGCACAATCTATCTGCCGGCCATCTGCCGGACACTGGCACCGGAATCCACCTCGGGTAGGCCGGCGATGCTGGTCAAAAGACTCATCATCGCGGACAGGGCAGCGGTGCCGGCCACCAGGGACCAGTCCACCGTGCCGATGGTCGCGGCGCTGGCGGGTACAGCCGCCAAGGCCGCCTGGGCTGCGGTCTTGACCGCGCGTACGGCGGCGGCCTTGGCCCAGTTGGCGAGGCCTGACTGCGACCGAGGCAGGCAGGGAGCGGCGTGCCGGGGCATGGTCTCAGGGTCGGTCATGAGTGTCTCCTCTCAGTCAGAAGGGGTTGCCGTCACTGATGGCGATCTGGAGGCGGTCCAGAGGTTCGCCGAACATGCCCGCGAAGGTATCCCCGCCATAGCTGGTGCCGTCATCGCAGACGGTGGGCAGCCATCCCTGGCGGGCGGCGGTCTGACTGCGGTACCAGGCCTGGGCGAGGGTGCGCCCTGCCGGTGTCGCGTAGTGAAGCTGCACTGCGTCAATCACATGTCCCGGCACGCCCGCGCACCCGTTCACGGTGTCGTTGATGTCGGAGCGGTCCACCCAGTCGAGCCAGTCTCCGCCCAGCATGTGGACCCGGTAGCGCAGGTTGCCCTCATCCACGCGCACGGTCAGCAGGTCGTGGGCAGAGCAGGGTAGACCAGCGAACCCCTCGTCGCCCGGCCCGTAGTCGGTCACCTCGTCGAGCCAGTCTCCGCCCTGCCGATGCAGCCGGTAGTGGACATGGGCGGCGAGGCCGGGCCGGACCTTGGACGTGCCCATAAGGGCGGGGGGTGTATGTCCGGTGTCAGGCAGGCCCCGGGCGATCCGGTCGATCCTGGACAGGTCATAAGTGCCGGGGCACCGGGTGTTGAACCAGCGACTGTGCGGGTACAGGGGCAGGTCCCCGTACACGGCGCGCAGGTCCCGCACCAGTTCGGCGACCGTCCGGTAATCCCCGTCGCTCTGGCGGGGGTTGCACTCTATCGAGATGCTCGTGTCGTTGCCGCCCGACCCGACGCCCACGCCGTCCCCGCACGCCCAGGCGCGGTCACCCGGGGCAACGAGACAGGCCACACGCCCGTCCTCGACCACATAGTGGGCGGACGTGCCGCGCGCACCGGACGTGAACGTACGGATGACGCCATCGAAAGTGGGGACGTCGCTCGGGTCGCCCCACCAGTGGATCGTGATGGATGTGATGCCATACGGCCTGCCGGGCGTGAAACAGGCGGCATTGTACTGGGTAATGTCCTGGTAGGACATGGATACCTCCTCGCAGGAAAACGCCACCCAGGCGGGCGGCACGAACAAAAACGGAACCGCGTGAACGCGGTCAGGCGGTAAGCAACATGAGCGCCAGGCAGAACGCCAGGAGCCGTCCCACATACCACGACAACGTCAGCCTGACCGCCGCCACCACCACCGCACCGACCGCGACCACGGCCAGCAAGGTCAGGCAGAACAGAGCGACGGTCTTCAATCTCGGCAGCCGCATACGACCTCCTCTCAAAGGGATAAAAGAAAAGCCACCCGGACGGAGTGGCATGCATGGAGGAAGGGACTGGTCAGCCCACGGTTGACAGGACCTTAATCTCCTCATAGATCTTCGTGCCCGTCCCATTGCCGCCCAGGCTGTGGTACGCCTGGTAGATGCGCTCCACCTCCTCCATGGCCACCAGCGGGATACTGCCCAAGGGAACGTACCTGGCATGGATCTCCAGCAGTTCGGCACGTAGGAGTGTGCGTAGCCCGGCCTCCACGGCACGGTCCCGCTCCTCCTCCTTGCGGTGCCCGTTCAGCAGCCAGCCGCAGACACCGGTCAGGACGGGTATCAGCATGGGAGACACCAGGTTCTCCACCAGATCGATCAGCACTTCATTCATCGTGCCTCCGCCCAGAACATCTGGCCACTGAAGAAGTTGGCGGTCGTATTCGCGGTACCGATGCTGATGGTGCCTTGCGGCTGGCTCTCCCCTGGTCCGAACACATGGAAGCGGCCCATGGCGTACGAGGTGCCGTAGGCCAGCACGTCCAGGCTGTGGTCGGGCATGATCGACGGGTCCAGGCGCACCACGGGGATGGTCTTCTGTGAGGGAACGACCCCTGTCCTCACCTTGATGTTCAGTTCCAGGAAGTACACCCCGGCCCTCTTGTACAGGCGGGTAGCGCCGTTATAGTCCTCGTAGTCCGCAGACCAGCCCAGGTAGGAGGAAGGGTTGTAGTCCTTGAACCCGGCAGGCAGTTCATTCACCGTCACTCTGGACGTATACATGTTGATGCTGCCCCCGGCGAGGTCCACTCTGCCCGCCACCATCGAGGCTGAGTCGCCTTCGCGGCTCGCTACAGCCGTGAACTGGGGCTGCTGCGGGCTGGTGCCCATCGACAGACGGTCGAACTCGTCCGAATGGGTCCCCCATATCAGCCAGTACGGGTGCGTCTTGTCGTCGCCGATGCCTTGCAGCCCGCCCGTCTTGGTGCCTTGGATCAGTGTCTGGCTCAGCTGTACACGGTCCCCGCTCGAAGCAGTCTGCAACCCACCGACCGCATGCACGCCATCCCCGGTCGCCTTGAACAGAGTGTTACCGTCCTCGTCTTTGGCCCAGAAGCCCGACTTGTCGAAGCCCACCAGCCCATCAGCCGTGGTGAACGAGCCTGACCGGATGATACCCGCGCACAGCAGGCCGATGACCGCCGCATCCACCTGCACGTCGCGTGCGGACAGTTGGTCCAAGTACATGGCGACCGGAATCGGCTCCCACTCGGACCCGTCCCACCACCACTCGGCCACAAGGGCCGGCTTATCCCCCGTCCCGTACTGCATCCACAGATCACCGCGGTTCTTGCCCTCGCCTTGAGGCGGCGTCTCGCTCCTGGTGCGTTCGATGCCCAGACGCTCCGGGTCGATGTCGGCACCCGACACAACGACTTGTACGGGCGCGGTGGGTTCGCTGCCGTTGGGGGCGGGGCTGCCGTCCTCACCGTGCGCGTCATCCCATGCCACAGCGGAAACCGAATGCGAAGACCCGACCTCGTATGGGCCTAGGGCCAGCGTGCCACGAGCCGTCATTCTGCCCGCCTCCACGTTATCCACCAGGACCTGCACATGGTCGAAATCGGCGGGAACACCGCCCTCAAGGGTGCCGTCCCAGGACACCATCACCATGCCCGCCGCCGATTCCACATCGATGCCGGACGGAACCCCCGGGGCGGTCGTGTCCCCCACCCACTGCACGATGCCCTCGCTCCCCGCTGCGGGGCCTACCAAGGTCCGCGAACCATCAACGTTATGCCAGGCGGTGCTCGCCGAGAGACTCGTCTGCTGATGGGACGAGGAGGTGAGCGCGTCGGTGGTGGCGGCCAGCACCTGTTCCATTGGGCTGAGTGTGAGGTTTGGGTGGTATACCATTCCTGTTCCTTACTGGATCGGGTTGTCCATGACATCGAAGGTGATTCGTGCCTTTGTGGTCTGATTGCCAGAGATCTTCATGATCGTTCCGGGGTAGTCGCCGTCCAGCAGACTCGGGAAGCCACCAATGTGGAGTGTGGCCGGCATTCCCGGGCGCAGGGTTGCGGGCGAGCAACGGATCCCACCTGCGGCGGTGTCGGAGAAGTCGATGTCCGCCGATATCTGGATGAGTTTGCGCTTGTTCGCCGCAAGGCGTGACCGCACATGGTCCTTGAGCACGTCCACGTTCTCCGTGTCGGTGTCCGAGTATGCGCTTTCACGCAGTATCTGTGGGTCCATGCGGCTTACGACCTCGGCCATGTCCTCCGCATATGCGGTTATCGTCGCCTCATCGGTTCCCGCACCGCTGGCGTACCACCTCTGAATCGGGGCGGCGTGGGACACCTGGAGGTCATTAAGATGGCCCGTGCCTGGATAGTAGGTCAGTTCGATGGGGGTTGCTCCGGCATAAAGTCCGAGGTCGGCGTCCGAGCCTGCCACGAACCTGACCCGGATGTGCTGCTGGTCCGATAGATAGGGTTCGAAGGCGAAATCGGGGCCGTTGACGAGATTGGCTATGTCAGTCAGGAGCTTGTCTGCTTTGTTGTTCTGGACGTTCCATGCGTGGAGCGAACTTTTCTCCCTGGTTCCCTTCTCGTTCGCGTACGGCCAGTCGATGGGGAGTTCACCACCCTGTTTGCGGCTCGTAGCCAGCAGCCCGATGTCACTCATGATGGCCCGATACGAGAGCCCGTTGTAACTTACCGTGTCGGTGCTGTATCCGTCCTTGAACGTCCCCTCGCGTACCGCGATGCGCTCGGACAGCATGTCCAAAGGTGACTCAAGAGGGAAGCTGGTATCGGACTGTCTGTCCTGGCGGGCCCCGATGACTCCCCATAGGACGGGATCGCCTATCCGGTCATCCGTGTCGTCATCCTTCCAGCACACGCACAGGGCCCGCCTGGTCGAGTCCAGCATCCGGTTCCGCCCGATGGGGTCGTCAGCCGGGACCGCCGTCCAGGGGACGGTGAGGTTACTGGCCGACCGGTCACCCATCTCCCTGGTCGACGTGTTGAAGCTCTGCTGCCGCCCACTGGACTCCCACTGGAAGCTGGGGATGTCGATGGGGCATACGATCCGTCCATCGCGGGCGTCGCAGATGTAGTGTCTCCAGCTCACCTGGATACCCCCACATCGGTCACTTCGAGCGACCGGAACCCCCTCCACCACCAGCGCGGCCTGCTGACAGCAGGCTTGATGGCGACATGCACCTTGTGCGTGTCCCCGCCCGCCAACGCCACCCGCCAGCGGCACGACTGGCGCGCCCAGGGTTCAAACACCGCGCATTCGTCCTTGCCGTCACTGACCGGCTGATCGTCGACGTACAGGTTCGCCACGAACGAACCTATCCCGCCCGACGTGGACGCCCTGTAGGCCCACACCACGTCCACCAGGCGATCCGTGGAAAGCCGGCTTGTCGTCAGGGACAACTGGTGCTGCTCCATGCTGGCCCACTGCAGGCCGTCCGTGTCCGTCCGCTGTGCGTAGCCCAGCCTGCCCAGCGACCCTCCGTAGGGGATGGCGTACTCCATGCTCTGCGCATATGTGGCCGACATCGTGGAGGCCGCACCCGCTGGCATGACGAAGGACCGTAGCGGCAACGCACCTGACGGCAGGTCAGGCATCGGGGTTGATGCGGACGGTGTCCCTTCGGCCACGTGCAGGCTCACCTGGCCGCCAGCCTTGGTGTCCGCTAAAAGGTAGACGGTATCGATGCGTGGGTAGGCGCTGTCTCCCGCCGACACAGCCTCCTCAGTCGGCCCGCCAGGCCAGTACGCCTCCACAAACCCGTCCGCCAGGCCGTCGGAACATACAGCCACCCCGGAAGCCGCCTTGTACCGGAGTCCGGAGTCGCCGGACACCTCCAGCCCTTCGACCACGCCCGTATTTTCGTAGTGCGCCGCCAGGATGCGGCGGTGCGTCAACGCATCAAGTCCGTTGCCATCTACGTCCTGGGCAACACCCAAAGCCGTCACCATAAGAACCTCCTCTATATGTATTTCGCTTGCCTGTCAGATGTAGGTGTCGCACGTAAGCACGTCCACCCAGCCGCCGCCTGCACTCAGCAGACGAAGCATGATGTCACCGCCCGGCTCGATTTGGGGGAAACCGCGCCGCACCAGTCCCCTGCTGACATCCACACCGCCCATCGTGGCGGTCTGCGAACGGCAGTCCAGAACCAGAGGCACGCCTGGGCTCACGCGCCCCCTCCACTCAAGGCCGCCGCCCTTGCCCCACATGAACAGGAGACCATCGGGCCAGTCACCGTTGGCCGTCAGTACCGGGTAGGCACAGGTGGTGCCCGCGTTGCGCAACAGAAGCCTGCTCTGGTCGGCAGACTGCACCCCGTAATCCAGCGGGTATGCAAGTCCACGCCCCCCATCGCCGTACGACAGCCCGCCAGGCGTGGCCTCAGGGGCGACGATCTGTCCAGTCTGCGCCTCCCAAGCCAGACGTTCAGGTCTCGGACACACAAAGGTGAGCGTGCCTGAAAGCAGCTGACGGCTCCAGTCCGACCCGTACTCCGAGCGCAGATAGCACTCGACATACGTGTCCTCGCCCTCGTCAGCCACTCGCAGTCGTAGCATTCGACCGCTCATGGAGTTCACCTGCCGCGCCAGGGCCTGCAGCTCGGAACGGAGGGTGCCTACAAGGTCGATGTGGATGGTAACGGTGCGCGCGGAATACGAGATACCGTCCGCGGGGACATCGTGTGCGCCGTTGCCCCATGCTCGTTCCACCAGCTCGGTCTTGATCGGCGGGGTGGACAGCCACCCCTCGATGCCTTCCTTGGCGATCATCACGCCGCGCCCATCCGGAGGCCGGGACCGGCCCCCATGGAATCGCACCGTACGGTCACCGTCGTAGAGATACGCGTCAGCCATCATTGACTCCTTACCGTCTGCATCGCCGCAGCCGCCAGCTGGCGACCGAGGATGGTGCCTTCGACGAAGGGGTTGCTCACCCCATAGTTGGTGATGTTGACCTCCTGCGCGAAAGCAGGAGCCCCCTTGCCTGGGTGTCCGCCCTGGGAGGACGGACCATCCGCCGAGACGCTGGCACCAATCCGCATGGCGACGACCGTAGACCTGGCCTTACGTGCGGCCATGTCAGCCATCTGGGTCACCGAGTCATAGAGCGCAGGAGCGCCATCTTCGACACCCTTTGCGATGCCTGCGGGGATGAAGGGACCCACCTGCTTCGCCATCACCCGTGAGGGCGAGTGGATGCCCAGACGGTCCTTGATCCACTTGGGTATCCAATCGGCCACGGACGCAATCCTGTCCTTGAGCCACTGCTTGGCATTCTCCATGCCCCGCCACAGACCCTCGATGGCATTCCTGCCGATGTCGCTCAGCCAGGAACCCGCACCGCTGAACGCGCCCAGGATCCAGTCCTTGACATTGCCGAACATCTGACCGCACCATTCGCCGAGGGCGAGCGCGGCATCAACCAGGCCGTTGATGATCTTCCTGCCCACCTCGCCCCAGTCCGCGTTGAGGATGCCGTTCCATATGGCCTCGACTATCTTGACAACCGCATCGAGGATGTAAGCGATGGCTTTGATAAGTCCAACGGCGAGCGCCCAGATTATCTTGAGTCCAGCTTCTGTTATCTCTGGCATGTTGTTGATAAGTCCCGTTACCAGATTTTCGAGTATTTGACAGGCGGCTTCGATGATCTTGTCGAGATTGTCAACAATTCCTCTCACCAAGGCTTCCACGAATTGCACGGCGACTTCGAGGATCAGGGGAAGGTTGTCGATCAGCCCCTGGGCCACGGCTGCGATGATGTCCAAGGCCGCGTCCACCAGCTGCGGCAGAGCCTGGTCGATTCCCTCGATCAGGCCTTGTATGAGCTTGAGCGCTGACTCAATCAGAGAGGGCAGGTTGTCCACAATTCCCTGGGCCAGGCTCTTGACGATGGTCAGGGCCGCCTCTATAAGCTGCGGAAGACTTGTGGTGAATCCATCGACCAGGCCCTTGATGAGCGTAGTCGCCGCAGTGATGATGGCGGGCATATTGTCCGCAATGGCCTTGGCCAGGGTCTTGACGATGGTCATGGCCGCCGTGGTGATAGCGGGCAGCGCGTCCACCAGTCCCTGTGCGAGCATGCTTATCAGGTCAGTGGCGGCGGTCGCCATATCGGGGAGGCTCTGTGTCAGTCCCGACACGAGGCTGTCGAGAATCTCGCCGAACGACTGCGCCAGTGTCGGCCAAGACCTCATGACCCCTGAAATCAGACCGTTGACGAGACTGGTTCCAGCATCCAAGAGCGCCGGTAGTGCCGTGCCCAGTGCGCGCACGATGGCGGGCACCATCCCAGCGAACGACTCCGCCGCCTTGGGTATTCCCGAAGCGATGCCGTCCGCCATCCTGGACACCTGTCCACTAAACGCCGTCATGTCACCGCCTGTCGCGGCCAGTCCGATGACGGCTGCGGTCAGTACGCCGACCGGCCCGCTGAGAATCTTCAACGGTCCATTGAGGCCGCCGAGCATACCGCCGACTACCGGCACCCGCGTGAGCAGGCCTGCGAGCCCTTCGGAGCCGAGGGCCACGAATGCCGCCGTGAGCGGCCCCAGGATCGGCTTGAGTGATGCAAGCTTGCCGGTGAGTGCGTCGGAGTTCTCGCCGAATCCGCGGAACCTGTCGGTCAGCCAGTCCACTACCGGGCCGATCTTGTCTCCCAAAGCGGCCCCTATGGCCGAGGCTTTCTCCTCGATTGGTGCGAGGGCCTGGGTAATGGCATTGAGCAACGGTGCAAGTCTGGGGAGCAGGCCCGATTGCAGGTTCTGGCCTATACGGCTCCATGCCGCCTGGAGATCATCGATGCCTTTCATATGACTGAAGCCATCGCTAATGAGCGCGCCTATGCTGTCGGCCCCTGCGGCCACAGCTCCGGTGGCAAAGCTTTTGACGGTCTGTCCCACACTGCTGACGGCGGACGCGATGCCCCTACCTATGCCCGACAAGGCAGAGGTAACCATGCTTGCCAGAGAACCGAGTATCTTGCCAATACCCGAGAAGGCGACGGCGAACGCCTTGCCAAGGCCTTCGGCGACCACCTTCCCGACCTCCATGACGAGCGAAAACGCCGCCTTGGCCGCTGGGGGGATCTCGGAAAATCCACCCTTGATCTTGCCGACGGTGGCTCCGAGCGCGCCGCCGAGGGACGATGCCAGCTGTGTGACAGCCGGCATCATGGGGGACAGAGCCGATTTGAACCTGGTCCCCAGACCCTGGAACGGGGTGCTGATGGCGGAACCCATATTGAGGAACATCGTTCCCGCGGAGGACGCAAAGTTAGATACGTGCCCCTCGACAGCCGTCATGTCCCGTCCTGCCGCGCTGACAGCCGGGGACAGGAACTCTCCCGCCTTCTGCCCGACCACCGACAAGGGTGCCATGATGGATGCCGCCGCGGCTGAGGTCTGCGAGGAGAGAGTTGAGAATGCGGAGGAGACAGCGGAAGCCGCCCGTGAGGCGATGGCGGACACCTGGGAAGAGACGGATTCTGCGATGGACACGGTTGACAGGAGCGCCCGCCCCACACCGTCCGCAACAGTGGAGGACATTGATGAAATCTTCTGCCCCGTGGATTGGAACAGGGCAAGGGCCTGGTACGAGACGTTCCCGAAGGCCGAGATCACAGGTCCTGAGAACGTGGAGAGAACCGCGCCAATACTGCCGACTGCGGAGGACACCGATGAGACCACCGGTTGAAAGAACCCTGCGACAGAGTAGGCCAGCGTCGACAGACCGGCCCCGACCGTCGAAACCAGGTTCGTGGCCCACGACCCGACGAGGGTCCCTACACGGGTGAGTTCGGCCCACACCCCCTGCCCGACTTCTGCTACGCTCTTCGTCAGCTCCAGGGAAAGGTCCTGTAGGGCCTTGGCGATGGCCCCAGTTAGGAGTGACAGGCTGGAGGAGATGGATGAAATGAAAGGTGTTGCGCTAATCCCGGAGGATGCGAGGGAGTAGCTGGTCTTCAAAGCACTGCCCAGGCTACCGGTCTTGCCGATCAACGAGTCGATCTGGGCCGTGAGCTGTCCCAGGACGCCGGTCTGATGCTCAGTCGTTTCTGTTGCGGTCCTCGTGGCAGCGGATAGGGAGGACTGGGCTGCTTCCAGCTGCTTGACGCCCGCTGCCGTATCCGCGCGAAGCTTGTCAATACCAGTGCTGGACAGGTCCCGGGTCAGCCTGTCCATGCTGGACTGGAGCTCCTTACCGAGGGTGCGCCCTATGCCTGTGCCGCAGCCCTTGAACGCGTCGGCCAGGGCCTTGGCACCGGCCTCGCCGGCAAACTTCACGCCTTTGGAGACGGATGCTTTGAAACCGGTCATCACCGGGAAGATGTGTATGGCCCCCTGGCCGACGATGGCTGTCATGGCGTCTCCTTGGCGTGTGCCGCTAGCTAGTGAACTTGATTTCCGCGTCGAGTTCGCGGAGGGCCTGCTCCCGTTCCTCCGGGCTGACCTCATATCGGGCCTTCTCCTCGATGTCCGCCTGGACCGCCCACGGTGTCGCCTTCTCAAAGGTCTTCCGATCCTTGATGGACGCCGCAAGCAGGAACAGGTCGTTCATGCCGACCGGGTAGGCCCACCCGGCCACTTCAGCACCCAGAGGCGTGGACGTGTCGGCCATGGCATGCCGGGTGAGACGCACCGCCTCACCCAGCAGACCCGGCCCCTTCTGCCCGGTTCCAATCCCGTAGCAGCCCCTCAGTGTCGCCGTCAGAGTGTCCGGGTGTTCGTGGTACACCCTGGCGACGAAAGCTATTCCGGGAGTGAGGCCCCGGACATCTTCTCAACGACACGGAAGTACTTCGTCGCGAAGTCCTGCACCTCGGCGAACGAATGCTCCAGAACCAACTGAGCCGTCTTCTCGTCCTCACACATGGCATCCAGCAGTTCACGCAGCTGCGCGACCGCCCCCTGCTCCTCCAGGGAGCTGAGCTTTTCGACCTCCTGCACCGAGAAGAGCAGGGGCACTTCGACCACCTTCCCGTCATGGAACTTGGCGACGAAGGCCTTGCCCTTCTCCAGGATGATGTACTTGACGCTCAGCTCATCTCGCAGAGCGTCGATGATCTTGTCCTCGTCGAAATTGTCGAAGTCATAATCAGCCTGTGTCTGCTCATCGATGGGGTTCATTTGCGCTGTTCTCCTTTGCTTTCTTTCTGACTACTTGGATGAGCCGGTCTGCCTGGCTTCAGGGGCCGACGATTCGATGGGGGGCTGGGGGCCGAACTGCTTATAGGGCTTGTCCTTGAACAAGGGGTCGGGCCGCCATTCGAGGGTCACACTCTTGCCGCGCGGCTCTCCGGTGGTCTCCTGGTCCATCTCCATGGCCGTGACCTGGGCTACACCATGGAGCCGTTCCTCATCGCCGTTGCGGAACTTGGTGACGGCCAGAAGGATGACCTTTGCCGCAGGAAGGCCGGAATCCACGTAGACGATGCCGTTCTGGTCAGGTTCCTTGCCTTCGGTCAGCTTCATCACGGCGGTGTTGTTCTCCGCGAGGCTGGCCTGGATGCTGCGTTTGCCGTCACCGGGAATGCTGTAACCCTCCTGCCAGAGGTCGGTCGCCTCGCCCGCTTCGAGCCCCTTCTGCGGTGCACCGTCCGCCTTGATGAGACCAAGCTTGCGGTACCCTTCAGGTAGCTCCAGCGGGACCTTGCCAAGCTTGTCATCGGCTATGACGTTCTCCGATGCGTACGGGGCGAACGCGATATACCCGCCGATGGGTACACCGACGCGTATGAGGTCGTTGCCCTGACTGTCGGGGCCGGTCTGGTTCTGTGCCATGTTGATCCTCCTTGGGAATCACAAAAAGGGGCCTCCACGGCGGAGACCCCCACATTTGGGTTGGTTTGGCGTGCGGGCTATACAGGCTCGCCCACAACGGAGTATTCGACGATCATCATCCGGGCCAACACGTCCAGGTCGTCGACCACCAGGTATCAGCCGAAGCAGGAGTCATCCACGACGGCGGCGATGGGCGACCGGGTTTCATCGACGACATCCTGACTGGTTGCGTTCCTGGTGGTCTGTTCACGCAGCTCATCCATGAGGGCCCGCGCGGTTGAAGTTGCCCGGCTCACGTCCGAGTATTGGAATTGTGGCACGGCCGGGCAAGAATGATGCCCACAGGGGAAAGGTAGGAAAGCCTGCGGGCAAGTTTTATGAGGCTGGCTGGCATTCGGCGTCGCTCAGCCGCCAGCCGTTATTCAGGAGTTCGAACAGCGTGGGGACCCAGGGGATGTACCCATAGCGGAATGATGTGGTCAGGTGGTCATGCGTAGGCTGTCCTGCCGCCCCGGTCTCTGGGTCGTCATGGGCTTTGCACAGCTTGATGCTCGCGTCTTGCTTCCAGTGGGGCAAACGGGCGGCGACAACCTCGCGATGTTCCTTGGGGCACTCGAGCGATTGGTTGACTCCAGCAGTAATAGCCCTTTGTAACCGGTTTGAAGAGGTGCTGCTCATGATAAAGAGAGCGGTGAGGCACGTTACTTCATCACGAAGATAGCCCGATCGGATACCGGAATCCCAGGCGCAAGGAAACAAAAAGTAAAGGCCGGACACAATTGCCCGACCCTTACAGTTAAATCAACTATATTTAACTATCGCACTCAAATGACAATTTGTCAAGTCGCCAGGCGCATTCCCTCGGCACACTCCAGCAGCTCGGGTTTTGCCCACTGCCATACGCCCCTGGTTTCGGTCTCCACAGGATGAAGCAGTCCCCTACTCCGCCAATTGCTCACATCGCCCCTTTTGATCTCCAACCCTGTCTCCCGGCAGACCCACTGGGCGGCCACCTTGGGTTGCCCGATGATGTACTGTCCCTCCATACGCTCACGGCGTACCCGTCTGACTTCGGCCACCACCCACGCGTTTCCGCACTTGCTGCAGGTGGACATGGTGTCGTCGGGCAGTCCGGACAGCTCGGCCCCACAGGTAGGGCTGAGGCAGTGTCCGTGGATGATGCGCTCCTCAGGCGGTGTTATATGCAGTTGGACCTTCCGGTTGGTACGAGTGAGGTCGCGGTAGTCACGTCCGCTGTTAGGCGCGTTCGCCAGCCTGCCCATCCTGCTGGCCAGCTTGGTGAGGAGCTGTAGGGCCTCGCCGGCCCACAGGCCGATGTCTCCCGCCACGTCCTGGATAATTTCCTCCGCATAGTCGTACAGGCTGGCGGCGGTCATGTCTATGAGGGTTGGCGAGAACACGGATCTGACGGCTCTCTCACCGTGCGGCTTATGGCGCACCTCGCGACGTTCCATACGCTTCAGCTCGTACATGCCGAGCCTGAGCTCATGGATTGTCTTGGCAAGTTCCTGCCGGTGGGCTTTGCACAGGGGTCCGCGCGGCAGTCCTTCGCATATCGGGCATTGGTTTCTGGTCAAAACTTAGGTCCTTCCTTCTTGATGTTCGACTCCCAGGAGATGGTGACGTGCATGGCATTGATGACGGCTTGCCTGTACCTGTACCTGCGGGTGATGTCATGGTCGGAGGCCGTTTCGTGGATACCGGCCAGGGATTTGGTTTGATCGGATGCGTAGCTCAAACTTCCTCCCGGATAGTCCCCGTACATGCTTTTACATCCCTTACTCGTCCGTTCCTCGTCCCACCCGCACCCAGGTTTTGCCGGACACTCAGAGGGTTCTTTTTGCGGTTCGTATGGTTGCTCACTTTGCGCCTCCTATCATGCTGCTGAGGTCTTCGGCACCAAGCCGCTCAACCCCACCGCCGATAAAGTGGCCCGTTAGGCGGGGTTTTGGTTCTGGCTTGGGCGGTTCAATGACAAGCTGGGCGGCTTTCATGGCCTTGACGCGAGCCTCCTGGATTGGGGCCCCCTGGCGAGTCTGGGCTATAAGGGTCCGCCTGTATGGGATTGACCGGGGACTGCTGATGCCGATGCCGTCCTGCTCCATGAGCTCATGGATTCGTACCGCATCGGGGATTCGCGGGCCTTGGATGCGGCGGATGCCTGCGTTGACGTCCCCGCTGAGCATCCACCGGCCCGTCTCGTTGTCCGCGTAGAAACGTCTGACGGATTCCATCGCGTCGGCCAGGTTCGCTTCGGCCCGAAGCTCCTCATGAAAGGTGCGCGCCTCCAGGTCGGTGATGGGTGCGTTGCCGTGGTGCGCCCGGATCTTGGCAAGCACGAGGGTGCTTTCGGCGAGGGTTAACATGCGGGTATCTCCTTTCTCTGGATCTGCGGAATTTCCTCCTGCGCATACCGGGCTATGAGGGCGGCGTTCGCATCCTGGTTCTGCTGAGCCCTGCTCGCCTGCCGGTCCGGCTGCCTGGCCCGCGGTTTGGGTTTGTTCTTCCAGCCGCCATCGTGGAGCCATTTGGATGCGGCGGGAATGTACCGGGGGTCCCGTTGTTCGTCCCGGAGCATCTGGGCTCCCTGAAGCAGGGCGACGAGGTTCACGCGTTCCGGTCCGGTCCGACGCAGGACGCGTTTGAACTCGCGGACGGCGGCATCGGGGTAGTCGTGGTTCGGGTAGAGCGACCAGAACTGTCGGAACTGGGCCGTCTCATCCGACGACGGCTCCCTGACGGGCTGCTGGTCGGCGTCGGCCCCCGTTGGGGGGTTGGGGGATTTACCGTCGGGTAAATGTTCTTGTGTTCTGGTGTTTTTGTGTTTAGTCCGGTTCAACTCGGATTCATCACGATGAGTCGCTGTTGAATCTCTGTTGAATCTGCGCTTTCGGTAGTTTTCTGCGTTCCTTTCCCTACTTTTCTCCACCTGGTCACGCCTGCTGTTGTGCTCCGTGTAGTCATGGATCACATACCCGCTGTTGCCGTCCGGCTCCAACAGCTCGACCTTGCACAGCGCGTTGATCTCCTCATCGGTGACCCCGAGCACATAACGAAGGTCACGATCGGGGATGCGACCGTCTGTCAGATTGTCCGAGCAGTAGGCGATGGCGAACACGAACGCCCCCACCGCAGATGGGCAGACGACACGTAGCTCCTTGACCTTCCCGTTCAGGTAGAAGTCGTTTTTCAACTTCGCGTAACCGCGTCTACCGGCCATGACAGCCCTCCTTTCTTTTTCCTTTCTTTACTGCCTCATTGGCATCCGCGTGACTTGAACTGTCCGCCCGTCAGGTTCCGCCCGGCCTTGGTGCCGACCTGCCCGCAATCGCACCGGCATACCAGCATGACGTCGGCCCCGCTTCGTCCCGCATAGCCGAGCATGGTCAGCATCCCGAGCCGTCAGTCCCCGGGAGCCTCGATGCGACGCACGCACCCGGGAAACAGGACCCTAGCCCCTAGAGAGGGTGCAGCTCGCGCTTGTCCTCGGCTGGTGGTGCTTGGGGTCGATTTGGCGTAATCGGCAAGTGACCATCAGTGTTCCCCCTGTCAAGCCACGCCATG
This sequence comes from Bifidobacterium sp. M0307, assembly GCF_016100445.1. Taxonomy (NCBI): domain Bacteria; kingdom Bacillati; phylum Actinomycetota; class Actinomycetes; order Bifidobacteriales; family Bifidobacteriaceae; genus Bifidobacterium; species Bifidobacterium sp. M0307. Next base: position 1,048,413 of record NZ_JACFSL010000001.1, read on the forward strand.
GAAAGCACCCTCGACGTGTTGTATGCGTTGTCCGATCCACTTCATGACAGGCACCGCCATGCTGTTGCCAAGGGCTTTGTAGCGGGGGCTGTCAGGCGCGTGGCTCGCCCCCCTGTACGGGATGTCGGCCCATCCGTCCGGGAAACCCTGGAGGCGTTCGCATTCGGTGGGGGTGAGACGACGTATGGGGCAGGGGCCGGTCACATAACTGGCGGCCTTGCCCTCATGAGCTGTCAACGTGGGGGCGAGGTCCTCGGCGATGGACGAATTGGAACCGCTGTCCGTGGCGCACAACACGGCGGGGTTATGGTCGATCTTGGGTGTCGGGCTCTCTTCCTCGCCTAGCGTCGTGGAGTTTGCCTTACCGCTCGCGTAGGGCACGGAGGTGCATCCGTGGCCGCCACCCTCTTCTGCGTAAAGCGCAGGCCAGGCGTGGTCGCAGTCGTGGATACTGCGCGACTGGACGTCCCACGGGGTCAGGCAGCTGGCACCATCATCTGCGCCTCCAGTGCGTCCTTGAGCCGGTCCGGCAAGGATTTGCCTCTTTTCGCGGATCGACGGATGATCCCAGCGCAGGCCTTCGGGCTCAAAAAGTACCTCTGCGGCACGCTGGTCTCCAAGACTGCCGACAAGGAACAGACGGCGGCGGCGCTGGGCCACTCCGAAGAACTGCGCGTCCAGTACCCGCCATGCCAGACCGTACCCGAGGTCATCCAACGCGCCGAGCAGGCATCCGAAATCACGCCCGCCCGAACTGCTGAGCGCTCCCGGGACGTTCTCCCAGACAAGCCAGCGAGGACGGAGCTCACGTACCGCCCGAACATACTCCCACATGAGTCCGGAGGCACCGTCGAGACCGGTTCGGGTCCCTGCGACGCTGAAGGACTGGCAGGGGCTTCCCCCGACCACAAGGTCGGCTGATACACACTCTCCATGCTTGCTCCAATCGATCTTCGTGATGTCACCAAGGTTCGGCACGTCCGGGAACCGGCGGGCCAGCACCGCCGAAGAGAACGGGTCGATCTCACTGAACGACACCGGGACCCAACCCAACGGCCCCCACGCCACGCTCGCCGCCTCGATGCCGCTGAACAGGCTCACATACCTCACTCGACTGCCCCCGGCCCGAGACCGCCCCGCTTATGCACACAGCTTGCGAAGATGTGCGGTTCACTCATGTTCTTCCCTTTCCTTGTTCACGTCCTCCGCTCCTACGATGCGGGCGAGCGTATCCAGTCCATCGGCACGAATTGGTCCATGTTCGCCTCGCCCCTGCCAAGACGGTGGAAGACCACCATCCCGTAGTCGACCCCGCGTTCGCCGCCTCCTGCAGAGCTTGACCCAGCCAGTCCGAGAGCGAGAACCCGTTGGCGTTCTTGCACGCCAGGACCAGACTCCCTGTGGCTTTTGATGTCGCCCTCATCGGTGTTCCCGTGTAGGGTCTTCCGGCGGATCATGCCCTCGGGGTCGCTTATACGGTCACGCAGGTGCCGCAAGACGGCGGTCTCGAACCTCGTACCCTTGTCCTCTCTTCCGTCTGCTTATGCGTACGCCTCCCAGGACGGCCACCCGCAGCCCAAGCAGCGGCCCACCATGCCGACCGCGCCACCGCACTCGGGGCACACGCGGTCAGGCTCGGGCGGCGTCTCAACCCCGGCGAACGGGTCAAAACTCGGGTCCGTCATTGCCGCCCCCTACCCACGGGCCCTGTTCCGGCGCACCTGTTTGTCCACCTGCCGGTCCCGGTGCGCATGAGGCCGATGACGCGGGAATCGGGGACGCTCCCCCACCCCACGCGAACTGCTCGCCGAACCCAGCACCGCCGCCCGAATTGCCGCCACTATTATTGTTCCGAGTCACCTGGGCGGTGCTCCGAGTCAGGGCCGGGCCAATCTCGTCCAGGCACAGCTCCACGAATATACGGTTGTTGCCATTGCGGTCCTGGTAGGAGCGCTGCACCAGACGGCCCTGGGCAATCACCCTCATGCCCTTGGTCAGGCTCGCCTGCATGTTCGAGGCCAGGGGCTGGTGCTGCGTATCCCATGCCGAGCAACGCATGAACAGAGCATCCCCGTCCTCCCACTGACCCGACGTCCTGTTGAACTGCCTGGGCGTGGAGGCGACGGTGACGTTCGCCACTCTGCCCCCGTTCGACGTCGACCGAATCTTAGGGGCCGCCGTCAGGTTGCCGATGATGGTAATGATGGCGTCTCCGGCCACGTCAGGCCTCCTTCTTGAAGTCGTCGATTACAATCGGGTTGTCCTCGCTCTGGTAACGGCGAGTGACAGGATGTGAACGCTCGGCTTCCCAGTTGCATGTATAGCCATGCCAGATGGTCTTGGCACACGACGGAGACCAGCACTTGCAGCACTCGCCCTGGGTGAGCCGGGAACAAGTCGAACAAGGACAGCCGGCCCTGGTTGATAGCGTCATGAGTCGGCATCCTCTCGATGCTCCGGGCAGCAGTAGAGCCGGTCCAACACATCTCCCCTCTGCCAGCCGTACTTGACGACTCCCAGGTCGAAAGCGGTTTCCGCGTCGTCGACTCCGCACACCAGCTGGTGCAACTCGGAGCGAAAACGGGTGCCGTCGATTACGTGCCCGTCCCTGCAGATGGAGATGAATCTGATGCAGTTGGGCACATCGCAGCCGAACCGCCACCCGTCCTCGGGGACGTGCACCGTATAGCCATGCACCTTGCGCTTGCTCATGAGCGCTCACCCCTTTCCATGCACCAGCCGAACCCTGCCAGGGCGGCCAGGTCAAGCAGACCAAGCTGAGGGTGTGCGAGCGTCCAGCAGGAAGCGAACACGCACACCGCGCCGCAGAAACCGGCGGCGCACAGCCAGAGGAAATCAACGAGAGGCATCATCGGAATCACCCACCTTGCCGAGTTCATCAAGTATCCTGTCCGCCTCGGCGGGCGTCAGGTTCGCGGAGCCCAGGTTGCCGGTGATCTGCCTGCCGATCAGGCGGCTCACCGTCTCCCTCTGCTCGGCGGGTACACTCACCCCCGCCGCCGCCAGGGCCGCACGGATGCGCGTCAGGGACGAATCCGAGGCCGAAGCGAACCGTTGCCTGCTCACAAACCCCCGCTGCTGGCGCTCCGCCTCCCTTGCGGCCGCCTGTTCGGAGCCGCCCTCGTCGCCCGAAGACAGGTTGAAGGCGCTCGTGATCGCGTACCGCTTGCAGCTGGTCCATGTGCCCGCGTCCTTCTTCACATCCTTCCCCGTCAACACGCAGGGGTAGTCGAGCAGATCCTCGGCCTGGCCAGTCTTCACGTCCACGACCCGGACGCGCACCGCCTTGTCCGCCAGGTGCGTGGACAGCCACAGGTCCTGCTTTGCCAGGGCATCGGTGACAGCCTTGTACAGGTCGTCGATCGTCGAGTACCTGACCCGGTTACCGCTGATGGTCAGCTGGCCGGACTGCTCCGGTTTCATCTCCATGCGCGCCTTCTGCAGGCGCTCCCACATCGTCAGCTCCTGCTCAGCCTGCTCCTGCTTTGTCTTGTTTTCCTGACCGCTCATACTTCCATCTCCTCGCACTCTCTGTCGATCCGCCAGCCGGGGAACGCCACCGTGCGGGGCGTCTTGTCCAGCCCGTACTCCCCCATGCGCCGCTTCCAGTCGTCCGGACTGTCACGCCTGAACCCGGCCAGTTCATCCAACGCCTGCGCGATACGCTCACCGGCCAGCACGGTCTCCGGGCCATCCTCGTCCATCCGCCACACCATGTAGTCGTAAGGACGCTTCTTCTCCTGCACCACGAACTCGAACCCGAGTAGGCCCTGGAAACCGGTCAGCCGGTACAGCATCATGTAGAAGGCCGCCTGGATGTGGTAGCCGAAACGGGCCACCTCGCCGGGGAACTCCCTCGGGTCCGCGCTCGTAGTCTTGTAATCACGGATACGCAGTACCCCGTCCTCGTCCGGACCGTCAGGCAGCCAGTCGAACTTGCCCTTCAACCGCAGCCCACTCCCCGGGTCGTCCGCGACCACCACCATCTCCGGCCTGCCGGGAAGCGAACGGAAATACGCGGCCGAAACAGCCCCCATCTTCCGCAGACGCTCCCTGTCACCGGAGGAGACAACCACCGCGTCCGAAGCGCGCAGCTCCTCCATCAGGGCCTTGCCCGCCTTCGTACGCAGATTCGGCCTGTCGACGACCTCCGCACCAGTGCCCAGCACCAGCGCATGCGCCGCCTTGCCAAAATCCAGAGCATCACCGGACACATCCAGACCATGATCGAGATAATCCACATACGACAACGGCGACACCATGAACCGCTTCAATGCAGACTGATCCAACGCCGGGTCAGCGAAGTACTCCCGATCCGCCATCTCCTTAATCTCAAACCCCATCAGTTTCCCCCTTCAATTCGGCCTTCAATCACGGTGTCGCTGTCAAACCTGGCGCGGACATGCATGCCCGTCATTTCCCCCGGGTCCAAGCGGTCAAATAGAACACTCATTTCCTGTTTCCTTCACGATTGTTTTGTTTGATTCCCTTGACTTGCGCCTGCTCCTCAACGTGCGGTGACGATGACGACGACCGGCATTCACAGCATTGACAGCATTCACGCGACTATTCGCGACCAACACCCACCGCGACAACCGCTCCACCTTGTCCGCCGCATCATCAAGCACCCTGTCCGCCTCGTCAAGATCGGACGGTCTGCAATAGTTCCGTTTCCCCAGACGAATCACACGGTCACCGCAGAGCGTTTTGAACGTACGCTCCGGTATCCCGCCCACATACTCACGGGCCTCCTCCTCACTCAGCAATGCCCTGCTCATACCGCCATCCCCACATCCGAGAGACGGTACCGGGAGCAGGCGTGCCCGCTGGGACTGATGCCCTCACGGTCCGCGCACAAGACCAGGCCCTTACGTACGAGCTCTGGAAGACGACTACGAACCGTGCTGTCCGCCAGCCTGCGCCCCAACCGCTGCTCCACCTCAGCCTCAACCTCCCACTGCGTGAACGGCCCCGGTCTTTCAGAACACAGGCGAGACAAGGCCTGCAGGGTAAGAGCCTGCATACGACCAGTCCTCACCTCAGCCGCAGCCGCAAACGACGTCTCAGGATTACCCCTTCGCGTCGGAGCGGTTGATACACTGAAATCCGACATTGATTGCTTACCTACTTTCTTTGTCATCGCCGCAGTTGCAGCTGCGGCATTCTTCTTACTTGGGCAAGAAACAGAGGCGATGACGATAGGACGCGAAGCATGATCATCTCTTCCATCGGGGTTGCGACAGGTCCCTCCGGGTGAGACGAAACGACAAGTTCGAGCAGTCCTTCACCTAGCCTTAGCCAATCCACCTCACGCCACCAGACTGCTGTCAGACAAATCTTGCTTACGCATGGCAGCATCGAACTCAGCTGATTTGATCAAGTCGTTAAAGGTGATACCCAGCCATTCAGCCACCTGATTCAGATCCTCGGTCGAAAATGGCTTTTGAAACCTGAACCGCTCGTATACGTATTTCGGGTCCCTGCCCAGTGCCTTTGCCACGTCCTTACCGCTATATCCGCAACGGGCCGCTTCCGCCCTCACTGCCCGGATCACCCGAGTGGAGGATTGCTTGAGTCTCATTTTTGGCACATCCTGATAGTGCCATATTTGGGACTATCTGTCAACCAAGAACGGTACTTATTGCAAAAAGTGCCAAAATTGACTACTATGAGGAACATGAAAGAGATAGACGCATTCACTGACCAGGCAATCAAAACGATTGAGTCCACCAGGCAGGAAGTGGGCATGACGACTCAGGAACTCATCCAACGTTCCGGAATCAGACGATCCACGTTCTTCAGAAAGATGCGCGGGGATACCAGCTTCACCACCGAAGACATCGACGCGCTGGCCAGAGCCATGGGAGTCGACCCATTCCTTATCCTCAGCGACGCGGCCGAAAGAGCCGATGCAACCAAAAGAACCGATATGGATCTCTCCTGGCTCCCCGAGGAGGAGAAGGTGGCCTACGTGCTCGACAAGGTCAAGGCAAACGACCAGGCGTTGGCGGCCATGAACGACCCGAACAAGGAGAAGGAAGCAGAAGGCGGCGATGGCAGATAAGGGCCCGAGGCTCCTGGACGGCCTGATGTCGACGATGACATACGGGCAGATGCGCTGCTACACCGACACCCTGGACGTCACCATCAGCAGCGCACTCCTGCCGGAAGGCATGACCGGCTTCTACGATGAAGCCACCAGAACCATCCTCATCGACCGTAGGCTTACTTACTGCCAGAAACGCTGCACACTCGTCCATGAACTCATCCATTGGCAGCATGCCGACACCACCCGCTCAGGCGTGTACGGGTCGCGCATAGAGAACCGAGCACGACGAGAGACCGCACTCAAGCTCGTGGATCCAATCGAGTACCAGACCGCCGAAACCATCTACGAGGGGGACTCCTACCAAATTGCCTGCGAACTTGACGTGACCCTCCAGATTATTCAGGACTACCAACGGATACTCGACACAAACCACTCGCACTACAACGCAACACGCTAATCGAATCAGCCATATTCGCCATACAAAACGACTGATGGCCTGCTTACAGTCACAGCGGACAAGGAACCATCATGAACCCACTGTCGCAGCCGCATTAGCGCCCGTACTGACGTTGTCAGTCTGCGGCACTGCCGAGACCACGACCAATATGAAGGACAAACCGGCAGCGATCCCGCAGATTCGCCAAGTTAAACAGTAAGTGAAACATCGTCAAGCAGGTGGACGACGAGACCGGCATCACCGGTGAAGACGGCATGAAATACGGCATGCACACGCTCAGCCCCCCGTCGCTCGTTCAAGGCACACACCACGGCCACGTGGGAGAGGCGCGCGAAGAAGGCTTCATACCCGGATACGGGAAGAAAGGCGCAGGATGGCCCAAGAAACCCTAGGAAGGCCTATCACAACAAGATGTACAGGAACCACTTTCAGCCTCTTGGACCTGCTGAAGTAGGCGAAAAGCGTTAACTCTCTTCGGAGTAGAACCTGAGCGATTTAAGCCCTTCCGAAAGCGCGTTAATACTACGCTGGTACGCTGCTTTATCCGCCAGCATTGACTCTATTACGGCCGTAGTAGCCTTTGGCATGGTCGAATAAGCAATTGGGGACCCATCTGGCGCACCTCGTTCTCCCTCTTCTTGATCCTGTAGCTCGTATCCTTCCGTATCAGTGGACGTGTTATCGCCGTCGTGAATCACGTCCTCGGGTTCAGAATTGACACAGGGCACTATACTATCTTTGAGGTACAACCTCGAAGGCCAGTTCTCCGATTGGGAGCATGCGAGGAAAATCTTGGTGATTTTGTCGTGAGAGCACCTAGGATCATGAATCTCCTTCAGAGCGTCATTGACTGGGTCGTTCGCCATACGGTCAATTGCAAAAAGCGGATAGGCCCGGCTCCTCCACACGCCTTTAAGCTGCTTCTCCCCCAGCAGCTCTATCTCGTGTGCATTGTTGATTTCACGGATACTGGAATTCTCGGCATAAGCCCAGACAACCTCGAGACTCATCGTGAAGTACCGATCGGTGCTCTGGGATATTATCCGAAATCCCGTATCAATGGATGGTCCCAAGAAGTCGAGCAAGTACTTATCATCCGCCATCTTGTTACTTTGTGCCAGTTTTTTGACGGCCTTGTCGTTCAGGTTGATTACGGAACTGTCGCTATCCGCACTGTCATCAGGATCACGCGGAATGGCGACCATGCAATCCGGACCTGGAAAAGTGGCTGCGAATACAGCTCATTTTGTCTTTTGAAGACTCTCACCCTTAAGGGTGCTCTCCTTGTATTTCTTTTGTGCTTCAAGCCAGGCATCAACCGCGAACCTGACCTGTGCCATACTCTCCACCGGGCACACGTACAAAAGCTCGTCACCGACCGCTTTCCCAAAAACCGGCTTAGGCAACTCTGTCCCATTGGGCAGTTTTGCCTCCTGCTCCCGCAGTGAATTGGCTAAGCACTGGGGGAATTCGCGGTAAAAGGACAGAAACTTAGGCTGCCATTTCGGTTCGGTTTGCTTGTAAGCAGTGGACCCTACCAAGTCCACGGAAAAGAACAGTCGAGTCTGTGGTCTCTCCAACGGAATACCAGAATTCGCACCCATACCAACCTGCCCATTCAAAGTGTCATGCCAAATCAAGCACCTGCGCTCGCACCCCAGCGGCGGCAGGTGAAACATCGAAAGATTCCGCTACAGCCCAAGAGTCGCCACCCAGCCTTTCATACTCATCCTTGAAGAGCTTTTCGGGCATCAGGAAAGATGAAGCGAACACGTTTGCCTGAGTCTCGGCCCGGTTCCTGTCACCACGCCCGTATTTGATAGGCAATTTCACCGATTCGGGAGGAAGTAACCTGTAATGCAGGAAATAATGACCTATCTCGTGGCTTATCGTAAAGCGATTTCTGCGATTCGATGTCATGGAGGGGATAAATATCCTCATCCACGAGGGAAGATTCCATGCCCTGAACGCGGAGAACATCAACATTCAGTGCCTCCAAAACACGGTCTAAGTCGAGCTTCAAATCACCCGGCTCATTCGACTCTCGAAAGAACATTGACAGTCCGTCAGCAAAGACCCGAATATCATCATTGGAGATTCTCGACGGTTTCGTACTCATTTTCGCCACCTCCTTATCACGATCTGGTTTCAGCCTAACAGACGGGGGGGCACACCGCCCTGCTTTTCCTCACTTGCGATAGCCCTGCAAAGTGGTAGCCCTGATACGCCTGACCAGCTACCATGCAGAGCATCGTCAGCGTCTGACAGAAGAGGCTTTGCGCCAATTCCCGCTCCCGTTTTCGTTATCTTTGCTTCCCGCTGCGGCTCAGTCTATGCCGAGCGCCGAGTCGAGTTTGAGCATGGCCTGCTTGCGTTCCTCGAGGCCTGCGGTGCGGTAGTGCATGGTCATGGCCTCGCTTGAGTGTCCGACGATCTCCTGGATCAGCTGCAGGTCGACTCCCTGACTGGCGAGGAGGGTCACCGCGCTGTACCTGGTCTCGTGGCCGGTGTGCTTGGACGGGTCGATACCGGCTGCGCGCATGAGGGAGGCGAAGGCCTCGGTGTCCTTCTTCTTGGAGATGGGCATGCCGTCCTCGCGCCGGAAGATGAGCCCGTACGGGTTGGGGGTGTCCCTGGTGGCCTTCCGGTAGCGGCGCATGGCCTCCATGAGCGGCGGCACGATGGGCACGGTCCTGCCGGTGCGCGACTTGGGCCGGGTGAGTGCGTAGGAGCCGCACAGGGGGGCGCATGTCGTACCCGTCCGGGGTGAGCCACCGCGCGTCCGGGCACAGGGCGGGATTCCTCCTGCCGCACGGGTACGCGCCATGGTCCGGTTCTCCGCAGCCGTGGGCCTTGGTCACGGTCTGGAGCTTCCAGTCCACCGTGTACACGCCGGTGCGCATGTTGAGGCTGTCCCAGGTCGCGCCGAGTATCTCCCCCTGCCGCATGCCGGTCAGGAGCCGCCACCACCAGATGGTGCCCTCCTCCACGGGCATGCGGGATGACACGTCGAGCATGGAGCGGAGTTCGGGCACGCTGAACGCGCTGCGCCCCTCCCCCTGGTCCTTCCGGCTTGGCGTCTTGACCGCCAGGACCGGGTTCGAGGGTATGAGCCGGTCGGCCCATGCGGCCTGCATGACCTGGTTCAGGCAGGTGCGTATCTGCCGTTTCAGGCTCACGCCTGCCGGACCCTTCGGGCTGCCCTTCTGGTCGTACGCCTGGGCCTCTTCGAGGATGCGCCGGACCGTGCTCGGCACGATCTTCGCGAGCGGGAGGCCCGCGTACCTGTCGAGGTGGCGGTCGATGACGGTACGGTACATCTCAATCGTCTTGGGGTCGGCCTCGCGGGACTTGTGTTCAAGCCACTGGTGCGCGTAGTCTCCCAGCTTGACCTTAGCTCGGTCAACGGTGCCGGTCTCGGCGAGCTCCGCCCGGGCCTCCCTGAGCTTCTCCTTGACCGCCTCGCTGGTCTTCCCCGTGATGGTCCTGCGTATGCGCCGACCGGAGGAGTCGTACCCCAGATCAAGCCTGACCATCCACCGCTGGCTGCGCCTGGTGACGGTCTTCCCGTCCTCGCCTACGACTTTGTAGGTGTGCCAATAGCGATACGGCTTGGCTGCGCCTGCGGCCCTCTGCTTCGGCATCACGACCTCCTGAACCAAATGTGTGACCCATGTGTGACCCATGTGTGACCCATGTGTGACCCATCCTACTGCACGGTTACAGCAAGGTTGCAGCATGGTTATAGCCTGGCAAACGTTGGAATTCCGCCGTTTCCTTTTTGACAAGTCTACCACCGGAAGAGCGTTTCCCATAATTGTGGTTCAGGAGGTCGCGCGTTCGAGCCGCGTTAGCCACACCACCTCAAACCCCTACTCCCGACAGGGAAGCAGGGGTTTTACTATATGTAGCAAGTGCACCATCCAGATCGTTCTTGCGTGCCAAGTGTGTGCCATAAGAGGCAAAAAACTAGCGACCGATTTTGTACTTGCGCTCCAAATCCCGCACCTCGCCCTCCCTGGCCCCATACCTGATGGAGGCGATATCCGCTTTCACCTGCCGGTGCAGTCCGGACAGGCGTTCGCGTTCCTGTCTGGTCAGTCCCTGCTGGTGTTCCTGGTCGATGATCTGGTCCTTGATGCGCTCCAGGCGTATGCGGACCTGCTCATAGTCGCCGAGCAGATACCGAGCACGTGCCTTTGCTTTGTTCTACTCGAAACCTTAGGCCCTGAATCAAAATGATGTTATAATCAATAAAAAGCAATAGGGCCTAAGGAGTTTTAGTGGTTTTTTCGAGACTCAATATAACACCATCGACTTTACCCATGGTGTCAATCATATCGAGCATAAAGAACGTCAGGATGAACGGACTAGACATCTCACCTGATTACCAGCGCGGCTATATTTGGTCGAACGAGTTCAAGGACCAACTGATTTTGAGCATCATCCTGAACTACCCAATTGGCAACATTGTTATCAACAACCTCAATGCCGTCAATGATAAAAATGCAATGCAGGAGCTGGTAGACGGCAAACAGCGCCTCACCACGATACTTAGGTTCGTCGAAAACGGGAACGTATCGCAGTGGATTGACGACGAAGACGATTGGTTCAAGCTAAGCAAGAAAACATCCGACCAAGCCAAAGAGATCATTGAGAAAATAGTAGGAAAATCAGACCCGGATGGCGTCAAGAAGATGAACCGGGCCAAACGCCTTTCATACAAGGACCTACCCCACAGCATACAGATGAATTTTGGAGCATACGGCATCCCTGTGTACACTATGCAAGCGGCCGACCCAGCACAAATCCGTGATTATTTCAAAGTATTGCAGAACCAGGAGAAACTCAAGGCCGGGGAGATTATCAACGCCCTTCCGGACAACCCCATGAGTCCATATTTTGAGAGGGTCAAATACGAAGATTTCCTTGAAAAACTCGGTTTCCACTATAAGCGCGCCGAGTTTGAAAAGGTATACTATTCGATGCTTGGTCTATGGTTTGGCAAACTTCAAATCAACTCATCCGACCAGAACGTCATTAATTTCGTCGACAACCTCGATTTTCTGGACGCTACGCAGATAACCTACATCAAGCACCTTAACGAAGGCATCAACTCCATAGCAGCGCTACCATCACCAGTACGCAGAAACAGAACAAGCAAGCGCACGCTTAAACTCCTGCTTGGCATGGCGCTGGACGTGCCCGGATACTTCAGCGATCCTAAGACCGTACTCGAGAAGGTTGAAAGCATCAACGCGTTCTCCGGCAAACTAGCCGCCTTCAACTCAAGCGAATCTGATGCCGTGGCTTTCACCCGCTACTTCGGTGACGAATACGAAAACAATACGGATGATTTCACAATCCGGCGCGCCCCAGTGTACCGACAGATTTTCTCAGCGACAACTCGCAGCACATCAAGAGACGAGTTCTGCACCGCAATCAAAACCCTAGAACTATTTCTCTCCGAGGACTTTGAAACTGCCTATCGTTATTATCACGCCAACCTATAACCCGAACAGCCGGCTTTTGTAAAGCAGGAAATCGCCCTTCCCCTGCCGTGACAGCGGAAGGGCGATGCTGTTCATATGAGTGCCGTGATAGGCAGGATTAACAGGCCATTGCATGTCCGCGGGAAATACGCACCCTGTTGTAACCCTTACTTATCTGTGAGTTGGGGGGGGGGTAGACCACGTCGAAACCGTTGGCGACGGAGGCTGAAACCAGGCCAGGGCGGCGCTGTCCACGGCCAGCCAGTCTGATACCCAGGGTGGCATCCGCAGTACTCAAGGCGAAAGTAGGCAATGGCCTGCGCTTTGGACCACCACCGTCTGCGACGCGGTTCCCCAGTCCGGATGGATGGAACCCACGCCCGCCGAAGTAGTGGAAAGCCGACGCCCTATTAAGTTGAAGTATCGCTTGAGCTCGTCACTCTCCGGCGGATTGGCCCACAGGTATTTGATATCACGTAGTCCACATCCAGGCCGTTGGGAGCCAGGTCCGGGCAACCTGCATGGTCGTGCCGGGTATCACTCGGTGTAGCCAGACGTTGCCGACCAGGCGGTCGTGCCATAGGCGGTTACATCCCTGCCTGCAAGCAATGTCAGTGCACAACTCGGCCGAGGCATCCCATACAGGCCTTTGTGAAGGCAGCCTGAGGAAGACCACCCTCGTGTTTGATCGAGATGGTGGAGTTGTTGCTCACATAGTTGGCATCCGAGTATGATCCGTCAGTCTCGGCCACGTACTGGTGTATGGCGCCGTCGCCGCCGATACCGTAGTGGGCGCCGACGGGTGGTTAAGGAGGTCGCGCGTTCGAAACTCGTAACCACCCCACCTCAGACCTTACTCCCGACAGGGAAGCAGAGGTTTACTGTATGCAGATTCCGAGTCCGATAAACCAAATATCCACAATCAGCAAAACAGAATTCAACGGCGTGTTCCATACTTGCGCTCCAGGCCAATGACCTCGCTCTCCCGGCCCCATACCTGATGGAAGCGATATCCGTCTTCACCTGCTGGCGAGTGGCGGATGCCGGTGCCAGCTTCCTGCCAGGTGTCGGCGTGCACTGATTTTGATCGCCTCACTTGATACTTTACTCAATTTGTCATTATAGTAATGGTCATCAGAAAGGAGAAAACCAGCAGATAACATCTGGACGGCAATCAGCTCCATCGCTTCGGTGGTTTCGGCTGTTGCCGCAGAAATTGCCATCTTCCAGAACTGGAAGATGTGACATGACATAAGGGTTCCGGTTACCCTTAGAAACCGGAACCCCCGGTCTTCCAGACTAGTCCAACGGCAATCATTTATGAACAGATTCAGTACATCAGGATGGGTGGCGCTCGCCTTCGGCTCATACAGCCTGGCCCTCGCCTTCTGGAACCCGATCTCCGCAGGGATTTTCGGCTTCGCCGCAGGAGGGTTCGGGCTCGCCTCAGGACGACGCCCGTGACTCGCAGGTATCTCAGCATGACCGAAGCGGCCCGCCGGCTCGGCATCACCACAGGCGCGCTCGCTGGTTACAAGCTGCCCGAGCCCGACGTCCTCGTGGGCAGGACACGCGGTTGGAGCGAGGAAACCATCGACAATTGGAACGCCGCAAGACCGGGCCGTGGGGTCGGCGGCGGAAGGCCACGTAAGAACAGGTAAGTGCCCGGCTCCCGTCCAAGGGCTAGAATTGTAGCTTGGGACAGGGCAAAGGGAAGAAGAACCTACGGGACGCTTATTTATCTGGACGGCATACCGTGTCACACAGCCACCAGTCGTCGTCCAGGAATTCGATTTGCGCGGGCATCCGGGGCATTACCTGTGGCAAAATGCCGCTGTCAGGTAGAGTTGTAGGTGTGCTGACCTTCGGCACCGGTTGCGCTGTCACCCCGAAGCTTGCAAAAATGTTGCCCACATTCAGTCCGATAGCGACGACCCCGTCCCAGGGGGTTTTCGAGATCTTTGCGGGCAGAACAGGTCCTCTTCACCCCACACAAAAAGCTTTTGCTACGCTTGCTTCGTCAGTGTAGGCAAAAGAAAGGGATATCATGACCAACCCCGAACAGGACCAGAGGCCCTCGAAGGCGCCGAATCCACTTCCTGAGCCCAAGAAGGAAGAGAAGAAACCGGATAAAAAGGCAAAGTGGCCCAGTATCCTCATAGCAGCGCTTGCCGCTATGGTAGCCGCCAATGTGGGCAGCGGACTGTCTCACCGCACCAAGGCGGAAGCCCCCGTTTCCGTGGTTTCCCAGCAAATGCAGGCAGCACCAGACGTGATGCAGCACGGCCTGGGCATGTGATATCTCCCTGCCGACTGCATAAACCTGGCCCCGCTCCGTCGGGGCCTCCTCTTTTCGCATGGATCCTGTCAAGACAATCGCAACGACGAGGTTCGATACGATCGGCATGACGGTACAGTGACAAACAGCCGACTCGACTCGGTGTTGCACCTCCCATGATATTTGCAATTCTCCGATAATTAGCTGGCACAATTACCCATCAGGAATACAGGAGTCGACTCTGTGCGCTTATGATTCCTGATTTTCGTAAACTGAGAGCTCAGCGAGGTTCCTGTCCGGGTCCCTGACATAGATGGAGCTGATCTCGCCGCACGCTCCCGTACGACTGACCGGCCCAAGATAATCGTGCGACTGAGTATATAGGACTCGCCCATAAGTTCTCACTCACCTCGATATGAACATCAGTACATGTCGCCCTAGTCGTTGGTGCCGTCGTAAAGTCACCTCCCCCCCCCCTACTGCCGACCGCTGATTCACGGTTTCGAAAGAGCGCAATCAAGCTTGACTCAGGCCTTGAAAAACCGGCCTACCTCGGCACAACAAACACTCGGTTGCATTCTTCACTTCAATACCCGCTTTGCCATTCGCAGCTGCATACACTGACAGAAAAGGCAGTCATATAGCCCTCGAGATTCGGGCGGACTTCTTCTTCCCCGGACCTTCTGGGCGCTTACAGGTGGGAGTTGAAATGAACAGTAAGCAGAACAGAAGAAACGGTCGGCATCAGGATCGGTACAGGATTCACAGTGACGATACAGGGCAACCGAAGCGCCCGGACGCAGGTGAGATGGATGAAGTCCCATCTACAGCACCAGATGAGCCTCTGCTGCCTGAACCGGGCGAGGCTCAACAGCAAAATCAGGAAAATACAGAAGAAGGTAGCCACGCCTCCAGCCGGTCCGATGCCCACGACGCCGGAAGTGGAGAGATTGAATCCTCCAAGACCGATGAAGATCACTCCAACGCAGGCAAATCAGACAGGGCTGGCACAGATGAATCCGGAACCACAGAATCCGCAACCGATGAAGGTGAGCAAGAAATGACATCAGCAGCGGAAACCGATTCTGGTGAGGATAAGCCTGACGTGGAAGGACCCGGCCGGAAACCGGAAGCCAAAGTCGGAGCAGGCAACGAAGGCCCCTCTGCTCCCGGTGGCGAGAGGCCCAAGCCCGATATGAGTCGAGCGGATGCAGCCGAGGTCGGCAAGGCAGGTCGCGTCAAGGATGACTCACCACGAACAAGTCGGCCGGACAATCCGCATAGCAACAAGAAGCAGGAAGGTGCCGGAACTGGCAAGCGCGGCAGGACCAAGAATCTCGGTTCCTTCTACCTTGGCCTAGCCTCCGCCTTCCTGGTGGCCGCGTTGGGACTCAGTCTGAGCACGCTACCCATCTTCTTCTCCATCCCCTTGGCTGCGGTCCTCTTCGGAATCGGTATCTGGCTGCTTTCTTATGCCAGTCTCCAATCCCCCGACCAGGCACCAGAACCAGGCTCTGGAACCGACCGGCACACTACGACGGTTGTGATAACTGCGGTCCTCCTGGTCCTCCAGACATTCATCATGGACGTTTTCATCTTCACCAGGATGGGGTCGGTCCAGAAGTACCAGAACCCGGTCATCATCACCTGGATTCTTGCCACCGTGGTCGAAACCATCGCCGCCTTCGCCTTGATCTACCGCCACAACCCTTCTTCCAAGGCCCCGAAACCTCAGCCCAAGGAGGACGCTGATCAACAGGAGACGTTGCCTCCGAAACAATGACCGACGGGGAATGAGACCGGCTGTGCATCCTCAAAAGCCATCCCGACAGCATAGGGTGTGGATGCAAAAGGTGCACCATCTGCGCCATCTGCATCTTTTGCACCCTCGCCCGCACCAGATGCTGAGATAAATGGGTGGGGCATTGATTCTCATGCCCCACCCATTCGCCACATCCGCACCCGTCCAGCCACATCTCCCACCTGCACCGCATGGGAGCCCTAAGCCATATGCTGATAGAGATTGGCACACGCATCACGGGCAGACTCCGGAAATGAAGACCGGACAGAAAGGACAGACATGCTCTCATTCGTCAACGATTATTCCGAAGGCGCCCACCCCGCAGTCCTTCAGCGGCTGATCGACACCAACATGGAACAGCTCCCCGGATACGGCAGGGACCGGTATTGCAGCTCGGCAGCACGCAAAATAGCCGAAGCCTGCGCCTGCCCCCAGGCCCAGGTCTTCTTCATGGCGGGTGGCACACAGACCAATCAGACCATCGTCTCCTGCACCCTCAAACCTTGGCAGGGCCTTGTCGCCGCGGATACCGGGCACGTGAACGTCCACGAAGCAGGGGCCATCGAGGCAGTCGACCACAAGGTCCTTACGGTTGAGGGAGACCGAGGGAAGATTCGCCCCGACACCCTGGATTCATATCTTGAAGGGTTCTACGCCGACGGCAACCACGAACAGATGGTCTTCCCCGGCATGGTGTACATATCCCACCCCACCGAATACGGCACGCTCTACACCCGGCAGGAACTTGAGCAGCTCTCGGAAATCTGCCACCGGTATGAGATCCCCCTCTATCTGGATGGCGCCCGGTTGGGATACGGCCTGGTGGCGCCGGGGACGGATGTGGACATGGACGACATCGCCGCTCTCTGCGACATCTTCTATATCGGCGGAACCAAGGTCGGCGCCCTCTGCGGGGAGGCCGTGGTCTTCCCCAAGGGTGACGCCCCCGAGCATATGAGCACGATGATCAAGCGGCGTGGGGCCCTCCTGGCCAAGGGAAGGCTGCTCGGTATACAGTTTGATGCCCTCTTCACCAATGACCTGTACAAACAGATAAGCCGCAATGCCATCGACACCGCCACAATGATCAAGGAGGCCTTGAGGGAGAAGGGTTATCAGATTTATATGGACTCCCCCACCAATCAGACCTTCGTGCGCCTGGACAACAGGAAGATGGAGGAGCTGGCAGAGCATGTGGCATTTGACTTCTGGGAGCGCAGCGATGCCGACCATACAATAATCAGGTTCGCCACATCCTGGGCCACATCAATCGAGGACACCAAGGCCCTGATTGATCTGCTCTGATTGAACCTGGCCAGGCACGGAGCGTGTGACGACACGACCCCGACTTCGTCCCACCCATCGGTATACTGGTACAGCACTGCCCGCGATTGCGGGCCGTCGATGTCGTTTCCGGCGGAAACGCCATCAGTGCGGGCATAGCTTAGTTGGTAAAGCGCGACCTTGCCAAGGTCGAGACCGCGGGTCCGAGTCCCGTTGCCCGCTCCACTCCCCACCTCTTCCTTTTTGGCATACTCCCTTGACGCAGTTAGACCCGGAAACTCTTTATATCGGCTCCAGGCCCATCACCACGCATCAGTACGAAAAGGCAGGGACGGCGGCCCCCTTGTAATAACGGTTGATGGCGTCGGCCACATACTTGCTGTGATAGGCGGAAACCAGGGTTTTCAAATCCGCACGATCCTTGTCGGCGGCCCTGGCCACGATGATGTTGACATAGGGGTGGTTGGCAGGTGATTTGAGACCGCCCGGCACCTGGTAGATGGCATCGTCAACCTTCATGCCGGCATCGATGATGAAGTTGGTGTTGGTGATTCCAGCGGCATAGTCGGGCAGCAGGTTCACGATGCCGGTCGGATCCACCTGGTCCAGGACCAGACCCCGCGGATTGCCCACAACATCTTCCGGTACCGGTGTGGTGGCCTTGGGGTCACGCAACGTAATCAGCCCGGCACTGTCCAGGACCTTCAAGGCCCGCCCCAGGTCTATCGGATCATTGGGGATGGCCAGACGCTCACCCGGTTTGATCTGGTCGACGCTGGCGTAACGCTTGGAATAGAGGTTGAGCGGGGAGATGTAAGTGTCGCCTATAGCAGCGAAGTGGTACCCGTTCTTCCTGGACTCCTGCTCCATGAAGGCATAGTGCTGGAAGGCGTTGAGATCCGTCTCCTTATTCGCCAAGGCCTGGTTGGCGTATCGCCCGTACTGGAAGGACTTCAGCCTCACCCGGATTCCGGTGTTGCGGGCATCAAGCTCATGCTGGACTGCCTTCCATATCTCCTCGTCCGCATTGCCCACGACACCGATGCTGATTTCCCGCTCCCCCTGGGTCGGCCGGTTGATACGGACGTATGCAACGCCCATCAGGATGGCCACAACCACCATGAGCACGGACACGACAGCCAGTTCCCTCTTGGCCCTGGTTCTTCTGTTTGCCATCTTCTTCCCCTCTTCCCGGACTGCGCGCCGCCCCGTTCCCGCCTGTCAAACCTTGAAGGCCGGCACACAGGCCCCCTTGTACACCCTGGTGATTGTGTCGGCCACCAGCTTGGAGTGGTAGGCCTTGACCACCTTGGCATAGGTCGGATTGTCCTTCTGATCACTGGTTGTAACGATGATGTTGATATAAGGCTTGTTGGCCGGATTCTGCAGGTCGTAGGGGACCTCGTGGATGGCATCGTGCACACTCATGCCCGCATCCACGACAAAATTGGCATTGGTCACCCCACCGGCATAATCGGGCAGGAGGTTGAGGATCCCCGCCGGATCCACCTGCTCCAACCGGAGATGCTTGGGGTTCTCAACCACATCCTCAGGCAGGGGGTTGGTGGCCTTGGGGTCGCGCAGACCAATCAGTTTGGCATCTGCCAGGACCTTCAATGCGCGACCCATGTTGGTGGCGTTGTTGGGGATGGCCACCTTGTCGCCATCCTGGAATTGGGAGGGCTTGGAGTACCTCCGTGAGTAGAGGTTCATCGGAGAAATGTAGGTGTCCCCGATGACCGAGAGCTTGTAGTGGTTCGTTCTGGCGTCATCCTCCAGATAGGCATAGTGCTGGGCTGCATTGAGGTCCACCTCCCGGTTGGCCGTGGCCTGGTTGACGTAGATGGCATCCTGGAAGGGCTTCAGCCTAATCCTGATATGTTCGTTCCGGCGGTCCAATTCCTGCTGGACCGCCTTCCATATCTGATCGTCGGAACTGCCGATGACCCCTATGGTGACCGTCTGGGCTCCGGCACCGGTGCGATCCAGGTGGAGGTCGACCCCCACCACTGCCGTCAGGAGAAGTATCATGACCAGGCTCAGGACCGTCAGCTCCTTCTTTGCCCGGCTTTTCCGACCCGTACGTTTGGTTTGTGCCACTCTGCTCGACCCTCCACCCGGCGCTCAGTGCTCGATGACCTCGGCCAGGAGCCGGCCGAAGAGTTCAATCAGGGCGATGAAAATGACCAGAACGATGATTGTGGCCATGGTCACGTCATACATGTACCGCTGGTAGCCCAGCCGGATGGCGAAATCTCCCAACCCGCCTCCGCCCACGATACCCACCGTGGCCGTCTCCCCCACCAGACTGACGATGGTGATTGTTGTCACCCGGATGATGGCCGGGATGCTTTCACGAAGATATACGTGCCAGATAATCTGCCAGGTGGACATGCCCATGGATTCCGCGGCCTCGATGTATCCCGGATCCAAACCCGCCAGGGCGGACTCTATCTGTCTGGAAAAGAAGGGGGTGATTCCCACAACCAGGGGGAAGATGGCACCCTTGGGCCCGATGGCCGTCCCCATCAACAGCCTGGTCAACGGCACCAGGGCGGCCGCCAGGATGATGAAGGGGATGGATCTGAACAAGTCGATCAGTTTGTCGAGGACATTGAAGACCAGACCGTTGCGTCTGATGCCGTTGCGGCGGGTCACAATCAGGCCCACACCGATGATCAGGGACAGGACGAAGGAGATGACTCCGGATACCCCGACCATGACCAGGGTCTGGACCAGGCTGTCGAAGAACTCAGGAAGCCGGCTCATCACATTGGGGAACCAGGCGGTAAGCAACGATGTCATGACTTGAGAACCTCGATTCCGATATTGCGACCCTTCAGGTACGCCAGGGCGTCCTCGATGTGCCCCTCCGTCCCGGCGACCTTGACCACCAGGCCCCCTAGTGGAGAACCCTCGACCACATCGATATCACCGAAGATGATGTTGACATCCAGGTCGAAGGCGCGGGAGATATGCGAAACCAAGGCCTCTGATATCTCCTTGGAGACATAGGACATGCGCAGGATGACCTGCCCCGGATCCAGGGCCACCAAGGGCGAATCCTGGGCCAGGAGGTCGGTGATCTTGTCAAGATTGGAGGTGGTGTCCACGAATGACCTGGTCAGCTGGGCCTGGGGGTCGGCGAAGACATCGAAGACCCTCCCCTGCTCCACGATCGTGCCGTGGTCAATGACAGCGATCTTGTTGCATATCTGCCTGATGACGGACATTTCGTGGGTAATCAGGACCACCGTGATGCCCAGGCTGTCATGGAGGTCACGCAGAAGCTGGAGGATGGACTTGGTGGTGTTGGGGTCCAGGGCGCTGGTGGCCTCATCACTGAGCAGGATGTCCGGCTCGTTGGCCAGTGCCCTGGCGATGGCCACACGCTGCTGCTGACCACCCGAGAGCTCTGCGGGGTAGTGGTCTGCCAGGTCCGACAATCCGACCAGGTCCAGAAGTTCGGCCACCCTGGATGCCCGCTCAGGTTTCCGCATACCGCCCCCAAGAAGGGGAAGCTCCACATTGCCTGCCACGGTGCGGGAGGGCATCAGATTGAAGTGCTGGAAAATCATCCCGGTGCGCTGCCGGAGGGAGCGCAGATCGGCCGGATTCAGGTCGCACACCTCCCGTCCCCGCACCCTGACACTGCCCGAGTCGTACCCCTCCAGGCCATTGATGCACCGAACAAGAGTGGACTTTCCGGCTCCGCTCAGGCCGATGATGCCGAAGATGTCCCCCTCCTCGATACGCAAGGAGACATCAGCCAGGGCCGTCTTGTCCTCTTCATCGTCACTGCGATATGTCTTGGTGAGATCACGAATCTCCACCGCCGGTGTCTGATCGTTCACCTTCCCGCCTTCCATGTCGACTGAGTGTCATGGTAACGACCGCCAAGGCAAGGAACCAAGCCATTCCTTATAGGTCTTATTTATGAGCGCTTATTGCTGGGCGGAAGGGCGGGGCGGGAGGCGGTCCACCTGTGTGCCATCCGGGCCAAGTGAACCCTCCTGCGGGCACCCGGTGGCAGAATGGGACCATGACCAATTCCGTCATGTCCGCCGGACCGCCATCCGCCACCGACCGCCCCCTGGGTAACCCACTGGGCAGTCAACCCACCAGGGTTCTCCTGCTCGGATCAGGTGAACTGGGGAGGGAAATCTGCATCAGCCTGATTCGGCTGGGGGCGTGGGTCTGCGCCGTCGATTCCTACCAGGGCGCACCGGCGTCCCAGGTGGCCCAGTCTTCCAAGGTTCTGCCCATGACCGACCCTGAGGGCCTGCGTGCCCTGATTGCCGAAATCCGACCGGACCTGATTGTGCCCGAGGTAGAGGCCATCGCCACCGACCAACTGGAATGGGCCGCCAAGCAGGGCATCCAGGTTGTTCCGTCTTCCGGACTGGCCGCCATGTGCATGGACAGGGAGGCCCTTCGAACCTTCGCCCATGACACCGTAGGCCTGGATACGACCCCCTATCGATTCGCCCAGAATCCGGACCAGCTCCGCCTGGGAGCCGAGCAGGTGGGGCTGCCCTGCATCGTCAAACCCGTCATGAGTTCATCCGGGCACGGGCAGACCATGGTGCGCACCTGGCAGGACCTGGATGAGGCCTGGCGGGTGGCCCAGACGGATGCCCGGGCGGGTGTCCATGAGGGCCGACCCTGCAGGGTGATTGTCGAAGCCCTGGCCCCCCTGGCCCACGAGCTGACCGTCCTGACCGTCTCCTCCAGTGCCGGAATCGCCATCTGCGAGCCCATCGGACAGTGCCAGGAGGACGGGGATTACCGACAGTCCTGGCAGCCCGCAGGTCTGGACCAGGCCATATTGGAGGGGGCAACCTCCATGGCACGAAAGCTGGTCCTGGCCATGACCAACCTGGCCCGGAAGCAGGGGGAAACCGGCTGGGGGGTGTACGGGGTGGAGATCTTCGTTCTCAAAGACGGCCGCGTCCTCTTCAACGAGGTGTCACCAAGACCGCATGATACGGGCATGGTCACGATGATCTCCCAGCGGCTTTCGGAGTTCGACCTCCATGCCCGGGCCATCCTGGGCATCCCGGTCCGTCAAGGGGATCTGGGACTCGTCCTGCCTCCGGGATGGAGCGCCGCCAGTCAGGCCGTGCTCACCCGGGGCGAGGGAGAGGTCACCTTCACTGGAGTTCCCCGGGTCCTGTCCGAACCCGACACCGATTTGCGCATCTTCTCCAAGCCCGAAGTCCATGGTCAACGACGGATGGCCGTTGCCCTGGCCCAGGGACCCGACCAGGATGAGGCCAGACGGAAGACCGACCAGATGGTCCAAGGACTTCATGCCCGGGTGGGTAAAGGCTGAGCACAAATCCGAAAGCCGGAGTCAACCGTCAAAAGCCGGATGTAAGACTCCTCATACCGCCACGCCGCTCCTGACGAGTCCCGGATTTGTAACTCGGCCTTGGTATTCTGGCCTCGTCCGCAGTCCGGTTATTTCCAATTCGCGAGCACGGCTCAGGAAGGCGAACCATGGAAAAGTTGGGAATGCTCTACCAAGGCAAAGCTAAGAAGCTCTACGAGACGGATAATCCAGATGTGCTCTGGGTCGAATACACAGACCAGGCGACGGCAGGTAACGGGGCCAAGAAAGAGAACATCGCCGGCAAGGCCCATCTCAACAATCAAATCACTTCGGTGGTCTTCAAACTCCTCGCCCGGAGGGGGATTTCCAGCCACTTCATCCGTCGGATTTCCGACACCGAACAACTCAACCGACACATGACCATGTTCCCTCTGGAGATTGTCATGCGGAACAAGGCCGCAGGTTCCTTCGCGGAACGGTACGGGGTCGAAGAGGGGACCGTCCTCAAGCAGCCGGTCCTCGAGTTCTTCTACAAGTCCGATGCCTTGAACGACCCCTTCATCAACCGGGAGGACATTCTGGCCCTGGACCTGGCCTCCGCGCAGGACCTGGACATCATCGCCGCCAAGACCCGTGAAATCAACCAGGCCCTGACCGCCATCTTCAAGGCCATCGAGGTTGAATTGGTGGACTTCAAAATCGAAATGGGCCGCTCCTCCCAGGGGGTCATCCTCCTGGCCGACGAAATCACCCCCGACACCTGCCGCCTATGGTCAACCCAGAACCGGGATGAGGGCATCACCCACCTGGACAAGGACATCTTCCGCAGGGACCTGGGAAGCATCATTCCTGCCTATCAGACCATTCTGGACGGTCTTACCCGCCTGGATCAGGCCGAAGAGACCGGGCAGGACTGAGGCCGGTCTGTGCCGAACCTGGATCACCTTCTCCCCCATCATTCCTTCTGATTTCAAACGCCAGCACTCAGAGAGGCACCTTCCTTGGTCTTCCGTGTCTATACAGAAAAACAGCCCGGCTTCGATGTAGCGGCCCGCCAGTTGACCGAACAGATCCATACCGTCCTGGGCATCCACCAGCTGCAATCCGTCCGCCTGATCAACAGGTACGACCTGGAGGGTATCGATACCGAACTCTTCGAGGAAAGCCTGCCCACGGTATTCAGCCAGCCTCAGACCGACCGGGTCTCCCGAACCCTGGACCAGGCACTGGCGGCAAAAGACCCTGGAAGGGACGCCCACGGCGATCCTTCCAGGGTCTTTGCCGTTGCAGCCCTGCCGGGCCAGTTCGACCAACGCGCCGATTCGGCGGCCCAGTGCGTCCAGCTGATTGGACAGGGGCAGCGGCCCACCGTGGCCACCGCAACCGTCTATGTGCTTATGGGCGAACTCAGCGATGACCAGGTGTCGGCCATCCAGGATTACGTCATCAACCCTGTCGAATCCCGATTGACCGGCCTGGAGAAGCCCGAAACCCTGCAGTTGAATCCGGGCAGCCCGAAAGAGGTGCCCGTCCTGACCGGTTTCCGAGACCTTGACGAGCAGGCCCTGCATGATCTGATGACCAGTCAGGACCTGGCGATGGATCTGGACGATATCCGCTTCTGTCAGGACCACTACCGGCAAGAGGACAGGGACCCGACCCTGACCGAGCTGAAAGTAATCGACACATATTGGTCCGATCATTGCCGCCACACCACGTTCGGCACCGACCTGACCAATATCGAAATCGACGACAAGGTAGTCCGCCAGGCCTTCGACAGGTATCTGTCCCTCAGAAAGGACCTGGACCGCCAGGACCGCCGTCTCTGCCTGATGGATATGGGCACCATCGGTGCCCGATACCTGAAGAAGGAGGGGATTCTGCGGGGACTGGACGAGTCCGAAGAGGTCAACGCCTGCACCGTTCGCACCACCGTCGACGTGGACGGGGAGGACCAGGATTGGCTGTTCCTCTTCAAGAACGAGACCCACAACCATCCCACGGAAATCGAGCCCTTCGGAGGGGCGGCAACCTGCATCGGCGGCGCCATCCGCGACCCCCTGTCGGGACGCAGCTACGTCTACCAGGCCATGCGGGTGACGGGAGCGGCCGATCCCAGAACACCCTTGGAGCAGACCCTGCCCGGCAAGCTGCCCCAGCGCCGCATCGTCCAATCAGCGGCCGACGGGTATTCGTCCTACGGAAACCAGATCGGTCTGGCCACCGGGCAGGTCCACGAGCTCTATCATCCCGGATACCAGGCCAAGCGCATGGAGGTCGGCGCAGTCGTGGCGGCCACCCCTGCCGACCATGTCATCCGTGAGGAACCAGCCCCCGGAGACCTGATCATCCTGGTCGGCGGTCGGACCGGGCGCGACGGGATAGGTGGAGCAACAGGCGCTTCGAAGTCGCAGAACACCGAGAGCCTCGACGAGTGCGGAGCCGAGGTGCAGAAGGGCAACGCCCCTGAGGAGCGCAAGCTGCAACGTCTCTTCCGCCGTAAGGACGCCTGCCGCCTCATCAAGCGCTGCAACGATTTCGGAGCGGGCGGCGTGGCAGTGGCCGTGGGAGAGCTCGCGGACGGCCTCAAGATAAACCTGGACCGGGTTCCGCTGAAGTACCAGGGGCTTGATGGCACGGAAATCGCCATCTCCGAAAGTCAGGAACGGATGGCCGTGGCCGTGTCGGCCCGGGATGCCCAGACCTTCATCGGGTATGCCGGAGAGGAGAACCTTGAAGCCACCGTCATCGCCGAGGTGACCGAGGAACCCAGCCTGCATATGACCTGGCGGTCCAAGACCATTGTCGACATCCCCAGGGAGTTCCTGGGATCCAACGGTGCCCCGCATCAGGCGAGCGCCCATGTCCCCGCCGGGCGCGACTACCGCACCCCCTGGGACCACCCGGGGTCGCTGGAGTCGCGATACAAGGAGCTCCTGGCCGATATCAACGTATGCTCCAACAAGGGGCTGGCCGAACGTTTCGATTCCACCATCGGCGCCTCCACGGTCCTCATGCCCTTCGGCGGCGCCCGGCAGCTGACCCCGGCGCAGGCCATGGTCTCCAAGCTGCCGGTGGACGGATCCACATCGACCGCCTCCGCCATGGCCTGGGGGTTCAACCCCTATATCAGCCAGTGCAACCCCTACTCAGGCGCCTACCTGGCCGTTGCGGAGAGCCTGTCCAAATTGGTGGCATCCGGATTCAACCGTTCAAGAGCCTATCTGAGTCTTCAGGAGTACTACCCCAAGCCGGGTCAGGACCCCAACCGCTGGGGTCTGCCGGTTGCTGGGGTCCTGGGGGCACTCCAGGCCCAGCTTGACCTGGGTGTCGGAGCCATAGGGGGCAAGGACTCCATGTCCGGCAGTTTTGAGGACCTGGACGTTCCACCAACCCTGATCAGCTTTGCGGTCAGCCTGGGAAAGGCCCAATCAGTCGTCTCACCTGAGTTCAAGCAGGCCGGCAACCCGGTCTACCTCCTGACCCCCGACGCATCCGACCAGGAACTCCTTCCCTCGGCCAACGGTCTCAAGGCCGCGATGGACCTGATGGAAGACCTGTCCGGCAGTGGACTGGTCCGGGCTGCGTCCACGCCCGGATACGGGTGCCCGGCCCAGTCCATCTTCGAAATGTGCCTGGGCAACCGGCTGGGACTGACCCTTGACCCCTCCGTGGAGGCAGACCGTCTCTTCCGCCCGGCATATGGCAGCTTCATCTTCGAGCTCGACCGGAACACCCCGATGCCCGACTGCCCTGCCGGCACATCCCTGACCAGGATGGGAACGGTCGAGGAGGAGTATCACCTGGTTCTGGGGCAGGATGATCTTGACCTGGATGGACTGGAAGAGATCTGGGCGGAAGGCCTGGAGGACGTCTTCCCCTATCGAGGCAGGGGTGAAAAGGTCGAGACCATAGGCCGGCCCGGACCTGATGGAGCCTTCCACCAGGCTGGGGTGGCGCAGCAGGCAGGCGGCAAGGCCAGGGACAAGACCACCGGGCCCACCTTGGGCAGTCGGGCAAAACCCCGGGTCGTCATCCCGGTCTTCCCCGGCACCAACTGCGAGTACGATTCCCGCATGGCCTTCATCGAGGCCGGTGCCGAGGTGGAGACTCTGGTCATCAAGAACCTGACCCCCGAGGACGTTTCCACCAGCAGCCGCGCCCTGGCCGATGCCATCGGATCCAGCCAGATCGTCATGCTCCCCGGCGGATTCTCCGGCGGCGACGAACCCGACGGGTCGGCCAAGTTCATTGCTTCCTTCTTCCGCTCCGACCGGGTGGCCGATGCAGTCCGCGACCTCCTGAAGAACCGGGACGGCCTTATGCTGGGCATCTGCAACGGCTTCCAGGCCCTGATCAAGCTGGGACTGGTCCCCTACGGCGATATCGTCGCCGCAGAACCAACAGCCCCCACCCTGACCTACAACACCATCGGACGCCACCAGAGCAAACTGGTCAACACACGAATCAGCTCCAACCGCTCCCCCTGGCTCTCGGCCTGCAGGGTGGGAGACATCCATACCATGGCCATCAGCCATGGGGAGGGAAGATTCGTGGGCGATCAGGCGGCCCTGCACAGTCTGATACAGCAGGACCAGGTGGCGGCCCAGTACGTGGATGCCGACGGACACCCCTCCATGGATCTGGACATCAACCCCAACGGGTCGTGCCTCTCCATCGAGGCCATCACCAGCCCGGACGGCAGAGTCCTGGGAAAGATGGGCCACACGGAACGCAGCGGCCCCGACCTGTACAGGAACATCCCGGACAGGTGCTTCCAACCACTCTTCCGCTCGGGGGTGACCTACTTTGCCGACTAGGCCACGCACACCAATCCCCGCACATATGGCCAATCCAGGAAGGAAGGCAATCCATGTCCTTGGAACTTGAAAACGTCCACGAGGAGTGCGGGATCTTCGGGGTCTGGAACCATCCGGACGCAGCCAGGTTGACCTACTTCGGCCTGCATGCCCTCCAGCACCGTGGACAGGAGGGAGCAGGCATCGTCTCAAACGACCAGGGTCACCTGATAGGGCGTCGTGGCCTGGGTCTCCTGACCCAGGTCTTCCCCGACGAGGCCAGCATCTCCGAACTGACCGGGAACAGGGCAATCGGCCATGTGCGCTACGCCACCGCCGGGTCCGCATCCATAGACAACATCCAACCCTTCGTCTTCCGGTTCCGCGATGGGGACCTGGCCCTGGCCCACAACGGGAACCTGACCAACTGCCAGAGCCTCAAGAGGCAGCTGGAGGACGAGGGGGCCATCTTCCGTTCCAACTCCGACACCGAGGTGCTCATGCACCTGATTCGTCGCTCACACCACTCCGACTTCATGGCCGCCCTGAAAGAGGCCCTGGCCCAGGTGCATGGTGGCTTCGCCTACCTCCTCATGACCGGGGACTGCATGATTGGGGCCCTGGATCCCAACGGATTCCGCCCCCTCTCCCTGGGGCAGCTGAGTAACGGGGCCTATGTCCTGGCTTCCGAAACCTGCGCCCTCGACGTGGTCGGTGCCAGACTCATCCGGGACATCCGACCCGGCGAAATCGTCCGCGTTGATGATTCGGGCTACCGTATCGAGTCGTACACCGACCACACGCAACTGGCCATCTGCTCCATGGAGTTCATCTACTTTGCCCGACCGGACTCCAACATATACGGGGTCAACGTCCACTCGGCCAGGAAGAGGATGGGGGCCAGACTGGCCCTGGAATCCCCGGTTGACGCCGACATGGTCATCGGGGTGCCCAACTCGTCCCTCTCTGCAGCCTCAGGGTACGCCGAGGCCTCGGGATTGCCGAATG
Organism: Bifidobacterium sp. M0307; assembly: GCF_016100445.1. Classification (NCBI taxonomy): domain Bacteria; kingdom Bacillati; phylum Actinomycetota; class Actinomycetes; order Bifidobacteriales; family Bifidobacteriaceae; genus Bifidobacterium; species Bifidobacterium sp. M0307. Next base: position 1,076,937 of record NZ_JACFSL010000001.1, read on the forward strand.
AGATGGGACTGATCAAGAACCAGTATGTGGCCCGGACCTTCATCCAGCCCAGCCAGGAACTGCGGGAACAGGGTGTACGCATGAAGCTGGCAGCCGTCCGCGGCGTCGTGGCCGGCAAACGGGTGGTCGTCATCGATGATTCCATCGTCCGGGGAACCACCTCACACCGAATCGTCCAGCTCCTGCGCGAGGCCGGGGCCAGTGAAGTCCACATGCGTATCGCCTCCCCTCCCCTGAGATACCCCTGCTATTACGGCATCGACATACAACGCACTTCCGAGCTGATCGCCGCCAAGAAGTCGATTGACGAAATCAGGGACTTCATCGGTGCGGACTCCCTGGCCTACCTGAGCCTGGACGGGCTGGTGGAGTCCATAGGCCTGCATGAGGAGGGTCCATATCAGGGACTCTGCGTGGCCTACTTCAACGGGGACTACCCGACCGACCTGGACGACTACGAGGATTCCTTCCTCTCCTCCCTTACCGCCCAGGACAGGGAGGGGCTGTCAGGAACCAAGGGGTCCTATGGGCTGACCATGCCAGTGGACAGAAACAGCCGGGCCATGCATCAGACATCGACGGCCACCAATCCTTCCGGAAAGACAGGAGAGCAGAACCATGCCAGGAGCATATGAGCAGGCAGGCGTCAAGGTCGAAGCCGGTTATGAGCTGATTGAGCGAATCAAGTCCCATACCGCCCGCACGGCAAGGCCTGGTGCCGGCCAGATTGGCGGATTCGGCGGCCTCTTCGACCTCTCCTCCCTTGGATACCGGCAACCGGTCCTGGTCTCAGGCACCGACGGGGTCGGAACCAAACTCATGGTGGCCAAGGCGGCGGGGAAGCACGACACCATCGGAATCGACTGCGTGGCCATGTGCGTCAATGACATCATCGCCCAGGGTGCCGAACCGCTCTTCTTCCTGGACTACATCGCCTGCGGGCGCAACGACCCGGCCCTTCTGGAGCAGGTGGTCAAAGGGGTCGCCGATGGGTGCGTGCAGGCCGGAGCCGCCCTGGTAGGCGGCGAAACCGCCGAGATGCCCGACATGTATCAGCCCGACGAGTACGACCTGGCCGGGTTCACGGTGGGTGTGGTCGAGAAGGAAGGAATCATTGACGGCAGCGCCATCCGGCCAGGAGATGTGCTGGTGGGACTGCCCTCCTCCGGCGCCCACTCGAACGGGTTCTCCCTGATTCGCAAAGCGCTCTTCGAGCAGGGTGGTCTGAATCCAGGCGATCGACCCGAGGAACTGGGCGGTCCGACCCTGGCGGAGGAACTCCTCACACCCACCAGAATCTATGTATCGGCACTGAAACCCCTTTTCGAGCAGGGCCTCCTTCATGGCGTCGCCCACATCACCGGCGGCGGATTCGTGGAGAAGGTCCCCCGGATTCTGCCCGCAGGTACGGCGGCCGAGTTCAGGGTCGATTCCTGGACGGTGCCGCCCATCTTCGACATGATCGAGCGCTACGGCCAGGTGGACCATATGGAGATGTACAACATCTTCAACATGGGTATCGGCATGGTCCTGGTGGTCGATCCGGACAAGCTTGATGCCCTGCAGGCGGCCCTGAATCAGGAACACGAGGACTTTTACCTGATTGGCCAAGTGGTCGAGGACCGGGGCGAGCGGGTCGTTCTGACCCGAGGCGACTGAATCGTCGGAATCGGAAAAGGAGACGGAGAATGTCGGATAGGATTCTGGTCATCGGTTCGGGAGCAAGGGAACATGCCATAGCGGTCACACTCCTGGCCGGGCAGACCGTGGACGAGGTCTTCTGTGCCCCGGGCAATCCTGGTATGGCCCTGGACGGCATCCATCTGGCCGACCTGGACACGACGAACTCGACGGCAGTGGTGGATTATGTCCATCAGCACTCCATCGATTGGGTCTTCGTCGGCCCCGAGCAGCCCCTGATCGAAGGTCTGGTCGACAAACTGACCGAGGCCGGTGTACGCGCTTTCGGCCCCACCCGGGCCGCCGCGCAGATCGAAGGTTCCAAAGACTTCGCCAAGGCCCTGATGAGGCGCCATGGGATTCCCACCGCCGCCTACGCCACTTTCGATCGCCTGGAACCGGCACAACAGTACGTACGGGAGCATGGCGCACCGATTGTGGTCAAGGCCGACGGACTGGCTGCCGGCAAGGGGGTGACCGTGGCCATGACCCTGGATCAGGCCCTGGATGCCCTGGAGCAGGTGTTCGTCGACAGGCGTTTCGGTCAGGCCGGGGCCAGGGTGGTCATCGAGGATTACATGAGCGGCCAGGAATGCTCCCTGATGTGCTTCGTCCGGGGCGAGCAGGTCTGGCCCATGCCCCTCGCTCAGGACCACAAGCCCGCCTATGACAAAGACAAGGGGCCCAACACGGGGGGAATGGGTGCCTACAGCCCCCTCCCCCAGTTCGGTGACGACCTGGCCGACATGGCCTTGGAGACCATCGTCAAGCCTACGGTCAGAGCCATGGTTGAAGAAGGCACACCCTTCACCGGCATCCTCTATACGGGACTGATGGTCACGGATCAGGGCCCCAAGGTGGTCGAATTCAACGCCAGGATGGGGGACCCTGAGACCGAGGTCGTGCTCCCCCTCCTCACCAGCGACCTGGCCCTCGGCATCAGGACGCTGATGGACGGAGGGGAACCGACCTTCACCTGGCGCCGGGATGTGAGTGAAATCTGTGTGGTCCTGGCAGCCGACGGGTATCCCGGACATCCCGACAAGGGTGCCCCGGTACCCCTGGTTGAACCGCAGGAGGGCCTTCAGGCCTACTATGCCGGGATTGATGGGTCCATCCAGGGCGGGCTGACCGCCGCTTCCGGCAGAACCGCCGTAATCCGGGCAAGCGGCCCTGACCTCCGTCAGGCACAAAAGAGAATCTACGGTCTCCTGGATGGCCTGGACACATCCGGCCTCTTCTACCGTCATGACATAGGGCACAAGGGATTGGAAACGCTCTGAAGTCCGTACCCGAGGAACAACAAGGACCCGCCTCCCCGTGATGGTTGGCGGGTCCTGCTGTATTCCCGGAGCCTGATCCTACTGCCCGGAAGAGGTGTGCTTCCCCTCCTGGTCTTCACGCACCTGCTGCCCGGCCTTGGTGGCCTTGACCTTCTTCGCGGCCTGGGCCTGGGCCTTTTCCCGCGCGGCCTTGGCATCCGATGCCCTGGTGGGCGTGGACATGAAGTCCGTTTCCTTCAGGTACTGCTCCCCGGCCATTATGTCGTACTGAATCAGCCGGTAATCCTCCATCAACTGCTTGGTTCTCTTATCGAACTCCCTGGCATCCATGGGATTGCCCTGGCCATCCAGATAATTGGTCTGCCCCTCGGGAATCCTGTCCCATCCCTGAATCTGGTTGGCCACCGGCGGTTCCAGGGCCGAGATCCGCTGATGCAAGGAGGTCAGGAAGGCCACATAGGGCGACACCTTGGTGTCCATGTGCTCGGCCGCCTGGGCCTGGAAGAAGTTCGGCGACGAGTACTGGCTGTTCGGTATCTGCCGCCCCGAGGAAGCCGAGGCCTTGTTGGACCAGATGAAGTAGTCGGTCAGGTGGAGGGCCAGGGAGTTGTTCTTGTCCCAGCTTGCCGTGCCGTAGATTCCGGGGAGGTGGTCACCGTAGAAGACCACGGTTACGGGTTTTTCCTGCTTGTCCAGAGCGTCCAGGAAGTCCTTGGTCGCCTGGTCGGACAGACTGACCCCCTTGGCGTAGGTTCTGATCGAGTTCATCTCGTCATCACCCAAGGGCCTTGACGGGTCATCCGTGGAGACCGAGAACTGGTTGTCGTCGTACCAGTCGCTATAGGGCATGTGATTCTGCATCGTGATGATCTCGATGAACTGGTTGCCCTGGTCATCGCCCATTTTCTCCAGGGCACTGTCATAGGAGGCCTTGTCCGAGGCGTACTGGCTGCGACCGATTCTCTCCTGATGGGCGATGTAGTCAGGGCCGGTCAGGGAGTAGAAATGCGAGAATCCGAACTTCTTGTAGTTATCCGCCCTTGAGTACATGGAGGACTCATAGGGATGGAAGGCCTGGGACTGTGAAGGCTTGGCCCAGGCGCGGTTGACGGTCGGTATCCACTGCAGGTGGGGAATCACCTGCTGATAAGGCGAGGTCAGCGAGGGGTCGAAGTTGGCCATACTCAGGCCGGTCATGGCCTGGAACTCCAGGTTGGCCGTGCCACCGCCGTAGCCGGAGGAGAGCATGAGGCCACTGGTCGTCTCCCGCTTGATCTGGCGGATGTTGGGCATGGGGTCCTCATTCAGAAGGACTCCGGGCACCCTGGTCGGATCCGAATACGACTCGGAGAGGATGTAGACCAGGGTGGACTCATCGGTATAGGCCGATCTGCTCTGGTTGATCTTCTGGGCTTCGGACCTGTACCGCTTGGCCACGGACTCCATGGTGTCCTTGCTGTACCCGTCGGGCATTTCCATGACCTTGGGCTTGAGCTGACGGGAGAAGGAGACGAAGACACCGTTGCGCTGGGCGTCATAGACCGAATCCCACATGGAGGGCTTGTCGCCCATCCACTGGGAGACATGATAAGCAGGGCTGCCGTAGGTGCCGACCGTTGACATGAAGATCGCAATCACCAGTGTCGGAACCAGAACACCGACAACGCGGACCGATGCCCCCAGAGGCTTGTTGCCGGTACGGACCCAACGACCGCGCCCGGCGTCCATACGGGTAAGAAGCCAGCAGATCAGAACCAGCAGGGCCAACGCCACCAGACCGGCCAGAATCTTGATCAGGGCACCGGAGGGTATGAAGGAGACCAGATTACCGGCATCGGCATGGAGGAAATTCAGATCGGACGGAAGAATGACCTCGTACCTGGACTGGACCTTGAGTCGCTCGATGACGGCAATGACGGCAGCCACGGTCACGATGATGCCGGAGGAGACCCAGAACCGGTTGGTCAGGAAAATCAGAGCGGCATAGACCAGACCGATGGCAAGCATGTTGAGGATGAGTACGAAACGGCAATCGGTCCACATGGCCGAGATGAATCCCCAGAACCCGATCAGGGGATTGGAGAGCTCCACCCGGGAGCTGTCCAGGGAGACACCCCACTGCAGGATGCCCACCGTCATGAAGTCCATGCATATGAAAACCAAGGCATAGACCCATGCCTTCGGGGAGAAACGGTCCTTCAAGGCATCCAACCTTGATTGCGGGCGCTCCTGCCGGGTCTGAGAATCCTGGACGGACTCAGAGCTGGCATCTGTTTGACTCACGGGAAACTCCTGACCTCAATACAATTCACAATCTGCACGATGATGGAATCATCGGAAACACCATACCAGGCAATTCTTCACAGCCGATGAGACAATCCGCAGGCAAAAGAGGCTTCACCCGAATCCCTTTCCGGATCCGCACCGGTTCGTCGCGCCTCCACCGGGGCCCCTCCACGCAGGCAGCGAGGCCAGGGTGGCATGTCGGGCACTACCGGACTCAATCGGCGGCGGTGGCAAACTCCTCAATCAGAGCGTCGATCCAATCCTCCAGGGTCTGATACTCGGACGGCATCTGCTCGCTGACCCGGACAACGGGAATCTTGGAGGCCATGGACGCCCCCATGATCTGGTCGGTGACGCTGTTGGACTCCTGGGAATTGAAGACCAGAAGGTCCACCTTGGCCTCTCTGAGAAGTTCCTGGAACTGACGGATATCGTCCGGAGACGGCTCGCTCTCGTTGGCCGCCGCCCTCAGGTACCCTTGCGGGGTCAGATCCTCCATGCCCAGGTCCTCGGTCAGGTAGTTGGCCACGGATTCGGTGGCCGCGAACCGCTTCCCCCTGGTCTCCTCCCCCACCTTGGCGATACGCTCCTTGAGCTCGGTCTGTTTCCGGTTCCAGGCCTTATTGAGGCTGTCGAACTGCTTGGATTCCTGGGGCCGCAGCTTCTTGTAAGCCTGGGTGACGGCCTTGGCTGCATCGGACCGGGCCTGGGAGGAGAACCAGATATGCGGATTGTCGCCCGTCCGGTGCCCTGATCGGGCCGCCAGGTCAACGAGCTCCGTCCCATTGGTCTTGGCGGCCTTGGTGGCCCATCCATCCAGCCCGGCCCCGTTGACGATGACCAGGTCGGCCTTGCTGATCATGGCGATATCGGCCGTGGTGGGTTCGTAGTCGTGGGCATCGGTGGAGGTGTTCTTCAGGATGGTCTTCACCTCGACCTGGTCCCCGCCCAGCTGTGTGACCAGGGAGGACCACTGGTTGATGCTGGTGACCACGGAAATCGGCCCGGAACCCTGCCCACCCTGCTCGGAGGCACCACAGGCTGCCGTGGAAACCAGAAGGGCCAGGCAGACCAGGGCAGCCACAATGGATGGGAGGGATGAGAGAAGACTGCGTTTGGGCATGGTTGCTCACGGGCTCCTTCTCCGGACCTGTTACATCCGGATAACTTTACTGAGATTGATTATCAATAAGAGTAGCATCCTCCACCCTGTGGACAGTCCCGGTGCCCCGGGCCGACACGCCGACGGCCCGGCCTGTATCACCACGGGATTCGGCCAGGTTCGGAGTAGCGCTACCCGTGAAGAGAACTGGATAGTATTGAAGTTTGCGCCAGGGGAACGTAATGCGGGGGCAAATAGGAGTAAAACAGTCATCAGCAGAGACGGAATTCCACCCCGTTCGGGACGGTCCACACACCGAACGGGACGATGATTTGATTGGAAGGAACCCATGCTCAAGTGGTTGTCTCGGATTCGTCTGACATCAGGGGGACTGCCCACCACCCTGTTCACCCTGACCGCTTTGACGCTGGTGGCCCTGATTGTCATGGCACTCCTGGACCGCCGCCCCAGGGACCTGCTCCGTCAAGTGGCCGTTGGTCTCATCAGCGGCGCTACTGGACTCCTCCTGGCCTGGCTTGTCTCCGATGTCTTCATGGTCTTCGGGGTATCCCTGGGCTGGATGGTCATCCTGACCGTTGGTCTGGGCTGCCTTGCCGCCGGATTCGCAACCATGGCCCTGATGCACAATCATGGATGGAAACGGGCCCTGGCCGCCCTGACCATACTTTTCACGGTTCTGTCCGCAGCCCTGCGCATCGACATCATATACGGGGAATACACAACCATCGGGTCCATCTTCAGCGTGCCCATCTACCAGGAACTGAAAGAGTCCTCCCTTAAACAGCCGGTCATGTCGGTTGCGGACTGGCAGGGCCTGGCCTCCAGGGGGGAGACACCACCGCATCCAACCCGGGGGCAGGCATATACAGTCAGAATCGTCGGCAGCGAGTCCAGCTTCCACGCCCGCCCCGCCGATGTCTATCTGCCACCGGCGGCCTTGAGCCCCAAACCACCCGCACTGCCCGTCTTCGTCCTCCTGGCAGGTCAGCCCGGCAGCCCCGACCGTCTCTTCACCGCCGCGGGCATCCCATCGCTCATGGATTCTTACGCCACCCGTCACAACGGACTGGCACCCATCGTCGTCTCCCCCGACCAGAACGGATCCTCCACCCACAACAGCCTCTGTGTGGACTCCCCCGTTTACGGAAATGCGGAAGCCTACATGAGCCGAGACGTACCGAACTGGATCAGGGAACACCTGCCAGTCGCCAACCAGCCTTCCATGTGGACCATCGGCGGATTCTCCCAGGGCGGCACCTGCTCCACCCAGCTCGGACCACGCCACCCCGAAATCTACGGGAACATCCTTCCCGCCGACGGGGAGCTGGAACCCACCCAGGGCAAGCAGGAACAGATGATCCGGGACTACTTCGGCGGCGACCGTTCCAGGTTCCTGGCCCAGGTCCCGACCAAGGCCATCGCCGCCAAAGCACCGTCCAAGCAGACCCTCTTCACGGCCGCCGGCTCCCAGGACCCCCACTCCCGGGAGAGCATGATGACCATCGCCAAGGCCGCCAAATCCGCTGGAATGACGGTTGAGGTGGTCGTGGCCCAAGGATCAGGCCACGACTGGCATACGGTCAGGACCGCCTGGAGCCCCGGTTTGGAATGGCTGGGAGAACGTATGGGGATGGGCCCCATGGACCGAGCCATCGAAGACCATCCCAATATCACCAGACTGCAGTTGCAGTAATCACCACAGACCATCGGCAGGAACAGGAATCGAAGCGAACATGGAAACAATGCAGCAAGGCCCGAGCATGATGGAGAAGTCCGCCCGGGCCGTTCTGGCCCAGGATGCAATCAGGTGGATGAAGCGACATGTTCTTGCCCTGACCTTCACCCTGGTCCTGGTGACCGTCAATCTCTTTTCATGGCTGATCATATGGTTCCTGGGCATACCCCGTTCCACCCGCATGGGAACCCCCCTGGCCGACCTGATTGCCCGCCAGCACCTGGCGCCCCCGCCCGGGTCCCATGCGCCAGGGCTCCCCCTCCAATTCGCACGACTCCTCATCACCCTCTTCATCACCAGCAATCCCGGGCAGCTGATTGTCGATTCCCTCCTGGTTCTGGTGGTGCTCTGCATCGCGGAAACCCGCCTGGGCAGGCGCAGAACAATCATGGCCTCCCTGATCAGCGCCATGGGCGGGGCTGTGGTTGGCCTACTGATATGCGCGGGCATCAATGCCCTGGAAGACCATTGGTCCTGGTTCCTCCGCATCCCCATGACCTTGAATCCGATAGCACTGGTCATCGGCGCCCTGATGGCCTCCATCCCCTTCAGCGATTTCCTCTGGCGCAGAAGAATCGGGCTGATCGGATACACGGCCCTTATCCTCCTGGTCCTCTACACCGGCAATCCAGGCGTTTACTGCACCCTGGCCGCGGCCCTGATCGGCCACATGGTCGGCCACATCTGGCACGGCCCCGTCAAGGATGCCGACCTGCCGGGCAAGAGCGGAGCCTATGAGACCAGACACCTCCTCGGAGCCATTTCCACGGTCCTTGCGCTCGGCCCCCTGGTAACCGTCTCATCCAAGGTCAGGGCGGGGTTCTTCACCCCCCTGGGCATGTTCCTGAGTCCGAACCATGCCACCAGCACCAGCCTGGCACGCTGCCTGTCCAGGGACAACCAGGCCAGCTGCTATGCCCAGTATGGATTCACGCCAAACCACACCATCGGTGGAGCCCTGCTGACCCTGCTTATGCCGACCCTGGTCATGCTGGCCATTTCCTGGGGCATCTACCACGGTCGGCGGGTGGCGGCCGCCGCAAGCTTGGCTTTGAATGGTCTGACCGTGGTGCTCGCCCTGCTCTACTATCTGGTCTTCCCCATGACCATCGGCGACGGATTGCCTCAGGCCATCAGGCACGGAGCCATCCCGTCCCTCCTGGTCATCGCCCTCCCTCCACTGGTTTTCTGCCTCTTCATCATCCGCAACATGCATGTCTTCCTGGTGCGCACCATACCCTCCCGTATCCGCATCGGCTGGGTGGCGATCCTGGTGGGATTCGTGACCACGGCAGTCGGGTACATCGCCTTCGCCACGGCAAGCCCCTGGTCCTTCCGGCCCAGGGCAACACTGAACACGGTCATGTCCGAACTGCCTGAGCTCTACCTCCCCAACGGCATTGCCGGACGGTTCCGCCCCTTCATGGTTCCCCGGACGCTGACCAGCCTGGTGGTCAGCGATGCGGTCGGATTCATCTTCTGGATGGTCTTCCTGGTGGTCCTCCTGGCCTGGATGCGTTCCTCCGTCATCCAGAATGAGAGCCAGCGCCTACGGGCCGGCGCCCTGGTTCAGACCGGCGGTGAAAGCATGTCGTTCATGACCACCTGGGAGGGCAACAACTACTGGTTCTCACCCACCGGCCGGTCGGCAATCGCCTACCGGGTCATGCACGGCATCGCCCTGACCACCACCGGCCCCTTCGGCGACCCGGACGAATTCATGACGGATCTGGATGACTTCTCCCGGTACTGCTCCGAGCACTCCTGGTCCCCGGTCTTCTACAGCGTCCACAAGCCCCAGCGGGACCAGCTGGCCCTCCGGGGCTGGTCCACCCTGAAAGTGGGCTCGGAGATGGTCGTCACCCCCAGCCAGTGGCAGACCCGAGGAAAGAAATGGCAGGATATCCGCACCGCCATCAACAAGGCCAAGCGGGACAATATCACCGACGTGCTGACCACCTTCAACGACGCACCCTGGGATGTCCAGTCCCAGATCGTGGATATATCCGAACAGTGGGCAGAGCTCAAGGCCCTGCCCGAAATGAAGTTCACCCTGGGCGGTCTGGACGAGCTCCGAGACCCCCGCATGGCCATCCTCTATGCGATTGACGCCGAGGGAACGGTCCTCGGGGTGACCAGCTGGATGCCCACCTACCGGCAGGGGCAGATCATCGGATGGACCTTGGATTTCATGCGGCACCGGACCGACAGCCCCAACGGAATCATGGAGTTCCTCATAGCCCGCATGGCCGAAAGGCTGCGCGACCAGGGCACCGTCGAATTCATGAGCCTCTCGGCTGCACCACTGGCCGGAATGGACCCCGACCAGGACGAGGCACCAAGCAACACCGAGTTCCTCCAGCACGTTCTGGGCATGGTGGCCGATTTGATGGAGCCTGCCTACGGGTTCCACTCACTCTTCTTCTTCAAGAAGAAGTTCCAACCGGCTGAACATCCTGTCTACATCTGCTACCCCGACCCCGCCCAGCTGGCACAGATCGGGCTGTCGGTACTCCAGGCCTATCTGCCCGATCTCAAGGCATCCCAGGCACTGGATGCCTTGAAGTCCATCATGCCCAGCAGCTCCTCCAAAGAGAGGGCCGGAAGAAGGAAGCCGGATACCGGGCAACCCGGAGAAACCGACAGGGAAAACGACCAACCGGACCACCCGGCCGCCTGAGGCCAGACCACCGATTCACTGCTCGACCGGGGCCGCCTGACAATCGCCGCAGAGGCCATAGACCTCAAGGGTATGGGACGAGACCGTGAAGCCGTATGCCTGCGCCACCGAGTCGAGCCACCCCCCATCCGGGGGCGTGATCTCGACGGTCCTTCCACATGATTCACAGACCAGATGATGGTGATGGCGGCGTTGCGCTGCACAGATCCGGTACAGACGCACTCCGCCGTGTTCTATACAGTCAAGGTTCCCCGAAAGGTGAAGGGCACTGAGTTGCCGATATACAGTGGCCAGACCGATATGGCTCCCTGAATCGTTCAGGACCGTATACAGGTCCTGGGCCGAAACGAAATCATCCTGCGCGCGCAGGGCCTGCCAGACGGCGTCCTTCTGCCTGGTCTTCCTGGAAGCACTGGTGGTCATCGTTCAGAGCCCTCCTTAAGCCATTCCACCCTACAGCACCCCGACTAAAGAGGTAAGTGGTTTCGGCTCAGCGCAGGTCATCCCAGCAGCCGGAGGCTTCCAGGTCCCGAGCCGCGGCCCGGGGGTCATCGGTGAGGACGGTCAGATGCCCCATCTTCCGGTCGGTCCGCACCTCGGCCTTGCCATAGTCGTGCAGGTTCCACTCAGGATGATCTGTAAGCTGCTCCAAGACCGGCCTTACATGCTGCCCCAGGATGTTGACCATAACGGCAGGACTGAGCAGACGTGGCTGAGCCAGGGGCCATCCGGCGATACCTCGGATGTGGGCATCGAACTGATCCAGGGAGCAGGCCTCGATGGTGTAGTGACCGGAATTGTGGGGACGGGGGGCCATCTCGTTGACCACCAGGCCTCCGTCCGGCATCACGAAGAGTTCTATGGCCAGGGTGCCGGCCAGCCTGAATCCTTCAGCCAGACTCAGGGCCAGTCGTCCGGCCTCCTCCTCGATCTCCCGGCCGGCCCCGGCCGGTGCCAGGGTCATGTGCAGGATGTTGTGTCGGTGGTCATTGCGGACCATCGGGAAGGTCACATATTGGCTTCCGTTGCCGGTCACCAGGACCGAGGCCTCAAAGGCGAAATCGACGAATCCCTCCAAAATCGAGGGCGGGAACCCCGCTCCTCTTGCTGCGTCCTGTCTGGTCCGCTCGGCCACCTGCCCCAGGTCGTCCGCCGACCGCAGGACCATCTGCCCGTGGCCGTCATAGCCGCCAGTGCGCGTCTTGAGCACGGCCGGGTAACCCAACTCATCCAAGGCCTTCTCCAGGTCGTCCATCCCATCGACCTGCCTCCAGGGCGCTGTTGCAAACCCGTGCCGGTTGACGAAGGTCTTTTCGTGGACCCTGTCCTGGGTGACCCGCAAAAGCTCGGTCCCCTGGGGAATGGCCACCTGGTCCCGGACCCCGTCCAAGGCCTCGGCGTCAACATTCTCGAACTCGTAGGTCAGGACATCGCTGCGCTCCGCCAGCCGACGGATTGCATCCCGATCGTCATAGTCGGCCGTGATCTGAAAATCAGCCACCTGCCCCACCGGACAGTCGGGCATAGGGTCCAGCACGCCGATGCGGAATCCGCGATACCTGGCGCTCAGAGCCATCATCCGCCCCAGTTGACCACCCCCGACGATGCCGATGACCGCGCCGGGTTCCAGATGATCGATACGCCCCGCCGTTTCCTCAGACAAGCTCGGCATTCGACTCCTCCACCTTCTTGGCGAGTCCCTCGCGATAATCCGCCAGGTCCGCCGCCAAACCCTGGTCCGTTGTGGACAGGATACTGACGGCCAGCAGGCCGGCATTGGTGGCTCCCGCCTTGCCGATGGCGGTGGTGGCCACAGGAATCCCGGAGGGCATCTGAACAATGGAGAGAAGGGAATCCACGCCACTCAGAGCACGTGACTGAACGGGTATCCCAATGACCGGCAGGGTGGTTTGGGCAGCCAACATACCAGGCAGGTGGGCGGCACCCCCCGCTCCGGCGATGACGACCCTGATGCCCTTGGACCGAGCCTCATGGGCGAAGTCAGCCATGAGTCCCGGCGTCCGGTGAGCCGAAATGACCTGCTTCATGTAGGGGACCTGGAACCTGTCCAGAACCGCGCAGGCCTCCCGCATCGTCTCCCAATCGCTGGATGACCCCATCACCACTGCAACCAGGGCCTTATCGTCGTCTGTATCAACCATTCGGATCTCCCTCGCTCGGCAGTTTCGATAGTACCCATCCCCGGAGAGATTCCCGTTGAAAAACAGGCCGAATCACCCAGTTCATCGACCAACCGGAACTCCTGCCATGCGAATCGTGTCAGTCTGATGGATGTTAGGGCCGGGCATCGTGAACATATGGGGTTCTGGAAGACATCGCATCACCCAGCCGATAGAATCGTTGCCGCATCGTGTTGGTCGTGGTCTACGGACCGGAAGGACGGGAAAGCTGACAGGCATGGGTACACTTCTCGATGGAATCGACTCCCCTCAGGACCTGAAAAACCTGACCGGGGATGAGCTGGACCGCCTGGCCCAGGAAATCCGTACCCTGTTGATCGATTACTGCAGACGATACGGGGGGCACCTCGGATCCAATCTGGCCGTCGTGGAGGCCACCATCGCTCTGCACAGGGTTTTTGACCTGCCCCATGATCACCTGGTCTTCGACGTCTCCCACCAGGCCTACACCCACAAGATCCTGACCGGTCGGAAGCAGGCCTTTACCAACCCCGAGCGCTTTGGCGGAGTCTCCGGCTTCACATCCCCGGAGGAAAGCGAATACGACGACTTCGTTCTTGGACACACCGGAACCTCCATCTCCCTGGCCTGCGGCCTGGCCAAGACCCGAGACCTTGCGGGAGGCACGGGAAACGTCATCGCCCTCATAGGCGACGGCGCCCTGAGCAGCGGCCCGGCCTTTGAAGGCCTGAACTGGGCAGCCGAACAGGGCGGCAACCTGATCATCGTGGTCAACGACAACGAAATGTCCATCGCCGAGAACCACGGCGGACTCTACCGGTCACTGGCCGCCCTGCGGGCCACCGGCGGCCAATCCGAGCGAAATCCCTTCCGGGATCTCAACCTGGACTACCGATATGTGGAGGAGGGCAATTCCATAGGCCCCCTGGTGCAGGCCTTCTCGGAAGTCAAGGACATCGATCATCCGGTGGTGGTCCATATCCACACCCGCAAGGGGCTCGGACTCGGACAGGGCAGAGGCGAAGAACCCGGAGCCGGGGTGGATGACCCCACCCTGCCGGCCCTGCCGGCCGAGGGGCAGGTGGAGGCCAACCACTGGCAGAACGGCATCAAAGCCAACAGCAAGGCAGCCAATTCCCGTAAGGTCTACGGGAGAATGGCCATGCAGGCTCTCCTGCCACGATTCCAGAACGACCCCGGACTGGTCGTCATCTCCCCCGCAACCCCCCTGTCCAATGGCATCGATCCCGAGTTCCGTAGCGAGGCGGGACGGCACTATCTGGATGTGGGTATCGCCGAATCACACGCCGTGGCCTTCGCCGCCGGGCTGGCCAAGGCTGGCGGAACCCCCGTCGTAGCGACCTCATCCACCTTCTTCCAGCGGGCCTATGACCAAATCGAGCAAGAGATGGCCATCAATGGGAGCGCCATCACCCTGCTGAACTTCTCCACCGGAATATCCGGGACCGATGCAACCCACTCGGGCGCCAGCGACATCGCCATGATGAACTCCATCCCCGGACTGACCTGCCTGGCGCCCGGGAGCGGCGACGACTTCCTCCGGATGTTGGCCTGGGCCACCGGCCCCGCCCGCCGTCCTGTCGTCATTCGAGTGCCAGGAGAACGCATCCTAGCCTCCGAACGTGCGGCCGGACTGCCCGATACCCTGGAGGGTCGGCTGTCCATGGAACCCGGGATGGCTCCAGATTCCAACCACTCCGGAACCGGCACTGATTCCCAGGACCCGTGGGACTCCTACGGAATCGTGCGAAAGGGCAATACCGTGGCAATCCTGGGGCTGGGCGACATGCTTCCCCAAGCCTGCCGGGTCGCCGATTCCCTCCGGGAGCGGGCCGGCATCAATGCGACGGTCATGGATCCCCATCAGTACTCACATCCCGACTTGACCACCCTGCAAGCACTGGACCGGAACCACCGTCTGGTGGTGACCATGGAAGACGGGCAGCTCCTGGGCGGATGGGGACAAGGAATCGCAGCCAGCCTCGAATCCAACACCATCCAAGTCCTCACCTTCGGCGCCGACAAGGAAATCAATGACCGTGTGCCATTGACCACCCTCAATCAGCGGTACGGGCTGAACACAGAGGATATGACCGATTCCATCATCGCCGCCCTTCACGGTAAAGA
The DNA here is from genome assembly GCF_016100445.1 of Bifidobacterium sp. M0307. Taxonomy (NCBI): domain Bacteria; kingdom Bacillati; phylum Actinomycetota; class Actinomycetes; order Bifidobacteriales; family Bifidobacteriaceae; genus Bifidobacterium; species Bifidobacterium sp. M0307. The sequence continues at coordinate 1,092,034 of NZ_JACFSL010000001.1, forward strand.
CTAGTCCATGCCATTGGGCCCAGTACCGGCCCTCGCGCACCGACCGTCTGCCGGTAACTCGCCGGGCTGGCCCTGTGGGTACAATGGTAACGTTTGGCCCCGTAGCTCAGCTGGATAGAGCAACTGACTTCTAATCTGTAGGTCGCCGGTTCGAATCCGGCCGGGGTCACCAACCAAAAACCCCTACTCCCCATTGGGAAGTGAGGGTTTCTCTATAGCTCACCAATCATCACAACACCCCAAAGTGTGTGACACATGTGCGACACAAAGTTGCAAAAAGAAACCAAGCCAAATCACGAGCACACACCCTTGTATTTGCGTTCCAGGTCGCGGACCTCGCTTTCCCTGGCCCCATACCGGATGGAGGCTATCTCCGCCCTCACCTGCCGTACATTTCCGCCAAGCGCTCGCGGTCCTGCCCGCTCAGCCTCGGTCAGTCGAGCCAGGTCAAGTCAAGCGGCATCATCGATATGCAGTTATATTGTCATCACTCATGAGACCCGCAAGAGTCCGTGTGCGCCCTTTTCGGCCAGGCTCATCGTGTGATTGACCATGGGGTAGTCACCAGGCTGGTCAACACTGAATTCCACGAAGCCACCCTGTGCAGGCAGGAGGGGCAGGACCTGGGCACCGGCAGAAGCCGATACGGATGGGTCCGCAGCAGACGTTCCGCCAATCAGATAACGCCCCTCGGTCCAGACCGTATCGAACTGGGTACCGACCACATGAAAGGCCAGGGGCTGATTGGGACCGGCATCCAGCACCCATATGCGGACCCGACCGCCAACCTTGAGCCCGAGCGGGTGGGCGTCATATTGGAATGCCCGACCATTGAAGGCCATGATGTCGGGGTTCATGGACGCCACCTTGACGGAATCGGCCGTTCCACCCCTGGCACCCAGATATGTTTCCGACTGGACCAGGACATACTCGGCATCAACGTCCGGCAGAGTGCCATCATCCACGACCACCGCCCCATGCATACCGTTGGCTATGTGGTTGGACATGGGGTCGCTGCTGCAGTGGTACATCCAAATACCCGCGTGCTCTGCTTCGAAGGTGTATCGAAGGTCCTTGCCGGGTTCGATGTTGCGCATCATGACCTGCGGCACAGCGGGGCCGGCATGGAAATCGATGGAGTGGCTCATACTGCCCTTGTTCCGAACGGTCACTTCGAAGGTGTCGCCCACATGCCCCCTGAGCACCGGGCCCTCGGCACGGGGGCGCGAATCCGAATCACGCGGGTCATCGGCGTTGTCGAAGCTCCACACAGTCCGTTCGATCCCGGAAGCCACCTTTTCCTTGCGCTCCTTGATATCCAATACATATTGCCGGACTCCCGCCCGATTTCCGTCCTTCAGGGGCGGAAGGGCCGCTGATGCGGGATCGGACTTCTCGGCCTGGGTCTTGAGCTTGGCGGCTGTCGGAATGGAGGAGTCCGCGACATCTCCAGACCCCATCGTCGCCATACCCTCCATGTGATGGTCACCGACCGTGGATGCCGCCCCCTTGGCCCTGACCTTCAGCTCCATACCCATCTGGCGGTGCCCTGCCAGGGAGCACCAGCCGAGAGTATCCGTCCCGATTACGCCAACATCGATACGCGCGGTCCCGTCGACCGGGACCACACCTGTCGCCTTACCGTTCGCAAAAACCAAATCATGTCTCTGGTCGCCGGTGTTCCGGAAGTCCACGACCAAGCGGTCGCCTGCCGGCACGGTGATTACGTCAGGCGCAAAAGCCATGCCTTTCACCCCAACTGTCACCTGGGTGACATGTCCGGTGGGTTTGACATTTTCCGCCGGCATCACGCCGGATTCCACCGCGTGGACCGAACCATTCCCGATACCGGATGTGTCTCCTGCCGACTTGACCAGCCCGGGACGAATCACCATCAGAACCATTCCAGCGACCAGGAGCAGGACGGTAATGGCGGTAAGGACCAAATCGTTGCGCAGCACAATCGCCTCGGGCATTCCGTCTACCGAATTCTCACCCTGCCGGCGGTGCTGCCGCTTGGATGCCAGAATCCGTTTCCCGCAGGCGGCCAGGTAGACCACGGTCATCATCATGGACAGCATCCCCACAACATTCAGGGCATTCCCCACCTTCCACATGGGCGTGAAGAGCCGAATGGTACCCAGGAGCCGAATGAGGAGTCCGGCCTGCATGAAGCCCCAGGCCACCCAGAGCAATGGGTGGAAGGGCAGGGGCCTGCGGATGACCGAGGGGACGATCATGCACACGTGGGCGATGACCATGGTCAGGATGAACCCTATGGCCAGGGCATGCAGAGCCATGTCTCCCCAATAGGTCTGCGAATCCAACGGGGCGACCATCCAGATCAGAGCCGCCAGCAGACCCCATCCGTAGGCGGACATCATGCAGGTTCCCATGAATCCAGGCAGTCCACCATGTCGGAAGGTGGTTTTGGCCACATCGTTACCAGCCATAACCAGAAGAAGCAGGGCCAGGGACAATCCCAGAAGCGGATACCCAACCTGGGGAGCCATGCACTGGGCAGGCAACATCAGCACCAGCAGGAGGCTCAAACCGAGTATCCCCGATTCCAAACGAACACTCGAAAAAGCGGCCCTGGTCAGTTCAACCCGCTCCCCCACTATGGTCAGTACCAGGAAGAGCAACCAGGAGGGAGAAAGAACGGCGGAGTCCAATCCAGCCACCCAACCGGCGGCCCCGACCAGACCCAACAAGGACGCAAGTGTTTGTATCAGCACTTCAGCCGATGCCTGACGGCGCCATATGGCCGCATACACAGCCGTCAAGGCCAACATGGACAGGGTCCAGGGAATACCTGCCAAGAGCTCAATCCTGAGAACCCCGGACTGGGCACCCAAAGCGGAAGCCACCAGGACCATGATGCCCAGGAGCGATCCAAGCAAGCCCATGGCCGGAGCCAGGAATCCCCAGCGCGGCTTGCCGGGACCGCCAGAGCGGAAAGCCACTGCCCGTTCCAGGCCTATGGCCGAGCCCAGAAACCCGTAGACCATCAAGCCTCCATGTAGGTCGGCCAGGGGGACCCTGCCGGAGGGATGAATCAGGTCGGCACGAATCAGTGCCGCAACCAGACCGAGAAGGGCCGCCAGTCCCGCACCGACCAGGAGAGCAATCCTTGCTTTGGGCAGGGCAGCCTTGTCTCCGGTCCTGCGCGTCGTCTTGTCATCCTGCATGGAATCGACCACCTTGCCGTGGTTTCAAATTTAATTGGATAGTTATACAATTTAATCGATGAGTCAGGAAATTCAAACCCCTTCCAGCGGAAACGAGACCCCCGCCAAACGACGAAACGGGGAAGCTCTGCGTTCCGCAATCCTCGACCGCATTCAGGGGGAAACCCGCTCCGGCGCCCCGGGCCTCTCCGCATATCAAGTCGGGATGATCTTCGGCATCCATCCGACAACAGCCCGCTTCCATCTCGAACATCTGGTGAAGCAGAGCAGGCTGATTCGCCACCAAGCGGAGACCGCCGGAGCGAATTCTCCGAACAGCCACAAGAGCGGCCGCGGAAGGCCGAGTATCATCTACACTCCGGCAGACCAGGAGCAGGCAAGGGAGGACATGATTGCCTCGCTCTGCATAGCCCTGGAATCATCCATCGCCGACCCTCAGGCCAGAGTCGAGTCCGCCCTTGAAGCAGGGAGGACCTGGGGCCGGCACCTGTCCAATCGGGAACACCGATCAGCCGGCGGATCTTCACCGTCAAACCCTTCCGGACCGCCACTGAACGTCCTGGAAAACCTGGGGTTCAAGCCGGAACCCGTTGGAGAAGATCAACGAAGCTGCTATCTGACGGCCTGCCCCTTCATGGATGACGCCCTAGCCCACCCCATCATCTGCACCATCCACCTGGGCATGATCCAGGGGATCATGGCAGGCAGGGGACTTCGGACAAGGACCCGATTGGAGCCCTTCGCCTCCCCGAAAGGATGCCTCCTGGAGGTGCAGACTTCCAACAAGGCCATCGACAAGGATTGAGACGTCGAACCGGACCCGTCCACGGTCATTCCGGGCACTCCGGTTTACTGCGTCCTTGAACCGACTCACCCTTTGATGAAGTGGGTCTCCATACGCCTCTGGAACCGCGTTGCCGCAAGGATGACCGCCGCCACCAGGGAAATCACGAGCATACCGGCGAAGCTGCCGGTCACCGGATTCAAATCCAAAAGGCCGGAAAGTCCCTTGAAGGCCCAGGTCGAAGTGGTGAATCCCAGACTGGTGGTGGCCGAGAAGATGCCCATTACCAGTGGGTACCGCTTGGGAAGGGTCAGATTGGATAGAAGGAAGGGGCCTGTGGCCATGATGATGGCACTGCCCGACCCCACCAGGAAGGCGGACAGGCAGACCAGGGGGAATGAGCGGGTGGTCAGGAAGAGGAGCGCGCCCACGGACATCAGGGCAAAGGCGGCAGGAATCGTCCATTCGCGGAGTAGACGCCGGATGCCGTTGATGCTGAGTCCTATCACGACGGAGGACCCCGTATTGAACATCAATGCCAGACCTGCCGCGCCAGTATCCCCCAGGCCGTAACCGGCTATGTAGACCGCCAGCTTGTTGTAGAGAACAGCCACCAAAAAGATGCTGAGGAATCCTATCAGGATGCAGGAGGCGATACCCCACCAGCACTGCTGCCCCACTTCGTGTGTCGGAGAATCCGAACGGGAGGTTTCCGCTTCGCCCTCCTCGACCGTGCCCACATTGGGCACCAGGAAGAAGACCATGACCAGGGCGGGCAGTGCAAGTAAATACAGCCAGTAGTTATGGAGCCATCCGCCCTTAGCCAGGAAACCTCCCAGCGCAAGGATGAGCATGGATGAACCATCCTGGACGGCCAGAACCACCCCCATGAGTCCCGCCAGCCGATCCCCCCTGAAGAAGCGCGCGGAAAGACTGGGAAGAATCGTCGTCGTGATGCCCACACCGAAGCCAACCACCAGGGCGAAGACAAGAAGCTGATTGACGTTGTCATGGATGAGCAGGGGAAGCAACCCGCCCAGGGCGATGCAGAAGCAGCTGATGCAGCCGGCGGTTCTGAACTTCATCCAGGTCATGAGCTGACCAAAAAGGAGGGCGGAAACGATGGCGGCCGACGCACCTACCGACACCACCGACTCCACCGTGGATGGGTCGGCATGAGGGAAGGAGGCCTGGATGGCCGCAACCGAAGGCGAGATGATGGAATCGAACCGTGACATGACCGCCAAGGCCATGATTCCTGCAAGGATACCCAGATTCCGACGGGTAAACACCCTGCCCGACACGTCCCCCGACATCCGATTCCCCTTACTCATCAACTTCTCCAATCTCAGCTTGTTCGTGACAGTCTACCCCCGGCCCAAAGCCAGTCACCAGGGCGACACAGAAACAGCTGGTTGCAAAAAAGGCAATGGGCCTGCAAGTCATCCATCAGGCTTTGCTATCACACGGTCAGGGTTACAGCCTGGAACCCCTGCCTGCCACGAAGGCGCCCAGATCGCTCGGGCCGAGACCGACATAGCTGTCAACGGAGGCGAATTGCGGGCCATCGACACGTGGATTGGGGGTGACTCCGGTGAAGGCAATCGTTGTGGCACCGGAAGCAACCGCCGATCTAATGCCCGTCGCCGAATCTTCGAAGGCGATGCAGGCGGACATGCAATCGTCTTCTTTTATACCCACAAGTTTCGCCGCATGTAGATAAGGTGCCGGATCAGGCTTCTGGGCCAGCCCGTCATCGCCGCAGACGAAATCCACAAATGCACCTCGGGGCGCCTGCTCGACCACCGCCCGGGCCATGCGCCGCGGTGATGTGGTGACCAGAACAGAGGGGACACCTGATTGCGACAGGGCCTTCAAGAGGTCGAACACCCCACTGATCCAAGGCATGCGCTCCTGCTCCTTGCGGGCAACACCATCGATGAGCATACCGGGGATATCCTCCTCGGGAACCTGTAGCCCATGCTCCCTGAGAAGTCGCGCAACCTGGGGAAGCGGTTTCCCTGACACCTGCCACCCCATCTCGTCGTTCCAGTACCCGCCATACTGCTGCGTCAGCTCTATCTCCACCTGGTGCCAGTAAGGCTCCGAATCAATGAGGGTACCGTCCATATCCCAGAAGACAGCCAGAGGGAGCCCATCCCCGTCCATCCTGCCAGAGCAGCGGGTACCGCCCCTTGGCGAATCGGAGATTTCGCATGCTTCTACAGCCTCGCCGCCGGATATAGGCACTTCGCTCTGCCAGTCGTTTTCCATACTGACAGCTTATCGACAGGACTCACCACCACCCCGGACCCGGTCCGCTCCCTTTTTCAAGCAAGGATGCAAACCGGACCACTACCATTCCTCAGTCAGTTGACGTTGCCGAACACCTGGTTGCTGAGTTCCTTACGGAGGGTTTCATACTCGGTGATCTTGCCCAGAAGGTCGAACTTCTCCTGACCATCCGGAAGTCGGTTCATCTGGTGACGGGCGGCGGAAATCAACCGCATATAGGTGGCATCAAGAAGCCTGGCCAGAAGTTCCGAGGCGTATTGCCGCTCTTCTGCGGTGGCCTCTCTGAGCTGTATGGCCGCAGCGTTTGCGGCAGGCTCCGCTTCCTGACCGGCACCCGGACCACCGGCAGGACCGACGCGGCCCGATACCGGAGACTGCGCATCCTTGTCGGGAGCAGCCAAGGGCAGGGGCATGACCGCCAGCTCATTGATGGCGGACTCCAGCAAGGGCCCAGCCTCCTTGCTCAGATTGTGCATCCACAGACCCTGTGGGGTGTCTGCGGCTGGCAGCCCGCCTGCGGCTTCCACGGCCTGATAGAGGGTGCGGAAGATGGGAACCACGAAGCTGTCGACGCTCAGTTGGCTATACACATCACGATTGACGGCGCGAGGTATCTGAATCAACAGGCCCATGAACTGCTGCTCGCAGATAAAAACGGAATCGTCAATCCTGTAGTATCCCTGGTCGGCCGCATCCTTCTTCTCCAGCTCCCGGCGACGCGCAGACTCCTCGTAGGGATTCCGATCGGACGGCTCCCTCCCAGCATTGCCGTACCGGGGTTGCCTGACTGCATAGGCGCTCTGGTCGCGTATGTGCATACTCCGCCGAGTGGCACTGACCTCCCGCTGAAGCAGGTCCAGATCCACACCGATTCTGCGGGCCGCCTTCCGGGTATAGATGTCCACCAGCGAGTGGTCCCTGATCTGGGCGATGATAGGCGCCACGGCCTTGACCGACCCCATCTGTCCGGTCGTGTACTGGGTATCGAACATGTCAATGGCCGAATCAATCACAAAATCATAGAGGGGCCTTGCCTCGTCCACCAGGGACTTGACCGCCTGGTCTCCATGCTGGATACGCAGATCACAGGGATCCAGGTTGTCCCGCGCCACAGCCACGAAGGTCTGGGTGAGGAAGCTGCCGTCAAGCCCGAAGGCATGGAGGGCGGCCTTCTGTCCCGCTGCGTCCCCATCAAAGGTGAAGACCACACGGGAGCCCCGGACAGGCCCCACCAGCTGAATCGCCCCCAGGGCATCGTCGGAAATGAGGCGGCGGACTATCTTGGCGTGATCCTCCCCAAAGGCTGTTCCACAGGTGGCCACAGCGGTATCGACACCGGCAAGGTGGCAGGCCATGACATCGGTGTACCCCTCGACGATGACCACCTGGCGCTTCTTGACGATGGCATCCTTGGCCAGGTCGATACCGTAGAGAACCTGGTTCTTCCGGTAGAGCTGGGTATCGGGGGTGTTGATGTACTTGGCACCGATGCTGTCATCCTCGAAGAGCTTGCGGGCACCGAACCCCAGGGTGCGGCCCGTCGAGTCGCGAATGGGCCAGGTCACCCTGCCGCGGAAGTAGTCATAGATACCGCGCTGACCCTGTCTGACCAGCCCCGCATCCAGCATCTCCTGCTGAGTGAATCCCTTGGTGGAGAGGTGACGAACGAGGTTGTCCCAGCCGCGAGGGGCGTAACCGCATCCGAAATGGGTGCTGTCAGCCTGGGTGAAGGTTCGCCCTGCCAGGAGTTTGCGGGCGGCCAGGGCCTCCTTGGTCATGATCTGTGAGACGAAGAACCGCTGGGCCTCTTCATTGGCTTCCAGCAGCCGGGCCCTCTTGGACCCCTTCCGTTGTTCCCTGCGGTCATTGTCGTAGTGAAGCTCGATGTGGTACTTGTCCGCCAGGATTTCAACCGCATCACCGAACTCTACGTTCTCTTCCCGCTCGACGTAGGTGAAGACATCTCCACCCAAGCCGCAGCCGAAGCAATGCCAGACCCCCATGGAGGGTCGGACCGAAAAGGAGGGAGACTTCTCATCGTGGAAGGGGCACAGACCCACGTATGTTCCCGAACCCGAGGGCTTCAAGGTCACGCTCTCGGATACGATTTCATACAGGTCGGCCTTGGCCCGCACCTTCTCGATGTCGTCTTTCTTGATCAGTCCTGGCATATACTCCAGCCTAGCCGTGGCGCGGGAACTGGTTCGATCAGACAGGGAAACAGTAGGGGTCCCTGGCCTGTCGAACCTATTGGCAGATGATGGAATGGAGCGACAAGGCCGAACCATCGGTCAGCGAGGCCACCTGATCGACAGCCACGCGGAGACGTTCATCGTCGGATCCAGCCTTTACCCAGTCCTCCAGGAAGACCGTTTCCAGCGCATCCGAGGGGTTGGGGGAATCAGCCATCATGACCTCCACCAGGTCGGTGATGATTTTCAGCTGTTCTTCATGGAAGGGCTCGTGTTCCCTGGGCTCCATGGCGAAGTAGACGGCGATCCCCTTCAGTGCCACGATTTCGTATGATGTTCCCTCGGGGATGACCACGGTGGCCGAGTACCGAGTAAGAGGGCCTTGCCCGTATTTCTGACGGGTGGCGGCCTCAACAGACCCCGCGAACCGTCCTATCAAGGCACTGGTCATGTTCTTGAGCTGGGCCAGGGACCGACGCGAACCGTTGAAATGCAGGGGAAGCATGGATTTCATCCTTCCCAGGGCCTGCACGAGCAAATCCGCATCCCAGCGCTCGCCGTACCAGGACCGAGCAGCAGCGACCACCCCATCCATGACCCTCGGGTCGGCCAGGACAAGGGGATCGAATGAGCCCATGACGATGGCATCCTCCACGTCATGCACGCTGTAGGCGATGTCGTCGGACAGGTCCATGACCTGGCATTCCATCGGCGTAGTGTTGACGGGCGCATCCCGCTTCAGCCAGGTGAAGACCTCTTCATCATCGGGATAGACGCAGTACTTGGCAGACCGCTCCCCCTTGGGGTGTTTAGCCGCATCGGCCAAGGTCCAGGGATACTTGACGGCGGCATCCAGGGCCGCCCTGGTCAGGTTGACACCGGCACTGCGGCCATCAGGATGGAAGACCTTTGGTTCCAGTCTAGTCAGGAGCCGCATGGTCTGGGCGTTTCCCTCGAATCCCCCTATGGAGGAGGCGATGGAGGAAAGCGCCCGCTCACCGTTGTGCCCAAAGGGCGGGTGACCCAAATCGTGCGCCAGGCAGGCACAATCGACCACATCGGGGTCGCAACCCAGCATGGTGCCGATTTGGCGGCCTATCTGGGCGACCTCCAGAGTATGGGTCAGACGGGTCCTGACGAAATCATCGGTTCCCGCCACCAGAATCTGGGTTTTGGCTCCGAGGCGGCGCAGGGCGGAGGAATGGACCAGCCGTGCCCGATCACGTTCGAAGGCTGTACGGGAGTTGGATTTTGGAGGCTCCGGAGCCCAGCGCTCCTCATCGAAGGCCGTGTAGCCCTCATCACTGAGGCGCTGCCTTCCACTGATTTCCATCTGGGTGGGCCTCCTTCCGAACCAAAACAACCGTCAGTCTTTTGCGAGCCGGCAGAAACATCACCTGCCCTATCCCCTACCGATGTTCCAATTGTCCCCCATCCGGTACGGGAACCACAACTCGGAACCAGATGGCGCTCCGATAGAGAGGACCACCTGCCGGAAGGCTGGGCCACCGTCCATTACCAGGTATTTCGAAACGTGGGGGTCTCGATCAGTCCAAGAATTCAGTCCAGCGAATCGACAACCACCAGTTCTGTGGGAACATTGCCCGCTGTGGCCTTGGAATAGGGGCAGAGTTCCTGGGTCCTGTCAACCAGGCGCTGGGCCGTCTCCTGGTCAATGCCGGGCAGGACCACCTCGATTCTGGCCTTGATACCGAAGGATTCGCCCTCGTCACCCAGGGAGATATGGACCCTGACCTTGCTCTGGGCCAGCTTGGTGGCCGCCACCCTCAGTTCCTTGCCGGCCAGCCCCATGGCACCCTGGAAACATGCACCCCACCCTATGGCAAACAGTTGCTCGGGGTTGGTTCCGTTTTCCTGGCCTCCCATGGCCTTGGGAGTGTCCAGATCCAGGGCGAGATCAGGGTTGTGGCTGACCGCATGACCATTACGGCCTCCAGTGATGTCGGCAACTGCCGTGTACGAAATGCTGCTTGGTTCCTTACCTGCATATGTGCTCATGCCTTCATCTCATCACGCAGACGGGAGCTTGGCAAGGATATAGGGGAACGATTCTCCCGTCCGGGCAAGGATTGTGGGACATCTCACCAATTCAGAGCGACTCAGCAGCAATTGGTCCGACACGGACACCACCGGCTGTCCATCTTCCCAAGGCGGAAGATTCGATCTGGATCATCGGGCATGACCGTCAATCTCAGAGAACGGTGGCCGGGTCCAGGAGGTGCATATCCTCGGGGCGGATGACTTCGAAGGCATGCAGATAGAGTCTGGGTATCCGGTTGCGCAGGCAGGTGAAGATCTCATAACTGATGGTCCCCGCCGCCCTGGCCCAGTCGTCGGCGGTGGGCTCGCAGAAAGACTCACCTCGCCCGGGTCCGAACAGGACCACCGTGTCGCCCTCCCCAACCCCCAGGGTCGAGGCCTTTCCCTCCAGGTCCAGAACGCACTGGTCCATGCAGACCCGACCCGAGACTCGCACAAGACGTGGCCCCTGCTTGGTCATCAGTCGAACCGGACCACCTTGGTGGATGGTTCCGGTGGAACCCTGGACATCGAATCCTGATGCGGATCGGTGAATGCCGTCCGCGTACCCCAGGGGCAGGATGGCCGTAGAGGTATCGGAGCTGGTCAAATAGGTGCGACCGTAGGAGACCCCGTGCCCGGCCTCCAGATCCTTGACCGTGCTCAGCTGGGCCTGGAGGGTCATGGCTGGCTTGAGGCCATAATCGACGGACCTGCCCATGGAGGGGTCCGGCTCGTACCCATACATACCGATACCGGGGCGGGTCAGTTCGTAGTGAATATCGGGACGGCTCAGGGTTGCGGCGGTATTGGCCAGATGGCGAATCATCGGCCTCATTCCAGCCGCGGTCAGGCGACGGGCGAACTCCTCGAAGGAGGCGATCTGAGCGTCGGTCGAGGCAACGAACTCAGGGACGTCCGGCATATCGGCCACTGCCAGGTGGCTGAAGAGCCCGACGACGTCAAGGACACCCTCTGCCGCCAGGGGGCCCAGCTCTTCCAGGGCCGAGTCGAAGGTTTGCGGCGTGAACCCGTTACGACCGAAGCCCGTATCGACTTTCACATGTATCCTGGCCGGACGGCCGACCCGCCTGGCCGCCTCCTCCACCCGATTGATGATGTGTAGGGAACCGACAGCCAAATCGATGTCGGCGTGAATGAGGTCATCCAGGGGGGCCTTGTCGACGTTGTACATCCAGGTCAGTATCCGGCACCGGTCCGGACCGATACCTGCCCTTCGAAGATGAAGAGCCTCACGGGGCTGGGCGGTTCCGAGCCATGTGGCACCTCCCGCGAGCGCGGCCAAGGCGGCCGGTATCAGACCGTGACCGTAAGCATCGGCCTTGACCACACCCATGACCTGCGCACCGGACCCGGACTCCCCGACCCTGCTGACCAGCTCCCCCATGTTGGCCTTGAGGGTTGCAAGGTCGACGACGACCTGGCCGGGATAAGCCTCCAGGGCCTTCTCGTAGTTATCTCGGCCGGCATCCGAAGAGAAGTCCCAGGACGGTGCTGCATTCAAACTCATGGGACCATTGTGCGACAGGCCTGAGTCAAAAAGTGCCGGTATGGTCCATACCCTGACCATACCGGCACTTGCCGTCCCGTGGACCACAGACCCTCCGGGAGAGGAGGGGGACCGTGATTCTCTTGCTTTACACCGTCCACGACTTCCGCTTATCGGGGCATGAACGGCACATCATCCTTGCTGCCTTCGTTTATACGGAAAGCAGTTGCCTGGCTGTGTCCTTCGGACCACAGGCGGTGCCGTCCGTAACGTCATGGCGCTGATACGCAAGCCTCACCTGGTCGATATCTTTGTTCTGGGGCATGACGATGTTTCCGCACTTGGTGAATCCGTGGGTCTCAAGGATGTGCTGCATGGCATAGTTCTTCATTCCGGTATCAGCACGAACGTTCTCGAAATGGCGCATACTCCAGCTCAGCAGGTCGTGGGCTGCATGACGTCCCAGACCGGAGGAGGCCACCCGGTGGATGGTGGTGTAGGGCTGGTCATCCAACCACTCTCCGTCGATGACCCTGTAGTCAGGGTCCTCGTCATGGAAGATGGCGAAGACACCGATGATGCGCTCGTGCTCGCCGCGATGCTCGTCCAGTTCAGGTTCCGGGTAGTTCGGATCCTCGGGAGGGTCGGCCAGGGCCGCCGCGTCATCCACCAGGAGGAGGGTGTGCCCTCCCTCGATGTCCGCCTGGATACGTTCGGGCAACGGATACTTGTCGCCCCACTGGCGTGGGTTGCCTGTTTCGGACATCTTCTTGCGGGCATAGGCATAGACCGACATGATGGCATCGAAGTCATCCATGGTGGCATGGCGAATCCAACGAGCCGTTTCCATTTCGTACCTGCGCACTCTTGGCACCTCTTTTCTAACCTGAGAGGCAGGGGTTTCCAGGCCCCTGCGCTTTGCCGATGTACGAGTGTAACCAATGGCGGGTCGTGGGAAAACCACTACGCATTGAGCGAATCGGGGAATACTCCTGCTCATTCCGTGTTCCAATGTCGTGCGAAAACCTGGGACGACCGGCCCTCACGGCAAGCCAGCAACCGCATACTCCGGCTTAGCGCAGCAGGAAGCGGCATACCCCATATACGTCATCAGGCACAAAAAACCGGGACCTTCGATGGTCCCGGAATCAAATCTCTGTCGAAGTCAGACCAGCTTGCGCTCGTAGGGGTCGGAGCTGATACCGGCGTCCACGATGTCGCGGCTCCACTGCTTGGCGGAGAAAAGGGAATGGTCACGGTAGTTGCCGCAGGAGGTGATTTCCGTACCGGGTACATCATCCCAGGTGGCTTTCTCTGCGATGAACTCCAGGGACTCCTTCAGTGCCTTGGCGACTTCCTCGGTGGAATGACGACCCCAGGCCAGGAGATGGAATCCAGTGCGGCAACCGAACGGTGAGCAGTCGATGTAGCCGGGAATCCGTTCACGCAACAGCACGGCGATGGTGTGCTCGATGGTGTGGAGGCCTCCGGTCGGTATGGCGTTCTCGTTGGGCTGGACCAGGCGCAGGTCATAGTTGGAGATGATGTCGCCCTTGGGGCCCTCCTCCTCGTCAATCAGACGGACATAGGGGGCCTTGACCTTGGTGTGGTCAAGTTCGAAGCTTTCGACTACAGGCTTGTCGTCCATATTCGTTTCCTTTCCTGCCAGCCGCCCCCAAATGGAAGGCGACCCTGATGAAATCGTATACGTTTCATGGTAGGCCGACCGGTCTATCTGCCTCTTCGTCCATCTCTGCGTCTCTTAACCCTCAACCCCGCCTTCGGTGGAGAAATCGGCGATGGCCTTCATGAACCGGGTACCATACTGCTCCAGCTTGTGCTGCCCCACACCGTTGACCGCCAGGAAGGCAGCATCATCGGTGGGACGGAGCCGGCACATATCTCGCAAGGCCTTGTCGGAGAAGACGATGTAGGGAGGTTTCCCTATTTCCCTGGCTATGACGGTTCGCAGATCGCGCAACTTCTGGAAGAGTTCTTCATCAGCGGGGCTGACATCGCCGACCCCGGCCTGGTCGAGGCCGTCCTCCCCCATCATCGAGGAGGGGGCATCGCCCAAGGAGGAGCCGGCGCCGTGGACCCTGCCGGTATCCTGGTCGTCCACGGCAACAGCCACTCCCCGCCGCTCCGTCCGCTTGATTTCATAGTGGAAGTGGGGAGCGACCGTCTGCGCGGCCTTGGGTCCGAAGTGGACCATGGGCAACCGGCCTTCGGTGATATTCAGGTACCCGTCCGAGGCCATCTGGTTGAGCACATCGCGGATTCGCGCCTCCGGAACTGAGGAAAGGGCCCCGTAGCTGGGGCATCGATCAAGTCCACGCCGAAGGAGGTCCTGCGACCGCGACCCCCGCAGTATCTGGGTGATCTTCCCCGATCCGAACCCCTGGTTGACATCATGCACACACCTGCTGATGGCGCGGGCCACGTCGCTGACATCGATGGTCTCGAAGGTGCTCAGACAGTTGGAGCAATTACGGCAACCATCCTGGCCTGACCCTTCTTCACCCTCCTCGCTCCCCGCTCCGGAGCGTCCGACCTGGGCGGATTCCCCCTTGTCGGCGGCGGCAGGCGACGGACCGGCGGCGGCCTGTGCCATCTCCTCACCGAAGTACCGCAGCATGTACTGGTGCAGGCAGCCGGTGGTCCGGCAGTATCCGATCATGACATTGAGCAGACGCCGGTGCTCGGCCCGGACCGCTTCGGCCTGGTCACCGGTCAGGCGGTCATTCCCGCTATCCATGTCGAGCAGCCGCCTGCGCGTGACTATGTCACTCTCATTCCAGAGCAGGGAGCATCTGGCGGGCTCCCCATCGCGTCCGGCCCTGCCCGCCTCCTGGTAGTAAGCCTCGATGCTCTCCGGCATATTGTGGTGTATCACATATCGCACATTGGACTTGTCAATGCCCATACCGAAGGCGTTGGTGGCTACAACCACCTGCACCTTGTCGTTGACGAAGTCCCGTTGCGCTCGCTCCCTGTCCTGGGCATCCATGCCTGCGTGGTAGCTGACGGCACTAATGCCGACCTTGGTCAGGTCATCGGCCAGGGCTTCGGTCTCCTTACGGGTGGCGCAGTAGACGATGCCCGATTCGTCCTGGTGCTTCCGGGCGTACCGGGCAACCCAACTGTTCTTGTGTTTGGTCTCCAGCTTGATCACATCAAAGAAGAGGTTGGGACGATCGAACCCCGTCACCGCCACATAAGGGTCGTTCAGGCCCAGCATGTATACGATGTCGCGACGCACCTTCTCGGTGGCCGTGGCGGTGAAGGCCGCAACCGTCGGCCTCTGCGGAAGGGACCTGATGAAGTCGCCGATACCCAGGTAGGAGGGACGGAAGTCCTGTCCCCACTGGGATACACAGTGGGCCTCGTCCACAGCCAGTAGGGATATCCTCACACGCTGGGCGAAGTCCCTGAACCTGGGGGCGTCCAACCGTTCGGGGGCCACATACAGGATCTTGCTCCGCCCTTGTGCCGCCTGGGCCAGAGCCAGGGCCTGTTCATCCATATCCTGGGTGGAGTTGACGAATGAAGCCTGAATACCGGCATCCTCCAGCCCATCCACCTGGTCCTTCATCAGGGAGACCAGAGGCGATATGACCATGGTCAAACCATCCAGCAGGGTGGCTGGAATCTGATAACAAATCGACTTGCCGGCCCCGGTCGGCATAACGCCCAGGCAGTCCTGTCCACCCAGGACGGCCTTGACCAGATCACCCTGACCCGGCCTGAAGGACTCATACCCGAAATATCGCTTCAGCGCCCGTCCTGCATCCTCTACGTCCACCATGATTCTCCAGTCTATTGCCTTGCCGGGAGTGACGCAGTGGGCGAAATGACCATGTGGTCAATCGCCATCGGGACGGATCCCTGAGCGGCTGCCCGCCACCGTCCCCGCTGACTCACGTATGGACGGAATCTCGGGCGGAGCCAATCACATGGTCGCCGCAGCAACGAGCTGCCGGGTATAGGACTCTCCGGGATGGGCAAGTATGGCCTCCACAGGCCCCTCCTCCACAACCACTCCCCGCCTGAGCACCATGACCCTGTCCGCTATGTGCTGGACCACGCCCAGGTCGTGGGAGATGATAATCATCGCCATCGCGTCGGATGAACGGGACTGCTGCCTGGACTCGGCCATGACCGATTGGAGCGTATGAAGAATCCCCACCCTGGCCGAAACATCAATGGCGCTCATCGGTTCATCGGCCAGGAGGATTCGCGGCTTCGCGATCAGTGCTCGGGCCAAGGCAGCCCTCTGAGCCTGCCCACCGGAAAGGTCCGCCGGATAGGAAGCCATGAACCGGGCCGGGTCGAGCCGCACCCGGGACAGGACATCGGCAACCCTATCGACGACGCTTTCATCGACACGACGGCGACCCCATCCGCATTTGCCATCCCTCCTTTCCGCAGCCAGAAGAGGTTCCGCAACCGAGCGGCCGATGGTCCACCGGGGATCAAGGGAGGCGAAGGGGTTCTGGAAGACGAGGGCGGAGTCCTGGGCGAGGGACCTGTCGGACGACAACCCATCCAGGACGGGCACCCCCCGGTATGTCACCTGCCCGGCATCCGGCCTCAACTGGCCCAGGAGGAGGCGGGAGAGGGTGGTCTTGCCCGAGCCTGACTCACCGATGATCGCCAGACACTCCCCGGGGGAGAGGGAGACGTCGACTCCCGACACTGCGGCCTTCCCCACCTTCCCACGGCCGACTGAAGAATATGCCTTGGTCAGCCCACTCCCGACCAGAATCGGATCAGGAGTGGAGGGGACGGCGGGCGAAGACCTGACAGCCTCGGGATCTGCCATACCTGGCAGCCCCGCTCTTTCATGCCTGTTCATGGCCGCCTCCCTTCCGCGACCGGTCCCGCCACAGTACCCTGCCGGGGTTCGGACCTATCGCCGGGTCCACGCTCCTCCGTACCGAGAGTCAGTTCTTTGGCCGCCTGCACCAGGGCCATACCCTGATGGCTGGAGGGATTGCGCAGGACCCTTCGGGTCTCCCCCTCTTCGACCACCCGACCGGCATCCAGGAAGTAGCAGTAATCGGCAACCCTGGTCAGGACGGAGAAGTCATGGGTGATGAAGAGGAGGGAGGCCCCGCTCCTCTCGGCCAGGGAGACCAGGAGGTCCACAATCTGCCGCTGGGTGATGGCATCCAGGGCCGTGGTCGGCTCGTCGGCCAGAATCAGTCGCGGTCTGGTGACCAGGGCCGTAGCGATGGCCACACGCTGCTGCTGACCACCGGACAGCTCATGCGGATACGAGCCGGCCAACGATTCATCCAACCCGACCTCGGTCAGCACCTCCGCGACCCGCCGGCGTCGTTCCCCTGGGTTCAGACGGTAGTGACGACGAAGGGGGAGCTCGATTTGAGTGCCGACCGGCCTGACCGGGTTCAGGGCCGTCGATGGGTTCTGGAAGACCATCCCCACCCGTGAGCCACGCATGTCCGCCAATGAGCGATCATCCGAACCCACAACCTGCAATCCGTCTACCAGGATGGAACCCGACAATGATGCCGTCAGAGGCGCAGTCCCCAGGATGCTCCGGGCAATCATCGATTTCCCTGAACCCGAGGAGCCGATCAGTCCGACCCGCTGCCCGTCCGCCACCTTGAGGTCCACCCCATCAAGGATGGGATGCCCGCTGATGGACATGGTGAGACCTTCAATCTTCAGCGACATCACAGCCTCCTTGGGTGGAGTGATCCGCACGACCGTCATGGACGGCCGGCCTGGGGGTCGAGTCGGCATGGACGCAATTCCGAGGCCTCCCCACTCCCGGACCGGTGGAGGGGCCGGTTGGCGGAGGCCACGGCAGCCCTGAGGCCGGGGTTGGTGACCGGATCGATTGCGTCACGCAGGGCATCACCGAAGAGATTCAGAGCCACCACGACCATGGTGACCACCAGCCCGGGCCAGACCACGGTCAGGGGGAAGATGTCGATGAACCTGACCGACGTAGACAACGAGTGCCCCCAGGATGGCAGACCCGATGGAACGCCCACACCAAGATAGGTCAGACCCGACTCGGCCAGGACAGATGTCCCTGCCGACATGGAGAGCTGAACGCAGAGAACCGGAACAATATTGGGCACCAGATGGGTGAAGAATATCCTGACGGACCCCACCCCGCTGTGCCTGGCGGATTGTACATAATCCGACCCGGCCACCAAAAGAGCCTGCGGTCGCACGATTCGAGCCAGATTGAATCCGTAGCCTATTCCGCAGGCCACAATGACGACAGCCATACTGGGCCCCAGGGGGACCGCCAGAATCAAGGCCAGGAGGACCGTAGGCAGGGAAATCAAGGCATCCACCAGGACCACGACCGCCTGGGAAAACCCCGAATGGCGTGAAACCATGGCCATGACCAGGCCAAGCCCCAGCACACCCGACAGGAGAACCGACAGGAGGCTGATGACCAGGTTGGTCGCCGACCCCGCCATCAACCAGGAGAGGATGTCGGCCCCGGTGCCATCCGTGCCAAGGAGATGGGCACTATTTGGGGTCTGCCAGATTCGGTAGCCGTCAGTGGCCCAGACAGGGACCGGTGTCCAGAATCGGGAAATCAGGGAAACCAGAGCCCAGATTGCCAGGACAATCAGGGAATACCGCCCCGAGGCCTTCTTCCACATAGTGCCCAGAACAACCCGGGTCCGTCCGGAAAAGCCCAGATGACCGGGAAAGACGGAGGTCCTCCCACAGTGTCCCTTGCCTGCATATTCCGTCTTCATCAGGCATCCACCTCCTGCCTGACCGCGCCTCGCAGCCGCGGATCAATCAATCTATGGGCAACATCCACCAGCAATCCCAGAAACAGGAAAAAGACCGCCAGGAGGAAGAGCTCCGACTGGACGGCCGGAAGATCACGATTCCCGACATCGGTGACCAACATGGAACCCAGCCCCGGCAGGGCGAACAGGTTCTCACTGACCATGACCCCGGTAATCATCTCGGCCATGGTCAGCCCCACAACGGAAACCAGCTGCGGCGAAGCCACCCGCAGACC
The DNA here is from genome assembly GCF_016100445.1 of Bifidobacterium sp. M0307. Taxonomy (NCBI): domain Bacteria; kingdom Bacillati; phylum Actinomycetota; class Actinomycetes; order Bifidobacteriales; family Bifidobacteriaceae; genus Bifidobacterium; species Bifidobacterium sp. M0307. The sequence goes on from NZ_JACFSL010000001.1 coordinate 1,111,076, forward strand.
GATACACAGGGCGGCCTGGGTCCGTGTCATCCCACAGGCCATACCCATGTCCACATATCCGGAGGAGAGCATGTCACCCAGGAGGGAGCGCGTGTATCGCATGATGCCGGCACCCACGATGATGCCCGTTGACAGGGCAGGCAGGATGAGGGATTCCAGGGCCCGTCCCGGCTGGCCCCAACCCTGGATGGGGAAGCCCTGGGATGGAAGGAGACCAACCAGACCTCCCCCCTTGGAGAAGAGCATGATGAGCAGCAGACCGGACCAGAGAGCTGGAACGGCTCCCCCCACGATGGCGACCATATGGCTGAAGGACCTCAACCTCGGACTCCGTGCCAAGGCCGAGGCACAACCCAGGGGAATACCCAGCGCAAGGGCGACGACCAGACCGCACAGGATGAGCGGAAAAGTGACCTGGGCCCTCTCCCCCACCTGAGCGGCGACCGGACGACCTGTCAGGAGGGATCGCCCGAGGTCACCATGAATCAGCCCGTTCGCCCAATCCAGGTATTGCCTGGGATAGGAATGATCCAGCCCCATCTGTTGCCTCAGCATCTCCACCCGCTCGGGAGGGGCATTCAGCCCGGCCATCACGGATGCCACATCGCCCGGCAGGATACGTAGCGCGGCGAACACCAGGATGGAGATGAACACCAGCGCCAGGGCAAAAAGGGCCAGGCGCCTGGTCAGGAATCTCACCATGGTCAATCCCTCCGATAGGTCAGGTCCGAGAGGGGCAGGAGCGACTGGTTCAGATTGACCGGAAACCCCTCAAGACCCTGATGCCAGGCTGTGGTGATCCGGTAGTTGAAGAGCCAGTCGGCCGCAGCATCCTCGCTGACCTTGCGCGCAGCCTGGGTCAGGAGTTCTTGCGAACGTTCCTGCGAGACCGTATCCATGGCCTGGTCGTAGAGCCGGCGCACTTCGGGCGAATCGTAGTTGTAGTAATAGGTCGGCGTGGCCCATTGATAGAAATCGTGACTCTCACCGTGGTCGACCAGGGAGAGATCGTAGTTCTTGTTGGCATGGACATCCTGGAGCCAGACCGAGAACTCGACCACCCTGACGTCCAGCTCGATGCCGACGACCTTGAGCTGCGAGCGCAGCTGATCCCCCAGCTCGGTGCCGTAGGTATTGGCATACGTCAACCGCAATCGCAGAGGATGCCCCGGCCCGTAACCGGCCTCGCCCAGCAACTGGCGGGCCTTGTCGGGGTCATGGGGGAAAAGGCCTGTCAGATCCTCATATCCCGGGTCCAGGGAGGGGATCGGCCCTCCCATGGCCTTGTCGACACCGCCACGGGAGGCAATCAGCTGCTCATGGTCGATGGCATACCGGATGGCCTGACGAACCCTGATATCGGAGGTCGCCTCCCCCTTGCCGTTCATGGCCAGGACGAACTTGTCCGTGTCCTCCCCCGTCCGAACTTGGAAGGACGGGTCGCCCCGGAAGGGGCCGGCCAGGTTGGCGGTGATGGGTGCCAGAGCCTGCACATCCCCGCTTCGCAGGGCGTTGACGGCGGCATTGTCATCGGTCAGATACCGTATCCGGATGGTCCTGGTCTTGGGTTTCCTGTCCCCCCAGTAGTGGGGGTCTGCCTTGAGAAGGACCGAGTCGTTGGGACGGAAGGTCTCGATCAGATAGGGGCCTGATCCCTGGGCTGCGGTCTTCATGTCATAGGTGGCCTGGCGGTCGAAGACCAATCCCGCCCGTCCGCTCAACTCCCAGAGCAGGTATTGGTATGGCCGGGTCAGCCGCAGTCTGACCGTTGTGGCATCGACCCGTTCGATGGACCTGTAGTTCTTGAGCATTTCGCTGCCCTGGTAGTGGTGGTCCATGAGCTCCTGCAGGGACCAGACCACGTCATCCGCATCAAGGGTGTGCCCATTTGAAAAGTGCATCCCCTTGTGCAGGTGGAAGACGTACTCCAGCCCGTCCTTGGAGATGTCCCAGTCCTTGGCCAGACCGGGAATCACCGTGTTGTTCGAATCCCGGGCGACCAGGCCTTCGTAGACGTTCCCAATCAGGAGCTGGTCCAGGGCGGTCCCCGATTGGTTGCGGATGTCCAGGTTGCCGGGAGCCAGCTTCAAACCAATGCTGATTGAATCGGCCAGGCCCCCCTCGGTCCGGTCCAAGCGCCCCCCGCTATGGCCGGTCCAGAGCGAGACCACCAGGGCCAGCGCCAGGACCAGGCTGAGCAGTTTCCAGGGCAGAGGATTGCCGTAGGACGACATGGGCCGGTACGCCTCGTTCAGGGTCGGATCGGTGCTTGGGCCCGGACGACTCTCGGCACCCGTCCCCCGACTTAGCGGGTCATGGTTTTTATCTGCTTCGGTCGCGCTGCCAGGAGCATGCACGCCGGGTTCATCTGGTCTCATACCTGTGTTCCTTGCGAATTCCGGTTGACCGCCATACTGGTCGATCACCACTGACCAGCATAGCCCCGAAACCCGGCTGGAACAGGATTGCGGCGACATGACCGCACCCGTCCCCCTATGATGGAATCGGAACCAGGGGATGAAGCCGTCCAAGAGGTCGGCACCCGTTCAGGGAATCCAACCGAATGGCAAGGGAGACGAGCATGCTGGTGGCCGTGGATATTGGCAACACGAACATCGAGGTCGGATTCATGGAGGGGGGCCAGGTCAGGGACTCCTACCGCCTGACCACCCATACGGACCATACGGCCGACGAGTTCGGACTCATGCTCACCCAGTACCTGGCCATGGCCGGATACCGTCCGGAGGATGTGGACGATGCCGTGATCTCCTCGGTCGCACCGGATGTCATGCACCCCCTCAAGGCCTGCCTGGTCAAGTTCTTCGGCATTGAGCCCCTGGTGGTCGGCCCCGGAGTCAGGACGGGCATGAACATCCGCCTGGACGACCCCCGCTCCCTGGGTGCGGACTGCCTGGCCGATTGCGTCGGTGCCTATCGGGTCTATGGCGGACCTGTCCTGGTGGTGGATTTCGGCACGGCCACCACCTTCAATTACGTCGACGCCAAGGGGACGATCAGATCAGGGCTGATTACCGTAGGGATACGTTCCGGGGCCAGGGCACTCTTCGAGAAGACCGCACAGCTGCCCCAGGTCGAGATAACCCGCCCGGATACCATCCTGGCAACAGGTACCAGGACGGCCATGCAGGCGGGTCTCTACTACAACTTCCTCGGCGGCCTGGAGCGTATCATCACCCAGTTCAAGACCGAAATCAGTCAGGATTTCCAGGTGGTCGCCACCGGAGGCATGGGTCGCAGCTTCTCACAGGACACTGACCTGATCGACGTCTACGACCCTGAACTCATTTTCAAGGGCATGGCCTATATCCACGACCTCAATGCCGACGGGTGACCACCTTTTCAACCAGGACGCCGTTCACATCCAGGGTGGCCGTCTTCGCGTCCGCATCCTCCCAGGCCAGGGATGCCGCCAGGACGCTCCCCTCCCGGTCGACCTGGACCTGGTGATGGGAGCGGTTGAAAAGGAAGACGAACCGGTTGCGTCCGTCCTCGCCGACCCGCTCCACCCGCAGGACATCACCGCGGGCCTCATCGGCCTCCTGCAGACCCTCCACCTTCAGGGCCTTCAGAAGTTCAGGCAGGGTCTTCTTCAGACCTTCACGCCCCAGCCTGCACCCAAGATAGGCCGCCTTCCCCTGCTTCCAGTCATGCAGGGTCAGGGCCGGGATGCCATCCATACCCGTCCATGAATCCGCCTGGTACCGGGCCAGGACACGGGTGTCATCGGATATGGAGGCGATGACGTCGGCCCAGTCATGAGCCACCGTTCCGTTGGTCAGGTCAAGGTGGTCCATGCCGCCTTCGACGTGCTGATCCATGGGGGCGAACTCTTCGATCTTGATACCCAGCAGATCCCGGATGGACCCGGGGTATCCACCCAGCCATATGCGGTCATGGGCGTCGCTTATGCCGCTGAGATAGGTGACGATGACCTTTCCGCCCTTGGCTACGTAGTCATGCAGCCTCTCCGAGTTCTCCCTGCTGAGCAGGTAGAGGGAGGGCAGCACGACCAGCGGGTAGGTATCCCAGTCGGAACGAACCGGCACCACGTCCGCCCTGATGCCCAAGTCCAGAAGGGCGCGGTACCAATCCAGCGGCTCGGTGCCATGACTGACGTTCTTGCTGGGAACGGACGAGTGTTTGCTGGCCCACTCACTCTCATAGTCGAGGACCACGGCCACCGGGGACTTGTCGAGCACGGTTCCGGCAAGCCCGGCATCGGAGAAGCCGACCAGATCGCTGCCAAGCTCACAGACGTCGCGGAAGACCTGTGAGTCCTCGCCGGCGTGGGGCACCATGGCCGAGTGGAATTTCTCCGCCCCGGATTGGGACTGGCGCCACTGGAAGTAGCAGATGGCATCCGCCCCCAGGGAGAGGTGGGCGAGGGCATCCCTGACAAGTTGCCCCGGCTCCTTGCGGAAGTTGATGGGTCGCCAGTTGACCGCCGAGGTGGAGTGCTCCATGAGCCACCAGGGTTTGCGCCTGGCGATGGAGTCGACCAGACCGGAGGAGTAGGTCAGCTCGTCCAGGTGGGATTCTCCAGGCATGAAGTAGTGGTCGTTGGAGACGAAGTCCACCTGGGATCCCCAGTCGTCATAATCCATGATGAATCCCTGGGAGCTGACCATGAAGTTGGTGGTCAGGGGGATGTCCGGGGTGATCTTGGCCAGGGCGTCACGCTCGGCGATGAAGAACTCCTTGAGGGCGTCTGAGCTGAACCGCTCGAAGTCCAGGAGCCGACCCGGGTTCTGGAAGTTCCCCTCTCCGATGTATCTCGGCGGGAGTATCTGCGAAAAATCGTTGAGCCGCTGTGCCCAGAAGGAGGTGCCCCAGGCCTCGTTGACCGCGTCGATGGTGCCGTAACGCTGCTTGCACCAACGCTGGAAGGCGCGCATGGCATCATCCGAATAATCGAAACGGTTGTGGCAACCATACTCATTGCCCACGTGCCAGGCCACCACATAGGGGTTGTCCTTGTAATGTTCGGCCATGGCCTTGCAGAGCTTCAGGGCATATGTGCGGAATATGGGCGACGTGGGTCGCCAGTGCTGACGTGCCCCGGGCCAGACCGTATCGCCGCGCTCATCCTTCCAGAGAATCTCCGGGTGTGACTGGGTCAGCCAGGCGGGCGGGGAGGCCGTGGCGGATGCCAGGTTGACCCCGATACCGGCCTTCCCCAGCTTGGCGATGATCCTATCAAGCCAATCGAAGTCGAACACGCCCTCGGAGGGTTCTATCCGCGACCAGGAAAAGACCGCCAGAGCCACCACGTTGACCCCGGCCTGGTTCATGAGGCGGATATCCTCATCCCAGACCTCCTCAGGCCATTGGTCCGGGTTGTAGTCACAGCCATACCACAGTTTGGATGCCTGCTTTTTGAGATGGTTGGGCCACCGGTAGGGACGACGTTCGGGTTTGCTCATGGAATGAAACCTCCTGGATGCTCTTCATCGCTGCACTGTCCGGGCTCCTGATAACCATCCCTCGACCCCATCCTCAGGGTTTGGCATGGTCACGACCTTGTATCGGATGCCACTCGTTCATTATGACCTGAGTTTGAGACGAAGCCGAGCGGTACGCTGGAGAAGAACAAACGCTCATGACCTGAGTAAGGATCGACAAAAGCCAGGGAGCGCGCAACCAGCTGAAGAGGGTTGCTGAAGTCGTCGTAAGGGCGCTCCAGGACGCGGGGATACAGGTCGTCACCGACGATGGGAAGTCCCAGGGAGTTCATATGAACCCTGAGCTGGTGGGTCTTTCCTGTTCGCGGATGGAGGGTATAGGCACCCACCAGCCCGGATGATGACCGGAACACCGGCCCCTTGTCGGCGGCCGACTCGATACGGGTCTCGGCATTGACCCTGCCGGGCACCTCGAAGGCTTGGAGCCGACCACGATCCTTGACGATGTGCGACCGGCGCAGGAGGGGAAAGGGACGGGGCCGGTTCAGACCGGTCACGGTTCCGGTCACCGGCCGGCAGACCGGACGGACCGGGGCAAGGCACTCATAGGTCTTCCTGACGCGGTGCTCCTGGAACAGCATCTGATAGGCCCCTCGGGCCGCAGGGTCCCGGACGAAGACCAGGACCCCGGCCGTTGCCCGGTCCAGGCGGTGGGCCGGAGTGATACTGTTCTCGCCGCTCATCTCCCTGAGTCTGATGAGAGCCGTGCTCCTGTACCACATCCCCCGCGGCGTGGTGGCCAGGAAGTGCGGTTTGTCGACAACGATAATCCTGGAATCCTCATAGAGGATGGGCATGTCGAAGAGAATATCCGGTTCGTCCAGAACCCACCGATGGGGTCTCTCGGGCACCGGATGACCTCCCTTACTCGACGGTGACGGACTTGGCCAGGTTTCTGGGCTTGTCCACGTCCAGACCCTTAAGTTGGGCCATGTCCAGCGCGAAGAGCTGCAGGGGGACCACATCGACCAGGGGGCTCATCAGGGTCGGGCACTGGGGCCTGCGGAAGACCACATCCGCATACCGTCCGGCATCCTCGTCGCCCTCCTCGGCCACGGCGATGGTAAAGGCGCCACGCGCCTTGACCTCCTCGATGGCCGAGATGACCTTGCTGTGGAGGACATCCCGCCCGCGCGGACTGGGAACAATCACCACGACCGGCTCCCCCGACTCGACAAGGGCGATGGGGCCATGCTTCAATTCCCCGGCCGCGAACCCCTCGGTGAAGGTGTAGGCGATCTCCTTGAGTTTCAGGGCGCCCTCCATGGCTACCGGGTAGCCCACATGACGACCCAGGAAGAGGAAAGAACGGGCATCGATCATCCGCGCAGCCGTCTCCTGCACCTTCTCCGACTGGGTGTCGAGGACCCACTGGATCTTGGAGGGCATGGCCTTGAGGCTGTCGACGGTCTGATGGATCTCGTCGCGGTACATGGTCCCTTTGACCTGGGCCAGGTAGAGCCCCAGGAGGTAGGCGGCGACGATCTGTGCCAGGAAGGCCTTGGTGGATGCCACAGCCACCTCGGGCCCGGCATGGGTGTAGAGCACGGCATCGGACTCCCGGGGAATCGTGGACCCCTGGGTGTTGCAGATGGCCAGGACCCTCGACCCTTGCTCCCGAGCGTGCCGCAGTGCCATCAGGGTGTCCATGGTCTCTCCGGACTGGGAGATGGCCACGACCAGGGTTCGTGATGTCAGAATCGGGTCCCGGTAGCGGAACTCATGGGCCAGCTCCACCTCCACCGGTATCCGAACCCAGTGTTCGATGGCATACTTGGCCACCAGTCCGGCATAGGAGGCCGTACCGCAGGCCACCACGATGATCTTGTCTATCTGGCGGAAGACGTCAGCATCAATGTGGACCTCGTCCAGGTCTAGGTGCCCCTTGTCGTCATACCTCCCAAGGAGGGTATCGGATACCGAGGCCGGATCCTCATGGATCTCCTTGTCCATGTAGGACTCCCAGCCGCCCTTATCGGCAGCCGAGGCATCCCAGTCGACCGTGTAACGGCGAGGTTCGGGGACGGGCTCCCCCATGAAATCGGTGACGATGACCGAATCGGCGCTGATGCAGACCGCCTGGTCCTGGCCCAGCTCCAAAGCCTCCTTGGTGTAGGCGACAAAGGCGGCCACGTCGGAACCCAGGAAGTTCTCCCCATCGCCCAGGCCCACAACCAGCGGAGAGTCGTGCCGGACCCCGATAACCAGGTCGGGTTGCCGGCTGTCGACGACCAGGATGGTGAAGGCGCCCTTGAGCATCCGGGCCACACGACGGGTAGCCTTGAAGATATCCGGGGCTCCCTCGGTATCGATGATCTCCTGGGCGGCCTTGCCGATGAGCTTGGCGGCCACCTCGGTGTCGGTGGCGGAGGCGAATGTGTACCCTTCGGTCTGCAGGTCCAGTCGAAGCTGCGAAGCGTTTTCGATGATTCCGTTATGGATGATGGCGACCTTGCCGTCCCGGCTCTGGTGGGGATGGGCATTCAGATCGGTCGGTTCACCGTTGGTGGCCCAGCGGGTGTGACCGATACCCACGGTCGCGTCAGGCAGGGGGGATTTCTCGATATCCGCAAGGAGGTTCTTCAACCGCCCGGCCTTCTTACGCACCTCGACCTTTTCCATACCGGGGGCCGCCAGGGCCACACCGGTGGAGTCGTATCCACGGTACTCAAGGCGCCCGAGGCCATTCAGGCAGACTTCAAGCGGCCTTCCGCAGGCCGCATGAACCGATCCGGCATATCCAACGATTCCACACATGGTCCACTAGTCTAGCCAGGTGCCTGGGCGACCCCGCCGTCAGGGGGTCTTCTTGCCTGAATTTCTACAAGCCCACCGGACCAAAGGCATCGGAATAAGGAACGGCCCGGAACCCCACAAGGAACGACCAAACCGCTTAGCGGTCCCTTCCTCCTTACAGAACGGTATCGAGGAAGCTCCGGAAGCGATCCGTGGCAGGGTGGTCGATGATCTTCGGCCCGCCCTGCTCAACCACCACTCCCTCGTCCATGAACACGATCTGATCGGCCACCTCACGGGCGAAGCCCATTTCATGAGTGACCACAACCATGGTCATCCCCTCGCCGGCGACCTGGCGCATGACGCCCAGGACCTCCCCGACAAGCTCGGGATCCAAGGCACTGGTTGGTTCATCGAAGAGCATGATGTCAGGGTGCATGGCCAGGGCCCTTGCAATGGCCACCCTCTGCTGCTGACCGCCTGACAGTTGGGCGGGATAGTAGTCCATGCGGTCACCCAGACCGACCCGGTCCAGCTGGACCTCGGCCTCCTCACGCGCCTTGGCCTTGGAAACCCCTCCGACATGGACGGGAGCCTCCATGACGTTGCCCAGGGCTGTCATATGGGGGAAGAGGTTGAACCGTTGGAACACCATGCCAATCCTGGCCCGTTGGCGGGCGACGGCCTTATCGTCCAGAGTCTGGAGGACCGGACCATGCGACGTCTCCACCTGCCTGTATCCGGTGAGCTCCCCATTGACGTAGATTTCACCGGCTGTCCTGGTCTCCAGCTGGTTGATCATCCTCAGAAGGGTGGACTTGCCCGACCCCGAAGGGCCCAGGATGGCGGTCACCGTGCCCGGCATGACCTCCAGGCTGATTCCCTTGAGCACGTGAAGGTCACCGAAGGCCTTGTGCACGTCCCTGATGATGATGGCCGGTTTTGAAGAGTCCGGCTGCTTCCGATCCTCGCTTTGATCCGTTTTCACGACCGGTCCTTCCGTTTCCTCTGGGTCTGTCCTCATGCCCGACTCCGCTCTCCTGCTCATGCGTTCAACCCTGCCATCAGGACCTGGTTGATCTTGTCAACCTCCTGACCGTCCTCACTGCCGTCGGTCCCCTTGGGGGACTTGCTGGCCAGAGGCCGTGAATCGAATCCCTTGCCGTAGTGCTTTTCAAGCTGGGCCTGGACGACCATAAGCACCGACGTGATGACCAGGTACCAGATGCTGGCCACAATCAGGAGGGGGATGGTCTTGTAGATGCGGTTGGCGATGGCATTGGTGGCGAACTGGAGCTCCAGGGTGAAGGGGACGGCCAGGGCCAGAGAGGTTGTTTTGAGCATGCCTATGGTCTCGTTCCCGGTGGGCGGCACGATGATGCGCATGGCCTGGGGAAGGACGATTCGACGCATGATCATCGAAGGGGGCATGCCCAGGGCTTTGGCAGCCTCGCTCTGCCCGGGGTCAACTGCCTCGATGCCGGCACGGACAATCTCGGAAAGGTAGGCGGCCTCGTTGAGTCCCAGACCCAGAATCGTGGCCACGGTTGCGTTCAACACAGTCTTGGTGTCTATGCTCCAGAATTCGGGTCCGAAAGGTATCCCGATGGCCAGCTTGGGAATCAGAACGGAAAGAAGGCCCCAGAAAACCAGCTGGGTGTATACGGGCGTGCCCCGGAAGAACCAAATGAAGAACCAGCTGACCCAGCGCAGGACCGGATTGGACGATTTGCGCATGACAGCCAGGATGATGGCCAGAACCGTGGCCAGAACCATGGAGTAGACGGTCAGGAGGAGGGTCCACTTGATACCGTCCAGAACGTGCTCATTGAAGAGGTACTTCCAGACCGTGGGCCAGTCGAAGTTGGGGTTGGTCACCATGCCGTGAATCAACATGGCAACGAAAATGGCCACGATGATGGCTGCCACGATCGGTCCCGGCTTGCGCACAGGCCGGGCCTGTATCCGGTCGGGAATCCGAACCGATTCCGTCCTCTTCTTGGTTTGCATCGTGCGCTTCCTTCCGAACGGCCGGCATGATTAAGGTCCAGCCTACTGCTGTGGCGAGGCGGGCATCGCCCGCTTCTCACCATTGAAGGTCCGGCAGTGGGGTGCGTGAACCCAATGCCGGACCAAGCGTGTATACAGGGTCAGTTGTTGACGACTTTCGCAACCCTGCTCAGTCGGAGACTGCGGGGTTGGTTTCAGCCTTCTCGACGGCGCCGCTCTGAACCCCCCAGTTCTTGAGGATCTTGGCATAGGTGCCGTCATCGATCAGCTTCTGCATGGCCGCCTGTGTGGCTTCGGCCATACCACTGTCCTTCTTCAGGGCCGCACCCTGCAGGACGATATCGGTGTCCTTGCCCAGCTTCTCCAGCTGCCCACCGGTCTGCTTGATGGCATACCCCGTCACCTGGGAGTCAGCGTAGAACACGTCGATCTTGCCGTTGACCACCGCTGTGGCGGCATCGGTCTGCTGCTTGTACGACTGCACATCCACAGGCTTCTTGCCCTTGGCCTTGCAGTCGGCGGATATCGTGTCGGTGGCTTGCTGTTCTTCTATGGTGCCGGTCTGCACACCGACCTTGGCGCCGCAGATATCGTTCGGATCAATCTTGGAGGGGTTGCCCTTCTTGACGGCGAAGGCCATGCCCGCCTTGAAGGTGGAAACAAAGTCGACCGACTGCATCCGCTCCTTGGTGATGGTGAAGCTGGAGATGCCGGCATCATACTTGCTGCCGATGGCGGGGATGATGGTATCGAAGGAGGCGCTGACCATTTCGCCTTCGAGCCCCATGACCTTGGCGATGGCCTTCGACAGGTCCACGTCGTAGCCGATAGGGGTCTTCCCGTCCTCATCCATGAACTCTCCGGGCGCATACGTGGTCTCCATGCCCACGGTCAGCTTCCCGTCCTTGGCCACCGACTCGGGCACCATGGCGGCGATTGCCGGGTCCTTCTGTATGCCGCTGACGTCGAAGGCTGCCGGGTGGGAGCTTGTTTCGGCCTTTCCTCCCTGGCTGGTCTTGTCGGCCTCATCCGTCGTTCCACAGGCTCCGACCGATGCCAGAAGGGCCACGCTCAGTGCGGCCGCAGCCGCTGCTTTCATCTTCCCCATCATCATTCAGCTCCCTCTCCGAAGGCAGCCACCTGGTAGCTGTCTCCACATCCGTCCTTACTTGACATGCACCATTATGCACTCTTTTGCATTTTTATGCACTTCGATACAGCGAAATGACCTTACCGTTCATTCTCGCTTCATCGCACCTTTTCCGCACTATTGCGGTATTTATCGGGCAATTCTCACTTCAGCCACATGAAACACTCGGGCGTGTCGTATGCATAAATATCATTCGTTATTCATACCAGTAAACGCATTGGGAATTGCGGGGAATCTCTGCTGACCGGACCAATCAGGAGCAATGCAGCATCCCCGCCAGGTCAGCGGCGCCTGTTCTTGTAGCGCATGACCCTCAGGGCCTCGCGCTTGTCCTGCTCCTCACGGAGGGACTGACGCTTGTCGTACTCCCGTTTGCCCCTGGCGACAGCAATCTCCACCTTGACCCTGCCGTCCTTGAAATAGATGCTCAGGGGGACAATGGTGTACCCCTTGGCCTGAACTTGTCGCTCCAGATTGACAATCTGCCGGGCATGCAGCAGGAGCTTCCTCTTGCGCTTCGGGGCATGATTGTTCCAGGTGCCGTTCAGATACTCCGGAATGTTGGCGTTCTCCAACCAGACCTCATGATGCCTGTCAATGCTGACGAAAGACTCGACCAGCGAGGCCCTCCCCTCGCGGAGGGATTTGACCTCGGTCCCGGTCAGGGCGATGCCGGCCTCGAATCTGTCCTCGACCTGATAATCGTGGCGGGCCCTTCTGTTCTGCGCAATCAGGGTCGTCCCGGTCTCCTTAGCCATGGCATCCTCCTTCCGTCTTGGTCGTTGCTCCAGGGCTGTGCTGCACCGAGAATAGCACAAAGGCGCCTCCCGCAAGGAAGGCGCCTGCAGCAAATTGCGGTTCCCCGGCCCAAGGCGGGACAGGAAATCAGTAGTGCACGTACTGGTAGTTGCTGGCTCCATAGACGGTCTCGTAGGCAGGGAACGAGGAGAAGCCCGTCCCACCCTCGGAAATCAGCACGGATCCATCAGCATTGATACGCTCCACTATTGCAACGTGCCCATAGGTCCAATCTGCATTCCAGTACCCCACACGCTGACCCCTGGCAAAGACCATGGCGGCACCTACGTGCGGTGTGTTGTTGACCAGGTAGCCCAGTCTTCGACCCGTATTTGCCCATTCGGCCCCATTGCCCATGTATGAACCAACAGGCAGGCTGAGCTGCGAACGACGGATATATGCCCATAGGGTGCACTGGCGGGGAGGATAGGCAGCACCACCAACGGTGTTGCCGGTGGCGTGGCCGTAGCAGTATCCCGAGCCCGCAGGGCAGTTGCCGGGAACGGCATAATCCATGCCGCTGGCCCAGCCGCCGCCACCGCCGCCATTACCACCACCGCCGGAGGGGGGTGCAGGGGCTGGAGGACGCGCTCCGCCGCCACCGCCGCCACCGGTCTGCTGGGCACCACCAGCCGAGGGGTCTGCTGACCCGCCTATACCGGGCTGGTTCAGGGACTGGATCATCGACTGGGTGGCCACAATATCAGCGGCTTCACGGGCGGCCTGGGTTGTCAGCATGCCCTTCTGGCTTTCCAGGTTGGCCCTGGCCTGGGCACCCTGATCACGCAGGGCCTGAAGGCTGTCCTGCTTGGCCTGGGCCTGGGCCGCAGCTTGCTGCGCAGCGGCGGCCTGCTGGTCAGCCTTTGTTTTCAAGCTTGAGATCTGCTTCTCAATGGCCTCCAGCCGATCCTTTCGGTTCATGGAGGAATTCAACGCATTGGCCGCAGCGTTCGCCGTATTGGCCTCGGATCTGGTTACTGCCGCGTCAGACTGCATCTTATCGACGAAATCCTGGGTACTGGATGACTTGGTCACGATGTCCATGACCTGGGAGGCATCGGACCCGTGGAACCCCTTGCGGGCCATCTGAGCCACGCCGTCCTTGGCATCGTCATAATCAATGCCGGTCTGCTTGATCTTCTTTTCCAGGTCGGCCTTGTCGCGCCTGGCCGCCTCAAGGCGTTCATTGGTGGCTTGTGCCAGGCTATTGGCCTGCTCCGCATTCTGCTGGGCGTCCAAGGCCTCCTTTTGGGCTGCGGGAATCTGGTTGGAGTTCAGATCGTCCAGACTGAGAATCTGGTTGGCCAAATCCTCGTTCACACCGGCCAACTTGCTCTTCAGGGCCTCATTGTTCCGCACCTTCTGCTGGAGGTCATACCAGGTCGGGGCGGCCTGGGCCTGTGGCACCTGGTCGACATACCCAAAGGCCAGGGTGCCCACCAGGGTCGTCAGGGACAGCACGAGGCCAAGCGCCGTGTCAATCCGCTTCGCACGCTTCATGTTCATGGCCTTTCATTCACTTCCAAGTAATCAGTAGACATTATGTCAGTTTCTCTTTCCGGCAGGAGATTCCGGGAAATCTCATCACAAGACCTCTCAGGTCTTGAGATACCGGCGCAGGGAGATGGAGGAGGCCAGAGCGGAAAGGACCATGGCACCCAGAATCAGGGCCGGGGCCATGACCATGACCGTTGTCTGGTTGATATACGGCATCCATTGAACGGTCTGAGCCAGCCAATCGGTGATGAAGATCTTGACGATGGCACTCAGGGCCCCCACAGCCAGGAGGGACCCCAGGAAGGAGGCAACGACGCCTTCGAGGATGAAGGGAAGGCGGATGGTCCAGTTCGAAGCACCGACCAGACGCATGATCTCCGTTTCGTTTTTCCTTGAGGCGGCACTCATCCTGATCGTGGTACCGGTGAGGAGGATGGCAACCACCACCATGACCACAGCCAGGACCAGGGTGACCACGGTCGCCCTGTTCAGGATCTTGAACACCGGGTCGAAGATCTGCCGCTGATCGGAGACCTCCTCAACCCCGTCACGCCCGCTCAGCACCTCGGAGACCACCTGGTACTTGGTCGGGTCCTTCAATTTCAGGCGGAGGGAATCCTGCATATCGGCCGCCGTCAGGGTCCGGCCTTCATAGGTCCCGTTGGGGTACTGCTTGAGGAAGGTGTTCTTGAAGAACTCATCTCGGCTCTGGTAGGTGATTTTTGACACCGAGTCCCGAAGTTCATTGTGAATCGTGGATTCCAACTTGACGATCTCGTCCTTGGTCGGAGCCTTGCCGGTCGCGCAGGATGTGGCCTGGCTGGTCCCGTCCGGGCAGAGCCAGACAACGACCTCGACCTGTTCGTACCAATCCCCCTTGGCCTTCGTGATCTGGGCCTGCATCAGACCTGAAGCCCCGATGAAGAGGAAGGATATGAAGGTCACCAACATGACGGAGAGAATCATGGAACCGTTCCGTCGGAGGTTATCCCAGGTACTGGAAAGAATGAACCGAAGTCTCATTGCCTATCATCCTCCTGAACATGTTCCTCCGTAGCCCCTGGCTGCGAAGGCGGGGACGGAGGGGCGGGCGGTGCCTGAACAGGGACCGTGCCTGCCTCGCCTGCGGATTTCACCCGGTGCCCGGAAGTCGGATGTGGGGCCTTGGCGGAGTCACGCACAGCGGCCTGACTCGGCCCGCCGTCCGTGGCAACCGGCCGTCCCGTGGACGGCCTGAAACGGTCGTAAGCGGCACTGGGTTCCACCCCACTTCGAGAAGAGGACGATTCTTGGGTCAAACCACCGGTCTGTCGGACCCCGTCCACCTGCGCGTCCATTTTCCCGGTTCCCGCATCGGCCTGGCCATCGGGCCCATCAGCCTGCCCATCGGCCGAACCGCTCCCCCGGCGGGATTCATCGCCCGTTTCCGTCTCATGGGCCTGGCCGGCCTCATCCAGATTCTTGATTCCCTTGCCCCAGGTAAGGGTGTTCTCCACAGAGGTAAAGACCTCCCCATAGCGTCCGGTCCGACCTGAGTGAACGGAATTCGCCAGGCGGGCTATTCCCTCATCCCCATACTGCGAATCGTGCACGGCCTCAGCCACGGCCTCAACCACCTCGACGGCCCCCTTGGTCCCATCGCTTATGGGTTTGTTTCTCGGAGCCTCAACCCTGACTCGCACCTTCGGGCGCGCTCCCTGCCGGGCATCATCAAGGGCATCCCCGTCATTCGGGTCTCCGATGGCATGGTGGGCCTTGGCCTCCACCTCAGCGTCGGGGAAGAACTTCGAGGAATCATATGAGCCGTGCGCCTGGTCACGCATGATCTTGCCGGCATGGAGCTCCACCACCCGCTTGCGCATGGAGTTGACGATCTCCTCGTTGTGGGTTGCCATGACCACCGTGGTCCCCGTGCGGTTGATGGCGTCAAGGACCTCCATGATGCCCAGGGACGTGGTCGGATCCAGGTTGCCCGTAGGCTCATCGGCCAGAAGAATCTGCGGATGGTTCACATAGGCACGGGCCAGGGCCACACGCTGAGCCTCACCGCCGGACAGCTCGTGAGGGTAGTTGTCCTCCTTGCCGGTCAGCCCCACCGTCTTCAGCACCTGCGGTACCAGGGTCTTGATGGTGGAACGACGGGCACCGATGACCTCCAGGGTGAAGGCGACGTTCTGCCACACCGTTTTGTTGGTCAAAAGCTTGTAATCCTGGAAAACGAAACCGATGGAACGCCTGTAACCGGGGACCTCGCTGTTGCGCAACCTCCGCAGGTCGTTCCCCGCCACTCTGATCTCGCCCTCGGTGGCCTCCTCCTCATGCAGGAGCAGACGGAGCAGGGAGGTCTTGCCGGAACCGCTGGCACCCACCAGGAAGACGAAGTCCCCTCGGTCGATTGCCAGGCTGATGTTGTCCAGGGCAGGGCGGGACCCCCTTGGGTAGATCTTGGTCACGCCATCAAGTGAAATCAGCGCCATGGACCCTCCGTTCATCGGTAATCACACCGACATTATCAACTAATACGACCTTACTCACCGGAGCAGCACCCGATCAGGCCCGAGGGGCGAAATCATGGCATCATCTCCACGTCGGCGAGCCGGAGGCTCACTCTCCGGCTGCCTCGCGCTCCTCCTGCTGCTCGCGACGCTGCTGGTGGCGCCAACGTATGCCTGCCTCGATGAAGGCGTCGATGTTTCCATCGAAAACCCCCTGGGTATCCGAGGTCTCATAGCCGGTGCGCAAGTCCTTGACCATCTGATAGGGATGGAGCACATAGGAACGCATCTGGTCGCCCCAACTGGCCTTGATGTCGCCGGCCAGTTCCTTCTTCTTCTTGGCCTCCTCCTCATGACGGAGAACCAGAAGACGGGACTGGAGGACGGCCATGGCGGCCGCCCTGTTCTGGATCTGACTGCGCTCATCCTGCATGGTGACCACGATATTGGTGGGCAAGTGGGTGATGCGGACCGCAGAATAGGTGGTGTTGACACCCTGTCCGCCGGGTCCTGAGGAGCAATACGTATCCACTCGGATGTCCGAATCCGGAATATCGATGTGATCGGTGGGTTCCACCAGGGGGATGACCTCGACAGCCGCGAAGGAGGTCTGCCTGCGGCCCTGGTTGTCGAAGGGGGAGATACGGACCAGCCTGTGGGTGCCGCCCTCGACCGAGAGCCTACCGTAGGCGTAGGGAGCGTCCACCTGGAAGGTGGCCGACTTGATACCGGCCTCCTCGGCGTAGGAGGTGTCCATGATCTTGGTCTTGAATCCGTGCCGCTCGGACCACCTCATGTACATACGCAGGAGCATTTGCGCCCAATCGGCTGCATCCACGCCACCCGCTCCGGAGCGGATGGTCACAACGGCCGCACGCTCGTCGTACTCGCCGTCAAGGAGTGTCTGAATCTCCATGTCAGCCAGGTCGGAATTCAGGGATTCGACCTCCCTGCTGGCCTCCGCCAGGACATCCCGGTCATTCTCCTCTCGCCCCAGCTCCTCCAGGGTCTCCACATCATCCAGCCTGCTGGAGGCGGACTCCAGGTGCTTGAGTTGGGACTGAAGGGAGGAGAGTTTGCTGGTGACCTTCTGGGCGTTCTCCTGGTCGTCCCAAAGCCCGGGGGCACTGGCCTCCTTCTCGAGATCGGCAATCCGCGAGCGCAGACCTTCCGGGTCCAGTGCCTTGGCGATCATCTCGTACTTTGCCCGGGCCTGTGCCAGAGCCTGTGAAAAATCAACTTCTGCCATACTGTTTCACCATTCCATACGTCGGCACCGAACCATGCCGACAACATACGTTTTCATACCTGTTTCATCCGGATACGGTCATCCCGACCGTCCATTACCGGAGCAGCGCCAGATCCCACTGGGCCACTCCCCACTCCCCGATAGCGGACCCTGCGGGGAGACCGGCAAGCATGGTGTCAAAGACCACTGAAAAGAGCAGGAACAAGCAGGGAACCCAGGAGGGCGACGGCTATGACGAGGCAGACCACCCGGGCCACATTCCTGCGTCTGCGCTCGCGGCGCTCGCGTTCATCCCTGTACTTGTTCACAGGGCACCATCTTAGCCAGGACCGGTCCCAACCCCCAAGACCGCCCGGAGCCCTGAACCGATCCTGTTCTATCCTGAGTGGAGCACACGAGGACCAGATGGCCCGCCGGACGACAGGTAAGGAGTCGCGATGACAGCAACAGCTACAGGATGGGGCTGGGGTCTGGCCAGCATGGACGCCCAGGGCAGGACCCTGGATGTCTGGTATCCCAAGGCGGAGATATCAACCCCACCCAGTCCGGAGAATCGTCCGGCACACGGGCTCGGGGACCTTGTGCAGGACCAGCCTGATGCCCGCGGCGTTCGCAGGCAGCCCGTCTTTACAGTGTCCGAGCTTGACAAGCCCATCAAGGACGCGGCCGATGCCTACCTGCGCCTCCACCTGCTCAGCATGCGTCTGACCAAGCCCAACTCGATGAACCTCGATGGGATCTTCGGAAAGCTGACCAATGTGGTCTGGACCAACTACGGCCCCTTCGCGCCGGAGGATTTCACCCTGCGCAAGACCGACCTGCTCGGGACCGCAGCCCGATCCATGCCGGGAATCCCCGTAACCGACGTGACCGTACTCGCCATCGACAAGCTTCCCCGGATGGTGGACTATGTGGTTCCCTCGGGTGTTCGCATCGGCAACGCCGACAGGGTCCGCCTGGGTGCCTACCTCTCGCCTGGCACCACGGTCATGCACGAGGGGTTCGTCAACTTCAATGCAGGTACGCTTGGCACATCCATGGTCGAAGGTCGCATCTCCCAAGGGGTCGTGGTGGGCGATGGTTCCGACATCGGCGGTGGGGCCTCCATCATGGGCACCCTCTCCGGCGGTGGCAAGCACCGGGTCTCCATCGGCGAGCACTCCCTCCTGGGAGCCAATGCAGGCATCGGCATATCCCTGGGCGACAACTGCGTGGTGGAGGCCGGCCTCTATGTCACCGCCGGAACGAAGATTACCCTGGGTGCCGAAAGTGAAGCGGCCAAGTTCCTGGGGATAAGGAAGGACACGGTCAAGGGGTCCGAACTCAGCGGCAAGGACCACCTGCTCTTCATCCGCAACTCCCAGACCGGACAGGTCCAGGTCCGTCTACGGACCAAGGGCATCGAACTGAACGAAAGCCTCCACGCGAACTGACCCCGCCTCACCACAATGGACCGGCTGAAGTGATTCGATTCCTTCGCCGGTCCATTTGCATGCCCTGATCACCGGCGTTGCTCGATGGGAACGAAGTCCCGCTTGCCCGGCCCGGTATAGACCTGACGGGGCCGTCCGATTTTCGAGGTGGGATCGTTCATCATCTCGTGGTACTGGGCTATCCATCCAGGTATGCGCCCCAAGGCGAAGAGGGTCGTGAACATCTGGGGATCGAATCCGATGGCCCGATAGATCAGCCCGGTATAGAAGTCCACATTGGGGTAGAGATGCCGCTCGATGAAGTAGTCATCATGAAGGGCCATGTCTTCCAACTCCAGGGCCACGTCGAAGAGGGACCTGTCAGCTGAACCCAGCTGGCTCACCTCATCGTCCATGACGGCATAGAGCCATTTCTTGGCGATTGCGGCCCTGGGGTCATAGGACTTGTATATCCGATGTCCCAGGCCTGAAATCCTGCTCCCCTCCTTCTTGGACTCCTCGACAAAGGCGCGCACGCCGAGTCCCGAGTCCCGAATCTCCTCCAATTGTCGAAGCACCTCTTCATTGGCACCACCGTGCAGGGGCCCCGAGAGGGCGTTTATACCCGCCGCCACAGCCGAATACAGGTTGGCATGGGCGGATCCTGCCACCCTGACGACCGAGGTGGAGCAGTTCTGTTCATGGTCCGCATGGATGATGAGGAGCTTGTCGAGCGCCTGGACCATAAGCGGGTTGATCTGGTATGGCTCGTAGGGAATGGCGAAACTCATCCTGAGGAAGTCCTCCACGTAGCCACGGGTCTCATCCGGGTAGAGGAGCGGTTCGTTCCGACGACGACGGTGGATCAGGGAAACGATGGTGCGGACCTTGGCCATGATGATGGCACAGGCCTCCTCGAACCCGTTAGGGTCGCCGAATCCGCAGGTATCCGGATGGAAGGTGGCCAGGGCGTTGACCGCCGAGGCGAGGACACTCATCGGGTGGGCGCTCCTGGGGAAGGAGGAGAGGAGATTACGGAAGTCCTCCCCTACAAAGGTGTGGTGGAGTATCCGCTCGCGAAATTCGTCATACTGCCTCTTGTCGGGCAGGTCCCCATGAATCAGGAGCCAGGCCACCTCCAGGAAGTTCGACCCCTCGCAGAGCTCCTCGATGGGATATCCCCGGTAGCGCAGGATGGAACGTCTGCCGTCAATGAAGGTTATGGCCGACTCGCACTGGGCCGTGGTCAGGAACCCCGGGTCCAAGGTGACCCATCCGTCGTTGCGGAGGGAGGAGACCAGGATGCCCTTGGGTCCTTCGGTGGATTCGACCAGAGGGAGATCGAACTTCGCATCTCCGACAACCAAATGGGCTGTTGACATCCGACACCTCCATCTGCAACCGACGGACCGTCTTGCCGGTACAGCCACCAGGATCCTGGCGACGATGCGGTGTTTCCCTATACCGGCGCGGAATTTCGGTCATACTAACAGACGGAATCACTCCTTCCGTTACCGGAAGATGATGTCAAATCGTGTGATGCGTAAGTCCTTGCAACATGGTGTGACGGGAATTCAGTCCCGGCTGGTCAGGATGACCGGCCCGTCCTCGGTGATGGCGATGGTGTGCTCGCTGTGAGCCCCGCGGGAACCATCGGCTGAGCGCAGGGTCCAGCCGTCCTTGGGATCCTGGAATATCTCGTCGGTGGTTGCCAGGAACCAGGGTTCGATGGCGATGACCAACCCGGGACGCAGCTTGTATCCGTGATGCGGGGTGCCGTCATTGGGGACATGCGGATCTCCGTGCATGATGCGCCCCACGCCGTGCCCGCCGAAGTCCAGGTTGACGCTGTAGCCGTTTTCGTGGGCCACCTCGCCGATTGCAGCGGATATGTCTCCCAGACGATTGCCGGGCTGGGCCTGGGCTATACCGGCCGCCAGGGCATCCTCGGTGGTCTTGATCAGACGAAGGTCCTCGGGGTCGGCATCATCACCCACCACGAAACTGATGGCCGAATCACCGACCCACCCGTCGACATTGATGGCCAGGTCAAGGGAAAGCAGGTCGCCGTCCTTGAGGTCGTAGTCGAAGGGAACCCCGTGCAGGACCGCGTCATTGACCGAGAGGCAGATGTAGTGGGCGAAGGGGCCGGTGCCGAAGTCTGGCGCATAATCCACGTAGCAGGACGTGGCCCCCTTGCGGGACTGAATGCGCTCCTTGACATGGTTGTCCAGGTCCAGCAGATTGACCCCGGGCTTGCTCATGGCCTTGAGTTCCTTGAGGATACGACCAACGAACCTGCCGGCCGGCTTCATCTCCTCGATCTCCTGCTTGGTCTTCAGCTCAATCATGCCTGTACATCCTTTCGGGTTCTCCGCACACTTGCCGCCCTTGCTTCTGCGGCTACCAGGTCTGAGTGGCCATTGCTCCGCCCGGCCCACCCATGCTCTGGTATCAGTCTTATCCTGCAATAGGGACCGATGGAACGAGGGTCATCGCCTGCCGAACGAAAACGCCCTGATGATGGAGACGATGCCCAGAACCAGAAGGGCGCATCCACTGAAGATGACCAGGAACATGACCGAACCCAGCGGATAGATCATGACGCAGATGCCGGCCAGGATCGACACGACTCCGGAGAAGATGGCCCAACCGGAGTGAGGCATCCCCCAGGAGGCGGCCAGGCTCATGACGCCCTCCATGATCCAGCCAATGCCGACAATCATCGTAACCAGAATCGTCAGGGCCGATGCCGACAGGGCCGTATTCTTAATGATGACGATGCCGCCGATGGCAATCAAGGCGCCGAAGAGAATCCCCAGAACACGCCATCCGCCCGGCAGCCCCTGGGCCACGATGGAGGTAGCCAACCTAACCACACCGGAGATGATGAAGTAGATACCGAGAATAACGGTCAGGGCAATCAGGGTCTTATCGGGCCAGAGCAGCAGAGCCAGGCCAAGAACCACTCCAAGGGCGCCCATGGCCCCAAGCAGGATGCGTATGGCCTTCATGGTTCCGCCGGCCATGTCCTCGACAATCAGTCTGAAGGGGTCCATGGTGGGCATGGACCCCGACCGCGGGTATCCGGCCTGGGGATTCCCGTTACCGTACGGACCCTGGTACTGCCCGTCGCTGTACCAATCCGGATCCTGGCCCTGGTTGGGATCTGACATGATGCCCCTTTCAGATGGTGTTGGCGCACCTGTACAGGTGCGCGCTCCTATGCTCAGTCTAGGCGCGACAGAAGCTTCGACCGCGTTTTTCATCCCTACGCTCACACTGCGCAAGGCAATGCAGCCCCCGAATCGACCAGGCCCAGGCATCGATGGGCATTATGGCCCATGTCATAAAAAACAGTTAGGCTTGCAAGGTATGAGACATGCAGCACAATCACCTGTCAGGTCCGGTCTGGACCCAACATCCTTTTCTTCCGTCATCCGACCCCAAGACGACCTCTTCCGTTATGTGAATGGGCCCTGGATCGATACCTACACCCTTCCCGAGGACCGCTCCCGGTTCGGGTCCTTCGACAAACTCGCCGAGGATGCCGAAAGTCAGATCAGGGACATCCTGGAGGACTCGGACAGTCCCGCCACCAAATCGGCCATTCTTTACCGGAGTTTCCTCGACACCCAGGCCATAGAGGCGGCGGGGCTGGACCCGATTCGCTCCGACCTGGCAGCCATCGACGCCGCCAGGGACAAGACCTCACTGACGTCCCTCCTGGGGCGGCTCAATCCCACCGGCGGCCCCGATTTCTTCGGAATAGCCATCTACGGCGATCCGGGCAACCCTGTCACCAACGTGGCCCACATCGAGCAGGCCGGACTGGGACTACCCGATGAGGCCTATTACCGCGAATCCAACTATCAGTCGGTCCGTCAGGAGTACAAGGAGATGGTCGCCAGGCTCCTGAGGCTGGCCGCCTATGCCCCTGACCAGAGCCAGGCCATGGACCAGGCCGACAGGTTCCTGGATCTGGAGACCCGCATCGCCTCCTATCACTGGGACAACGTATCGACCAGGGACGAGGACAAGACCTACAACCCCACTGACATGGACCAGCTGCAGGAGACCCTGTCGGATTTCAACCTATCCGCCTGGATCAAGGCCTGGCAGGCGGCCTACGATGCCAGCACGGCGTCGGCATGGCAGCCCGTAGACCTTACCGCGGCCCTGGACCACACCATCGTCCATGAGCCGACCTTCCTGAAGGGTTTCAACGGGTTCTGGAAGGAGAGCGACCTTGAGGATCTGAAACTCTGGTCCCGGGTGCACGTCCTGATTGAGTGGGCCAGCTTCCTGACCGAGGACTTCGACACGGCCCGCTTCGATTTCTACGGAAAGGTCCTTTCAGGCACCACCCAGATGCGTGACCGTTGGAAGCGGGCTGTCTCCCTGGTGAACGGAATCAGCGGCGAAGAGGTGGGCAAGGAATACGTCAGGCGGCACTTCCCCCAGTCCAGCAAGGAACGCATGGAGGAGCTGGTCGGTAACCTGATCGAGGCCTACCGCATCTCGATTTCGACCTCCGACTGGCTGGGTGAGGAGACCAAACTCAAAGCCCTGACCAAGCTCGACAAGTTCTCTCCCAAAATCGGCTACACCGACAAGTGGCGCGATTACTCGGCGCTGCGGGTGTCGGAGGATGCAGGGTTGGTGGAAAACGTACGCCAGGCCAACCTGTACGAGTCCGGATATCAATTCGGCAAGGCCGGCAAGCCCGTCGACAATGACGAGTGGCTGATGAACCCACAGACCGTCAACGCCTATTATGAACCGACCCTGAACGTCATCGTCTTCCCTGCCGCCATCCTACAGCCCCCCTTCTTTGACCCCGCAGCCGACGATGCCGCCAACTACGGGGGCATCGGGGCCGTAATCGGACACGAAATCGGGCACGGATTCGACGACCAGGGCAGCAAGTACGACGGAAACGGCAGACTCAACGACTGGTGGACCCCTCAGGACAGGGCCAACTTCGAAAAGCGGACCAAGGCACTGATCGAGCAGTACAACGGATTCGTTCCCGAACAGTTGGCGGAGAAGTACGCGGACGAACCCGATAAGGCACCGCATGTCAACGGAGCCCTGACCATTGGCGAGAACATAGGCGACCTGGGCGGGGTCAACATCGCCATCAAGGCTTATGCCCTGGCCTTGCAGTGCAAGGCAGGGAGCGATATCGACACCAGCGCCCGGGGGATGGACGAGGCTCTGGAGCAGGCGCCGTATCTGGACGGTTACACCGGTCTCCAACGGTTCTTCCTCTCTTATGCCTCCATCTGGCGGACCAAGAACCGAGACCAACTGGCCGAGCAGTATCTCCAGATCGACCCCCACTCCCCCGCCGAATTCCGAACCAACGGGATTGCCAGAAACGTCGACAAGTTCTATGACGCCTTTACGGTGCAGACCTCCGATGGGATGTGGCTGGACCCGAAAGAACGGGTCCATATCTGGTAGGTTATGCGGTTCCGGTCATGTCTGCGGTCAACCCGCAGACAGAACCTGACACATAGATTCAGAAGGCATCCACAGGTTGTGTGGGTGCCTTCGCCGTTTCATTTGCGGTATGCGACCCCGCCATCTCTTGTCCTGGAGAAACCCCTTCCCTGGTGGCGGCTCCAAGATCCTCAGAATCATCAGGGGTATTCCCTGCCTTGGAATCGGCCCTATCGTCCCAGGGGTCTCTGCGTCCCGGTGAATCAGTCTCTTCCGGCTTGACTCTGGTGAAGACGCCCTGTCCCAGGTTCAGATCATGCCCCACCCCGTCGGCTTCCAGAACCAGAGACGAATGCAACTGCCCCTCTTTGGTCCACTCCTCGGTAATCAGGCTGCCGGTCACTATGACGGGATCGCCCTTGTGAAGAGAGTGAAACAGGTTCACAGCCAGGTTTCTGAAGGCTTTGACCGTAATCCAGGTAGTGGGCCTTCTGATCCACGCCCCCTTGGCCGCGTCATAATAGGCCGGGGTGGAACCCAGCCTGAATGTACACACCGGAGCGGATTCCGGCTGCCCGATTCGCACGGGGGCCTTCCCCACAAATCCGAACATGCTGACCTTTGATTCATTGGCTGCCATCTCTTGCCTCTTTCGTTGTAACCGGGTATTCCCGTTGAATGCCACTCGATGGGCCCTGACCGGAAGAACCGACTGCCAGAGCGGGGGAAGGGGACACGGCCTCCGTTCCGGGTGCATCCCATCAAGTGGTAGACCCATCATGGGCTCGGAAGGACCTTTCGCTCCCTGCAGCCATACCATGTGGTCGAACATCACCTCAGCCATGACTTGTGAACAAATCGACTACCTGTGCGAACGAGCAGAACATCAGTAAGTTCGGCCCGGCAGCCTACAGAGCAAAGCAGGCCCCGCCTGAGGGCAACAACGATAGACTGAGGAAAACAGACAGTGAATACCGGCACGGAAGGATCATCACTCATGGTGCACACACTGGTCAGCTGGAACATCGACTCCCTCAACGCAGCCCTGCTCGGCAACAGTGCCCGCGGGTCCCTCTCTCTGAACGTAGTGGAATCCATCAGGGACCTGAACCCCGATGTTCTGGCCATCCAGGAGACCAAGCTCAATGATGACCGGAAGAAGACCGATACGATACTCAAAGCCCTGATGCAGTACTTCCCCGATTATGAGGAAGTCCATCGTATTTCCGAGCCGCCGGCCCGGCGCGGATACGCCGGCACGATGATGCTCTATAGGAAGGACCTGCCGAAACCCGAAGTCACCTATCCGAAGATTGGCGCTCCCGACACCATGGATGACGAGGGTAGGATGATCACCCTGGAGTTCCCCGACTGCTTTGTCACCACGGTCTACACCCCCAACGCCGGTTCCGGACTGGTGCGCCTTGAACCCCGCGGCCATTGGGACGACTGCTACCGCGCTTATCTGAAGAAACTGGATGCCAGCAAACCGGTCCTGGCATGCGGCGATTTCAACGTAGCCCACGAGGAGATCGACATCGCCAACCCCCAGTCCAACCACCACTCAGCAGGTTTCACCGACCAGGAGCGCAGCAAATTCGGGCAACTGTTGGATGCAGGTTTCACCGACACCTTCCGGAAGGTGCATGGCCAGGCGGCGGGTTTCTTCGATAATCAGCGAAGCATCTATACCTGGTTCGCCCAGCGGGCCATGACCAGCAAGGCCAACAACTCCGGCTGGAGAATCGACTATTGGCTGACCTCCGACCGTCTGGCCGACAGGGTCCAGGCCTGCGAACCGGTCGATACCGGCTCACGCAGGGACCACTTGCCCATCCTGCTCAGAATCTGATTCGAACCAACCAGCCTCCGGTGCAGGCGATGAACCGGACCGGCCCCCGGTCTTCATATACAAGCGGGCGGTCCGGGTCATGCTCGAAAGCTGACCCGGGCCGCTCCTCATCCACAGCTCCGGCAAAGTGCCCTGATTCGCATCAGCCCAGGGCGGCAATCCTGCCCATGATGACCTGGGCGGCCTGATCAACAGGCACTGAGACCGAGTCGGAACCGTCGCGATTGCGGATTTCAATGGTCCCGTTCTCTATGGTGTCACGGCCGGCAATGGCGACCAGAGGCACACCAATCAGCTCGGAATCCTTGAACTTGACCCCGGGCGATACCTTGGGGCGGTCGTCGTAGAGCACCTCAACCCCTTGCTCCTCCAGCTGGGAGACGAGTCCTTCGGCGGCCTGGAAGGCCTCCTCCTTCTTGCCTGTAGCCAGCACGTGGACCGCTGCCGGGGCCACCGCCAGGGGCCAGGCCAGGCCTCGCTCGTCGTGGTGCATCTCGGCGATGCAGGCCAGGACCCGCGAGATCCCTATGCCGTAGCAGCCCATCCACACAGGGACAGCCTTGCCGTTCTGATCCAGGACCTTGAGGTCCAGGGCCTGGGAGTACTTGAGCCCCAGCTGGAAGACCTGTCCAATCTCCACTCCTCGCTCAAAGCTCAGAGGACCCGAACCGTCCGGACTCATGTCGCCATGACGGACCTCCGCCGCCTCGACCACGCCGTCAGCCTGGAAGTCACGCCCGTAGACGGCATGAACAAGGTGCTTCCCCTCAACATCGGCCCCGGTTGCCCATTCGGAACCGGAAGCCACATGGGCATCAATCAGATACCTCACATGGGCGGCGGACTCGGTGTCATCACGCTGCGGTCCCAGGACCCTGGGTCCGATGTATCCCTTGACGAATTCCGGATGGGAGGCCAGGTCGACCTCGTTGGCCTCCTCGATTTCCGCCGGGGCGAATTGCGCTTCAAGCCGTTTCATGTCGACCTTACGGTCTCCGGGCAGACCTATCGCCACGAGCTCCCGCCATCCGTCAGGATGGTCATCATCGGCCGGATGCCTGACGGCGATGATCAGATTCTTCAGGGTGTCCTCGGCGGTCCACTCGCGCCCATCACTGCGGGGATGGAGTTCGTTCAGCCGGCCCACCATGCTCTCGATGGTCTTGGAATCAGGCGTATCCACTTCCGCCACATCAGGGGTGGCCGAGAAGTCGATCCCCTCAGGCTCGGGCGTGGTCAGCGCCTCAACATTCCAGGCCTTCCCCGAAGGAGCCAGGGCGAAGGTGTCCTCTCCGATGGGCAGGGGGGCGAGGAACTCCTCGGACTGGGATCCGCCCATGGGACCGGAGACGGCATGGACAATCACGTAGTCCACGCCCAGCCGCTTGAAGATGCGCTCATACGCCCCACGTTCGTCCTGGTAGGCCTTCTGCAGCCCCTCCTCATCCATCGTGAAGGAGTAGGCATCCTTCATAACGAACTCACGGCCACGAATCAGCCCTGCGCGTGGACGGAACTCGTCACGGTACTTGGTCTGAATCTGATAGAGGGCCACGGGAAGGTCCTTGTACGAGGAGTACATGTCCTTGACCAGGAGGGTGAACATCTCCTCGTGGGTGGGAGCCAGGAGGTAATCGGCCCCGTGCCTGTCCTGGAGGCGGAAGAGGTTCTCGCCGTATTCCTCCCAGCGATGGGTGGCCTCGTAGGGCTCTCGCGGCAGGAGGGCCGGGAAGTGGACCTCCTGTGCCCCGATTCCATTGATCTCCTCACGGACAACATCCTGGACCTTTTCGAGCACCTTCAGCCCCAAGGGGAGCCAGGTGAAGATGCCGGGCGCGACCTTGCGCACGTATCCTGCCCTCTGCAGGAGTTTGGCCGAGTCCACATCGGCATCGGCGGGGTCCTCGCGAAGGGTCCTCAGGAACAGTGTTGACATGCGCATGGCTTTGGTTCTCATATCCTCAAAGATATTCGCGCAAAGGGACATACCCCTTCGAATATAAGCCTCATCCGCACAGCAACCCGGAACAACTCCGCATTCCCGCCCACCCCTGAATCAGGAAAGCTGCGGCACCAGGTCAGAAGAGCTGGTCCTGGGAGAACTCATCCTCAGGAGCCTGACCGACCGACCGCTTGGTGAAGGACCGGGCACCCTCATCCCCCAGCCGGGCACAGGCGGCCTTGGAATTGGCTCTGAGGTCCGCGTCCAGGACAACGGCATCCGGTGAAACCAGGAAGGCGCGTTCATTGATGCCAGCCAGGTATAACCCATCCAGACCCTCCACACGAGAGAGCGCCACATACCCCATACCGGGGGCGAAAGTGCGCCTCAGGTCCATGACTGCTCGGTCAAGTGTCATACCCTGGGACTTGTGGATGGTGATTCCCCAGGCGCACCTCAGGGGAACCTGGTTGACGGCGGCCAGCACCGTGTCCCCGTCCATGGTCTCCCAAGCCGCCGGCTTCATCGTGACTTCGTTCCCGTTCTGGAAGGACACAATCGGCCAGCCCCCCTTGGCCTGGCTGGTGAACCCCTTTACCGTGCCTATCGAACCATTGACATACTGGTGATCCTGGTCATTGCGCAGGGCCATGACCGCAGCTCCGGTCTTCAGCGTCAGGTCATCCGGGGCCAACATGTTCTTCTTCAACCGCTCGACCAGCTTGGTTTCACCCCGCGATGTGGCCTCGTAGTGGTGGGCCTCCTCGCCTATGGCCGCCAGACGCTGATCGTTGAGGGCATCGGCCTGCCTGTTGACAGGGAAGAGATGCACCGCCACCGTACCGGGAGCAGGTACTGCACCCACCCGTGTGGCAAGGACATCATGGTCCTCCTGGGTGACCCCGCCCTCCCTGATGTCGGTCAGCACGGTCAGCAACTGCCCATCATCCTGACGGTGCTGTTCCGTCAGATAGCAAACGACCGGATCAAGGTCGTCCCAGACCAGGGATTCCGTGACGAACCCCTCCGGGTCCTTACCCATCTGGGCGTAACGCTCCCGCGATACCTGGAATTCAGGCCCGGGAATCGTGCCACCCACATGGTTGGGCCGGGTCACCGGCGGCAATTGGAAGAAGTCCCCTGAAAGAACCACCTGGATTCCCCCGAATGGTTCGGGGCTGTGGCGAACGGCCCTGCAGGCCTGGTCCACCATGTCGAAAAGCCAGGCGTGCATCATGGAGACCTCGTCGATGACCAGGATGTCGGTTCCTTCGATCTGCCGACCGCGCCGGGTCTTGATGCGGCGCAGCAGAGACTCCGTCATGGAGGTGGAGATGCCCACCCCACTCCAGGAGTGGATGGTCTGACCATTGATGTGGGTGGCCGCTATGCCCGTCGAGGCGGTCACGGATACGGCCGCCCCGTTCTTGCGGGCCTGGCTGACGAACTCGTTCAGAACATAGGTCTTACCCGCTCCGGGGGCACCGGTGAGGAAGACGTTGGCCCCCGCGTTCAATATGGTCAGGGCTTCGGATTGCTGCATGTCTCCATGGTGCCACGCCTGAGGTACATGGACTGTACCCGGACTCGGACAGAACTGTGGTCAGTAGTCGGTCTTCTCGGGGCTGCCCGCATCCTCGATCGGGTTGCCGGACTCTTCGTAATGCCGGAGCAGGCTGGTCCTCTCGATCTCCGCGGCCCCGTCCTTGGACCGGGCTGCATCCGGGCCGGGAGCGGGCGTGAAGAACATGGAGCGGTAGTACCGCAACTCGTCCATGGACTCGATGATGTCAGCCAGAGCCCTGTGACCACCGTGTTTGGCCGGTTTGTTCTTGTAGACATCGGGATACCAGCGGCGCGACAGCTCCTTCAGTGTGCTGACGTCGATGACCCTGTAGTGCAGCAACCCCATCAGGTCGGGCATGTACCGGTCAAGGAACTTCTTGTCGGAGCCTACCGAGTTCCCTGCCAGATGGGCCTTTCCATGCTCGGGAAGGAAGGGAGTGATGTACTCGATGACCTGGCGCTGGGCCTCGTCCAGGGTCAGACCGGTCTTCATCTCCTCGATCAGTCCGGAGGAAGTATGCATGTGCCTGACGAAGTCATCCATATGGTCCAGGGCCGACTGGGAGGGCTTGATGACCAGGTCGATGCCCTTGTCCAGGACTTTCATGTTGAAGTCGGTGGGAACCACGGAGACCTCGCACAGCTCGTCATGGAAGATATCCAGACCGGTCATCTCGCAATCAATCCAAATCATGCGGGATTCCTCGGTACTGAAGGTCAGATCATTCTTGTCGCTCATCTGCTCACCTTTCAGACCCGGATGGCATCCCGGGTCACTCCTTCCGCCACCTTGGACGGAACATTTCAAGATACCGCCAGGACATGACCGGAAACGGATTTCCCTTCGGCGATTCCGCTTTTCCGGCAATACCTGTGCGCCACGAAATCCGCAAGGCGGGAACCGACCGGATGGTGCACGCTTATGCAAAACGACGCAGAACCACCAAAGGTCCTGCGCCGTTCATCTCCGGAGTGGAAATATGTCACTCAGTCATGAAAGCCGGAGTAGTTCGGGGCTTCCTTGGTCATGACGATGTCGTGGGGATGGGACTCGCGCAGACCCGCGTCGGTGATGCGGATGAAGCGGCCCTTCTCCTGAAGCTCGGCAATCGTGCGCGCACCCGTGTAGAACATGGTCTGATGGAGTCCGCCCACCAGCTCGTACAGCACATAGTTGAGCGGCCCGCGGTAGGGAACCTCTCCCTCTACGCCCTCGGGAACCACCTTGTCGTTGCTGGTCACATCGGCCTGGAAATAGCGGTCCTTCGAATAGGACTTCTTGCCACGAGGCGCCATGGCACCCAGCGAGCCCATGCCGCGATAGACCTTGTACTGTTTGCCTCGCAGGAGGACCTTCTCACCCGGGGCCTCTTCGGTACCGGCCAGGAGACCACCCAGCATGACCGTATCGGCACCGGCCACGATGGCCTTGGCTATGTCGCCGGAGTAGTGGATACCACCATCCGCCACCAGGGGGATACCGGCGGCCTTGCAGGCCTGGGCGGCGTCGTAGACGGCGGTCAGCTGGGGCACACCGACGCCGGCCACCACGCGGGTGGTGCAGATGGAACCGGGACCCACACCGACCTTGACCGCATCCACTCCGGCATCGATGAGAGCCTGGGCGCCCTCCTTGGTGGCGATGTTGCCACCGATGATATCGACATGGTCGAAGGCATGATCGGACCTGATCCGGCGAATCATGTCGAGCATGAGCTTGGCGTGGCCGTGGGCGGTATCGACCACGAGCACATCCACCCCCGCGTCGGTCAGAGCGGTGATACGCTGCCAGGCGTCTCCGAAGAATCCGACCGCTGCGGCCACCCTCAGGCGACCTTGCTCATCCTTGGTGGCCTGCGGGTACTGCTCGGTCTTGACGAAGTCCTTGACGGTAATCAGGCCCGCAAGTTTGCCCTGTCCATCCACCAGCGGGAGCTTCTCCACCTTGTACTTGGCCAGGAGGGCGTGGGCATCTTCCTTGGTGATGTCGGCCGGTCCGGTAACCAGGTGATCCTTGGTCATGACGTCGCTGACCTTGAGCCTGTCGAAATCAGCAGGATTGACGAAACGCATGTCACGGTTGGTGATGATGCCGACCAGGCGCTGTTCTCGGTCGACGACCGGGAGGCCCGACACCTTATAGACCGAGCAGAGTTTGTCCAAATCGGCCAGGGTGGCATCAGGGGTGACGGTCAGAGGATCTGAGATCATGCCGGATTCGGACCGCTTGACGATATCCACCTGGCTGGCCTGGTCCTCGATACTCAGGTTGCGGTGGAGGACGCCGATACCGCCGTTCCGGGCCATGGCTACGGCCATGGTGGCTTCGGTGACGGTGTCCATGGCCGCGGAGAGCACCGGGGACTTCATGGTGATGTTCCTGGTGAGGTGGGTGGTGGTATCCACCTCGGAGGGAACCACATCGGATTCGTTGGGCAACAGAAGCACGTCGTCGTAAGCGAGTCCGAGCTTTTGGAACATCGGGGGAAGTGGCGAGTATGGGGCAGAGTCGATATTTGAATTATCTAAGGCCATGTCGTTATTCTACAAACCCTGGTTGACCGGGAATACTCAGTCTTCCCGGTCCGAATCATCATGACGAACAAGGTCCCCGGCATGACCGGCCCCTTGCGTCTTGAGGCGGGCGTTTTCCTGCCGGATTTCAGGAATGCGCCTGCGGTAATAGGGATACAGGGTGGCAAAGGTCAGAATGAGTGTGGCAATCAGGAAGCCTATGCCCACATAGAGCGGACGATAGAAGAGGATGAAGAGGGACCCGAACGATATCAGTGCCGCCCAGCCCCAGAGAATCAGGACGGCGGAGCGGACGGAATGACCGATGCGCAGCATCCTGTGGTGAAGGTGCATCCGGTCGGGATGCATGGGCGACTGACCGTGACTGAGTCTGCGGACAATGGCCAGGCACATATCGAGCACCGGCAGGAAGAGGACCAGGATGGGCAGGAGGATGGGCATGAAGGCCGGCAGATAGATGCTGGTATGGATGGTGGCTGGATCCAGACGACCGGTGACCACGATGGAGGCGCAGGTGATCAGGTATCCCAGAAGCATGGACCCCGAGTCTCCCATGAAAAGCTTGGCGGGGTGCCAATTGTGGAGGAGGAATCCCACGCAGGTCCCCACCATGGCAACATCGATCAGGGTGGCCAGGGAGGCGTAGTCAGGCGAAATGCGGGCGATGATGTATGAGTAGATGGCGAAGGCGATGCCACCGATGGCCACAATCCCCGCCGCCAGGCCGTCCAGGCCGTCCACGAAATTCACGGCATTGATGGAGGCCACAATCAGGAAGGCCGTGATGGCCATGGAAAGGCTGGGAGAGGCTGCCACCAGTGAGCCCAACGGAAGGGAGATGATCTGTACCCCTCCCCAGGAGACGAATACCGATATGAGCAGTTGACCGGCCAACTTCAGCATCCAGTCCAGGTCCCATAGATCATCGGCCATGCCCAGCAGGCAGATGGCCACGGCCCCGCCCAGGATGACCCAGGCCTGGTGGCCGGTCTGGAAAAGACCCGTAATGAACGGTATTCGCGAGGCAAAGAACATGGCGACGGCAAACCCGATCAGCATGCCCAGGCCACCCAATCTGGGTGTCGGAATGGTATGCACGTCGCGAGCGCGGACCTCCCCCACCGCTCCGATACGGATAGCGATATGCCGAACCATGGGCATGACCAGCCAGGTGGCCCCGCCAGCGATTGCAGCGATGAACAGATAGACCCTCATGCCCGACCGCCTTCCGCAGCGACTTCCCTGATGACCTTGCGCAGGGCCGCCTGGTCAATCACTCCCTGGCGAAGGATGCGTATGCCCTCGGGGTCGTCGGCATCCGCCTCAACGACCGTGCTGGCTACCGAACCGGGGGTCGGCCCACCATCCAGGTAGCACGCAACCGAGTCCCCCAACTGTTCGCGGGCCTCTTCAACGGTGCGGACACTGGGGTTCCCGGACCTGTTGGCGCTGGAAGCGGCCAAGGGCCCGGTCATCCCAAGGAGGGAGCGGCACACGTCGGAATCAGGCACCCTTATGGCCTGTGTCCTGCAATCAGATTCCTGGCGGGGGGTGCAGAGTCCACACTCCTCCCCGACCAGGCAAATCGGCGAAAATGAACCGGGCAGAAAGCGGTCAGCCAGGATATCCAAGGGGCTGGGCAGGCTCAGTTTCAGGGCGGGTATGGCCTCGACGGAATCCAGCAACACCTGTATCGACTTGGTTCTTGCGCGCTGCTTAGCAGCGAAGAGCCTGGCAATGGCCTGGTCGTTGAAGGGGTCGCAGACGATGCCGTAGACCGTATCCGTCGGGACAACCGCCAGTTCCCCCCTGCCAATGACCTCTGCCAGACGCAGCAGGGAATCATGGCTGCAATCCAGCACCTGACTCATCCGATTCACTGCCCTTTCCGCTTCTGCCGACCAATCGGCACACCAAAAATCAACCGCCCGTCAAAGGGCAATCCCGGTCGTACCTCACTATTGTGCCCCATGGTCAGGGCCGTTGCCAGTCCAATCATATGACCTGAGCCAAGAGATACCGATCCAGACCGGCAAGGTCCTGCCCTGTTGAGACATTCACGTACCCAGCCCGCCTGGCCATACTGCGCAGCGCCCTCCCCTGGCTGCAGTCGTGTTCCATGACCAGAAGGCCCCCGGGGCGGAGCAGGTCCGCCGCGCGCTTGATGATGCCCTCCGGTATCAGGCATCCGTCGGGAGAACCACCGTATAGGGCCAGTGCCGGATCCCAGTCCCTGACCTCGGGCTGGGTGGGCACCCGATCCATGGGGACGTATGGGGGATTGCTGATGACCAGGTCAACACGACCGTCAAGTTCGGTGAGCACCGTCCCGCTGGTGGCATCACCAAAAACCAGGTGATACGAAGAACCGGACCGGGCGAGGGTCTCCGACTGCGCATCGGCATTCCTGCGGGTCCAGACAGCCGCTTCATCCGAAATCTCCACAGCCCAGACCCGCGCCCCGCCGACCTCGGCGGCGACCGAAAGTCCCACGGCCCCACTTCCGGCACAGAGATCGACCACTACCGGTTCCGACAACCCCTGGGCGGCTATCCAATCCAATCCCGTCTGGACCACGGTCTCGGTCTCGGGTCTGGGAATGAAAACGCCGGGTCCCACGGCCAAGTCAAGCATCCTGAATGCCGTATGGCCGAGGATGTACTGAAGGGGCTCACGTTCAGACCGCCTCTGCAGCCAGCTGCGGTAGTCCCCTAGAGCCTGCGCCGCGTTCCTTGTCGGGACTGCCAGCTGGTCAAGGTCCCACCCGAGCAGAAGTCCCTTGTCAAGATCGTGCAGGTCCACACCGGCAGCTTCGGCAAGGAGAACCCTGGCATCGTGCTCAGCAGTCTCCAAACCGGCTGCGCGGAGTACGCTGCACCCTTCCTGTATCAGGGCTGGGAGGCCCTGGGGGTCGCCGCCTGCGGAAGTCACTCCTGGGAGGCCATTCTCTGGGCCTCATCGGCCTGGATGTCCGAATCGATAACGGCCTGGAGATCCCCGTCCAGCACCTGCTCCAGGTTATAGGCCTTGTACCCGGTACGGTGATCGACAATCCTGCTCTCTGGGAAGTTGTAGGTCCGAATCCGCTCGGACCGGTCCAGGGAGCGCACCTGGGAGTGGCGCATGTCGGCCGCCTGGGCGGCCTCCTCCTCATGCTTCATGGCCAGCAGCCGGGACTTGAGCACCCGCAGGGCCGCCTGACGGTTCTGTATCTGCGACTTCTCATCCTGCATGGAGACCACGATTCCGGTGGGAATATGGGTCATGCGGACGGCGGAATATGTAGTGTTGACGGACTGACCGCCCGGCCCCGAACTCATGAAGATATCAATCTTCAGGTCCTTGGGGTCGATCTGAATCTCGTCATCGTCCTCGTCTGCCTCGGGAAAGACAATCACACCTGCCGCCGAGGTCTGGATCCGCCCCTGGGACTCGGTAACGGGGATACGCTGGACCCGGTGGACCCCGCCCTCGTACTTCATAGAGGCCCACACCCCATCGGCAGGGGCCACCTGTCCCCTGGCACGGATAGCCATTTCGGCGTCCTTGACCCCACCCAGTTCGGTGCGGTTCTCATTCATGATTTCAGTGGACCATCCGCGCTTTTCGGCATAGCGGATGTACATACGCATCAGATCACCAGCGAAGAGGGCGGCCTCCTCGCCACCGGTTCCGGCCTTGATCTCCATGATGGCATCGCGGGAGTCATCGGGATCGCGTGGAATCAGGGCAGTCCGCAGGCGTTCCCGAGCGGCTGGAATCCGGTCGGCCAGGTCCTTGGCCTCCTGAGCGAACTCCGGGTCTTCACCAGCCATGGTCTGGGCGGCTTCATGGTCTTCAAGAAGACCGGTATACCTACGGTATGCCTCGACGATAGGGGCAAGCTCGGAATGACGACGCCCCAGCTTACGAATCTGGGCCGGATCCGAGGCCGCCTCGGGCTGGCTCATCTGATGCTCCAGGCGTTGGTACTCCTCCAGAGCGACCTTGGCCGCCGGGAACTCTTCCTCACTCATCGAATCCTGCCCTCTCTGGCCGATTTGCATAGAAAAACGCCAGTTCCAAACCGGGCATAGCAGACGACCCGGGTCGGGACTGGCGTTGAAATGCTACTTGTTCTTCTTGCCGTAACGGGCTTCGAACCTTGCCACACGCCCACCGGTGTCCAGAATCTT
Source organism: Bifidobacterium sp. M0307 (assembly GCF_016100445.1). NCBI lineage: Bacteria > Bacillati > Actinomycetota > Actinomycetes > Bifidobacteriales > Bifidobacteriaceae > Bifidobacterium > Bifidobacterium sp. M0307. The sequence goes on from NZ_JACFSL010000001.1 coordinate 1,147,424, forward strand.
CTGCTTGCCGGTGTAGAAGGGGTGGCAGTGCGAGCAGACATCAACCGTCATATGATCGCCAGAGGCGGTCGAACGGGTAATGAAGGTGTTGCCGCACGAGCACGTGACCTCTACGGGATGGTAATCGGGATGAATTCCCTGCTTCATAATGGACTCCTAGGAGACAAAGGGCACCGGGTCGCCGACCCCTATGGTCAACGTGAACCGGAACCGGAGACAATTGTAGCGCACCTTCAGGAGAACCGAACCTATTGCGCCACACGCCGAACGGTTTCCCCAAGATTCCAATACCCCGTACCTATAATCAAACAACCAGACCACCTGATTGGCGGTTCATCCAATGAAGGAGGAGAGCATGACACAGGAAGTCGCATTCGTCACGGGGGCCGCCCAGGGCATAGGAGAGGCCATTGCGCGGCGTCTGGCCTCAGACGGATTCGCTGTGGCCGTGGCCGATATGAACGGCGACAAGGCAACCAGCGTCGCCGATTCCATCACTGAGGACGGGGGCAGGGCCATCGCCGTCACCCTGGACGTGACCGACAAGGTCCAGGTCCGCTCCGCCGTCGAAAAGGCCGCCACACAGCTCGGTGATTTCAATGTCATCGTCAACAACGCCGGTCTCGGACCCACCACCCCCATCGAGTCCATTACCCCCGAGATGTTCGATCAGGTCTACCACGTGAATGTGGCAGGCACCATATGGGGCATACAGGCCGCGGTCGAGCAGTTCCGTGCCCGGCACCACGGCGGCAAGATCATCAACGCCACCAGCCAGGCGGGCGTAGTGGGCAATCCGAATCTGATGCTCTACTCCTCCACCAAATTCGCCATCCGCGGCCTGACACAGGTCGCCGCACGGGACCTGGCCAAGGAGGGAATCACCGCCAACGCCTACGCCCCGGGTATCGTCAAGACGCCCATGATGATGGACATTGCCCATCAGGTGGGCAAGAATGCCGGCAAGGACGACGAGTGGGGCATGTCGACCTTCTCCGATGGCATCGCCATGGGCCGCCTTTCCGAGCCCAGCGATGTGGCCAACGCCGTCGCCTTCCTGGCCGGCCATGACTCCGACTACATCACCGGGCAGACGCTGATCGTCGATGGAGGCATGCAGTTCCAGTGATTACAGGGCTGTGCAGCCCCCTGTCACTCAAGCGTTGAAAACGTACCTGTCCAGACGCTCCATGGCCTCCTCGACCCGACTCAGCGGCAGGGCGAGGTTCATGCGGACGGCACAGGGGGCCTTGAACTGCCGTCCGTCCTGGATCGCCACGCCGACATCCCAGGCCCGCTTCTCCAGCTGGTCCAGGCTGATGCCGTGGGACTCGCACCACTGCGAACAGTCCGCGAAGAGCATGTAGGTTCCCTGGGGCTTGGAGACATCCACCCCCTCGAAATGCCTGGAGATGTAGTCACACGCATAGTCCACATTCCCGGTCAGGACCTGGCGCAGTTCATCGACCCATTCCTGCCCCTCCGGTTTATAGGCTCCAATCAGGGCATGCATGGACAGGACGTTCATATCGTTGTAGTGGGCCTTGGAACCCTTGGAGACCGCCCTGTCGCGAAGGTACTTGTTGTAGATGATGTGGTAGGAGCCCACCAGACCGGCCAGGTTGAAGGTCTTGCTTGGTGCGTAGAAAGCGGCTGTCCTGTTCCGGGCATCCTCACTCACCGACTGGGTGGGGGTGTGCCTGTTACCGGCCAGTATGAGATCGGACCAAATCTCATCGGAGATGACCACGCAGTCGTTCTCCTTGTATACCTCCATGGCCTTCTCGATCTCCCACTTCTCCCAGACGCGCCCACAGGGGTTGTGTGGGTTGCAGAAGACAGCCACATGAATGTTGTTCTCTTTGAGCTTGCGGTCCATGTCCTCGAAGTCCATCCGCCAGACACCCTGCTCATCCTTCTTCAGGGGGCTGTGGACGATATGGTATCCGTTGTTCTCGATGCAGTTGGTGAATCCCACATAGGTCGGACTATGCAGGAGGACCTTGTCTCCAGGCGCTGCGAATGCCGTCAGGGTGGATACGACACCACCCAGAACCCCATTCTCATAACCGATGTCTTCAGCGGTCAGACCTTCCACACCGTTACGGGCACGCTGCCAATCGATGATGGCATCGTAATACTCATCAGTCGGATCGAAGTACCCGAACGCCGGATGCTTGGCACGTTCGATTATTGCCTCCTGGACCGTGGGCACGGTCGGGAAGTTCATATCGGCCACCCACATGGGAATCACATCGAACCCGGCCTTTGGGGGATCAGGGGCGAAACCGGGCTCCGCACCCAGCCCGTCCACCGCTATGGAATCCCTGCCATGCCTGTCCATAATCGTTGTGAAATCGTACTTCATCGTTTTCCTTTCCCTCGGATGACAGGCCGGCATCCACCAGTTGCAATCAGAGGACGGTAGCCGTCGCCGGAACGGTGTCCATCCTGAATTCTACCGGGAGCCTTCTTCACGAACACACTCATGACCAAAGCCCGGCCTGACGATTCCGCCCTGGACAGGCCCCTACCCAGCCGCTTCCTCCAGTATGCCGGAGTGTACGACCATTTGAATCTGGAATACGCCCCGACCCCTTTGACACCGATACGGGCGGGTGTATGCTGTAACCCAGAGAATATCTCTATACGGGGGAAAACGTATACACGATAGTTTCGCTTGAGAATCTGCCTTATGCAGAGTCTCAGTATGGAGAGCGCATGTATCAGTTTTTCCCATCTGTGCGGCTATATACCGCAATCACTATCAGACTGTGCCAGGAATCAGGCATATCTCTGCCCATATGCCCAGTCGATATACAGCTTTTTGGTCACTAGACCAATTCCGAACCATGCTCATCACCCCGTTCACCTGGCAGCCGCAGGCCGGGAAGTGAAGAGGTCGGTTCGATACGAGGAAACGCGCCTAGCTCCATTTCCCCCGGCTGCCATGTTCGTCGACCCATATGGAATCGGCACACAGCATGGTGCTAGAGCTAGGCTGCGATAGGACGGACCGCGAACCACTCACGGTCCGTCCTTTCAATAAGCCTAGCAACAACCAGCGGTTCCAGGGCAAAGTCCCCACATGAACATCTCGCCACGGCACATAGGGCAATCGGTCTTGCTTCAATCCTTCAGAACTTGCCCGTCACAGGACCGAGAGATTTGCTGACAGGAAGAAACAGAGAACCCCCGCAGGCTTTGTGCCTGTAGGGGTTTCGTCTGGTGGGGCCTCAGGGGCTTGAACCCTGGACCGAACGATTATGAGTCGTTTGCTCTAACCGACTGAGCTAAGGCCCCGTGCCGATCACATCGGCCAGAGTCATGGTATCAAAACGACTCGTCATCAGCCAGGTACGGTTCGTCGAACCTACTTGGTGACCTGGTTGTAGACCGGCAGACCCATGTAACCGAAGGAAACCTGACGAACCTGCTTGCCGGCCACTGCGGAGACCTTCCTGTACCAGAGCGGCAGCACCGGAAGATCCCTGAGGAGGACGGCCTCGGCCTGGCGGTAATCCTGCATGGCTTCGTCCTGGTCGGTCTTCGAGGCGGCTTGGGCAAGAAGGGTGTCATACTCCGCACTCTTGTAGTCCCCGTTGTTCAACCCCTTGCCGTCCGCCTGACTGGAGGCATACCCCTGAACAAGGTAACCCTCGGGATGGGGATAGTCCGAGGTGATGCCGGAATTGAAAATACTGTCGACCTGGCGATTATGAACCGCCGTATTGAACTCCTTGCCAGTCGGGAAGATGTTCGACTCCGTCTTGATGCCCAGAACCTGGGCGTACTCGTGCAGAACCGCATCGACCCAGTCCTTGTCGGTCCCGTCGGCACTGTAGGCAATGCGGAGCGTACCTTCCCATGGAGAGATGGCGTCAGCCTCCTTCCAGAGGCTACGGGCCTGGTCCGGATCGTGGTCCAGCACTTTCCTGCCTCCGATGTCGGAGGCATTCCCCCTGATGGTGGGGGCAAGAAAATCGGTGGCCGGAGTGACCGAACCGGCGAAGACCTTGTCGGCTATTTCCGCTCGATCAAGGGCATACGACAGGGCCGCCCGGCGCAAGGCGCCTTCCTGTCCTTGGAAATGCTGCAGGCCTTGCGGGATGGTCAGGGACCGGAAGGCCGGCCCCGGCCTGACCAAGGGTTGCAGACCCGAATCAGTACGGAACGTTTTCAGACGGGAAACCGGAACCGTATCGAGCACATCCAGGTGTCCGGCCTGAACATCGGCATAGGCAGCATCAAGACTCTGGTAGTCCCTGAACTCCAGACTTCCGTTCCGGGCCTTGCGTGGTCCCTTGTATGCGGAGTCCCTCTCCAACCTGATTCCCTGATTGGGCACCCATGACTTGAAGCGGTAAGGCCCGTTCCCGATTGGTTTCTTGCCGAAGGCCTTGATGTCCTTGTAGGCGGACGACGGCAGGGGAAGGAAGGCCACATCTCCCACCTTGTAGGGGAAGGAGGAATCCGGCTTATCCATGGTCACCTCCAGGGTCAGGTCGTCAACCACGCGAAGACCCGATAGTGGTGCCTTGGAGTCGCCATGCTCATCCTGCACCTGCTCATATCCGGCGATGGTCGAAAAGGCCGAAGCCCCCAGCTGCCCATTGGCTGCATTCGCCGCAAAGGACCAGGAGTCGGCATAGGTCTTGGCGGTGATCTTCTCCCCATCGCTGAACGTGAGTCCGGGCTTGAGGACGATCGTGTACCGGCTGGCATCTTCATTGGGGGTGATTGATTTGGCCTCGACCAGGGTCATCCCACCCTTGGCGTCGAAGGTGACCAACCCGTCGAAGAGCTGGGTCACCACTTTCCAACCTGCGGTGTCATTGGTGCTGGAAGGAATCAACGGAGCCGTGGGTTCGACGTTGTTGACGCTGATGGCGGCCTGGGGGTCAATCCGATGTTCTTCGGAGGCCTGGGAGGGTCCGCAGGCACCCGCCGCCAGGATGAGCGGCAGTACCGCAGCCGCAAAGTAGGAGCGAAGGTTGGTCATGGTTGGACCCTTCCTGCCCGGTACGGGCCTTGTCACAGATTCACAAACATATGGTCAATACTGGCGGGCGGAGGGGTCGGTTTTCAGACCCGCCTGACATCCTGCCCGGATGCAAGCCGATCCAGCGCTCCGGTCCTGCCGATGGCCCGGAAGAGGAACCAGCTGGTCAGACCAGCCAGGACCACCCCACTGATCAGTTCACAGATGGTGCCGATGATTCCCCTTGGGCTGAGCGGGGAGACTCCCTGGTAGTAGAAAGCCAGGAGGAAGGCGTTGTACGCCAGGGCTATCAGGAGACCTCCCAGAATGGTCGTTCCCAGGGTCCACCGGCGGTAGCGGAATATCGCGAAGGCCAGCTCCGCGCAGAGGGCCTCGACGATGGCCTGCACGAAAATCATCGGCCCGTTATAGGCGTTGCCTGGCAGAATCTCGACCAGGACGCTGATGATTCCAACATAGACGGCCGCACCGGGCTTGCGCAATATCAGCAGGGACAAGGTACAGGGGAAGTAGAAGACCCCATGCAGGAGGGCCGCCATCCCGGGAAGAATGGCCGTCATCAGAGGGAATATCCATGAGGAGAGCAGACTGGCAGCCCAGTAAATCAACCCTGACACCGCCCCCAAGCCGGCACCGACCGCAATATCAAGAGGTCTCCAGCGCAACCGATGGGTTGCGGAAATCCGACCATGTTGCCGTTTCTCTGTCATTGATACTCCCTTGCGACCGCATACAGCTCACGGCCCATTCCTCATGCGCACAGCCGAAGGCCCGGCCCCATCCGTATCGGCAAAGACCCGGTCGGCGCTCCTTGACCTGCGCATGTCGGGCGGGAACACCTCCTCAAGGCTACCCTCTGTCGCTCAGCAAATCCCGCATGAGGGTATAGGGAAAATTGATAGGTCCCTCATGGGATGAGACCCGGATGGCCTGCTGCGTAAGTCGGAAGTCTCCATTACGATTAATGGAGTTTGAACCGTCGTTTTCCAACCCTTTGCGAGGTAGTTTCCTTGGCCGAATTTATCTATCAGATGATCAAGGCGCGCAAGTCCTTCGGCGACCGCGTTATTCTCGATGACGTCACGCTGAGCTTCCTCCCGGGAGCCAAGATTGGCGTGGTGGGCCCCAACGGCATGGGCAAGTCCACCCTGCTCAAGATCATGGCCGGTCTGGAGACCGTCAGCAACGGCGAGGCCCAGCTAACCCCGGGCTATTCGGTGGGCATCCTTCAGCAGGAGCCGCCCCTGGACGAGGACAAGACCGTCGGAGAGAACATCCGCATGGCCTACGGCGACATCATGGAGAAGGTCCATCGCTTCAACCAGATAGGTGAGGAGATGGCCAACCCCGATGCCGACTACGATGCGCTGATGGCCGAGATGGGCAAGCTCCAGGAGGAGATCGACGCGGCAGACGGATGGGACCTGGATTCCCAGTTGGATCAGGCCATGGATGCCCTGCAGTGCCCCGACCCGGACACCCCGGTTTCGGTCATCTCCGGTGGCGAGCGCCGCCGCGTGGCCCTCTGCCGGCTCCTGCTTGAGGCCCCCGACCTCCTGCTTCTGGACGAGCCCACCAACCACCTTGATGCCGAGTCCATACTCTGGCTGGAGCAGTATCTCCACACCTACAAGGGAGCCGTCCTGGCCGTGACCCACGACCGGTACTTCCTTGACAACGTGGCCGAGTGGATCTGCGAGGTGGACCGTGGGCATCTCTACCCTTATCAGGGCAACTACACCACCTACCTCGACACCAAGGCCAAGCGTCTTGAGGTCCAGGGGCAGAAGGATGCCCGACTGGCCAAGCGGCTGAACTCCGAATTGGAATGGGTCCGCTCCTCCCCCAAAGCCCGGCAGGCCAAGAACAAGGCCCGCCTGGAGCGCTATGAGCAGATGGAGATCGAGGCCAGGAACAACAAGAAACTGGACTTCTCCGAGATTCAGATTCCACCGGGGCCCCGCCTGGGATCCAAGGTCCTGGAGGCCGAGCATATCCACAAGGCCTTCGGCGACCGGGTCCTCATTGACGATCTGAGCTTCACCCTGCCCAGGAACGGCATCGTTGGCGTCATCGGCCCCAACGGCGTCGGCAAGTCGACCCTTTTCAAGACCATCGTAGGCCTGGAGCCCCTGACCTCGGGTTCCCTGGAGGTCGGCGATACGGTTAAGATCTCGTATGTGGATCAGAACCGCGAAGGCATCGACCCCAAGAAGAACCTCTGGGAGGTGGTCTCCGACGGTCTGGACTTCATCGAAGTGGCCGGCGTCGAAGTTCCCACCCGCGCCTACGTGGCCTCCTTCGGGTTCAAGGGATCGGACCAGCAGAAGCCGGCCGGGGTCCTCTCCGGTGGTGAGCGCAACAGACTGAACCTGGCCCTCACCCTGAAGCAGGGAGGCAACCTCCTCCTCCTGGACGAGCCCACCAACGACCTGGACGTGGAGACCCTGGAAAGCCTCGAGAACGCCTTGCTGGCATTCCCCGGCTGCGCAGTGGTCATATCCCACGACCGCTGGTTCCTGGACAGGGTCGCCACCCACATCCTTGCCTGGGAGGGCACGGATGAGAACCCGGCAAACTGGTACTGGTTCGAGGGCAACTTCCAGGCTTATCAGGAGAACAAGATCCAGCGTTTGGGCGAGGAGGCATCACGTCCTCATAGGATTCACCGCAAGCTGACCCGTTGAACCGGCTCCGGCACACAATCATCAAGGGATGGGGGAGAATATGACCATTGAAGAAACTCCATTGGAGCACGTGGTAAAGGTCCTGGATGTCGCAGGGACGGGCCAGGAGGGTGCCCACACCCTGTTTGAGGGGGATTCCCTCTACTTCCCTACCAAGAGAATATACGGGGGGCAGATCGTGGCTCAGGCCATCATGGCCGGGTCACGGACCGTCCCCGAGGGGCGGCAGCCCAACTCTGCCCACGCCTACTTCCTCCGTACAGGCAGTATCGAGGAGAAGGTCGGAATCGATGTGGAGACCATGCGTGACGGCAGGTCCTTTTCCTCGCGCCGTGCCGATGTGACCCAGTCCAAGGGCACGATACTGACAACCATCCTCTCCTATCAGGAACCCGGACAGCAGGGCGTCAGGTACGCAGACCCCATGCCCACGGATCTGCCCGACCCCGAGGATTTGACCAGCGCAAAGGACCTCATGCGTCCCTATGCCGAGAAGTCTCCCTTCGCTGACTATTACGTGACCCAGTCGCCTTTCGACATCCGCCACCTGGGCAAGACCGTCCTGATGGGTGTCGACAAGGAGGCCGTTGCCAACGATTCCGGCCGGCAGATGGTATGGAGCCGGACGGATGGTCATCTGGACATGTCACAGACCATGAACCGTGCCCTCCTGGCGCTTGAGTGCGATCAGATCATGATGGAGCCCGCCCTGCGGCGCTCCGGCCTGGGAATCACCACCAAGGGAATCTCCTTCGCTTCCATCGACCACTCCATGTGGTGGTATCAGGACATCGATCTCAACCAGTGGCACCTCTTCGTCCAGGATTCCCCTGTCGCCGACCATGGTCGTAGCCTCTGCGTGGCCAAGGTCTACACCCAGGATGGGGCTCTTGCCGCCACAATGGTGCAGGAAGCCATGATTCGGGTTCCCCAAGACAGCCAGGAGAAGGCCTGACATCTGGTTGCTTTCCGGCCTCGCATATGACTCTGTCTAGTCTTTGCGAGGCCGGAGTCGCATGTAGCCTGCGGTCTAGCTCAGCGGTCCAGACTCTCCTTCTGAGCCGCATCCGGCAAGCGACGTTTCCCCGAGTTACGTTTCTCAGGGTTCTCGGGCCCCTCATCCGGAGGTAGCTGGCAGAGCCACTCCCCCACAGCCCCGATGACTACATCAATCAAACACACTGCCGAAGCAGCCAGGCATTCCCGCATGACCGCAGCATAGTAGGGCGCACTGGAATGCCCCATGCTGACCAGGGCCTGGCTGCCGTACCACCCAAGAAGGGCAGCGCAGGCAATTCCCAGAGATTTGCTCATGACCAGCGTGTTGACGGCAAAACGGGAATCCATCTCTTTTCGCTCGCCCTTGGCGTACCTGTGCACCTGGATGGCCATAAGCAGAATCATGACACCGAGGATGAAGAGCAGGAGGGAGACCAACCAGGGCGCCCCCATCAGGTCGGTTCGGGATGACATGCTGATTTCGGATATGGTCAGGCCTCCTGCCATTCCCAGAATCAGCGCAACCAGGTAGTAGGCCAACGGCGTACGACGTGTTCTCATGACAAACCATCCAATATCCAGTCCTCGGACAGGAGATGCAGGCATCCCACATCCGGTGCCCTCCGCGAGAGTTCGGCCACGGATCCGCCGTCCGGACCAACCAGAACAGCATCGGCGTCCAGGGCGGCCCAAGGCACCAGGATCGAAGCCCTGGTGGATGCCCCGGCCAGGGGCAACCTCAGCCCGTCCTCATTGACCTCCATGCCTTCATAATCAACGACATTCAGGGCGAGGGGGCCGGAATCCTCCGATCCGGAGTCTCCGCCCCGGCAAGTGGACTCAACCATGGTCAGGGTCCGGTAGAGGTCTCGAGGCCCCAATGGTGTCTGCACCAAGACCACGGCGCAAAGGCTGGTGCCACGCCCGGCACCCGGATGGACGGAAGCGTACAGAGGCGATATCCCGACTACCTGACTGCCCGGGACCCCGTCCAGGGATGCCAGGGCCACATACATGGCCTGCTTGGAATTCTCATCGTCGCACTCCATGGCAACAACCGCCTGATGTATCTGGACGGGGCCTTCAGCCTCGGATGTATCCGTCTGCGGCTCGGATGTCCACCTGCCATCTGCGCCATCCACATCCGGACCTGAGCCGATTCGCGTATGGTCTTCATCCGCATAGTGCCGGTTCCGCGCCTCGTCATGATGTCTGGCGAGCGCCGCGCCCAAGGCCGGATGAGAAGCGGAACGTGCCTGCATCCGGTGGGCCTCCCCGTATCCCGGCTCCACCGGGACAGCCTCATGCTCCTCGGCTGAAACCAGGGAGGCCATGGTAGCCTGGTCATCCCCTTCAGCCGCCCTTTCGATGGTCACGGTCACCTGAAAGTCCGCCTCGGTCTGATCATCGGCACCTAGACGCGTTACCGATACCCTGGTCCGCCTGACCTGATGCGAGAGAAGGATGGCATCAGCCACTCTCGTGGTCAGGGCCTCAAGAAGATCCGTGGAGTCATGCTCGATCAGGGAGATAATCCTATTGACCACCTGGACATAATCCACGGTTGCGGTCGCATCATCAAACCTGCCGGCCTCGCTCAAATCAAGGAAAAGCGTGGCATCGACCTGGTAGGTGTAATCGTGTCCATCAGGAGGACTCAGGGGCTTGGCCCTGATCCTGCTCAGTTGAATCGAATCCATGCGTCAGCCCCTCTCAGCGGCACAGCAATCCCCATACCCCATCACGACCAGGGCGACAGGCCACACAGCGCTTGTGGCGTGAAAACCCACTACCCCTGTGCGGGGGTGGTATTCGATGCCGGACCGGACGGGGAGGTCGTGCCGGTCACACTCTGCTCAAGCTCTTTGGGTATTTCCACCGGTGGCAGTTCGGAATCGGGCCGATTCACATCGGAGAGCCAAAGCTCCCGCTCAGGCGCTTTTCTCAGATTGGCGAAGATTGCAGCCAGCTCATCCTTGTTCAGGGTTTCCTTGACCAGGAGCTGACGGACCAGCTCATCCAGCACATCCCTGTTCCTGCTGATGATCTGCCAGGCCTCAGTGTGGGCGGTCTCGACCAGGTCGAGGACCTCCCTGTCTATGGCTTCGGCAGTCTGCTCCGAGTAGGCCCGGGGCTTCAGGGCGTCAAGACCGGAATCCTGATCGCTTCCATCAGCCCACTTGATGGCACCCAGTTTGGAGGAGAACCCGTACTCGACCACCATCTGGCGGGCGATGCTGGTGGCCTTCTCAATGTCGTTGGAGGCTCCGGTGGTCGGGTCGTGGAAGACAACCTCCTCGGCCACACGGCCACCCATGGCGTAGGCCATCTGGTCCAGGAGTTCGTTGCGAGACTGGGAGTAACGGTCCTGGGTGGGCATGACGGCCGTGTAGCCCAAAGCACGGCCACGAGGAAGGATGGTGACCTTGGTGACCGGATCGGTGTGGTGAAGGGCGGCGGCAACCATGGCGTGACCACCTTCGTGGTAGGCGGTATTGCGCATTTCCTCCAGGGCCATCCCCTTGGTACGACGTCGGGGACCGCTGAGCACACGGTCGATGGCCTCGTCGATGGCCCGGTTGTCGATCAGCTGCGCATCCGAGCGGGCCGTCAGGAGCGCGGCCTCATTTAGGACATTCGCCAAGTCCGCACCGGTGAATCCGGGGGTGCGGACCGCCACGGTGTGCAGGTCGACATCCGGCACAAACGGCTTCCCCTTGGCATGAACCCTGAGAATGGCCTCACGCCCCTCCAGGTCAGGTGCCTCAACGGCCACCTGGCGGTCGAAACGACCGGGACGCAGCAAGGCCGAGTCCAGAATATCGGGTCGGTTGGTGGCGGCGATGATGATCAGATTCGTATCGTTGTCGAAACCATCCATCTCGACCAGAAGCTGGTTCAGGGTCTGCTCACGCTCATCATGACCACCGCTCATGCCGGAGCCGCGCTTGCCACCCACGGCATCGATTTCGTCAATGAAGATGATGGCCGGTGCGTTCTTCTTGGCCTCGTCGAAGAGATCACGGACCCTCGATGCACCCAGACCGACGAACATCTCGACGAAGTCAGAACCTGCCATGGAGTAGAAGGGAACGCTGGCCTCACCGGCTATGGCCCGGGCCAGAAGGGTCTTACCGGTTCCAGGAGGGCCGTAGAGCAGGACACCGCGAGGTATACGGGCACCGAGAGCCTTGTACTTCGAGGGGTCCTTGAGGAAGTCCTTGATCTCCTCGACCTCCTGTACAGCGGCCTCCTCACCGGCCACATCGGCGAATTTCGTCTTCGGAGTCTGCCCGTCATTGAGCCGGGCCGAGTTCTTCTTGCCCCCCATGCCGAACATGTTGCCCCCGGCGGCCGAGGACATCCGGGAAAGCAGGAACCAGAACACACCCAGGATGATCAACATGGGCAGAACCGAGGAAATCAACAGGCTCATCATGCTGGTCTGGGGAACAACCGAGTTGTAGCCCTCGCTCAGGTTGGCCTTTTCAACGGCCTTGACCACCTGGGGACCCTGGTCGAACACGTAGTAGAACTGAACGTCCTTGCCGAAGTTCTTGTTGGTCTTCTTCCCCTGGAAGCCCTCGACGTCCTTGGTGAAATCGTCGTTGAGCTTGAGCTCGACCACCTGCATCTTCTCGGTTATCTCAGCGGATTTGACGGCCCCGCTCCGGTGATTACCGGCCAGTAGCTCCAGACCATCCTTGGTATCGATGGTCTGAGGGCTGTTCTGGCTGCTGAAGAAGCCGAAGATGCCCATCATGATCAGTACAGCCAGTACCGCCCAGAGCCAGGGAGAACGCCAGAAGGACCGGTTCGAGTCCGGCCCTTTCCCGTCTCCCCCGTTTTGGTTGAAGTTGAAGAAGGGGTTGTTGCCCTTGTCTGGGCCATTTCCCCCATTTCGGTTGCCGCCGTTGTTCCTGGGCGGACCCTGCTGTGGTCCCTGCGAGTAGCTCATGCGCTTTCCCCCTCGTTCTGTTCCTGCGTCAGATACTCGTCCGATTTGAGCACGGCGATCGAGTCAAGATTACGGTACTGCTCGTCATAATCAAGACCGAAGCCGACTACGAACTCATCGGGAATGGTGTATCCGGGATACTTGACGTCCACTTCAACCTCATGCCTGACGGTCTTGTCGAGTAGGGCGAAGACCTCTACGGATGCGGCCCCACGGGATTTCAGCTCGTTCACCAACCAATGCAGGGTGTATCCGGAATCGATGATGTCCTCGACGATCAGAATGTGCCGGCCGCGTACATCGCACCCCAGATCCATCCGCACCGTAATGTCACCGTTCGAAACCGTGGTCTTCTGACCGGGATAGCTGGAGATGCTCATGAACTCGATCTGGACCGGGATGGTGACGGCCTGGGAGATGGCGGCCAGGGTATTGAAAGCCCCCTTGAGCACGGCCACCATCATCAGGTCCTTGTCCTGATAATCCTTGCTGATACGGACGGCCGTCTTCTGAATCAGGTCCTCTATCTGTTGCTTGGATACCAACTCATGATCAATGTGGGATTCAATATCAGCGATTCGCATGGACTCCATCATTGCATATGAGAATGACTTGACACTTACGAAAAGCTGAATACGAACTGGGAAAAACGGGCCCCTGCTGGCCGTGCCAATCCGAAGCCAGGGCATCCAACGACGCAACCTGTTGGGAGCTTGCCGGGACTCCCAGATTGGACAGAAGGTGGGCCAGGAACCGTAAGCGAAGGGCCGAATCCCGGGTGGAGAGGCTACGGGCATCCAGACGAGCCAGAATCCCCTGATCGGCGTCATCGGGTTCGGGGGGCATGACCACCTGGTCGGCCAGAGCATCCGCCTGCCGGTCCAGATATGCGGCATCCCGCCTGGCATGGTCCGCCCCCTGGGCCAGACGACGGACCATGTCACGGCCGGCAAACCGGCTCAGTCCAGGCAGGAGGTCATGCCGCACCCGCGAGCGCAGGGGAAGGTCCGCAGGAAGGGGCTGGTCGTCAGGGAACCCGTCGCCGTTGGTGGGATCATCCCACCAGGAGAGCCCCTGTTGCCGGCATATCTCCGTCGTCTCCTGCCGGGTAAGTCCCAGGAAGGGACGCAGATAGTCGAGCCCGTCCCGTTTCATCCGATGGTTCATACCGGTGATGGCATCCAGACCCTGGGACCTGATAAGCCCGATGAGCACGGTCTCGGCCTGGTCATCCATGGTGTGGGCCAGAAGGACGGCCGAGGCGTTGACGCGTCCGGCTTCTTCCCTTATGGCCTCATACCTGGCCTCACGGGCATCGGCCTCCAGACCGGCACTGGTGCGGCGCACCTGGACGGACCTGACCAGGACAGGGTCCAGGCCCAGCTTCCGGCAGTTCGCTGCGGCTTCGAGGCTGACCCGATCGGACCCCTCGGAGAGCCCATGATCAATCAGGATCGCCCCGCATCGCAGACCCAACATGGCCGAGACCGTAGCAGCAACCGATGCCAGAGCCATGGAGTCCCGCCCGCCGGAGCAGGCAACAAGTACGAGCGGCGCATCGGGGTCGGGCAGATGGCTGCCGTGTCGGGTGAACCGATCGCCCTGCCTGCCCAGCCCGGCGTCCTCAAGACTGGAGCGGAGGGCTCCCACGGCCTTCTTCATCTGAGCGGAATACACCACGATGCACCATCCCTCCTCGGCGTACGCACGGTTACAAACGGTCCAGGGAGGTGACCAACCGATCCACGGCCTGCCGGACGGCAGCCATATCCTCCGGGTTGTTGACGATGACGGCGAAGACCAGACTCCCGCCGGATCTTCGGGAAACGTTGCCCGTCATGGATGTGACCTGATCCAGGGTGCCGGTCTTGACCCTGACCAGACCATCTGCAAGATCATTCACTTTCCTCTCCGCTGCGGTTCCGGTCAGCCCAACGACCGATAGTCCTTTGGCTACGGGGGTGATTCCCTTGGATTCAAGGGCAAGCTCCTGTATCTGAACCAGGGTGTTCACACTCAGCTCGGACCCGGGGGCCAGCCCGGAGCAATCGGCCATGACCAATCCACCTGTATTCACTCCAAGGTGGTCAAGTGCCTCTGTAACGGCTTTTACGGCTCCATTGGGACTGTTCTCTTTGCCCAGTTTGGCTGCGGTCAGTCGGCCGAAGAGCTCTGCCAGCGTGTTGTCTGATGTTCTGAGCATCAGAGCCATGATTTCACTGAGACGAGCTGACTGAACACTGGCGATGACCGACCCCTGCCCGGATTCGGCCTGATTGGGTTGATCCGGATTATCGACCTCTATACCGCTGCCTGCCAGGGCCCTGGCAAAGACCTTGGTGGCCTCGGCCGCCGGATCGACGACCCTGGGCAGATATACACCGCCTGCATCCGGATTGGTGCCTTGTTGGATGCCGGTCCAGTCACGGGCCTGGTCGATGGCCATGGAGGTGGGATGCTGGAAGTAAACACCATCGGGATTGTTCTCCTGGATTCCTTCGGGTTCCCCATCCTCACCGAAGAGACTGTCGTCATAGGCCACCCACACCCGGCTGACACCGGCTTTACGCAGGGCTCCAGCCGTCTTCGCGGCCAGACTGGACAGACCTGCACGGCCGTTGACATGCGCGGGATCATTGTTGCCTGTCCCCAGCAGCATATCGCCATGCCCTTTGAGCACCAGCACAGCGTGGTCACCCGAGACCTCTCTGAGCTGCACATCGGTGGTCAAACAGGATGACATATCCAGCTCGGAGGCGGCTGCGGCTGCCGTCAGGGTCTTCATGGTCGAAGCGGGCTGCCGCACCACCTGGGCAGACTCTTCAACGACCGGCCTCCCATCCGCCTGGTGGACGACCAGGGAGTAGTCATGCCCCAACCCCGGAGTAGTAGTGAACTCCTCTACCAGCTGCCGGGCCACAGCCTGGTCAACAGGACCACCGGCACCGTCATCCCCCAGGTCATCTGCAGGTGTACGGACGGATCTGGCCGGCGATATGGTTCTGGTTCTGGATGTTTCCAGGGTCAAGGGACCTGGCAGGAGGTCCATGACGTCCGCAACTGCATACCCACCGATCAGGATCACCGACATCAGGATGGACAAGGCCACTCTCCACCGCCGCGCCACCAGCGACCTTCGGGTCTGCACCACTTGGTGTCTACCATCCAATTGAACACTCCTGCGAGGAAGACCCCCACCCCGGGGGAACTGGTATGAACATCAGACAGCCTAGTCCACCCCGACCCCGGCCCTCACGCCCGGGTCTCCGTGGAGAGCCTATTTCCCGCTGTGCTCGATGGGTTTCCACCCAGGGTTGGCGAAGATGGCCTGGAAGGAGATGGGCAGGTAGCTCAACATGAAGATTGGGAAACTCAGGCAGTATGCGAAGAGCTCCTTGTTGGAGGCACCGATCTTGTCACGCTCAGCCAGGACGGTGATGGCAGCCAGACCCATCAATGCCAGAATGCCCAGGAGCGCAGAAGCCACCCAATCCACCAGTTCCGTTATCTGACTCGCCCAGGTCACAAAGCCGAGGGCGGGGAACAGGACGCCGAAGACGCAACGGATGACGGCAAGAACGGTCAAGGGGCAGATGAGTATGGTCAGATCGACTGCCGAAAAGTCACGCTCCCTGAAAGCACGACTTATCAAGGCAGGCCCGTAGTAGCGGAAGACCTGGAGGAAGCCCTTGCTCCACCGCAACCGCTGTCGCCAGCTCTGCTTGAAGGTCACAGGTTGCTCGTCATAGAGGATTGCGGTACCGCAATACCCGATTCTGTCGCCGTGGAGAACGGAGTCCATGGTGAACTCCAGATCCTCGGTCAGAAGGTGGAATTTCCAACCATTGTTGCGCTCCATGACCTCCCTGGAGAACATGAATCCGGTACCGCCCACGTGGCAGCTGGACCCGAAGACCATCCTGGAGGAATTGAGGAAGCGTGATTCCCTGATGAACCACAGGGCCGATCCCGAGGAAACCCAGTTGTCGGAGAAGTTGACGGAGTTGCGATAACTGGTCAGGATACGGAACCCGGACTGGAAGGCCTTGTTCATCTCTTCGATGTAGTGACGGTCAAGCCGGTTGTCGGCATCGAAGACGAAGAAGGCGTCATACTGCTCTGAGTACCCCTGGCTGATGATGTTGTCGAGAAGATAGGAGAGGGCGTACCCCTTGCCTATCCGTTCGGAGTCTTGCCGCTCGACCACGTGACAGCCCTTGGACCGGGCCAGCCCGGCCGTATCATCGGTGCAGTTGTCGGCCACCAGCCAGATGTCGACCATACTGCTGGGATAGGTTTGAGACTGGATGGAGTCGATCAGCGTCCCGACCACACCCTCCTCGTTACGGGCCGAAATCAGGACCGCGAAACGTTTGTCATAAGGGGCCTTGGGGAAGACCACAGGTTTGGACACGAATGAGGTTACGATGCAGATGGCCTGATAGACCACGCCGACCGACCCCAGAATCATCATGAGGATGTCAAGCACCTTCAAAAAGGCCATCAGCGCCACTCCTTACGAGGATTAGCCTCTTGGGAGGATTGCGCAGGACTTCCGGATTCAGGGTTTCCCTGCCCTGCTTCACCACCCTCGGCCCCCTTGAGCGGACTCTTGCCCTTGGCCTTGGCCTTGTCGGACTTGGGAATGGCAACGGTCCGTGACTCGTCAAGGTCCTCCGCCGTCGGCGGCCGATAAAGCTGTTCCGCAATCCTGGAAACAGGGTCCTGAACGCTCACCCGGGCACTGCTCCCCTTGGCCGACCGGGCACCTACGTGATTGGTGACCGGTTGGACCACGTGCTCGTTGAAGGCCTCGACGCTCTCGACCACCTTGGACTTTCCTACCGGCTTGGGATCCTGCATCAGCGGGGAATCAATCAGCTCATAGTGCTTGATGGAAGCATTGAAGATCGCCTGGAAGCTGGCGGCAAGGGGCAGGGCCAGGAAGGCTCCGAGAGCCCCGAAGACTGCACCGAATGCCAAGACGGAGAGGAAGGCAACGGCCGGATTCAGGTCCATGGTCCGCTCGGATATCTTCGGCGCCAGGAGAAGGTTCTCGATCTGCTGGTAGATGATGATGTAGACGAGGACGGCCACGGCAATCAGGAGCCCCTTGCTCCCCCAGGCCACGACAATCGGTATGGCACCGCCGATATAGGTGCCGATGGTGGGAACGAACTGGGAAACAAGACCGCAGAACAGGGCCAGCGGCAACCAGTAGGGCACATTGAGGGCGACCAGGAAGACCGACATGCAGGCTGCCGAGATCAGGGCCAGGATGGTCCTGCTGAAGAGGAAGCTGGAAATCTGGTCCTGGGCGATGGTCCACACGAAGAGGAAACGCCGCTGGCTGTTGGGACCCAGCCACTGGCAGAGGCTCCTGCGCAGTTTCGGACCGGCTGCGGAAATGTAGTAGGTGACCAGAAGGACGGTCATCATGTTGATGATGACCCCGAAGAAGCCCACGGTCGTGTTCACGGCCTGACCGGCGAAATCAGTCACCCAGGAGGATTGGATGTTCTTGGCTATCTCACCCCCCAGATCCTGCATGGGAGGCATGCGCCACTGGGTGTACTTCCCGATGAAATCCACTATCTGGTCATAGAAGGCCGGAGCCCCATTGACCATGCCAATCAGCTGCTTGACAAAAAGGTTGCCGAACAAACCCATCAGGACGATGACAACGATAATCAACCCGATCAGGGTGACAGCCGACGCCGCACCCCGCTTCCAACCGTGTCGAACCAGGTTGACCACCAGGGGTTCCATGGCCAGGGCGACGAAGACCGAGATAATCACGTCCAGCACCAGGAATTCAAGCTTCCACCAGGATGAATAGGCGAACCAGGCCAGGAACACCGCGATGACCACATAGAAGAGGGCCCGACCGAACCACTCCGGTGGCCTGCGGGGGTCACCCTTGGGCGGGAAGACAGTCGCAAAATCGAACAGCTGCTTTTTATCGTTCGCCATGGTCTCCATTATCCCAATCATGCTGACATGATTCGACCCCGGGGAAAGAGCCCTCGGTAATCCGTCCGGCCTGCCGATTTTCTGCCGGTGTATCCCGTGACACGTATCCTGTAAACCATGTTGACCGTTTCCATAGTCATTCCTGCCTGGAACGAGGAGGATCGCATAGGTGATTGCCTCGTCAATGCCACCAGGCAAAGTCAGGCCCCGCTCGAGGTTCTGGTCGTGGACAACAAGTCCACCGACCGCACAGCGGCCATCGTCCAGGACTTCATCGACCGCAATCCCGACCAGCACGTGGAACTTCTCCATCAGGACAAGGACCAGGGATTGATTCCCAGCCGGAACTACGGGCTGGACAGGGCCAAGGGTGACATTCTCGGCCGAATCGATGCTGACTGCATGCTGAGACCGAACTGGGTCGAGGTGGTCAGCCGTACTTTCACCGAGGACCCGGATGCCATGGGGGCCACCGGCCCTGTCGCATACTACGACATGCCCGGAAAGAACATCGGCCTTAAGGGCGATGACACCATACGTAAGGCCATCTATCGTGCCGACGATGGCCAGTACCTGCTGTACGGCTCCAACATGGCACTTCGCGCCACGGCATGGAAGGCCATCCGCAACGAGGTCTGCAGAGACAAGGCCGACATTCTGCACGAGGATGTCGATGTCTCCCTCCACCTGATCGACCAGGGGTTCAAAACCGTCTACTGCAAGGACATGAACGCAGGCATATCGGCCCGCAGGATGGATACCTCATTCACCTCCTTCCGTCACTACATGCAGCGGTTCAAGAACACCTTCGACGCCCACCCCCAGCACACTCGCGAGCAGAAGCCGGAACACACGCTTTACGCCCTCTATCCGATTCTGCGGGCCTTCTACCCCGTTTACCAGAAGTACCTGGAATCAGCTGACATCAACCCGGCGGAACGGGTATGGATCAGCGAGCAGATGGAGCTCTTCCACCGCCATGAGCAGGAGATGGATCAGGAAGACTGATCAAACCTTCTTCCATGCCCCCCTATACAGCCTCTCTCCCCCGACACGGCACACCAGGCTTGCCTGGTCCGGGGGAGCCAGGTATTATAGGCACGTTCGCCCCCGTCGTCTAACGGTTAGGACACCAGACTTTCAATCTGACAACGAGAGTTCGACTCTCTCCGGGGGTACCAGAGAAAAGGCCGGAAAATGGCGGAATTCAACCGCTAATCAGAAGTTGGCAGACTGCACCCAAATAACGCGAATCAAGCTGTTTCAGGCTATTCCGAGCCAACCTAGTACACACTTGACCCACTAGTGGTCACGGCATAACCCCTGCCTGGAGAACACCCGATCCGCACTTTCCAAAACGGGGACTCCGGGATTCAGATATACGCACCGCCGGGAAGATGCATGAAATCCTCCACTCTGTTCCATTTGACCGTATACCCGGCCCCGTGGGCGCAGAAGACCGAGTCAGGGGTGCTCTCCAGATCGGATTCAGGGTCATAACCGATGGAATCCACCACTGCTCCCTGGTCCTGGCAGGGGCGATATCCGTTAAAGACGCATGTCAGATGTCCGCAGCCATGGCTGTAGGTGCTGACCTCCATGGCATAATCGCGCATCTGCGATACCGGCGCGTCCCCCTCCAGTTCGACAGCATCGCCGTCCGTCTGCGGCTCCGCAAAGTTCCCCTTCATCCGGTAGATATCCGACATGGCCCTGCCCAGATTCGCCTGGGGGATGGTGAGCCTGAAATGATACCAAGGCTCCAGCAGGATGTTGCGCGCCTTCATCAGCCCCTGTCGGACGGCCCGGTAGGTGGCCTGGCGGAAATCCCCTCCCTCTGTGTGTTTGATGTGCCCGCGGCCGTCCAAGAGGATGATGCGCATATCGGTAATGGGTGCTCCCGTCAGAACCCCCAGGTGCTCCTTTTCAGCCAGGTGGGTCATGATGAGCCGTTGCCAGTTCCCGTCTAGACGGTCGAGGCTGCAGTCCGACGCGAAACTGAGACCACTCCCCGGCTCTGTGGGTTCCAGGAGCAGGTGGACTTCGGCATAGTGTCGGAGGGGCTCGAAATGCCCGACCCCTTCAATCGGAGCCGCAATCGTCTCCCTGTATAGGATCCCGCCCTGACTGAAGGAGACCTGTATACCGAACCGTCGATCCAGCTCCTCCTGTATCACTTCCAACTGAACCTGGCCCATGAGGCGCAGGTGAATCTCCCGGAGCCGTTCCTGCCAGACCACGTGCAGGAGGGGATCTTCATCTTCCAAGATGCGCAAGGCCTTCAACACCGGGTGCGGGTCCAACCCCTCAGTCACCACCGCATAGGTGAGCACCGGCTCCAGAACCGGTGTCTGGTCTCTCCTCTCACACCCGAGACCCTGCCCAGGTCGGGTCAGGTCCAGACCGGTTGCCGCCACGATACCGCCTGCCCGGGCACAGTCCGTCAAGGTATAGGTGGACCCGGAATAGACTCGGAGCTGATCAACCGTCTCGTCGGTCTCCGTGCAGTCGGCCTTCCCGGAATTCCCGGTGGGTCTGCCCACCTCCGTAGCCAGAGAAGATTTGACCGGCAGGTCACCACCAGTCACCTTGAGCCAGGTCAATCTGGCGCCCTTGTCGTCATGCGATATCTTGAAGACCCTGGCACCGAACTCCGTACCGTACACGGGCGATAGGGTGTACCGATCCAGTCCTTCAAGAAGGGCATCCACCCCATCCAGTCGCAGGGCGGATCCGAAGAAGCAGGGGAAGAGACGGCGATCAGCCACCAATCTTGCCAGACTCTCATCCGTAATACCGCCGGACTTCAGATACTCATCCATGGCGGACTCGTCGAGCAGGGCCACATCCTCTGCATTGTCGCGATCAAGTCCTCGACTCAAATCAAAGCAGCCCGGGGACCAACGACGCCTGCACGCATCGAGAATACGGGTGGCATCGGCACCGGCTGCGTCAAGTTTGTTGACGAAGATGAAGGTGGGTACCCCGTATCGGGCCAGAAGTCGCCAAAGCGTATCGGCATAACCTTCCAGCCCGGAGGTGGCATCGATAACGAGCAGGGCATAGTCCAACACCGACAGGGTCCGCTCCATCTCGGCGGCGAAATCCACATGACCGGGTGTGTCGACAAGGGTCATATCCACATCTCGATAGGTCAGCTGGGCCGGCTTGGAGAAGATGGTGATACCACGCCGCCGCTCCAGATCCGAGGTATCCAGATAGGCATCGCCATGATCGACCCTGCCCAGACGGCGAATCCGCCCTCCCTGGTACAGCATGGCCTCTGAGAGTGTGGTCTTGCCGGCATCGACATGGGCCAGCATCCCCACCACTATCCTCTTGACCATCGCGGGCCTCCCTCACTCCCCCAGACCGAACCGACCAGGCATATACCCCGCCCTCCCGGGGACCTCCTCGACAAACTTCACGGCCAAAAGATGACACCAGCCGCCTTCCGCATGCCCCGGAAGATTCAAACGAGATATCCTTCCGACCTGATCACCGTTCGGAAGAGACCTGATAGGTCAGGTCATGGATGACCCGACCTGCTTCGATGCCTTTCCGCTCGAAGTTGGTCACGATTCTGCCGTCGAACCGATCAGATTCCATAAAAGTGGCATGAGGAAGGGTCCCGGCCTGGTCTGCCGTTCCCTTGCCGACATGCTGGGTGGGCAGACTTACCTGCAGATTGCCCAGGTTTCTGAATCGCGGATTCACGTCCATCACCTCGTGCACATGCAGCGCATAATCCTCGATGTCGGTCGCTATTCTCCAGACCCCTCCAGGTTCCAGGCAATCCGCCAGGTCATCGGCCAGAGCCGGTTGGACCAGACGACGCTTGTGATGCTTCATCTTGGGCCAGGGGTCGGGGAAGAAGGTCCAGACTTCGGCGATCAGTCCTGATTCCATTCGGGTCAGGAGGTCCGGGGCGTTGACCTGGGCAAGACGCAGATTATCCAGTTCGGATTTCCCCGCCATCAGCATGGTATGGGCCAACCCTGGCTGATAGACCTCCAGGGCCAGGTAATTCCAATCGGGATGCTCCCGGGCTGAAGCAACAACATTCTCCCCCTGACCGGATCCGATTTCCACAATCAGCCGGGCCTTCCTGCCCCAGATCGATTCGACCGTTTCGGAATCAAAGCGGAAACCCTCGCCTACCGCCAGCGAACCCTCAGCCTGGCCCAGGTCAAGAAGATATCGGGAGGAATACTCGGCCCAGGCCCTCGCCAGTCGGTCGTTGAGTTTCTCGGACCGCCTCACATAAGAGACGATGGACCGCCGACCCGCATTGCTCTGTGTTTCTGTGCTCATCACATCTCCTATATATCCTAGAACGTGCATGAATATGGGCACGGCAAGAATATGTGCCCGTGATATACTCAATATGTAACAAAAAATAACAAAATATAGCAAAACCGAACAGCCTACGGGCCGGTTATCGACAGGAAAGGCATGCGCATGTCAGTTATGGTTACAGGTGGATGTGGGTACATTGGTGCCCATGTGGTCCACGCCCTGCAGGAAGCCGGCACGGAGGTCGTCGTGGTCGACGACCTGAGCTACGGCAAACCCACCCGCATCGGCAATGCCCGTCTTTACGGAGCAGACGTAGCCGCACCCGGAGCCGATGAACGCCTGATCGAAATCATCAGAGAGAACGGGGTCGACTCGGTCATCCACTTCGCCGCCCGCAAACAGGTCGGAGAATCGATGGAAAAGCCCATCTGGTACTACCGACAGAATTTGAACGGCATGATCAACGTCCTGGCGGCCATGGCCAAGACGGACGCCAAGAAGCTGGTCTTCTCCAGCTCGGCCGCCACCTACGGCGAGCCCCCTGTCGACGTGGTGCCCGAGGATGTTCAGCCCATGCTCCCGATCAACCCTTACGGGCAGACCAAACTCGTTGGCGAGTGGATGGCCCGGTCCTGCGAAAAACCTCATGGCATCCGTTTCTGCGCCCTGCGCTATTTCAACGTAGCCGGCTGCGGACCCGTGGAACTCGAAGATCCCGCCATCCTCAACCTCATTCCCATGCTCTTCGATAGACTCAAGCAGGGCAAGGCGCCAGCCATCTTCGGCGATGACTACCCCACCCCCGATGGCACCTGCGTACGCGACTACATCCACGTTTCCGACCTGGCCGATGCCCACATCGCGGCCCTGGGATACCTGAACCAGGATGAACGCAAGTACGACGCCTTCAATGTCGGAACCGGAGAGGGCACCTCGGTCCGCCAAATCGTCGACGAAGTCAAGAAGGTCACCGGTCTCCCCTTCACCGAGGCCGTCAAACCGCGCCGCGCAGGCGACCCGCCACACCTCATCGGCGACCCCTCCCGCATCAATACGGAAATGGGCTGGCATGCCAAGTACAACGTGCACGACATCGTCGAGTCCGCATGGGAGGCATGGCAGGCCAATCCCGACCATCACATCGACGTGGCCACCTGGAACCAGACCGACTGATACGGCGATTCCATCAACGACGCGCCGGGGGCTTGCAATCCCTCGGCCGTCATGTAGACTTTTCTCTTGGCTGTTCACGCAGCCACGGCTCCGTAGCTCAGTTGGTTAGAGCGCCGCCCTGTCACGGCGGAGGTCACCGGTTCAAGTCCGGCCGGAGTCGCTCTGAATGGTCTGGCCCGGTTCGTCCGGGTCTTTTCGACTGTTCATGGCTCTGTAGCTCAGTTGGTAGAGCGAGCGACTGAAAATCGCTAGGTCAACGGTTCGATCCCGCTCGGAGCCACCAGCACAAATCCCTCTCCCCTTGCGGTAAGAGGGATTTTTCATATCTGTCGATGCGACTACCTCTTGGGCAAGACGGTCCAATAGACAAAAATGGCCGAGGCAGATTCGCCCCGACCACCACCGCAATCAGCAACCCCAGGCGATCTTGCTGGGACAGCAATGGGCGCAACTACAGCAGTGCAGCCCTTCCTTGCTCAGAGCCGCTCAACCACCCAGTCGACAATATAGGGGGCCGTGTGCTCAATCTGGTCGATGGCCACCTCAAATTCATGGGCGCCGCCGTACCAGGGGTCAACCAGATCAATCCGGCTCTCCTGCCCGGGTGCCGGCTTGGGCAGATCCGGATCGAAACTCCTGTACAGATGGACGGCCTGACGCTTTTCCGCCGGAAGAAGACGAAGCAGGGATCTCATATGCTCAGCGGTCATGGGCAGAAGCAGATCCGACTCGTCAGCCTCCTCCCGGCTGATGCGATGGGCGAAGTGATCGGCAGGCACCTCGTACCCCCGATCACGCAGGACCTTCTGGGCACGGCGGTCTATGGGGTTGCCGAACTCCTCGTCGCTGACCCCACTGGATTGGACCACGACCCTATCGCTCTCAAACCCCCGATCAGCAAAGAACTTCCGGAGGATGATTTCCGCCATGGGCGAGCGGCAGATGTTGCCGGTGCAGACCGTCATGACCGTATATGGCCCCGACTCGCGAGTGCCTTCCTTCTTACCTGTGCCCATCATCGCACCTTCTCATATGTCGTGAAACGATACCGTCCAATCCTGGAGCGCTGTTCGGAATCGGCCGGGACCTGCCATTCCCCCTGCTCGGCCACCCGCCAGAACCGCTCCTGGACCAAATCATCCATGTCGGGCATGAAGGTATCGGCGGGGACCTCAAGGTCCAGGTCTGTCACAAAGGCACGGTCGGCCAGGGAGAAGAAGTGCTCGAAGAGTTTGGCCCCACCGATGATCCAGATCTCCCCCCGGTCCATCCCATCCGCAGGTATGGTCTCCTGCCGGGCCAGATCCAGGGCATCCTCTGCGGCCGAAACCACCGTGGCACCCGGTGCCCGGTACCGGGGATCGGTCGTGACGACGATGTTGTCCCGGTTGGGCAACGGCTTGGACCCCATGGACTCCCAGGTCCTACGCCCCATGACCACGGGGTGGGATATGGTCAGCTCCTTGAAGTGCCGCATATCCTCACTGAGATGCCAGGGCATCCCATTCTGATTTCCTATGGCACCAGGCCGTCCATCCATGGACCTCGCCTGTGCCCAGATCAGATTGACGGACGAAGGACGTTCGATGTCACCTTCCAGATCCTGCCAATCCTCACCACCTAAAAGCCCGGCCTGCCCGGGCTCGGGTTCGTGATAGCCGCTACGGCTACTACTGTCATGCTCCATCTGTTGCGTTCACTCCTCGTGAAGAGTTGGATATACGAGTCCATGATAATCGCCTGCACTGACGGCGCAAGCTTATCCGGGCACACTCTCAGACGGCCACCGGGGCCTTGATGGCCGGATGGCTCTGGTAGTCGACCAGTTCGAAGTCCTCATATTGGTATTCGAAAATCGAAGGAGCCTTCCGGATCCGCATCCCGGGATAGGGGTAGGGCGCACGGGAGAGTTGCTCCAGGACCTGATCGATATGGTTGTCGTAAACGTGGCAGTCCCCACCAGTCCATACAAACTCCCCGGGTTCAAGGCCGGCCTGCTGGGCCATCATCATGGTGAGAAGCGAGTACGAGGCAATGTTGAACGGAACACCCAGGAACATGTCACAGGAGCGCTGGTACAGCTGACAGCTCAGGCGACCGTCTGCTACATAGAACTGAAAGAGGGCATGGCAGGGCGGCAGGGCCATCTGATCGATTTCGGCGGGATTCCAAGCGCTGACAATCATCCGACGGGAGTCGGGATGGGTCTTGATAAGGTCGATGACCTTCTGAATCTGGTCGATGGTCCGGTTGGGGTCATCCGGGGTCGGCGCGGGCCAGCTGCGCCACTGCACCCCGTATACAGGGCCCAGATCGCCAGTCTCCGGGTCCGCCCATTCGTCCCAGATGTGCACGTTGTGCTCCTGAAGCCAGCGCACGTTCTGCGACCCCTTGAGGAACCAAAGCAATTCGTAGGCAATGCCGCGGAAGTAGACCTTCTTGGTCGTCAGCAGGGGGAAGGAGGAGAGGTCGAACCTCATTTGCTGACCGAAGAGGGAGATCGTACCCGTCCCGGTCCTGTCCGATTTGAGGTTGCCCTCCATGAGTATCCTGCGGACCAGATCCTCATAGGGCATGGGGATATCCGTCTGTGGGCGTTCCGGAATCCTGGAACGAATTTCCTGCAACTGTTCTTGGGACAAAACCATGGTAGCCAGTCTACCAAGCCGTATCCTCCCCAGGAGCTGAATCTCTGTACTGGAGCGGGAGGACTCCTCCTGCAGTCCCAACCGCGGACGCCGGTCATTGCCCCTCCCCCAGATCGACGCCTCATCCTCTGCCTGCTGCCTTCCTGCACCACCTCTACGCCGGTGACAAAGAATAACGCCCAATGTGGTCGGCTAGGGTTAGATTGAAGAAAACGGGACCGACGGCAGGTGCCGACGGCGACCGGTGCCCCTTTATGGGATACCTGACCAAGGAGGAAACATGGGAAAGAGACTGTGGGTGGAACGCAACAAGGACGGTTCCTGGGACGCTTATTCGGATGAGGGCGCCCACATCAAGTTCGGCAAGGGTAAGGGGCAGTTCAACCCCGGCGACCTGATGAAAATCGCGTTGGCCGGCTGTGGGGCCCTGTCCAGCCAGTTCGCCATTGAGAACTCACTTGGCGAGGGTAAGGGCGCCAGGATAGTCGTCGACGGGACCTATGACCCTGATGACGACGCCTACCTGAACTTCACAGAGCAGGTGGACGTGGATGCCACCGATGCCCATCTGAGCCAGGAGGATGCCGACAAGCTCGAGGAGCGGATCCGTCGTCACATCGCCAAGGCCTGCACGGTCGAGCACACCTATGAGCATGAGACCCCGGTCAGGCTGTCCGTCAAGGTTCGTCACTGACACCGGACGAGGTCTGCGCAGGTCAACTCGCATACAAGGAAGACCCTCTGGGCTAGAGTTCCTCCCAGAGGATCTTCCTTGTATCTGAATCCTGCCCGGCAATCATAAAGTCGGCCAACGTACCACCATCTAGGCTCAATTCCTTACGCGAATGTCAGGAGCCAGGTTTTCGCCCTTACTTCCGCCGTTCCGGGTCAATCGTGGACTCGATATCGGCCAGCTGCTCAGGTTTCGCCGTATCGACGGAGACCTGTTCCACTCCGGTTATCTGATCGATGTCCTTCGTTTCGACAATCAGACCACCCTCTGCGGCGGCCTTGAGCCCGGACTCCTCGGCCTCCACGTACTTACGAGGGACCACATAGACCGGGCTCACGGCATGCTGCAGCAGGCCCTGGCTCGTTGACCCGAGCAGGAGACCGGTGAAGCCTCCGCGACCTCGGGATCCGACAACCACCACATCATGGGTCTTGCTGGCCTGGGTAAGGGCCTCGACAGCCGAACCAGGCACCACACTCTTGGTCACGTGAAGATTGGGGTAGGTCTTCAGCAGAGGGGCGATACGGGTGTTCAAATCGTCCATGTACGATTCCATGACGCTTTGCTCCTCCGCCGATCCGGTACCCGTCAGGCCCGAGATGTTGGGAACGGCCGACATGACGTTCAGCTCGGCCCCCCAGCTGTCGGCAAACCCGGCGGCAATCTGCAGGGCCTTCAGTCCCCACTTCGACTCGTCCGATCCGACTGCCACGCTCCTGATTTGATTGTTCAGGTGCATCAGGTTCCCATCATCGTCGGTATAGGGCACGACCACAATCGGGCAGTAGGCGTAGGCAGGCAGACTTGAACTGGTGGTACCCAGCAGACGCTCGGCCAGTCCACCCTTGCCCCTGTTTCCTATGACTATCAGCTTGTAGTTACGGCTGAGCTCGACAAAGACCGAGGAGGGGTCGCCGGTGACAATCAGTGTCGCCGCGCTGACACCCTGGTCATCAGCGATGGCCTTGGCCTTGGAGAGGATCTCCTGAGCATCATTGTGGGCGGCCACATCATCGCCCATGGTGGTATAGGTGGCATCGAATGAAACCGCTGCATAGCTTGGCAGGGAGTATGCGCATACGATTTGCAAAGTCAGACCTGCATGCTTGGCGAAATTGGCAGCCCACCAGGCAGCCTTGTAACTCGCATCCGAACCGTCGACACCTACCAGAACAGCCTTATCGTTGCTCATGAGACGACCTCCTTGTGCTCAAGGCGATACTGCAACCCGGTATCGCTCTACTGTCAGAATAGCTCACTCGCGTTCGACAAATAAGTCGGCGGACGGGGAACACGCCCAAGGACAAAACGCCTTCCATGACCTGCGTCTGCCGCGACAGGGATTCCAGCACTCATGCCAACTGCCGCAAACGACCCGCAGAAACCTGACCTGCACACAAAAAGCGCCCCCAAAAGGGGGCGCTTGGCAAGTCCTATTCCAGTCGGCCTTTTTACTTAAACAACCTCGGTAACGTCAGACCAGTCTCCTGTATTCGAAAGACCGGTAGGGAGCCTGTACCTTGACGGTCTGGCCTGGAGCGGGGGCATGAATCATGTATCCGTTACCCACATAGATGGCCACGTGCCCGGGAGCAACCATCAGGTCACCTGGGGCAGGAGTGCTGACCGGCGTGCCGAATCCGGCCTGAGCATCGGCATTGTGCGGAAGCGCGATTCCGAAGTGGGCAAAAACGTACTTGGTGAATCCTGAGCAGTCGAATCCGCTCGGGGTCTCACCACCAAAGACATAAGGGACACCCTGGAACTGCATGGCGTAGCTAACGACATCCTGACCGGTCCCGGTCACCGGGGCATCATCAACGGCAACCTGCTGAGTAGCCCGCTGACTGGAGCGGCTGGCAACTCCAGACTGACTCCTTGTCTGGGCGTTCTGAGCGGCCTGGGCAGCCTGAGCAGCGCGGGCCGCCTGACGGGCCTCGGCATCCTTTTCCGCCTGGGACTTGGTCACAGGAACATCCAGGGATTCAATGCCACCCCAGTTGGAGTCCTTTTCGACCGTAGTCGAAATCGACTCATCAAGAAGGTTTGCCTTCACCCTGTTATGAGGTGTGAAAGATCGTGACGAGGCAACAACAGAATCCGCACTACCAGCGGCATTAGCCACAGCAGGGATACCTGCAAGTAAGGAACCGCACAGGGCGGCTGTCACAAGACGAGTCACTTTTTTGTGTAAGTTATTCATCAATTACAATCCTAACACAACAACTGATGACTGTTCAATGCTCAGGTGCATCCGATACGGAATTGGCGAACGCACCGAGGTGGCGGGAAGCCCGGCACAGTGATGAACTCCCGAACATACCGCCCGGGAATTCAGGGGATTGCACTCAGTAGTGGATGTACTGCAGCGCGTGAACATTGGTCAGGGTGCGGGAATAGGTCTTGCCGTTCATGACGGCACCGCACTCCGAAGTAACTATCGAACCATCGGGGTTGATCTTCTCGACGATTGCCACATGACCATAGGTCATGTCGGACCCTTCCTGACCCGGCTGGAAGACAATCACATCGCCGACATTGCGGGGGGTGTTGTCGACCCAGTACCCCAGCGCCCTGGCCGAATTAGCCCAGTTCATGCCATTGCCCAGGTGGGAACCGACAGGCAGGCCTAGCTGATGACGGCGAACATAGGCCCACCACGTGCACTGGCTGAACTCGTAAGCGTTGCCTCTCTCACCAGTGGCATGGTTGGGGTTGAACCCCTCGGGAATCGCGTCCCGGTTCTCGTCCATCAGGTTGGCGACAACCGGATTCTCAGCCAAAGACTTGGACATCTGGCTAGCATCAAGATCACTATCACCGAGCTGCCAGGAACCCTCATTCGTTTGGGACTCGGTCGGAAGACTCTGACGGGTCTCCGAACGGGAAACGGTGGTGCTGCCATAGACGGTCGAATCCAGGGACCCGGCCGGAGTGGCCAGATAGCTCCCGGTACTGCTGGCCATGGGGGAAACCGCATCATTCCTGTTCTGCGAGAAAGTCAGAGAAGAAGCTGCGGCACCGACCAGAACGGTCAGGGCCGAACCGGTCACAAGGTGTGCGCGACGTGCCTCGGCCTTGGCGGCCAGGCGAATGGAGCGACGTGTAGGAGGGGCCACCTCATTAAGTTTCGCAACCAGGGCATCATCGGCATCCATGCCATCCTGCTGGGTGGAGCTCGAAGGAGGGGACACTAATCTGCCTATACGTGCGCCTTTCCTGGCCGGAGCCCTGTGCGCAGCATGCTTCATATATCAATCACTCCTATTGCGTTCCAACACGACTATCGTGTCGTACCACTCTAAAACTTCACAGGTGAACACCTTAAACCAAACCACTACGTTCGACAACTGTGATCGGTTGTCCATACTGGCGTACTCAACCCACTCCCTGTACGCCACCCAACTTGAGCAACCGCAAGTTCATAAGGATTATACGGCCTGGCGAAAAGTTGGTCAATCGTGACCCTGGACACTTGATTGCGGCGTGTTTATCCGGGCGTGTCGGCCTCTCAATCCACCGAAAGCGAACTGGCGCCGCCACTCAGACAGGGGTCGCGGCCAGGAGGAAGGAGCCGTTCTCCGGCGCCGTTCCAGACTCCTGGGCGGTAGGTTCCGGCATGGTGATGACAACCCGCCCGTCCTCTGACGGGATGAAGACGGCCTGACCCTGCTTCAAGGTAACGGAGCTGTACTCGGTCGAACACTGAATCGCCCCCTCGGTACAGAGGAGGATGCGAGGACCCTTGCGGGGAATCATGAGCCGGCGCGGCCCCAGCTTCTCGATCAGGTCACCGTACCGCTGGTTCAGTCTTGCCATCAGGGGCCAGGCCGCCTCACCTGCCGACACATTCCCATATACCAGCATGTACTCGCTGATCTTGGGCTTGTAGGTCACCATGTTGTGCATGATCAGGGTGGCGATCATGGAGCTGGACGGGTCGATAGGGGCGTTGGGCTGGCAATCCAGACTGCGCAACAGGTTGGGGATGTCGCGGTGCTTGGGGGTCATGCCGGCACGGAGCACGTTGTCGGAGTTGGTCATGATCTCAGCCGCCGTACCGTGAATATATGCATGAGGGGTGCCCGCAGGAATATAAACGGACTCACCCTCCTCCAGACAGACCGGGTTGAGCATCAACAGACACAGGACCGACGGGTCTCCCGGGAAGGCTTGTGCGGCCTGGAGAGCGTTGTCCATGACGGCATGGGCCTTACGCCCCTTGACCTTCTGGCTGGCCGACTCAAGCGCGGCACCAAGCGCGGCGGATGACTCCTCCGGAGCCGTGATGGCGGTATGGAAGGCCCGAAAGACTCGTCGCCTGGAGTCCGGCCATATCAGCGAGGAGACGGGCATCATGGCATCGGCCTGGGCGAACTGGGCCGGGGGAACCCCCATGTGGAAGGTCCGCGCAGTCAGGGCCTCTGCCATCAATCGGGCCAGCGGGTGGTCGACCGCGCGCAAGAGGGTCAGCTGGAAAGCCACCGGCGAGAAACCTACAGAGGCCGTGAAGGGCTCCAACGCCACCACCATCTCGTTCTTGGCCAGGGTGTCTTTGAAAGAACGGTCAGGCGCCTCCCGGGGTATGCCGGCGGCGTTCTCCCGGTTGAATCCTGCCCGGGCTTCGAAATCCAAGGGGTGAACCTGGAGGGATAGGGGTATCCGGGCGGATATTACCTTGAAGAGGTAGGGCAGGGTCGGGCCGAAGAGCCGCGAATCCTGCTCGCCCAGCATGGTCATGGGATCGCGCCGGATGGCATCGGTCAGGGGAACCGTGTCCCCACCGGAAAGAGTCAGGGCCGACGGGGATTCAGCGTGGCCACTGAACCACATCTCTGCCAGGGGTTCGGAGCTGCCGCCACCCTCCTGACCAAGGTGGAACATCTGCTGCAGTCGGTCATAGGACCCCCAGGCGTAATGCTTCTCCACGGCTCGGATCGGAAACACACAAGCCCCTTTCTGAAGAAGTCATTGCACAGATCGGGCACAAAGCCCCCGCCAATCACGTCATGATATGACAGGACTCGGTTTCGGAGCAAGATTGACAAAGACGCGGGTGTTACCTACATGGCCCGATGTCGAGAAATCGGATACAGTGGTAGCCATGAAGCTTGCCCCAATTTTCGACCCGGATGTACGCAGACCCTCCCCCAAGCCGGTCCAGGTCGACCTGCGCAAGATCTTCCTTTTCGGAACAGTGGTGTGGACCCTGGTCCTGGCCGTCATGGCAGTCCTCAAACTGATCGGATTCGAAACCACGAAGCCGTTGATTGTCTGCCTTTCCGGTGTGGGAGTCGGCATACTCCTGATTGTCTGGGAGCATTTCAATCGTTGGGATTATCGCCGGTTGGCCGAGTAACGTCCTCTTCGTCGCCTTCTCCGGCCAGGGGCAGGATCAGGCTGAAGGTACTCCCCTGTCCTGGCGCACTCCATAGCGTCACGGAGCCATGATGGGTCAGGGCTACATGCTTGACGATGGACAATCCCAGCCCGATACCGATGGCTGTCTGCTTATTCTGATTGTCGGCACGATAGAACCGCTCGAATATCCGGCCCTGGTCGGCCTTGTCTATGCCCCTGCCGCGGTCGATGACCCTGATGACCGCGAAGCGCCCGTCCTTGGACGGCTGCGCCACCAGGGAGACCGTCGAGCCCTCCGGTGAATAGGAGATGGCGTTTTCGACCAGTTTGGCCAGGGCCACCCTGATCTGCTGCCCGTCGCCATGGATGGTCAGGGGTCTGTCACACCGCCACTGCAACCTGACATCGGCCAGGTCCGCGCTATCCCGCTCATCGCGAACCACTTCCTCGATTTCCCCGGCCACATCCAGGGTGTTCTCCTTGCTGGGTTTGATTCGCTCCTGAGCACGAATCAGGAGGAGCAGGTCCTTGAGTACGTGCCCCAGGTAGGCGCTGTACCGCTGCACGGAGGAGGCATCCTTTGAGACGCTGCGCAGGTGGCTACGGAGGAGGTCGGGGTCGTCACCCTCCAGGTCTGAGGTGGTCTTGAGCTGTGCGGCCAGCTCCTCCAGGGCCTGGACCGGCTTGAGCAACTGCCGCGAGACATTGGTCATGAAGGCATCCCTGGTCCGCGCGAACCTGACCGACTCACTCACATCGTCAATGAGGACCACGACCAGGGAGTCGTTTACTCGTCCCAGGGTGACCTTGAGCCAGTTGGTCCTGGACACGGCCCGGGCGCGGACGATGTCTTCTTCATCCCCATCTTCCGGCAACCCCTCATCCGACGCACCGGTACCCTGAGGATTCTTATCATCCTGGTCCGTTCCGATCGAGGCCACGGTATCGACGGCGAATTCCGTAGGTGTCCTTGTCGTCAGCGACAGGCTCCGACGCCCACCGGACCGGCGAACCTGCGCGATTGCGTCAAGGATTCGCTGGTCGCATATCTCGTCGTTCCCGACGATGCCGAGTCTGTAGGCATCAGGACTGGATCTGACCACCTCGTCGTCCCCATCGACCACCACAGTGGCTGCCGGAATCAGGGAAAGCAGGGCCTCGGTCGAATCGTCCAGGTCCTCTTCTTCCTCCTGATCGTCATCCTCCCCATGGTCTCCCAGGAAGCTGCACAGACGTGCCATGATCGATGCCATATGCCGACTCCCTCCGGTCTCTCCGCACCGACGGTGGACGTCGTGCCGTGGACCGATTGCCATTGATCGTTTCGGCACCATTCTCGCATACCCGATTCCGATTCAGCACACCCACCCGCCGCTTGCTCCGGACTTTTCCTTGCCGCCCCGGTCGCATAGACTGGGACCATACCGTTGACCAAGGCCGAAAGGGAACAGACATGCGAGTGATCTTCAACGAGGAACTGGGGCTGGTTGCCGACGACCTCGACCGTATGGCTCTGAGTGTCCGCGATGCCATCAAGAAGGCCGGTCGTTCCATGCTGAAGTGCGACGTCGAGACCGCCCAGGAAGTCATCGACGGTGATGCCGACATCGACCGCCTCCACGCCAGTATCATCGACCAGTGCATCAGGCTACTGGCCAAGCAGAGTCCTGTGGCCACCGACTTGCGTGTAGTGGTCTCCACTCTGAGTCTTTCGGCGACCTTCGAGCGCATGGGTGACCTGGCACGGCATATCGCCGAGACCGCCCGCCGGTCCTACCCCGACCCCACCCTGCCCGAAGAGGTTGTCCCCCTCTTCCAACAGATGCAGGAGTTCCTGGACGTCCTGGCCGACCGCCTGGTCGATATGCTCTCCGACAGGGACACGACCATTGCCGAGCGGATCATCATCAACGACGACAAAATGGACAAACTCCACCAAAAGACGTTTGAATATGCGCTTTCCGACGATTGGAGGGGGTCCAGGCAACAGTTGATCGATATGGTCCTGGTGGCCCGCTTCATGGAGCGCCTTGGCGACCACGGCGTCTCGGCCGCCCGCCGCGTGGTCTACATCGTATCGGGATTCGATCCGTCAAAGGACCCCAGGGACCTGGACACCGACCTGGACTGACCCCTCCCCCGCATCTGGCGTGGCCGACATTGGAAGGGGCCGCCTTTCCATACGCTCCCTGAGCGGAGTAAAACGGCAATCGATGCATGAATCAGAGCTGTCCGGCACCCTGGTGTCGGACAGCTCTGATGATAAGGAGGACGACCGGTCAAACCATCCGTCTACTTGACGGAGCCGCGAACCACACCGGAGATGACCCACCGCTGGGAGAAGATATAGACAAGCAGCAGTGGCGCCATGGCCATCAGATAGGAAGCAAATGCCACGGTGTAGTTGGTGTTGTACTGACCCTGGAAGACGTACTGGGCCAGCGGCAGGGTCCTTGCGCTGGGGTCCGTCAGCACCACCAAGGGCATGATGAAGTCGTTCCATGCCCAGACACAGGTCAGGATGCCCACCGTAGCGTTCATCGGCATCAGGAGGGGGAAAATGATCTGCCTGAAGACCCGCCAGGTAGAGGCGCCATCAACCCGGGCGGCCTCCTCCAGCTCCATGGGAATGGAGTGCAGATAGGTCGTGTAGAGGAAGATGTTCATCGAGAACCCATACAGGGTATAGAGCACAATCAGACCGGCCTGATTGTCCAACCCGAGCAGACCCGTCTCTTTCACGACCGGCAACATGACGATCGGGAAGGGGATGAACATGGCTGCCAGGAAGTAGTAGTAGACGATCTTGAAGAACGGCCTGTGCATGTTTCTTGCCAGGGCATAGGCCAATACGGAACTGGTCAGCAGGGTCAGAACCACCGAGCAAACCGTTATCAGTGCCGTGTTCAGCAGGGCGCTGGGGAAGTTGGTCCGCTCCCAGGCCTCGGCGAAATTGCTCCAGTGCACCGGGTTCGGCCACTCGAAGCCGGTTCCCTGGGCCAACTGCTCAGGGCTCTTCAGGGCAATGGCAACAGCGAAATAAAGCGGCACCAGAACGGTCAGGGAGCAGACGGCAACCAGGGCCGTCAACCACCAATTGACACCGTGGAGGCGCCTGCCGAAGCTTCTTCCGGTATGAGGCGACGCATCGCCCGACTGTGCCGGGGCTGGGTTCATAACTTGACTGGCGGTCATGGCTCTTAATCCTCCTTCGGATTAAGGTAACGGAGCTGGATGAAGGAGAGGGCCGTGATAATAAGGAAGAGAATCGCGGCATCGGCGGACTGGTAGGCGAATTCCCCTCCCGTGAACCCTCCCTGGTATATCTGCAAAGTCACGGACTCGGTGGCCATGCCAGGCCCTCCATCGGTCAGGGCGACTATCTGGTCGAAGGCCTGCATGAAGTTCTTGATGTTGAGCACCACGTTGATGGTCACGTACCCCATGATCAGGGGCAGGGTGATGGACTTGAAGGCCTTGAACCCCGTGGCCCCATCAAGCGAAGCGGCCTCATACAGGTCCTCGGGTATGGTCTGCAGACCCGCCAGATAGATGATGATGGCGAAAGCACAGGCCTGCCAGACCGTCACGATGACGATGGGAATCCAGGCCCAGTGCTCGTTGGTCAGGATGTTGTCCCTGAGCAGGGGAATCGAAGAGAATATCCTCGGCACCGACTTGGAGAAGAAGAACTGGAAGACATAGCCGATGATGAGCATGGACAGGACGTAGGGTATGAAGAATATCCCCCTGAAGAAGTTCCTGGCCTTGATTTTGGCATTCAAGGCCAGGGCGACCGCCAGGGAAATGACATTGGTCAGTATCGTGGCCACCAAGGAGAAGAATATGGTGAACAGGTAGGAGTGCAGAACCCTGTCGTCCCCGAAGAGGTTGATGTAGTTCGAGAACCCTACCATGTGCCACTTGCCGTAGCCGGCATAGTTCGTGAAGCTGAAGAAGATGCCGGCCAGCATGGGGATGGTGTGGAAGATGGCGAACAGAATGACAAAGGGCCAGACCATCCAATAATAGGTTGCCTCCGCCAGTTTGCGGCGCTTGCGCCTCATCGTACCCCCGCCCACTGCGGGTCGAGCCTGTGTCATAGTCATGGGATTGCCTCCGCTCACTCGATGGTCCTGGCCGCGACCTTGCCCCACTCCTTGTCGAGTGTGGACAGGGCCGAATCAAGGTCGCCATCCAGCATGGCCTTGTTCAGAATGGGGTTGTAACTGATGCTTGAGGGTATCTGATGATCCGCATACCCCTTGATCCTGCCGGAATCGATCCAGTACTGCGCCGGTTTCAGGGTAGGGACCTCATCGACCGGAATGGACGAGAGGGAGGGGATGAGCTGCTGGGACTTGACGAATCTGCGCTGCACCTCATCGGAGAAGAGATAGTCGATGAAGGCCATTGATTCCTTCTCATGCTTGGGATCGGCCCCCATGGTGATGGCCACATCCCCTCCCGAGACCAGGATGGCATCCCTGGCATCGTCCGTCGGATAGGGGAAAAAGCCTATATGTATCTTGGGGTTGATCTGCGTGACCGGGGCCATGGACCAGTTCCCGGCCAGGAGCATGGCCCCCTCACCCCTGGCGAAGGCCGAGTTGCCGTCCTCGTATGTCATGGTTCTGACATCCTTGGTCGAGTGCTGGTATATCCAATGGAGTCGTTCCATCAGAGGCTTGAAGTTCTTTTCGAAGGAGACGGGGGAATCCGGTCCCACGCTCCTGCCCTCGTCACGCATCTTGTCCCAGAACCCGTCATTGTCGTAATACGGCGCCAGGCCGTCGAAGGGCGTGGAAACACGGTTGGGGTCGCCAAGGGTACCGATGAAGGGAGCCACTCCGTTGGCCTCCAGCACGGTCACGGCATTCTCAAGGTCTTTCCAGGTGCGCGGTTCCTCAATGCCGTACCGTTTGAAAATATCGATGTTGTAGGTGATGCCACAGACGTTGCCCGCGTATGGAAGCATATTGGTCTGCCCACCGTCGCGCCCCAGCCCGTTAATCACAGTCTGCATGGCCGGCCGTACCCGCGGGGCGATCGACGTCTTGCTGAAATCATAGAAGACTCCGGCCTTGGCCATCTTGCCCATGCTTCCGTTTGGGTTCAGAGCTATGACATCGGGGGTGCGGTCCTTGACCAGGAGGGCCCTCAGAGCCGTATCTGCGGATGAGACCTGATTCTGCACCACCTTGATATTCGGGTGCGACTTCTCGAAATCCGCGATGATTCTGGAGTAGTCCTCCACTGCTTCCGGCTTGGTCTGGAAAAAGCTCAGGGTTGTCACTTCGCCCCCTCCCGAGCCGGCACACGCAGACAGGGGTGCCAGAACCACCACGGCTAGCCCCACGGTAATGGCACGCATCAGCTTGTTCTCTTTTATCTTCATTGACAGTTCTCCTCTGCCCGTCCGAACCGGCCTGGATTGATGACGAAGTTCGACTTGCGATTGCAACCCATCGGGATGGTGAACACCTGAACCGCCATTGGCACCCCGATTGTTGATGTAAACGTTAGCACCCACTTCTGCGATTGGCAACCTCATCAGAGCCTTATAAGGTTGTCACGATGAAATGGCGT
Organism: Bifidobacterium sp. M0307; assembly: GCF_016100445.1. Lineage (NCBI taxonomy): Bacteria > Bacillati > Actinomycetota > Actinomycetes > Bifidobacteriales > Bifidobacteriaceae > Bifidobacterium > Bifidobacterium sp. M0307. The sequence continues at coordinate 1,185,846 of NZ_JACFSL010000001.1, forward strand.
AAAATCAGCGCTCTATTAACACTCGCGCCACCGGGAAAGAGATGAGCGCTGACTAAAAACCAGGCATCCTATGTATACGTATCCACTCACATAGCTCGCCATGATAGTATTCCCTTGGTATTGCAAGCCTGAGCGGGGGAATGGAGGGGCATCGTGGGAGCATCCATACAGGACGTGGCCGAACGGGCCGGGGTCTCCATAGCCACAGTCTCCCGGACCTTCACCCTCCCCGACAAGGTGCTTCCGGAAACCAGGAAGAAGGTCCTCGAAGCCGCCCGGGAACTTGACTACACCATATCCAGATCCGCATCGGCCCTGAAATCGGGGAAGTCATCCCGAATCGCTTTCTTGACAGGCGGGGAGTTGGACTCCTGGTACGACTCCCACGTCCTGGCGGGACTGAACTCCATCCTCCATGACGAGGGGTACGACATACCCCTCTATGCCGTATCCGATGTTCAGGAGCGTCACGCCTTCTTCTCCGACATGTCCATCAAACGCAACGCTGATGCCGTCATGGTCGTGTCCTTCCAGATATCCCACACCGAAGCGGACAAACTGGCAACGACCGGCATCCCCCTATTGGGAATCAACACCGAGCCGATTCCGGAGTTCTCTGCAACGGTCGGCATTGACGAGACCAGCAGCATGGAACTGGTTGTCAACCACCTGTTCAACCAGGGACACCGCAGCATTGCCTACGTATGCCTGGACCCGGATACCGAGTCCTTCAAGTGGAACGGCCGTGCTCGACTCCAGGCTTTTCTTTCCTCCTGCTCCAAGCTCGGCGACCAGGTGGAACCTACAGTCATCCATGCGCCCAAGGACGAGACGCGGGCGGATTACGCCCTTTCCCAGCTGTCCAGGATGAATCGACCCCCCACGGCCGTAATCTGCATGAACGACGAATACGCCCTCCCACTCATATTCTGCATGCAGCGCTCAGGCTGGATGGTGCCCCGGGACATGTCGGTGGTCGGATTCGACGATTCGACCTATGCTCGCGAGATCGGGCTGACCACCATTCACCAGGACCCTTACGAAATGGGACGGTCAGCGGCCACCACCCTCCTTGGATTGCTCGCCGGTCAGGAGCCCTCCGAAAGCGTACGGATCCAACCCTCCTTCCTGGCGGTCCGTAGCACCACAGCACCCCCGAAACACTGACAGGCATCCGTCATGCCACCTCGACATTTGATTTTGCTGATGTATACGTTATCATTGGCTAAGGAAAGCAGGAATCCGCAATGAGGTGATTCCTGGAATCATGTGCCGGCCGAAGATCGATGCCCGGCGCGATACGGACTTTCCACACTCTTGCTGGAAGGAGCAATTGATGCCGGTTCCAACCCCGGAAACTCAGGAAGCCACTGCCGATACCTCCCTGATGGGATACGACCGGAAAGGGGCTGCACGTAACAGGACCAGCCTCTTCGCCGCAGCCGGTCTCGAATGGCCCGACGGTATGGTCATGGAGTGCGATCTGGGCAGGTTCACCGACTACCCCTTCAGTGTGGATGTGTCCAACAACCGCCTCCTGGCCGCCCTGGACAGGAACGGTCAGGTCAGAAGGACCGTTACCGCGGTCGGACTTGATGACGTACGAGGCAAAACCATTCCCGGTGTCTACGTATATAAGAAAATGGCATTCCGCCAGGGACACATGGGGTTGCAGGTCTCCTGCCATGGCCGCAGGAGCCAGTCCCCCGCACTCTCCTTCATTGATGACCTCATTCCAGTTTTCGACGCAAGCATCGACGGCCTTCACAGTCGGACCACGGTCTTCGTGCCGCAGCAGGGCGGGCGGCGGCCCCTGAGCCTGATCCAGCTGTGCAGGCTGACCAACAAGGGCAGTGGGCCGGTGGACGTGGACCTGTCCACCCTCACCTCCGTTCAAGGAAAGGAGGGAACGGCGCTCCTCCCCCTGTCGGTCAATCTCCTGCGCGACCAAACAAAGTACCAGGACCATATTGACCAAGATGCCTCAAAACCTGGCATATCCCCTCAAGAAACCGGAAAGATTCATCTGGAAGCAGGTGAAAGCCAGGACGTGGCCGCAGTTCTCGATTTCTCCGAAGACCGGAGGAATCTAACCACATATGCCAGCATCCAAGACTGCCGGAAGGCCCTTGAAGAGACCCTGGCCGCCCGACGCAACCACCTGGGCAGGCTGACCATTCCCGGGGATCCCTGGTACGGCGAACTGGTGACCCGCTCAGCCGAACTGGCCCGGCAGAGTCTCCTGCTCCTTGACGACGGTCGGGCCGCCGGCTCGTTCTGGGGCTCCAACGCCAATCCACTCCCTGATGTGTGGACGCGTGACTTCGGATATTGCGCCATGGGGCTGGTCGACAGCAATCCTGACCTGGCCAATCCGATGATCGAATTCCTGGCCCAATACGGCATACCAGAGCAGGCCTGGGAACGCGAGGCCAGAATGCACCCGGATGCCAGCGGATTCGAGCACTCTCTGGGCAACTCCTGTCTGGCCGTCGTCCTGGCCTCGATGCTGACGCACCGGTACGGAGCGAAGGCCCTCCATGTCAACCAAGTGGTGTTCTCCGATTACATACGCAGACTGGCCTCGGACCTGATCGCAAAACGACCGGAACCCGGACGCCTTTATGAGACTCTATACATCTCGGATGGACCCTCTCGCGGCGACTACCACACCGGATCCAACATACTGGCCTGGAAGGCAGCCAAAGCCATGGCCGAGGACTTCACCGACCTCCTGGACGAAGACCAGGCTGAGCAGTTGGACGACATAGCGGACCAACTTCGCCGGTCACTGCACGATGAGTGCGTCCAAACCATCGACGGCATGCCCATGTACGTGGAAGGGGCCAACGAGGATGGAACGATCATCGGCGTCCATGACGGGGAAGAGAGCGACCTGACCCTGGCATCGGTCTACGGGTTCGCCAGCCGCGACGACGAACGAATCCGCAATCACGCCATCTGGGCCCACAGCACCAGCGACCCCTACTACGCCCCAGTTACCGGCGGAATCGACTTCTGGGACTTCGATGACAGCAATGGAATCACCTATCCCGGTCACATCCATGGCCTCTGCCGAGCGAACACCCGGGAGGAGCTCAATCGGAGCCTGCTCGAACTGCGCAAGACCACCGATCTGGACGGCTCATTCTGGTGGTGGCCCTTTGAACATGCCGAGCAGGACCCGACCCGAGTCAAGCGCGGTCTGGGCAAGTGCGGTTGGTGCGCTGGCGAATTCGTCAGCTTCTTTCTCCACGACATCATGGGCATCGAGCGCGACCAGGATACCCGCAGCATCAAGGTGGCCCCCTATACGCCATGGAGGAGCTTCACCTGGGAGGGGTTGGCCTTCTGCGGGGGCACAATCGACTTCGGACAGGATGGGAACACCCTCCATTTCACCAACCGGACCAACGAAACCCTCCATGTCAGTCTTCAGATCGCCATGCAACCAAACACCATGCTGGAAGATGTGACACTGAATGGCGAGAGCAGACGATACCAGGCCAGCGTGCTCCACCTGCATGACGGGTCCGCCGTCAGAGTCGAGGAGGAAGTCACCCCCGGGACAAGCATCAACCTGCAGATCAAGACCAGATAATCAATCACTGGGCGTCGGGAAGACACCAGACTCGCCCGGTATATAAAAGGTGGTGCCCCCTCATTGAGGGGGCACCACCTTTTATGTGGACTGGTGATACCAGGCCGGACTGAATTACCGACTCAGAATCACTTCTGGCCCTGGGCGGCGACGGCAGCGGCACCGGCGGCGGCCGCCTCCGGATCCAGGTACTCGCCACGGGGCTTGATGGGCTTGAAGTTCTCATCCAGCTCGTAGAGCAGGGGGATGGCCGTGGGGATATTCACCTTGGCGATCTCTTCCTCGGTCAGGTTGTCGAGCATCTTGACGATGGCCCGCAACGAGTTGCCATGGGCGGCAATCATGACGGTTTTGCCGGTCTTGAGCTCGGGAACGATATCGCTCTCCCAATACGGGGTGACGCGCGTGACCACGTTGGCCAGGGCCTCTGCGCGAGGCACGGGATCGCCCGCGTAACGGGCATCATGCGACTGGGAGTACTTGTCATCCGGGTCGATCTCGGGCGGAGGGGTGGCATAGGAGCGACGCCAGAGCATGAACTTCTCATCGCCGTACTCTTCGCGAATCTCGCTCTTGTCCTTACCCTGCAGGGCTCCGTAATGACGCTCGTTCAGCCTCCAGTCACGCTTGACGGGAATCCAGAGACGGTCCGCCTCATCCAGGGCAATGTTGGCGGTGTTGATGGCGCGACGCAGGAGGGAGGTGAAGACGATATCAGGCAGAACACCCTTGTCCTTGAGGAGCTTGCCGCCCTTCTTGGCTTCAGCCTCACCCTGCTCGGTCAGCGGGACATCCACCCAGCCGGTGAACTGATTGGTTTTGTTCCATGCGCTCTGGCCATGCCGGAGCAGTACTAGTTTGTAAGTCATATACAAGAGTCTAAGACTTGAGTGGGACTCCCGACCAGGTTTATCTCAACCTGTTCCCCATCCTGAAACAAGCGGAGGGGATTACCGAGGTTCTCCCGAGTACACGGCCATATCGTGGGAGAATGAGACACCTCATCAGAAGGCCTATCGGCCGGGCGATATCCCGAAATCGCCCGGCCCCAGTTGGTTGAGTGTCGCCGCAGTCGATCATCCAAATCAGTGCGGCGCCAACAAGACGGGCGGAGCACTGCAACGCAACCTGTCACAGAGCTACCGACGGTTCAAAGACCTGATACTCATCGGCTGAGAGTCACACCAGTTCCAGAAGAAGCCCGACAGTCCAGCACAGCGCCGACACCAAGGTTCCCTTACCTGCCAGCACAGAGGCCTTGGACTGATGCCCCTTGGCGAACTTCATGCAGATGAGCAGGAGGAAGGCCGCGATGGGGATAACAATGATGACAGCCGGAACGGAGACCGTGCCGAAAGTCCAGGAAATCGTGGCGAACTGGACCAGGGAAATCAGAATACTGATTGCATAGACCAGGTAGAGGGAAATACGGGCCATCTTCTTCCCCACCAGGACCGCATATGTGTGCTTGCCGGCCTCACGGTCAGAATCGATGTCGCGATAGTTGTTGACCATGAGCAGGCCCACGGAGTTCAGACCACAGACACAGGCGGCCAGGATTCCGGTCAGGTCCACCGATCCGATGATGAAGTACTCGGTACCCAGGGTTGCCACCAGCCCGAAGAAAATGAAGACACTGAGCTCACCCAGGCCATGGTATCCGTATGGGTGCTTGCCACCGACATAGAACCATCCGGCAGCCAGACAGCAGATGCCCACGAGAATCATCCACCAGTGACCGGTGATGGCCATGACGGCCAGACCCATGGCACAGGTAATTCCAGCAGCGATCAGGGTGGCTCGAAGGACCTTCCGGGGATCCACCCCCGCTGCGACCAGACGCTGGGGCTTCCCCGAAACCGCCTCGGCAGCCCCGCGATTCTCGTCGGTTCCGCGTATGCCATCGGAATAGTCATTGGAGAAGTTCGCGGCAATCTGCATGGACAGGGCCAGGAAAACAAGCAGGACGAAGACCACTGCAATCCTGCCGGGAGTGGCCTGCACCAGATTGGGATCGGGAGGGGTGGCCGAGCAGCTACTGCTGCACTGCTCCTGGAGGCGGGCCCGGACCACCAGGGCGGCGGCCGTGCCCACACAGACAGGCGCCACCGAGGCAGGAAGGGTCTTGGGCCTCATGCCGGTAATCCACAATCTCGTATTCATCACGACTCCTCATGCATTGGCGATTGCCGCCACCTTGTCCGTCTGCTTCCGCCGGTCGCGCCGGTGGGATGATCAAGCCAGGGGCTTGACCAGGGGGAAGGTGATGGTCTCCCGGATGGAGGCACCGGTCAGAGCAATCAGAAGCCGATCGATACCCATGCCCATACCCCCGGCCGGCGGCATACCGACACCCAGGGCCTCCAGGAAGTCCTCATCGATATCCATGGCCTCCACATCGCCCTGGCTTGCCATCTTGGCCTGCTCCACGAAGCGCTGGCGCTGGACCACCGGATCGTTCAGCTCGGAATATCCGGTCGCCAATTCGAACCCGCGCACGTAGAGGTCCCACTTCTCCACGACGCCCTTCTTGGTCCGGTGAGCCTTGACCAGGGGCGAAGTCTCGACAGGGAAGTCCCGCACGAAGGTGGGCTCGTAGAGTTTGTCCTGCCAGAAGTGCTCCCAGAGATGCTCGACCAGTTTGCCGTGGTTCTCGGCCGGCTCCTCCTCCAGACCCAGCTTGTCGGCGATGGCCCGCAGGTGATCCTTGCCCGTCTCCGGGGTGATCTCCTCACCCAGGGATTCGGACAGGGACTCGTACATGCTGATCTGCTTCCATTCGCCACCGAAGTCGTACTTCTGCCCGTCGAGCAGGGTGACCTCCATGGAACCGAAGGCGTCCTGGGCGGCGTTCTGTATCAGCTCCTTGGTCAGATCACCGATGGTGTCGTAGGTGCCATAGGCCTGATATGCCTCAAGCATGGTGAACTCCGGGGCGTGGGTGCCGTCAGCGCCCTCGTTGCGGAAATCACGGTTGATTTCGAAGACCCGCTCAATGCCTCCCACCAGGCAACGCTTGAGGAAGAGCTCAGGGGCGATGCGCAGGAAGAGATCGATATCGAAGGCGTTCATGTGGGTGGTGAAGGGTCGCGCCGCCGCTCCCCCATGGACGGTCTGCAGCATGGGGGTCTCCACCTCCATGAAGTCATGCCCGTCGAAGGTGCGACGCAGGGAGGAGACGGCCGCCGAACGGTGCCTGACCATATCGCGCGCCTTTTCATCGGCGATCATGGCCAGGTAGGGCTTGCGGGTACGCTGCTCTTCGGTCAGGTCCTTGTGGAGGGCCGGCATGGGCCGCAATGCCTTGGCGGCGATATCCCATTCGGTGGCGAAGACCGAGAGTTCACCGGTCTTGGAGGACACCACCCTGCCACGCAGGTACAGGTGGTCGCCCAGGTCGACCAGCTGCTTGAACCGCTTCAGGGAATCGGCACCTATCTCCCTCTTGGAGACCATGCCCTGGATACGGGTACCGTCGCCCGAGGAAAGCTGAACGAAACAGAGACCACCGCCGTTGCGGAGGAAGAGGACGCGCCCGGCGATGCCGACCACGTCCTCGGTCTCCTGGCCAGGTTCAAGCTTGCCATCATAACGGTCCCGAACCTGATTGATGGTCTCCGTCACATCAAGATGAACCGGATATGGCTCAAGGCCATCCTTGAGCATCTGCGCACGCTTGGCCACACGGATCTGCACCTGCTCAGGATGCGCCTGGGGGCCGAATTCCTTGTTGCTGGAGTCTATGGCCTCTTCGGGGCTGGCTCCGGATTCAACCCGGGCAGCGATGGCATTGTCCTGATCCAGCAACATCTGGGCGCGCTGGATGGTATTCATAACCTCTTCGCCGGGCTCCTGGTCCTGTGGTCTTTCCGTGGTTTCGCTAGTCTCACTCATAACCCAACAGTGTACGCAAAAGCCGATACACGGCACCTATAGATGAGCCCCAATCGCCACGCCGAATGGTCTTGTACCACCCCACCGTGTAAAATCAAGGACTTGTCACGGGGTATAGCGCAGCTTGGTAGCGCGCTTCGTTCGGGACGAAGAGGCCGGGGGTTCAAATCCCCCTACCCCGACATGCACACGCAAGGGCAGACGGTTACCGTCTGCCCTTGCGTTTTATTTGCCCTAATGCGTCTATCCGTAATCGCAACCGGACGTTCCTCTGCACGTAATCACTTCCATCACCGATGCAGGCAAGACCACAGCAACGGTGTGACCAAATCAACGTCCGTTTCCCGCGTTCGTTCATGCTTGCGGATTTAGAATGGGAACACTGCTCTACGTACCGCCAGGTTCGCAGTGTCATCAAAGGCGAGGGAGGCCACATGGTCGACGACAGGCAGGCCGACAATCATCAGGGGGAAGACTCCGCGGCACATATGCAGACTGATGGGGAATTTGACAGCCAGGCGTTCCTGGACGGCCTGGATGCCATCTTCCAGGCAGGCAAGGCCAAGGACGACGCCGAACCTTACCTACAGCAGGCCCTGGTGGATGCCGAAAACGCCGGAGACGACGCAGGACTCCTGACCGTACTCAACGAGACCATGGGCTTCTATCGCTCCCAGGGACGGCACAAGGAGAACATGTGGATTATCCAGCGAGCCATTGAGTTGGCCACACGGATGCGAATCGAAGGCTCCGAGGCCTGGACCACCACATTGATCAATGCGGCCACAGGCCTGCGCGCTGCCAAGCAGTATGACCAGGCAGAGGACCTCTACCGGCAGGCCCTGGCCTCGGCAGCAAAAACCCTCAAACCCGATGATAGAAGGCTGGCAGCCCTGCACAACAACCTCTCCATGCTCTACAGCGAGACCGGGCGGTTCGACCAGGCCGAGCAGGAACTACGCCAGGCGATGACTATATTGGAGGACTCGAGCCCCGATCCCTCAGCAGACCTGGATCTGGCATCGACCAACACCAATTTGGCCCTCCTGCTCCTCCAGGAGGGTACGGACGGCAAGCACGAGGATAAACGCGAGGCAATCGTTCAGGATGCCACGGACCACGCCGCCAAAGCACTGGAAATCTACCGGCAAGGCCATCTGGAGGAGAGCGCCCACTACGCCTCGGCGCTGGCCGGATACGCCCAGGTCAGATTCTTTGCCGGCCGGTTCGACCAGGCGGTACAGGCCTATCGTCAATCCCTGGCAATCACCGAGTCCAGGTATGGCAAGGGCAGCGACTACTACACCATCACCAGCCAGAACCTCGACCAGGCCGAAGAGGCAGCCAAAGAGGCCGGACAGAATCCCGATGCCGTCGATGCCTCCCTACCCACCACCGCACATCCGTTGAAGGATGAAGGGAATACCGGCACCGACTACGATTCAGATACCGGACACAACCCGGATTCCCACAGGACTTCGGCCACACCTGACATCAGTGGGCTGGCCCTATCAAAGGCATACTGGGAGCAAATCGGCAAACCCATGATTCAAGAAAGGTACCCCCGGTATTTCAGTCGTATGGCGGTAGGACTGATGGGGCACGGGTCGGACTGTTACGGTTTTGACGATGCCGTCTCCAGGGACCATGATTTCGGACCAGGGTTCTGCATCTGGCTGACGGAGGAGGACTACCAGGCCATTGGAGAGGATCTGGAAGCCGACTACCTGGCCCTCCCCCAGGACTTCATGGGCTTCCATCCCCGTACCGACAGCGTCCGGGCCAAGGGGGCCAACAGGAGGGTCGGCGTTTTTGAAATCGGCGACTTCTTCGAATCCCTGACCGGGTACAGGCAGGCGCCTCCCGAGGATCATCCTCACGAGTGGCTCCTCCTGGACGAGCCGACCTTGGCCGCCGCCACGAACGGGAAGATCTTCGCCGACCCCCTGGGCAGGATGCTCTCAGTCCGGCAGGGTTTCAAGAACATGCCGGATGACGTGCGTTTCAGCCTCATATCGCGCCGCCTGGGCATGATATCCCAGGCGGGTCAGTACAACCTTCCCAGGTCCCTGGCACGTGGGGATGGGGCGGCGGCGATGCTCTCCATCAACGAATTCGTTCGGGCCACCGCCTCCCTGGTCTTCCTGGTCAACAACCCCCTGACCGTCGGTTACCTCCCCTACTACAAGTGGCAGTTCGCGGCCCTGCGTCGTCTCAGCAGACTCATGGCCGCCCGGCTGGGAGAGGTCACCCAGGAACTGGAGGACATTCTCAGGCTCGCCTCGGCCGCCTGCTACGGCGGAGCCGGATTCGGCGAGGGCGGCCAGGGGGCAGGCCCTGCCGCCAAGCAGGTACAGGAGAAGATAGAGGGCATCTGCGCTCGGATCGTCCATGAACTGCAGGCCGAGGGGCTCACGAACAGTCAGGAGACCTTCCTGGAATGGCAGCGCCCCTATATCGAGGCACATATCCATGGCACCGACCCGGTCCTGCACAGCATCTAAAGGACCCTCGAAGGGCAGCAAAACGGGGCGAATCCGGAAAGGACGTCGAATGACGAGCGAAGGCGACGAGCAAGACCAGCGGGACGACGAATCCCTGCGGGAGGATATCGTCAGGCACGAGTGGGCTCAGTTCCAAGGTGTCAACAACGAGGGCGGCCCCGCAAACTGCCAGGGGAACTGGCTGGTTTTCCACCAGATGAGACTGAGCCAGTTCATGACCTGGCCGGCCGACCTCCTATCCAGCTATGGTGACGACCTGAACCAGGCCGATGCCACGGGGCGCAACCTCCTGACCGAGAAGTACGGAAGGATGATGGAGTCCACGGTCCCCGACCAGTACCGGCGCGACATCGCCCCCTACCTGCCGAAACTGGGCATCGAGCGTCAGACCCGACAGGAGGCCATCATCGACCAGCAGGTGGCCTGGGCCAAGGAATTCCGCGAGCGCTACCCCAGACTTGGCAGGGAGATGAGGGTGCTCAGAACCAGCCAGGACACCCCTGATTCCACCTCGTTCGAAACCTACCTCCGAGGCGAGTTGAGCACCTATTCAGCCAGGACCCTGGGCCTGTATGAGCGGATGATTGCCGATATGGCATCCCAAGGGCGAAATCTGACGGCGGAGACAATCCTGTTCACAGTCAAGCAGAACGGGTTCAACAGCCTGGATGAGGCTGAGCGGGCGCAGTCCTAGGCAGGGCGAGACCTCCTCGCACCATGTATGGGTCAGGGACTCGCTAAAGTTGGTCCAGTGCGAATCGGAAAACGCTTGATGGTCCTGGCGGCCACATACATCATCATCCTGGTGGCCTTTGTCCAGCTGGGTTCGGCCATGAACACGAACTGGCAGGTGGAACGGTACCAAGACCATATCAAGGTCGACACCAGGAAGACGGCCATCGCCTCCACAAAAGGGCCGACAACCCCTGAAGGCACTTACAAGGTACGGGAGAGCCAGATCCAAATCGAGCTGGCTCCTGGACATGCCATCGATGCCATCGTGCGCCAACCCGTGGGAGCCCCCGGCCCCAGGCCGGCCTGCCTCTTCATCCACGGGGCAGGAACCGGCAAGGCTTCCGAGGTATACGGAGATCTTGCCTCAGCCATGGCCTCGGCAGGCATCACCACCCTGGTACCCGACAAGCGCCTGGACACGTATTCCACCCTGCACAGGAACTACGAGGCCATGTCGCGAGATTACGACAAGTCCTTCGAAAAGCTGAGGTCCTGGCCCGGAGTCAACCCGGCCATGGTCGGCATATACGCCGAATCCGAGGGCACATGGATTTCAAGCATCATGACCGCCCGCCGACATGACGTGGCCTACACCATCCTGACCTCCGCCCCCGTCTATCCGGGACGCCAGCAGATGCCCATGGCCGCAACCTCATATCTCGATCTGATCAAGGCCCCGTCGGGCATCAAGAAGGTCATACCGAAACTCCTGGGGATGGACTTCTCATCCCTGGGCCTCGAATATGCCGACTTTGCATCCCTCCCCTATCTTGACCACATCACCCAGCCGACCCTGGTCAACTACGGTACCGAGGATGTCTCCATGCCAGTGGAACAGGGGACCAGGGAAATCATGCGCCGCACCCGGAATGCCGGCAACCGGAACATGACCGTCCGGTATTACCCCACCAACCATCAAATCAGAACCGGATCGCGCCTGGCCAAGGATGGGCTCCCGCTGGAGTCCCATTACACGCACGACCTGGAGGATTGGATCAACGGGATTGCCGAGGGCACCGGTGCCGACCAGTGGGCAACGCCCATGATTGCCGGAAGCAGCCCCGATCAGCTCTTTGCCGCACCCCAGAAGACCAGCCCTGGGCTCCTGCGCTCACTGGACACACTCCTGATACTGATGGTGGGCGGACCTGTCCTCCTCCTGCTTGCGCTCCTGTCTTCCTGCGGGACAGCCCTGGCAGCCTGGGTCAGGAAGCGGAAATTGCAGCGCGACCCGGAAGAGGCTCGGGCCGGAACAACCGGATACGGTAGCGGGATTGCCGTCAGACTATGTGGTTTGGGTCTGGGGTCACTGGTCGTTATGGGGCTCCTGGTCTGGTATGCGCTGCGTGTTGTTCGCCACGCCCTGACCCTCGAACCTCTGTCGTCAGCATCCGTGGCAGGATGGACCGGGCTCAGATGCCTGGCCCTGGTCCTGAGCTTGGTCCTGGCCTCGCTGATTACACGGGCTGTAATCAGGGTTCCTTCAAACAATCAGGAGGAAGGGACTGAGGTGCCGCCCCATGTAATCCATCTGGCAGCAGGCTGGGAACACTGGCTCACCCTGGTCCTGACCGTGACCGGATCCATCATGATTCTCGCCACCCTGGCCTTCTGGGGGCTGTTCAGCTTCTGACCGTGGGCCCGGTATCTGACCGATTGACCGCCGAAGCGTCCTTCTCGCTCACCTGTGACGATTGATCCTCCTGGAATTCGGCTGTTCCTCGCAGATTCTTGGAATCTCGGTGCCGCCTGTACATTCCCGACATCCAGTACATGATGGCAATGACCACCAGGAGGCAGCCGATGACCGCAAAGAAAGCGGGGAAAATGACCGACCAGTTGAGGGCCTGTGTCATCTTCTGCCCGTAGTGGAGGTAAATCAGGCCCAGGATAAGGAAGACCAGGGCGAAGAGGGAAATGATGCATCCCAGAACGATGGTCGGGGTGCTTGCTCCGGTAGGCCGTATCGGTGCAGGCTCGGGCTGCCTGGGGGCCCGATACATGGGAGCGGAGTTGGGCTGGAAGGGTGCCTTCTGAGGACCTGACCCCGATGCCGGCGCCCCTGTCGTGTTCGTTTCATCCATACGTAACGTATCGGTATCCGACCCGCCCTTATCGGCAGCTTCAACGGGCGCATCGCTTCCAAGAGATGCCTTGGTATCCCTTGCGGCCTTGTTCGCCTCAACCGTATTCGTCACGGATGGGTCCGTACCCGTCGATTCCGTCTCAGCGGTTTCCACTCCGGTCGGCTTCACTTCCTCCATACCCATCTCACCCTTGTCCTTCTCGGAATCCGTCAGTTCACTCATCGTCCCCATCCTCCTCATCCGAGTACCAATCATCATCGTCGTCACGGTACCTGTTTCGGTGGTTGTCGTTCTCAACCACCTTCCTCTCGGGCAGGGTGGCGGTACCCCTTGTAGTGACCTCGAGGTGGCCTCCGATGTCCGGCCGAAGCATGATATTCAACTCCGGATTGTCCGGCCTGTGCTTGTCGTCGCCCTGATTGAAATTACTCCAATACCAAGGCACCAGGTTGTGCTCTTTCCTGTCCTGAATCTGCTGCTTCCACCAGTCCCCGTTCATCAGGAGACGTGGCTCGACATCGGGTCCGTAGTTGAGAAGGTCGTCGCCCGGATGTGCAAAGGAATACGTGCAACCCTGGGGCAGGATGACCTCAATATCGACGAATAGCGCAGCAAGACGGATTTCACCGGTCGGACAGCCTGAGGTCGAACTGTCCGAGTCGGTCATCTCGACCTGATGGGTGCCGTTGTTCTTTTCAAAGTCGGTCAGATCGATGATCGCCTTGCCCCGGTGGTCGACATCACCCTTCAGGAGAATTCCGGACCTGTACCTCTCCATCTCCTCTCTGGTCGATCCGATTGTTCTGCCACCCTCACCCACGCGGATCGTGCGGTAGGTATCGAGGTTGGAGCGAACGGCGTATTCCGTATTACCGACCCATATACTGATGCAACTCAAAACCAAAACAACCAGGGCCGAAATAATCGCAATCGGGGTCAGCCCTCCGGAACGCCGCCCGATGCATCCCAGAACGAGGATGGTGATTCCCAACACCAGGGTCACGGCAGCAGCCCAGACCAGCGCTATCCGCATGGTATCGGGAAGGCCGCGGTATGGATTGACGGCCACTATCCAGACAACTCCGCCAGAGACCAGTATCAGCCCCAGCATCAGGCTGACCAACCCCGGGCCTGCGGGCTTCCGACGCAGCCTGCGTACACGGGGCCGAGGCTCCGGCGACAGACCGGTATAGGCCGGAACCGGAGCGCTCGCAGAAGGGTAAGAAGCCGCGTGAACGCCTGGGGAGGCCGGTCCGCCACCGGCACTGGACCGATGCAGGTCAGGACCAACTCCGGTGGAATGGAGTTGCCCTGCGTCGGGGAAGGAATCGGGGGCCTGAGGTTGCGGTCCGCCCTGCCAACCGGGACCGCCGGAACCCAAGGCGTAGGGGCCAGGGTTCTGAATCCCCTGACCATGGGGGTTGGGCCCAGCAGGACCGTTGTTACCTATACCAGCCCCATAGGGGGCGGGACCACCGGTATTGGGACCATTGACACCTGGGGCACCCGCACCCGGGTTGTAGCCGCCGGAACCATTGCCACCATAACCGTAAGGACCTGCTCCGTATGGCCCCTGCGCACCACATGGCCCGGGAGCGTATGGGCCAGGACCTGCCGGGGAGGGACCGAGCGGTCCTGAGCCATACCCCGGGGCGGCATTTGGACCTCCGCCGGGGCCATCGTTGCCGGTAAAGTACCGCAAGGCCTCCTGTCTGCTCCATCTGATGAGGCAATACAGCAGGAGTCCCGCAATAAGGAAGGAAGCCACTCCGATTCCCAAGGCCCCTGCAGCCAAGAGCCAGCAGATGATGATGCCGACCATGGAACCCTGCCACCGCCCGTCACGTATATCCTCGGCGATGATGGCTCCGTAGCTGTCAGGGAATACGAACCAGGCGAACCCGTAGAAGGCTGCGCCAGCCCCGAACAGGAATACGCAGAGAATCATCACGGCTCTGACCAGGGCCACATTCCAGCCCATACGCCGGGCGATGGCACCACAGACCCCACCAATCCACCTGTCATCCGGACGCACCAGATAGGATTCCCGGCTCATCCGAAACAGCTTATCGCTCAGCCTTTCATCGGGCTGCCCGTTACGATTGTTTTGATATCCGCTCATACTTGTATTACAGCAGAAAGAAGTCTGCCCGGGCATAGGGAAACACCCTGATTCGACCCTGAAAAACCCTGAAACCTCCCCCTGATTACTCCAGACGGTAAATAATGGAAACATGAACTCGACACAGAGGAACTTCCAAGGTCGGTTTGGTTCGCAACAGAATCCTGAAAACCGGCAGGGGGTGCCGCCCCAGCAGGTATACCAATGGCAGGAACGTCCCTATCCGGAACAGTTCCCGACCCCCATCCATCCTGCAAGGCTTCCTCTGATGCGCCCCCAAGACGGACGTATGGTCTGCGGTGTCTGCATGGGAATCAGCCTTCATCTCGGCATCAAGGTGGGGTGGGTGCGCATCGTCGCCCTCCTTTTGGCTCTGACTCTTGTGGGCGCCATACCGTATGTCTTCCTCTGGCTGACACTTCCCTCCGGAGACCCGGTTGCCGCAGCAATGGTCCCTCCCCAGAGTCGGTCCCCTCTCTCACGGGGCAACACACCCCCCAACCCTGGTCAACACCCCGAAGAGAAGCAGCGCACTGTCCTGGGCCAGCTCTTTGGTAACACCTCCAGGCCGAAACTGATAGCAGGTCTGGGCGTCATCCTTCTGCTCCTGGCCCTCTTCATGCTCATCGGCAACGTGAGACCCGCGGTCGTCATACCGGCTCTCCTCTTCCTGACCGGCATCGGCCTCTCCTGGATCCAAACCGGGGACTCCGGTCTCCGCATCCCCCTCCTACTGACCAGCCTGGGCCTCATACTCGCTTCGGTCATCACCTTCCTCCTTTCCACCCTCCCGCTCAACCGGGCGCTGACCATGATGTCGATGGCAGCCATACTCCTGTTGGGAATCACGGCCGTCGCCGTACCCTGGATCGGCTCCCTGATCCACCAACTCAGCAGGGAGAGCGCTTTGAAGGAACGCGAGGAGGAACGCGCCGACATGACCGCCCACCTGCATGACGGGGTATTGCAGACCCTGGCACTCATCCAGCTCCATGCCGACAATCCCCAGACCGTCTTCACCCTGGCCAGGTCCCAGGAACGCGACCTGCGCAACTGGCTCTACCAGGACCGGACCCCCTCGGAGCGGTCGGTAGGGACCGGTATCCGCGACATAGCCGCCGAGATCGAGGATTCGTTCGGAAGGCCAATCGAGGTGGTCACCGTCGGCGATGCCATGCCCTGCGCCCAGACGGACGCCCTTCTCGATGCCTCACGCCAGGCCCTGGTCAATGCGGTGACCCACGGGGGCGAACCCATATCGGTATACTGCGAGGCCGGGCACAGCAAGGTCGAGTTGTTCGTGCGAGACCACGGTTCCGGCTTCGACATGGACAAGGTGCCACCGGACCGTCTAGGCATCAGGCAGTCCATCGTGGGACGCATCAAGCGACAGGGCGGTACGGTCGAGATAGTTTCACGACCTGGCTGGGGCACAGAGGTGAGGATGCACATGCCTCTTTCGACAGCCAGCCAGCAGGCGGGCAAACAGCAAGAGACCAATGGAGGCCGAAACCTCCGACAGACGACGGAATGATAGGATTCTGCTTGTGGAAAACCATGATTTGACCGCAAAGAACGGCGGTCGGAGGACAGTCGGGGACGGTCCGGATTCAGGCATCGATGCCTCCGCCGACAGGCCGGATGATACTCAGTCAATACGTGTCGCCGTTGTTGACGACCATGAGATGTTCCGCACCGGCGTCATCGCCACGCTCCAACCCTATTTCAGCATCGTCGGGCAGGCCCCGGATGTGGAATCATCCATTCTCATGGTGCGGGAGACCCAGCCGGATGTTGTCCTCCTCGACGTTCACGTACCGGGCGGGCAGGGTGGCGGAGGTGCTGAAATCCTGACCAGGTCCCACCCCCTTTCGCCGAACTCCGTCTTCCTGGCCCTGTCCGTTTCCGACTCGCCCAAGGACGTCGGTTCGGTCATCAGGGCCGGTGCTCAGGGGTATGTGACCAAGACCATCTCCTCCAACGATCTGATTTCAGCCATCCGCCAGGTTCACGAAGGGTATGCGGTCTTCTCACCCAAACTGGCGGGATTCGTCCTCTCGGCCTTCCAGGACGACGAGGCCACAGAGACCGGCCTACCCGCCCAGGACGATGAACTGGACAGACTCTCCTCCCGGGAGCAGGAGGTCATGCGCCTGATTGCTCGCGGATACACCTACCGGGAGGTGGCCTCCGAACTCTTCATCTCGGTCAAGACGGTGGAGACCCACGTTTCCAGCGTGCTGCGCAAACTCCAGCTCTCCAACCGAAGCGAGCTCACGCGTTGGGCGGCTGACCGCCGCATCGTCTGATGCAGGACAGGCATTCGGGCGCCTACCGATAAGACGCATCTGCCTGCTGTATGCGTACGTTGAGATCCCTGGATCAAAGTCAGGAAGTCATGACAGTTTCAGTATTTCCTCACGAAGATGGTCTGCGCCTTTGAAGAGGATGCTCCTTATTCCGCAGGACTCGGCGGCTTCCACCTGATCTGGTGAGTCACCGATGAAAACCGCCTGGGTGGGAGATATACCAAACCGGCGCAGGGCAAGCTGGAAGAACAGAGAATCAGGCATTTGCACATGCTCTTCAGCGGATATAAGGGCGCCATCCAGGAGGCCGAGCGTCTCCAGTTTCCGTTCAGCCAACCTGGCATGGGACCGTGTGGTATTGGACAGTCCCCACAAGGTGAAGCCCTGATCGTGAAGGTCATCAAGCAGCTCGTCCATGCCGGGTTGCATTCCCGTGATCGTCAGGGCGAATCGCTCCAGGTAGAGGCGGAATACCCAGGCCACGGCAGGCCCATGGGTACTCTCGTAATCAGCCAGGGCACGCTCCTCGTCCCAGCCCAGATTCATCAGGGTCCGATAACGCCAGATTCCCCACTCGTCGCAAGGATCCAGAACCATGTCGATGACGCCCTGAGGATACTGCCCTACCAGCGCTTTGCGGGGGTTCCAATCGACCAGCACCCCTCGTGCGGAAAACAGCAGATGACGGATGCGTCCGTCCTCTTCATCCGTTTGAAAACCGCCGATTCCCTCTCCCCGCGTACCCATGGTCCATATGGTAACCAGGCTGAACTACAAGACGCCCTTTCCTTGCCTGCCCCGACCTGGAAACAACCGGCGGTATACTGCCAGGGGAATGCAAGTGAACAGGCGGACCACGCGGTGAAGATGGAAACCAGGTCTGCATAACCCGGGCACGGAGTCTCGCCCATATGTCTAAGGACAGAAATGAAACAGCTTTTCCTGACTTCATCGTTCGCCGAAGTAGCCGACAAGGTTGAAGACGCTGCCGGAGATTCCCTGAAAGGACGGACCGTCGCCTTCATTGCTACGGCCAACCTGCCAGAGGAATCCGATTGGTACGTACAGGATGCCCGCAAGGCCTTTGCCGACCTAGGATGCCGGATTGACGAGCTGGAGATATCGACCGCCGACCAGGACACCATCAGGAAGAGCCTGGAAGAGGATGAGCTGATTTACCTGTCAGGAGGCAATACCTTCTTTCTCCTGCAGGAACTGCAGAAGACCGGTGCCGGCGAGCAGATCAAGGACCAGGTCAACCGCGGCAAACTCTATATCGGCGAGTCAGCAGGCTCCGTCGTCACCGGACCGGACATCGCTTACCTGGAGGCCATGGACCCGAGATCGGCAGCCCCGGACCTGACCTCCACCGAGGGACTCAACCTGGTGGATTTCCATCCACTACCGCATTACACCGAGGAACCCTTCGCCGAAACCAACTACCAGATCATCGAGCAGTACCGGGATTCCCTCCCCATCGTCGCCATCACCAACAGCCAGGTCATCAGGGTATGCGACAGGTGCCTGTCCATCCTCTGAACCACCTGGCCACCATCTGAAACCCTTACGTAAGCTGCCCTGGCGGGGAGGCTAGGTGAGCGGCGAGAAGTCAGTCGTTGCTGACCTCATCCCCCGGTTTGAGCTCCTCCTCCTTACGGCTTACACGCTTCTTCCCGATACGGTAGTAGGCATTGAAGAGGCCGCCGGCCGTCATCAGCACAACCATGACGATGAGGAGCCAAACTGCCTCGCCGCAGCCAAAGGCCTCCAGGACCTCGTAGGAGGAGGCAATCATCTTCAACCATCCGGCCAGTGCGACGAAGTACCAGGCTGTGGCCTTATCGATGAAACTGAGCGCCCGATGCCGCTCACTCTTGCTCTTGGTGGCCTCGCGCAAAATCCTGTACCCCCGGGTACGTTCCTTTTGTATCTTGACCACGGGAACCAACCACCACCAGGGCGATATCATCTTCCATTTCCCGCTTATCTCATCGAAACCCACCAGGAGCTCCTGGTAGTCGTTCAGCTCCATCAACCCTTGATACAGGGGGAAGGTGAAAAGGAGCCAGTCACCCAACAGGGAGACGATAGTGACGAAGTAGGTCATGATTCTGCACCTTTCATATGAACATCGCCGACGCTGCCACGATAGTACCGATACAGGGCCAAGACGCACCGTCCTCGCGCATTTCACGCCCGTCGCCCCATATACAAAGAGGCCCTGGAATCTCTTCCAGGGCCAGCCGTGCGGACAGGGCGGGATTCGAACCCGCGGAACTTTCGTTCAACGGTTTTCAAGACCGTCTCTTTCGACCGCTCAGACACCTGTCCATGAGCCTGAACCATCAGGCACAACTATCATGATACGACATCCGCTCCATCGACATTCCGCCGAGGGTCGCGGGCCGCACCGCAAATCAGGCTCAGACCTCCCACTTGGTGGGTTCAAGGACCTCCTTGCCACCCATATAGGAGCGCATGGCCTCCGGTACCACTATGGATCCGTCGGCGTTCTGGTGGTTCTCCAGGATGGCAACCAGCCAGCGAGTCGTGGCAAGCGTGCCGTTCAGGGTGCTGACCGAGCGGGTCGACCCGTCTTCCAGGCGTTCACGCTCGTTCAGACGGCGGGCCTGGTACTCGGTGCAGTTGGAGGTGGAGGTCAGCTCGCGATAACGGTTCTGAGTAGGCACCCAGGCCTCGCAGTCGAACTTCCTTGCGGCAGAGGATCCCAAATCGCCCGCCGCCGTATCGATGATGCGATAGGGCACGTCGACCTTCTCCAGCATCTCCTGCTCCATGGCCAGCAGCTGCTGGTGCTGTTCGCGGGAGTCCTCCTGCTTGCAGTAGACGAACATCTCCACCTTGTTGAACTGGTGGACGCGGATGATGCCCATGGTGTCCTTGCCGGCGGCGCCTGCCTCACGGCGGTAGCAGCTGGACCATCCGCAGTAACGCAGGGGCCCATCGGACAAATCGAGAATCTCGCCCTCATGCATACCGGCAAGGGCCACCTCAGAAGTGCCCACCAGGTATTGGTCATCGGGCTCACGCAGACGATATATCTCATCTGCATGCGAATTGAGGAAGCCGGTGCCTGCCATGACCTCGGGGCGGACCAGTGTCGGGGTGATGGTCGGGATGAAGCCATGCTCCTGCGCCTGATCCACGGCCATGGTCAGCATGGCGATCTCCATACGGGCCACATCTCCCCGGAGGAAGTAGAAGCGGGATCCTGAGATCTTGACGCCCCGGCGCATGTCGATTCCAGCCACACCCACACCCAGGTCCAGATGGTTCTTGGGGTCGAAGCCTTCGGACTTGAAGTTCCGCGGCGTGCCGACCTGCTTGACGACCACGTAATCATCCTCTCCGCCTTCGGGTGCCTCGGGCTCCACGAGATTGCTGAATCGCCACAGGAGATTCGTGTATTCGGCCGTAGCCTCATCAGCAGCGGTCTTGTTGCGTCCGACCTGCTCGGCCAGCTTCTTGGTCCCGGCAATCAGCTCCGCCTTGGAATCACCTGATGCCGAGGCCACCTGTCTGCCCAAGGACTTCTGCTCGGCCCTGGAGGTTTCGTAGGCCTGGAGCGCCGATCTGCGCTGGTCGTCGGCCTTGAGAACCTCGTCGACGAGTTCCACGGACTCGCCGCGCTTTCGCTGGGATTCCTTAACCACATCGGGATGCTCGCGAATGAACTGGATATCTAGCATAGTTGGATTCTACTTCCGCCAATCGACACGGATGGCTTCGCCGGGGCGCGGTAATCAACGAATCGGACCACCCCGCCTACGGCACCTATTCGCCGAAAACGGTCTTTCTGAACTCCCTGCCGGCAGGGGTATCGGCCAGACCACCCGCCCCGGTCTCGCGCAGGGATGCAGGCATGGCCTCTCCGATGGATTTCATGGCCGCAACCACCTGGTCGGCAGGAATCTTGCTTGTCCCTCCGGAGAGGGCAATGTCGGCGCAAATCAGGGCGTTGGTCGTACCTATGGCGTTCCTCTTGATACAAGGAACCTCAACGAGTCCGGCCACCGGATCGCAGACCAGGCCGAGGAGGTTGCTCAACGCCATGGCGAATGCCTCGGCACAGGTTGCCGGATCCCCACCTGCGGCTTCGACCGCGGCAGCCGCGGCCATGGCGGACGCACTCCCGACCTCGGCCTGGCAGCCACCAGTGGCCCCGGCAATCATCGCCTTGTTGGCAGTAACCAGACCGAAGGCCCCAGCAGTGAACAGACATCTGACCTGCCCCTCCCTGGAAAGATCGATCCGCTCCCTGAGGGCATTGATGACCCCTGGCAGAGTGCCGGAGGAACCTGCCGTCGGCGTTGCGCAGATAACCCCCATGGCGGCGTTGACCTCATTGGTGGCCATGGCCGCAACCACCGCCCCGACCATGGTGTCACCGCTCAAGGTGGTCCGACTTCGCCTATACCTGTCCAGGAGCGCGGCCTCTCCCCCGCTCAGCCCGGTCTTGGAGAAAACGCCCCGGCCCTCCGACCCTTTCTTGGCGGCGGCCAGCATGACATCCAGATCCTGCGACATCCTCGACCAGACCTGGTCCCGGGTCCGCCCCGATCTGGCGCACTCCTGCTGGATCATCAGCTCGGAGATGGGTGTCCCTGTCTTCTCTGCAGCGCCGACCAACTCAGCAATCGAACCGAACATGACACATTCCTTATTTCTCGATTTGAATTCAGTGAAGGTAGATCAGCCGCGACGCGAGGACATCGATCTCGTCCTGTTGAGCCGCGGAGAGGGGATGCTCCAACTCAAAACCAATCATCCGCCGACCCTCGCCATCAATTTTGGGATATATGGTCTTCTGCATGACATGGCCGCCCCGGCCCAGCATTGCCTCAACGGTTGAAAGCGCCTTGTCGGAGTCACTCCGGGAATGGTTCTCCTCGATGAAGAGCATGGGCAGGAGACCGGAAGGCCTCATGTCATAACCATCCATTCGGATTCGACGGACCTCGATGGTCCCTCCGCCGATGGAACAGGCCCAGAAGGAGACGACCTTCCCGTCCTTTTCCATATCCAGGACGGCCGTATTGGGATGGTGGATGGGGCTGTCGCCATCCTCCTCGATGAACTCGATATCCACACCCATGCCGCAGGCGATGGCCAAGGCGTTGGGAACCTTGGGATCATCCGGGGCCAGGCCAAGAAGACCGCTGGCGATGGCGTAATCGGTACCGTGCCCCTTGTGGGTCCGGGCAAAGGACTCATAGTAATGAATCATGGCCTTGTCAGGTATGCCACCTGCAAGGATATGACCGATTCTCCCGATGGAGACGGCCCCCGCCGTATGGGAACTGGAAGGCCCGATCATCACAGGGCCGATGATGTCGAACACACTGCGGTACTTACCCATTGCTGAGCCCCATCATCACCCTTCAACCATCGTTTTCTCACCTGCATCGGCAGTCACGCCCGACTTCAAGCGGCACATCACGTCCTTGCATTGTTTACACCCCGAATCATGAATGCGCAAGGTGACAGGCAACGTAGAGGATTCGTTCATGTCTGGCCGGCTCCCGATGCCTCGCCACCAGGGACGGCACAATGGAATCATGCCAACTCCAGCAGTCGTCTTCCTGTGCACTCTGGCAGGACTTGCCATTGTCTTTGCGGCGGTGGCCCTCCTCATGCGCGCTTACAAACAGCGGGAGTTCGCACGCAAACTGGAGGCCAGGGACGACGACCAGGTCAGTTACGCCTTCATCATCAACCCCTCCAAACCCCAGGCCGCCGAGACCCGTAAACACATCCAGGCCTACTGCAAGGCCAAACACATCCGTGAGTTTCGCTTCATTGAGACCCGGCTGGACAGGGATGGGAAGGCATGCGCCCTGATGGCACTTGAACAGGGGGCCCAGGTGGTCGTCGCCGTCGGTGGCGACGGGACGGTTCGGACAGTGGCAAGCGCCCTGGCTGGAACCGGGCAGGCCATGGGCATCATTCCCATCGGGACCGGCAACCTCTTCGCCAGGAACATGGGCATTCCCGTCGGCAATCTGGACGCCGCCCTGGCCGTGGCGACCTCACACGGATCCAACCTGGTGGACGTGGGCCGCATGTTCCTCCTGGACGGACAGGACAAGGACCGCGGGCATGCCTTCCTGATCATCGCCGGAATCGGGTTCGACGCACTGATGATCGACGACACGGACCCCAATCTCAAGAAGACCGTGAGCTGGCTGGCCTACTTCATCAGTGGAGCCAAGCACCTGTTCGCCCCCAAATACACCGGCGACATATCCATCACCCGCCCCGACCAAGTGACCCAGACCAACACATCAGTGACCTTCCGCACCTTCATGGCCGGCAACTGCGGCGAGATTCCGGGATTCTCCCTGATGCCCAACGCGTCCTGGGACGACGGAAACCTTGACTTCGAAATCATCGACACCTCGGCGGGACTCATAGGCTGGGCCAACCTCTTCGGCGATGTCATGCACCAGACCATCACCCGCAAGGCCAGCAAGTCACCCCTTTCCACCAACTCGACCATCGTCCAGCTCCAGGGGCCCCGGGCGGAAATCAAGCTGGATGACCCTGCCCTGGCACAGGTTGACGGGGACATCCTGGGAGAGACCCGCCACATCGCCCTTGAGGTGGAGCGTCAGGCCCTGAATGTCCGGGTGCCCCAGACCGACTGACGCCTTCCTCCCTGCCCCCACTCCCCTCGGATAGTTCTCCCATGCCGGTGGCATGATAGAAGGCATGGCAGCACAGAATGCGGGCATGCCCGCCACACCTGATGATCTGATCAACCTGGACGACCTGATCGGCAAGTACTACGACCTTGTTCCCGATCCTGGCAACGATGCCCAGAAGGTCTCCTTCGGCACCTCAGGTCATCGCGGGTCGGCCCTGACCACCTCGTTCAACGAGGCTCATATCGTCGCCATCAGCCAGGCCATTGCCGAACGCCGCAAGGCCGAGGGGGTCACCGGCCCCCTCTACCTCGGGCGGGATACCCACGGCCTATCCCTTCCTGCATGGAAGACCGCAATCGAGGTACTGACAGGCAACGGGGTCCGGGTTCGGATAGACGCCAACGACGACTACACCCCCACCCCCACCGTCTCCCAAGCCATATTGACCCACAACCGTGCCGCTGACGGAACCCAGCGCTTCACTGGCTCTGACCTGGCAGACGGAATCGTGGTGACCCCCTCACACAACCCGCCCACCGACGGCGGATTCAAGTATGACCCGCCCACAGGGGGGCCGGCTCCCGCCGAGACGACCAATGCCATCGCCGAACGAGCCAATGAGCTTCTGGGCGACTACCGGCAGGTAAGGCGGATTCCCTTCGAGCAGGCCATCGAGTCCGATCTGGTGGAGCGGTTCGACTTCCGAGAGCACTACGTGGCAGACCTGGGCAACGTCATCGACTTCGACCTGATTCGCTCCTCGGGCGTACGTCTGGGCATCGACCCGCTCGGCGGTGCATCGGTCAACTACTGGCCCCTGATAAACGAACGGTATGGGCTGAACATCGGTGTCGTGAATCCTGAGGTGGACCCAACCTGGCGGTTCATGACCGTCGACCACGACGGAAAAATACGGATGGATCCCAGCTCCCCCTTTGCCATGAAGGGCCTGGTGAACAGGCTCGAAGCCGGGGCCTGGGATGCTTACGACCTGGTAGGCGGCACAGACCCCGATGCGGACCGTCACGGCATCGTCTGCCCAGGCAGTGGAGTCATGAATCCCAACCATTACATCGCCGTCTGCGCCGAGTACCTCTTCTCGGGCAACCGGCCCGGATGGCCCGAGGGCGCCGGTATCGGCAAGACCCTGGTCTCCTCATCCCTGATCGACCGCGTGGCCGCCTCCATCGGGGCAAGACTGGTCGAGGTGCCCGTGGGCTTCAAGTGGTTCGTTGACCCCCTCTTCAAGGGTGAGGTCGCCTTCGGCGGTGAGGAGAGCTCCGGCATGAGTTTCCTGCGTCGGGACGGCCGGGTCTGGACGACAGACAAGGACGGACTGATTCCCGACCTCCTGGCCGCGGAAATCACGGCGCGGACAGGGAAGAACCCGGCCCAACTCCACCAGGAGCAGGTCGAACGCTTCGGTCAGAGTTGGTATACGCGTGTCGACACCCCCACCACCCTGGAACAGAAACAGAAGTTCACCCGTCTGAACGGCGACGACGTCACCGCTTCGACCCTGGCCGGTGAACCCATCACCGCCAAGCTGACCGAGGCACCTGGCAACCAGGCAAGGATAGGGGGCATCAAGGTGACCACCAAGAACAATTGGTTCGCCGCCCGCCCCTCCGGCACCGAGAACATCTATAAGGTCTACGCCGAGTCCTTCGTCTCCCCCGAGGCCTTGGACCAGGTCCTGGACGAGGCCGGCCAGGTGGTTGACAAGGCCCTGGGCTGAGCCGCATACGCAATCTCAAACCCCCGCAACCAAACTGGCTGGTTGCGGGGGTTTTCTGACATGCTGTCTAATCTGGAAACCATGACAAACGATAAGACCGTGGTCGTCTCAACAGACGGCAGCGCCCTGAGCAATCCCAACGGACCCATGGGATGGGCCTGGGCCGACCACCAGGGTGGGGATGCAGACGCAGGAGGGGCCAGCAACGGCACCAACCAGATCGGCGAGCTCTGCGCCGTGCTCCAGGCCCTGCGTGCCCACCCCGGAAGCGACTCCCTGGTAATTCAGACCGACTCGCAGTACGCCATCAACTGCTCCTCCAAGTGGGTGCACGGATGGAAGAAGAAGGGGTGGAAGAACGCCGCAGGCAAGCCGGTCAAGAACCGCCAGCTGATTGAGGCCATCGACAAGGAAATCAGGCAACGCGAGGGGTCCGTGACCTTCGTATGGGTCAAGGGCCATGCCGGCGATACCTTCAACGAGAAGGTCGACTCTCTGGCCCGGGGGTACGCCGAATCAGCCAAGAACGGTGGACGCACCGGATGCCTGCCCATCGAGGGGTGGCAGTCGCTCCTGTGCTCCGATTACACCCAGGGACTGCAGGTACCGGATGAGGTACAGCAGGAGCTGGATGGGGGACCCGCCGTTCTGGATGCCCGGGGACGCAAGCGCAGCGCCACCAGCTCCGACGACCGGCCGCTTCCCGCCGAGGAGGAAGAGATGGAAGCAACGACCGCAGAAACAGAAGATTCGTCAATCACAAACACCCAGTCGCAAGCCGAACAGCCGCCTGAGAACGATTCTGACATCAATGAACAAGCGGAGCCGGAAGAGCAGGATGATTTAAAACAATCGGCAGATGCAGCACCTGAGGAGCGGAATGACGATCCGCCGGCACAGGCAATGAACACACAGGTCCCTGATTCCCCGGAGAGCACAGAACCAGACATGGCCTGTCCGCCCGAAGAGGACGGGGCCCCATCATCAGCAGAGCCGACGGACACTCCCCCGACCTCCCGGGGGCTGCTGACCAAGGGTGAGGTCTTCATAACCCCGCCCCCTTCGCAGAGCCCCAGCTTCGCTGGACACAGGCTCCACATCACCGGCTCGATTGAAATCGACGGGTACATAGACCAGGAGGGCAGGGTGGTCATCGACCAGGCCCCCTTCCGCCTGCACGGCATCGAAATCGATGACTGACCGCCCGGCAGCAAGATGACGAACGGGTTCGCGTACTATGGAACCAAGCTTTGTATAGGCCACACCTCGTAATGGGGCTGGATAAGGAGAACAATGGACAAGACCGAACAGGACAGGCTGAAGATGGCCGCCGGCATCGAAGCGGCCAAGCTGGTCGAGAACGACATGATCGTCGGCCTGGGCACCGGATCGACGGTGCGATTCTTCGTCGATGAACTGGGTCGCCGCGTGCAGGAGGAGGGGCTGACGTTCACGGGGGTCACCACCTCCCTCCGCACCAAGGAACAGGCCGAGGGATACGGCATCAACATCGTTGACGTGGATGATGTGGACCATATCGACATCACCATCGACGGCGCCGACGAGGTTGACAAGAACTTCGACGGCATCAAGGGTGGCGGCGCCGCACTGCTCTGGGAGAAGATCGTCGCCACCAATTCCAGCAAGATCGTTTGGATCGTCGATGAGTCAAAGGTCGTTGACACCATCGGCCGATTCCCCCTGCCCGTGGAAGTCATCCCCTTCGGCGAGCGCCACGTCCTGGACCGCTTCAAGGAGCGGGGCTACGAACCCGTCCTCCGTCTCGACGACCAGGGCCAGCCGGTACTGACCGATGAGCACAATCACGTCATCGACCTCCACATGGAGAAGATCGAGCATCCCGAGGATCTGGCCCAGGACCTGATCACCACCGTAGGCGTGGTGGAGCATGGACTCTTCCTGAACATGGTCGACACCGTCATTGTCGGCGACCCCAACGGCCCACGAGTCATGACGAACTCCAACAAGTAGGCAGCAGAAGAAACAAGAAACCCCCGAATCATACCGATTCGGGGGTTTCTCCGACCCTGGGGGCCGTAAGTCATAAAGCTACTTGCGCTGGTGACGAGTCTTACGCAGCATTTTGCGGTGCTTCTTCTTGCTCATCCGCTTGCGGCGCTTCTTGATGACAGAACCCATCCGAGCCTCCGATCCTTATATACCTGGAAGTGTCCAACTTGCCCAATAGTACACCGCTTGGGCGACTACTAGAGAGGGAATGCCTTGTAAAAGGCTTCCAGGGCCGCCTTGGGCCCCTGAGCCTGGAAGACAACAGTGTCATTCTGCCATAGCGCCTGGGCGGTTTTGGCATCCCCGGCGACTTCCCTCTCCACATAGACACCGGTGGCTCCGCCTTCAGCCTTGACCCTGCCGGAAGCAAGCTCCTTGCCGGTCATCCCGGCCGCAAAGGCGTCGTAGGCCTGTTTGGCATCAGCCGCCTTGGTCCACTGCGCCAGGTGGAGGGTCACCTCCTCGCCGTCCTGACCGGTGGAATAGGCCAGGGTATATTCCTCGACCGGCACCCTGGCCCCCCAGTCCGTGGCGGCTTCGGCCTCGGTACGGGCAAAATTGGAGACCGCATCGGGCATGGCCTTGAGCAACTCACTTGAGTTCTCCGGAAGCGGCACGGCGGCGATCCTGGGACTGGGCTTGGCTGACTGCCCCTGGCTCTGCCCGGCCGTTGCAGCCGCTCCCGCGTTTGGCCCCTGACCCTTAACGGCCCAATGAGGCCAGACGAATGCGGAGAGAAGGACCAGAACAACCACGGCAGCCAGGGCGATGACCAGCCTGATACGGCGACGACGAACAGCAGTTGATGGAGTAGTTGGCATACCCCTATTCTCTCATAGGCGCGACGCGACCGATGCGAAGAGTCGTTGCAAGCGATTCGCCTTTCGATGAACCATCCACCTCCGAGTGAATATGACTACCCCTTGTCGCTCAATTTGGATAGCGTGCTGGTATGGCCAAGACTGGATTGCAATACGTCTGCACCGACTGCGGATGGACCGGCGCAAAGTGGTTCGGGCGCTGCCCTCAATGCGGGCAGTGGGGAACCGTCGAAGAGTTCCGCGAACCCCGATCCAGGAGTGCTGAGGGGCCGGGTTCCGCCGCAGGCGGAGGTCACACACGCCCGGCCAAGCCCGGCTCGGAAGAGGCGAAACCCATCACCCGGGTAGGTTCCGAAGACCCCACCAGGGTACCCACCGGATTCACCGAGTTCGACAGGGTCCTGGGCGGTGGGATCGTGCCCGGGTCGGTCATATTGGTGGCCGGGGAGCCCGGAATCGGCAAGTCCACACTTCTCCTGGAAACGGCTGGCCGGGTGGCCGGCAGGAACAATGACGGCACCAAGGTCCTCTATGTATCCGGAGAGGAATCCCAGGCCCAGGTGCGCATGAGGGCCACCCGTGTCGGGGCCGTCAAGGATTCACTCCTCCTGGCCTCCACAACAGATCTGGCCACGGTGCTGGGGCTTATCGAACAGGAGAAGCCCGACCTGGTCATCGTCGATTCGGCCCAGACCATCGTTTCCGACAAGGTCGATGGAATCTCGGGAGGGTCGACCCAGGTACGGGAGGTGGCCATATCCCTGATCGACATGGCCAAGACCTATGACATTCCCGTCCTCCTGGTGGGTCATGTAACCAAGGATGGGTCCATTGCGGGTCCACGCACCCTGGAGCATCTGGTCGATGTGGTCTGCCAGTTCGAGGGCGACTCCCAGACCGCCCTGCGCATGCTGAGGGCGACCAAGAACCGGTTCGGCCCTACCGACGAGGTCGGTTGCTTCGACATGGGCGAGCAGGGCATCGAAGAGGTGACCGACCCCACCGGCCTCTTCCTTTCGGCCTCCCAGGACCAGGTGGATGGGACCTGTGTCACCTTCACACTTGACGGACACAGGAGCCTGCCCATCGAGATCCAGGCACTGGTCACAGCCTCCGTCCTGCCGACACCCAGGCGGAACACCAACGGCATCGACGCCAACCGTCTGTCCATGCTGGCTGCGGTCCTCTACCGGCACGGGCATGTGAACCTGCTTACCAAGGACTTGTACGTGTCCACGATTGCCGGCGGGCTGGCCAAGGAGCCGGGTTGCGACCTGGCCATCGTCTCGGCCCTGGCCAGCGCCGCCAGCGCCAAGCCCATCGGAAAGACCACCTGCGCCATCGGCGAGATTTCCCTGACCGGCCAGGTACGGCCGGTGCCCCAACTGAACCATCGGCTGAACGAGGCCGCCCGGTTGGGATTCACCCGTGCCCTGATACCTGTCGCCAGGGGGAAAAGAACCACCAAGCCCATTCCCGGGTTGGAGGTTGTTGAGGTATCCACCCTGACCGATGCCCTGGATGCCCTGGGGGTCCGCTGACCACAGCCATACGGGCCGGTGCCCGAAAGGCTATAAGATGGCAGGAAACCCTAGTCTCAGGAGATAGCATGCCCATCAATCACGCGCATGGGGAAGTCCCTGACTTCCCCACCTGGGCGGCAGCCATGTCGCAAACCAGCAACCGGTCACTGGCCGGAGCCAGGCTGGTCCTGCCCGACGACACCATGACCGATTGCCAGCGTCAGCGACTGATCAGCCAGGCCCAGGAGTGGGGAATGGTCGTGCAGGATGTCGACAGTGTGGACGCCACCGCATCCGAGGATTCCGCCCGCCCCCATCCCGCTGACTTCGACCTGCCATTCGGCCCCACGGAGACCATGGTGGATATGCGTCGGTCCAGCGGGGGCGAGGCCATAGACTGGGCCCAATCCCGGATGCCCATCCTGACCGGGCTTATGGCAAGGCTCAAGTCCGAAGTGGACTTCGGCTCGGCACGGATCGCCACCTGTCTGATCCTGGAACCCAAGACCGCCGTGCTGCTCAGGGAGCTGAAGCGTGCAGGGGCCGAGGTGGGTGTCTACTGCGAACCCGGGGCCGTGGACCAGCGGGTCGCCGATCAGCTCAAGCAGGAGGGAATCACCGTATGCGCCGACTCCTCCTGGGACGACGACCAGGCCAGGCAGGGTGCCCTGGACCTGATGGACAGGATCAACCCCAACCTGATCATCGATGACGGCGCCTCCTTCGCCCGCCTGGCTCTCCGCGAGCGCCCGCACATGGCTGCGGACCTGATGGGCGTCGCCGAGGAGACCACATCCGGAGTGAGGGCCTTTGCCGCCATGGAAAGGGATGAAGCCCTGACCTTCCCGGTCATCGCCGTCAACGACAGCCTGATGAAGACGGACTTCGACAACGCCCACGGCACCGGTGAGACCTGCCTGACCACCATGCAATCACTCCTGGGGGCACACTGTTTCCAAGGGCAGCGGGTCCTTGTTGTCGGATACGGACCTGTCGGGCGCGGGTTCGCCCTGGGCGCCCGGGCTCTGGGCGCCCATGTCAGCGTCAGCGACACCGACCCCCGGGCCGCGCTCCGTGCGGTATTTGATGGCTTCCCCTCCCAGGACACCTCGGAGGCCCTGCCCGTGGCCGATATGGTCATCTCGGCCACGGGGGTCACCCACACCATCGACCTGGAAGACATGCAAGCCATGAAATCGGGAGCGGTCCTGGCCGTCATTGGGGGAATCGCCAATGAGGTGGCCCTGGACCGAATCCCGAACTGGCTCCCTTCCCAGGTCGATGAGGTCATGACCATCAGTGTCCCGGACGGGCCGGAGCTCACCCTGATCAGCCAGGGTGATGGGGTCAACTACACGGCAGGGGGCGGCAATCCGATTGAAATCATGGACCTGAGCTTCGCCGTCCAGGTATCCGCCCTGGCCCATCTGATCAGGCATGGCAGGGAGTTGGATCGGAGGGTCCACCGGCTCCCCGATCAGGTCGACAGGCGCATCGCTTCACTGGCATTGGAGGCCCGCGGCTACCAGGTACGCCATCAGGCATCCGAGACCGTCCAGGATTGGAGAACCACCCGTTTTGATGCCCGAAGGGAGAAATCGCAGGCATGAAGACAGCATCATCGGCACTGGGCAACCTGGGGCTGGGAGAAGACCGCTTGGCGGATGTGACCGTATACTCCGCCAAGCTCGTCATCCCCGTCACCGCACCGGTCATCGTCAATGGGGCCGTTGCGGTAAGCGGCGACAGGGTGGTCCATGTGGGCACACGGGCCTGGGTCCTCCAGGAGCTCAAGGAGGAGGCACCCGGGGGCAAGGTGACCGAACGGTACTGGGACGGGATTCTCATGCCGGGTCTGGTCAACGCCCACACCCACCTGCAGTACACGGGCATGGCCGAGGTGGGTCAAGGCGAGTACAAGGACTTCCACGCCTGGGAAGAGGCCTTCAACCTAATTTACGACGATGAGAGCCTGCCCCACGCCTGGCGCTACTGGGCCATGGAGGGAGCCCGTCAGTGTGTCGAGTCCGGCACCACGGCCGCGGCCGATATCGTCACCGACCTGGACGCGGCTGCGGGCATGGTGTCCCAAGGTATGCACGGCATCACCTACTGGGAGGTCATGGGCTGGGGAAACGAGGACTGGGACGACAGGGGCCGGTACCGCCTCAACCTCGAGCTGCATCGACTGGAGGAGGAGCATGTCCGGCAGTTGGGCATCAGCCCCCATGCCCCCTACACCCTGGAGGCCGAGCCTTTTGTGGACCTGCCCGACATCGCCAGGCGTCTGAACATGCGGCTCCACATCCATCTGGCTGAAACACCCCTGGAGGCACGAACGGAGGCCCCTGAATCGGAACGGGCCATATCGTCCGCCATCCGAGGCGACGAGACCTGGACCAGCTATCGAGAATACAAGCGGGAGGGACAGGGACTCTCGGCCATCCAGTTCGTGGACCAGCTGGGCTCCCTGGGGCCGGACGTGCACATCGCCCATGGGGTCTGGGCGGATGAGGAGGACCGTCGAACCCTCCGTCAGCGCCAGGTCTCCGTGGCCCTCTGCCCCAGGTCCAACCGAATCACCAACACCGGCAAGGACGCACCGGTAAGCCGGTACCTCAAGGAGGGAAATGCCCTCTGCGTGGGTACCGATTCCCTCTCCAGCTCCCCCAGCCTGGACCTTATGGACGAGGCCGCTGCGCTGTACCGGCTGGCACGCCAACAAGGGTACGGAGGCAGGGACCTCCCCCGCAGACTGATCCACATGCTGACCCTGAACGGGGCCTCCGCCATGGGATTGCATCTGGCAGCCAACCGGATAGGGCAGATCAACGCCGGATCACTGGCCGATCTCGCCTTCATGGATATTCCCGTCCGGACGGAAAACGCGGACGCCATCGATCGGACCCTGGAGGAGCTGGTCGCCTCCGGCGGCGGCCACAACCGAGCCACCCTCATATCCGGCCGGGTGGCCTACAATGCCGGTATCTTCTGATTGAACCGAGAAGGACGGAGACCCTTATGAGCTTGGCACTACAGGACATGAGTCCCTACGCACGTTCCCTGGTGGACCGCCTGGGACTGGAGCCCCACCCCGAAGGCGGCTGGTATGTGAGTGATTGGCGGAGCACCCGTATGGACACCGCCAGCGAGAGGCCGCTCTCATCCCTGATTTACTTCCTCCTGGCCCAGGGCGATGCCAGCGCATGGCACAAGGTGGATGCCGACGAAATCTGGCTCTGGCACGGACCGGCACCCGTCCATCTGCAACTGGGAGGATACGGCGACTCCCCCGCCCGGGAGCCGGACCAGCTGACCGATATCACGCTGGGATCACAGCTGACCGAGGGCGGAGACACCGCAGCCGATGCAACCCCTTGCGGGCACTATCTGGTTCCTGAGGGATGCTGGCAGAGGACCCTCCCAGGCCAGGGCGATGCGTTGGTTTCCTGCGTGGTCAGCCCCGGCTTCACCTTCGACGGCTTCATCCTTGAGGATTCAACAGACTGACCGTCTTGAGGGCAACCCGCGCGGCGGCATCGGCGGCCCTATCCATATCGGCCTCATGGCTGTTCAGGTCATCATAGGCCTGGCCGCAAGGGTTGCTGATGCCCCGCACACAGAGGAAGGGCACCGCACACTTACCGCAGACCTGAGCGGCGGAGGCCTCCTCCATGGCCTCCCCGTCGGCCCGGAACCTGGTGACCAGCTCGTCCAACACCTCAGGAGCGGTGTTGAAGCGATCGCTGGTCGAGATGTTGCCGACCACAAAATGAGTCTCCTGGCCACTCCTTTCCCCTCCTGGTTCCACTATCGGTGCCGGGCGGGCATCGCGTCCCCTCCAACGCCCCGATGCGACCAGGTCCCCTACGGATTCAGCCCGCTGGTAGCCCAGTGCCTCGGCCGCTGAGGTGGCGGCTTGGAGAAGGTCCGAATCAGCCGGGAAGTACTCCAGGTAGGGAGGACACTCGGCAATGATTGCCGTGTTGGTTTCCGCATAATGCTGCTCGGCCCCGATAAGCAGGTCTCCAATGGCCAGGTTGGGGTTGATCGATCCTGCGATTCCGCTGAAAATCACCGCCTGCGGATTGAACCGGTCAATCAGGAACTGGGCGCAGGAGGCCGAATTGGCCACTCCCATACCACCGACGCAGACCGCCAGATTCATGCCGGCATAGGTTCCGGTCCACACATGGTTCCCGAGCAGGACAAGCTCCTGCCGCCCCTCCAGTGCGGCCCTGATTGGGGCCGCTTCCCTGTCCAAGGCGCATTGAATGGTCACGGTGCTGATCTGTTTCCTGTCCATGGTTCGATGGTCGCCGACATGGCCGACAAACATTGGTCGCATAGATGAAATCTAGAGGCCCTTATAAGAAAAACTGAAGTGCTATCCTCCATATGGATGTCTGTACGGGCGCGCTCCGGTAGACCTTTGCCGCTAGTATGGTTCCCGTCCGGACGGTTGAGGAGATTATCGCCGAGACTGGTTGTTGACCGGATCCGATCCCAGTAGCCACCACAGTCATTGTCACTAAGGAGCAATCCACACATGACCCTCTTCACCAGGAAGACAACGACCAGGTTCATGGTCGCAGCACTCACCTTCGCTACCCTGATGTCGGGAGCGGCCTGCGGTTCCGGCTCGTCCTCGGCCAAGGACGACACCAAGTCGGGAGCCATCACCGAAGAGACCATCAATCCCGGTACCCTGACCATCGCCACGGGGGATCCCGCATACACGCCCTACGTCGAAGACAACGATCCCGAGAGCGGCAAGGGCTATGAGGCCGCCGTCGCCTACGCGGTCGCCGAGAAGATGGGCTTCAGCAAGGACAAGGTCAAGTGGACCCGCACCTCCTTCGATGCCGCCATCGCCCCGGGCACCAAGGACTTCGACATGAACATCCAGCAGTTCTCGATCACTTCGGAACGCAAGAATGCCGTCGATTTCACCCCCAGCTACTACAACTCCACCCAGTCCCTGGTTGTCCACAAGGATTCCAAGTACGCCTCGGCGAAGTCCCTGAGCGAGCTCAAGGACGCCAAGATCGGCGCCATGGTGGGTTCGACCTCATACACTGTGGCACAGGACAAGCTCAAGAAGGACGTCCAGACCTTCAACGACAACGCCACCCTGGCCCAGGCACTGGATACCAACCAGATCGACGCACTGGTCATCGATACCCCTTCGGCCTACAACATCGTCGAATCCAAGCAGGTCAAAGAGGGCGCCGTACTCGGTCAGATCAAGGGGTCCGAGGATCCCGAGGGCATGGGCATCGTCCTCCCCAAGGATTCCAAGCTGACGGAAGCAGCCTCCAAGGCCGTGACCGAACTGGACAAGGACGGCACCTTGAAGAAGCTGCAGGAGCAGTGGCTGCACGAGTACACCTCCACCCCCACCCTGGGCTGACCAGAGTCGGAACAGACGGATCAGAATCGGTCAGGTATGTCTTCAACCGCGCAAATACACATCAGTGAGGTTCAGAGGGAACGGGAGCAGTATGACCGTCACCAGAACCTGAAGTCAGTGGCCACCAGCATCGTCAGCACCCTGGTGCTGGCCTTCCTGGTGGCCCTGGGTCTCCATTACGCCCCGGGCTGGCCCAGGGTCAAGGAATCCTTCTTCTCGGGCAAGTACTTCGCCCTCGCCTTCCCCAAGGTGCTCCAGGGACTCTGGCTCAACCTCCAGGTCCTCTTCTTCGCAGTAATCGGGGTGGCGATTCTGGGAACCCTCCTGGCCATGATCCGGACCAGCCGTTCCCCCTTCCTCTTCCCGCTCCGGGCCTTGGCCCAGGTCTATACCACAATCATGCGCGGTATCCCCATGATTGTGGTCCTCTACCTGATCGGGTTCGGCATTCCCGGACTGGCCATCTTCGGCCGGATTCCGGTGGCTCTCCTGGGCACGGTGGCCGTGATTCTCTCCTACTCCTCGTATGTGGCCGAGGTCCTCAGGGCCGGTTTTGAGGATGTAAGCCCTTCACAGCGGGCATCGGCCCGTTCCCTGGGCCTGACCTCGGGCCAGACCATGCGTATCGTGGTCATCCCCCAGGCCCTGCGCAAGGTGGCCCCTGCCCTGATGAACGACTTCATCTCCATGCAGAAGGATGTGGGGCTGATTTCGGTCTTGGGTGCCGTCGACGCGGTACGGGCAGCCCAAATCGTGGTGGCCACCAGCTACAACTTCACACCTTATGTGGTTGCATCGGTCCTCTTCATCTGCACCTCGGTGCCCTTCATTCTTCTCAATGACTGGTATTCCAACAGACTTCGCAAGCGTGAGCAGAGTGGAGGGATGGTATGAACACCACGACACGCGTTCCCGAAACCGGTGGGGAAACCCCGGTCCTGCGCCTGGACCAGGTTCGCAAGTCCTATGGAGGCAACGAGGTTCTCAAGGGAATCTCCTTCGACATCAAGCCCCACGAGACCGTAGCCCTCCTGGGTCCCTCCGGGTCGGGTAAATCCACCCTGATGAAGTGCATCAACCTGCTGGAGCGGGTCAACGATGGACAGATCTGGCTGGGCGACACCGACATCACCGACCCGCGGGTGAACCGGGATCAATGCAGGTCGCGGATTGGTGTGGTCTTCCAGCAGTTCAACCTCTTCCCCCATATGAACGTTCTGAAGAACGTCACCCTGGGTGCCATCAAGGTCCACGGTGTCCCCAAGGACCAGGCCAGGGAGAGGGCCCTGGAACTCCTGGACAGGATTGGTATGAAGCAGAAAGCCGGCGCCTATCCTGACCAGCTCTCCGGAGGCCAGCAGCAGCGTGTGGCCATCGTGCGGTCCCTGATGACCGACCCCGAGCTCCTTCTGCTTGACGAAATCACATCGGCTCTGGATCCGATGCTGGTTGGCGAGGTCCTGGAGATGGTCTCAGAGCTGACCGACAAGGGAACCACCATCCTTATGGCCACCCATGAGATGAGCTTCGCCCACCACGCGGCAGACAGAATCGTCCTCCTCCTGAACGGGGTCATCGCCGAAAACGGAACTCCCCGCGAGGTCATGGACGAATCGGAAAATCCCAAGACCAAGGAGTTCTTCAGCCACTTCCGAGGCCTGTAGACAAGGTATGTATGGGTGTGCCCCACCGGTTGCAATCGGTGGGGCACACCCATATGTCAATCACTCATCTTCGACTCGGAGCCCGGTACTGAGCGGCACGATCGTCATCATCTCAACCAGAATCTGAGAACCGGAACAAGCACCCGGCCAGGCCGGCCCCATCCACGATTCCAATCTGGGCGGGGCTGCCGCATCACGCCGGAGCCCTGTCGGGTTACCCTACCGCCTTGTCGGTCAAGACGCCGGTGTGCTGAGCATCCAATGCAAGTTGGTCCTTGAGTTCGTCAGCACCCGCGTACCGCT
Source organism: Bifidobacterium sp. M0307 (assembly GCF_016100445.1). NCBI lineage: Bacteria > Bacillati > Actinomycetota > Actinomycetes > Bifidobacteriales > Bifidobacteriaceae > Bifidobacterium > Bifidobacterium sp. M0307. Next base: position 1,223,259 of record NZ_JACFSL010000001.1, read on the forward strand.
CTTGGGGACGCAGGAAGTCAAGGAACTCGATACGGACCCGGTGCCCATACAGTTCCAGCCAGGTATCGGTGATGACATTGGCTTCCAGCACCCGCTCTGCATGCCCGCCTTCGGACTGGAAGGTCTCCTTGGTACCGATGGAGATCGCCGCCGGCATCCGCCAGGGAGAACCGGAAGCCAGACGAACATGTCTGTCAAGCGTCTTGGCCACACCCCCGGTTGGCCCCTCCCCCTCACCATCTCGGCTGGCATCACGTACCGGCCCCATGTCGACCAGCCAGCCGGCATAGACTCCATCCATCGGCATATATCCGCTATGCTCACTGCTCAGATTCGCAGTGGGAAAACCAAGCTCCCGTCCCCGCTGCTCCCCATGAACCACCAGCCCCTCGACCGAGTGGACTCGACCCATAATCTCGGAAGCCTCCCGAACACGCCCCTCGGCCAGGAGGTGACGCAGGTTCGTGGTGCTCCAGACCCGGACCCTCCGGCGCCCTTCACCAGAGGAGGCTTCGCTGGGTTCAACCGCCCCGTCCCCGCCCAGGGAGACATATCCCGGACCCCTGTCGTCGACTACATCCAAACGGAACATGCCCGTCTCTTCCGCCAGGTCTCCGATGGCAGCGACATCGCCGGTCCGCCCGGCACCCATCCGAGCATCCCGGCCCAGAACGAGAGTCTGCATGCCCAGCCTGTCGACCAACTGCCTGATGAAAAAGCGGTATGACTTGGCAGCAAATGCCAATGTGTAGTGAACAATCAGTACCCGGTCCAGCCCCATCTCCTCCATAAGGCGGATGCGCTCATCAACCCCCATGACCTCTTCGGGGTCATGGCCCAGCAGGTCATTGGGCAAATCAGCCATGGCATGCGTGTCCGCATAGAGATGAACCCGTTTGGGACTTGGGTCGAACATGATGGCCACCGCTGTGGAGTCCGATTCGGCAGCAAGGTCCACCACACGTTCCAGAACAGCCTGATGACCCCGATGGACCCCATCGAACTCACCCACGGTCAGCACGGAACCCCTGGTCGTACTCAGCACCGGCCACTCCACGATACCGGCCGGATTCGGTTTCAACCTGCTGACTTTCATCTGTGTCCCGTCGACTGTTGAGGCCTTCCCGGAACGGACAAGGCCAGACTCATTAGCACTTTAACCCAGCCTGGAAAGCCAGGCAATACGATTCACCGCTGGGAATCACGGCGGAAGACGACATCCGGTTTCGACAGCTGGCCCCCATGGGATACCAGGACGGCAGCGAGGTATGGGCCTGTTTCATCCCTGGCGATGGCGGCCGTGGCCCCCTCGACCCCCGCTTTCAGGAAGCGGCCGTTTGCCAGCATGGCGGCCTCCTCCCCATCGACCTCGATGGTGGGCATGATCAGCCTGGCAGCATCGACCAGGCTGATGGAGCCTCGCAGTATCTCCTCGGAAGACTGGTCCAGATCGACCCTGTTCCTGGAGACCGTCTGACCTTGACGGTCCGTATAGGTCCTGGCCGAGACCTGCCCGGTGACCAACCTGTCTTCCAGGTCCGGAGCCTCAAGATCGAACCGACCCACCCTGGTCCTACGCAGACTGGTCAGGTGCCCACCGGTGCCCAGCAGGTCACCCAAGTCCCTGGCCAAGGCACGGATATAGGTCCCGCTGGAACAGGTCACCACCACATCCAGATCCACCACTTCCAGCCCGCCTGACGGGCTACCGGGTGCTTCTGCAGGTAAGGCACCTTCGCAGGATGACGACCTATCGAACTCACCTGTTTCAGGCTGCTGGTCGACACCGCCCATGTCCTTGCCCGGCAGGACCAGAGTGCGGTAATCCAACACCTCGAAACGAGCGATGTGTATGGGCCGAGCCGCCAGCTCGACCTCCTTGCCCTGCCTGGCCAGATCATAGGCCCGACGGCCGTTCACCTTGATGGCGGAGAACGAATCGGGCACCTGATTGATATCACCCGTAAGGTGGTCGGCGATGGTCTGCTCCACGGCAGCACGGTCCAGACCCTTGACAGCCTGCCGGACGTCCGGCCCGGAGGGAAGCATCCTTCCCTCGGCATCGTCGGTGGTTGTGGCCTGTCCCAGACGAATCGTGGCGAGATAGGTCTTGTCATGACCGACGACCACCTTGAGCAGGCGGGTGGCCTGCCCAAACCCAATAATCAGCAGGCCTGTGGCCATAGGGTCCAGGGTTCCGGCATGTCCCACCCGCCGCATGCCCAGCGTGGAACGCACAGCCGCCACCAGGTCATGGCTGGTCACCCCCTGGGGTTTGTCGACCAGGACAATACCAGACCGGTTTTCCTGTCCGGAACCCTTCATACCATCCACCTTTCCGGCACATATACAACCGATACAGCGCAACTTACATACGGGGAGCGGGTTTCATCCTCGTGCTCTGCGATACCACCGGGCGCCGGTTCCGATGATGCCGAAACCGGCACACCACTGGCGACGGGAAGTATGAGGATGAGACCATTCCTGGTTGTTCGACAACCAGGAACCAGTCACTGCTCGTCCGGCCAGGACAGCATGGAAGCCGTCCGGGAGGCGGGGCCGAGGGGTTGATCGTCCTGTTCTTCAGCAATCCCCGCAGCTTCCGCGGCCTGCTCCCCATCCGTACCCAAGTCGACGTCACCGGTCGCGGTCCCGTCCTGGTCCGTGTTTTCGTAATCCTGGTTTTCGTCATCGTCATGACGGTAGGGATCAGGGTCTCCGGCATACTGGGCGGTGGCCCTGGCCTTGGCGATTTCCTCGTCCCTGTGACGGGCGGCGGTGAGCACATCCTCGATTTCGGTGGCTTCGGCCGGCACCTCATCATAGATGAACCGCAGGGTCGGCGTCAGGCGAAGGCCCGCCCTGGCACCGACCAGGGAGCGCAGACGCCCGCTGGCCTGGCGAAGGGCCTGCTGGGCACGCTTCCGCTCACCCTGCTCTCGACCCTCCCGGCCCAACTGGGTCCAGTAGACCTTGGCGATCTGCAGGTCGTTGGTCACCCTCACCTCGGTTATGGTGACACCACTCAGCCGTTTATCGTGCAGTTGTGATTCCAAGGATGACGCAATGACCCGCTGAATCAGCGCCGCGATTCGTACGGCGCGCGGATTGGTTCCCATCCTGGTTCCTTTCTCATGGTCTGTCATGGAAGTCCGCCCCGGACGGGATGACCCGAACCGGGGCGGAGGACCAGACCTGGCATCCGATGGGGACCGGCGACTTCAACCACCGGTCCCCCGATACCGTCCGTCTGTGATTACTTGCGCTCGACCTCGCGCATTTCGAAGGTCTCGATGATGTCGCCGATTTCGATGTCGTTGAAGGAGCCCAGGTTGATACCTGCCTCGTACCCCTCGGACACCTCGTTGACATCGTCCTTGAAACGACGCAGGGAAGATATCTCAAGGTCGTTGATGGTGACGACACCGTTGCGGGCGATACGAGCCTTGGTGCCGCGCTTGACCGTACCATCCTGGACCATGACACCCGCGATGTTGCCGAACTTGGAGGAGCGGAATATCTCGCGGATCTCGGAGTGGGAGGTGGTGGCCTCTTCGTACTCCGGCTTGAGCATACCCTTGAGGGCGGCCTCGATATCCTCGATGGCGTTGTAGATGACCGAGTAGTATTTGATCTCCACACCCTCGCGGTCCGCCAACTCCTGGACCTGACGGTTGGGACGCACGTTGAAGCCGATGATAACGGCCTTGTCGACGGTTGCCAGATTGACATCGTTCTGGGTGATGGCGCCCACACCGCGGTGAATCACCTGGATACCGACCTCGTCGGACACCTCGATCTTCATCAGGGAGTCTTCCAGCGCCTCGACGGAACCGGAGGAATCGCCCTTGATGACGATGTTGAGCATGTCGACCTCGGACTTTGCGAACTGCTCCTTCAGGCTTTCCAGGGAGACAACCTTGCGACGCTTGGCCAGCTGGGCCGCGCGGGCAGTGGCCTCACGCTTCTCCGCAATCTGGCGGGCTGTGCGGTCGTCAGGGGCGACAAGGAAGAGGTCGCCTGCGGTGGGCACGGAGGTGAGACCAAGCACCTGGACCGGGGTCGAGGGACCCGCAGCATCCATCTGCTTGCCGTTCTCATCCAACATGGCACGGACGCGGCCATAGGCCGAACCCGCCACGATGGCATCGCCCACGTGCAGGGTACCCTGCTGGACCAGCACGGTGGCTACAGCTCCACGGCCCTTGTCCAGTCGGGCCTCGACGGTGGCTCCTCGAGCATCCATGTCGGGATTGGCCCTCAGATCCAGGTCGGCATCAGCCGTCAAGAGAACGGCTTCGAGCAGCTTATCGACGTTGGTGCCCATCTTGGCGGAGATGTCGACGAACATGGTGTCGCCGCCGTACTCCTCGGAAACCAAACCGAACTCGGTCAGCTGTCCACGAACCTTTTCGGGGTTGGCCCCGTCCACATCGATCTTGTTGACCGCCACGACAATCGGCACATGCGCCGCCTGGGCGTGGTTGATGGCCTCGACCGTCTGGGGCATAACGCCGTCATCCGCAGCAACGACCAGAATCGCCACGTCGGTCAGCTCGGCACCTCGGGCTCGCATGGCCGTGAAGGCCTCGTGACCAGGAGTATCCAGGAAGGTGATCTTGCGATCCTCGCCCTCCAGCTTGACGGTGGCCTGGTAGGCACCGATCCTCTGGGTGATGCCACCGGCCTCGCTTGCCGTGGTGTTGGTCTGCCGGATGGTATCCAGCAGTCGCGTCTTACCGTGATCGACATGGCCCATGACCGTAACCACCGGAGGCCGCGGCTTCAGGTTCTCGTCGTCCTGGCTCAGCTGCTCCTCATCAAGGTCGATGTCAAACTGCTGAAGGAGTTCCTTGTCCTCCTCCTCGGCGGAGACGATCTTGATGTTCCAGCCAATCTCCTCACCCAGAATCTGGAAGGTGGCCTCGTCCAGGGATTGCGTGGCCGTAGCCATCTCGCCCAGGTGGAAGAGGACCGTGACCAGGGCCGCGGGATTGACGTTGATCTTGTCGGCCAGATCGGCCAGGGTTGCGCCCTGACGGAGCTGAACGGTACGGCCGTTACCGGCGGGGATGCGCACACCGCCGATGACAGGTGCCTTCATCTCCTGGAATTCTTGCCTCTTGGCCATCCGATTCTTACGGGCCTTGGAGGACTTGCCGCCCTGGCGCCCGAATGCACCTGCGGCACCGCCCCGGCCACGACCACGCGGGGCAGCGCTACCGCCACCAGGATGGAATCCGCCTGAAGCAGGAGTCGATGAGGCTCCGAACCTATTGCCACCACCCTGATGCTGCTGCTGTCCGGGGCGGTTATGGCCCCACTGGCCCGGCCGTGCTCCCTGGCCTCCCCTGGGAGCGCCGCCACCTCGACCATTGCGGAACCCACCATGACCGCCGCCCCTCCGGCCATCGTTGACGGTCGGTTTTGCCATGGGATGCGGCCTGGGGATATCAGAAGGAACCGGTGCCTTCATGCCCTGCTTGCGACTGAAGGGGTTATTGCCGGGCCTGGGTGCCGAAGCACCAGGACGCCCACCATGAGCCCCAGGAGTACCGGGAGCAGCTGCACCCGGACGACCACCACGCTGCGCTTGCGGGCCGGGACGGCCGGCGGAGGAGGCAGGCCTTGCCTGACGGGGCTGTCCGTCCTCACGGCCCTTGGAGGGCTGGGCCTGAGCTCCACGCTCTGGCCTGCCGTCCTCGCGGGACGAGGAGGAACCGGGCTTGGGTGCGTGTGCATCCGAAGACTGTTGGGGCTGAGACACAGGGGCCTCAGGCTGGGAGGCCTTACGGGACTGCCCTGGTTTGGGACTTGGGGCCCCAGGCTTGGGACCGGTTTCCGATGATGATGCCGCCGCGCCCGACTTGGCACTGGTGCGATTCGTCGAGGCTGCGCGGGCAGACTGTCCAGGCTTCGCTGCGCCCTCGGGGGAGGACTGGCCGGCCCCGCCCTGGGGGAATGAGCTCTTGAGCCGGCGAACCACCGGCGCTTCGACAGTGGAGGAAGCGGACTTGACGAACTCCCCCATGTCCTTCAGCTTTTCAAGGACAGTCTTGCTGTCCACGCCAAGTTCCTTGGCCAATTCATATACGCGTGCTTTGGGCACTTACTTTTCTCCTTTACCGGACCGCGCATATGAATGGCGCGATCACTCTTCCATGACGGCGAACATATCCTGTATCATCGTGCGACCATGATTGTGTTACCTCGTCTCAGTGCCGGAGCTGGGGGCATGGGCCACCAAGCTCGGAATATCAAGTCCAGCATACTCGCCTGGTCGGATGTTCCAGGTCACTTCTCTTCGTCGGTGGAAGAAGTCTCCCCCGTCGCTTGTTCGCGCAGTTTCTGCTGGCGAGCCTCCTCGGACTCGATGCCGATCTTCCAACCGGTCAGTTTGGCGGCAAGACGGGCGTTCTGCCCCTCCTTGCCGATGGCCAGTGAGAGCTGGGCATCCTTGATGAAGGCGATGGCCGTGCGGTTGGTCTCGCTGACGATTTCGACCTGCCTCACCACAGCGGGTGAGAGGGCCGCAGCCACATACTTTGCGGGGTCCTCGGACCAGTCGACGATGTCGATCTTCTCGGGTCCCAGGTTCTCCATGACGGCACGGACCCTAGCACCGGACGGGCCGATCAGAGCACCCTTGGGGTTGACCCCCTTGGAGGTGGCACGGACCGCAATCTTGGTGCGCGCACCGGCCTCGCGGGCGATGGACATGATGGAAACGGCCCCGGACACCAGCTCCGGCACCTCCCGCTCGAAGAGACGACGGACCAGTTCGGGATGGGACCGGGAAACCACAATCTCAGGCCCCTTGAGTCCACGGTTCACGTTGACCACATAGACCCTGATACGCTCGCCATGCCTGTAGCGTTCACCAGGAACCTGCTCGCGCCTGGGGAGGATGGCCTCCACGTCTCCTACGGCCACATGCACATTGCCCGGGTCATTGGCGTCCTGTTGGACCACGCCGGTAATCAGGTGTCCCTTCTGCCCGGAGAAGGCACCGAAAATCCGTTCATCCTCAGCCTGGCGGAAGAGCTGGCGAATAACCTGTCTTGCCGTGGAAGCGGCCAATCTGCCGAAGTCCTTGGGCGTGTCGTCGTATTCCTCCCCAAGGTCATATCCGGGGTGAGGATCGTATTCTGTGGGCTCCCGAGGGGTTTCGTCCTGGGCCCAGACGGTGAATGTACCTGCCCGTGAATCCAGTTCCACCCTGGCATGGCGGGCTGCATGCGGCGATTTCTGGTAGGCAAGCAAAAGGGCCTCGCTCAAGGCTTGGTCCAAGGTCTCGGCATCAATCCCTTGCTCGTTAGCCAGCTGATGAATCTCAGCCAGGTCCAGTTCCATGTCAAGACCTCCTATGAAGTTATCAGACCCTGCTTCTTCCTGGTCTGCAATCCCTACTATTCTAGCCATTCATGCAGACACTTCAGGATTTCCGCTCCTCCAGCTCTTCAGGGCGTTCGAGGGGGCGAATCCTCCGTCTCATGTCAGCGGCTTTTGCAGGACTTCTGCTGACTCCCGCCCTGACTGCATGTTCCAATCCCACCCCCATCAAGGTATCCGTCCAGGAGCCGGGCGGTCTCCGGACCAGTACCTGTGAAACCGCCTATTCCAGGGCCTCCACGCGGGAGCACCTGGATATGGGGCCTTTCGGTATCGCCACGGCGGAGTCTTATGAAGAAACCGCCCAGTCGTGGATAGATGCAGCCGTCGAGTGCCCCTCCAGACGTGATGAAGCGGCCGTCTATGCCGCCCGCGCCCATATGCGGGCCTGGCGCGTAAAGAGTGGGGATGCATCAGGGGCGAAGCCGTCCACAAGCCTCGCCATCTCCTCGTCCGACAACCTGGATACCGCCGCCGCAACCATGGGGAAGGAGGCGGCCACCCAGGCGGCCAAAGGCGAGGACATGGCTGGTTTCGCCATGTCGGTCCTGGCGGCACGCCATGCCGGCGCGGAATGGATGCTCTCCCTTTCGGACGCCCATACCACGGCCGGGCAGATTCTGGTCTCCCACCTGGAAGCCGACCCACGGCCAGGCACTTACTCGGTCCAGGAACTCCTGGCCCACCCTGACACCATCATCGACAAGGCCAACGGGCTTCGGGCCCCAACCACTGCCCTTGTGGAAATGAACGCGGCCCGTTCCATCCTGGCCTCCACCGATGCCATGTCCAAGACCACATCAGGAACCGGTAAGCACCAAGAAGGCTCGGCCGACGAGGCCGCCAGGAACCATCGGAAGGCCGTGCGGGAGTTGACCGACCTGGCCGTCTCCCACATATACCTCTCCCTGGCATTCGGTTACCCCAATACCAAGACGGCCATCTTCGCGCCACTCTCCGCATCCTGACCCCAGTTCCTCCCCCAGTTGGGCAGGTCGGGAATTAACCCGTGTTCCGGTTGATTTTCATGGTGTTGACGGTATCTAACGGTGTTAAGATAGAACGTGTTCCGAGCGGCTATTCCGTTGGAACACGGGGGGTATCACCAAGTCAGCGTAGGGGATGGTGAACACTGTTCCTGCTCCCCTGCGTTGACGGGTGTCCGGCATACGGCTGCCACCCTCACTGAGCCGTCCCGGTGATTCATCAGTCTGGTTCAACTGCTTGCATGGTGAGAGAAACCTGACGAATAGACCGCTTTCAGCCTCTCTTCGTTCTTCTACGGGACTCCGCACTCGAACATCTCCGTGCACGAGTCCGACAGAACATAAGAAAAAAGCCCCGGGAATCCCAGGGCTCTCATTGGCGGTTGAGGAGAGATTCGAACTCTCGGAGGGGGTTGCCCTCACACGCTTTCGAGGCGTGCTCCTTAGACCGCTCGGACACTCAACCAATGTCGTTGCACGACGCTGCCGAACAACAACTTTTCCATTATGCCACACCTTCCCCGTCTGACAAACCGCGTGGCGCAGGAGCAGAGCTACAGAGTACGCCTGGCCCGGATGGACGCAGCCCGTGCCGCTAACTGGTCGTCAGGAGGATACTGCACATGCTCAAGTGTCAGACCGCAAGCCGCAATGGGACCCGTCGATCCTTCCCGGACGGGATGCTCCACCTTATCGGCGAACCATGAGACGGACCGTTTGCCCAACCCGACTCGGAGCGAGGCATTGACCAGGGATCGGACCATGTTGTGGGCGAAGGCATCGGCCACAATCGTGAAGCAGACCAGCTCTGACTCCATCATCGGTGTGTCGTAGTTCATTCGGCCAGAGCCTGCACCCTCGATCGACTTGGCGGACGGTTCAATCAGCGAGCGTCTTTCAACCCTGTCCCAGTGTGCCAGCAGAACCTTCCGAATCGTGGTTCCACCCTCGTTGGCCGTGGCAAAGGACCCGAAGTCATGCAACCCCAGGCAGGAGCCAACCGCCTGGTTCATGGCCTCCAGATCAAGGTGCCCATCAACGGGAAGGACAAACCCGCGCATCCTTGGGTCCAGGTCTTCCGGCCGATCACAGACCCGATAGACGTAGGTGCGTTCAAGTGCGGAAAAGCGGGCATCAAACCCTGTTGGAGACGGGCAGAGATCATGAAGGGCAATATCAGAGGGCAGAAGATGCCGGAGCCGTCTCTTCAAGGCTTCTGCCGGGTCGACATCCATGTGGCCCCTGCAGGACTCCAGGATGGGTCGAGGCATATCCAGATGGCAGACCTGATGGGATGCATGCACACCGGTATCGGTCCGACCAGCCACCACCAGACGGGGGTTCCATACCGCTCCCTGGCTGCCTGCCCGTTTCCCCCGTTGATGGGTGACCAGGGCCAGGACTTCCTCCAGGCATCCCTGAACGGTCCTCAGCGAAGGTTGCCGGGCCCATCCATAGAAATTCCCTCCCTGGTAGGCCAGATCTAGGCGCAACCTGACGGTATCTGACGGTTCATCCGCCTCCGGGACGCCACCCTCTCTCAGATTCTCAGCCATCGGCTTTCCTTTGCTCTTGGTATGCCCTCCCCACACTCCAAGCCGGAGTCAACAAAACAAGAGGGACGGAATACGGAAGAGGGTCGGGATGTAACTCCCGACCCTCGTTCAGACCTGAACAGGCACCTGCCGGCGCCTGCTTCGAGGCTTACTTCTTGGAAGCCTCTTCGGCGTCCGCGGCCACGTCAGCTGCCTCTTCAGCAGCGTCTGTAGCTTCGTCAGCCTGATCAGCGGTCTTCTCCAGATCCTCGGCGGCCTCATCAGCCTGGGCCACATCCGCACCGGACTCATTGGCATCGACAGCCTGGTTCACGGCATCATCCGCAGCACCATCGGCGATGGCGGCATCGGCTGCTGCTGCAACCTCGGCATCCTCATCCTTGGCAGCCACCTTGGCGGCAGCCTCGGCCTCCTTGACGGTGGCCTTCTTGGCGGAGAGGGGCTCGGTCACGAGCTCGATCACAGCCTGCGGGGCGTTGTCTCCACGACGCGGAGCAATCTTGGTGATACGGGTGTATCCACCTTCACGCTGCTCCATCTGCTCTGCAATCTGGGTGAAGAGGATGTGGACCACGGACTTGTCGCGGATGACCCTCATGACCCTGCGGCGGGACGAAAGATCCCCACGCTTGGCGAAGGTGATCAGACGCTCGGCCAGAGGACGAAGCCTCTTGGCCTTAGGCAGGGTGGTGGTGATACGACCATGGGCAAACAGGCTGGTGGCCATGTTGGCCAGCATCAGCCGCTCATGGGCCGGGCTGGAGGCCAGACGTGGGCCCTTGCTGGGTTTTGGCATTGGATTATCTCCTTACAGGCCCCGGTGACCAGGTGGGCATTCGCCCGAACATCCGATCCCGGGGATCTCTTACTTCAGCGGGCGCCGCGACAGAACTCCGGCATCCGCTCCTACGAAGGCTGACGGCATCCTCACTCGTCATCAGGCGAGAAGAAGGTGCCTCCTTCGAGATTGTTGGCATCGAATCCCAAAGGCGAAGCCTTCAGGGAGAGACCCATGCTTTCGAGCTTCTCCTTGACCTCGTCGATGGACTTCATACCGAAGTTGCGGATGTCAAGCAGGTCCTGCTCGGTGTGCGAAACCAGCTCACCGATGGTATGGATACCTTCGCGCTTGAGGCAGTTGTATGAACGCTGCGTCAGGTTCAGGTCCTCAATCGGTACGGACATCTCCGGATCGGCCTCTTCCACGACCGGCTCCGGACCGACTTCCACGCCCTCGGCCTGGGTGTTGAGCTCACGGCAGAGACCGAAGAGCTCCACCAGGGTGGAACCTGCCGAGGCGACGGCATCACGCGGAGAGATGGCCGGCTTGGTCTCGACATCCAGGACCAGCTTGTCGAAGTCCGTGCGCTGCTCAACACGGGTGGCCTCGACCTTGTAGCTGACCTTCAGGACGGGCGAGTAGATGGAGTCGACCGGAATCCGGCCGATCTCGTCGCCGTCCTGCTTGTTGAGCTGAGCCTGGACATAGCCACGACCCCTCTCAACGGTGAACTCAATCTCCAGCTCCCCATCATCTGCCAGGGTGGCGATGTGGAGGTCGGGGTTGGCGATGGTGACGCCGGCCGGCGGGGTGATGTCCCCGGCGGTGGCCTCGCCCTTGCCGCTCTTACGCAGGTACATGACCACAGGCTCGTCGTACTCACTGGTCAGCACGATGCCCTTGATGTTGAGGAGGATCTCGGTCACGTCCTCTTCCACACCGGGCAGGGTGGTGAACTCATGCAGGGCTCCGGAAATACGGACCGAGGTGACGGCCGCACCGGGGATGGAGCTCAGCAGGGTACGTCGGAGCGAGTTGCCCAGTGTGTAACCAAAACCGGGCTCCAGGGGCTCGATGGTGAAGCGTGAGCGTTGGGCATTGACGACTTCTTCAGTAAGTGTCGGACGCTGTGCAATAAGCACTGTTGCTATCCTTTCAGCTCCGACCGGCGGTGCACACACCGGTCTTCGCGGGTGGATTCCATGGTTTTTCTAGTGCTCAGACGCGACGGCGCTTGGGGGGACGGACACCATTATGTGCCTGTGGAGTCACATCGGAGATGGAACCGACCTCGAGACCTGCGGACTGCAGGGAACGGATGGCGGTCTCACGACCCGAACCGGGGCCCTTGACGAAAACGTCCACCTTCTTGACGCCATGCTCCATGGCCTTGCGTGCGGCAGACTCCGCGGCCATACCCGCTGCGTAGGGCGTGGACTTACGGGAGCCCTTGAAACCGACATCGCCACCGGAGGCCCAGGCGACGACTGCGCCGGAGGGGTCAGTGATGGAGATGATGGTGTTGTTGAATGTTGACTTGATATGCGCCTGCCCGACGGGAACCGACTTGCGGTCCCTGCGACGAGGCTTGCGCGCGGCCTGCTTTGCTGCTGCCATTGATCCTCGTTTCCTTCTAACGAATTACTGAATTGCTTGCCCGGGACGGTCGGAGCACTGCTCCCCCGGTCCCGAATCCGGCCTTACTTGGTCGCCTTCTTCTTTCCGGCGACTGTGCGCTTCGGCCCCTTACGGGTACGGGCGTTGGTCTTGGTGCGCTGACCACGCACGGGCAGACCCCTGCGGTGGCGCTGGCCCTGATAGCAATTGATCTGGATCTTACGGCGAATATCGGCGTCAATCTCACGACGCAGATCACCCTCGATCTTATAGTTGCCTTCGAGGTAATCACGCAGCGTAATCAGCTGCTCATCCGTGAGATCCTTGACGCGGGTGTCCGGATTCACTCCGGTCGCGGCAAGTGTTTCCTTGGCACGAGTGCGCCCGACACCGAAGATATAGGTGAGGGCTATCTCGATGCGCTTCTCGTTGGGGATGTCGACTCCGGCAAGACGTGCCATTGCGATTCCTTTTGTTCTACGCAGGTCGTGCACCAAGTCATCCGGTCTCCCGGCCCGGGCCTGCGCACCCGGGGTTCAGCCTGTCGGCTGTGACTTAGCGCCTTTGTTACATTGCCGCTGGAAATCCGCTCAGCCCTGGCGCTGCTTGTGGCGCGGGTTTTTGCAGATCACCATGACGCGGCCGTGTCGACGAATCACGCGGCAGTTCTCGCAGATTCTCTTCACACTAGGGCTGACCTTCATGGTTTTCCTTTACTTGTGTACCTATCACTTGTACCGGTACGTAATACGACCGCGGTTCAGATCGTAGGGACTCATTTCAAGCACCACCCTGTCCTGGGGCAGGATACGGATGTAGTTCTTGCGCATCTTGCCTGAAATGGTGGCCAGGACAATGTGCTTGTTCTCGAGCTCGACGCGAAACATTGCATTCGGCAACGCCTCGACGACACGCCCTTCAACTTCAATCACACCATCTTTTGCCATAAGCCTTCTATCCGATCCTCGGCTGATTACACAACGTGTCAGAAGACACGCCAACTTGCAAGTATAGCACCTTCAATAGCGCTCAGTAAAGTGGCGTGTTGATATAGCAAAAAAAGCCGCACCCATACGACCCGCTATGCAATCCAATCATAGCAGCGTATCGGAACGGCTTCTCCAATCAGCCAGCAGACATGAAAAACCGCGGACCGATCGGTGGTGGAGATTACCCGATTCAGCCCGCGGAGCTTTTAAACCGCCCGGTACGCGCTCTTCAGCGCCTTGGCCATAGGGGAACCTCAGTCCTCGATGGCGATGGTCTTCTTGTTCTCGACCGGCTTGACACTGGCCTTGGGCAGGCTGATCGCCAAGGTCCCGTTGGTGTACTTGGCATGGATGTCTTCCTGACGGACCTGGTCGCCCACATAGAAACTCCTGGAGCATGAACCGGTGTACCGCTCACGCCGAATCCAGCGCCCCTTGTCGTCCTTGTCGCCCTGATCACCGCTCTTCTGGGCGGAGACCACCAGATACCCGTTCTCCAGGCGCAGTGCGATGTCCTTCTTGTCGAATCCAGGCATGTCCACATCGATCCGATACTGATCTTCCGTCTCGCGGACATCCGTATTCATCAGGATACTGTTCATTGCAAGCCCCTTTCCATCGCCCTGGCGACGGGAGTCATGCCAGTTGTTGAAGAAGGGATCGTCAAAGAAATCACCGAAAATCGAGTTGTTCATCAATGCAGGGAACATAGCCATCATTGCGCTCCTTCAGTACTGTCTGTCCGAATATCCCGGCAGCCGCCCCGCACCCCCACTCGGAAACACATGGATGGCGAGACATCCGAGGTCTTCGCCTCTTCGTTGCCTGTCACTGTATTCAATCCCCCAGGCACCCAGATCATGCCCGGATTTCACTCTGAGGCAAAAACTTGAGTGTACGTGACTCAAGTTTTGCTTCCGCGCATTCCGTCTGCCGAGAGATAACCGCCCATATGTCAGACACTTCAGGGCCGGACCCTTGTTTCCGCACAAGGCCGGACTTTAGAATGAAACCGATTTGCCAAACCGGCAACAGTGGATGGGGACACGATTCCCGCCGTGCAGCCGACTGTCAAGAACCATCAAGACTAAGGAGCCTTGTGTGTTTACCAACGAATACGTCAATCGCGTCTATCAGCAGGTAGAGCGCCGCGACGGCGACCAGCCCGAATTCCTCCAAGCCGTCCGCGAGGTGTTCGAGAGCCTGGAACCGGTTGTGTCCAAACATCCCGAATACGAGGCCAATGGCGTTCTGGAGCGCCTGGTCGAGCCTGAGCGGGTCGTCAAGTTCCGAGTGGCATGGACGGACGACCAGGGCGGAATCCAGGTCAATCGGGGTTACCGGGTCCAGTTCAACTCAGCCATCGGACCCTACAAGGGAGGGCTGCGCTTCCACCCCACGGTGACCGAGTCGGTTGTCAAGTTCCTGGGCTTCGAGCAGATTCTGAAGAACTCCCTGACCGGCCTGCCCATGGGCGGAGGCAAGGGAGGATCGGACTTCAACCCCAAGGGGCGCTCCGATGCCGAGGTCATGCGCTTCTGCCAGGCCTTCATGACCGAGCTCCAGCGCCACATCGGCCAGTTCACCGATGTCCCCGCCGGCGACATCAATGTGGGCGGTCGCGAAATCGGTTACCTCTTCGGCCAGTACAAGCGTCTGCGCGATGAGTACTCGGGGGTCCTCACCGGAAAGGACATGACATTCGGTGGGTCCCTGGCCCGTACCGAGGCCACCGGTTATGGTCTGTGCTACTACACCCAGGAGGCACTGAAGGCCCTGCATCAGGATTCCTTCCAGGGCAAGACCGTGGCCATCTCCGGGTCGGGCAATGTGGCCATCTTCGCCACTGAAAAGGCCCAGCAACTGGGTGCCAAGGTGGTGACCGCATCCGACTCCAACGGGTACATCCTCGACCCGAATGGTATCGATCTCGATATCGTGAAGGACATCAAGCTGGGCCACCGCGGCAGAATCAAGGAGTATGCCGACCGGGTCGACGGAGCCGAGTATCACGAGGGTTGCGAGGGGGTCTGGACCGTTCCCTGCGACATCGCGCTTCCCTGTGCCACCCAGAACGAAATCGACCAGGAATCCGCAAGGACCCTGGTTGCCAACGGATGCACCGTGGTCTGTGAGGGCGCGAACATGCCCTCCACCCCCGAGGCCATCGCCGTCTATCAGGACCATGGCGTGCTCTACGGTCCTGCCAAGGCCGCGAACGCAGGCGGCGTGGCCGTCTCAGGCCTGGAGATGAGCCAGAACTCCCTCCGTCTCCAGTGGACCTTCGACGAGGTGGACCAGCGGCTGAAGGACATCATGGCCGACATCTTCCAGAAGTCCTATGCGGCTTCCAAAGAGTACGGCACCCCCGGCGACCTGATGCTGGGTGCCAACGTGGCAGGATTCACCAAGGTCGCAGACGCAATGGTGGCCCAGGGCGTGCTCTGAACCGACCTGCCGAAGCGGAACAGCAAAAGAACCCGCTACCTGATTCTCCGGAAACATCAATGGAGGGGGCCGACTCATCAGGGTCGGCCCCCTCCATTACGTTCGGCACCTCCGACCACAATGAGGTCGGACACCTATCTCACTCCAGCTCCAGGGCACCCGTGTAGAGCTGGTAGTACTCCCCTCGCTTGGCAATCAGTTCATCATGGTTGCCGCGCTCGATGATACGGCCGTGGTCCAGCACCATGATCACGTCGGAGTTCCGGACCGTGGACAGCCTATGGGCTATGACGAAGACGGTCCTTCCCTGCATCAGGGCATCCATACCTCGTTGGACCACCTCTTCGGTCCTGGTGTCGATTGAAGACGTGGCCTCATCCAGAATCATGACCGGCGGGTCGGCAACGGCAGCCCTGGCAATTGATATCAGCTGCCGTTGCCCCTGGGAGAGGCCGCTCCCGTCCCCCTCCAAAACCGTCTGGTAACCCTGGGGAAGCATCCGGATGAAACTGTCCGCATTGGTCATCCTTGCCGCCTCGATGCACTCCTCATCCGTGGCATCCAGGCGCCCGTACCGGATGTTGTCGAGGACGGTGCCGGTGAAGAGATTGACATCCTGGAGAACAACGCCCAGGGAGCGGCGAAGATCCGGCTTGCGGATGTTCCTCACGTCTATCCCATCGTAGAGTATCTGCCCCTGCTGGATGTCATAGAAGCGGTTGATCAGATTGGTGATCGTGGTCTTGCCGGCACCGGTGGCTCCGACCAGGGCCACCTTCTGCCCGGGCTTGGCGAACCAGGTGATGTCATGCAGGACGGGGTTTTTCGGATCATAGCCGAAACCGACATCCGTGAACCGCACGTCCCCCTGGAGAAGGGTGTATCTACCGTCGGCCGAGGTGATGGCCTGGTCCTTGGCCTTAAGAGCCACATCCCGGGCATCGCCGGGGAGCTTCATGGCGGCCTCCAGCGAGCGCCTGCCGTCATCATCAGCGGCGCGCTTCCAAGCCCAGTGCCCGGTCTCATAATCGACAGGGGTCATGGTTCGTCCATCAGAGGCGAGCTCGACATGAACCAGACTGACCGAGCCCTGATCGGATTCCACAGGCTCGTCCATCAGGTCGAAAATCCGGGAGGCACCGGCCAGGGCCATCATGACCATGTTGAACTGCATGGACACCTGACCAATGGGATTGATGAACGACCGGGAGAGCGTCAGGAGGGAGACGATGGTCCCCAATGTGAGCGGCCCCTTTCCGGTCAGCCCCACGTTCCCCATGCCTGCAATGCCGGCGAGGCCACCAACGATGGCCAGGATGACATAGAGCAGGTACCCCATGTTGCCCACGACGGGCATGGTGACGTTCCCATAGGTGTTGGCTTGGGCCGAGGCGTGGAAGAGTTCCTCGTTCCGTGCCTCGAAGGCCTTCGCCGTGGCCTCCTCATGGTTGAAGACCTTGATGACCTTCTGCCCGTTTACGGCCTCCTCGACGAAGGCGTTGACCTGGCCGAGATAGCGCTGCTGATGAACGAAATACCGACCACTCCTGGTAACCAGGACCCGGACCACCACAATCAGGACCGCTGCAAAGACCAGGGTCAGGATGGTGAAGGGAATGGACAGCAAGAGCATGGAGATCAGAGCGGCCAGGGCGGAGAGGACCGAGGAGACCATCTGCGGGAAGGACTGGGAGATGGCCTGGCGGAGAGTGTCCGTGTCGTTGGTGTATCGGCTCATGGTGTCACCGTGTTCGTGGGTGTCGAAGAAGCCGATGGGCAACTCCTGCTGGTGGGCGAACATCTGGTCGCGGATGGTTTTCAGCGTGCCTTGCTCCACCCCGACTATGAGCCAATTCCAGAACCACGAGCAGAAGGTCCCCACCAGGTAGAGGCATCCCATCAGAATCAGCGTCCGCATCAGGGGGCCCCAATCCGGGTCGGTGACTCCCACCAGGGGAAGGATGTAGTGATCGATCAGGGGCTGGAGGAAGAAGGCGGATGCCGCCTGGGCCCCTGCGCTGATGATGATGCAAACCACAATCACGACCATCTGCCAGCGGTAGGCCATCAGATAACCCAGGAGGCGGCGGGTCGTTCCCGGTGCGGCCTTGTCCAGGCGGGGCTTGCGGTTCTTGAATGATCCGTCACTCATGGTCCTTGTCCTCCCCGTCCTTATTCCTGGTCTGTGATTCGTATATGGATCGGTATTCCTGACATGTTCGCAGGAGGTCTTGGTGCGTACCCTTATCGAGGATCCTCCCCTCCTCCAAAACCAGAATCATGTCCGCGTCCTCCACCGAAGCCAGCCGCTGGGAGATGATGATCTTGGTGGTGTCGGGAATCTCCTGCCTGAACGCCTGGCGAATCAGCTGGTCGGTCTTGGTATCCACGGCACTGGTGGAGTCGTCCAAAATCAGGATGTCCGGTTTTTTCAGCAGGGCCCGAGCTATGCAGAGACGCTGGCGCTGTCCGCCGGAAAGGTTGGACCCCCCCTCGTCCAGACGGGTCTGGTAGCCATCAGGGAACTCCCGTACAAAACCATCCGCCTGGGCCAGAGAGCAGGCATGTACCAGGTCCTCGTCGCTTGCCTGGGGGTTGCCCCAGCGCAGGTTTTCCGCAATGGTGCCGCTGAAGAGGACGTTCTTCTGGAGCACCATGGCCACCTGGTCGCGCAGGACCGTCAGGTCGTACCGGCGCACATCCACACCACCTACCTGAAGCGATCCCTCGGTCACGTCATAGAGGCGGGGAATGAGCTGGACCAGGCTGGATTTGGAGGCCCCTGTCCCGCCTACGATGCCCAGAGTCGAGCCGGAAGGAACGTCCAGGTCGATGTGGCTCAGCACGGGGCGCTCCGACCGATCCGAATAGCGGAAGGTCACATCCTGGAACCTGATGGACCCGTCGGCAACCTCCATGACGGGATCTGCGGGATCCTGCACGGTGCTCACCTCTTGCAGGACCTGGCAGATACGCTCGGCTGAGGCCTGGGAGATGACGACCATGACCACAATCATGGAGACCATGTTCATGGCCATCATAATCTGAATGGCATAGGTGACCAGGGCAGTCAGATCACCCGTGGTCAGACCCAGGGAGGCGTTGTTGCCGGAGGCCACGATCTGTGAGGCACCCATCCAGGATATGACCAGGAGAGAGGCATAGATGCAGAAGTTGAGGAGGGCGGGATTCAGGCTCATAATTCGCTCGGCCTTGCAGAAGGCCCGGTATATGGACTGGGAAATCCTGCCGAACTTGCCCTCCTCATAGTCCTCCCGGTTGTAGGACTTGACCACACGGATGCCTTGAAGGTTCTCATCCACCACATTGTTGAGCCGGTCGTAGGTGTGGAAAACCCGCTCGAATATCGGATGGACCAGAAGGGAAAGACCGATCAGGCCAAGGCCGAGGATGGGGATGACGATCAGGAAGACCAACGATATGGGTTTGGATATCCTGAAAGAGAAGAACCAGGCCACAATAACCATGATCGGTGCCCTGACACCGACCCTGATAACCATCTGGTAGGCGTTCTGCAGGTTGGTCACGTCGGTGGTCAGTCTGGTGATGATGGACCCGGTGGAGAACCTGTCGATGTTGGTGAAACCGAAGGACTGCACCTGGGCGAAGAGGTCACTGCGGACGTTCTTTGCGAGGCCAGAGGATGCAATCGCCGCGTACCTTCCGGACATGAATCCCGAGAAGAGGGAGACCGCCGAGCAGAGCAGCAGTATCAGTCCGAATTTTATGATGGCCGGCATGGAGCGTCCTGATACACCCTGATCAATCAGGGAGGCCATGATGGTCGGTATCACTATCTCCAGGACGCTTTCAAGGAAAACAAAGCCCGGCGCCAGCAGGCTTGCCTTCTTGTATTCGCGCAGAGAACCCAGAATGGTGCGGACGGTGTGCTGCGGGTGGGCTGGTTCTTGCCTGTCCGATTCCGTCTCGGATGTAGTAGAACCCTTCAAATTGCCCTCCCTGGTTTCTGTGCGGTCTCATCCATACCGGCTTCTGCATTCGGCAGGCATGGGAATGAACGAATCAACGCTACCACTTTGTTCTTTCCTATTGGGGTAACTAGGGCTGGTATTCAACCATTCACGAAAAAGGAAGTTGCACGACCGTTCAGGTCATGCAACTTCCTTGAAGAATATGCCGGTCAGATGACGCCGGAACCGGAGGCCAGCCGCCGGGAGCCGGATGGCTCATCCATCCCGCCGCGCAAACGGACGTGTCTGCTTATCGCGGCGCACATCCTCAAAGGTCAGCGCCTGTCCAGCTCTTCGATGATGGTCTGGGAGATCCTGTCGACCTCGCCCTGTCCATCGACTGCAACCAGGAGATCACGGGACTTGTAGGTGTCCAGAAGAGGTGCGGTTTTCTCGGCGTAGATATCCAGACGCTTGGCGATGGCCTCGGGGGTATCGTCAGCGCGCCCCTCCTCCTCTGCACGCTTGGCAATGCGCTTCATCAGGATGTCATGATCGGCATCCAGGGCGACCACGGCCGTAAGGGGGGTACCCAGCTCCTGGAGCATCTGGTCCAAGGCTTCAACCTGCGAGGAAGAGCGGGGGTATCCGTCCAGAATCCACCCCTGAGCGGCATCTTCCATACCCAGCCGGTCCTTGACGATCTTATTGGTCAGCTCGTCGGGCACCAGTTCACCCTTGTCGGTATAGGCCTTGGCCTGCATGCCCAGCTCCGTACCGTTCTTCAGGTTGTATCGGAAGATGTCACCGGTGGAGATGGCGGGTATGCCGTAATGCTTGCTGAGCAGGGCCGCCTGAGTACCCTTGCCCACTCCCTGCGGTCCCATGATCAACAGTCGCTGTACCATTCCTCGTCCTTTGCTCGAGTCCTTGTCTATCCGGTCCCCGACGCGTCAGCCGCGCGGAACCCTCATCTACGTATGTTAGCGGTTGCACGGTCCAAAGCGGCCATTCCCTAAACCAGGAAGGTCCGGCCACCGGCATGGTGGTCGGACCTTCAACTCTTCTTCAGCCGAATCGGATCGGAACCGACAGGAGGAATCAGCCTTCCTTGTGGTCCCCGTCCAGGAGGAACCCGGTGTACTGGAACTGCTCGGTCTGTGCCTTGGCCTGCCGTAGGGTGTCCAGGCCGACACCAGCGATGATCAGGACGGTGGTACCGCCGAAGGGCAGCTTCGAGTTGATCTTGAGCAACATGATCAGGACGGTGGGAATCAGAGCCACGAAGAGCAGATAGATGGCGCCCACGGTGTTGAGCCTGTTCATGACGTAGCTCAGGTACTGGCTGGTGGCACGTCCTGCCCTGATGCCGGGAATGAAGCCACCGTACTCCTTCATATTGTCGGCGGTCTCATCCGGGTTGAAGGTAATCGACGTGTAGAAGAAGCAGAAGAAGACGATCATGACCGAGTAGAGGGCGATGTACCAGACCGACGTGGTGTTGGCAAGGTTCTCGTCTATCCACTTGACCCAGTTCTGCTCAGGCTTGCCGAACTGCGCAATCAGGGTGGGGATGGCCAGAATCGAAGAGGCGAAGATCGGCGGGATGACACCCGACATGTTGACCTTCAGCGGAAGATAGGTGGAGGATCCCCCGTACATCTTCCTGCCGATCATACGGCGGGTGTACTGAACGGGAATGCGGCGCTGGGCCAGCTCCACGAAGTCGACGAAGATAAGAATGAAGACCAGAACGGCAACGACGATGCCGAACTTGGTCCAGTCGCCGTTCTTGCCGGTGGTTCCCCATCCGATGTTCCAGAGCTGGGGCAGGAAGCCCGAGCAGATGGAGGTGAAAATGAGCACCGACATACCGTTGCCGATGCCCTTCTCGGTGATGAGCTCGGCCATCCACATAATCAGACCGGTGCCACCAGTCATAATCAGAACCATAACGACCAGGTTCCATACAGAGCTGTCAGGAATGACCTGACTCTGGCAGGCCCCGTTGAAGAGGGCCCCGGACCGTGCAGTGACCAGGATGGTCGTGGACTGGAGGATGGCCAGGCCGATGGTCAGATACCTGGTGTACTCAGTCAGCTTGGCCTCACCCGACTGCCCCTCCTTGTGCAGGGCCTCGAAGCGAGGAATGACCACACGAAGGAGCTGAACCACGATGGAAGCCGTGATGTAGGGCATGATGCCCAGTGCAAAGATGGAGAGCTGGAGCAGGGCTCCACCCGAGAAGAGGTTGACCAGGCCGATGAAGTCCTCGTTGCCCGCTGTCGTAATGCACTTCTGCACCGCAGGGTAGTCCACTCCGGGGGTCGGTATGAAAGAACCGATCCGATAGATGATGATGATACCGAAGACGAAGAGGATTTTCTTCCTCAACTCCTTGGTCCTGAAGGCCTGGATTAACGTCCTCACCTATGTTCCTTCCCTACCGCGCCTGAGACCTGCCCTAAAGCCGCGCTCATCTTTTGCTCAATCCAGCATAACCGATGGGTCAGTCATACCGGCTCGAAATTGGAATCGGCCCTCACCCGTAGAACGGGGAGGACCGATGAACCATTCCTGCCAGGCAGGTTATGTCCCCTCCGACTTTCAGTCTTCGGAGATGGACCCGCCTGCCGCCTCGATCTTGCTCTTGGCAGTGGCCGAAGCCTTCATGCCCTTGAGGGTGAAGGCCGACTTGGCCTCACCTTCGCCGAGGACCTTGACCGGGCAGCCCTTGCGGACCGCCCCGCCCTTGACCAGATCATCGACCGTGATCTCGCCGCCCTTGGGGAAGAGCTCGCTCAATGCGTTGAGGTTGACAACCTGATACTGCTTCTTGAAAGGGCTACGGAATCCACGCAGCTTGGGCAGCCTCATGTACAGAGGCAGCTGGCCGCCTTCGAATCCGGGGCGCACCTGATAGCGCGCCTTGGTGCCCTTCATGCCACGGCCCGAGGTCTTACCCTTGGAACCTTCGCCTCGACCCACGCGAATGCGGTCACGCTTGGCTCCGGGAGCCGGGCGCAGATCATGCATCTGCAGAATCGTGGGCTCTTGCTTCTCGCTAGCCATTGTCAGTCAGCCTCCTCTACGGTGACCAGGTGGCGGACCTTGTTGGCCATGCCCCTGTAGACGGGCGTGTCCTCACGAATGACGGACTGCCCGATCTTGTGCAGACCCAGGGACTTGACGTTTTCCTTCTGGCGTGCAGTTGTGTGCACGAGGCCCTTGGTCAGTGTGATCTTGATCTGCTTGGCCATCACTCACCTGCCTTAGCGTCGTCGTTAGCCTTGTCCTTGGCCTCTTCACGCTCCTTGCGGGCCTCGGCAATGCCGGCGGCACGTGCGCGGAGCAGGGAATCGGGTGCAACCTCTTCCAGGGGCAGACCACGGCGGGCCGCAATCTCCTCGGGCTCCTCCAGCTGCTTCAGGGCATCCACGGTGGCGCGAACCATGTTGACGGCCGTTGCCGAACCCATGGACTTGCTGAGGATGTCGGTGATGCCGGCGCACTCCAGGACGGCGCGGACCGGGCCACCGGCGATAACGCCGGTACCGGGGGCCGCAGGCCTCAGGAGGACGGTACCTGCTGCATCGTGGCCAATCACCGGATGGGTGACGGTGCCACGGATGCGGGGAACCGTGAACATGTGCTTCTTGGCGTCCAGCTGACCCTTGGCGATGGCTGCCGGAACCTCACGGGACTTACCGTAGCCGACACCGACGGTGCCCTTGCCATCACCCACGACCACGAGGGCCGCGAAGCTGAAGGTACGTCCACCCTTGTGGACCTTGGACACACGGTTGATGGTCACGACCTTGTCCAGGAGATCATCCCGGTTATCGTCACGATCGCGACGGCCACGGCGACCGTCACGACGACCATCCCGGGAACCGCCACGGCGACCGCCACGGCGGTCATCGTTCCGGTCGTTCCTGCCACCCTGGCTGGACTGAGTGTTCTTGGAATCTTCAGTCACCTGGGTTGTTTCCTTCGTGTTCTCGTTGTCGCTCACAGTGCCAAACCTCCCTCACGGGCGCCTTCTGCAACCGCTGCGACCCTGCCATGGTACTTGTTGCCGCCACGGTCGAAGACCACGGCGGTGATGCCGGCATCCTTGGCCTTGGCCGCAATCTGCTCGCCCACCTTGCGGGCTGCTTCGGTCTTGGTTCCCTCGAAGGAGGAATAATCCGAGGCCATCGTCGACTCGCTCACCAGGGTGACGCCCTTGGAGTCGTCGACGATCTGGGCGATCATGTTGCGGTTGGTACGGGTGACCACCAGACGAGGACGCTCTGCGGTTCCCACCACGCGCTTGCGCAGACGGGCGTGACGACGCAGGCGGGCTACCTTCTTGCCTTTACCTAGAATCGTGACTGTCATATCACTTACCAGCCTTTCCGGCCTTGCGCATGATGTGCTCATCGGCGTACTTGATGCCCTTGCCCTTGTAGGGTTCGGGGGCGCGCAGGCGGCGGATGTTGGCCGCAGCCTGACCGACGGCCTGCTTGTCGATGCCGGAGACAATCACCTCGTTGGCGTTCGGGGTCTCGAAGGTGATGCCTTCCGGGGGGTTCACGGTGATGGTGTGGGAATAACCGAGAGAGAACTCCAGGCTCTTGCCCTTGGCCACCACGCGGTAACCGGTACCTACGATCAGCAGGTGCTTCTTGTACCCCTTGGAGACGCCCTCGACCATGGAGGCCACGATGGAGCGGCTCAGGCCATGCTTGGCCCTGGTGGGACGCTCATCATTGACCGGAACCATGATGATCTGGTTGTCTTCGACCTTGCCTTCCACCCCGTCGGGGATGGTGTAGCTGCTGGAGCCCTTGGGACCCTTGACCGCGAATTCCTGGCCATTGATGGAGACTTCCACACCTGCCGGTACGGCGATGGGGAGCTTACCGATATGCGATGCCATGTTCAGCTCTCCTTTCTCACCACACGTAGGCGACGATTTCGCCACCAATGCCTCGGTCGAGGCATTCCTTCTGGGTCATCAGTCCCGAGCTGGTCGAGATGATGGCGATTCCCAGCCCGCCCAGGGGCATGGGCAGAGAATCGGACTTGGCGTAACGGCGCAGACCGGGCTTGGAGACGCGCTTGATGCCCTGGATGGACTGACGTCCGTCGGGGCCGTACTTGAGCGTGATCTCCAGATCCTGCCCAACCCGTGCTTCCTTGGCCCGGAAGTCGGCGATGTAGCCTTCACGCTTGAGAATCTGCGCGATGTTCGCCTTGAATTTGGAGTACGGCATGTCGACTGTTTCATGCTTGGCCGCACTCGCATTGCGCAGACGTGTGAGCATGTCTGCGATGGGATCTGTCATTGTCATGTGGGCTTATGCCCTTCCTCGCCGTGGTTTCCGCCGCCGTGCAGATTCCTGCAACAGCCGCGGACCTTCAGCGTCGATCTTTACCAACTGGACTTCGTAACTCCGGGGAGCTCACCGCGATGGGCCTTCTCGCGAAGGCAGATGCGGCAGAGGCCGAACTTGCGATAGACGGAATGAGGACGACCGCAGACCTGGCAGCGCGTATAGCCACGCACCTTGAACTTCGGCTTGCGTGCCGCCTTGTTTCTCAGAGCGGTTTTTGCCATATCAGTTCTCCTTGAAGGGGAAGCCGAGCTGCTTCAGCAGTGCCCTGGCCTCCTGATCGTTCTTGGTGGAGGTCACCACGGTGATATCCATACCACGCTGGTGATCGATCTGATCGGGATCGATCTCATGGAACATGGACTGCTCCGTGAGGCCGAAGTTGTAGTTGCCCTGACCATCGAACTGACGGCCACTGATGCCGCGGAAATCACGGATACGGGGCAGAGCCAGGGTCAGCAGGCGGTCCAGGAACTCCCACATACGCTCGCCACGCAGGGTGACGTAGGCGCCGATGGCCTGGCCCTCACGCAGATGGAACTGCGCAACGGACTTCTTGGCCTTGGTGATCTTGGGCTTCTGGCCGGTGATGGCCGTCAGGTCCTTGACCGCACCCTCGATCAGCTTGGAGTCACGAGCTGCTGCACCTACACCCATGGAGACGACGATCTTCTCGACCTTCGGGACCTGCATGGGGTTGGAGAAGTTGAATTCCTTCTTCAGTGCGGGCACAATCTGCTCGTTGTACTGCTGCCTCAAACGAGGGACTGCCGGTGCTTCAACGGTTGTATCGCTCATGACAGCTCCTTGCCTGACTTCTTGGCGAAGCGGGTACGCACGATCTTGACCTTACCGTCGCGCGCCTCCTCCTTGATGTTGACACCGACACGGGTCGGCTTCTTGGTGTCCGGATCGATGACCATCACGTTGGAGCGGTGGATCGGGGCCTCAGTCGGTACGATGCCCGACTCCTGACCCTGCTGAGTCGCCTTGACGTGCTTCTTGACGATCTGGACGCCCTCGACGATCAGACGGTCGTTGGGAAGAATCCTGACGACCTTTCCTTCCTTGCCGCGATCCTTGCCACGGATGACCTTGACCTGGTCGCCTGTCTTGATCTTGGCTACCATCTCAGATCACCTCCGGTGCGAGGGACACGATCTTCATGAAGCGCTTGTCGCGCAGCTCACGACCGACCGGCCCGAAGATACGAGTACCGCGGGGTTCGCGGCCATTGCCCAGAATGACCGCCGCGTTCTCGTCGAACTTGATGTAGGAGCCGTCGGGACGACGGTGCTCCTTGACTGTACGGACGACGACCGCCTTGACGACCTCGCCCTTCTTGACCGACCCGCCGGGAATGGCATCCTTGACGGTGGCGACGATTACATCACCAATGCCGGCATAGCGACGCTTCGACCCGCCGAGCACGCGGATGGCCAGAATCTCCTTGGCACCCGTGTTGTCGGCGACATGAAGCCGCGATTCCTGCTGAATCATTGATTCTCCTTAGCCGCGCTGGTTCTCCGCAGACACCTTGCCAAAGGCGGATGGATGCGGAGCCTGGCCGAACTTGTTACTTGGCGCGCTCGACGATGGAGTCGAGACGCCAGCGCTTGGTCTTGCTCAGAGGCCGAGTCTCCATGATACTCACGAAGTCGCCAACATGCGCTTCGTTCTTTTCATCATGAGCCTTGACCTTGCGGTTGCTGCGAACGACCTTCCCGTAAAGGGGGTGGGTCGAACGCTGCTCCAGCTCGACGGTGATGGTCTTGTCCATACCGTCGGAGACGACATATCCGGTGCGTACCTTGCGGAAGTTGCGCTCCTGCTTGTCAGCCATGCTTACTTCTCCTCAGCTTTGCTATCGGCCTTTGCATCGGAGGGCGCCTGGCTGATGCCCAGTTCGCGCTCACGCAGCACCGTGTACATCCTGGCGATGTCGTGCTTGACGGCCTTGAGGCGGGAGGTGTTCTCCAGCTGGCCCGTAGCGGACTGGAAGCGCAGGTTGAAGAGTTCTTCCTTTGACTTCTTCAGGAAGTCCTCGATCTCCGCATCGGTCTTCTCGTTCAGATTCTTGATGGAATATTCGGCTGTTCCGACTGACATCAGATGTCACCGCCTTCGCGTGCGATAATCCGGCACTTCATAGGGAGCTTGTCGACGGCACGACGAAGGGCCTCGCGGGCCACTTCCTCAGAGACGCCACCGATTTCGAAGAGCACCCTGCCGGGACGGACATTGGCCACCCAGAACTCGGGCGCACCCTTACCGGAACCCATTCGGGATCCCAGGGCGTGCTTGGTCAGGGGGCGATCGGGGAAGACCGTAATCCAGACTCGACCACCACGCTTGATGTAACGGGTCATGGCGATACGGGCCGCCTCGATCTGGCGGTTTGTCAGGTAAGCCGGAGCCAGAGCCTGAATGCCGAAATCGCCGAAGGCGATCTCGTTGCCGCCCTTGGACATCCCCGAACGAACCGGACGATGCTGCTTGCGGTATTTAGTCCTCTTTGGGATAAGCACAGCTCACTCCTTTGCTTCAGTTGCGACGGGTGCCGCTGCGGTCTGCTCTTCAGCTGCCGCTGGCGGAGTCGCCACACCGCTGTTCTGCTGGGCTGCGTCCTGCTCACGCCTGGTGCGTCCCTCAGTGGGACGGGAACCACGACGGGGACGGCGGTCTCCACGACGACCCGGGCGGTTGTTCTGCTGAGCCTGCTGCTCCTCGAACTCACGCTCGGTCATATCGCCCTTGTAGATCCATACCTTGACGCCGATGCGACCATAGGTGGTCCTGGCCTCGAAGAAGCCATAGTCGATCAGGGCACGGAGCGTCTGCAGGGGCACACGGCCCTCGCGGTAGAACTCCGAGCGGCTCATTTCGGCTCCACCCAGGCGGCCGGAGAGCTTGATCCTGATGCCCTTGGCCCCGGCGCGCATGGCATCCTGCTGGGCCTTGCGCATGGCGCGGCGGAAGGTGACGCGGTTGGTCAGCTGCTCAGCGATTCCCTGAGCAACCAGCTGCGCATCAATCGCGGCGTTCTTCACCTCGAAGATGTTCAGCTGAACCTGCTTGCCGGTGATCTTCTCCAGCTTGGCACGGACGCGCTCCGCCTCGGCACCGCGGCGACCAATCACAATGCCCGGACGGGCAGTGTGGATGTCGACGCGTACACGATCACGGGTCCGCTCGATGACGATCTTGGAAACGCCTGCGCGCTCCAGGTCCTTGTTCATCTCCTTGCGGATCTTGTCGTCCTCAAGCACGAAGTCGCTGTAACGCTCCCCCTGCTTGCTGGAGTCGGAGTACCACTTGCTGCGGTGCTCTTCGGTGATGCCGAGTCGGTACCCAAACGGGTTGATTTTCTGCCCCATTACCGGGCTCCTTCCTTGTCGGCCACCACGACCGTGATGTGGCTGGTCCGCTTGTTGATGCGGGCCGCACGACCCTGGGCACGGGCACGGAACCTCTTCAGGGTGGTGCCTTCGTCCACATAGGTCTCACGAACCACAAGCTCGTTCTCACGGAAGGGCTCATTGGCCCTATCCGCCTTGACACGGGCGTTGGCGATGGCGCTCTCCAGGCACTTGCGGACCGGAACGGCCGCATCCTGGGGGGCGAACTTCAAAATGGTCACGGCCTCGGTCGCCTGCTTGCCTCGGATGAGGTCGACGACGCGGCGAGCCTTGCGAGGCGTCACGCGGACGTGACGTGCAATTGCCTTAGCTTCCATGTGTCTCTACTCTCCCTCGCCTCAGCGGCGTGCTTTCTTGTCGTCCTTCACGTGCCCCTTGAAGGTGCGCGTGGGGGCGAACTCGCCGAGCTTGTGGCCCACCATGGCCTCGGTCACGAAGACCGGGACATGCTTACGACCGTCATGCACAGCGAAGGTGTGCCCGATGAAGTCCGGGGTGATCATGGAACGACGGGACCAGGTCTTGATGACGTTCTTGGTTCCCTTTTCGTTCTGCTCGTCGACTTTCTTCTGCAAGTGGGCGTCGACGAATGGGCCCTTCTTGATGCTACGAGTCATCTCTTCGGCACTCCCTTACTTGCGGTTCTTACCATTTGGACGGCGGCGCACGATCATCTTGTTGGATGCCTTCTTGGGCTTGCGCGTGCGGACCTCGCCCTTGCCCCAAGGAGACACCGGCGGCTTACCACCGCGTGTGCGTCCACCATGCGGGTGGTCGACGGGGTTCATGGATTCACCACGGGTGATCGGTCGACGACCGAGCCAACGGGCGCGACCAGCCTTGCCGAGCTGAATGTTGGCATGATCGGAGTTACCGACCTCACCCACAGTGGCGCGGCAGCGTGCATCCACGTTGCGAATCTCTCCGGAGGGCATACGCAGCTGGGCGTAAGCACCATCCTTGGCGACCAGCTGAACGGCCGCACCGGCCGAACGAGCGATCTTGGCACCGCCAAGAGGCCTCAGCTCGATGGCGTGGACCACGGTACCGGTCGGGATGTTGCGCAGCGGCAGGTTGTTGCCGGGCTTGATATCGGCCTTGGGGCCGGTCTCAATGACATCACCCTGCTTGACGCCCTGGGGGGCGATGATGTAGCGCTTCTCACCATCCGCGAAGTGCAGGAGGGCGATACGGGCCGAACGGTTGGGGTCGTACTCGATCTCGGCAACCTTGGCGGGCACGCCGTCCTTGTCCCAGCGACGGAAATCGATGAGGCGGTACTGACGCTTGTGTCCACCACCACGGTGACGGCTGGTCACACGACCATAGGAGTTGCGTCCACCGGTCTTGCTGAGCTTGCGAACCAACGACTTCTCGGGCTTGGAGCGCGTGATTTCGGCAAAGTCCGAAACCGAAGCGTTGCGACGGCCCGCGGTCGTCGGCTTATATGTACGGATAGCCATAATGTAGTTCTTCCTTAACTTTTCTCGGCTAGCCTTCAGTTACCACTACCGAAGACATCGATCGACTGCCCCTCGGCCACCTTGACGATGGCGCGCTTCTCGCTGGCACGCTGGCCGTACCCTGCACGGGTACGAACACGCTTGCCCTTGCGGTTCAGGGTGTTGACCGATGTGACCTTCACATTGAAGATCTGCTCAATGGCCTGCTTGATGGCCACCTTGTTGGCGGAGGGATCCACCACGAAGGTGTACTGGCCGCGATCCGAGTTGGCATAGCTCTTCTCGGAGACGACCGGGCGCAGGATGATATCGTGCGCGGGCTTATGGATTGCTGCCATGAAAATCAGGCCTCCTTGACGGTCTCGGACTTGGCGTCGCCCCTGGAAGCGAGGAAGGCATCAAAGCCGTCCTTGCTGAAGACGACATCCTCGGCGGTGACCACGTCGTAGGTGTTGAGCTGATCGGCGAAGAGCACATGCACGGTGGGCAGATTCCTCACGGAGAGCCACTCGTTGATGTTCTCGCGGGAGAGCACGATGGTGGTGAAGCGGTTCTCGACCAGGGGCAGGAGAGCTGCCTTGGCCGCCTTGGTGGACGGGGTCTCACCGATACCGAAATCAACCACGTGGATACGCCCTGCATTGGCCCTGTCGGAGAGGATGTAGCGCAATGCTGCAGCCTTCATCTTCTTGGGGGTGCGCTGGGAGTAATCGCGGGGCTGGGGTCCGTGGACCACAGCGCCTCCGGCCCACTGAGGGGCGCGGATGGAACCCTGACGGGCACGACCGGTGCCCTTCTGCTTCCAAGGCTTACGACCGCCACCGGAGATGGTGGAGCGGGTCTTGACCGAGTGGGTACCCTGGCGAGCCGCGGCCAGCTGGGCCACAACGACCTGGTGGATCAGCGGCACGTGGGCCTGGACGTCATCCTCGGCGATGCCGAAGATGTCCTCGGGGGCCTCAACCTTGCCGGCTGCCTTGCCCTTGGCGTCCGTGATGTTCAGAGTCAACTTAGCCATGATTTCAGGCTCCCTTCACTGCCGAACGGACCAGGACGATGGCGCCGCGGGGGCCGGGGACGGCACCCTTGATGGCGATGACGCCCTTCTCGGTATCCGCGGAGACGATGGTCAGGTTCTGGACCGTCGAGGTGTCGTGACCCATGCGGCCTGCCATCCGCTTCCCCTTGAGGATGCGGCTGGGGGTGGCGCATGCGCCGACAGAACCGGGACGACGCTCGTTCTTGTGCGAGCCGTGGGTACGGCGATAGGACTTGAAGCCCCAACGCTTGATGGTGCCTGCGAAGCCCTTGCCCTTGGTGGTGCCGGTCACATCGACCTCGCTGCCCTCGGGCAGCAGCTCCAGACCGAGCTCCTGGCCGGGCTGGTAGCTATCGGCATCACCGGTTCGGACCTCGACCAGGTGACGACGAGGGGTCACACCGGCCTTGGCGAAGTGGCCAGCCAGGGGCTTGGTCACCTTGGTGGGATCGATCTGGCCGTAGCCGATCTGGATGGCCTTGTAGCCGTCCGTCTCCTCGTTCTTGACCGCGGTCACCACGTTGGTGGAAACATCCACCAGGGTCACCGGGACGAAGAAGCCGTTCTCATCCCAGACCTGGGACATGCCCAGCTTGCGGCCCAGGAGGGCCTTTCGGTTCCTCTGATCTTCAGCCATACGGTTTCCTCCTCCCTTACAGCTTGATTTCGATGTTGACGTCCGCCGGCAGATCGATGTGCATCAGAGAATCCACAGCCTTGGGCGTGGGATCCACGATGTCGATGAGACGCTTATGAGTGCGCATCTCGAAATGCTCGCGGGAGTCCTTGTACTTATGAGGAGAACGGATGACGACATACACGTTCTTCTCAGTCGGCAGCGGAACGGGGCCAACCACAGTTGCGCCCGCGTTCGTCACCGTCTCGACGATCTTCTTCGCCGATTGGTCGATGACCTCATGGTCATAGGACTTTAGCCTGATGCGGATTTTCTGTCCCGCCATTGCCGTCCGCCCTTTCTAGCGATCTATATGACTGGTTATCCAGCCTGTTGCAGGGCACTGATCGGCAGGGCTCAGCGGGAATTCCACCCGACAAGCCAAAACCGCATCCATGCACAGCCGTCCGGAACCCAGTGGGGTCAGGTCCCGAGCTGTACCCGCTATTTTGAATTACAAAGTGCGAGCCCAAAACAGGCAACTTTCATATTTAACCACGAGGTCACCCCTAGCATAATCCGGGCGTGTCGTTCTGCTATGGATCCCAAAACCGCTCATACCAGTGCCTCGCGCATGAAAATGGTCGGCCTCTTCACCGAGCGTTAGCTCCCGGTGAAGAGGCCGACCAATCAACCTGTCTTAGACAGGGTCAGATGCGCTGCGAAGCTTCCTCCGTGGCTGCCTCGCCCTCCCTGCTGACGCGCAGACGATGGCCCTCTTCCTGAGGAACACCGTAGTAGGCGGCAATGGCTATGTCCTTCATGTCCTCGATCTGGGGAATGCGGGGGTTGGCCGGGGTGCACTGGTCCTCATAGGCACGCATGCCTATCTGATCAAGGACACTCCAGAAGTAGTCCTCATCCACACCTGCAGCCTGGAAGGAGCTGTCCATGCCCAGCTTCTGGTCACGGTAGTCCTCGACGGCCCGCGCCAGGAGTTCCACACCCTCCTCAGGGGTGGAGGACTCGATGCCCAGCACATGTGCCATCTCCTGGTACCTCTCGGCCGCGATGTACTCGCTGTACTTGGGCCAGGAAGTGGGTTCCTGCGGGATCTGCCCGTTGTAGCGAATCACATAGGGCAGGAGGATGGAGTTGGTCCGTCCATGCGCGATGTGGCACAGCGCTCCGATGGTATGTGCCATGCCATGGCACATACCCAGGAAGGACGAACCGAAGGCCATACCTGCCATGGTGGCCGCGTTGTGCATCCTCTCCTGGGCCCGGGTCTTGGTCCGGCCGCCTTCTGTACCGACCGAAACGGCCAGGTTGTCCCAGATGAGCTTGGCTGCCCGCAGGGCCATGGCATCGGTGTAGTCATTGGCGTAGACCGATACGAAGGCCTCCATGCAGTGGGTCAGAGCATCGAAACCTGAGTCCGAGGCCAGCCGCTTGGGCTGGGTCCGGGCCAGGACCGGGTCGACGATGGCCACGCTGGGGGTCAGGGCATAGTCGGTGATCGGGTACTTGTAGCCGGTCTTGTGGTCGGTGATGACAGCGAAGGGGGTAACCTCCGAGCCGGTGCCTGATGAGGTGGGGATGCAGACCAGCTTGGCCTTGGAACCCAGCGGCGGAATCTTGAAGGCCCTCTTGCGGATGTCGAAGAACTTCTCGCGCACATCGGCGAAGGATATCTCCGGACGCTCGTAGAGGAGCCACATGATCTTGGCTGCATCCATGGGGCTGCCGCCACCCACCGCGATGATCGTATCGGGGCCGAACTCGTCGCGCATCATCTCGGCACCGCGCTCCACGGTCTCCACGCTCGGCTCGGGCTCAACATAGTCGATGATGCGGAAGGTGACGGGCTCAGGACGGGCACGCAGCTGGTCGATGATCTTGTCGACGATGCCCAGCTGCTCCATAACCTTGTCGCAGACGATGACGGCGCGGTGGATGCCGAACATGTCGCGCAGATACCGTACCGAGTTGGGTTCGAAGTAGGTCTTGGCCGGCACCTTGAACCACTGCATGTTGTTGTTCCTCCGCGCTATGCGCTTCACGTTGATCAGATTGACCGCCTGTACGTTGCCCGACACGGAGTTGCCGCCGTAGGAGCCACAACCAAGGGTCAGGGAGGGAGCGATGGAGTTGTAGATGTCACCGATGCCGCCCAGGGAGCTGGGCTGGTTCCAGATGATTCGGCAGGCATGCATGCGCAGACCATACTCGCGGACCAGCTTCTCGTTGTCGGTGTGGATGGCGGCAGTATGTCCGGCACCATGGCGAAGCATCTGTTCGCATTTGGTGAAGGCATCCTCCTTGTTGCGGGCCTTGAGCACAGCCTGGACCGGTGCCAGTTTCTCCAGGGTCAGGGGCTCCATCTCACCGACCTCCTGGCACTCGGCAGCCAGAATGGTCGCATCCTCGGGAATCTCAAAGCCGGCCTGGTGGGCGATGAACTGGGGTGACTTCCCGGGCACCACCGAATTCAGCTTGGGGGCGGGGGCATCCTTGCCGGCATAGGCGGTGACACCGAACATGTACTGCTCCAGCTTGGCCTTCTCCTCCTTATTGACGAAGTAGGCACGGCGGTGCTTCATCTCATCGATCACCCGATCGTAGACGTCCTGGTGGGCGATGATGGCCTGCTCGGTGGCGCAGATCATGCCGTAATCAAAGTGCTTGGAGAGAATCAGATCATTGACGGCCCTGGGGACGCAGACATCCTTATCGATATAGGCGGGGGCATTTCCGGCCCCGACACCCAGGGCGGGCTTGCCCGAGGAATAGGCGGCCTTGACCATACCCGGACCGCCGGTGGCCAGGATGGTGGCCACACCCGGGTGCTTCATCAAGGCACCGGTGGCATCGACCGAGGGGTGTTCGATCCACTGGATGCAGTCCTCCGGGGCGCCTGCCTCGATGGCTGCGTCACGAACGATCCTGGCGGCTTCGACTGAGCACTTCTGAGCGAAGGGATGGAAACCGAAGACGATCGGGCACCTGGTCTTCAGGGCGATCAGAGACTTGAAGATGGCGGTGGAGGTCGGATTAGTCACCGGGGTAACACCGGCCACAACACCAACGGGCTCAGCCACTTCAACAATGCCGTCCACATCATTCTCGTTGATGATGCCCACCGTGCGCTGCTTTGCCAGGTGGTTGGTCACATGCTCGCAGGCGAAGATGTTTTTGGTGGCCTTGTCCTCGACCAGACCACGCCCCGTCTCCTCGACGGCCATCTTGGCCAGAACCAGGTGCTTGTTGAGGGCCGCAATCGAGGCCTTGGCGACGATGCGATCGACTTGGGCCTGATCGAGCTCCTCGAATTTCCTCAGAGCCGCCTGGGCTCTGGTGACCAGAACATCGACCTCCTTGTCGGGGCTGACCACTGCAGCTTCTCCCTGCTTTGCGGAAGCCCCCTTATTGATGTGCGCATTGTTCTTTTCCGAGACCACTTGCCCTCCCTTGATGAGCAGTTGTCAGACATACGAAACCGGATGATCCGGTGCCTACCGGGTGAACACTCAACCCCGGCATAGTGACCAAGGTCACAATATAGCGAAGAGGGGCTACCAATCCCGATTGTGTGCGCGGCGACGTTCACTTGTCGCGTGTCGTGTGGATATTCGTTCTTTTTTCTGGTCAATACAGAACAGGTTTCGTTAATTTTCACGTTCGTTTTTCTGGCGAAGTGCTGTGAGTCTCCCCGGTCTCAGACCGGAGCGGGCAGGATACGAAAAATCCCCGGGTCCGAAGACCACGGGGATTGCAGTGTTGACCGAAGGTCAGCGCTTGGAGAACTGAGGTGCACGGCGAGCCTTGTGCAGACCGGCCTTCTTGCGCTCCACGACACGGGCATCGCGGGTCAGGAATCCGGCCTTCTTCAGGGCCGGGCGGTTGGCATCACGGTCGATGGCGTTCAGGGCACGGGCCACACCCAGTCGGATTGCACCCGCCTGGCCGGTCACGCCGCCGCCGTCAACGCGGACGATGATGTCGAACTTGTTCTCAAGCTTGAGCAGAACGATCGGCGAGTTGACCTCGCGCTGGTGCAGACGGCTGGGGAAGTACTCCTCCAGGGTGTGCCCATTGATGGTCCACTTGCCGGAACCGGGAACCAGACGTACCCGGGCGACAGCCTCCTTGCGGCGGCCGGTGCCATATCCGGGCTCGATGGCGGAGGTACCGGTACCTGCACCGGCGTTGGTCTCCGAAGTGTAAGCTGCGGTCTCCTCAGACTCGAGAACCGCGGAGCTGTTGTTGTTTTCAGCCATGGTGATCTATCTCCTCTGGTTCTACTTGGCCTGCTGGGAGGTCTGGTGAATCTCGTAGGGAACGGGCTGCTGCGAGGTGTGGGGGTGCTCCTCACCTGCAAAGACGCGCAGACGGGTCAGCTGGGCCCTGGACAGCTTGTTCTTGGGAAGCATGCCCTTGACGGCAGTAGTGATGATGCGCTCAGGGTTGTGCTGGAGCAGCTCGCCGTAGGAGTCGCGACGCAGACCGCCGGGACGACCGGAGTGGGTGTAGAGCACCTTGCCGCTCTTGTCGCCGGTCAGAGCGACCTTGGCCGCATTGATGACGATGACGTTGTTGCCTGAATCGGCATGGGGTGCGAACGTGGGCTTGTTCTTGCCACGCAGAAGGTCGGCCACCTGCGCAGCCAGACGGCCAAGCACCACATCGGTGGCGTCGACGATATACCAGTCATGAGTCAGATCGGCTGGTTTCGGGGTGAAAGTCTTCACGATTCAACCTTTTCCTTGCATTGTGTTTCGGGCTTCCCACCCGGCATGATGCCATACCGATGAGAGGCCATATTATCCGTGGGCTCCCTGAAAGTCCTAGACGGCGAGTGGGAAAAGCGCTTTGAGGACCCCTTAGGGAAACACAACAATCCACAATTGTAACGCCTGACGGCTGTTCGTCAAAACGCGAGTCGAAGATTACTGGTCCAACCGCTTCTGCGCCGCATTGGCAACCTCAACCCGATCATCCTGTGCCAGGGTCTTCACGGTCTCCATACGGGTGTTGGGATTCAGGGCCACCGCCCTGCGCACCATGGAGGCCAGAATCATGGGGGCACCCTCTTCGGTGCTTGTTCCCAGGCCACCCAGGTAATCAAGGGTGTCCGCATCGGTCGTCGAAGCCTGGGCCCCCTCCAACCGCATCTTCCAGGAGGCCATCGGATTGGTAAGGGCGGCGGCCCTGACCTGGGGATCCCCATCCTTGGTCAGGATGCCCACCAACCAGTTCTTGTCGTCCCTATTGGACGCAACCGCCTGACGCACCTTCGGGTCGGCATCCTTGGAGAGCTTGACCAGGATATTCGGGAAGGGCATGGTCTCAGCCAGGAAAACTCTATCGTCGACCGGCGTGTGGTCATTGCCCGCAACAGCCTCCAGCAGGGCCGTGAACCGTGAAAATGCCGCCTGGTCCGAGCGGTCGGGCAGGGGGCGGCGGGCAAATTCATGCAGTTCTTCGGAGTCTGTGGAGTGCCTCAGCCGCTCATAGAAGACCGTCAGCGCCTCATGGGAATTACGGTCCTCCCCCTGGTCTGCACCTGTCTGGGCCGGGGATTCCGATTCCGGCTGTTCCTGGGGATTGCTCATGGTGCCAGCTTATGTCCACTCCGTGATTTCCTGGACACACCTGTGAATTGCGGGGACGATCTACGATTCCGCGGCCTGGTCATAGGGTGTTCCCTCGAGGCGAGCGGTGGTCCCCCACCCCCACCTACCATATAGCCAGAACTCTCAGAAGCGGACCGCCGCAGGAAGGGACCACCATGCAGACCATCCTGGACCCATCCGACAACCCCTCCATGGGGTCCCTGGTCGACAGGAAATCCGAGTTCATCGGCAGCGCCTGCCACATCGGGAACCAGGATGAGGCCCTGGACTTCGTGGAGCAGGTCCGCAGAGCCAATCCCAAGGCCAGGCATGTCTGCCACTGTGCCGTCTGGGGCCCGGAAGGCCATACCAGCGAGCGCCTGAGTGACGACGGCGAACCGTCAGGCACGGCAGGCAAGCCCATCCTGGAGGTGATGCGCCGCCAGAACCTTACCGACTGCGTGGTGACCGTAACCAGGTACTTCGGCGGCATACTCCTGGGTTCGGGCGGACTGATACGCGCCTACTCCTCGGCCGCCTCCCTGGCTCTGAAGGCTGCCCATCCGGCCAGGTTAGTGATCTCACGCAGGTACCGAATATCCGTCGCCTACCCCGACCACGGCCCCCTGCTCCGTCTTGTGGAGTCCGTTGGAGGATCCGTCGCCGAAGAGACATTCACAGACAACGTGACCCTGACATACGACATTCCCCTCAACCAGACCGAGGAATTCGGCAGGAGCCTAAGCAATCTCCTCCAAGGAGGAGCTCCCCCAACTGAACTGGAGACGGTACAAAGCCCTGTTTCCCTGACCTGATTCCCGGGTTTGCACGCCCCATGACGGTAAGCCTGAATATGGAAAACCGGGAACCGTATCTCTCGAACGGTTCCCGGCGATCATGCGGAGACGAGGAGATTCGAACTCCTGGACCGCTTGCGCAGTCAACACCTTAGCAGGGTGCCCCTTTCGGCCACTCAGGCACGTCTCCCTGTATCCAACCCTAGCACCGGAATCCGAGAAGAGGTCCGGATAAGGCCAGAACAAATCACTAGAATACCATCCCTCCAAGATGGGACTCGCCGGATTCTTCCCGGGCGACGCTTTGACCCATATACGAGATCTGCTATCGGGTGTTATCACTGAACTCTGCCTATCATGGAGCCATGAGTACTGCACCAAGGCTGGCAGCCGCCAAGAAGGACTGGGGACACGACGAGACCGGGTGCACAGTACTGCATATTGATATGGATGCCTTCTATGCCTCCTGCGAGGTGGCCCGGTATCCGGAACTCAAGGGGAAACCCGTCATCATCGGCACCGGCACACGATCCGTTGTATCCGCCGCCAGCTATGAGGCCCGCGTCTACGGGGTAAACTCGGCCATGGCCGTCAGCAGGGCACGCAAGCTATGCCCGCAGGGAATCTTCCTTCCCGTTGATATGGCCTATTACCATTACGTCTCCCATGAGATCTTCAAGACCGTATTCTCGCGCGTCACCGACCGGATCGAGCAGGTTTCGGTGGATGAGTGCTTCATGGATGTTTCGGGAGCGCTGATGAGATGGGGTTCACCGACGAGCATCGCCCGATGGATCCGAAGCACCGTGGCCGAGAACTTTAACGTGACCTGTTCCGTAGGCATCGCCTCCAACAAGCTGGTGGCCAAAATGGCCTCGACCAATGCCAAACCCGATGGGATGCTGCTCATCCCAAAGGACCGACAGGCCGATTTCGTCCAACTCATGCCCCTGCGGGGGATTCCCGGAATCGGACCGGCCCTGGAGAAGCGACTGAATGCCTGGGGCGTCAAGGACGTGGCGGACCTGTCCAAAATGAGCGAGCACGACCTGGCCAGGGCTACCGGGTCGAAAATCTCGGCAAGGATGCTCTACCTTTCCTCTCATGGTCTCGATCAGAGCAAGGTGCGTCACCGCCCACCCGAGAAGTCCATCGGCGCCGAACGGACCTTCATGCACGACACGACCAGCATGGAGCAGGTCTGTGGTCTTCTGCGTATATGTAGCGACGAGGTGGCGACCAGTCTTAGGGCCCAGGACTTGTTCGCCCGGACCATCACCGTCAAACTGCGCTTCGACGATCTGCGGTATATGACCAAGGCCAGGACCCTTCAGACCCCCGTCAGTACGGCCACGCGCATCTATCCCAGGGCAGTTGAGCTCCTCAAACGGATGCTGGGCATCCCCGATCTGGCGCCTATGACCACTCCCCTTCCTCGATTGATTCGGTTGGCGGGCGTGAGTGCTTCAGGACTGAGCAAGGTCAAAGAGACCCCGATTCAACCATCCTTGGAGGATGTACTCGAGGAGGACGACCACAAGTCGGGTTCAGGCGCCAAGAGGATGGACAACGCCGAAGCTGCTATCGACACGATCCGGAACCGGTATGGCAGGCGGTCGGTGCACCTGGGCGTGTAGTAGTCCGGAGGAATACAACATGCAAGCAGGCAGCCAGCCACATCAACCATTGCCTGCAACCGTGGTCATCGATGAACCAATGACCAAGCCCAGGTCAGCTACCGAGCCGGTCCGCCACCTGATCCATGACGGCATCACTGACAGTCGCGGAGAGGCGCAGATGGGAAGAATCCCCGTAGAACTCCCCCGGGCTGGGCAGGATACCCAGACTCGCCAGGGTCTCCATGTCCTCCCAGCAATCCCCACCACGGGACCGGACCCAAAGGTAGAGGCCTCCCTGGGGCATAGTCACCTGATACCCGAATGACTGCAGGGCATCGACCAGGACACGGAGGCGGCGGAAATACCGGTCACGCTGAATACGGACCTCCTGCCGGTCGGCCAAAGCCGCGACCATGGCCGCCTGAACAGGGCCGCTGATAATCATCCCGATCTGCTTGCGGTAGGTGGTCATCGGTCCGAGCAGATTCGGATCGCCCGCCATGAAGGCGGAGCGGTAGCCGGCCATGTTGGACTGCTTGGACAAGGAATAGAGGCATATCAGACCATCAGCAGACCCCTGGCAGACCTCAGGATCGAGGATGCAGGGGGCAGGTTCCCCTGCAGGGCCCTCAGGAGTCCAGGTCAGGAGGGCATAGCACTCGTCACTCAGCACGACGGCACCGATGGAGCGAGCCGCGCGGACAATGGCGGCGAGATCCTCTGCATCGAGTACTGCGCCGGTCGGATTGGACGGGGAGTTGACCCAGATGGCCCTGACCCCAGGGATGGACACCCAGGATTCCACATCGGACGGGTCGTTCACTGTGACCACGCGGGCACCTGATAATTGGGTACCTATGGCGTAGGTCGGATAGGAGACTGCGGGTTGGACCACCACATCCCCCTCCCCCAGGTGCAGGAGCGAGGCCATGAGGGAGACGGCCTCCTTGGACCCGACCGTGGGCAAAAGGGAAGCCCCACAGGAGTCCAGATCGACACCGCGCTCACTCCTGAACCAAACCTTCAAGGCCTGGCGAAGTGCCGGGCTACCGGCTGTTACGGGATATCCGTGGGCGTCTTTTCCGTCGGCAGAACGGGCCAGGGCATCTTGGACGGAGTCCGGAACAGGATCCACGGGAGACCCGACCGAGAGATCGGCCACACCGCCGGGCACGGCCGATGCAATCCGGCGGTAGCGATCTATGCGCGACCAGTCGTAGGGAGATGAAAAGGTCTGAAAACCCATGGAACCCCCTGGGATGTAGATTACGGAACGGGCCTTACGACCCGGTTGGCCTCACTTCTGGGGAGGCAGAGCCGCCACCTTCTCGGGATCGTGATCATAGGCACCGGCTGCGGCTGCCCCGCCGGCGTCGCCGACCTCGGCGAAGAAGTCATTGGCGGCATCCTTGTACCAGGCCCACTCGTCAGGAAGATCATCCTCGTAGAAAATAGCCTCAACCGGGCAGACGGGTTCACAGGCACCACAGTCAACACACTCGTTGGGGTTGATGTAGAGCGAGCGCACTCCCTCGTAGATGCAGTCGACCGGGCATTCGTCCACGCATGCCTTGTCCCTGACATCAACACAGGGCTGGGCGATGACGTACGTCATAGGTAAACCTCCTGAATAACTGGGTTCAGTCTACCTCCGGTCTGGGACCCTAATCCTCGATGCCCGCCAAGGTGGGCTCGGGGACTTCGCCGGACAAGCGATGCTGACCCAGGCGTGAGTGCCTATAGGAGTAGCAGAAGTAGATGGCAAAGCCGCAGGCCAGCCAGACCACGAACCGAATCCAGGTCAGAACGGTCAGGTTGAGCATGAGCCACAGGCAGGCCAGGGCAATCAGGATCGGAACCCAGGGATTCCCCGGCATCTTGAACGACCGTGGCAGGTCGGGGCGGCGCTTACGCATGATGGGCAGGGAGATGGCCACCAGGAGGAAGGCGGAAAGGGTGCCGATGTTGACCATGTCGGAGAGGACATCGATCTGGAAGCAGGAGGCCACAATGGCAACCAGGATGCCCCCGGCAATCTGGATGCGGGCGGGGGTACCATGCCTTCCTGTCTTGGAGAAGGACCTTGGCAGGAGACCATCACGGCTCATGGCGAAGACGATACGGGTCAATCCCAGCAGGAGGACCATGACCACGGTGGTCAGGCCGATGACGATGCCGAAGGAGATGATCTTGGCGGCCCATGAGGCTCCCACCATCTCGAAGCCGGTGGCCAGGGAGGGGTTCTTGGACTTGGCCAGATCCTTGTAGGAGACCATGCCCGTGGTGACGATGGCGACGAGGATGTAGAGAACGATGACAATCAGCATGCCCAGACCGATGCCCCTGGGAATGGTCTTGTGCGGCTCCTTGGCCTCCTCGGACGTGGTGGCCACGATATCGAAGCCCACGAAGGCGAAGAAGACCAGGGCAGCCCCGGAGAGGATGCCGGATATGCCGTAGATGGTCGGCTGCATGCCCGATGCCCACTGCCAGAGGGGCTGACCCATGATGCCCGAGACCGTGGCCCCAGGCACGTCGGCTGCGGGTTCGGCAGGCGGGATGAAGGGATGGTAGTTCTCGGCCTTGATGTAGAAGAAGCCGACGATGATGACGAAGACCACGATGCCGATCTTCAGGACGGTAAGTGCCCCGTCGAACCGTGCCGACAGCTTGGTGCCCAAAACCAGGAGAACCGTGAAGAAGGTCACGACCACCAGGGGTGCCAGATCAATCTCGAAGGAACCAAGGTGGAAGCTGGTGGAGAAGGATTCCCCACCCATCAGGTGGACGAAATCGTTCAGGTAGACACCCCAGTACTTGGAGATGACCGAGGCGGCCATCAGCATTTCCAGTATCAGATCCCATCCGATGATCCAGGCCACCAGCTCCCCGATTGTGGTGTAGGTAAAGGTATAGGCGGATCCCGATACGGGAATCATCGAGGCGAACTCCGCATAGCACATGACGGCAGAGGCACAGACGACACCCGCTATGACAAAGGAGATGATGACGGCTGGACCGGCGTGGAAGGCCGCAGCCTGGGCGCCAACCGAGAAGATACCCGCCCCGACCGCCACGGCCACCGCCATGATGGCCAGATCCCAGGTGGACAGGGTCCGTTTCAGGGAGCGTCCCTCCTCCCCGGTTTCGGCAAGGGTCTGCTCAACCGACTTTTTCCTGAAAAGTTCCATCGTTCTTCCAATCGTGACTCACGGTGCACGCCAGTGGCCCCGGCCGTCACCATAGGAGATGGGGACCCGCAATCAGGGACCTTGTTCACTACCGGATAGTACCCCTCAGGGGGCGGGGCGCAAGCAAAAGTCCATCCGAGGCATAAGACCGGTTCTGAACGACAGTTCATTCCGGGAGAGGAATCGTTCACCTCGAAACCGTAGAGCCCCTGTAACCGGTCTATCGCCACCCTCATCCGGAGAGGTTTTCCGGCCCTGGGGTCTCTTGGACGGGAACGGCGGCCGCCCCATCAGTCTTCGAAGAGCGCCAGGGCATTCTCGTAGGAGACCGCACGAACCAGGGGGGCCAGATACCCCTCATCGTCGGGGATGATGCCTTGGGCGGCCCAGTCACCCAGAAGACCGCAGAGCACCCTGCGGAAGAGCTCGTGCCTGGGGAAGGAGAGGAAACTGCGGGAGTCCGTGGTCATCCCTACCGAATTGCCCAGGAGGGAGGTTTCGGCCACGACCTCCAGTTGGCGGCGCATTCCAGTGATTGTGTCGTTGAACCACCAGGCGTTGCCCAGCTGAAGCTGGCCACGGTCTTCGCCGCCGAAGCAGCTGAGGTCGGTGGCTATGGCCATGTAGTCGTTGGGATTGAGGGAGTAGATGATGGTCTTCGGCAGGACTCCCGAACTCTGCGCCTGGTCAAGAAGGTCCACCAAGGGTGCAGCCACTGCACCATCGGCCATGGCATCGTACCCCGTATCGGCGCCCAGCCTTCGAAAGGCCGTCGAATTGTTGTTGCGGCTTGCATGAAGGTGGATCTGCATGGTCCATCCCTTGCTCTTGTAGATTCGCATCAGCTCAAGAAGGAGGGCGGCACGGTACTGTGCCCGTTCATGCCCGTCGAGCTCCCGGCCCGCCTTGGCCTTGTTGAAGATGGCGTCCAGCTCATCGCTCGTGGCCGGGGCGAACTCCACCGCATCCACACCGTGGTCAGCCAGCCGGGAACCGTGCTCATGGAAGTAGTCCACCCTTTCCCGCAGGGCATCGACCAGGTCACCGAAGCTGTTCATGGACCTTCCGCAGACCGACTCCATGGTGCCGACCCATCTCCCATATCCGCCGACAGCCGGATTCAGGGCCTCATCCGGGCGGAAGGCCGGCACCATCCTGAAGGACTCTCCCTCCTCGCCGAACCGCTCATGGTATTCCAGGCTGTCCTCGGGGGAGTCGGTGGTGCAGATGACCTTGGCCTTCATCCTGCGTAGGAGGGCCCTTCGCGAGAAGTCCGGATCGGCCAACTGCTCGTTGGTCCGTTCGAAGATGGACCTGGCGGTCTCGACGGTCAGGGGCTCGGAAATGCCGAAGTACCGGCGCAGTTCCATATGGGTCCAGATATAGACGGGACTGCCCACAGCCTGCTCCATGGTGCGGGCGTAAGCCAGGAACTTGTCCCAGGGGTCTCCGTCTCCGGTAATCAGACGTTCCGGCACCCCATTTGCCCGCTCTAACCGCCACTTGTAGTGGTCACCGTAGTTGTGCCCATCGGTCAGCCAGGCATCGACGATATTGTCGAAATTGGGATCCTCATAGATCTCCTTGGCACGCAGATGGCAGTGGTAGTCCACAAGCGGCAGATTCTCGGCCACGTCATGGAACAGTTCCCGGGACAACTGTGTCCCGAGCAGGTAATCATCATCCAGGAAAGCCACTACTAACTCCTTAGTCGAAAATGGCAGGTCCGGCGTTCCTGTTCCCCGGCTACCCGAAAACCGGACATATAGACCATATGGGCGATTGGAGCCGTCACGGAACAAAACTCTCGTATACCACCAGTCAGCCTATCCGTGCCCGGACGACCTTGGGGATGGAGTTGCCATGAATTGCCGGACGCTCTCAGCCGTATCCCGACGTCGGCTTCCTGCCCGCCCCTAGGACTTATCCGACTTGGCGCCGGTGCTCTGCCGGATAATCAGGTGGG
This sequence comes from Bifidobacterium sp. M0307, assembly GCF_016100445.1. Classification (NCBI taxonomy): domain Bacteria; kingdom Bacillati; phylum Actinomycetota; class Actinomycetes; order Bifidobacteriales; family Bifidobacteriaceae; genus Bifidobacterium; species Bifidobacterium sp. M0307. The sequence continues at coordinate 1,268,066 of NZ_JACFSL010000001.1, forward strand.
CAGGCACCGTAGGGGAAGGAGTGGGGGTGGATGAGGTGGCCCCCGCCAGACGGCTCATGAGAAGATCGGCCGCCCCCCGTCCCAGGGCGGACAGGGACATGTGAATGGTGGTCAGGGGCGGCGTGCTCACCATGGACATGGTGTCATTGTCGAACCCGATGACCGAAACATCCCGGGGGCACTCACAGCCTAGCTTTCTCAGGGCCACAATCAGCCCTATGGCCATCAGGTCGTTGTGGGCGATGACCGCACCCGTCGGGTCTTCCAGATATTTTTCAGCGAAGGAATAGCCCCCGTAGAAGGTCGGGGCACAGGGCATCGAGCGCTTGACCGTTATCCCCTTGGCATCGCACTCGCTGAATATCTGCCTCCAGCGGATGCCTCCCGACCATGAGGCCGCCGGACCGTCCAAGTAGGTCAGACTTCGATAACCCAGGGTGTGCAGGTGGTCCACCGCCTGACACGCCCCCTTCGAAACGTCGATACTGATGCTGCAGACACCCCGGACGTCACGGTTGACGCTGACCAGGGGGCGCAACTGTGCGCACTTGCGTATCATGGCGTCCGGCATTCTCGGGGAAACCAAGATGATTCCGGAGACCACAGGTGCCACGGTATCGACGATACGGCGCTCCTTGGTGATGGATTCCCTGGTTTCCAGGATCATGGTCTCGAAGCGGAAGCGCTCACACTCGTCCTGGATGTTGCGGATGACTCCGGTAAAGAACTGGTTGCCCAGGTCGGGCACGATGACGGCCACCAATCCCCTACCCTGGGAACCCGAACGGCTGTCGACCATGTCGCTGTGATAGCCCAAGGCATCCGCGACTTGCTGAACCCTCTGCGCCGTTGAGATGCTGACCCGATCAGGGCGGGAAAAGGTGCGTGAGACGGTCGAGGGTGATACACCGGCCTGACGGGCCACATCATATATGGTGACCTTGGAGGAACCGTTCTCCGAACCCGCTTCGGTCTTCATCTGTCCCAATCAGCCTTCCCACGCCTGCCCCTGGTGCCCGAAATGCACGCCAGCGTCTTCGAGTCTTCCTGCATCCAAGTATAAATGCCACAGCCCTGCCCATGGCAACCGAAACGACCATCATGGGAAACAAACGGCAACTCCGTGAACATGCGCGAATCGACTTGATAGGTTCTTCGGTAAGGCAGGGGTCGAGACGGCGACGTCCGGCTCCGGCAGAAGGTTCTTTGAGCAAAGGAAGGCGCCGATGCTTCACCTGGGCGACGACATGAACAACGAGACCACAGCCTGGCAGGAGGCCGGAGTGTCCCTGCCTGCATTCGATACAACCACGATGCGCCAGGCCACCAACCAGTCACCCGTCTGGGTTCATTTCGGGGCTGGCAACCTCTTCAGGGCCGTTCATGCCCCAATCGCCCAGAGGCTCCTGGACCTGGGTGCCACCGATCGGGGAATTCTGGTGGCCGAGTCCTTCGACCCGTCCATCATCGACCAGGCCTACACCCCGTTCAACAACCGTTTTCTTCAGGTCATTCTGAAGGCGGATGGGTCCATGGACGCCTCCCTGATCGCTTCCGTGGCGGGTACCTACCCTCTGGGAGAGGGTCCCGAACCCTTCCATGACCTCAGGCAGGTCTTCCGCGATCCCGGCCTGCAGATGGTCACCACAACCATCACCGAGAAGGGCTACGCACTGGTGGATTCCAAGGGTGATGCGCTGCCCTGGATCGCCCCCGAATTCGAAGGCGGTCCATCCAAGGCCAAGAGCGCCATCGGAGTCATCACGGCCCTCCTCCTTGAGCGTTACCAGGCGGGAGCCTTCCCATTGGCCCTGGTCAGCACCGACAACTTCTCCCGAAATGGGGAGAGGTTCGGACAGTCAGTCAGGCGGATGGCCGACGAGTGGATCAGTAGGGGACTGGCCGGGCAGGACTTCGGGGGCTACCTCGATGACGGCATGAGGATAACCTTCCCCCTGACCATGATTGACAGGATCACCCCCAACCCCGACCAGGAGGTAGGACGAAGGCTTGAGGCCATGGGCATGGCCGACGCTTCACCCTTCCGAACCAGAGGCGGGACCGCCATGGCCCCCTACGCCAACACCGAGGAGACCTGGTACTGGGTGGTCGAAGACGACTTCCCCGCAGGCCGCCCGCCCCTGGAGAAGGCCGGGGTCTACATGACCGACAAGGATACGGTCAACGCCGCCGACCAGATGAAGGTCACCACCTGCCTGAACCCGCTCCACACGGCACTGGCCGTCTTCGGGATGCTCCTGGGGTATCCGACCATGTCGGAGACCATCGCCGACCCGGACCTCAAGGCCCTGGTCACCCGGCTGGGGTATGTGGAAGGACTCCCGGTGGTCGAGGACCCGGGCATCTTCTCCCCCAAGGAATTCCTCCGCCAGGTAATCGAGGTCAGGATACCCAATCCCGGTCTGCCCGATACACCTGCCCGTATATGCACCGACACCTCCCAAAAGATACCGGTCAGGTACGGAAACACCATCAGCAAGTACCTACGCACCGATGGCTTGGATGCAAACACCCTGGAAGCCATCCCCCTGATCATCGCCGCCTGGCTGCGGCTCCTGGTCGGCTCGGACGGACATGGAACCGACGATGCCGGGATGCCGGTCAAACTCAGCCCCGACCCCCGCCTCAAGGAACTCCAGGGCATCCTCTCGGTCATCCCCCTGAACGGTTCTGCCGGGAGAGAGAACCTGTCCACAATCATCAGACCCATCCTGGCCGACAAATCTGTCTTCGGCACGGATTTGAACGCCACACCGCTGGCAGCCAAAATCGCCGACTCCCTGGCCGCCATGTGCCAGGGCGCGGGTGCAGTGGCGGGCACCCTCCACCAGGTCGCATGCACCTGGTGAATTCCGAACCCCTTCCGATTCCGGCCCACTGGTCACTCGGACAGGAAGCAAGGGTCAGGACCGCCTGACCCACCATAAGGAGAGATCAACATGCATATGGGATTCCGTTGGTACGGCGAAGGCAACGACACCATCAGTCTGGATGACATCCGCCAGATTCCGGGGGTGGAGACCATCGTCTGGTCCCTCCACCACAAGCAGGCCGGGGAGGTCTGGCAGCCGGGCGAAATCGAAGAGGCCATGGCCACAATAACCGGGCTTTCGGCCAGGGACCGCGCGGTCGGCATAACCAAGACCTTCAATGCCGATGTGGTCGAGTCGGTCAATGTCCACGAATCCATCAAGACCGGGTCGACGGTCCTGGGAATGAGCCGCGACCAGGCCATCGATGCCTACATCGAAACCGTAGCCAACCTGGGCAAGGCCGGGGTCAGGGTCGTTACCTACAACTTCATGCCGGTCTTCGACTGGCTACGCACGGAGATGTTCCATCCCTGCCCCGACGGATCGACGGCCCTGTACTACAACCAGCACCAGGTGGACCAGCTCAGCCCCCAGGGCATCATCGACGAGACCCTCAAAGGGGCCGGGACCCTGACCGTACCTGGCTGGGAGCCCGAGCGTCTGGCCCATCTCCCCGAGCTGATGGAAGCCTACCAGGGGATGGACCATGAACTTATGTACGCCAACTACAAGTACTTCCTGGATGCCGTGATTCCCACCTGCGAGCGCTACGACGTCAGGCTGGCCGTTCACCCGGACGACCCGGCCTTCGACCTGTTCGGATGGCCGCGCGTGGTCTCCAGCAAGGAGGGGATCCAGCGGGTACTGGATCTGAATCCCAGTCCTTACAACGGTCTCTGCCTCTGCCTGGGTTCCTTCTCCTCCAGGAGGGGGAATGACGCAGTCGACGCGGTCAGGACCTTCATGGACAGGATTCACTTCAGCCACGTCCGCAACATCCGTTTCACCGACGAGGAGGGGTCTTTCTTCGAGGTGGGCCACCGGGCCAGTGAGGGCGACGTGGACACCGTCGGCATTATGCAGGCTTACGCCGAGGCTGATTACCAGGGATACATCCGCCCCGACCATGGGCGGCACTTGTGGAGCGAGAACACCGAGGCCGGCAGACCCCGCCCAGGGTACGGCCTCTATGACCGTGCCATGGGCATCCAGTATCTGCTCGGCGTTTGGGATGCCTACCGGAACAACCGTTGAGGAAGTATCCGCTTGCGCCTGATGTTGCCGACTGGTCTTGTGGGGAACGACTCAGGTCCGGTCAACCCCAGGAGGATGGTTCCCGTCAGTCCTGCACCAATTGCCGGGCCTGGACGCAGGCTTCGGTAACGGCCTTCCAATCGCCCCGGCGCTGAGCCAGGGACGGCACGGGGAAGCTCCCCCCTACGGCGAAGACATTGGGGAGGGCCATGTACTCGCGAACGTTCTTCAACCCCACTCCCCCCGTAGGCAGGAAGCTCATCTCAGCGAAAGGACCGGAGAGCGCCCTGAGGGTTCCGACGCCGCCGTAGGCCTCGGCCGGGAAGAACTTGGTGAAGCGCAGGCCGCGGTCATAGGCCTTTTCTATGTCGCTCGGGGTCGCGGTTCCGGGCAGCACCGGAATCAGGGACCCCAGGCACCAGTCGACTACGGCGTCGCTGAAAGCCGGCGAGACGATTCCACGGCAACCGACCCGGACCGCCTGGCGGGCCTGGTCGACGGTGTGCACGGTTCCGGCCACCAGGGTCACCTCAGGCACCTGGTCGTGGATGGCCCTCATCCCTTCAAGGGCCGCCGGGGAGCGGAAGGTGATCTCGGCGATGGGCACCCCACCGGCCGCCAGAGCCTTGGCCAGAGGGACCGCCTCCTCGACCGAATGCAGGGTGACCAGGGGGACCACCTTGATCCGGCGAATCAGATCGATCAGTCCTGTTCCGTCTTCCGCAACGGCCGCCTTTTCGACATCGTTCATGCTTGTTTCCTTCTTCAGTGGAATCGGATTCGTCTCTTATTCCTCTGCGGGGTCTCAATCCGGGGCGACCAAGACCGGCTCCATCGTCCCGTCCGCGACATCCGCCCGTTCGTGGCGGGCCATGAAGTCGTCCAGTTCGGCCCTTGTGGGCAGACCTTCGTTATCGGAGACCACCTGGGTCTGCATGGCGCCGATGGCACACCCGCGCTCCAGAGCCTCCGACAGGGGCCTGCCCTCCAGGAGTGCAGAGAGGACACCTGCCGCAAAACCATCACCGGCACCGACCGTGTCCACCACCGCATCCACCTTGAAACCCGGAACGTAGACCCCTTCGTGGCCGTCCGTCGCGTAGGCCCCGTCCGGCCCGTCCTTGACGACCGCGTAGCGGGCACCGTTGTCGATGAAGGCCTGGCCGATATCGCGGACCTTGTCCAGGCCGAACAGGTGCCTGCCTTCGGAGATGCCCGGCAGGACCAGGTCTGCTTTGGCACAGAGGGACAGGAGGGTCCGTCTCATATGCCCGTCGCTCTTCCATAGGGCCGGGCGTTCGTTCGGATCGAAGGAGATGAAGATCCGGTTTGCCCGGGACATATCCATCAGGGCCTCGCTCGCTTCCATGGTGCTGGCGGAAAGGGCCGGGAGGATACCGGTCATATGCATCAGGGAGATGCCTGCACAATCGATGGACCCGATATCGGAGGGGCTGATGGCCGAGGCCGCCGACCCCTTGCGAAAGTAGTAGGTCTTGGGGTCGCCCCGCTCTACCTTGGACTTCATCATGAAGCCTGTGGAGCGGGAGGCATCCGTACCTACCAATGAGGTATCCAGACCGTTCTGGCGCATGAAACATCGAATCCGATCTCCGATCGGATCGGAACCGAGGCGGGTCATGTAGACCGGGTGCTGACCCAACCGCTCCAGGCCGACCGCAACGTTGAGTTCCGCACCGGCCACCGATGCCCTGAAGGACCCCACCTCACTGCATGGGCCTTCCTCACCTGCCGAGAAAAGCCCCATGCTCTCGCCAACCAGAAGGACCTTTCCGGGACGGACACCGCTGACAACCATGTCGTGGGAAGCCGCCATACCATTCCTCCATGCCAAGGACCGATGGACCCAACAGGTCCGTCACATCCCGCGCCGACGCGGGGACGACCTGACACGTCCGCTGCTGTTTTCAAGCTATGCGGACGAAGGAGGACGGAGGAATAAGTTGCCAGCTGTTGCTTGCCCCGACAGCTATGGCAGGAGAGGAAATCAGACCCGCAGGCACATAAGGCTCAGGGGCGGGAAACACGAGAAAACCGAAGAGAGACGAGGGCCGCGCGAAATCGGCATCCACACGGCTCTCGCCCGTACGCGCAGTATTCGCCGGGGCTGTCAGGCCAGGTTGATGCCAGGAGTGACGGGCTCGGGAACCAGGTGGATGCCGAAGGTGCGATCCACCCCCTCCTGGATGGCCCGGGCAAGGGCCACCAGGTCATCGGACCCGGCCCCTCCCCGGTTGGTCAGGGCCAGGGTATGCATGTCGGACAGGGCGGCAGCAGACCCCTCCCCGAGAGAGAATCCCTTATGGAAACCGGAATGGTCGATCAGCCAGGCCGCCGAGGTTTTGACCAAGGATGGACCGGCAGCCGGGTCGCCGTGTACGGCGTCGACGAAATAGCGTGGGGCATCCGTCGGCAGGGCATCCGCAACCTCACGGGTGACGATCGGATTGGTGAAGAAGCTGCCGCAACTGTGGCGGTCAAGGAGCACCCGCTCACCCCGTGGACCTTGGAGGTCACCCTGGACAGCAGCCAAGGCCTCTTCCAGATCGGACGCCCTTCGGCAACCTCCCATCCAGTCGGTCAGATAGCGATAGGGGTCCTCCAGCATCCCCTTGCCTGCCCTGACGGTCAGCACCGCCTGGCGAATCCGCTCCAAAGGAAGGGAGGACCCGGGTTCCACACCCAGGGCCTTGGCCAGCTGGGCTGAGCCCACCCGGGCGGACGAACCGTGCCGCAGGACCAGGGTGACCGAAAGGACCACATACCGTGGTGTCGGGAAGAAGTGGTCATCGGGAACGGCCGGGGCCTGATACATGGTCTGCTTGAGAAGGGAGGTCCTGTAGCCGAAGTTCAGATCCGCAGCCTTGAGATAGGCGGTTACCTTGTCCCGACGGTCCCAGACCTCGACAGAGTCGACAAGGCCGCCGACCTCCTGTCCGTAGGCACCGATGTTCTGAACAACCGAGGCGCCGACCGTTCCGGGTATCCCCGACAGTCCCTCGATACCGATCAGATGCATCCGGACACAGTAGGAGACCAGGTCATCCCAGTTGGTCCCGGCCGGGGCATTGATGTGGACGGTGGGGTCCCCGCCCTCCGGGGGCGCCACCTCGTCAGGAACCGAGATGCCTTGTCGGGTATCGCGCACCACCACCCCCGGGAAGTCCCTGTCCGAAACCAGGAGGTTGGACCCGCCGCCGATCATACAGAGCGGCAGACCATTGGAATCGGCGTTCTCCACCGCTTCGATCAGCCCGACCCTGTCATGGGGTTGGACGAAGGATGCAATCCGCCCTCCCACACCCATGGTGGTGATATCGGCAAAGGTTGGAGTGGAGGCCTTGGTGGAAGATGCTTCTGGCATGTCTTTCACTGTATCATCGCGCACCGGAGAGTGGCTCCAGACACGTAGACGGTCGCCGATTGCAACATCAATCGGTCTACAAATTCGCGACCACGCCCCCGCCAGATGGTCCGACTGACGAAATATACGCCCTCGATAACGCCCTATAAGGAACATCTATGGTGGTGCCGTTGCCGCAGCCACCTGAAGAGGGTTTGATAAATGAGTGAAATGGGTGCTTCCATCACATGAAGAGGGGTTGACCGCCATGAGCCAAGGATTTGCGACCAGGGCCGTCCATGGCGGCTACGACTGTCGAAGCCAGGGAGGGGGCTCGGCCAGCGTTCCCATCTACCAGTCGGCCGCCTTTGACATGGTCACCGCCAACCGGGGCGATGCCCTGGCTGCCGGCGAAATCGAAGGGTTCTCCTACTCACGCCTGTCCAATCCGACGGTCAAGGTCCTGGAGGACCGTATGTCCAGTCTGGAGGGAGGCAAGGGGGCCGTGGCCATGGCCTCGGGCATGGCCGCCGTATCATCGGCACTCCTCTGTGCGGCCGAAGGTGGCGGGAGGCTGATTTCACCGGTCGACCTCTACGGAACCTCGGTGGATGCCATGAAGACCTTCTTCCCCAGCTTCGGCATCGAGACCGACTTCGTCGAAGATATCAACGATCTCGATGCGGTGGAATCCCTCATCAGGGATGACACCAGGGCCATCTTCGCCGAGTCCGTGTCCAACCCGTCCACGGCGATAGCCGACATACCGGGACTGGCGGACCTGGCTCACCGGCACGGGGTCGCCCTGATCATCGACAATACGGTCCCCACCCCATACTTGCTCAATCCTATTGACTTCGGGGCTGATATAGTCGTCCACTCCACCACCAAGGGGGTCGCCGGGCACGGCAACGCACTAGGAGGCGTGGTCATCGATGCCGGACGGTTCGACTGGGGCAACGGACGGTACCCTCAAATGACCCAGCCTGAGCTGATCATCAGCGACGAGCGCCGCGGATCCATGGTCAGTTTCCTCGATGCCTTCGGCAACCTGGCCTTCCTCAACAGGGTCCACACCAAGTATCTCCACACTTTCGGGGCGGTCATGAGCCCTTTCACGGCCTACCTGCAGCTGACTGGGCTGGAGACCCTGGCCCAACGGGTCACCACCCAGGTGAGGACGGCGGAAACCCTGGCCCGTCACCTCTTGAGCATCCCCCAGGTGGAGTATGTCAACTACTCGGGCATTCCCGAGGGCCGGCACAGGGGCGATGCGGACCTGCAGGACCGTCTGGCCTCGACCATGCTGCCCAAGGGAGTAGGCACGATCCTCTCCTTCAAGGTCCGGGGTGGATATGAGCAGGTGAAGCGAATCGTGGACTCGGTCCATCTCCTGGCCTACATGCCCAACATCGGTGACTGCAGGACCCTGATTGTGGACCCAGCGCGCATCACCCACCGCGAGGTCCCCGGGCCATACCGCCTCAGCGCCGGAGTGAGTGACGATCTGATTCGAATATCCGTGGGTCTGGAGAGCCCCGACGATCTGATCGCCGACCTGGATCAGGCCTTCGCCGTGGCCTATCAGGACTGGGACTGAGCCAGGCGACCAGGATAGCCAAACCCCATCCCAGGGAGAATATGAAAGGACCCGGCCAGATGACCGGGTCCTTTTCCGTAAGCGCTATGCAATCAACGGGTCTCGCGATGCAGCGTGTGCTTGCCGCAACGCGGGCAGAACTTCTTGAGCTCCAGACGGTCAGGAGTGTTACGACGGTTCTTGGTCGTAATGTAATTACGCTCCTTGCACTCGGTGCACGCCAGCGTAATGCCAGGACGGATATCTGCGGCTTTTGCCATGGTTCACCTCTATAGTCGTTGCACGACCGACGTATGTCGGCCACAGTAGCGAGGAAGAGACTCGAACTCTTGACCTTACGATTATGAGTCGTACGCTCTAGCCAGCTGAGCTACCCCGCCAGAGAGCCTCGGGTGAGAATCGGACTCACGACCTCTTCCTTACCAAGGAAGTGCTCTGCCACTGAGCTACCGAGGCGTGGCGGATAGTGGATTCGAACCACTGAAGCATTACGCGGCTGATTTACAGTCAGCTCCCTTTGACCGCTTGGGAAATCCGCCATGCCGCACTAAAACCAAGGTTCCGTACGACAACTTGCCTATAATGACACGTTTTGTTTTTTTTCGCAAGTCCAACCGACCCCGTGTCGCAGGTTGCTCGGAGCAATATCCTCAGAACTCAGAAGTCCCAATCGTCGTCATCGGTTTCCACGGCCTTCCCCATGACATAGGAGGACCCGGAACCGGAGAAGAAATCGTGGTTCTCGTCGGCGTTGGGGCTCAGCGAGGCGATGATGGCCGGGTTCACGTCGGTGGTGTCGGCGGGGAAGAGGGCGGGATAGCCCAGGTTCATCAGCGCCTTGTTTCCGTTGTACCGCAGGAACTTCTCCACATCATCGACCAGGCCCACACCCGAGTACAGACTCTCCGTGTACTCCACCTCGTTATCGTAGAGGTCACCCAGAAGTTCGTAGGTATAGTCGCTCATGACCTGTCGCTCGGACTCGGAGACCTTGGCCAGGCCCTTCTGGTACTTGTACCCGATGTAATACCCGTGCACGGCCTCGTCCCGGATGATGAGGCGGATCAGGTCGGCCGTGTTGGTCAGCTTGGCATGGCTGGAGAAGTACATGGGCAGATAGAAGCCGGAATAGAAGAGGAAGGACTCCAGCAGGGTGGAGGCCACCTTGCGCTTCAGGGGGTTGTCACCCTCGTAGTAGTTCAGAACGATCTGGGCCTTGCGCTGAAGGAACTCGTTCTCTTCGCTCCACTGGAAGGCCGCATCGATCTCGGGGGTGGAGGCCAGGGTGGAGAAGATGGAGGAGTAGGACTTGGCATGCACCGATTCCATGAAGGAGATGTTGGTGTAGACAGCCTCCTCGTGCGGGGTCAGGGCATCAGGGATCAGGCTGACGGCGCCCACCGTGCCCTGGATGGTGTCGAGGAGGGTCAAGCCGGTGAAGACACGCATGGTCAGCGTGTGCTCCTCTTCGGTCATGGCCTGCCAAGAGGGCAGATCATTGCTGACCGGAACCTTCTCGGGCAGCCAGAAGTTACCGGTAAGACGGTCCCAGACCTCCAGGTCCTTATCATCCTCCAGGCGGTTCCAGTTGATGGCGGTGACCCGATCGATCAGTTTCAGCGGCTGGCGCGGGATGGAAATAGGTGGGACCATGATGACGCTCCTTTTATTGGGTGGGACGGGCTTGAAACCGGCCCTGACTACTTCTATATAAGTCAACGTTTGATTCCGACGACCGGGGGCGCGGCCTGGCGGGCATCGGGTGGAATGACCAGTCTATCGGACGAACCGACATGCAGGGCCATGACAGAGGGCGACCGGCCCGTCCCAAAAGGGGCGGAGCCGGTCACGGTAGCGGTCCGAGATGGCGGACCCGCAGGGGTCAGAGCATGCAGCTGACGCAGCCCTCGACCTCGGTACCCTCCAGGGCCTGCTGGCGGATGCGGATGTAGTAGAGGGTCTTGATCCCCTTGCGCCAGGCGTAGATCTGGGCCTTGTTCAGGTCACGGGTGGTGGCCGTATCAGGGAAGAAGAGGGTCAGCGAGAGCCCCTGGTCCACATGCTGGGTGGCCTCGGCGTAGGTATCCACTATCTTCTGCCAACCAATCTCATAGGCATCCTCGAAGTACTCAAGGTTCTCATTGGTCATATAGGGAGCCGGATAGTAGACGCGCCCGATCTTACCCTCCTTGCGAATCTCGATCTTGGAGGCAATCGGGTGGATGGAGCTGGTTGAGTGGTTGATGTATGAAATCGAACCGGTGGGGGGAACGGCCTGGAGGTTCTGGTTGTAGATGCCGTCCTTGAGGATGTCCGCCTGGAGCTGCTTCCAGTCCTCGACCGTGGGAATCTCCACCCCGTACTGGTTGAAGAGATCCTTGACCCGCTGGGTTCTGGGTTCCAGGGACCTGCGGCCATCCGTGTACTTATCGAAGTAGTTCCCCTGCCCGGCCGGCTTGGCATAGTCGGACCTGGGGAAGGAATCGAAGGCCTTCCCCCGCTCGACGGCAATCCTATGCGAGGCCTTGTAGGAGTGGTAGGCAACGGTCATGAAGTACATGTCCGTAAAATCCAACCCCTCCTCGGACCCGTAGTGAATTCCCTCACGGGCCAGGAATCCATGGAGGTTCATCTGCCCCAGACCGATGGCGTGACCCTCATCGTTGCCCCGCTTGATGGAGGGGACGGCCTCGATGTTGGTATGGTCCGCCACCGAGGTCAGGGCCCGCACCGAGGTCTCCACCGTGTCGGCCAGACCACCATCCATGGCCTTGGCGATGTTGAGGGACCCCAGGTTGCAGGAAATGTCGCGACCGACATGGTCGTAGTCAAGGTTCTCGGTATAGGTGCTGGGCTCCTGGACCTGAAGAATCTCCGAGCAGAGGTTCGACATGGTGATGCGCCCGTCAATCGGGTTGGCCTTGTTGACCGTGTCCTCAAAGAGGATGTAGGGGTAACCGGACTCGAACTGGATCTCGGCCAGGGTCATGAAGAAGTCACGGGCGTCGATGTACTTCTTGTGGATTCGCTTGTCCTTGACCATCTCATCGTAGTGCTCGCTGATGGAGATGTCCGCGAAGGGCTTCCCGTAGATCCTCTCCACATCGTAGGGAGAGAAGAGGGCCATGGGGGCCCTCTGCTTGGCCAGCTCGAAGGTGATGTCGGGAATGACCACGCCCAGGGCGAGGGACTTGATGCGAATCTTCTCGTCCGCGTTCTCACGCTTGGTATCCAGGAAGCGCATGATATCGGGATGGTGGGCCGAAAGATAAACGGCACCTGCACCCTGACGGGCACCAAGCTGGTTGGCGTAGGAGAAGGAGTCCTCCAGGAGCTTCATGACCGGCACCACGCCGCTGGACTGGTTCTCGATGTGCTTGATGGGTGCGCCCATCTCGCGCAGATTGCTGAGGAGAAGGGCGACGCCACCGCCGCGCTTGGAGAGCTGGAGGGCGGCATTGACGCCACGGGAAATGGACTCCATGTTGTCTTCGATACGCACCAGGAAGCAGGAGACCGGCTCTCCCCTCTGAGCCTTGCCCAGGTTCAGGAAGGTGGGCGTGGCGGGCTGGAAGCGGCCGGAGATGATCTCATCCGCATACTTGATTGCCGCGTCCTCGTCACCGTCCGCCAGCTCCAGGGCCACGGCCACTGAACGCTGGGGGAAGTCCTCAAGGTACTGCTTGCCGTCAAAGCTCTTCAGCGCATAGGAGGTATAGAACTTGAAGGCACCCAGGAAGGTATCGAACTCGAATCCGCTTTTGGCTGCGTGGTCGTAGATCCTGTCCAGGAACTCGGGGGTGTAACGCTCGAAGACCTTCCGATCGTAGTACTCGTTATCCAGCAGATACCTGAGCCGCTCGGCCGTGGAGGGGAAGGCCATGGTGTTGGCAGCCACATGGTGGGTGACATACTGGCGCTCGGCCTCCTTGTCCTTGTTGAATTGAATCCTGCCATCCGCGTCATAGAGGTTGAGCATGGCGTTCAGCGCATGATAGTCATGCGCTGGATCATGGTCCTGCTCCTCACGGGTCCCCGTCTTGTCCAAACTGAGCGAAGTATCGTCGTAGGCGCCCATCTGCGTCCTTTCCTGGCTTGTCTGTATCGGTGTCTTGTTGTTTTTATTCAGGATGATTGTGGAAGAAGTCGAGCACACCCTTACGGACCTTGTCTTCGTCTTCCTTGGTGCCCATGAGTTCGAAATAGTAGAGGAAGGGCACCTGGCACTTGCGTGAGATGATGTCACCGGCCATGCAGAAGGCGTCGCCGAAGTTTGTGTTGCCCGAAGCGATGACCCCACGGATGCAGGCCCGGTTCTGCGGATCGTTGAGGAAGCGCTTTATCTGGGGCATGACCGCCTTCTTGGCCGAACCGCCACCGTAGGTCGGCACCACCAGAATGTAAGGTTGGTTCACCTTGAGCTCAGGATCCTTGGGACGGAGGGGGATTCGGAACACATCAATCCCCTCATCCTCCAGATGGCAATTGGCGATGAATCTGGCCGTGTTCTGCGAGGCCGAGGAGAAATAGACCACCGACCCTACACGGTCCCCCTTTGCAGCCAGCTCCGGAGGGCTGACCTCCCCCTGGTCCCCCGGCCCGACTGGACCCGGTTTCGCCATATCCGACATACGATGACCTCCTGAAGCCTCCGGATCTCCCCGGATAAAACCTGCGTGCTCCCTGCCTTCAAATCAGGAAGCCTCAACTACTATATATGGGGACTCGCCGCAAAACGAGCACCACATATTGTGCTAACTGTTCTTCATCTCACATAGATGCCCATCCCGGGCAATATTTCAGAAATCCCAGTCGCCGTCATCCGTGGACTCCGAATGTCCCATGACATAGGATGACCCGGACCCGGAGAAGAAATCGTGATTCTCATTGGCCGACGGAGACAGAGCGGCCAGAATCTCCGAACTGACAGCGGTCTGGTCCGATCCGAACCGTGCCGGATAGCCCAGGTTCATCAGCGCCTTGTTGGCGTTGTACCGAACAAAGGCGAAGACATCGTCCACAAAGGGGAACCCCTCATAGATCTGGCCCGAGTAGACCATCTCCATGTCATAGAGCCTGTCGAGAAGGTCATTGGTGAACTTCTCCAGCATGACGCGGTCACCCTCGGTCCTATCCTCCAGGCCCCGCTGGAACTTATAACCAGAGTAGTAGCCATGAATGGCCTTGTCGCGCAGAATCAGGCGAATCATATCAGCCGTGTTCATCAGCTTGGCGTGACTGGAGAAATACAGCGGCAGATAGAACCCGGCATAGAGCATGAGGGAGGAGAGCATGGTGGAGGCCACCTTGCGCTTCAACGGATCATCGCTGACATACTCCTGCAGGACCGCATGGACCCGCTCCTGGAGGACGTCATTGGCCACGGCCCAGCGATAGGCCTTGTCTATCTCGTCACTGGAGCAGAGGGTGGAGAAGACCGACGAGTAGGACCGGGCATGGACCGACTGCATGAAGGCGATATTGGTATAGATGGCCTGCTCCTGCTCGGTGCGGGCATGATCTATCTGGACCAGCTCTCCGATGGTGGCCTGGGTGGTATCCAGCATGGTCAGACCGGTGAAGACCCGGACCGTGGTCTGCCGCTCATGCTCGGTCAGACCATTCCAGGAGGGAATGTCATTGGACAGAGGAACCTTTTCGGGGAGCCAGAAGTTGGAGACCAGGCGATTCCAGACCTCCAGGTCCTTCTCATCGGTGATGTGATTCCAATTGACCGGTCGGACCCTGCCCTCGGGATTGACCCGGTACTCGGGCGGGGTGATGGAGGCCTTCATCATCGCATCATCCGCATAGGCCCCGGCTGCCTCGGTCTCGACTTTCGCACTCATGTCCGTCCTACCTTTCATAACGTCTTCTACCCCCGCTCATATGGTTCTCGTCCGCAGCAGTCCTTGGACGTACCCTGCAACAGACGGATATGGATAGGGCTACTGCCGTATAGGCACTAGATATTGTTATCTCCATTGCAGGCAACCACAATATATAGGCTCCCAAGAGCGGACACAAGCCTAAAAGCGGGTGTTTATGGCAGCTTGTGAGAAACCTAACAAAAACTTCGACCCCTCAAAGATTGGTTGTTCGGGACCTGGCATCCCTGCTCTACAAGCCATAAACAGAGGGGGAAAGAAGCGAAGGACAGAAAAGGCCATGCCAGCGCATACAGAGCCGGGCGGTCTCCCTTGACCGCCCGCGGCTCCCACAAATCCTCAGACCAGCCCCTGCTCCTTAAGATTGGAACAGACCCGGATGACCCGGTCGTTGGCCTCGGCCTCCCCGATGGTTATGCGGATGCCTTCGTTCGGGAAGGCCCTGACCGCGAGACCGTTGGCAAGGAAGCTCTCATAGGCCTGGTCCGTGGCCCCACCCAGGGGCAACCAGAAGTAGTTGGCCCGGGAGCGGGGAATCCGCCATCCCTGCCCCTCCAGGGCGGCAACCACCTTGGCACGTTCCTTCATGATGCCCTCCACGCGATCCCGGAGCTGGTCGGACGCATCGAGACTGACCATGGCGGCCTCCTGGGCCATGTCGCTGACACCGAAGGGCAGGGCCACCTTGCTCAGTCCCTGGACCACCTCGGCCGGTGCCACAGCGTAGCCGATGCGCAGGCCGGCCAAGCCGTAGGCCTTGGAAAAGGTTCTTGCCACAACCACGTTGGGATGATTCCGCATGAGTTCCAGCCCCTTGGCCTGGGCGGGATCGTCATTGAACTGGAAATACGCCTCGTCGAAGAGAACCAGGACATCATCGGGCACCGCCTCAAGCAGACGCAGCGCCTCCTCCTGCGAAACCGAAGTACCCGTAGGATTGTTGGGATTATTGACGATGACCAGACGCGTTCTGTCGGTCAGAGAGGCAATCATGGCCTCGATGTCGTGCCCGCCCCTGTCGTTCAACGGCACCGGCACGCAGGTGGCTCCGGCACCGGTCACGATGATGGGATAGGCCTCGAAACTCCGCCAGGGATACATCACCTCATCCCCCTCGCCGGCCACAAGATTGACCAGCTGGGTGATGACCTCCGTTGACCCGCACCCCAGCTGGATGTTCTCCGGGGCAACCTGGTGCAGGCGGGCCAGGCGCTCGACGAGCACCGTCCCACGCATATCCGGATAGCGGTTCAGGTGCACCAGGGCCCGGTCCGACACGGCCTCCCTGACAGCGGCCAGAGGAGGATAGGGGTTCTCATTGCTGGAGATCTTATAGGGGGTCAGCCCCGGGGTGACCGGAGCCGCCTTGCCCTGCCTGTAGCCGGGCAGGGCATCAATGGAGGAGCGATGTCTGTATGCCATGGCCACCATGGTAGCGGGCCATGCGCCGGGCACAAGCTTCAGGACCACTTACGACACCACAGGGGCTCGGATAGCGGACCTGGACGGCGCCCGGATACGAAAAAGCCGGGGCCCCTCAGGGCACCCGGCCAGAAAAATCGATAAGGTCCAGCCTACTTGAGGATGGCCAGCACGTCGCGCGCGGACACGATCAGGTAGTCCTCACCACCATAGGTGACCTCGGTGCCGCCGTACTTGGAATACAGAACCTTGTCGCCAACCTTGACATCCATGGGGATACGCTCCCCCTTGTCATCACGGCGTCCGGGACCGGCAGCCAGGACTTCGCCCTGCTGGGGCTTCTCCTTGGCGGTATCAGGAATCACCAGACCCGAAGCGGTCTTGGTCTCCGCCTCAGCCTGCTTGATGACGATCTTATCTTCCAACGGTGTGAGTGCAATCGACACTGTGGACCTCCCTACATCTGTGAGAACAGCCAATAAACCCACGCCGGAACGTCGATGAGAGGCTGACGAACACTCACCACGCATTCCTTTGCGCTACCTGTCATCGTAGCGCGAAATTAGCACTCTGCCAACTTGAGTGCTAATGCCGACAGTGAACAGTCACCGCAGGGTCGGGCACTCAGTCCTGCCTGGACGGCTGCCGACGGGCCAGGATGGCCTCGACTCCGATGGAGAGCGAGTCCGAGCTCTGCTTGGGAACCTCCACATCGGCCTCCATCTCACGCTGATGGAAGTCCTTGGGCATATCCACCCGGCCCTTTTCGGAAGAGTCGGTTCCGGTCTTGCCTGCACGGTCGGCGTTCTTTCGCTTCCCTGCCTTCTTCCCTCGGGTTTCCGCCTTGGCCGGCTCGGCCTTGGAGACCTGCCTTGTGGACTTGATCTCCAGACTCTGCGGCCCTTCGGACTCCGGCATCGATCCATTCCGGGGTGAACCCAGGGAGAAGGAAATCAAATCCTGGGATGCGGCCATCTCAAAGGCGTCCAGGGCAGGAGAGGGCTTGATCCGCTCCAGTTCGTGGGTGGCATCCTGACCCGCGTCGCCCGATACCTGAGCAGGAGCAGCAGCAGCAGTGAAGGACTCCAGGTTGACCTGCTGTCCTCGAAGAGAGACCGTACCTTTTCCTGCCTTCCGCACAGCCTTCCCCGTTTTCCCGGCCCCGGCAGGCTGCCCTGCTTTCTCGGCACTTGAAGTGGAGTTCCTCTCAGGAGCATTCCGTACACCGCCACGGCGCTCGGAGCGATCGGCAATCTTGGCATCCGCCGACGGGGTCTTCCCGCCCTTGGTTGCACCCTTCTCGCCGGTCCTGGTATTCGCCGCCGCATTTTCGGTCTTGCGCTTACGGGCACTCAGGGCAGCGCGCTTGTCCTCGCGGGCCTTGGCAATGGTCCGGTTGATTTCCTGTTGGTCAAGGACATCCGTTGCAATCTCCGAGGGCGACCCCACGGACTCCCCGCCATCAGCCGGAGCCACGGCGGCCCTGCCGGAAGGACGGCCGCCACCTTTCGTCAGGCTGGCGGCACGCTGGCGACGCTGGAGGGCCTTGCGCCGGGCCAGGTTGGCCTCCCAGGCACGGGCCTGAGCCGATGCATGGGCCCCGGCAATCAGAACCATGACCGTCAGAGCCAGGGGAATGAGCATGAACCAGAAGCTGTACTCCATAGGGAAGGAGAACCCGGCAACCAGGGCCGTCACCACCAGCAGGGAGACGACCAGAATGCGCCGCCTGCGAATCGCCTCCCGGCGCATCTGCCGAACGCGCCGGATTCGCTGGGCTTCACCCAGCGAGGCTTTGTCCTGCTGCTTCTGCTGCATGACCAACCCTTTCGCTGTTTGCGGCCCGGCATCACCGAACCGCATGCCGTCCTGCTCCCCAACCATGTGAAGGGAGGTGGACAGCTTGTCCTGACGGTGCTCCGAGGCCCGTTTCATACCTCTTACGGTCCGCCCCGGCAACCAAGCCAGTACCAGAATCGCCGCAATCACCACCATAACGATGCTGCTGAGCGATTCGTAAACCATAAGGCCCTACGTTAGTTGACGGCATACCCCAAATAGACCGGGAAGGCGAGGCGTGTCGGCCTTCTGGACCTTTCCTGGACGAATGGGACGGATCATGAACGGCCCTAAAGCCGGTCCAGAATCCGCGGATCGTAATCCTCCGACAAAAGACTGAAGGTCAGATGATCCCTCCAGGCCCCATTCACATACATGTATCCCCTTCTCAGCCCCTCAGGCTTCAGACCCACCTTACGTGCCACGGCAAGGGATCTTTGATTCTCCGGCAGAATAGCCACCTCTATGCGATGCAGATGAGGGCCCGAATCGGCCCGGAAGGCCCAGTCAGCCAGCAGGGCCAGGGAAAGCGGTGCGAAACCATGACCGATCCACTTCTCGGCGACCCAATAGCCCACCACAGCCGTTCGCATGGCCCCGTAGCAGATTGCCCCAAGTGATATCTGCCCGACCAGCCTGGTCTGAAACTCCATCAGGAAGAGGGCCGAACTTCCCTCACGCCTGGACCGCTCCAGGGAGCTCATCCATTGGGCGTAACTCATGCCTGGACCGTGCGTGGGGTCCCCGGATTCCCAAGGCGCAAGCCAGTCCCGGTTATCCCACCGCACCCGGTTCCACTCCTCCTGGTCACTCTCCCGGATGGGTCTCAGGGAAAAATCACCGTGCCCCGGTGGCGCAGTGAGCCGATCGGGGAGAATCAGGGCACGGGTCTGATAACGGGACTGACTGCCATGCCAGGCATCACGCAAGGACTGGAGGACGGACATATCTCCATGGTCTCACCAAACGATCGCCAAATCGCCCCGAACTCACCGGTATCCTCGTCCGGCCACCGCTGGGGACTACCAATCGTGGGAATCTCCTGATAAAACGGTCCTTATGACCCTGACGGCCCGGCACACTGTCATGTTGCCGCTCACGTCTCCGGTCGCGTTTCGTCAACCACCGGATAGGAGAAGCCATGCCAGTGGAGAACGACCCGAGCACGGGGAGGATGGGCGCGAGCGCCCAAACCCCACACGGTGGGGTCATGGACCAGAATGGAAGTTGCAAGAACGCCCTGCGTAAGAGGCGCTTGTCGGAGCGGCACCACATCAGCGACGACCGACTCTCCAAGGCTGGTCGGAATCTGGCCGTGCAGTTGCTCGAATCGGTTCTCCCGATGGTTGCATCGAAAGAAGACAACCGGATGGATGCGTCAGATCACGGCAGGGAGGGATCCGTCCTTGGCGACATCCCGAGGGCCGCCGCTTTCTCTTCCATACGGGGCGAGGTTCCTACGGACGACCTCCTCAAGACCCTCCTGGATTGCGGCTATCAGGTCCTCATACCCAAACTGGGCACCGGCTTGGAGGTCGGATGGGGCCTCATGAGCGGACCGACCGACCTAGGCCGGATGGAGACCATCGGCGGCTGGCGGCCCGATGAACCCGAGGGCGTCAGCCTACCTGCCGAAAGCCTGGCCGGAGCCCGCCTGATTCTGGTACCCGCCCTCTCCATAGACACCTTGGGGACCAGGCTGGGTCGGGGCGGCGGTTGGTACGACCGGGCCCTGGTGAATCGGACCGACGGAGCCCTGGTTGTGGGCATCTGCTGGGAGGAGGAGCTGGTCACGGATCCTCTCCCCCACCTGCCCCATGACCTGCCGGTCGATGCCGTCCTGACCCCGACGGGATTCACGCTTACAGCGGCAGGCCGGTCACGTCGAGCGTCTTTCGGGTCATAATAAGGGTCGGAAGAGTCAGAACCCACCGCCTATGGTCGCCAGTACCGCTAGGATGTGGGTGTTGACCAGACTCGTGTAGAGAACGATTACCAGCGGAGGGAACGAACGGTGCCTACCTATCATTACCGTTGCAAGAACTGCGGTTACGACTTCACGGAGGAGCAGTCCTTCGACGACGACCCCATCACCATCTGCCCCAAGTGCAATGAGGAACAGGTCCGCAAGGTCTTCTCCGCTGTTCCCATCGAGTTCAAGGGGCACGGCTTCTATCGCACCGATGGGGCCTCGGGGTCCTCCGACTCCGGCAAGTAGCACTCCCAGTCATACTTGACCACATCAGCCATGGAACCCGGCAAATCAGGTAATCACCTGACAGCCTGGGTCCATGGCTGATTTTCATCTCTCCAGGGCACACGGCTCTTCCGGTCGGACAGACAACCAACTGGCCGTTCGAAGGCGCCTCCATACGGTACGCCGATTGGGCGCCTCATTTTGCCTGGGTCTGGCGGTCTTTTCCCTCCTGCAGATATTGATGGGCCTGATGGGACACCGGGAGATTCTTGTTGCGGCCTCTGACATAGCCCGCGGCGATACAATCACCACATCCATGGTCTCGACCAGAACCATGACCGGCTCCTACGATCTGCCCGGCTCTTTTTCCTCACCCGACCAGGTCCTGGGCCAAATCACCCGGGTATCCGTCACCCGAGACCGCCCACTTCTGGATGTTATGGTCGCCGGCCGTCATCCGGAACCACCCGGGACGACCTCCGTAAGCCTCCACCTGTCCAGCAGCACCGACTCCCTGGACCCGGGCGACCAGGTCAAGCTGCTGGCTCCCCACGGTTGTCGGCCTCAGGAAGCAGTCCCTTCGAATCTTGTCGTCCACCCCACTTCGGCAACCGGCGACTCCGGTTCTGACGGGCCATGCGTCCTATCACAGCAGGCACTGATTCTCGACCTCCCCCCGAAGCCCAAGACCTCATCAACCACCGGCCCGGACACCTCCACGCCCAAGCAGGAGGCTCGCCTTGTCACCATGGCGATGGAGCCCGATGATGCTGTGAGGGTCCTCTCCATGGACCCGGACACTCCCCTGGTGGCCGTCCGCCTGAAGAACGGGGACGGTATCGAGGGTCCCGGTCCGACACCCTCCGAAGACAATAAGCACCATCCCGAGGCCATGACACCGATAATGAAAACAGAAATCCAGACATGTGCCTTGAGCACAGTGAAGGATAGGGAGGAAAGTCATGGACTCAATCAATCATTTCGCAGTCAAGGAGACCACACAGGCGGCCAGGAAAATCTCCGAGGTCAGCAACAAGGGCGTGGTGGGAGAATTCAAGCAGTTCATCTCCCGGGGGTCGATGATCGACATGGCCGTCGGTGTGGTCATGGGCTCCGCCGTGACCACCATCGTCAACTCCATCGTCAACAACCTGATCAGCCCCTTGATCGCCATGATCTTCGGCAAGCCGGACCTGTCGGGACTACTGACCATCACCTACCGGAACGCCACCATATCCTTCGGTGCGGTGCTCACGGCCCTGCTGAACTTCTTCCTCATCGCCCTTGCCGTCTATTTCTGCATCATCCTGCCGATCAACAAGCTGAGGCAGATCAGCAGGGCGGCCTCAGGGGTCAAGGACAAGCCCGGAACCCCCTCCACCGAGGACCAGACCCTCCAGCTCCTGCAGCAGATTGCCGCCGACATCCGCGCAACCCGGACGGATGAAAACCAGGGTGAGCATGCCGCAGAGCGTCCCGAATCCAGCCTGTGAATTTCAAACAGCCTGGAATCATGGCAAGGTGAGCCCCGAGGGGAACGCTCCCGACGGGGGCCGGATTTCAAAAAGAGTCCCTGCCTGCAACCAGAACAACCGGTTGCAGGCAGGGACTTTCAGTACTCAAACGGACTCCCGGTCCGGAGAGCGGCCCGCAGACAAAGAGCCGGCCATCCGATGCTCAGTCCTTGCCCTCAGCCGGGAAGAGACCCCAATGGGGAGGAAGCTCGTCCAGGAT
Organism: Bifidobacterium sp. M0307; assembly: GCF_016100445.1. Lineage (NCBI taxonomy): Bacteria > Bacillati > Actinomycetota > Actinomycetes > Bifidobacteriales > Bifidobacteriaceae > Bifidobacterium > Bifidobacterium sp. M0307. The sequence continues at coordinate 1,290,198 of NZ_JACFSL010000001.1, forward strand.
GCGACGGTCATCCTCACTCCGTCGGTCCTCTTCGGTCTGCCTATCTGTGGAATCCATGAAGGTGCTGTCGGCATCGAACCGTTCCGTCCCCGTGCGCACCACACGACGGTGTCGGCGGGGACGACCAGGACTTTCCGCTTCCACCATCAGTGGGCCTGCTGGTAGATATCCGCCAGGCGAGCAACGATACGGTCGGCTTCCTTATCCGGATTGACGAAGGTCGAGACGCTCCAGACGGTCATGACGGACCAACCCAGCCTTTGCAGGTCCTCCGTGTTGAAGCGATGGCGCTCACGGGTGGACTGGGTATGCATGAATTCGACATTATCGGTCAGGACGGCCAGGGCGTAGGGCTTGTCCTTGAGACCAACCACCAGCGGAATCCTGGGGGAATCCTCATATCCGTAGTCGACCGCAACATCCAATCCACGCGAGCGCAGACGCTGGGCCAGGTCGCGGAAGAGGACGTTGGTCGATTCGGCTGCCGAACCCGGCTGGGGTTCTTCATCACCCAGGCCCTCAACCCAGGCCAGGAGCTCCTTCAGGAGCTTGGGGCCAGGCTGGTGGAGACGATCATCCTCCAGGTCCTGGGATTCGAACGCAGTGATGATATCCAGGTCACGGTCGGCCAAAGCCAGAGCATCCAGGAGCATTCCGCTGCCGCCGTCACCCTCCAGCTCGCCGAATTGTTGCAGGAGACGACCATGAGAGGTCTTGGCAAAGCCCAGGGTCAGCACCACATCCGTGGCCTTGGCCCCGCATACCTCATCGATACCGATGATGCGTACATGTCGGAGGAACTTGCCGAAAGCCTGATCTTTGGCGGCCGCGGCCTTCAACTCGGCCCCCAACCTGGAACGGTGGTTGGAGGAGAGGGTCACGACAGTCAGGATGTATGAGGCAGGCACGATGGAGAAGGAGGCCGCCCGCTGCCGGAGGAGGTCCACAACGGCCATCACCTCCTGCTGGTTGGACTCGACCAGGCCGGTCGCCATGACAGGCACACCGGTACCTTCGACCCTGGTCAGCCTGACCCTTCCGCAGGATCGTTCACAAGGCAGCGAAGCGGGAAGGGTTCCATACCCATGCTCCTGGAGGAAGCCGGACAGGATCGGGCTGCGCCTGGACGGGCGGGCGGGGGCCTGGACCGGAACCAGCTGGTCGACCAGCTGGAGGAGACCCTCCGAGGTAATGGTCGGACGATGGGCGATGACCGCCACCTGCCCGGCCCTGGCCAGGACGGTCAGGACCTGGATGGAGGGCATATGGGCCCCGGCATCGATGATGACCGTATCGGCCAGCTGAGTCGGATTGGTCCGGGTGGCCAGGGTTGCAGGGGTGGCGATGATGATGGGCTTTGTAGCTGCCAGAATGCCGGGATGCGCCTGCTGGAAGGCCGAGAGGGATGCACCGGGGTTCCCGGCCAGCATGGTATGGAACTGGTTGGCCTCCTGGGTGCGGGAGAAGAGCAGCTCCGAAAGACGCTTCTCGCTCTCCTGGGCCACCATGGGTCCAACACTGGCCACGTGCTGTGCATCAACCTGGTTGAAACGCTCAGCGGCATTGGACAGGGCCGAGCCATCCTGGTTGGAGATGATCTGGGAGGAGTGCATGATGTCATCGAAGACCGTGGTCCACCAGGCCAGTCCCAGCTCTCCTCGGACGGCCTCGCGCTCCACCTGCCGGGTGCGGAGGTCCTGAACAAGATCATCCAGCCCAACAGCCTTGAACTCCCCTTCCAGGGAGCAACGCTCCGGCAGGGTATCCAGGGACAGGTGGTCATCAAAGAGGGCCTTGAGCCTCTCCTCCACCTTGTTGAATTCCATGATTTCCAGGTCGCCGCCGCTGGGCGTGGTGGTCAGGACCGTATCCAGGGCCGTCATGTCTTGGATCAGGGCATCCTGGGTGTCGATTATCGTATCCAGCTTGGGCGGAAGAACGGGCCAGCCGCCATGGGGAACAAAGGTGCGCCATTGGTCGGCCTGCTTGGCCACCACCTGAAGTGCCGCATGCAGGTCTTCGGCCTGGGCACCCGGCCTGAGCAGGCTCTTGGCCTCCTTGACCAGTCGACGGCGTTCCCAGAAGCCAAGATTGGTTCCGTTGACCTTTCGGTCGGCCTTGGACTTGGTGGCCTCGATCATGGCCGGAATATCACGCTCGAAAATGGCTGGCTGGAACACGTCGAGGACCCGGCGCAGGTTCTTCAGGACAACCACCTGCTTTCCCCAGTCACGAACAGTGGCAGGCACCGGGAAACCGCAGGTCTCCACGGTGGACTTGACCTGCTCACGGGTGGCGGGCAGAAGCCGCTGAAGGAGGCGGACGACCCTGGCATAGGCGTCCACGGCCTCATTCTCGCTGGTCAGGGTGGCCCCGAACCAGGGGGTGTCGTCGGGCCCGATGGTGAATTCACCCAGCTGAGCCGCACGCTCCAACTTCTCGGCCCAGACATCCATCTGCGCCTGGAGGGAGTGGGCCGTAGCCGCACTCAGGCGGACCCTGGTCACAGGATGGGAGGGAAGGTTGGCAATCTGGGCAAGATTCTGGATGGTCTGGTAGGCCGAGACTCCCCAACCCGTGTCCACACCGTGCAGGTCGCCAAGGTACCGGGTGAGCCGGGTACGCACGCCCACCAACTCGTCGGCCACCTGGTCGAAGTGTTCGGTCGCCTTACCGGGCTTGAAGCCCACAGCATCAATCAGACGTCTATCCAAGGCTTGACTGAACTGACCGTCGGTCATATCAAGGACCATATCAGCCATGCCGTTGGCCTCAAGCCGGTGCTGGAACCGACGCTTCTGCTCAACCACACAGGGCACGTAGAGAACCGTCCGCCCCGCCGCGACACAGCGGGCTGCGATGGCCAGAGCATCTTCCGCGCTCTCCCGACCGGTCTGTTCATCCAGGAGGACGCTGTGGCCCGAGCCAACCAGTTGGGCGGCATACCTGACCTGGTTATCAACGTCTCCGGCCTCGAATTCACTGTGCGGGTCGGCATCGAAAGGACTGTACTCAGGTACGGACTCGCCCCTGAGCCTGGCAGAGGCCTCCTGGTCTCCCGCCATGGCATCCAGCAGATCATTGCCGGTCGGCCCGGCCTCCATCCTGTCCAGGATGGTCAGGCTCTCCCCCAGCAGCTGGGCGGAGGGCTCGATGTAGCATCCAAGAACGATCTTCCGTTCAATCGTAAAGTCGTTGATCTTGGGGGCAATCAGCTCGGTCATGTCCTTGAAGAGGGACGAGGTCTCTGGGGTGCCACCTTCGTAGTGCGAGGCGGAGAAGAGCCTGGAGGTGTCCAGATTGACCCCCCTCTCCCGCATGGCGGAGATAAAGACCGGATTCAGGTCGACCTTTCCCGTGAAGCGGATGGAGGCCCGGGATGCCCCTTCCCGCCCTTCCTCGATGCAGACCGGGTAGAGAAGGACAGGCATGGCCTTGCCCTGCCAGGCCGCCACACCCACCACCAGGGAGAGCTGGGCGCAACCGCTTATACGCTCTTTTGCCGCCTGGTCGTCGAGTACCCGCTCCAGACGTCGATGGGCGGCGCGAAGCATCCCCCTGTCCCGGAAGAGGGCATTCAGGTGCACCTGCCCGCTGGCGAACAGCTGGGCGATTCCCGAGGGATGGGCATGGGTCAGATCCATTTGCGCAGCCAGTTGCCCAACATTTTCCAGGGGGGTGACCCCGGCCTGGTTCTGGTAGTCCTGCCTCCACGACCGGATGCGGTCCAAGGCAGACATGCCGGTCTCTTCCCGCTCAGGTTCGCGGGCGGACCCGTTTCGATCTTCCTGGCTCATTCCTACGCTTCCCTGCTCCTGGGCCATCTCGTCACTGTTCACTATCTGTTCGCTCATTCCTGACTCACTTCCCGATGGCATTCAGATACTCGCGATAGCCCTCGTTGGCCTGAAGGGCCTCATCGATATCCTCGTTGCCCTGGGCGGACAACCAGGCGTAAAGGTCATCATAAAGGGCAGGATTCATGGCCAGGAAGGGCAGCAGCTGGGTGTGTTTGGCCATCTCGAACTGGAGGGCGAAATCCGAGGTGCGCTTGGCGTCGTCCGAACTCATCCCATCCACTTCGATGACTTCCTCCTGATTGCCATACTCCCCCTTGGCAACCCGATCAAAGACGGAACCCGGCTCGAATGCAGGCCGGTAGGTCTGCTCAGCATCTGCCGAACTGACCTCAATCTCCTGGCGTTCCCCGGCCATTTCCTGTTCCTGCTGGGCCATACGGGCCAGTTCGACTGCGCCGAGTGGCTGGAAGGCCCCCTCCTGTGTGGGCTGCTGGACTGGGGCTTCAGGCTGTACCTGGGTGGGGTGCTGCTGAGGCTGGGTAGCCGGCTGCATCCCGGCTTGGGTCTGGGCTTGCAACGGCTGCTGGGACTGAGGTTGAGCATGAGGCTGGGCTTGAACCTGAGGCTGGGGCTGGGCTTGAGGCTGAGGTCGGGCTTGGACCTGAGCCTGAGGCTGGACCTGAGGCTGAGACTGGCCTTCTGCCTGCGACTGGGGCATGGCACCTGCATACGGCCGAACCTGCGGCTGACCCTGTTCAGCCGGAGCAGGAGTACCTGCCTCGCCTGCCTGGGCGTTTCTGGCATCGTCGAACAGATTGCGCTGGACCGGGGGCTTTCCTTCCTGTCCTCCGGGTTGGGCCAGGACCGGCAGACCGTCCACCTGCTGATTGCCTTGTGCGGATCGGGCGGGCACCTGCTGCCGTTCAGACGTTTCGGGCAGGCTTTGGGCTGGTGGCTGCTGTCGGACCTGGGGCTGGGGTTCAACACCGGGCTGAGGCTGTGATGGAACTCCTGCAGACTGTCCACCTTGTGCTGGCGCCTGGTTGCCCTGAGGAGGAATCTGCGACTGGGTGGCTGCGGCATCACCTGCACCCAAGGCCATGTCATGCAGGGCACTGACCCGGTTCCGGACCCCGTCGGCACGGAAAATACCCGTGGGTTCGCCCGCCCTCATGTCAAGGATGTCGTCCACCGACATACCGGAGGCATCCGGTTCCACTGGTTCCCTCCGCTCATTCGCGTAGGAGAAGAGATCAGGCACCTGGCGGGCCTGGCTGTCCTCCGCCAGGACCTGTGCCTCGACCTGAACGAAGTCCACCGGCACATCCCCGAACTGGAAACGCACGGAAGATCCCGGCAGAAGGAAGTCGGCCTGGCTGGGCAGACGGACCAGGGAACCATCGCCCTGAACCAGATAGGAGCCATTGGTGGATCCCATGTCACGCAGGACAGCGGAACCATCCTTGCCATAGGTGAAGACGGCATGGCGTTTGGACATGGACTTGGTCCCATCGGGAACCTCAAGGCGTCGTCTGCCATCATCGCCGAGAGGCCTCAGGGGCTTACGCCCAATCTCCAAGCTCTGACCGGGTTCCAGTCTGGTCTCTTCGACCCCATTGACCTTAATCATCCACTCCAGCTTTGGTCTCTGACCGTCACTCACGCTATGGACCTCCCAATCTGCAGCCGCCTTCACACAGTAATAAGGCTATTGTGTCATGAAATCCTGAAATAGGTCCGCCCGCGATATGAATCGACCGATAACCGGCACATCATCCACATTATCGACAGGCCGGGCACCCATCCCAGAGCCCCATTACACGAAATCAGGACTTATCCGCAAACGCCGGGGACGCCCGGCGGCAAGGACGATCAAAAGTACAATCGGTTCCGGCCGACACCCCGAAAGGCGTCGGCCGGAACCGATACGACCGTGCAGCAGATCACTGCCGGTCAAGAGTGCCGAGTGCCGTCAGACATCGGTCTCATCCCTGTCATCCTCGGGGTGGGGAGTCATGTAGACCTCGAACTCCTCATCATCAGGAACAGTGGAGTCATTGATCCGTTCGCCGGGAACCCGATGGTAGGAAACCGTCCCGTATGCCGGGACCTCAACCAGTCGCCATCCGGCCCCCTCCCCATTGATGCCTACCGCCGCCTGAACGGGGGTTCCGGTCGGGTTATAGAGGATGAGACTGATTTCTCCACACCCTCGGACGAAGGCCACCGAACCAAGACCACCCCTACGGCCATCAGGGGTATAGGAGGTGGAGGCAACCCTGCGCGCCCCCACCGGCACATCCTGGCCATAGTTGCGCAGCATGAAGTACTCCATGTTCCGCTTCACCTTGCCGGTCCCTGAGTCAATCGTGATGACGCCACGGCGGCCTACGGTCTTGGCCCAACTGGGTAGACCACGCTCGTCCAGGGCCAGGTTCCACAGATCGATCATGCCCACGCCCTGGCGGACCAGGCCCGTGCCGATTTCGCCGAACATGACATGACTGGCCTCTTCAACGGTCTCATCCAGCATGCAACGACGCTCGCTCATGACGCCCCTCCACTGGGGGAACTGACGGCTTGCGTTGAAGACCCACTTCGGGAGGCCGGAATAGGTATGGAGGGCGAAGCCGGCAAAGCTGAGGGACTCGGTCGGGGTCATGTACTCACCGACAGGCCGGGTGAAGAACCGAAGTCCATCATCCCCGAAGAATATCTCGACCTCGGGGAAACTGTGGTCCAGGGCCGGGCGCAGATAGTCAACGCCCCAACGTGTCAGCTCCTCCGGGGTCCAGACGGTCATGGGCCAGGAGGGATTGTTGGAGGGTTCGTTCTGCATGGTCACGGCTGCAATCGGGATGCCCAAGTCGCGGTAGGCCCGGATGAACCTGACGAAGTACTGGGCGTAGACGTAATCGATTTTGTCCTTGTTCCGGTACCCGTTGCCGCAGTACTCACCCAGCCGCAACCGGCCCGACCCCTCAAGTCGGTTGCTGGTCTTCATCCATGCCGGAGCCGTCCAGGGAGAGGCCAGGATACGGATGCCGGGGTTGATGGCCATGATCTCCTGAAGGACCGGTACCACATACTTCATGTCCCTGGTGGCATCGGGAGAGCCGGGCTCCCCCTCGCCGATGGAGAAGTGGTCCAGGGCCGCATCCGTCACCACGCCATCGGGCAGGTCGTCATACGAGTAGTAACGCTGGCTCGAAAAGTCACAGGACCCGATGCAGATGCGGAGGGTAGAGAATCCGCCCTGGGCCGGATCGAACATCTCGGTCAGTATCCTGCTGCGCTGACCAGCGTCCATACTGGTCATGAACAGGTAGGCACTGGAATCGGTCAGGGCCGCTCCGGCACCCTCCCAAAGCTGATACTGCCGGGTCGGATCAACCTGAATCGGGACGGCCTGGCCCGGATCGGCCACCGTGGCCGGAGAGTCCATTGGCCGACGCCTTTGGGAGAGGTCACCCGATGTGATTGTCCATAGTTCTTTCATGCTTGCCTCGTTTCACGAATTTCCACGACTACCGCCATTGGGGTTTGCCCGGGCCCACCCTGCCGCTCTGTCACGTTCAGGACTTGCCCGGGGCCTTGTCATCCATAAGACCCGAAGCGGGAATATCCAGGACGAACTCCTCATCATCCGGAACCGACGACCTGTTGATCCTTGAATCATCCGACTGGTGCATGGTCACCGTTCCCCAGGCGGGCACCGACACCAGCTGCCAGCGATTCCCCCACCCGTTCACAGTGACGGCCGCCCTTATCGGGGTACCTGTCGGGTTGTAGATGTGGGCGCTGATGGACCCGTCCGGAGCCATGAAAGCCACCGACCCCAGGCCTCCGCTCCATCCGTTGGGGGTGTAGTTACTGGACTCGATGACCCTGGACCCCGGTTCCACATCCTGACCGAAGGCCCTGAGCATGAAGTACTCGAGGTTGCGGCGAACCCGCCCGGTGGCATGGTCGATGGTGACGACGCCACGGCGGCCATCCGCTCCGATCTGGTTGGGCAGGCCCCGTTCGTCCAGTGCCATGTTCCAGAGGGTGATGAAGGATTCCCCGTTCCGGACAAGCCAGTTTCCAATCACGCCCGACATGATGTGGGCCGCGTCCTCGACCGTCTCGTTGAGCATGCACCTGCGCTCGGTCATCCCGTAGACCCACTGGGGGTAGACCCTGGTGGCGTTGGGCAGCTTGGTGTAGTCGTCGTCATACACATGGAGCGTCAGGCCGTCAATCGATCCAGCCTGGGCCGGGCTGACATCCCGGTCGACCGGACCGGTCAGGCTGTGCGCGGAATCATCGTTGATGAAGATTTTGACCTGAGGGTGGCTCCTATCGAGAGCCGGGCGCAGAAATCTGTGGGCGAAGTCCGCCTGCTGGGCCAGGGTCCATGTCATGGCGGGCCAGGGAGCCGCATTGGAGGGTTCGTTCTGGACCGTAACCGCCCAGATGGGGATGCCCAGGGTCTCCATCTCGTCCACGTACCTGGCGAAGTAGCGTGCATAGACCCCCTCAAACGAATCCTCCAGTGGGTCATACCCATTGCCTGTCCACTCATTGAACCGGAGGTGACCACCCTGGCAGAGATGCCCCGTGTTCTTCATCCAGGCCGGGGCGCTCCAGGGGGAGGCGATGATTCGCACGGCCGGATTGATGGAGAGGATTTCCCTGACGACCGGGATGATGTACTTGAAGTCCTTGGTGGCATCGGGCGCGCCCGGTTCCCCTTCACCCAGGGAGAAGTGTTTCAGGTCCTTGTCATGGTCCCCGTAGGGAATGTCGTCATAGGTGTAATACGGCTGGGAGGACGGTTCGCAGGACCCCAGGGGAATGCGGATGCAGGAGAACCCGGCCTTGTCGGGATTGAACATGTCGTCCAACATGGCATGGCGCTGTTCCTTGGACTGGCATCCCCAAATCAGCGAGGCTGCGGCATCGGTGATGGCGGCTCCGGCACCCAACCAGGGCTGATGCTGTTGACTCGGGTCGATGACTATCGGCGTGGCACCATCTGGGGTATCGGCGAACCCCGGCGAATCCAGGGGGCGCCGCCGGTCCGACAGGTCTCCCGATGTTACGGTCCAATACTGGTTGCTGAACATGTGCGTCATTGCATTCCTCTTAACGTCGACCTCGAACGGGAAGAATCAGGGCAGTAAACCAAGATACAGAGGCATAGTAACATATTTAATCACTATTGCTCAACTTGAGTCAGAAACAATCAACTGCTGATATAGATCATCACGACGGTCGCGAACGCCCCATCTACATCGATGAAGGTTCCCCCTCGTCGGCTCCGCTTCGACCCGGCCAAACCTCATTGCGATATGAAAAACCCCGCTCCATGGAGAACCATGGTGCGGGGCTTGCAGTTCAAGCAGCTCCTTCAGGAGCCTGCAATCACTTGAGCTCGACGGTGGCGCCGGCTTCTTCCAGCTGGGACTTCGCCTTGTCGGCGTCTTCCTTCTTGGCACCTTCCAGAACGGGCTTGGGGGTGTCGTCGACCAGAGCCTTGGCGTCGGCCAGGCCCAGGTTGGTGATGGCGCGAACGGCCTTGATGACCTGGATCTTCTTGTCGCCAACGCTGGAGAGGATGACGTCGAACTCGGACTTCTCCTCCTCGGCCGGTGCGGCGGCACCGGGGGCGGCGGCAACGGCTGCCACGGGAGCGGCGGCCTCAACGTCGAACTCATCCTCGAACTTCTTGACGAAGTCGGACAGCTCGACCAGGGTCATTTCCTTGAACGCGTCGATGAGCTCATCAGCAGAGAGCTTAGCCATGATGGCTTCCTTTCATTTGTGGCAACCGGTGTATTTGGTTGACCGGCCACCGAACATTCTTTTGTTTACAGCAGCTTGAATCAGGGCCGAGGGCCTTGAACTCAAGCGGCCTTTTCCTGCTTCTCGCGCAGCGCATCGAAGGTGCGCACGGCCTTGGTAGGCACAGCGACGAAGAGGTTGGCGGCCTTGGACATGGTGCCCTTGAGCGCGCCCGCCATCTTGGAAAGCAGGACCTCGCGAGACTCCAGATCCGCGATCTTCTTCACGGCATCGGCATCGACGACGGTTCCATCAATGAAACCACCCTTGACGACCAGTGCCTTGTTCTCCTTGGCGAAATCACGCAGCGTCTTGGCAGCCTCGACGTAATCACCCTTGACGAAGGTGATGGCGCAGGGACCGGCGAGCATCTCATCGAGACCCTCAATGCCAGCCTCCCCGGCTGCAATACGGGCGAGCGTGTTCTTCGCCACTGAGTAGGAAGTATCGCGGCCTAGCTTGCTTCGCAGGTCGGCGACCTGCGGAACACTGAGCCCGCGGTACTCGGTGAGGATCACCGCGTCGGCGTCACGGAACTTGTCCGTCAGCCTGGCGACGACCTCTTCCTTTTCGGGCCTTTTCATGGCGTTCCTTCCTGAGTAGACCATGGCATAGCCCAGCACAAGGAACCAGCGGAAGAAAGGGGAATACCCCACTCACAGGCGGAGCATAAACGAATCGGATAGAACAACCCGATAAACTCAACCTGTGCTGGCTCGGCGCACCGAACTTCGGGGACCTTACGGCCCCGACCAACAGTCTTTGGTGTACGGAGTGAAACTGTACACACCCGGGTGGACCAGGTCAAGTCAAGGGCGAGCAGGCACTGACCGTATGGGCTCCCGCCCCCAGCGGCTCCAGGGGAAGGGAACCCCTCGGGCATACGGTGCGGCCAAGCACCAGTCCATCCCCCTCGGCCTTGACCACCGTATCGACCCCATCAACGGTGACGGCGACTTCCTGCCCCGCGCCGACCCCAATCATCGGGGGAAGAACCAAATGGGCACGGCACCCCTGCGGCAGATCGAGTTCCACTCGGATGCCGGAGAGGCTGGTCCGACCACCAGCGGTCCGTACCTGTCCTGAAGTCCGGTAACCCACGGACAGGTCACCCCTGGGCAGGGGCAGGACCACAGACGCCTGTTCAAGATCACCCGGTTGCGGGATGCAGGCGAGGGAGCGGTACCCAGGCTCCAAGGGACGAATTCCCATCAGGCCAGAGGGCAGGAGGTAGACGGGCGATGCGGCCCAGGGGTGGGAGTAGGTGGTATTGGGCTTAAGACAAGGATCCCAGGCCTCCATGGTTCCACCACTGCCCTGATTGAGCATGTGATTCCATGTCCGTAAGCCTGTGGTTGCACTGATCAGAGCAGTGGCATCCGCCCCCAGGCCCGATCGGTAAAGGCCATCCAGATAGACGGCCGCCACGTAAACGCTGCACGCCATACCCCGACCGCGCAGGAAGTCCCCCACCCGTTCGATTCTCGCCCTGGGTGGTTCCGCAAAGGCCAGGGCGAAGGCCGAGGCGTGGAGGGAGTGGTGGGCCAGGGGACGTCCGGAGGGTCCATGATCCAGTCCATCCCAGTAGGCACCGGCAGAGGGGTCATAGAGACGACCGTTGATGGCGGCACGCATCCTGGAGGCCACGCGGGCAAAGAGGACGGCATCACCATGGCGGCCCAGGGCCTTGGCCATATCAGCCATATCGGCGAAGGCACGGGAGGATAGGGCATTGACAACCGTATTGACCCTGCCGAAGAGATACCCGTCACGCTCGCTCTCAGGCCAGTCGACCAGATCCCCGTCCATTTGGCTTGACCGGCCCGGTTCCTTGACCACCAGGCCGCTCTCCCGGTCGAGGTACCTGAAGGGCAGGAGACTACAGAGCCGCCGGTATCGGCTGCGCATCTGACCGAGGTCGCCGGTCGACATCCAGGCATCGTGCACGGCCAGGATGGAATACAGGGGCCACTCGGTCGGCCAGGTTCGATTCTCCACCAGATAATCCACCGTGTAGCGGCCGATGGACGGGGCGTCATCCAGGGCCTGATGAGCCCGCTGCTGAATCCAAGCATCTGCCTCATAGGGAGCCCGCTCCCTGGTCCAAGAGTCAACATATATGTTGGCATTGAGTCTCGTGACGGTGTCCCGCCCCAATTTCCAGACCCTGTCAAGGACAGGCCGGGAGGATCGGAAGTCGGCATGGGTGTCAATCGCCGGCGTCAGAAGAGCGGCGGCCTCCACCTGCCCGGCGGCGACGGCCGAGACCAGCTCTTCCCAGGCCTCCCCCGGTTCCTCACAGCTCAGCTCCGCATACCGGAAGACGCGAATCCCCCATGTCTCGGCCGCATGCTCCCCTGCCGCCATCCGCCAGCGATCCTCATACACGTTGCCTGCGGTGAGATGGTATCTGACCCGGTCATCGTCCTGAACAACCTCCCCATACCGGATGAGAAGATCCATACCGCCCGAAAGGGTCGCCCGCAGCCGTATACCCCCAATCACCACGGAGCCGAAATCCAGAAGCACGCTTTTCGGCGTGGTGCGACAGATATCCTTCGGATGCAGGTAGGAGGTCTGCAAAGAATCAACAGGCGAAGCCAGGCAGTGGTCGAATGGCTCCTTCACCCTGGCGGGCGGCCAGTTCCTGTCGTCGAAGCCGGCCGCCGAAAGACCCCCGGGATAGAACGACAGGTCGATATCCTCGGCAGGAGCCCGGTAGTACCCGGTACCGATGGAGGCGCTGTCCGGGAAGGCGGCACCACCCGGCAGGGCCTTCCAGGAGGCGTCCGTGCCGTAGTGCTCCACCTGTCCGTCTTCGAAACAGACATCGAGCTGGGCGGCGAACCTCTGATCCGACGTTGCATAGGCGATGACGCCGATGAAGTTGTCTCCGCCCGGCTGCAGGATCCCGCCTACGTCATACCCGTCGTAGCGGGCCTCGTCGCCCAGGGGGAAGACCGGTCCACACCCCTGGAAGGCACCGTTCATCCAGAGTCTGTAGACGAATTGCCTGGCCGGCCTGGTCGACGAGGCCGTGGCGTTCAGGGTCGCCCACCGTACCGGTTTGGCAGGCAATGCGACCACGCCACGCAGAAAGGCCCAACCCCAAGCGTTTCCACCTTCGTTCTGGGGCCGGTTCTGGGCCTGGGGGGATTCGTCTCTCTCGGTCCAGATGGCCTGGGCCGACCATCTGGAACCGGGGCCGGTTCCGAGGGTGGCGGCCCTGGACCGGAACACCACCTGTTCCTGGGCATCCAGCAGTTCCACCATCAGCCAGTACCGCTCCGAGGGTCCCATGGGGACCTCAGGCAGTGCAGCCCCGTTGAGTTCGTCAATCGGACGGATGCCGCTCTCCCAGGTAAAAACGGAATCTCGGGAAAAGCCGTTCCCCATGTCGGGATTCGGCCTGTCAGCCACGATGACCCGTGCCGAGCAAACGGAATCATCCGCAGCCAACATGGGGTCAAGGCGCCATCTGACCCGGGGAACCTCATAGGGTTCCAAGGCAACCGGGTTCACCCGGTCATCGACAAGAATCCGAATCCGACCGTCAGGTACCGGGGCGGCCCCGCCTCCATGATTCGAATCAGACAGCATGATGCCTCGCTACTGCCGGTAGTCGGACAAGGGGGAGAAGGACGGGGACCCGGACCCCTGCCGGTACATGGACTCGATTACGGGGTCGCGGCTTTCCTTGGCCATCTGCAGGAAGAAGGGCTGCGCCTGCCAACGGGCGGCCGCCCAAATCAGATACCAGATCAGCCCGGTACCCAGGAGGGCAACCAGAATCGGCGACCTGAGCAATCCCCAGACATATCCGGCGAGAGCCAGGATGGAGACCAGCAACATGTAGAAACGTCTGACCGAGAGGAGGAGGGCATTGACCAGGAGGCACCGAATTACGGCCTTGGGGTATTCCACGACCAGAACCAGGGAGACGAAGGCCGTCTGCACCAGAAGGACCAGGCAGACCACGATCAAAGGCCAGAGCAGCCCTCCCCAGGAGACCGCCGCGGCAATCTGCAGGTCATATACCAGGGCGAAGGCGATGATGCCAAGGGGGAGCCATGCCATCCAGGAACGCACGGCCAGACGGGCGTACGCCTTGAAGTAATAGGTGAAGAACCCTGAAGTGACCGACTGGTCCACGTATGGCCGGGCAATCCAATCAGGCAACCTCCGCCCCTCCTCTTCCAAGGTCTCCAGCACATGAAACCGGATAGCCGTGGAGGACGAGGCCAGACCGGGATGGTCCCGGAAAACCGCAAAGAGTGCCGCCAGCCCAGGCGCACTCAGGACACAGGCCAGAATGCAGGCAGGGTAATACTCCGGACTCTGCATGAACACCAGGACCAGAACCAGGGGGAGCATGCCGATAAGGGTGCAGAACCCCGAACCCAGTACAACCGCAACGGAATTGGTCACCCCCAGGAGGGCACGCATGGCATGCCCCTTCGAACCTGCGGTCTCACTGTCACGGTCATCACGAACGCTCACGCCATGCCCCAATCTCTGGTCCGCCCTTGCTTGATTCGCTGTCTCCGCGTATGAAATTCAGCCCTTCATGCCGGAAGTGGCGATACCGGCTATGAATTGCTTCTGCCCAAGGAGAAAGACAATCAGAATGGGCAGGACCGAAATGACCGAACCCGTCATGATCATTGCGAAATCAGCGTTGTACTGGGAAATGAAGAGCTTCAGACCCAGCTGGATCGTATAGAGCTTCTGGGAGCGCAGGTAGATCAGCGGACCCATGTAGTCGTTCCAGGTGTTGGTGAAGGTGATGATGGCCAGGGCCGCCAGGGATGGGCCGGACAGGGGCAGAACAACCCTCCAATAGATGCCGAACTCACTCAGACCATCGAGTCTGGCCGCTTCGGACAAGTCCTCGGGTATGGTGTCGTAGAACTGCTTCATCATGAAGACACCGAAGGCTCCGAAGGCCTGCAGAAGGATGATGGACCACCTGGTATCGGAGAGGCCGACGGCTGAGACCAGCTTGAACTGCGGAATCATGTAGGCCTGCCAGGGCACCGCCATGGTGGCGATGTAGATCAGGAAGAGCGTGGTGCGCCCTCTGAAGGGAATCTTCGAAAAACCATAGGCCGCGAAGGACCCGGTGAAGACCTGCAGGAGGGTCACGACCACAGCGAAGAAAACGGTGTTGAGCAACCAGGTCGTCATATCCGACTTGGTCCAGATGGTTGCGTAGTTCTCCCAATGCCAGACTGAGGGGAACCACTTGATGGGAATGGCATACACCTCGTTGTTGGGCTTCAGTGAGGAAAGCACCATCCAGAAGAAGGGCAGAAGGACGAAGGCCGAGACGACGACCATGGACAGATACCCGATGATGGTCCCGGCGATCTTGGTCGGAGAGGCCTTCTTCCTGTTCCAGGGAATCTCCTCAACGACAGGCGAGGCAAGGGCCGAAGACACTGTGTTGGTGGACATGGTCTCAGTCCTCCTTCAGGTTGTTGTACCAGAACTGAATCAGCGTGACCACCATGCAGATGGCCAAAAGAACCAGAGAGACGGCCGAGGCGTAGCCGAAGTCACCACGCTCGAAGGCCACACGGTAGATGTACTGGGCCAGCACCAGGGTGCTGGTGCCGGGACCGCCATCGGTCATGACCAGTGTCAGATCGAGAATCTTGAAGGATCCGATGGTCAGGGTGATCATGACGAAGAAGAGCGTGGGGCGCATCATGGGGACGGTCACATGCCAGAAGCGTTGCCATCCGCTGGTACCGTCAAGCTCGGCCGCCTCATAAAGCTCGGAGGGGATGGTCTGCAACCCAGCCAGAAGCAGAATCATATAGTAGCCGACCTCACGCCAGGTGCCCACGATGATGACGGCGGGCATGGCCCAGGCCGTTGAACCCAGCCACCCGGGAGGGTTGCTGATGAACAGCCTGAGGAAGGAATTTATGGGGCCGGACTTGGGGTCGAAGAGCATGCCCCATACCTGCGCAGCAGCCACCAGGGAGGTGATGTAAGGGAAGAATGCCACCGTCCTGAAGAAGGCTCGACCACGCAGCTTGGAATTGAGCAGGACGGCCAGGGCGAAGGCCAGAATCAGGGTCAGGGGGATGTGGACTATCGAGTAGTAGAAGGTGTTCCACACCGAGGTCATGAAGATCTTGTCATGGGAGAGCCTGACCCAGTTCTTCACTCCGTTGAAGACAGGCTTGCCGAAGGCCGACCACTTGGTAAAGGCTATATAGAAGAGGGTCAGGGTGGGCAGGAGGGTCAGGCAGATGAAGCCGATGAAGTTCGGTGAAATGAAAATCAGGCCATTGCGCAGATTCCTTCGTGAAATCGCCTTGGCGTTGAACTTGCCCTGTCTGGATTTGGGGGCTCGCCGCCCATCGCCGGGTCCCTGGGACCCGGTTTTGCGATCCGCAACCGCCTGTCGGCTGCCGATTACTCCGGTTTCTTCCGTCATCTGTCCCTACTCCTTACTGCCGTCACCGTGTCACGGGTTTGAAAAACACCTGGCACGCTCATTCCATCCGTGCTCTCACCGGGCCAAGCCACAAAGGCCGATGGCGGGGAGACTCCAGGGCCTGTTGCTTCCCCGGAGACTCCCCACCACCGCGGGCACTACTCGTCCAAGATGCCCTGATCCTTGACGTTCTGCCTTGCTTCCTTGAGCCCATCGGACGGGGATTTGGCCCCGGTCATAATCGATGAGTGGGCGTCCTTGAGGATGGAGTTGATGGTGTCGGATGCCCCGCTTACCGGGACTTCCATCTTCCTGTCGTGCTTGCTCCAGGCATCCTTGGAGGCCTGGTCGGAGGCCATGCCCTCAGGAGAGAAGAAGGCCTCGGTCACCTTGTCGTCGATGTAGGCCGGAGTGGTGGAGATTTTGGCCAGTTCGACGGCTCCACCCTGGCCGACGGCCCACTTGACGAACTCCTTGGCTACGGCCAGTTTTTGCCCGGAGATCTTGGAGGAGATTGCCAGACTGGTGGGGCTGCCATAGGTAATAGGGGTCGAAGGCAGCTTCTTGTCGGGGTTCTGCGGAGCAGGAGCCATGCCCCAGCTGAACTTATCGGCCTCACCTGTCTGCTGCTGATTCACCAGGACGGCGGCATACCAGGTGCCCATAGGCATCATGGCAGCCTTCTGAGTACCGAACTGCGGCTGATACTGGACCTTGTTGGTAAATGAGGTGTTCCAGTCGATCGTGTACTTCTCATCCTGCCACTCCAAGGCCCTCTTGTAGTAGGGCTCCATGTAGGAGAAATCGCCTTTGAGGAAGGTGTCGTCCGCCGACTTGCCGGACTGGGCCAGAGCGAAGGACTGCACGACGGACTGCCAGTTGTGCATGTACATGGGGTAGACGCTGTTGCCGTCGTAGCCCGCCTCCGGGAGCTTCTCCTTGAGTTCCTTGGCGGCCTTGGTGTAATCGTCCCAGGTCCACTTGGCGCTGGGCTCCTCCACCCCGGCCTTGTGGAACATGTCCTTGTTGTAGAAGAGCACCCAGGTATCGCTGCGATACGGCAGGGCAAAGTACTTGCCATCGTGGTCGTACCCGTTCAGGTCGATGTGCTTGTCGCCATGGAAACCCTT
This sequence comes from Bifidobacterium sp. M0307, assembly GCF_016100445.1. Taxonomy (NCBI): domain Bacteria; kingdom Bacillati; phylum Actinomycetota; class Actinomycetes; order Bifidobacteriales; family Bifidobacteriaceae; genus Bifidobacterium; species Bifidobacterium sp. M0307. The sequence goes on from NZ_JACFSL010000001.1 coordinate 1,307,408, forward strand.
GGCGATGTCGGAGATGTCCGCCAGACCCTGGGAGTCCGCATAGGTGACATACTTGACCATGGTCTTGACGGGGAATACATCGGGCTGGGCGCCCGACGAAATGTCAGCGGTCAGCTGCTTGTCGTAATCGTCTGCGGAATACTGCTTGATGTTGATTGTCACATTGGGATGGGCCTTGTGGAACCCATCGGCCAGTGTCTTGAATTCGGGGGTCATGTCGAGTGACCAACCCGCAAGGGAGATGGTGGTTTTGGCGTTCTCGTCGAAGCCAGCGCCGCTCTTGTCGGAGGCATCCGTGCCGGATCCCCCACCACAACCGGCCAAGAGCATGGCGGCCGCTGATGCTACAGCCAAGGCCTTGCATGCTGAATTGAACTTCATTGTTTTTCCTTTCCTTCGGCTACACCGCCGAGGAATCAGGCGAGCACTGCCCACCGGTTCCTTACTGCTATCAAATGACCGCAAAATATAACGGAAAGAACACTCCCCATTGATTTAGCATCACTTCCAACAGTTGTTTTTAAGTATATGGGCGACAAAAGTGCCTCTATTGGTTTGTTGCAGTTTGTTTCAGTTAGTTACCGGGTGTACTCTCACATGTAGGAGAACTCTTCCAGAGGAGGACGGCGTATTGCCGATTCCATAGGGTGGGTATACAGACATGACCAAACACAGCGACGTGCAACAAGACAACCCGGGGAATCAACCAGGCCTACCTACGCCGCCACCCCAGGGTTGGCTGCCGGCCCAGCGCCGGGACATGATTCTGAACCTCCTCCTCCGCGATGACGTGGTCAGGGTGCCCGACCTTGCCCGGATGATGTCGACTACGGAAATCACCATCCGGCGGGACCTGGATGCACTCAGCAAGGCCGGTCTCATCAGGCGGGTCCGCGGAGGTGCGCTCTCACTCAATTCCACGGAAGCCGCACCGGAGGCCGAGGAAAAACCGATACGGGAAGGACCCGGCGCCTCGGTGGGAGGAGCATCGACCCACTCCATGCTGGAGAGCAATCCTGATAACGATCTGTATAGCGTTGGATCGCTCATGTCGGTCTCTTCCGGAGCCCCTGCCATCGGCTCCGGCCAGACCAGCCGGGGAACCATCGGTGTGGTGCTCCCCGAGCCCAGCTTCTTCTGGCCTGCGGTGACCGAGCACATCAGGCAGATTGCGCGTGACCTGTACAACATGGATATTGTGGCCAGGGAGACCTCCTACGAGGACTACCCGGAAACCGGCATTCTGGATGAACTGTCCAAGACGGATCATCTGCGCGGCATCATCGTGGCGCCCAGCATCAACCCGGCAATCGCCGAGGCCACCTGGCGGTGGCTGGCCGACTCCCCCCTCCCCGTCACCGTACTGGAGCGCGAACCCCCACTCTGGAGCGACCACTTCATCGATTCCGTTCATACCAACCATCCCGTAGGTGTGCGCAAGGCGCTGCTCCACTTCAGGGACCACGGTCATACCCGTATAGGGCTGGCTCTGGGGTACACCCCCACCTCCGGTGATATAGAACTGGGCTGGCGCCTGATGATGCAGGACCGGGAAGACACGATGAAAGAGGCCTTCCTCCTGACCGGACGAGAGGCCTATGAAGCCGATGACGTCAATGACATTGCCGACGCCATCATCCGCACAGGGGCCACAGCGGTCCTGGTCCATCCCGACTACCTATCGATTGCCGTGGCCCAGGCGCTGCAACAGCGCGGCAAACATGTGCCCCAGGATGTCTCCCTGATCTCCATCGACGGGTATACCACACCCAGCACCAGGCCCCTGACCGTATTGAGATCATCCGAGTTCGATCTAGCCCAGTCCGCCCTGCGCCTCCTGACCAAGCGGATGGGCGACAGGACGCGGCAGACCGAGCACGTATACATCGACCCCCGGCTGATAGACCGGGGGTCGGTGACCCGTCCGCTTCGGGAATCCTGACTCAGAGGCCCTTGGCTATGTTCAGGACCAGCCTGGCAGCGGTGTCCGCATACTCCGAGATGTCGAAATCCCTGAAGACCTCGTAGTCGGTATCGGCATTATCGCTCAGTGCGCGAATCACCAGTGCCGGCACATGGTTACGGGCAGCCACGTGGCAGACAGCGGCCCCCTCCATCTCCACGGCATCGGCTCCGGTCGCCTCCTTGACCTGGGCGATCTTTTCAGCCGAATCAACGAAGTAGTTCCCGGTGGCGATGGTGCCGACCAGGTGTTTGATTCCCATCGTATCGAGTGTCCGCTGGGCCAGATCCAGGAGGTGGGGATCGGAATGGAACTCATCCGTCCCGGGAGCGAACTGGGCCACCATCCGCATATCGGTGTCCAGGTACCGCAGGGTTCCCCCCAGGACCACGTCATTGATGTGCAGGTCCTTGTTGAGGTTGCCGGCAATGCCGGAGAAGATGACGGCATCCGGACGATAGGTGTCCATCAGGTACTGGGTGGTGGCCGCGATGTTGACCGTGCCCATTCCGCCGACGGTCGCCACGACCTGGATGGGGCCCGAGGCACCCTGCAGACTCCCCCTGACCACGTCCAGGCTGGCCTGAGCCGACCTCTCATCATGGATCGGATCCTCCAACCCCTTGGCAATCAGGGCCACCTCTTCATCCATGGCACCAATGATTGCGACCACCTGGTCGCGACCCTGCCGCCGGTTCTCTTCGCTCATCCTGGGTCTCCTCACTGCTACACGACTGTCTCTGCCCGTCCAGCCTACAGCAAGACGACCCGCAGGGGTCGCCTGGTGTGACTTCTCAGCCCTGTCGGCTGCGTCGTTCATCCACCGCCCGGGCCAGGTTCCTGAGCAGGGACTCGGTGTCAGGCCAGGAGATGCACCGGTCCGTAACGGACTGCCCGTACACCAGCTGGTCCAGTGGGGCCGCAGACTGGTTGCCACCCTTGATGAAGCTCTCGGCCATCAGCCCGGTGATGCCCTCTTCCCCGGCGGCGATGCGGTCGGTCAGTTCTTCGATCACACCAATCTGACGATGTTCGTCCTTGCCGGAGTTGCCATGCGATGCATCGATGATCAGACCGTGGGTGGCCGCACTGTCGGCAGGCATCTTTTGACGGCTCGCCTCCAGGGCCAGCCGCACCGATTCCTTGTCATAGTTCGGCCCATGCTTGGACCCGCGCAGGACCAGGTGGCAGTCAGGGTTGCCCAGGGTCTCAACGGCAGCGGCCTGCCCCTCGTGGTCGATGCCGAAGAAGGTGTGCCGCTGGGCCGCTGCGTAGCAGGAGTCAACGGCAACATCCACACTGCCGTCGGTGGCGTTCTTGAAACCGATGGGCATGGACATGCCCGAAGCCAGTTGACGGTGCACCTGACTTTCCGTGTTCCTGGCCCCTATGGCCCCCCAACTCACCGCGTCTGCGATGTACTGGGGCGACGTGGGTTCCAGGAACTCCGTAGCTGCGGGCAGACCGGCCCCGAGGACACCCAAGAGCGTCTTCCTGGCCAGGAGTAGTCCCTTCTGAATGTGATGGGACCCATCCAGGTCGGGGTCGTTGATCAGCCCCTTCCAGCCGATGGTGGTCCTGGGCTTCTCGAAGTAGACCCGCATGACGATCAGAAGACGGTCGGAGAGCTCGTTCTTCATGGCTGCCAAGCGCCTGGCATAGTCCAGGGCGGCCTTGGGGTCGTGAATGGAGCAGGGACCGATGATGACCAGGAAACGATCGTCCTCGCCCTGAAGGCAGGCTCTGATCTCCTGTCTGGAACGGATGACCAGGTTCCTGGCGTCCCGATCCAGAGGGTACCTGGTCAGGACCTCGGCCGGTGAGGGCAATCTGTCCAGCTCAAAGACGCGACGATTGACGATGCGCCCGATGCCGACCTCATCCTCCCACCGAGGCACGGCCCCGGACTTGAGGGGATCCACCCCCTCGGCAATGGCCTTGTGGAGGAGCTCCACCTCGTATGCCTTGCGCGGTTTACGCAGAGGTGGATCCTGCAACCCGTTGAGTGAATCCTCGGGAGTTTCCCTTGTTTCCCTGTCCTTACCGCTCACGATGCTCGCCACCTTCCCGGGCCGAACGGCGGCGGTCGATGGCATCAGCCAGGGTATGCAGAAGTTCCTCGGTTCTGTCCCAGGCGATGCAGGCATCGGTCACGGACTTGCCGAAGACCAGCTGGTTCAATGGGGCGGGATCCTGCCGACCGCCTTCGATGAAACTCTCCATCATGATGCCCAGGATGCCGCGTTCTCCCCCGCCGATGCGGGCGGCCAGCTCCTCGACCACTCCGGCCTCCCGATCCGGATCCTTGCCGCAGTTGCCGTGGGCGGCATCAATCATAAGCCCCGGGCATGCATCGGGCCCTGCCTTGGACTTGTCCAGCTCCTCGAGGGCCTGGCGAATCGAATCCCGATCATAGTTGGGACCCTTGGAGGATCCCCGCATGATCAGATGGCAGTCCGGATTCCCCTTGGTCTCAGCCGAAATGACATGCCCGTCCAGGTTGATGGAGAGGAAGTGGTGGTCAAAAGAGGCGGCATAGCAAGAGTCTGCGACCACATCCACATTCCCGTCTGTGGAGTTCTTGAAGCCGATTGGCATGGACATGCCCGAGGCGAGCTCGCGATGGACCTGGCTTTCCGTGTTCCTGGCCCCTATGGCCCCCCAGCTCACCGCGTCACAGAGATACTGCGGGGTGATGGGATCCAGCCACTCGGTGGCTGCAGGGACACCGGCGGACAGCACGTCGGTCAAGACCTTCCGCGCCTGCCAGATGCCCTTTCGTATATCGAAGGAACCATCCAGGTCGGGGTCGTTGATGAGGCCCTTCCATCCCACTGTGGTACGCGGCTTCTCGAAGTAGACCCGCATGACGATGACCAGACGGTCATTGAGCTCCTGATTCACTGCCGCCAGACGTCGGGCATACTCCTGGGCCGCCTTGGGATCATGAATGGAGCAGGGCCCCACAATCACCAGGAGCCGGTCGTCACGGCCATGGAGAACATCCTTGATGGCCTGGCGCGACTCAAGTACCAACCTCGTCTGTTCGGCATTCAGGGGCAGGGATTTGATGAAGTGACGCGGAGCCGGGATGGGATCAAGCTGGCTGATGTTGACATCGACGGTCTCGGGATAGACGGCCTCATCCCCCAGCCTGTGCCTCTCCTTGTCCTGACCGCTACCAGGCCCCTTGATCACTGCCATCGCGTTCTCCTCCCCGACCACATATCGGGCTTCTCTCTATTGGTCACACTGTACCTGGGCAGGTACGAATCCGCCGCCCCCATGTCCCTATGTGGGCAGGAAGGCGGCGGATGCCGTTCTCTATCGGCTCAGGCCAGGGCGCCCATCGGATCCCAGGCCGGCAGCATGAGGGCCGGCTGATCGAAGGCCTTACGGTACTCCTCAGGCAGCATGGACTTGGGTACGGCCACCTCGTACACGTACTCGGTGAACCAGTCATCACTCATTGTGAAGTAGCCCTTGTTGGCGATATCGCCACCCCAGGAGTTCTCGACCCGCCACCGGTTGGTGGTGGTGCCGTCGTCGGCCACATCGACACCCACGAAGGCCATGGCGTGGTTCTGGGCGGAATCGCCGAAGCGCACACGCTCCTCCTTGTCCATGTCGAAGTCCACATCGTAGACCCGGCCGTACTCGAAGAGGTCGGTGGCCCACTGTCCGGCCTTGCGGTCCATCATCGGATGGCAGTCGGCGCCGAACCAGACCGGCAGACCCTGCTCGGCCATGAGCCTGCGAGCGCAGTCCTTCATGAAGTCCATAGGCACGTTCAGGTACTCGGTGGGGTCGCCACCGGCAACGTTGCCCAGGTGTTCGATACCGATCTTGGTCCCCTTGGGGTGTTCGCGGCGGGGATCGTCGACCAGGCAGACGTAGTCCTCGAGCCCGGCATCGACATACTTCTTCCAGAACTCCTGGGGAGTGATCCGTCCATCGCGGTGGAAGACACCGTCCTTGTCGGTCCACTCCCAGTCGAAGCTGGTGGGCGGGGTGCCCAGGTGGATGGTCAGGATGCGGTGCCCGGCCTGTGTGGTCTCGGCGATGATCTGATCTATCTTGGAGGGGTCAGCCACCATATGGGCCACAGCCTGATGGAGGAGGCGACGCAGTTGGTGATCCATCTCTCCCGTGTTCTGGGAGGAGGCGGTCTCCGGGTAGAACTGCTTGGGAACGGCACCGTACTTCTTGTAGATGTTCATGGCCATGATCCACTGGCCGCCATCTCCCATGACATCACCCAGGAGGAACTGCATGAGCTGGGAATCGGTCGGTTCCCCGGCGCGGACCAGGGCGGCCATATCGCGGAGGAAGTAGTTGACCCGCTCAAGCTTGTCGTAGTACATGGCGTAGTTCTGTGAGAACTCGAAGTCGCCCATGGGGTTGGCCGTGCTGGAGTCATCGATGTTCAGGGCCTTGCGTGCCACGAACCGGGCCACGTTCAGGGAGCTGAAGAGCCAGCAGCGACCGGAATGGGCCTGGGAGGTCACCTTGCCGTTGTCGACGCTGACGGAGAAGCGGTGCTGGACCAGACGGGACCGGTCATAGTTGTGGGCCACCTGGTCGATGCCGGCCTGGGTGACGGCGTTCATGGCGATACGGTTGGCCTCGCGCTGGTCGAAGGCGGTGCCCAGGTCGTTCAACTGCGACTGATCAAGGGGTGTCAATGCTGATGTCATACGGGGTATCCCTGATTCCTTTCATCGATATGTGCGTTCACCACTTTCAAGCATAGTGGGAAGCCTGCATGACAGGACCGGTCAGCCCAGGCCGAAATCTGGTCCACCGCCTGATTCGGCCCGGCCTCAGGCAGGAACGACAGGGGATCAGGCCACGGAGAAGCGGTGCGCTGCGCTGACCAGGGCCAGGAGAACGAGAAGAATCAGTCCAAGGGCCAACCAGCCCTTATAGGATCCCTTCGGTGCGCGGTGGGTCCTGACGTATTCGACCAGGGGGCGCCTACAGACGGTGAGGACGACCAGACCGGCAACCAGACCGAATATTGCGATAACTCGGTTAACCATATCCCCCGTTGACGTCGGGAGAGACTGGGTCAGCCACATCACACCGTCCGCCAGAATCAGGTTATTGGCAATGTGGAGGATGATGGACCAGGTCAGGGAGTACTCCATGGCCACATAGCCCAGGAGGAGTCCCAGGAGGAAGGTGAAGACGCCCTGGGTCAGGTCGCCATGCATGCAGGCGAAGATGAAAGCCGAGGTGACGATGGCGAAGGTTCGCCCATAGGGCTTGAGCCTGGCCACGACCACGCCACGAAGGAGGAGTTCCTCGACAATCGGAACCAGTATGGCCGTGTCGAGCGGGGCCCAGATACCGAACTGGGTGGCTTCTATCTGAGCTGTGGTGGACCTATAGACCAGCCCCAGTGCTTGGGAGCCCCGGTCGACCAGACCGGTCAGTCCGGTCTCCAGGCTCCCGAAGAAGATCATCAGGATGAAGGCACCCACCAGGAAGAGGACCCCCGGTGCCTTGGATGAATGGTAGCCAACGCCATCCTCCCGCCTGCCGGTCACCTCGTCGAACCTGGTGGCAAGGAGAAAGAGGAACAGGAGCACTTCACTGATTGCATCATTGAGCCCGGGAACACCGGCAGTCCCCAGGAATCGCGAAACCTGCGGAAGGTTCAGAACGAAGATGATCAGGTTGGCCAGAATCAGATAGACCAGGGCATAGAACCCCTGCTCGTTGACGGCTCTCCTGACCCGGGTGACCCAGGAACCGGAACCGACCTGACCTCCTGACCGGGCCGACGTTTCCGGCTGGGGCCCCGCTCCCGACTCATACCGCCTTCCCGAATGCCGATACGCATCCGATTGAGACCCGCCACCCGACTCGGCCCACCCATCAGAATGGACCGGCTCCTTCCCGGATGAATCGTCCTGCACTGGTCCCCTGCTCATTTCGCCCCACCTCTCTTGCCTGTAGTACCACTGACTCTATGCCTGGAACAGGGTGAGGGACCGCAGCGAAACCCGGACCCGGCAAAAGAAAACCGGCCCGGCAGGAATCCCTCCTGCCGGGCCGGTCGAAAAGCCGTCTCCCCAGTTCCTTACCGGTCAACCCCGGAAAATGGACCTGCTTGCGAAATCGGGGGAATCACGGTTGTTTCCTGGTCATCGATACTCGGGGATGAGGCCGTTACAGACGGCAAGCCATCAGTCACCCCGTCGCCTTCAAGGACAGCATCGGAGTCGCCCTCATGTCCGCTTTCGACAGTCGTTGCCCCATCCGTCACCTGGGACGGAATCGGCTCTTCGGCGGAATCGTCGACGGACTGGACCTCCGGCCTCGTCTCGGGAGTGACGGTAGCCGGCTCATTGCCTCCCATCGGTTCCGTTACAGACTGGGCGACAGGGGTGACCGGATCCATCACCGGCGGTTCAACCGTCTCCACCGGCACCGCGTTGACCACGGGCACACTTGGAGCCGGGGTGTCATCCCGGTCCCGGATGGCATCTTCATCGTGGAATCCGTCGAACTGGCCGAAGGACTTGGCAAAGATGGACCGTAGCTCATCCACACGGGCCGTAATGGCGGCTTCACGATGCTGGAGCTTGGTTATCTGCTCCTTAAGGCCGTCCAGCTCGGACTGCGCCGCCTCACGGCGCTTCTCCACCTCGGCCCGGGCCCGCTCCTTGCCTTCTTCCAAAATCTCGGCGGCCTTCCGCTCGGACTCCTCCCGCTTGAAGGAGGCGAAGGAGTCGGCATCCTTCCGGGCGGCCTTGGCCTGTTCTATCAGTTCCTGGGATTCCCTCTCGGTCTGCTCGCGCCGGTCTTCCAGGCTCTTCAACAGGGCACTCACCTTGGCTGTGGCCTCATCCTGCTGGTTAGAGATATCGGCACGGATCTGCTCGGCCTCGGACTGGACCTTCGCCATGGTCTGGGCGCTGGTCACGTTGGCCTCATCGACGATTCGCTGGGCTTCCGCCTTGGCCTTGTCGGTAATCTCCCCGGCCTGGCGACGGGCACCATTCAGGGTCTGGGAGACCTGCTCACGCACATCGGCCAGTTTCTTGTTGGCCTCGGCCAAGGCCTGTTGAATCTGGTCGTTGGCCTCGGCTTTGAGCTTGGCCATCTCCTGGTCGTTCTTCTGGCGCTTGTCGGCAATCTCCTCGGTTGCCGCAGCCTTCGCATCGGCCAGCTCACGCTCATGGGCGGCCTTCTCCGTCGCAAGGCGCTTCTCATGCTCCTCGCGCGAGTTCTGCAGCTCCAGGTCCAGAGCCTGCCTGCGCTCCGCGATCACCCTGGCAGACGAGGACTTGTCCTGCTCCGTCTGCTGCTTGGCCGTGGTGGCCACGGTCCGTGCCTCGTCATTGGCGGATTCGATGATGGCCTTGGCCTTGGCTTCGGCATCATCCACAATGTGCTGGGCGTCGATTTTGGCCTCATTGACCAGTGTCGTGGCCTTCTCCTGGGCAGAGGTCCTGGTGGAAGCAGCATCCTGCTTGGCCCGGTTCAGCAGCTCGGTGCTGGTCTGTTCGGCCGAGGCCAGGAGCTGCTGGGCATTGGCTCCCAGGGAGGCGAAGGAGTTTCCCGCAGGGACTGCGGCCTTGCGGGCCTTGACCTCCTGAAGCTCGGCCTCAAGCTTCAGTATGCGGTCATCATCAGCTTTGATTTGCTGACGGAGGCGGCCAAGGTTCTCTCGCGAGACCGCCAGGGCCTGGTCGACCCGTTCCTTGTCATACCCGCGCAGAACCACCGGAAACTGATCTTCGGCCATGGATTCACTCCTCTTTGCCACCAAAACGTACCTGCACCCGCCCAGGCTGAAGCCAAGGGCGGACCCTTTTGACTTTACTCTGTTCCGGCCGCATTCCGTGCATGGTCGGCGCCGCATTCACCGCAGGCTTGGCTCTTTCGCCAAGGACATCGATCCTGTGGTCAGGCGATAAGGATGGGACTGGACGAGGGCTGGCGATAGTACCGCACGGTCTCCCTCACCACCTCCTGGACGGCCCGGATCTGCTGTTCGATGGGCAGACCCAGCCCTTGGCGGTCGTTTTCATTGGCCAGGGGCAGGCTGACGAACCCGGCCAGCACTTCCGGATGCTTGGTGGCCCACCCCAGCAGGTTGTAGAAAAGGGCGTTGCAGACGTAGGTGCCGGCGTCCGAGCTCAGCGTGGCGGGAATCCCGCAGTGGCCGAATTCCTGAAGGATGGCACGAAGGGGAAGCCGGGTCCAATAGGCGGCAGGCCCATCCGGATCGACGGGCTCGGTACGCCCATGTCCGCTTCCCTCCTGGCGGGCACGGTCATCGCCAACCGCCTTGACGTTGACCGCACACCTCTCCATGGATATGCCGCGGGCGTCACGTTTCAGTCCGGTGGAGATGACCAGGTCGGGCTCCACCCGCTCAATGGCCTGGTGGAGTATGGGCCATGCCTTGGCAAAGCTGACGGGCAGGGTGACGGCTGTGATGTCCAGATCCACTCCCAGAAGGGGATCCTCCAGCCGGGTGCCGCCTCGGTTCAGCCCACCCACGCCACGGTCCGCCAGGGCCTGGGGAACCAGATAGGAGGGGTTGACGTCAACCCCCTGATAACGGTCGTATCCAGTGACGATGACCTTGATCTGCTCCATGCCATCCATGGTACACAGGTCAGGTAGGGTTGGTCTCCCCTCACTTCCCTTGGAAGGAGCGTGCCATCCACTCGGCGATGGGGATATCCGAGGCAAGGGTGATCTTGAGGTTGGTCTCACTGCCGGCCACGATGGCCACCGGCACGTCAGGCAGGTAGTCCACCACCACGCGGGTGTCATCGGTCGGATGGAACTCAGGATCGCTGGCAGCCTTGGCATAGGCGAGGCGGAGGGTATCGAAACGGAAGGCCTGTGGGGTCTGTGCGCGGAACATATCAGCCCGGTCCGGCACGTCACGGACCACCTTGCGGTCACCCAGGTCGTGAGCATAGAGGATCGTATCGGTCGAGGGGACTGCAACCGTCACGGCCTTGAAACCGTCCAAGGCCTCGATGCACCCCGTAATGGACTCCTGGCTGACGAAGGGACGGACCGCATCGTGAATCAGCACCTTGGCATCGCTCGGTATACCGGCCTCGGCCAGGGTCTGCAGGGCGGCCTCTGTGCTGTCAGCACGCTCCGCACCCCCCGTGATGACCATCCGGACCTTGGGGTAGGCATTTTCGGCCACAATCGCTTCAATCGGCGAGCGCACCTTGTCGTTGACAACCAGCAGGATATCGGTGACGCCCGGATTGGCCTCAAAGGCCTCGATGGACCAGGCCACTATCGGCTTGCCGCCCACCTTGAACAGCTGCTTGGGATTGTCCGTATCGAATCGAACGCCCAGACCCGCGGCCAAAATCACTGCCACGACCGGTGCGGAGGACCGGGGGGCATCCGCACGCACTCCATCCTCAGGTTCTCTTATCTCGCTCATAGTCACACGCTATCGGCCCTTGTGGATGAAATCAGCGGGGATAGAATTTCTGCACTGAACTTATGCACGCTCAGCCTTCGCGCATGATCAAGGCCAGCATTCGGCCCTCGTCCCCGGTACCTGCCAGGACGGACCGGCGATGCGAGAACCAGAGTGGATTCTCAACCGTGCAGAGCCAATGCCCCGCCTGGTCGACACGGATGTCGCGGGCCTGCTTGGCCCCATCGTCGATCTTGCGAATGGCTTCCAATTCCTGGTCGTCCTTCAGATAGTGGGTGGCGGCGGCCACGCGCGGACCGGAATCGACCACCACGGAAACACCGGCCTCCTGAAGATCCATCCGGGCCGCCATGGCGATATCGATGGATGCCCCTCCGAACCGGCTCACCCCTGCCGTACCGGGGAAGCGCTGATCGAAGGAGTGGGCAAGTTCCTCGTCGACCTGATAGCAATCCGGACAGATGCAGGGACCCGGGGTGGCCACGATCCTGTTCCGGACCGCCCCCTTGGACACCATGCCATCCACCACCGAGGCGACGACCCCGGCCATCAGCCCCTTCCTTCCACAATGGGCTGCGCCGATGACGCCTGCCTCCGGGTCGGCAAGAAGGACGGGCAGGCAGTCGGCTGCGAACACACCCAGTGCCTGGTCGGTACGGGTTGTCACCTGGGCATCGCCAGGAGAGGCTTCCATGCCGGCATCGAGGGGGTTCGGTCCATCCGCATCCACGACCTGGGCCGAATGGACCTGGGAGACCAGGCGAAGCGGCTTCTCCAGCTCCCGGACCAGGCCACGGCGGTTCGCTTCCACCGCAGCGGGATCGTCATTGCCCTTGGACCCCAGGTTGAGCGATGCATAGCCGCCTCGCGAGACTCCACCCAGACGGGTGGTGTACACCACCTTGACACCCGGTGCCAGGTTGACGGGTATGGTGACCGGGATGGGTGCCCCGTCCACATCATGGGTGGCAATGGCTGAGCTGTCCACCACCTCGTGAGTATCGGACCACTGATCGGCCGTTCCGAACCCGGGTTCCACCGCCCCTTTGGTCATACTGGATTCACTCCTTTTATCGTCATCCAAACCGTTTGGAGGGTTTGGGGAAACCAACACCGGATTTGAAGACCGGACTATCCCAGAACCGCCAGATCCTCTGGGCTCAGCTCAAGCCGGGCCGCCGTCAGGGAATCCACGATGGTGGACGCCCTATGGGCCCCCGGAATGACGAACACATGCTCACTCTTCGCCAGTTCCCAGGCGAGGACCACTGACTGGTAGGACACACCCCGGTCCTCGGCCACCTTGCGGAAGGAATCGTATTTTGTTTCATCCTTGGCCTTGCGGAAGCCACCCAGGGGGCTCCAGCAGACGAAGGCCAGCCCCAGGCCAGAGACGTACTCCAGCTCATCCCTGCTGGAGGTGAACGTGGGAGAGAACTGGTTCTGAACGGCAATCAGATCTCCACCCATCACTTCCCTGGCCATATCAATCTGCTCACGGTTGGCGTTGGAGACGCCCAGCGTCCGGGCCACACCCTCCTGAACCAGGGATTCCATGGCCTCCAGGGATTCGCGGTAGGGCACCTGGGGATCGGGACGGTGGAAGTAAAGAAGGTCGATGGTGTCGACACCCAGCGCCTGGGCCGATTCCTTGGCATGCCTGATCAGGCTCTCGGGGCGGCCATCGACGGCCCAGGTGGGCTTGCCATCGGTGAAGTTACGGTAGTGCCCCACCTTGGTTGCCACCAGGACCTCCTCACGGGGTCCCTTCCAGGATTCCAGAGCTGCACGGACAAGCCGCTCGTTGGTTTGCTCCGGGCCGCCCGACTCATAGTAGGCCCAGGCCGTATCCAGCTGTCGGCATCCTGCATCAAGAGCGGTATGGATGGTCTCGATTCCGGTCTGCTCATCGGGCTTCCCCTCTATGGAAAGACCCATGCAGCCCAGACCGACCGACGTGGTCGTAAAAGGCCCCAGTACTCTCATCGATGATGCCATCATCCACTCCTCGGTATTGCTTGAATATGATGTTCCGTTTTCCTGTCCAGACGATTCTAACGCCCCGACCATGGAAAAGGGCCCCGCCCGGAGGCGGGACCCTAAGGCGATTAGCCCTCGGAAGGGCTCAGCGACCTGTAGTCGCCTGTATCAGTCCTCGCTGTCGAAGGGATCGAAGTCCCTGCGAACCCGACGGCGGGGACGCTCGGAGCGCTCTTCGCGGTCGGCACGGTACTCGTCGTAATGCTCATCGGCGGCATAGCGGGGGTTCTCCCTGCGGCCACGGTATCCACCACGACCCGAGGAACGGTGCTCACGACGACCAGAGCGCTCACCGCCACGGTCTCCGCGATCTCCACGGTCGGAACGCTCACGGCGATCGGAGTGGCGGCGTCCGGAACGCTCACCACGCTCCTCCTCGTCATCACGCCCGGTGCGGCGGCGACGGTCATAACGGGAGGCACCATCCTCGTCCTCCGACCAGTCGTCACCCTCGAATCCACCGTCACGACGGGGACGGCGACGACGGGGGGCTTCCCCGCGGTCGTCCTCGTCGAAGTAGCGGTCCTCACGCTCGGGCCTGGAGGCCCTGCGCGACGGGTACCGGTCGTCATCTTCGCGCTCGGGGCGCTCGACGTGGTCATGATGATCGCGACGTTCGCGACGCTCACCGCGGTCGGAACGCTCACGGCGCTCGCCCCTGTCGGAGCGGCCTCCACGATCGCGACGGTCTCCACGGCCACCGCGGTCCCGACCTGCACCGGACTCCTGGTCCTCAAATCCTGGAACTGCCAGAGAGATCTTGCCGCGATCGTCCACTCCCTGGACGATGACCTCGACGGTATCACCCTCCTTGAGCACGTCCTCTACGGCATCGATGCGCTCACCATTGGCCAGGTTGCGAATCTGCGAGATGTGCAGAAGGCCATCCGTGCCCGGGGTCAGATTGACAAAGGCGCCAAAGCTGGTCGTCTTCACGACCTTGCCGTTGAAGGTCTCGCCCGCCTCGGGAACGTGCGGGTTGGCGATCTGGTCGATGACCTCCTTGGCCTTGGCCGCTGCCTCGCCACCCTCGGAGGCGATGTAGACCGTACCGTCGTCCTCGATGGAGACATCGGCACCGGTATCTTCCTGGATCTGGTTGATCATCTTGCCCTTGGGCCCGATGACCTCACCGATCTTGTCAACAGGAACCTTGGTGGTGATGATCCGCGGTGCGTAGGGGCTCATCTCAGCCGGACCGTCGATGCACTCGTCAATCACGTCCAGGATGGTGGCACGGGCCTCCTTGGCCTGCTGCAGGGCGGCGGCCAGGATATCGGCGGGAATGCCGTCCAGCTTGGTGTCCAGCTGGAGGGAGGTGATGAACTCGGAGGTGCCGGCAACCTTGAAGTCCATGTCGCCGAAGGCATCCTCGGCGCCCAGGATATCGGTCAGGGTCTTGTAGGTGGGCCTGCCGTCCACTTCACCGGTGACCAGGCCCATGGCGATGCCTGCGACCGGGGCCTTCAGGGGCACGCCGGCGGCCAGCATGGACATGGTGGAGGCGCAGACCGAACCCATGGATGTCGATCCGTTGGAACCGAGGGCCTCGGAGACCTGACGGATGGCATAGGGGAAGTCATCACGGCTGGGCAGGACCGGGATCAAGGCACGCTCGGCCAGGTTGCCGTGGCCCACCTCGCGACGCTTGGGGGAACCCACACGACCGGTCTCGCCGGTCGAATAGGGCGGCATCTCGTAATTGTGCATGTAGCGCTTGGTGGAGGGACCCGACAGGGCGTCGATGGTCTGCTCCATCTTGAGCATGTTCAGGGTGGTGACACCCAGGATCTGGGTTTCACCGCGCTGGAACAGGGCCGAACCGTGCACCCGGGGCACCACGTCCACCTCGGCGGACAGGGTACGGATATCGCGCAGGCCGCGGCCGTCGATGCGGTAATCCTGGGTCAGGATACGACGACGGACGATCTGGCGCTGGAGCTCCTTGAAGGCGTTGCCCAGCTCCTTCTCCTTCTCGGCCTCATCCATCTCGACGAACTCATTGGCCAGGACCTCGCGGACCTTCTCCTTGATTTCATGGATGCGGTCCTGACGGGGCAGCTTCTCCGCGATGGAGAGGGCCTCATCCAGGTCAGCGTGGGCAATCTGATCGATACGGGTGTAGAGCTCTTCGGTGTATTCGGGGAAGAGCTGGAACTCCTTGGTGGGCTTGGCCGCCTTGGCCTTGAGCTCACCCTGTGCCTCGCACAGGACCTTGATGAAGGGCTTGGCGGCTTCCAGACCCTGGGCCACGACCTCCTCATCAGGCTTGATCTGGCCCTCGTCATAGATAAGGGTCCAGGCGTTCTTGCCGGCGCCAGCCTCGATCATGGCGATGGCGACATCGCCGTCCTCGACCACACGACCGGCCACAACCAGCTCGAAGACCGCGCGCTCACGCTCGCTCCAGCGGGGGAAGGCCACCCACTGGCCGTCGATGAGGGCCAGGCGCAGACCCGAGACCGGCCCCTCGAAGGGCAGCCCGGAAATGAGGGTCGAGGCGGATGCGGCGTTCAAAGCCAGCACATCGTATGAATCCTCGGGGTTGAGGGCCAGGATGGTCTCAACAACCTGGACCTCGTTACGCAGAGTATGCGGGAAGAGGGGGCGCAGGGGACGGTCAATCAACCGGCAGGCCAGGATGGCCTCAGTCGAGGGACGACCCTCACGACGGAAGAAGGAGCCGGGAATCTTGCCCGCGGCGTACATCTTCTCCTCCACATCGACGGTGAGCGGGAAGAAGTCGTAGTTCTCCTTGGGGCTGGATCCGGCGGTGGTGGTCGACAGGACCATCGAATCATCATCGAGGTAGGCGGCAACTGCCCCATCCGCCTGCTGGGCGAGACGACCCGTCTCGAAGCGCACCGTGCGCCTGCCATATGAACCATTGTCAATCGTGGCTTCTACAGCCGTGATTTCGGGACCCTCCATAGGGTTCCTCCTTTGTTTACTTCCTATTACCTGATTATCAACTGACTTCATCATTCTCGTGCATGCCGTACGCGATATACCTGATCGCGCTGACCGGGACTCCCCTGCCGGACCCTGTCCAGCACTGTTTCATCCTGTGGGGCTCCCGATTGGACTCAGCCCGTTACCCGGGTCACGGTCCCATCCTGGGACCGTTTCATCCACATCTCGGTTTTCAATCCTCATTTCCAACATGCAAAAGCGCCCGAGCACCAAGGCCCGGGCGGAAGTGTATTTCAGTGGCGCAGTCCAAGACGCTCCACCAGGGAGCGATAGCGGTTGATATCAACCTTCTTGAGGTAGTCCAGCAACCGGCGACGCTGACCAACCATGAGCAGGAGGCCACGACGCGAATGGTGGTCGTGCTTGTGCTCCTTGAGATGCTCGGTCAGGTCGGCAATGCGCTTGCTCAGCAAGGCCACCTGAACCTCGGGAGAACCCGTGTCGCCCTCGTGCGTCGCATATTCCTTGACGATTGCCTGCTTCTGCTCAGTCGTAAGAGCCACGGCTCCTCCTCTGTTTCTTCCGTTACGCGGTGCACCGGCCCTATGCCGAAGCGCTCTGAATCCGCGGGCGAAACACGCCAAAGAGCAATTATACACACTTCGCCGACCGCATGGGGAGCAGCACTCGGCACCGATGTACGGCAGACGCAACCGAAGCCGCCTCAGACCGCGGTGATGATACCCCCGAAGAGAACGACGGCTATGGCGACCAGTTCAATGATGAAGAACATGGACAGGGCCGACCAGCTATGGGTCAGGGCGTTCCAAGGAGAGTCCTTCTTGACACAGACCAGGATGGCGACGAAGAGGATGGCGAAGACGGCCACACCAAGACCGGCCGCGATGATGCCGAGATTGGCCGCGTTGGCCAGGACGGCCTGGTGCTGGTAGATGACGAAGGTACCGTACCAGAAGTTCATCTTCAGGAGGCAGAGTCCGGCGATGAGCTGTTCGGCGGCCAGCCCCAGCACAAAGACCACCCGCCAGAACCAGGATTGCGATTCGATGATCGACATGCCGATCCCCATGAAGGCCAGGACCGTGACCATCCAGGCAATCAGGGCTATGCCGCGCGGATCCATGACCGAGGCATAGTGCAGGACCCCCTGCGTGTGGTTGATTGCCAGCGAGCGCCCGTATCCATAGGGCAGGATGATTGCCAGGAGTATGGCCAGCGCGAAAATGACCCAGCGTATGGGCCGCGCCTTTTTCCGCTCGATGTCCGCCAGGGAGTACTCCGACTCGGCGATGGTGGCCTCGGGGTGGGCCGAAGCCGGATTACTGGACTCGGGACCATCCAGGTGAGCCAAGCGACGCTGTTCGGCGGTCGGAATGGTGGTCGAAGGCACCGAAGACGCAGAAGAAACCGAAGATCGGTCCGCCTTCCCCGAGGTTGTCTCAACATCTCGTCGATTGTGCTCCGTCATGTCCACCCGTATCCCAAAGCCCGCTCATTTACAGATTCACTGTCACACAGCTTATACCGACCTGCGCAATCGAGTACAGCGGGTGGCGCCCGCCTCAGTCGCAATCGGGGATACGGGCCGAACCAGAAGCAGGATCAAGACACCCTCACCCGCCGCAGCTTCGCCCCGCTGAACACGGCAAGGTCCTCCCCTGTCCGGCCATGTGGTATGCTCTGTAACGAGCCGACGGCTTTGCGGGCGTAGCTCAATGGTAGAGCCTCAGTCTTCCAAACTGATTACGCGGGTTCGATTCCCGTCGCCCGCTCCACTTGGACCCACATTTCGATTCAAATTGTGGGTATTGGGAATTGCCTTTCGCGATTTTGCAACCTGTATGCCCCTGAGCTCCCTATATCAGACAATCCTGAAACAGCATGCCTCCTTTGCACCAATGGCATCGGCGGCTACTCACTGAGGGATATCGCTGACATCTATCGAGAGAAACCATATCCCGGCCAAACTACGCACCTGAATGCAACCGCTGCCTGCAAAAAGTCTTATCCGTGGAAGTGGGCGCGGCTCACTGCCCGTAGCAGGGCCTAGACTGCGTATCCGCATCAGTGAGGCCTATGCGCCGGCTTTGGGTCACCGCGCCCAGTATCCAGGTATACGGCTTCGTCGGTGTGTTCGGTGACCGAGCACTCGGCGATGCAGATGACGACCGCCGACCCAGAACCGAAACACCCCGAATTAAGTCCTTCAGAACTTGATGCTGGGAACCACGAAGGGCTGGTTGATGCCGCCATGCATGAAGAAGGCGACGACAATGGCCAGAAGGCTCAGGACCAGGCCAACGATAACCAGGGACTTACCCCGGTGCCGCCCTGTACTCCGGGCCGTGAAGAAACCTATCAGGGAACAGAGCACACCCAGGGCACCAAGACACAGAGCCACCAGGTCAAGCTCCTTGAAGACCGATGCCAGGAGACTGATCACGCCCAGCACCAGACTGATGATGGCCATGGAACTGACGGGGTGCTTCTCGGTTTCCTCCTTGACGACCACGGTCTCCTTCTGCACCGTTTCCGGGTTCCTGACCTGGTCTTTTTCATCTTGCTCACTCATGTTCTACCCCTCTCTCCTAGAGCCGCCAAACGTCTGAGCGGCCCATCTGGGCACCATGATATGACCAGGAAAGGCGGCGATGGTGCTACCACACCCGAGCGGGGGCAGAATCAGGTTTCACTCATTCCAAAGCGCCCCGGTGGATGCTCAACAGATACTGTTTGCACCTACGTGCGGCATGACTTGACTGGATCCGATCGGCAAGGAGCTCGAACCAGCGTCCCTTATGACGATCGATGGTGAGGGCGAATAGACGGTCGCGGATAAGATCGATGGCCAGGCAGACCATGAAAATCAAAAGAACCAAAGCCATGGAGTAAACCACGGCAGCGTCTTGCCCCCATACCTTCCGAATATCGAAGCGCCCCCAGAGCAGAGCCCTGACCGGCGGATAGTCATGCATGAGGTAAACCCCGAAGGTGCCCTTGGCGAGATAGTTAATCAACCGACTCCTGATGTGGATGCGATCCGCAACCAGAAGCGCCCCAAAAGCGATAAGCAGGAGGGGCAGCTTGCTCTCCCGATTGATGTAATCGAAAATCATCCGAGGAAACCCGCCATGGGTGAACGTCCGCATCCAATCACCAAACAAAATCAGGCCAAGGACCGCCGCGGACCCAAGGCCGACCATTGACCAGCCCAGTGTTTTCGATGCCTTTTTCAAATACCACCGATAGTACGAGATAAGCAGATATTGGTAGATGAAACTCACAAATGTAGAAGCCAGGAAACCAACGTAATCATTGGGTGTCAGTCCATAGATAAGACCCCAGACCACCAGCAGAATCACCGCCAGGTAGCCGTGCATACGTTGCCCCATCTTGCGCAGCCCCACAGTCACAAACGGATAGAAGAGGAGGAAGAGAGCATAATTGGTCGGATACCACCACAGATTCGAAATCAGGGGGAAGACGGAGTAGACAATCTGCGACCGGGAGATGCCCTTGCGGTCGAACAGGACGAACCCAAGCATCAGCAGAACACTGTAGAAGAGCATCTGCCGCTCCAGCACCCAAATGCGCTTTAGGGATTTCCTGGGGCTCAAATCACGGTTTTGACAGAGGAACCAGGCTGATATGCCGAAGAAGATGTCCACACCGATCTTGCCCAAGGGCAAGAAGCAGGTATATATGAACTGGCTGACCGAAGCAGGCTCGTCATATACGGGAAACGGGTTATGAACCACATAATGGTGCAGGATTATCATGTACATGGCAAGGAGGCGCAACAGCTCGAAGCTGGAGTTCCGGACTTCGCCCGATGAACCTCGAACCCGGTCAGAGGATGATTCCTTGGATTCTGTCACCATATGCACTTCCCTTCTTACCGTCGGATATTGTATCAACCTCCCTGGGTATGCAATTGGGAGTATCTCTCCTTTAACCAGATGAGGTACCTGCTCCTACAAGTTTTTCTTCCCCACCTCCTGAACCGTTCAGACCTTGTCGAGATGGCCATAGACGCCCGGTCGGGTACCTGGATCAAGAAGCTCGGCCTTCTCGACTTCGCAGTCGCGGCAAGGCCGTGACCGTCCTCATGGAAACGGCGGTATTCAATGGACAAATAGAGCGGGCCCCTGGCAGTGCTTGCGTCGACCACTCCACGAAAAGCCGGTCCCTGGGCGAAGGACACCTTTGAGGGGCAGGGAGGTTCACGGTTCACGGGAAAAGGAATCAACCAGTCTGGCTGGCCCAGCCACGGTCGAGACGACCGCGGCACCGAACCTGTACATCAACAACCACACTACGTGGCGGATTACAAGGCCCGGTGCCGGGCCATCGCCGAGTACCTCTACTTGCGGCTCTTCCCTCATATCTCTCAGCCGTAGGAATGCCCTCGCGGGCATCGTTTCGAGGCATATCTTCGGCTTTCCCTCGTGTGCCAGGAACTACAAACCCCTTCGCCGTCCCCGCGTCTGTTGTGGACGTGTCGTCCCCAAACGGCTTCTCCACCCGTTGGCGCGCGTCTGAATACAGACAGGTTCCCAGAGCATGGGCCAGAGGGGTATTGGTCGAATCGACGGTATCGAGCACCGCGATAGAAGACACAACACCACTTCGCAGCGATGCCGATGGTTGCCACTCGGTATTCTGATGAGGCACATCCTTAACTATAAATCATGCACGGTTCCCGAAAACCGGGAATCAACAAAACCGGTCATTCAATTTGATACTTTTTTCACAAATCATGTGTCCTTTTGAGCAAATCGTACCGACGGGAGACACCGCCATGTCAGGATTGTGGCCCAAAGGTAGAATTGCATGGTCCGAAACACACGCTCCGTCCACAAGGGGGACCACTTGGCAGCAGACACAGGCACCAGCGCCAACTCTCTGCGTGACCATCGGAATTCTCCCGGCACCATTCTGGGCCGGGTGCTGGCCTTTCTCATCTGTCTCTGGATAGCCTGGTGCACCTCGGTGGGTCCTATCTACCGCCGCAGCGGATCCATGGCCGAGTTCGGCTGGCAGAATGCCCTGATTCTCCTGTGCGCTCTGGCCGTTTGCCTGGGCCTCGTCGCCTTGGTCAGACACCTTCTCTACGGCGGTGAGTCTCCCCTGTCCATGTTGAGGAGATCGGATGGAGCCATTGGAAGGACCATCGGGAAGCTTCGGGCCTCCCTCTCGGAGCGGAAGCGACTTCGGTCCGCAGGCAGAGCCTACCGGTCTTTTATCATGCGGGAGACCCGGGGATGGAAACCCATCATGCGCCTCCTGGTCATCGGCTGGTCCTGGGCCCTGGTGACCCTGCTGGCGGCCTACGGAGCCGACCTCTATGCCCAGATTGCCGAGTGCACCAACTGGATTCTGCAGTTGCGTGGTGACGTGCCCCAATATGGTGGCAACGCCTTCACCCAGATGGACGTCTACCCCATCGGCCACTACCTCTGGCCGTCCGAGCCGACCTTCCTGACCGACCAGCACAACCTGGTCCTGACCTTCTTTTACGGGATGACGGCCCTGGCCTCCCAGCGACTAACCGGATCCTATGATGCGGGAATCGTTCTCCTGGCAGGCCTGCAACTCGTTTTCGGAGCCTTCTGCTGTTCCGTCACAGCCAACCGGTTCTTCACAGGAGGATATCCGGACGACAGCGGCCGCCATATGACCACGGCAGTGACGGACTCCGATGCCTATCGGGCGGGACCCCTGGCCCGGACCCTGGTCATCCTCTTCTTCCTTGTTTGCCCCTTCAACGTCTTCAGCTCAATCAGCCTGACGAAGTCCCCCCTCTTCGCATTCTCCTTCGTCTGGTGGTTCGGCATCTGGTACCAGGCCATCAGGCAGGACGGGCCCGGCAACCACCCCTTCGCCAGCCCCAGAACACTTGTCGGCCTGGCTGTCAGTACCCTGATTATGCTGATCAGCGCCAAGTACGGCATCTACATTGTCATCGCCCAGATTGCGCTGGCCTTGATTATGTGCCGCCGGTACTGGAAGACCTATCTGATCTGCCTCCTCCTGCCCGCCATGGCCTTCACGGCCCTGGTCAGTGGCCTGGAAGGGGCCGGGCACGTCATCAAGGGCGACCCGATAGAGAGTAAGAGCATCCAGCTCCAGCAGGTGGCCAGAGTAGCCAGAGTGGACCCGTCTGGCATCGACAGTCAGAACAGACAGGATCTGGACCCCATCCTTGACCTGGATTCGGCCGCTTCCAACTACACACCCTGGGAGGCCGACCGGGTCAAGTCATCCGGGAACCAGCCCAAACTGATTGTCTACAAGTGGCGCACGGTCACGGACGACCAGATGAAGAAGTTCAACAAGGCCTGGCTCAACCTGGCCAAGGGGCACGCCGTCCCCTACCTGGATGCCCTCATGGCCGAGTGCTACGGCTACTTCGACGTCAACGATTCGGCCTATGTGGCCATGTCGTATTACCTGAACAACTCCTACGTCCAAGAGTCCAGCACCTGGATTCAGTACTGGTGCCGCGACTGGAGGAACGGAGTCACCGGCGTGGCCAGGACCTGGGCCAGCATACCCGTACTGGGCTGGATCGCCCAGGGGAACTTCTGGGTGGTTCTGGCTCTGATTCTGATTGCCGCCTGGTTGAGTGCCGGGCGATGGCGCCATCTCCTTGAGTTCCTTCCCCTCCTGTTGATCATGGGGGTCATGGTCACCGCACCGGCCAACAATTTCGAACGTCACATGCTCCCTGTGGCCATGGTCGTACCTTTCCTGATACTGGCCATGTCCTGCGAACGCCGACACGTCCTAGCCGGAGCCAATCAGGACGATTGCTCTCCGGACCGGGAAGGAACTCGGAGGAACTAACCGCCTTGGCACCAGGACCGTGGTGAACCTTCTGAAGTCCTCGGCAAAACAGCAGGTGTCAGC
This sequence comes from Bifidobacterium sp. M0307, assembly GCF_016100445.1. Lineage (NCBI taxonomy): Bacteria > Bacillati > Actinomycetota > Actinomycetes > Bifidobacteriales > Bifidobacteriaceae > Bifidobacterium > Bifidobacterium sp. M0307. The sequence continues at coordinate 1,330,696 of NZ_JACFSL010000001.1, forward strand.
ACCCGAGCACGGTCGGCAACCGGAAGCAGATGAGGTCGGAGCCGGAAAACACACGGCGGGCAACAAAAAGGACGGAAGGCCGTACAGCCTTCCGTCCTTGCGAGTTCTATGTCAGGGACACGCCCCGAACGCCGGACTCAGAGCAGAGCGATATCCAGGGGAACACCGGGGCCCATGGTCGTGGTCAGGGTGGCCTTGGTGATGTAGCGGCCCTTGACGGTGGCCGGCTTCATGCGCTTGACTTCCTCATCAACGGCGTGGAAGTTCTCGGCCAGGGCCTTCTCATCGAAGGAAACCTTGCCCACGGGGAAGCTCAGGTTGCCGTTCTTGTCGACGCGGAACTCGATACGTCCGGCCTTGATCTCGGAGACGGCCTTAGCCACGTCCATGGTGACGGTGCCGGTCTTGGGGTTGGGCATAAGGCCACGGGGACCAAGGACGCGGCCCAGGCGACCGACCTTGCCCATCATGTCGGGGGTGGCCACCACGGCATCGAAGTCGAGGAAGCCGCCGGCGACCTTGGTCACCAGCTCGTCATCGCCGACCACGTCGGCACCGGCCTCGGTGGCCGCAGTTGCCTGAGGTCCACGGGCGAAGACCAGAACGCGAACGGTCTTGCCGGTGCCGTTGGGCAGGCTCACGGTGCCACGGACCAGCTGATCGGCCTTGCGGGGATCGACGTTCAGTCGGTAGACGGCCTCGACGGTCTCGTCAAACCCACGCTTGGGCATGCCCTTGAGCAGGGCCAGACCCTCTTCGGGGCTGTACAGGTTGGTACGATCGACCTTCTCGGCCGCTTCGCGATACTTCTTGGAACGCTTGGTCATCTGCTTCTCCTATCAGCAGTCGCGGTGCGGGCAAGCGTATGCCCTACCGCTCACAACAATTTCAGTCGGTGACGGTGATGCCCATGGAACGGGCGGTGCCTTCGATGATCTTCATACCGGCCTCGATATCGCGAGCCGAGAGATCCTCCATCTTGGTCTCGGCAATCTCGCGAACCTGGGCCTTGGTGACGGAGCCCACCTTGGTGGTCAGCGGGTTGCCGGCACCCTTGGCCACGCCAGCAGCCTTGCGGAGCAGGTCCGCAGCCGGCGGGGTCTTGGTGATGAAGGTGAAGGAACGATCCTCATAGACGCTGATGACGCAGGGGATGACCTGACCCATCTTGTCCTTGGTGGCATCGTTGTACTGCTTGCAGAAGTCCATGATATTGACGCCATGGGAACCCAATGCAGGACCCAGCGGCGGGGCAGGATTGGCCTTGCCGGCCTCAATCTGCACCTTGATCAGCGCGGTGACTTTCTTCTTTGCAGCCATTGCTGGTTCTTCTTTCTATGAAGCGGTGATGTCGGAGGCCTGAGCCTCCTCCCGCAACTTGTTCTTTCCGCATGCACCCCCTACGGGGCGCACAAGCTTGTTGATTATGACACGTACCGACGACCATAACCGGTCGTGGCCGATATTACGGTCAGGAGATCTTCTCGACCTGATCGAAGCCCAACTCGACCGGTGTGTCACGACCGAAGATCGAGACCAGCACTGTCAGCTTCTGGGTGGTCGGCTCCACATCGGAGACCACGGCGGCCATGGTGGCGAAGGGTCCGTCGGTGACGGTGACCTGGTCGCCCACGGCGTAGGAGACCTCCACAGTACGCTTCTTGGCGGCCTCGGGCTTGTCACCCGCAGCCTTCAGGGCCTCGGAGGCAATCATCGGGGCCATCATGCGCACGACTTCCTTGCGGGACAGAGGCGCAGGCTCCTTGCTCGGGCCGACGAATCCGGTGACACCCTCGGTATCGCGAATGATGCGGCGGGCGTTCTCGTCGGGCCACATACGGATGAGCACGTACCCGGGAACCCTGACGCGGGTGACGACCTTCTTGCCCTTGTCGGTGTGCTTCTCGACCTCTTCCATAGGAATCTCAACCTGGAAGATCTGGTCTTCAAGACCGAAGGACACGATACGGGACTCGACGTTGGCCTTTACCCGCTTCTCATACCCGGAATAGGTGTGGAGAACGTACCACTTGCCTTCGAGCGTGCGCAGCTTCTTGGAGAACTCGTCAACGGCCTTCTGCCCGGCATCCTCCTGATCGGGGGCATCCGCGTCCGCGGACTCCGGCGCCGATTCATCGGCCTGGCCACCCTGGGCCTGGTCGGAGGCGGGGGCGGCATCATCCTGAGCCGACTGGTCGACAGGCTGATCCTGAATCGGGGCAGCACTCTCCCCCTCGGCAACGGCCGGGACCGTATCCTGCGGTTCCTGGGCCAAATCGTCGCCCAGACCCTCAGTCGTCAGATCATCACTCATGGATTACTCCACCTTCTACCTTGTTTCGCTTCAGCCGAATATGAGGAAGACCAGTTTACCCAGTCCGAAGTCTAGAGCAGTCACGAAGAGCATGAGCAGGAGGACGAAGATGAAGACCGCCACGGACCAGCCCAGGAGCTCTTTCCCGGTGGGCGCGACCACCTTGCGAATCTCATCAATGACCTGTTTGATGAACAGACCGATACGCATGAAGAAGTTTGGCTTGTCTTCTTTCTTTGCCATGGTCTACTGTCCTTCACTGTCGTGCACTGCCGGCTGCAACACTTAGCAGGGAAGGCGGGACTCGAACCCACAACCTACGGTTTTGGAGACCGTTGCGCTACCAATTGCGCCACTTCCCTATCGGAACTTCTCTCAACAGTACTCGAAGGAGACGAAACCGCCTCCTCTATTGGAGAAAAACCGCCAAATCGCTAGTTTAGCCCAAAGGGTGGTCTGAGTCCAACCGCGTGCCGTCATCGTACCGGCAAGACCCCGAATCAAGCTCCGATCCACGCCTGGAACCGTCGCATCCCCTCTGCCAGATCCTGGTCGGACAGGGCATAGGAGAAACGCAGATGGCCCGGGGCCCCGAAAGCCTCTCCCGGCACTGCGGCCACATGGGTCTCCTCCAGGATTGCGGCGGCCAGGTCGGACGAGGTCCGGCTGATGGTCCCATGAGGCCCGAGCGGGCGGTTCAGGAGACCCGTTACATCAGGGAAGGCGTAGAAGGCGCCCTTGGGCTCAGGGCACTCGACCCCCGGCACCTGGTTCAGGGCGACCATGATGGACTTTCGGCGGAGGGCAAAAGCCCTCCCCATGGTCTCCACCGCGTCCATGGGCCCTTGAATGGCTGCCAGGGCGGCTCGCTGGGAGACGTTGGCCACGTTGGAGGTCATATGCCCCTGGAGTTTGCCTGCCGCCTTAGATACCGCGGTCGGGGCCACCATCCATCCGACACGCCATCCGGTCATGGCGTAAGTCTTGGCCACCCCGTTCAGGACAATCAGCTGGTCGCGCAGCTCCGGCACCAGGGCACCCGGATAAGGAGTGTGAGCGCCATCGTAGGTCAGGTGCTCGTAGATTTCATCACTGACGACCCATATGTGGTGTTCCAGGGCCCACTGGCCTATGGCCCCAACCAGATCATCATCCCAGACGACCCCAGTGGGGTTGGAAGGAGTATTGACGATGCTGGCTTTGGTCCGCTCGGTCCTCGCCGCCTCCAGTGCATCCAGGGAGGGAAGGTAGCCCTGATCGGCTCCGCTCAGGACCGGTACCGGTTCCCCACCGGCCAGGGTGACCATTTCAGGGTAACTGGTCCAATAGGGGGCGGGAATGATGACCTGGTCGCCCGGATTGAGCAGTATCTGGAAGGTCTCGTAGACGGCCTGCTTACCGCCGTTGGTGACCACCACCTGGTCGGGCGTCACGGCATAGCCCGAGTCGCGCTCGGTCTTGTCGGCTATGGCCTGACGAAGTTCAGGCAGGCCTGCCGTGGGTGTGTACCGGTGATTGCGCGGGTCCAGGCAGGCCTGCGAGGCGGCACGGGCAATGAAGTCCGGAGTGGGGAAGTCGGGCTCGCCCGCCCCGAAGCTGATTACATCGATTCCCTGGGCCTTCATGGCCTTGGCCTTGGAGTCCACGGCCAGGGTGGCGCTGGGCGCCACGGAATCGATACGGTTGCTTAGGGTCTGCCATTCAGCCATGCTCATGGTTCCCATCGTACCGCCCAAGCCGCGGTTTTCTCAGATAAGGACCAGGGAATCCCGGTGGACCAAAGGGTGGGCGAAATGCGCCCCCTGCCTTCTTCGAAGGTCCGCTGTGGTCATGCCCAGCATCTCCTCCGCCTCCTCGGAGTCGTATCCTGAGAGCCCCTTTGCCAGCCGGGTACCGGACCGGTCCCATACCCAGACCGGGTCGCCGGCCGAAAAACCGCCTCTGATGCTGACCGTTCCTGCTGCCAGGAGACTGGCACGACCACCGCGGATTGCCTCGGCCGCGCCCGCATCCACCACATAGCCCCCTTGAGGGCGGGAGGCGTACTTGATCCAGAGTCTGTTCGATGACCCCCGCCGATGGATCGGAGCGAAGAGGGTGCCGACACGATCCCCGGCCAGGGCCGGCCCGGCCTGGTCGGCCCTGGCCAGGACCACGGGGATTCCCGAGGAAGCAGCCATTCTGGCGGCATCCAGTTTGGTGGTCATTCCTCCTGTGCCCAGGCCCGAGGAGGATCCGGCCGCGTCAACCTGATTCAAGGCCTCGTCCACATCGGGGACGAATTCCATCCGTCTGGCCTCCGGATGACTCGGAGGAGCGGTATACAGCGCATCCACATCGGTCAGCAGAACCAGGGCATCAGCACTGACGATGTTGGCTATCAGCGCCGAAAGGCGGTCATTGTCACCGAATCGGATCTCGTTGCTGGCAAGAGCATCATTTTCGTTGATTACGGGGATGACCCCCAAATCAAGCAGGCGGCAGAGGGTCCGCCGGGCATTGCGGTATTGAACGGCCAGGGTGGTATCGCGGGCCGTAATCAGAATCTGACCGACCTTCAGTCCCCGCCTGGCAAAGGCGGCCTCGTACCGGGCCATGAGGAGTCCCTGGCCCACCGAGGCGGTGGCCTGCTGGGTGGCCACATCATCGGGCCGCGAGCGGAAACCCAGGGGCCCGAACCCAGCTGCGATGGCTCCAGAGGTTACCAGGACCAGCCTGGCCCCATCATTGGCGGCCGATGCCAGGGCCCCGACCAGTGCATCCAGGCGGGTGGGGTCCAGGTGCCCATCGGGGGTGGTCAACGAGCTGGAACCCACCTTGACCACTATCGTGCAGGCCTGGGCCACCCTGGCCCGGATTTCATCCTGACTGGGCGCGGCCATGGCTGCTCAGTCCTCTCCCTCGGCCTGGTCCGCCCGGTCGTCGGCTCCAGGCCGACCCAGGAGTCCTTCCAGATCATGGGGATCGTCAGCCACGGAGGGGTCGGCCCAGTGACCGGCCTTCCGCTCCTGGTCCATCACTTCACGTACGGCCTGGCGGGCATCCATCATCCGGTGGTACTCTTCGCGTCGTTGGCTGTTGGTCCGGCGGCGGGTGCGCCCCTCGGTCTCCTCCAGGCGGATATCCTTGCCTCGGGCGATCTGGGGAGTACCATCCAACATCTCGGCACCGGCCGCGATGGTCGGGTCCCAATCGAAGGCCATGGCGTCATCCCCGGGTCCGATCCTGACCTCATCACCAGGCCGGGCGCCTTCACGTCGCAGTGCGTCCTCGACTCCCAGACCGGCCAGGCGGTCAGCCAGGAAGCCCACGGCCTCTTCGTTGTCGAAGTTGGTCTGACGGACCCAGCGTTCCGGCTTCTCGCCACGAACCTGGAACCAGTGCTCCCCGTTGCGGTTCTGCTTCCGCTCCACGGTGAATGCGCCGTTGGCATCACCCCTGCGGCTTTTTTGGGTTTCCAGGGGGCGAATGACCACCCTGGCCTCCTCCTCAGCGGCCTGGGCCTTGAGCTTGCCACGCAGGTGGGCCACCAGGGCGGCCAGGTAGTAGCCCAGTTCATTGAGCCCTTGGTGGGAGGCGGTGGAGACCACGAAGACCTTCAACCCCATGCGCTCGAATTCGGGGCGGACAAACTCCGCCAACTCCCGGGCTTCGGGCAGGTCTGCCTTGTTGAGAATGACCACCCGGGGGCGCTTCTCGATAGGGATAACCCCCAAGGGCAGCTCCAGCTGATCGGCGTACTTGGCCAGCTCGTCCTCCAGAGCATGGTAGTCACTGATCGGGTCCCTGCCTGACTCCAGGGTGGCGCAGTCAATCACATGGGCGATGATCTCGGTTCGCTCAATGTGGCGAAGGAACTCCAGGCCCAGACCCTTGCCCTGCGAAGCGCCGGGTATCAGCCCGGGAACGTCGGCCATGGTGAAGCGCTCATCCCCGGCCTGAACCACACCCAGATTAGGAACCAGAGTGGTGAAGGGGTAATCGGCGATTTTGGGTTTGGCCGAGCTCATGGCTGCCACCAGACTGGACTTGCCGGCACTTGGGAAGCCCACCAGGGCCACATCAGCTATCGACTTGAGTTCCAGGACCAGGTCCCTGTCCTGCCCAGGTTCACCCAGGAGGGCGAATCCGGGTGCGCGCCGGGCCTTATTGGCCAGTGACCGATTACCCAGGCCGCCGATACCGCCCTGGGCGGCAACGAACCGGTCCCCCGGATGATTCAGGTCGGCCAGTCGTTTGCCGGGATGTTTGATTTCACCCTCACGCCCTTCGGCGGTGAATACCACCGTGCCCACCGGAACCGGCAGGATCAGGTCCTGCCCACGGCTGCCGTCCTTGTCCCCGCCGAGACCCATGGTGCCTGAGTCGGCCTTGCGGTGGGGAAGGAAGCGGTAGTCCAAAAGGCTGGTGGCATTGGTATCGGCCTCCAGGATGACCGATCCACCATGCCCGCCGTCGCCACCGTCAGGTCCCGCCAATGGCTTGTACTTCTCACGACGTATGGAGGACGCTCCATTCCCGCCGTCGCCACCCTTGACATGGACGGTGACACGATCCACGAATGCACTCATTCCAACAAACCTCTATGCTCTCCGACCAAGCGGCCGCCGTCCGAATAATGAAAAAAGCCGCGTCCTTACCGGGCGCGGCTGAAGTCTTGAAGCCAGCTCAGGCCGTGACGACGTCAACGACCTTGCGGTCACGACGCTCGGCAAACCTGACCTCGCCATCCACCAGTGCGAAGAGGGTGTGGTCCTTGCCCAGACCCACATTCTGACCGGGGTGGAACTTGGTGCCGCGCTGACGGACGATGATGTTGCCCGCCACGACGGCCTCGCCGCCGAACTTCTTGACACCCAGGTACTGAGGATTCGAATCGCGCCCGTTCCGAGAGCTGGACGCGCCCTTCTTATGTGCCATGTCTGGATTCCTTTCCTAAGCTCTTCGACCCTGATCAGGCAATGGCCGTGATCTTGACCACGGACAGCTTCTGACGGTGACCCTTGCGGCGTGCAACACCGGTCTTGTTCTTGAACTTCTGAATGTTGATCTTGGGGCCCTTGGCCTCATCGTCCACAATCTCGCCCTTGACGGAGATCTTGGCCAGATCCTTGGCGGCCATGGTCACCTTGGCTCCATCGACGACCAGCGCGACCGGGAACTCGACCGGCTCGCCCTTCTTGGCGCCCAGACGGTTGACCTCGATCAGGTCACCGACCTGGACCTTCTCCTGATGGCCTCCGGCCTTCACAATCGCGTACATAACCCTACCTTGCCTGTTTGTCTAAAGCTGAGCGTGCCCGCAACCTCAGTCCGAACACCAGCTAACTACTATATAATCAAACACTCTGCATCGTCAAATGCGTTCGCCCGATCGCAAAACGGGTTTCAGCTTACGACTCCTTGTCGACATCCAGCGGATTCGTGGCCTCCATCTCGTCATTGTCCTGCACATCCTCGTCTGCAGCGGCCTGGGCGGCCGCAGCGATCCTGGCCAGCTTGGCCTTGACGGCGGGCGTGGAACCGGTGGTCGTGCTCTCCTTGGCCGGCGCATTGTGACTGTGCTTATTGGTCTTGACGAAGGGATCACCGCCCTTGACGGCATAGGGGTCGTCGTAGGAGGCGGAGATGGTCGGCTCATCATGGAGGATGAACCCGCGCCCATGGCAGGTGGGGCACTCCTCCGAGAAGGCTTCGACCAGACCCTGGCCCACCCGCTTACGGGTCATCTGGACCAGGCCCAGAGAGGTGACCTCGGCCACCTGGTGCTTGGTGCGATCCCGTGCCAGGCACTCCACCAGGCGGCGAAGCACCAGGTCGCGGTTGGCCGGCATGACCATATCAACGTAGTCGATCATGATCATGCCGCCGATGTCGCGCAGACGCAACTGGCGGGCAATCTCCTCGGAGGCCTCCAGGTTGCACCTGGTCACGGTCTCCTCCAGGGACTTGCCCCTACCGATGAATCGGCCTGTGTTCACATCGATGGTGGTCATGGCCTCGGTACGGTCGATGACAAGGGAGCCGCCGGAGGGTAGGTAGACCTGACGCTCCATCCCCTTGCGCAGCTGGCTGTCGATGCCCCACTTGTCGAACACGTCCTTGCCCTCATGCTCGGACGGGTCCCACCCCACCAGCTTGTCCCTGAGATCGGGGGCCATGGTGTCCAGGTAGTTCTCGACCCGGTCATAGACCCGATCGCCCTGGACAACCAGACTGGCGAAATCATCGTTGAAGATATCTCGTACCACACGGATGGCAACATCGGGTTCGCCCTGAAGGAGCTTGGGTCGCTTGCCGTGCAGGAACTCCTTGCGCTTGGACTCGATCTCCTCCCACTGGCGTTGGAGGTTCTCCAGGTCCTTGGTCAGGGCCTCCTCGCTGGCACCATCGGCCGCGGTGCGGATGATGACCCCCATGTCCTTGGGGGCGATACGTGAGATGATTCCCTTCAGACGGGAGCGCTCATGGTCGGCCAGCTTGCGGCTGACGCCGGTCATGCCCCCGGAGGGCACCAGCACCAGGAAACGTCCGGCCAGGGTCACTTGGGAGGTCAGACGGGCACCCTTGTGCCCGATCGGATCCTTGGTGACCTGGACCAGGACCGGATCACCGGACTTGAAGGCCAGCTCGATGCGTCGGGGCTGCCCCTCCAGACGTGTGGTGTCCCAGTTGACCTCACCGGCATAGAGAACGCCGTTGCGGGCTTGCCCGATATCGACAAAGGCCGCCTCCATGCTGGGCAGGACGTTCTGGACCCGCCCCAGGTAGACGTTGCCGACCGTGGAGACCTCCTGTATGTCGGAGACATAGTGCTCCACCAGGATGTCGTCCTCAATGACCGAAATCTGTGTGTGTTGTTCCTTTTCACGCACCACCATGAGCCGGTCTACGCTCTCGCGGCGGGCCAGGAAGTCCTGCTCCACCAGCTGGGACTGGCGCGAACGCTCTCGACGGTTGTCGCGTCGGCGCTGCTTCTTGGCCTCCAGGCGGGTGGACCCCTCGATATCCGTGATTTCGTCGATGTACTGCTGCTTGCGGGAGCGCCGGGTGCCGCCGGTCTCCTCGGTCTCGGAATCGGAAGACTTGGAGCCGCGCCTCCGCCTGCGTCGACGGGTCAGCCCCCCTTCTTCCTCCTCTTCACTCTCATGGTCGCGCGAGCGGCGATTGCGACGAGAACCGGACTTCTCGGCTTCGTCCTCATGGGTGCGCTCGCCCTTGCTGCGACGACGTCGCCTGGAAGAGCGGGAGGTGACCTCCTCCTCACTCTCGTCCTCATCGTTGATGAAGGTGATGCCCTCGTGGTCGAGGTCCTCCTCGATCTGCTCCACCTCATCGGCGGCACGACGCTCCTCGGCGTTGAGCCTTCGCGACCGGCGGGATCCCGATTCGGAACGCTGCTCGTCCTCGACAAGAGGCTCACGATCGATGGCATTGCGGGAGCGACGACTCCTGGACCTGCGGGATGACCTGGACGGTGCCGGTTCTTCGTCATCCTCCATGACGGGCTCGTCGTCATCATCCTGCGCGACCGGAATCACCGGCTCCTGGAAGAGGAGGGAGGTCATGGGCCGGGCCGGTGCCGACTTGGATGAATCGGAACGAGAAGAACGGGACCGGGACCTGGTCGATCTGGACTTGTGGTCCTGATCATCATCCCCCAGATCGGTGCCGGTCAGGGACTCCACGGCCTCCAGAGCACGTTCCTGGCGGTCATCCCGACCGTCTTCGAAATCACGGCCAGCGCCGGAACGGCTGCGGGAACCGGGTTCAGTCGATTCCGAGGCCTTGGCGCGGGTTGACCTGCGTGACCTGGTCTGCGCCTTACGCCGCCGGGAGGTAGGCACCTCCTCGTCTTCTTCGGTCGCATCCCTGTCCGAAGCCTGCGATTCGCTCAGGCTCGATTCCTCTTCCGGATCGTTCCTGCGTGACCGGCGACGGGAGACAGACTCCGAACGGGTATCCCCACCCTCGTCCTGGACCTTGACACGGCGACGACGCCCCTTGTCGGGGGCCGCCTCCTCATGCTCATCGGCCTCGACCTGGACGGGCACATGAGCACCGGCCGCACCGGCCACGCGCACCACACGCCTGCCACTGCGACGACGCCGGGTTGTTCCCTTTTCGGCCTGAGGCTGGTCGGTTGCCTGCTGACTGGTCTGCATTGAGTTTGCTGAGGAGTCTTCCTGACTGTCCTCGTTCTTGTTCCTGGGCACTATGCTCCTTGCGGCACGCTGACTCGAACCGCGCTCATGGCTCCGACACCCTGTCACACCACACTCTCACTGTGGCCGCCCACCCCGGGGGTGCGCAGGTCGGTACGCCTTCGAAAAAAGTCTTCCTGGCGCGGGCGGACACCGTCGCCTGCATGGATTCGGAAGGATCCAAGCAGGGGGATCAACGCCTACGCTTCAAGTGGTCAGGCAGAACCACCACTATCTAGTATGACACAAAACTAAACTAATCGCGTTCTTTGAGCCAGGAGACCAGGATTGACTCCAACGAGACCAAATCATCCAGAGGAACCTGCTCATCGGCCTTATGGGCAAGAAGGGGGTCCCCGGCACCCAGGTTGACGGCGGGGATACCCAGGGCGGAGAATCTGGCCACATCGGTCCACCCCAGCTTGGGCTGGGGGGTTGATCCATTGGCCCCGGCAATCAGGTCCGTCAGGGAGCGGGCCCAAGGAGAAACAAGCCCGGGACGGGCGGCCGGGGATTCGTCGCGCATCTCGATATCGAACCCCGCAAAGACCCCTCCGGTTGCCCTGTGCTCACCGTTGCCCAGTTCCGCCCCCGCAGTTGCGCCCATCATCAGGGCCTTGGCCTCGGCCAGACTCTTATCGGGCGCGAACCTGTAATTGACGTGAACCCGGCATGAGTCAGGTATGACGTTGGTTCCGGTCCCCCCTCTGATCATTGTGGCGTTGAGGCCTTCCCGGTAGTCCAGTCCATCCACGGTGACGGTCCGGGGCCGGTAGGACTCAAGCCTCGCCAGGATGGGGGCTGCGGCATGGATGGCATTGCTGCCCATCCACGCCCTGGCTGAGTGGGCGGCCACCCCATGGGTTACCACGTCGAAGCGCATGGTCCCGTTGCAGCCCGCTTCGATGCCGCAATTGGTCGGCTCGCCGATGATGGCGAAATCTCCGCGAACCCAGTCGGGATGGGCGGACACCACCCTGCCCAGGCCATTCTTCTCGGCCGCCACCTCTTCATGGTCATAGAAGACCAGAGTCAGGTCGTAGTCAGGATTGTCGAGTGTGGCGGCCAGGTGGAGCATGACCGCATCCGAGGCCTTCATATCTGCGGTGCCCCTCCCCCAGAGCACCCGGGAATCCGGGTGGGCTTCGGCCACGTCGGGTCTGATTTCAGAATCCCCGGGCTCCAGCCACCGCGGAGGCATGTTCGCATTGATGGGGACCGTGTCCAGATGCCCGGCCATGACGATCCTGTGGTCCCTACCCAAGTCGGTCCTCGCCACTACCGTGTCTCCCAGCCTGTCGACCCGCCAACCAGGGCAGGTCGCGAGCGCGGACTGGACCGCGTCGGCCAGAGGGCCCTCCTCATCGCTGACCGAGGCCGTGGCCACCATCCGCTCCAGTATCAGGGCCAGGGCCTCTTCCTGGGGCATGTTTGCAGTGCCGTCCAGGAGCCCCTCCACCCGCGAACCGAACTGGTGGGGTGTCTTATCCTGCGGGATCGTATTCATACGACCATGCTATAGGCAGATGGCTCCGGGGCGGAATGAGCTTCCAAGCCTTGGATGGCCTCTCGTGCGTGGAACATCCCTGACGAACCTGGTGCCCGGGTGGCAGAATAGGTGTGCCCGGTGGCGTAGCCTCTGCCTGCCGCCGTCCGCACGACCACGATTTTGGGAGTTGGTGAACAATAAAGATGCCCGGTCTGCTCAGCGCCATGGAAGGCTTCTTCATCATCGGTGTCGTCATCGCCGTAGGCTACGTGGCGGCTCGATTCCATATCGGAGGCCCCTCGGCGCAGATGGTGCTGAACAAGTTCTCCTTCTTCGTCTCCACCCCCTGCCTGATGTTCGCCATCCTCTCCAAGCAACGGCTCAGTGTCATCTTCCATCCCAGCATCATTGTGGCCTTCTTCTCGGCGGCGGCCGTGGGACTCGTCTTCGTCATCATCAATGCCGTCTCCCTTCATATGGATGCGGCGAACACCACAATCGGAGTCCTGAATTCGCTGTATCTGAACTCCAACAACATCGGTCTGCCGGTTGCCACCTACATCCTGGGCAATCCCACCCTGGTCGCCCCCATCCTGGTCATGCAGCAGGCCATCTTCACACCCATCGGCCTGACCATGCTGGACGCGTCGACCACCGGAAGGCTCTCCCTGAAGACCATCGCCAAGCAGCCGTTGAAACAACCAATCCTGATCGGTTCTTTGGGAGGCATCCTGGTCTCGGCCATCAGTGCCGGTGTCGGGCACTACGTCATCCCCGACTTCGTTTTCAAGCCCATCGACATGATCGGCGCCTCGGCCGTCCCCATGATCCTGATGGCCTTCGGTATGTCCCTGCGCGGCTCCAGACCATTCGGCAAGGAAACCAACCGTCGGGCCACTCTGACCGTGGTCATCCTCAAGAACCTGGTCATGCCCCTCATCGCCTTTTTCCTGGCCTGGTTCGTCATGGGCTTCCGCGGTGCCGAGCTCTACGGGTGCGTGGTTCTTGCCGCGTTGCCCACCGGTCAGAACGTCTACAACTACGCGGCCAGGTATAACGTGGGCACCACCTTTGCCCGGGACGGAATCCTGGTCAGCACGGTAACCTCGCCGGTTGTCATCGCCCTGATCGCCATCGTTCTCGGCTAAGACCGCACAAGAGCCCGTTGAGGGTCCTGGACCGGCTCAGTTCCGGGCAGCCAACCCTTCGAGTCGACGACGGAAGTTGGGCCAGTCCTGGCCAAAGGCACCCAGGAGAGGGCGTGAATCGACCTGATCGACCGGAACCCAGGCCAATTCAATGCTCTCGTCATCGTTCATATGCGGACTCACCCGATGTCCGGGCCGTTCGAAGGCCAGGATGGTTGTGTACCCCCACGGACCGTGATCCTCACAATGGGAACCGACCACCTGGATATCCTCCGGATGGATATCGGCCTCCTCATAGCTCTCACGCAGGCCACCCTCCAGGGGGTTCTCCCCATCGGATATGGCACCGCCCGGCACACCCCAGGTGCCACCCTCGGCGCTCCACTTGGCTCGGTGTTGAAGGAGGACATCGGTCACCGCACCGGTTTGCTTGTCACGCCTGGCCAGGAGAACACCGGCCGCCCCATTCAGCCCCCAATGCTGCTTTCCGCAGGCACACTTCACCCACCCGTCTCCCGGTTGGTGGACATTCCCCTCGGGTGGGACTACACCGGCCGGATCGGCACAGGTTTCCACCGGCTCCTCGGCCCCGACCAGGACGGGATCCCAGAGGTCGGCCCAGTGCAATCCCAATTCCTCGACCATGGAACGCAGGGTGGGCATGCTCAGCCCCATGACCCCGCTGGGGTCACCCTCGATTCCGGTGATGAAAGCACCCCCAAGGCCCTCCAAGGTAAAGGAACCAGCCACCTCCAAGGGCTCTCCACTGGCGATATAGGCCTCCATGTCGGCCTGGTCGTAGTGCCCGAATGAGACCTTGGCCCGGCTGACACCCTGAACCCGACGCCCTGTAGCCACATCAATCAGACAGTGTCCGGTGACCAGTGTGCCGGTCCGGCCCTGCATGGCCATGAGCCGCTCCAAGGCAACCTCCGGCCTGTGGGGCTTTCCAAGAATTCGCCCGTCCAGGGTGAAAAGCGAGTCGCATCCCAACAGCAGGGGGCCAACCTTGGCCTGTGCCATACCCGACCAGGACCTTACGGCCTGCTGCATGGGTCGAACCTGCGCAGGGCAAGCGGCCTGCCCATCAAGGGGCCGAACCACAACCAGGTCTCCCTGGACCCGATGCTCGGTTTCGGCAACCGACTGCAGGGTATGCAGAATCAGATCCGCCTTGCCTGCTGCCAGAACAGAGACCCGGTCCTCTATGGACAGGTCCGTCGCCTTCAATCCCCGCGACCGGGCAGCGTCCTCCAAGGCCCTGGGCTCGTCAAGGTGGGACTTGCGAATCACCGGGCTGATTCCCGCCTTGACCAGGAGCGCCTGGCGGGAAGGGGACTGGGAGGCCAGAATGAAGGGGACGTGTTCCCCGTTGCCTCCGGTTCGTACTGCCGCCATTGGTTTCCGGGTTTCAACTGCCAATCAGGTCACCTTCCTCGTCACTCTCCACCTGGACCCCATTACGGTCCACATCCAATTGCAGAACCTGCCAATGCCCCGATTCGAGCTCACCCTTGGCCAGGGTTTTCAAGTCCTCCGAAGCATCCCCGTAGTGAAGGACGATGACACAGGGACCGGCACCCGAGACCGCCGCGGCATACCCGTGCCGGCGGAAAAGGCCGATCAGATCGGTCGCAGGTGGCATCAGTCCCGCCCGGTAAGGCTGGTGGAGCCGGTCCTGCGTGGCCGCGAACAGGAGCGCGTTGGCCCTGGCAGCGAGATTCCCCTGGCCATCGAATTGACCACTCCCCATGTCGGCCATGCCTGAAGGGTTCAATGCTCCCGGTATCAGGGCGACCCTGGACAGGTTGTGAATGGCATCGGCGTAAGGCACTCGGTCGGGCAGGGCCTGTCGGGCCTTCTGGGTGGACAGTCGGAAGTCGGGCACAAAGACCGTGGCCCTGATGGCAGGGTCAACCTGGTAGCGCAGACTATGGAAACCGGGGGTCAAGGGTGTCCCTCCCGCTATGGGCAGTGACCCCACCCCCTCATCAGTGATGAGATCGTAGGAGACGGTCAAGCCCCCATAGACCGCCGGCGCCACATTGTCGGGGTGCCCCTCGATCCGTGCAGCCAGATCGAAGACCGCATCCCTGGAGAATCCTCCCGTGTGGGCGAAGGCTGCAGCCGCGCTGATTCCGGCCACGATGGCCTCGGCGCTGGATCCGAGGCCCCTGGCCTGCGGGATTCGATTGCGGGCAGTCATGAGGAAGCCGAACCTGGGTAGGCCAAAAACCTGGCAGGCCTTTCGGAATGCGGAGACGACCAGGTGGGTCTCATCCCTGGGAAGGGTGTCCTCTCCCTCCCCTTCGATGATGACCTTGACACCCGTGTCGGCCGGGTCGTCCGACCGGGTGAAAACGATCTCGTCGTGATAATCCAGCGCCAGGCCCACGGTATCGAATCCCGAACCCAGGTTGGCGCTGGTCGCCGGCACCCGTATTCGGACGGTCCGCGCGCAGGGACGGTCCGCGCCCATCAGAGGGCATCCTGGTCAAAGACACGCAGGACGGATGCCTGACCGGTCACCGAATCGAAGGTGGAAACCTGCTTGACCACTCGGCGCAGGGTCACTTCATCACAGAGGTGAGTGACGACCCTGAGCTGCTGGATCTCCCCGCTGTAGCCCGGATCGTGCATGGTGGGTTTGATGTCCTGGTTGACCCCGTTGATGGATATTCCCTCCCGGGAGAAGACCTGGGCGATGGCAGCCAGGACGCCGGGCTTGTCATGGATGAGGAAACGAACCGCGAAGGCCGCCCGCGAAGCCTCAAGCGGGGCCATGGGAATCCGGGCGTACATGGGAATGATTGGTCCCATCCCCTGCTGGGCTATGTGCCTTGCCTCGGTGACCACATCACCAACCACGGCGGAGGCCGTAGGGGCACCACCGGCACCACGTCCGTAGAACATCAGGTCGTCGGCCGCCTCCGCGGTGACGAAGACCGCGTTGAAGCTGCCCCGGACGGAAGCCAGCGGGTGGGTGTCCGGAATCAGAGCCGGGTAGACCCTGGCGGAGATGCCTTGGTCCGTCCGCTCCGCCACGGCAAGAAGTTTGATGACCCGACGCTCGGCCTTGGCCGCAGCGATGTCGTCCGCTGTGATTGACCTGATTCCCTCAACCGGAACGTCATCCATCCTCACATCCCGGTGGAAGGCCAATGTGGCCATGATGGCGGCCTTGGCAGCCGCATCCAGACCGTCCACATCGGCCGTGGGATCGGCCTCCGCGAACCCCTTGGCCTGGGCATCGCTCAGCGCCTCCTCGAACTGGAGGCCCTTGGTGGTCATTTCGTCGAGAATGTAGTTGGTGGTTCCATTGACGATTCCCACCAGACTGGTGATCCTGTCGCCCACCAGGGACTCACGCAGAGGACGGACGATGGGAATGGCACCACCAACGGCCGCCTCGAAGTAGATATCCACACCATGGTCCTGGGCGGCCCGGTAGAGTTCCGGCCCGTGCTGGGCAAGAAGGGCCTTGTTGGCCGTGACCACGGAGGCACCGGATTCGATGGCCTTGAGAAGGAGGGTCCTGGCCGGCTCGATGCCGCCAATCAACTCGATGACGATATCGGCCCGGGTGACCAGGCCCTCCGAATCGGTGGTCAGAAGGGAACGGTCGATCCAATCCGCCGTGACCTTGGAGGGATCCAGCACGGCAATGCCGACCAATTCGAGTGGGCGCCCGACCCTGCTGGCCAGGTCATCGCATTCCTCTACCAGCAGGCGTGCCGTCTGCGAGCCTACGGTTCCGGCCCCCAGAAGGGCTATGCGGATGGGTTTATCGGACTCGACTTCGGGCTTCGCGGACATGTGCGCTCCTTAAGCTTGCACCCGAGGCACCGGGTACTGTGATTCCTCATCCTAAAGAATCAATCCGACACCTGCGGGGATGATTCCACCCCCCGGAATCCATCATCCTAAGCCGCAGACTGCTGGTCCGGAGCGGTCATGAACGAAACCTCAGACCCGCAGCAAGTGGTCTTGCTTATCCGACAGGACCACCCTGACCTCATCGACGACGATTTCGAAGAGGGCCACCCTGTCTCGGACCGGCCTGATGTGCTCCATGTATCCCGGCCGTTTCTCCTCAAGGACCGGCGCCACCTCCTCAAGGGTCCGGGAACTGGGCCTGGCCACTCCCTCGCCCCGCACACACTCGATTCTCTCTGCGGGGAGGGTGGTGAAAGCCACCTTGTCATTCTGCCTGATCTGCTCCACCTTCGCCGATTTCGGATAGGTGACGAAGTAGATGACCTTGTTGACCTTGTCGTAGACGAAACCGATCATCCTCACATCAGGCTGCCCATCGACACTGGTGGCCAGGGCCATGAGCTTTTGCGTGTCCATGATCCTCAGGAACTCCTGGCGAACATCCATGATCGTTCTCCTTGCCTTCCGGCTTGTGTGATGCTAGCCCTGATCCAGTTCGAGCAGGTCGTCCATGGCCTGCCCCCGCAGCATCAGGTGGTCACCGGCACCGTCCACCGCCACGACCGGCGGTATCAGAACCTGGTTGTAGTTGTTGGCCATGGTCCGCCCGTAGGCTCCGGTCACCGGCACCAGGAGAAGGTCCCCTCGACGGATGTCCTTGGGCAGGGAAACATCGCGCACGACGATATCGCCCGACTCACAGTGCTTGCCGACCACCCGGGCGCGGATGGTCTCCGAGCTGCCCCTCCTGTTGGCCAGAACAGCCGTATAGTCCGCCCCGTAAAGCGCCGGGCGGATATTGTCGCTCATGCCGCCATCAACTGACACGTAAGTCCGCACGGTCCCGTCCGAGAGGGGCACGGGCTTGACCGTCCCCACCCGGTACAGGGTCATACCGCTGGGGCCTGCAATCCACCGGCCAGGTTCGAAGGAGATGATGGGCATGGGCATACCCAGCCGGTCGTTTATCTTGCCGATGGCCAGACCCAGGTCGCCAAGAGCACCCGACAGGTCCATCCGATCCTCGTCCGGCAGGTAGGGAACGGAGAAACCGCCACCCAAATCCACCTCGGGCAGCAGGAAACCGTCGGTCTCCCAGAAGGTCCGCCTGAGCAACATCATCCGATTGGCTGCCTGCCCAAAGGCCGAATCCCCGTGAATCTGTGATCCGATGTGGGTATGGATCCCCACCAGTTCCAGGTCGTCTGCATGGGCCTGGATATCCTTCAGAACCTTGATGGCAGGACCGTTGGCCAGAGTGTCCAAAGCGGCGGCCAGGACCGGATTGATTGGAGCCCCGGCGGCACCTACGTGGAAAAGGTCGGAGGAGTTCGCGGACAAGACCCCGTTGCCAACCTCCGCTGTTCGGGACATTGATTCCTGCCCGTCGCCGGCGCCAAATCGATCAAGCGGGCTGGCATCAGCCCCTGGGGCCAGCATGGGGACACCGAACTTCTGGTCCTCATGCGATGTGGAGATGTACTCGTGCCCACCGGCATGGACCCCCACCGTGACCCTGAGCATGACCCGGGCCCGTCTGCCCAGGCCATGGGCTATGGCCGCTATACGCTCCGGCTCATCGGCCGCATCGATGACGATCTTCCCATATCCCTCCTCTATGGCAAGGGATATCTCCCGATCGGACTTGTTGTTGCCGTGCAGCACCAGGCGGCGTCCGGGGGCACCGGCTGCCTTGGCAATCAGCATCTCGCCCAGGGTACAGGTATCGATGTTGAGGCCCCTGTCCAGCATGATCCGGACGACTTCCTTGCTCAGGAAGGCCTTGCCTGCGTAGCTTACCTGGGTGGTGGCTGTGGGAAGACTGCGGCTGGCGGTCTCCCTGAAAATCCTGGCCCGGTCGGCCATGAAGGAGGTGTCCATCAGATAGAGCGGGGTGCCGTACCGCTCAGCCAGATCCTCTACCGGGATGCTCCGGACATCCACTGCACCGGCATCATCCCGCCTGACAGTGGGCGGCCAGATATCACCCAGGGCCGCCCCTTCTTCTTTCCGTTGACTCACGGCACCCCCTCCTTGGCAGCGTGTTCTCCCTGTGGACGTTCGGGTCACATCCTGTCCGGCGCGCAGACACCCAGGAGGTCGAGACCGTTGGCAATGACCTGCTGGACCGCATCGTTGAGCCTGAGTCTGGCAGCGGCGCGGGCCGGTTCGGGATTCTTGTCCGTCTGCCGGGCCGGATCATCCGCCCCGGTCAACTCCATGGGAACCACCCGCTCCAGGTTGTACCAGCGATGGTACACACCCGCCAGTTGCTCAAGGTAATGGGCCACCCGGTGGGGAGCCTTCTGGTCACCGGCGGTCTGCACAACATTTGGATAGAGGGCCAGAGTGGCCAGAACCTCATTGTCCGCCTCGGTGTCCAGGAGGGACAAATCGGCCTTGGCGGATTCGATGCCCGCATCGGCCGCGTTCCGGTCGACGTTTTTGGACCGGGCATGGGCGTACTGGACATAGTAGACCGGGTTCTCATTGGTATGGGAGGCCAGGAGGTCAAGGTCGATATCGACGGTCTGGTTGTAGTCGGTACGGGCCAGAGAGTACCGGGCCGCATCCACCCCGACGGCCTCGACCAGGTCATCGATGGTGACCACATTGCCTGCCCGCTTGCTCATCCGCACGGTCTGACCGTCCTTGAGCACATTGACCAGCTGTCCAATCAGAATCTGCATGTTGACGCCCGGCGTATCGCCGAATGCGGCGCAGATGGCCATCATCCTGCCGATGTAGCCATGATGGTCCGCCCCAAGCATGTAGATGGCCTCATCACAGGGGTCCTTCTCCCGCCTGCGTTTATTCAGATAGTAGGCGATGTCGGCAGCCACATAGGCGGCGTTCCCGTCGGATTTGACGACCACGCGGTCCTTGTCATCGCCATACCTGCTCGACCGGAACCAGGTGGCTCCGTCCTTCTCATAGATGTCATCACGGGTGCGCAGTTCTTCGATGGCCTCCTGAACCTGACCCGACTCATACAGGCTGTTCTCGTGGAACCAGACGTCGAAATCAACGCGGAAGTCCTGCATGGACCTTCGTATCTCGTCGAACATCATCGGAACGGCCCGACTGCGGAAGGCCTCGCGCTGCTCGCTGTCGCCCTCGGCACCGTCCTCGTCCCTGACCCGGGGCAGAGCCAGTACATCCAGCCCCTCGGCCTTGGCCTGGTCAACCACCCTCTGGGCGATCTCATCGATGTAGGCACCCTTGTATCCATCGGCAGGTACGGGCTCATGATGTGCCGCAGCAACCAGGGAACGGGCGAATCGGTCGATTTGCGTGCCATGGTCGTTGAAGTAATACTCACGTACCACCTTGGCTCCGTTGGCCTCCAGGACCCGGGCCATGGAATCGCCGACCGCAGCCCAGCGGGTTCCACCGATGTGGATGGGGCCGGTGGGATTCGCGGAGACGAATTCCAGGTTCAGGGTCCGACCCTGTAGATGGTTGTTGGCCCCATAGGACCTACCCTCACTGAGAACGGTGTCGACCACAGCGGCGGCCGAAGCCGAGTCCAGACTGATGTTGATGAAACCGGGGCCGGCTACATCCACACCGGAGATTCCGTCGGCCTGGGCCAGGGCCTCGGCCAGGGTCTGCCCCATATCACGGGGATTCATGCCGGCCTTCTTGGCCAACTGCATGGCGATATTGGTTGACCAGTCCCCGTGGGAACGGTCCTTGGGCCGCATGACGGCCAGGTTTTCGGCGGCGGGGACCATGGAGGCATCCAGGTCACCCAGGCGGCCCGCCTGAGCCAACTCGACGGCGGTTGAGGAAATGATACGGGCAAGTGCTTCAGGACTCATGACCCCAAGTCTAACGGTCCTGGCGACGAGATGGCCGTCGAACCCAAACCGGACTCAGGCCAGGGCAATCACATCTATCTCGACCAGGGCGCCTTTGGGAATCATATTGTTGCCGAAGGCCACGCGGGCGGGGCGCACGGAGCCGATGAAGACCTGGGAATAGGCCTTGTCGATCTCGGCGAAATCCTCAACATTCCGCATGTAGACCGTAGCCTTGACCACCTTTTCCATTCCTGTACCGGCGGCATCGAGTATGCTCTTGATGTTCTTCAGGGCCTGGGCTGCCTGGTCACCGGCCGTGCCCTCCACCAGTGCGCTGGTCTCCGGGTCGATACCGAGCTGCCCGGAAACAAAAACAAACCCGTTCGCACTGACCGCCTGGCTATAGGCACCCAAGGCCTGGGGTGCATACGGGGTGCCAATCTCTTCAAGACCCTCATCCATGAACGTCCTCCTCCTGTACATACCCCTCCGATGCCGCCCAGCAGGCGGTCAGGCAGGGACCAGTGGCCGACCGGGTTCCGGTCGAATTGCCTTTAACTATAAACCGCCGGCAATCCGGATGTCGGGCAGTGACCAAGTATGGGCTCACCGATAAACCAGCTCGGAGGATCTCGTTCAAGGCACACAAAGGGTCCAGGAGATACCTGAGCCGGGCATGAGAAGAAACACAATATAAAGGAAGTCGAAATGGAGTGGGCTCGAAGGGATTCGAACCCTCGACCTTCTGTTCCGGAGACAGACGCTCTATCCACTGAGCTACGAACCCGATTATGGCCGTTCAAGAACGGACAACAAAAACCATATTAGGACACCTTGCCGAAAACCGCACCCAGCCCAGGGTCTGGTGTCGCGCGATACGGCCCTCCCCGCGGTGTGTCAGCACAGGAAACCGACGAGAACCGGCACAGCACGCAATGGCAGGACTCCGCAGAATCGTCTCAGACGCGCCGTTGCACCATCCACAATCCCGCGAAGCCACCACCTGATCCCGACTTCTTCCCTCGGGTTGCGTTCCACTGTAGTGATTCCGCCTTCGCTCCTCAAGCGGTCTTCACATTCGTCACCACGGTTCTGGATTGGCCTACCTCATTACACTATTAAAACCTGAAATGTGAGGAACGTAACAACTTGTTGCCGAATCGTGTATCCTCATAGGTGGGGTTATTACGGATGTTGGGGGTTGGATTTGGCTGCGCAATTGAGCCAAATCCCCTGGTTCCACGCCCATAACGATGGTGAAACCGGAAAAGGAATACTACAAGTGTCAGTCTCTGTGAAAATACGACAGCTGGCTGCGGTTCTGTCCGTAGCCATGCTCCTGGGCTGCGGGGTGACCGCAACCGTAAAAATGGCATTCGGCGAAGAAGACGGGAATGAAAGTACCCGAATCGGCACCTCCAACTGTGTAATAGGAAGTTCCACCTACGAAGAGTGCTTCCCCGACCACCGAATGGCAGTACAGGTAGCGGAAGCGGTTCCACGTAAAGGCGTGAAACCCACAGACATAATGATCCAGGCCGATGTGGATCAGATAACCAAGCTCTCTCTCGACCAGATCTCCAGTCTGGAAGGTATTCAAAGCCTCACCTCCCTCATCGAGCTAAGCATCGATACCGGTGGAGTCTCGGACCTGAGCCCGCTGGACGATCCCGTTCTTAGCCGAAACATCAAGCGTCTGTACATCGAAGAATGCGAAATCACCGATGTTTCGCCTCTACGGAACTACACCAATGCTGACATCATCGACCTGATGTTCAACCGGATTTCCGATATTTCACCTTTGAAGGACCTCCACCCCAAGGAACTGACCGTACTGGAGCAGACCGTATACCTGGACCGCAAGGACATACGCGACAATCCCAATCAGGCCATTAGCATCCCCCTTCCGCTTGGGAAAAACGGCGAGCCTGTCGCCGTAAGTGAAATCAACCCGACCGAAGGTATGACACAGACCAACACCGATCTCGTCTGGTCCGCACCAGCAGCCGGCGGCACCCGGTCATTCTCTTTCAGCGAGGCCACCGACGACAAGAGTTACGAGTTCCAGGGGACCGTGGAAATGGAGGTGGTGACCGCCGAACCCAGACTGGTCACCTTCACCCCTTCCCAGCCGGTAAACCCACAACCCACAACCGGGCGACAGATAGGCCTGGGACTACCCGTGCCAAAGCCGGCCGATCCCGTCTGCCCCGGATACCGTTTCGTGGGTTGGTACACGTCCGCACGAGGGATGGGAGGGGTTCGTTTTAACTTCGAAAAACCCATCTTGGAAAACACTGCCCTATATGGGCGGTGGGTCAGCGATACCCCCAACAACGACAATGACGACGAACCCGACATCCCCGGACCAGGCACCCCCGATTCGGATGACGACCAAACGCCGCTCCCCGAACTCGAGAAGATCGTCTGCGAACCCGGAGTCTCGACATACAGCCAGTGCTTCCCCGACCCTGATCTTGCCAAGCAACTGGCATCTTCAATTGAAAAAGAGCCCGATGCGGTACTCACCGTGGAGGACGTGGACACGCAGTTCAGAGATATTTCCCTGACCGATGTCTGGGATCTGAACGGGATACAGATCCTGAAGAAGGCTACGTACATTAATTTGGATTACTCTTATCCGGACCAAAAGTCACCGCGATCAGACCAGGTCGCGGTAGATTTGCGTCCCGTAGCTGAGCTGCCTGAAATTTGGTCATTCTGGCTGTCCGGATCGGGGGACGCGGAAACAGAGATGGATCCCCTGATCACTGATTTCACGCCTCTGTCCAAGCTCAAAAAACTGAGTGAACTCTATATCGACGAGGCAGGGGTGAAAGACCTGAAGGGATTCGAGTCCTTTACAGATATGCCCAGGCTGACGGAAGTGGAGCTGGAAGGTAACCAGATCAGCGACGTCAAGCCACTGGCAGTCCTGAAAGACCTGCCCCGTATGGAGCTTCTTTCTCTCGAGAGCAATCGCATCTTCGATATGTCCCCCCTCAAGGATCTCTCCAAGAGCCCCATTGAGCTCAGTGCCATCAACCAGACAGCCGTCGTACCTCGACATGAGCTACCCGGAGAGGCCATGGCCATAAGTCTTCCTATCCGCCCAGACGGCAAATATGCCGAGACGGATATCGACTCGATAAGTGGCAACGGTTATCACAAGCGCAGCGATTATGCGGTGGTTTGGGACGCCCCGGTCGTTGACAGCGTCCATAGCTACGATTTCATGGAAGGTGGGTCCCGCCTCGACTCATGGGAATTCGATGGGACCGTAACGGATCGGCCCCTTGACGACAAATCTTCGGCGCGAGATATATATAAGATCGAATTCGACCTGGGCACCGGGAGCACCTCTCCTGCCCAGATTCCCGACCAACTGGTTTATGCGGGGAATCTGGCGAACAGGGTGCCCGATCCCGTCCGTTTCAAGCACGCCTTCGACGGCTGGTACCTGAACGGGGAACCCCTTACCCCCAGCCGCTCCTCAAGCGGAAACAAATCTGATTCCCCTGGCAGCTCGAGCGGAACCCTCATTGATTCCGGCAACGCTTTGGCCAGGAACCTCGCCGAACCGGGAGACATCCTGACCAGGAACCTCCTTGTTTCTGGCGGCAGCGACGACAAGAGTCCGACCGACTCCGACACCACAACGGGTGAGGGGCCCAGTGACTCAGACAGCACCGCGGAGGAGGACCCGTTCGATTTCGACAACACAAGGATCAACAGAGACATCGTCCTGACCGCCCGGTGGACCCCGCTCTACACCATGACCTTCGACAGCCAGGGCGGCAGCGCCGTGCCTTCCCAGACCGTCCGCGACGGCGAAACGGTCGATGAACCGACAGATCCGACCTGGGCCGGCCATACCTTCCTGGGCTGGTTCACCGAAGCGCAGGACGGCGAATCCGCGGACTTCTCCCAACCGCTGCGGCAGGACACCACCGTGTATGCACACTGGCGTTTGGACCCAACCCCCGCGAATCTCATCACTCCCGGAAACCCTGGTGATTACAATCCCGGCACGGCAGCACCGGGCTCCCTGTCCGGCATACTGGCATCCACAGGTTCCGATTTCCTGGGGTTGGTGTTTGCCGCACTGATCATAGCGCTGTGCGGTCTTGTCTGCCAGGCCCACCTTCGGTCACGCAGGAGTTCGATGCCGCGCTAGTCGCTGCCACGAGCCCGCTCTGAAGAGTCCCAAGGTATCAGACCGCTGCCTTGGCAATGAACCCGGTCCCCCGGTTACCACCCGCAGGGACCGGGTTCCCATATCCGACCACAGCCCATCGATGAATGGCGCTGTCAGAGGCCACCACGTACCATGAAGGAATGCCGTTGGAAGAGGAACACAAGGACTTCGAGTTTGAACGTCGCTTCTTTTGCCGGAACCTACCGGAGAAGCTGACGAGCGGGGAGACCCCCACCCTGATAGTGCAGAGCTACTACGTGCACGAAGACAACTACGCCCTCCGAATACGCCTCCAGGCCGACGACCACGAGCTTGACATGAACAGCAAGACCGATGCCCTGCATACTCTCCTGGAAACAGGCGACCATTTCACCGCCGCCTCCATGACGGCCAAGGGACCATCAGTCGGCGGAACACGGTACGAGGCGGAACGCGCCATCGACATCGGCATCGCCCAGGAGCTCATGCTCAGAGGCGGATCCCCAATCGTCAAGAACCGTTACGGCATCTGGCTCGATGAGGATTGGTGGAACCTGGATGTCTTCGGCGGAGAGAATGCGCCGCTTGTTGTCGCCGAGGTGGAACGCAGCGGCCCCGTCACCGATCTGACCATCCCCGACTTCTGCCTGACGGAGATCACCGACGATCCCAGATTCTCCAACGACGGCCTGGCCAACAAACCCTTCAGCCTCTGGGCAGACGACTTCGATAGGGAGCTCACGGAAAGCGGCCCCCATTTCATGAGCAATTTCGGGCACAACCGAACCGAATGAAACCCGGACAACCGCTGACAGCAGCGAACACGGCACCATCCGAAACACAAACCCGGTTGCAAGGAGCCAGACTGCACGGCTACCAGGTGTAATTTGCTCTCCGTTTAATCGTGTATTCTTACTTTCGGGGTTATTTAGGGATGTTGAAAGTGTGGGTTCAGCAACCTTATCGAGTCGAATCCTCTGGTTCCTCACCCTCTAAACAGTGAAACCGGTGAAAAGGAATATACTACAAGTGTCAGTCTCTATAAAGATACGTCCGCTGGCGGCGGCCCTGGCAGTAGCCACTGTTCTGGCCTGCGGAATGACCGCAGCCAACAAATCGGCCTTCGGAGAAGAAGGAAACGAGAACGAAGCTACCCGTGCCGATACCTCGAGCTGCATAGTCGGGAGCTCTACTTTCGCCTCCTGCTTCCCTGATTACAACCTGGCCGCACAAGTGGCGGAGAGAGTCAAACCCGAAGCCAAGACCCCAGAAGACATCATGTCCCAGGCTGATGTGGACGGGTTAACGCGCCTCTATGCTGAGGGGGTCTCCAACCTGGAGGGCATCGAAAACCTCACCGCCCTCACCGATCTGACAGTCGCCATCGGCGGCATTACCGACCTGACCCCCTTGGACAACCCTGTTCTGGCACAGAACATCACGGAGTTGGAACTCGACGAGAATGAAATCACCGACATCTCGCCCCTGCGGAACTACACCAACCTCGAGTACATAAATCTGAAATGCAACCACATTTCAGATTTGTCGCCCCTGAAAGACCTGCATCCCCACACTTTGAAGGCGTCGGATCAGCACATATATCTGGGCCGTGAAGACATCCGGAGCAATCCCGATCAGGCCGTCAGCATGCCCTTCCCGATCGACAAGGACGGGGTACCCGTCACCCCGACGGATATCGAACCGATGGAAGGTCTGGAACAGAACGACACCGAACTCATCTGGTCCGCACCGGCAGCCGGCGGCCCCCGCTTCTTCAACTTTGATGGCGGTGACAATCTGACCTACCTCTTCGATGGTTCCATGCAGCTGGAGGTGGTGACCGCCGAGCCCAGGCTGGTCACCTTTACTCCCCTGCAGCCGGTGGACCCGCAGCCCACCACCGGGCAACGGGTCGCTCATGGCCTGACCGCCACGAAACCGGCCGATCCGGTCTGCCCCGGATACCGCTTCGTCGGCTGGTTCCCCTCCCCCGGAGTGGGAGGGGAACGCTTCGACTTCGAAAAGCCCATCGTGGAGAACATCCCCCTGTACGGACGGTGGGTCAGCGACACCGATGACTCCGGCAACAGCCAGGATGGGTCATCGGACGGGTCCGATGCGGGCGACAACCAAACGCCCCTCCCCGAACTCGAGAAGGTCGTCTGCGAACCTGGAACCTCGACCTACACCCAGTGCTTCCCTGATGAGAATCTTGCCGAGCAGCTTGCTTCCAAAGCCTGGAAGTATCCCGAAGACGTCCTCACCCAGGATGACATTGACAGGGAGTTCGCTGATAGCCTTGTCCTGATTGATGCATGGAACCTGAACGGCATACAGATCCTGAAGAACATCAAGTCCATTGTTTTGGATTACAACTACTCACAGGGCCAGTCTGCGGTGGATTTGCGTCCACTCTCGGAGCTGACCGAAATCACGTCGTTCCTGCTGACCGGCACAACTGACGAGAACACGACGGCCTTCCCCTTGGTCACCGATTTCACGCCTCTATCCAAGTTGGTGAAGATGGAGACGATCACCATCAACACGGCAGGATTGGAGAACGTGAATGGATTCGAGTCCTTCACGGGCATGACCAAGCTCAATGACATAGACCTGTGCAATAACCGGATCTCTGACCTCAGGTCGATGTCAGCCCTCGGCAGCCTGCCCTTACTGTCGGGTATCGACCTGAGAGGAAACGCTATCTTGGATGCGAGTCCCCTCAAACCATTTGAACAGTCACCCGCTTACATTTCCATATCTGATCAGGAAATCATCGTAGGTCGGCACGAATTACCCGACACCACCTTGGCCCTGTCTCTGCCTACTCGTCCAGACGGCAAGTACGTCTTCAACGGGGAAGAAAACATCCATTCGATTTCGGATAAAGGCCACTATAACTCCAGCAACTATGAGGTGGTCTGGGACGTCCCTGTCCAGGACACGGTTCACAGTTACGAATTCTGGGATGAGGGTTATCAAGAAGGCTCGTGGTACTACGACGGAATCGTAACCGACCGGCCTGCTGATGATGTATCCGGGCGGGATATATACCAGATTCACTTCGATCTGGGCACCGCTCCCACACTTTCCCGGATACCCAATCAGCTGGTGTACTCGGGGAATCTGGCGAGCAAGGTCCCCGATCCCATCCGGTACAAGCACGACTTCGACGGCTGGTATATGAAGGAAACCCCCGCCACCCCGGACGAGACCCCCGCTGACTCCGACGACATCCTGACCAGGAACCTCTCCGGCACGGGCGACATCCTGACCAGGAACCTCCTTGGCGCCGACGACACTGCAAACGACGAATCCACAGACACCAGCACAACTGTGGGCGACGACTCGACCGATTCCGGCACCGCTGCGGATGAGGTCCTGTTCGACTTCGCCAGCACAAGGGTCAAGAAGGACATCGAGCTGACCGCCCGGTGGACCCCGCTCTACATCCTGACCTTCGACAGCCAGGGCGGCAGCGCCGTGTCCTCCCAGACCGTCCGCGCAGACCGGACACCCAAGGAGCCGGCAGCCCCGACCCGGGCCGGGTACACCTTCCAGGGATGGTCCACCGAAGCACAGAACGGCACACCCGTCGACTTCACCCAGCACATAGGACAGGACACCACCATATACGCCCAATGGGCACCGGTAACGACACCGGTAAACCCCACGGTGCCGGACACACCCACCACACCGGTCAACCCGGATACATCAGTCAACCCGGGAGCACCCGTTACTCCGGACACCCCGGTCAACCCAGGTACTCCTCCGACCCCTGATAACCCCCTGGTTTCCGGGAACTCAACCAGCCAGATCAGCACTGACTCTCCGGTCAGTCGAATGACTACCGGGAAGTACGTTACGACATCAAGGGGGTCCCGACTGGGTACCCTCGCCTCCACGGGTTCCGATTTACTGGGACTGATGTTTGCCGCACTGGTCATAGTACTCTGCTGCCTTGGTTGCCAGGCCCACCTCCGGTCACGAAGGAGTTCGGTGCCGCGCTAAACGACGACCCGACCCAGACCGCATAAGCCCCGATATTTGAGGCAGCCGCCTGGGCCAAAGACCCGGTCCCTACGGACACCGTCTGCAGGGACCGGGTTTCGCTATATATAGGGGAGTGCAGCACATTCCGAGGCCAGCACATACCTTCGTAAGCAGGGAAGTACTTCACCCTCGCATGACCCCGCCGAAGCTCTTTATGAGGGATTCAATGACAAGATTGCCGCGTGCGAGCCGCCTTGCTGAATCGTGTATTCTGACAGATGGGGGAATGGGGATGTGAAATACGGGTTCGACTGTGCAATCGAGTCGAAACCCCAAGTTTCGCGTTCCCGAAATAGGAAACCGGTAAGAGGGGAAAACACAAGTGTCAGTCTCCATAAAGATGCGCCCGCTGGCGGCTGCCGTGGCAATGGCCGCCGTCCTGGCCTGTGGGATGACCGCAACCAACAGATCTGCCCTGGGGGATGAAGACGGGACAGGGACCGAACCCGCCCCTGCCAACACCTCGGGCTGCATAATCGGAAGCTCCACCATCGCCGACTGTTTCCCCGATCGGGAGCTGGCGGAAGATGTGGCCTGGTACATCACGCCCCGCAAGAGTCCAACGGATATCCTGACGCAGGCTGACGTAGACGGGTTAACGCGTCTTTATACCAACGACGTTGCCAACCTGGCGGGCATCGAAAACCTCACCGGCCTTACCGAGCTGCACATCCAAGATGGCCTTACTCCCGACCTGAGTCCCTTGGACAACCCTGTTCTGACACAGAACATCACGAAACTGGAAATCTCTCTTAGCGCAATCTCCGATGTCACTCCCCTGCGGAACTACACCAATGCCGAGTACATAGACCTGTCGTGGAACCATATTTCAGATTTGTCGCCCTTGAAGGACCTGCATCCCAGAACCATGAGAGCGTACGGTCAAGAGATATTCCTCGGTCGTGAGGACCTGCGGGACGATCCCAACCAGGCCGTCAGCATGCCTCTCCCGATCGACAAGGACGGGGCACCCGTCACCCCAATCGACATCGAACCGGCGGAAGGCATGGAGCAGGCCGACACCGAACTCACCTGGTCCGCACCGGCAGCCAACGGCCTCCGCTCCTTCAGATTCGGCGACTTTCACAGCCTCTCTGGCTTTGACGGTACTGTGCAGTTGGAGGTGGTGACTGCCGAGCGTAGGTTGGTGACCTTCACCCCCTCCCAGCCGGTGGATCCGCAGCCCACCACCGGGCAGCAGGTCGCCCAGGGCCGCACCGTCACGAAACCCGCCGATCCCGCCTGCCCCGGATACCGCTTCGTCGGCTGGTACACCTCCCCCAGGATAGGAGGCGAACACTACGACTTCGAAAAGCCCGTCATGGAGAACACCCCCCTGTACGGACGGTGGATCAGCGACACCGACAACAACCCCGGCGACGACCAGAACGGATCCACCGGGACCACCACCCCGGACCCCGACGAGACCAAGACGCCCCTCCCCGAACTCGAGAAGGTCGCCTGCGAACCCGGAACCTCGACCTACACCCAGTGCTTCCCCGACGAGAACCTCGCCGAACAGCTCGCGGCCGCAGCCGGCAAGGAACCCCAGGACACCCTCACCCAGGACGACATCGACCGCGAATTCAACAACGACGTCGCCCTCAACGACGTATGGAACCTCAACGGCATACAGATCCTCAAAAACATCAAGACCATCTCACTGGACTACGACTACACGCACGGCCAGTCTGCGGTGGATCTGCGCCCCCTCTCCGCACTGACCGAAACCACAACGTTCCTGCTGACCGGCACAGCCGACAAGAACACGCCTGTCTTCCCCCTGGTCACCGATTTCTCGCCCCTGTCCAAGATGGAAAAGATGGATAACCTCTCCATCAGCAATGCAGGATTGAAAAGCCTGAACGGAATCGAGTCCTTAGCGAACATGAAAGAGCTCAGGGAATTGGAGCTGAGCTATGATCAGATCACTGATCCCGGTCCGCTGGCGGCCCTCAGCGGCCTGCCCTCACTGAAGCAGCTCAACCTCGACGGCAACAGTATTTTGGACGCGAGTCCTCTCATACCATTCGTGGATAAGTCAATCGCCATGGTTTTAGTAGGTGATCAAGAAATCATCGTAGGCCGGCACGAATTCCCCGGCACCAAACTGACCCTGCCCCTGCCCACGCTTCCGGACGGCAGGAACTGCTACCTTGATAGGCGGCAAATCGGAACGATTACAGCTGAAGGCCGCTATGATCCTAAAAACCATGGGGTTGTCTGGGATGTCCCGGTCCAGGATATAGTGCACAGTTACTCATTCGATGATGCGAGCCAGCGAGAAGGCGGTTGGTTCCACGGAGGAACTGTAAGCGACCGGCCGATTGGTGATGTGACCGGGCGGGATATATACAAGATCCGCTTCGATCTGGGCACCGCACCCACATCCTCACGGATTCCCGATCAGCTGGTGTACTCGGGGAATCTGGCGAGCAAGGTACCCGATCCCATCCGGTACAAGCACGACTTCGACGGCTGGTACATGGAGAACACCCCCGACCCCACGGACGAGGACGAGGACGACATGCCGATCTGGCCCTGGAACCGCTCCGGCGCAAGCGACATCCTGACCAGGAACCTGGGCGAACCCGGCGATGTCCTGACCCGGAACCTCCGCGACTCCAGCGACTCCGACAGCACCGCAAGCGACGGTTCGGCGGATTCGGGCACCGCTGCGGATGAGGTCCTGTTCGATTTCGCCAGCACAAGGGTCAAGAAGGACATCGAGCTGACCGCCCGGTGGACCCCGCTCTACATCCTGACCTTCGACAGCCAGGGCGGCAGCGCCGTGTCCTCCCAGACCGTCCGCGCAGACCGGACACCCAACGAGCCGACGGCCCCGACCCGGGCCGGGTACACCTTCCAGGGATGGTCCACCGAAGCACAGAACGGCACACCCGTCGACTTCACCCAGCACATAGGACAGGACACCACCATATACGCCCAATGGGCACCGGTAACAACACCGATCAGCCCTGCGACTCCCGGCAATCCCCTGGTTCCCGAGAACCCAATCATCCAAACGACTGATCCAGCACCACGAGGGTCCCATGTGGACACCTTGGCATCCACGGGTGCGGCTCTCCTGGGGCTGGTGTTTGCCACACTGGCCATAGCCATTTGCGGCCTTGTCTGCCGGACCCGCCCTCGGTCACGAAGGAGCTCGGTGCCGCGCTAAACAAGGATCCGATCCAGGCTGAATAGCCCCGGTACTTCAGGCATCCGCCTGAGCCAAAGACCCGGTCCCCCGGACACTGTCCGCAGGGACCGGGTTTCGTATATCAAGGGGTGCAACCCGAGACCATCGCATATTTTCCCGGAAGCAAGCAGTCACTTCCCCGCCTCTCACCCCAACAAAAACTCTTTTGTGAGGGATTTAACAACATGATTGGCTCATGCGAGGCCCCTTTAGCGAAATCGTGTATTCTGACAGGCAGGGATAACAGGGGATGTTGAATTGTGGGTTCGACCGTGTAATCGAGTCGAAACCCCAGATTTCACGTCCCCAAAACAGAGAAACAGGCAAAAGGGGAATTACAAATGTCAGTCTCTATCAAATTACGTCCGCTGGCGGCGGCCGTGGCACTAGCCACTGTCCTGGCCGGCGGAATGACCGCAACCAACAAATCGGCCTTCGGATATGAAGACGGGAACGGAACCGAACCTGCGCCTGCCGATACCTCAGGCTGCATAATCGGGAGCTCCACCTTCGCCGACTGCTTCCCTGATCGCAGACTGGCGGAACAGGTGGCGGAGCATGCCAGGCCCAGCAAGAATCCAACAGATATCATAACGCAGACTGATGTGGACGGGTTGACGCGCTTCTCTGCCTACGGAGTTTCCAACATTGCGGGCATCGAAAACCTCACGGCCCTCACCGAGCTGAACCTCGGTGACGGCGGTATTATCGACCTGACCCCCTTGGGCAACCCTGTTCTGACACAGAACATCACGGAGTTGGACCTCGGCGATAACGCAATCTCCGATATCACGCCCCTGAGGAACTACACCAACGCCAGGTACATCAGCCTGTCAAACAATCACATTTTCGACCTGTCTCCCCTGAAAGACCTGCAACCCAGCGACCTCGATGTATCGGATCAGACCATATATCTGGGCCGTGAGGACCTGCGGGACGATCCCAACCAGGCCGTCAGCATGCCCCTCCCGATCGGCAAGAACGGGGCACCCGTCACCCCAATCGACATCGAACCGGCGGAAGGCATGGAACAGGCCGGCACCAACCTCATCTGGTCCGCACCGGCAGCCGGTGGCACCCGCTCCTTCAGATTCGAAACCGATTACGACGAGGACCGAGACTACTACTTTGAAGGCTCCGTGCAGTTGGAGGTGGTGACCGCCGAGCCCAGGTTGGTCACCTTCACCCCTAACCAGCCAGTGGATCCGCAGCCCACCACCGGGCAGCAGGTCGCCCAAGGCCGCACCGTCACGAAACCCGCCGATCCCGCCTGCCCCGGATACCGCTTCGTCGGCTGGTACACCTCCCCCAGGATAGGAGGCGAACACTACGACTTCGAAAAGCCCGTCATGGAGAACACCCCCCTGTACGGACGGTGGATCAGCGACACCGACAACAACCCCGGCGACGACCAGAACGGATCCACCGGGACCACCACCCCGGACCCCGACGAGACCAAGACGCCCCTCCCCGAACTCGAAAAGGTCGCCTGCGAACCCGGAACCTCGACCTACACCCAGTGCTTCCCCGACGAGAACCTCGCCGAACAGCTCGCGGCCGCAGCCGGCAAGGAACCCCAGGACACCCTCACCCAGGACGACATCGACCGCGAATTCAACAACGACGTCGCCCTCAACGACGTATGGAACCTCAACGGCATACAGATCCTCAAAAACATCAAGACCATCTCACTGGACTACGACTACACCCAAGACGAGTCGGTTCGAACGGACCGTCCCACAGTTGATTTACGTCCCCTCTCCGCACTGACAGAAACCACAGCATTCTGGCTGTACGTCATGGCCGACGAGGATACGCCGATGTCCCCCGTGGTCACCGATTTCACACCCCTGTCCACGCTGGAAAAGATGGAGCAGATTTCCATCAACGGTGCAGGATTGAAGAGTCCGAACGGAATCGAGTCTTTCACAAACATGAAAGAGCTCACAGAACTGGACCTGACCGATAATCAGATCACTGATGTCAGGCCGCTGGCAGCCCTCAGCGACCTGTCCTCACTGCAAAACGTCGAACTCAGTGAGAATCATATCTCCGATGCAAGCCCTCTCAAGGCTTTCGAATCATCAGCAGCCATGATCGATATATCCGGTCAGGAGATTGTTGCAGACCGGCATGAGTTACCCGGCACCAAACTGACCCTGCCTGTGCCCATTACTCCAGACGGAAAATACGCGGAGTCGGACATCAGCAGAATAATAAACCAGGGCCACTACGACGCCAGCAACTATGAGGTGGTCTGGGAAGTCCCGGTCCTGGACAAACCCCACCGTTTCGATTTCTCGGAAGAGAGCTCACGAGAAGGCGCATGGTACTACGAAGGAACAGTAACCGACCGGCCACGCAGAGACCTGTCTGCACGGGACATCTGCCAGATTCGCTTCGAACTGGGCACCGACCCTGCGTCTTCCTGGATTCCCGATCAGTTGGTGTACTCGGGGAATCTGGCGAGCAAGGTCCCCGATCCCATCCGGTACAAGCACGACTTCGACGGCTGGTACATGAAGGTGAACCCCGCCACCCCGGACGAGACCCCCGATGATTCGGACGACACCCTTAGCCGGAACTTCACCGGTATGGGAGACATCCTGACCAGGAACCTCACCAACCCCGGCGATACCCTGACCAGGAACCTCCCGGATTCCGACGACACCGCAGAAGACGATTCCACGGACACCAACACCACCCAGAAGGAAGTCCCGTTCGACTTCGCCAGCACAAGGGTCAACAAGGACATCGTATTGACCGCGCGGTGGACCCCGCTTTACACCCTGACCTTCGACAGCCAGGGCGGCAGCGCCGTGCCATCCCAGACCGTCCGTGCCGACCATGCACCCAAGGAGCCGACAGCCCCTACCCGTGCCGGATACACCTTCAAAGGCTGGTCCACCGCAGCGCAGAACGGCACATCCGTGGACTTCACCCAGCAGATAGGACAGGACACCACCGTGTACGCTCAGTGGTTACCGGTGACAGCACCGGTAACCCCGGTGGTACCTAGCACACCCAATACTCCGAGCACACCGGTCAACCCAGATACGCCGGTCAACCCTGACATACCCCCAACCCCCGTTAACCCCCTGATTCCGGAGAACCCGGTCAGTCAAACGACTCCCGTCAACCCCGACACGATCGCACGAGGACCTTGGACAGGTACCCTGGCATCCACGGGGCCGGCACTCCTGGGGCTGGTGCTTACAGCTCTGGCCATAGCGCTTGGCGGGCTTGTCTGCCAAGCCCGTCTTCGGTCACGCAAGAGTTCCAAGAGTTCGATAACGCGGTAATCAACAACCCGACCCGGTCCCCCGACACCGTTCGCAGGGACCGGGTTTTCCATACCCGGACACAACCGCTGGGAACCTGTAAAACCAGAGGCCACCGCAACCCTGTAGGAATGCGGTGGCCAAGGAAGGCAAAACTGCGAGTTTGGTGCCCTCTCTTCTACCGGAATCCACCGGAGAAACTGCTGAATGCGGAGACCCCGCCCTCAGCAAAGGCACGAATAGGCCCGCCGGGGAACAGCCGTCAGTACATCATCGTCGAAAGCCGACGACGCGCTTTGGTCAGCCGAGGGTCGGCAGGCTCAGGAATCGTGAAGTACTCCAGAAGCCGCTGACGTATCGGCTCCATCTGGTCGCGGTGGCTGCCGAGGAAATCCAAAAGGCGGTCGAAGGCATCCTGAATCTGACCACCAATCATGTCCACGTCAGCCACGGCCAACTGGGCATCCAGGTCGTCAGGGGCATCGGCCGCCATCTGCCGCACCTGGCGGACGTCAGCCGCGGAGGAACGGTCCATGAGGAGAGCCTTGGCGTGTTCACGCCGCGCCAGGTCATCATTGGGATCAGCCTCAATCACCTTGGCGTAGGCTTCGGCGGCACCCGCATAATCACCCTCCTGGGCCAGTCGGTTGGCCTCCTGGTGGGATGATGGTACGGCCTGCTCCTGTACACCCGGGTCCTCGGCGGACGAAGATCCCTCCTGGC
The DNA here is from genome assembly GCF_016100445.1 of Bifidobacterium sp. M0307. Lineage (NCBI taxonomy): Bacteria > Bacillati > Actinomycetota > Actinomycetes > Bifidobacteriales > Bifidobacteriaceae > Bifidobacterium > Bifidobacterium sp. M0307. The sequence goes on from NZ_JACFSL010000001.1 coordinate 1,367,029, forward strand.
TGGTCTCCTGGTATGGCGCCGTGCCTGTGATACCTGCCTGCTGAGCCATCTGGATGACCTGAGGGATGAGTTGATCTGTAATCTGCGCCAGTTCATCATCCGTTGGCAGCCCTTCAATAATGGGCATGGGGCGTCCAGCCAGTAGTGCAAAGAGGGCGGGCGCACCCTGGACCTGGAAGGTCTGGGCAATCTGCGGATTGGAGGCGATGTCGATACGGGAAAGCTGAATCTTCCCCTCCTGGGCGTTGACCACCTGCCCGAGCTTGGTAGCCAGGGGGAAAAGCCTGTCATCGGTCGGCACCCAGAGCAGGAGAAGGATGGGGAAGGTGGCGGAGGTCTGCACCATGGCTTGGAAACTGGCCTCGGTGGTATCAACTACATATCCACCGGCCGCCGGAGCCCCACCGGTCTGGCCCGGTTGGGCATCCACCTGGTGCTTGAGAGCACCTAAATCGACTGCACCCGCCAGTGAAACACCGGGCTGACCCTGTCTGTCATTGCTCACCATGCTCATATCTCCTTGAGTCTTCCGACCCCTACCCCGGTCAAGTCTCTCCCACTCAATCTAGTCGGTCCGGGCGTCTTTCACCCACCGCAATCTCACCGGTTCAGACCGCTTCCACCTTGATGGGCTCTCGTTCCGCACCCACCGCCCGAATCGGGTCCTGGGAGGTTGAGGAGGGAATATACAGGGCTATGACGTTGACATAGGTGACCTTCATCGTGCTGGTGGCCTTTCCGTCACCGAAAAGGGCCTTCTCGGAATCCGATGCCGGAGAGGACTCCCGTCCTTCCCCCGCACGCCGGGTCCAGACAGAGTTGATCTGCGCCACCACCAGGTCACCGCCTTCTGAGGAGTGCATGACCCGGATTTCTCCATCCTGAGGCGCGAAGGTCTGCTCCTGCGAGCCACGATTGGCTTCAATCCCTTTCTGAACGGCCTGGGTCAGGGTGTCCATTGAGGTGCGGAAATCATCCTGGGCGAATTCCTTGGCATACTGGCTGGAGCCAGGATTCTGCAGCACATCTGCATATCGACGGACCGCCTCGGCCGGAGTCGCCTTGAGGCCCTCGTCGGCCGGAGTGCCCATCTGGGCACCGATGGTGTCCACGGGGAACTTGGGCAACTGGGCCCCCTGGAAGAGTCTGGCGACCCCCCAGAGCTTGTAGTTCTCATGGGCCGATTCCTGGTTGAGGACCAGGAGGCGCTTAGACTGCTGATCCTCTGTGGTCGTCGTGATGGCAAAAACCGAACGCGGCCACCCCGGATCGCCCGGTATAACGGTCTGGGCAATGGTTGTGGGAATGGTCGTCTTGGGATTCAGATTTCCTGTCGCCCTGGCGATTTCAAGCTCACTGGTCCTGATTTGCAGCTGAGGACCGGTGACCCGCGCATCCAGGCCAGTCGGGTCCTTGGACTCGTTGGCCTTGTCGAGTACTTGACCGATGTCCTTGCGAATCGCGGCTTCCTGTTTGGTTGTCAGATTTGGGGCACTGGTGGCGACACCCGCGGGTGCGGCACCGGGCTTCTGGACCTTGGGCACCTGGCCCTGGCAGGCCGCCAGGGATGAGAGCAACCCCAAGGACATGAACGCCGCCAGGGACCTGGTTACGACTCGTTGCATCCTGCTCATGACTGCTCCTCACCGTCCTGCTTGATATTCCCCTCATTTGCCAGCCTGGCCAGGTAGGAACTCATCTCCTCCAGGGAAATGACCGAGGTCTGTGAGATGTCATCCGCACCACGGTCACCGGTGACGGACCTGCCCGGCTCGAACGCTTCGGACTGGGTGGTCTCGGCTGAATCCGCAACCGCCTTCTCTCCTCCCATGGGGGACGGAGCACTGCCGGTGAAGCCTTGGGAGCCTTCCGTTTGCCCTGGTTGGGGCGGAACCTGAGACCACCCCTGGGGCTGACTCTGGCCCTGCCCCTCAACATTGGCCGTGCCCTGCTGTGAAGTCGCCTGATTGGCGACCATATTCATGGCTGTAGGATCAATCACCTGCGGCGCCTGCCCATTGGGTACGGTACCCGAGCCGGGCACCTGGGTGGAACCTTCGACAGCGTGCCGACGATGCCGGCCTGTACTCTTCCTCTTCTTGCCCAATCCGGGTGCCACCATGCTGCCCAAAGCCTGGGCCACGGTCACTTCCGGCTCCTGCTCCTTCACCGATGCAGCCTGCTTCTTACGACGTTTGGCGGGGTCCATGGCAAAGACCGTGGCGGAAAGAACCGCCATGATGACCAGAAGGCCGCCACTGAAGTAGAAGGGGATGGCGAAATCGGGCAATTGGCTGCGTTCCCAGGAAAGCTGCAGCTTCACAGCCGATTGGGCTGCGGAGGCCTTGGCCTCCTGCTGGTCGGCACTTGCTCCTGGTTGCGTATCAACCAACAGGACCAAATCAGGCCTGTCGGCCTCGATCGTCATCACCGTCGAGGCGCCACCACATTTGACCTGACGCCACATATCGGAATCCGCGAAAGCGACACCATCAGCGCCATCCTTGGCCCGCTTGGCCGCGGTCTTGCCCCGTGAGAGGTCAAGGGTCTCCCAGTCATCAAGCCCTTTGACCCGGGTCACATCCTGGCCTGCCGTCCAACCGGCTGCGTCCTGGGCCGTGGTCAGAGCCATGCAGACCTGGGCCTTCCCCCTGGTCCGCTCAGGTGTGGCACGGATACTGACGCGATTGTCGACCAAGGGCAGCACTCCCGGATCGGTCACCACATATCGAGTATCCGCCTTGCCCTGCGCGTCAACGTGGGGGGAGGGCTTCCATACCGTGGCATTCATGACACCCAGCACAATGCAGGTCACAGCCAGCAATCCGAAGATCGGCGTGATCACCCCACGCATGATTGTGCTGCGTCGCGACGGCTTACCAGGCCGGGATGCGCGTTCGGTTCCTTCAGTTTCTTGCTCCATAACATCGACATTCTACAGTCATGGACTTATAATCGTCTTTTTGCATGGGGCAAAATCTCCATTACCCCCTAGACTTGGGCCTTATGACCAAACTCAACAGGAAAAGCGACACCATCCGTCAGTTCGTCTGTGCTGCGACCGCTCTGGCCCTCTGTGCAGGCCTTTCCGCCTGCTCGTCAAGCTCCGATGCCCCCAAGTCCGCCTCCGACACGATGAGCGGCGTCTCGGCGAAGGGGAAGCCGGGTTCAAAACCCGAGATCAGTTTTGACACCCCCCTCAAGGTGGAGAACCAGTCCCACCAGGTCATCCAGAAGGGTGATGGGGATGTGATTCAGGACGGGGACAGGGTCTGCACCCGGAGCGTTGCCATCGATTCCAAGACCGGCAAGGAAATCAACTCCACCTGGGACGAGGAAAAGCCGGAGTGCTCCATCGTAATCGACAAGACCTCGATCCCCGCCTATTATGACGTCTTCCGGGGCCAGAAGATCAACACCACAATCGCCATCGGCATCGACGACCAGCAGGAAAGCAGCCAGTCGGGCAGCAGCAAGGACAGCCAGGGGTCCAGCTACATCATGGCTCTCACCTTCGTTTCCAAGACCAAGGACCTCAAGCGGGCCGAGGGCGAGAAGGTCAAGGATATCCCCGCCGACCTGCCCAAAATCAGCCTGAGCAATACAGGCAAGCCCTCCCTGGATCTGAACAACTACAAGCCGACCAATACGCTGGTCTCCCAGACCCTGATCAAGGGCAAGGGAACCAAGGTGGGCGAGCACCAGACAGTCAGCGCCAATTACACGGGCTGGCTCGCCAGCGACGGCAAGCAGTTTGACTCTTCCTGGGACAGGGGCCAGGCTTCGGACTTCAGCCTTGATCAGGTCGTCAAGGGCTGGCAGCAGGGGCTGGCAGGCCAGACCGTAGGTTCACAGGTCCTGGTCATCGTTCCCCCGGATCTGGGGTATGGGGATCAGGAGAAGTCGGGCATACCCGCAAACTCCACCCTAATCTTCGTGGTCGATATCCTGGCCGCATACTGACAGGACCGGCTTAGCAGCCAACACCGATAAAGGGCCGGAGGTCCCACCCTATGAATCTGGGTGGAATCTCCGGCCCTTTCCGTATCCGGTCTCCTTCATATCCGCTCATAGGCGGATACAGGTACCGGTCATTTCAGGCTTCAGCCCACTCCGCCTTCGATGACGATGTCATCGGGATTGGCTGCCTCACCGTAAACCGGAGCCAGGGTCTTCTCATAGTCCTTGTGGAAGAAGTTCTCCTTCCCCAGTTTGGCGATCTCCTCATTGATGTAATCAAGGAGGGCCTTGTTGCCCTTCTGAACGGCTGGAGCGATTGTGGCCTCATCGCCCAGCTTGGTGATGCCGACCGTGAATCCCTTGTTGGCCTTGGCCCAGGCCAGGACCTCGGTGTTGTCGGTGCTCAGGGCGTCTCCACGGTGGTCCTGCAGGGCACTGTACGCGTCGGCGTACTGGTCATACTTCTGGAGCTTCACCTTGGGGTAGTTCTTCTCGAAGAAAGGCTCGGCGGTGGTGCCCTTGGCGATAATCAGGGTCTTCCCCTCCAGGTCCTCGACGTTCTGGATGGGAGCCGACTCAGGGGAGACCACACCCAGGAAGACCTTCATGTAGGGCTTGGCGAAATCCACCTTGCGGGCCCGTTCGTCCGTGACCGTGAAGTTGGCCAGGGTCACATCGACCTTGTTGCTGGACAGGACATCCACACGGGCTGCCGGATCGACCGAGGTGTACTCCGGTTCCACACCCAGGTCCTTGGCAAGCCGCTCCGCAAGAACCACGTCATACCCCTGGTACTTCCCATCCTTGTCCACATACCCGAAGGGTGCCTTGTCAGAGAAGACGGCAACCTTCAGCTTGCCCGACTTCTTGATGGCATCCAGGGATCGTGCCGACTGGGATGTGCCCGCCGACTTGCCCTCGTCACCCTTCGCGTCGCTGGGTGCGGATGCGGACGGACCGCAGGCCGCAACCGAGGCCATCATTACGATCGAAGCTCCGACCGCCACCGCTGCTCGAACCAACCGGCTCACCGATTTCGCCGCCATAGTCCCTCTTTTCCTTGATTTCCATATTGGTCATCCGCCCTCATGGACGGCTCCCGGAGGTTGCCCTCCGGAAAATCTCAAATCGCAATCGCCGGCTCTGCAAGCCTGACGACTTGCTCATCTGCTTATCGGTCCGCTCCCCCGCTCCCGTCACCACGCCTGCGCTCGTACGTAAAGGTGGAGAGGAACTGCCTGGCCCGGTCCGTGGCCGGATTGATGAAGAAGCGTTCGGGGTCATCGGACTCCTCGACCAGCCTTCCCCCATCCAGGAGGACGATGTGGTCGGCGATGCCTCTGGCGAACGCCATCTCGTGGGTTACGATCATCATGGTCAATCCCTGGTCGGCCAGCTCAAGAATGACCTGGAGGACCTCGCGGACCATCTCCGGGTCCAAAGCCGCGGTCACCTCGTCGAAGAGCATGATTTCAGGGTGGAGAATCAGCGCACGGCAGATGGCAACCCGCTGACGCTGCCCACCCGAGAGTTCATTGGGCCAGGCATCCTTCCGGTCGGCCAACCCCACCCTTGCCAGCAGCTCCAGGGCCTCCTGGCGGGCCTCATCCCTGGTTCGCTTCTGCACCAGGACCGGTGCCAGAATCACGTTGTCCAGGACGGTTTTGTTGGGAAAGAGGTCATAGCTCTGGAAGACCATGCCAATCCTGGTACGAAGATCGGCGCTCCGGGATCCCGGGATCCGGCTCCCCCCAGGCGCTTTCCCGCCCTTGTCGGAACTGCCTGCCTCGACGGTCTCCCCATCCAGGAGAATCCTGCCGCCCTGGATGGGTTCCAGACCGGCGATGGTCCTCAGAAGGGTGGATTTGCCAGACCCCGACGGGCCCAGAACCACGAAGACCTTCCCCTTGGGTATCCGGAAGGACACATCGTTCAGGACCGGCTCGGCAGCCCCCGGGTATTGCTTGACCAGGTGCTCAACCTCCAGGACCGGACCCTGAGCCGATGCAGGGATCCCCGTATGCCCCGAGGGGTCCGGGTATCCGGCCAGACCCATCCTGCCATCCGTCTCACCAGGCTGAACCTGGTCTACGGTCCCGGCGGATGGTCGGTTTTCCTGTCCATCAGTCATGAGCCCACCTCTTTTCCAGATGCCGCGCCACCAGGGAGAGGGGCCAGCAGATGAAGAAATACATGAAGAAAATCACCCCGTATATCCACAGGGTCGCCTGAGGGTACGCAAACCTGTTCGCATCGATGATCTGCTGCCCCACCTTGATCACCTCGATGACACCCAGAAGCGCCGCCAGCGAGGTCGTCTTAACGATGCGCGTGGCCAGGTTGACGCTGGCAGGAAGCATCCGCCGGAGTGCCTGGGGCAGGATAATCCGCCGGAAGGTCTGCCATGAGCTGAGACCAAGCACGTAAGCCGATTCGTACTGGCTGCGTGGGATGGATTCGAGGGCACCGCGGACCAGGTCACCCAGCTCCGCCCCACCCCAGAGGACGAAGACGAGGACACAGGCCCCGGTCGCATCCAGATTCCAGTCAAAGGCCCGAGCGAACCCATAGAAGGCGATGAAGAGCAGGGCCAGCTGGGGCATAATCCGGATGAAATCCAGGTATATGCGCATGGCAGCACGTACCAGTCCGTTTCGGACCGTCATCAGCCACCCCACCAGAAGACCGACCGGAATCGATAGGATGACCGAGATGCCGGCTATCCAGACAGTCACCCAGAGCCCCGTGAAAAGACGGGGGAAAACGCCAGGCTGGAAGAGGATTTCAACGCCGTGCATAGTCAAACCTCCTTTCCAGGACCGTTCCGATGATCGATATGGGCAGGAGAATGATCAGGTAGGCGACAATCAACAGCGCCAGGGACTCGTAGGTGTCATATGAAATCCCCATCAGGTCCTTTGTCACGTACATGACATCGGCCAAGGCGATGGCGGAGACCACCGAAGATTCCTTGACCAGGAAAATCACGTTGGCGACCACCCCGGGAATCGCGCTGCCCAAGGCCTGGGGGAGGATGATATGAATCAGAGTCTGACTCGGTGAAAACCCAAGGACCTTGGCCGATTCACGCTGCACCCTGGGCACGGCCTCAAACCCGCCCCTCATGGCCTCGGCCATGTAGGATCCTCCCAGGAAGGCCAGGCCGACGATGGCGCAGGTCTGGGCACTCCAGCTTATTCCCAGCTTTGGCAATCCGAAGTAGAGGAAGTAGAGCTGAACCAGAAGTGGCGTATTCCGGGAGAGTTCGATGTAGACCCTGGCGACGGGGGCCACCAGGGGGATGTGCGAGACCTCGGCGGCAGCACAGAGAAACCCGACCAGAAGAGCGAAGACCACACCAAAGAAGGAGATGAAGACGGTCATGTAAGCCGCATTGACGAAGAAATGCACATTCTGTGCCATGAAGGACCAGTTCATGCCATCAGCCTCCTTTCCGGTACCCTGTTCGAGGCTTCCTCTGATGCAGGCCGGTATCTGGTGCCCATCCTAGGGGACGTGGGGTTCCCCTGTGCGCTTCTGGTTATATGAATAACGGATATCGTGTTATCCACCTGCTCCCTGACTTCCCCACCATGCGCAGCGAATGCCGAGTGGACGAAACCTGGGAGAAATACAGAAAGGCCCGGTTCATATTCCATGAACCGGGCCCTTCTTCGTCCTGTTGATCAGGCGTAGACCTTGGCTGTCGCCGCTACCTTCTTGATCATGTCGGGACGGTATCCGCTCCATGTATCCTCATCGGTAACCACGATCGGGGTCTGCTTGAAGCCCTTGGCAATGAACTGGTCAACCAGCTCCTGATTCGCGGTCAGATCCACCTGGTCGAAGTCCAAGCCCTGCTTGGTCAACTGACGCTTGGTGGCATCACACTGCGGACAGTGCGTCTTGGTGTAGACCGTAATCGACATAATCGCCTTCCCCATGATGGTAGGGTTTGTATCCTTCACTCGTTCGGAAGTCCGTTCAGCTCACCTTTTCCGGTAAACCGAACCGGGTCCAACCAGAACCTGTTGATTGCACTGTACACAGCCCCACAAGAAAGCACAACACCATCAGTAGTGGCGTGTCATAGGTCGAGTCACTATATCTAGTGATATCAGGCCCTTCCGGGCCGAAAATCACGCATGTGTGATATCCGTCTCACAACCCGACCGACGTGGCGACGATTCCATCAGAAGAGGGTCAGTTCGCCGTCGTCGGTGCCCTTCATCTCCTCGTAGTCCAGCACCAGACACTCGAACCCCCTGTCCTCGGCCAGGGTACGGGCCTGGGGTGTGATGGTCTGGGCGGCAAAGATTCCACGGACCGGGGCCAGCAGAGGGTCGCGGTTGAGAAGCTGGCAGTAACGGGTGAGCTGCTCCACCCCGTCTATGCCGCCATTTCGTTTGATTTCGACGGCCACATGCATGCCTTCGCCGTCAATGGCCATGATATCCACAGGCCCGATTGGGGTGGGATACTCACGCCTGACCAACCTGGCACCTTCGCCGATCCGTTCGATCTGCTGGGCCAGGCAACGCTGAAGATGGGCCTCCACTCCATCCTTGACCACCCCCGGGTCCGCACCGAGGTCAAAGGTCTGATCAGAGTAGATCTGGTAGAGCCGTATGGTCAGCACATCGCTGTTCTTGCCGGCAGACACCCTGAGCACCTTACGAACCGAGCCGGACTGGTTCTCATCCTGCTCCTGGGCAATCAGGCTTTCAGGCGCTGCGGATTCGACCTGGTCCGCCTCCTCTGCGGAAGTCGGGCCCCCTTCTTCGCCTCCCGGCCCGGCAATATCGGCATCGCCTGCCTTCTTGTCGCCGGAATCACCGTCTCCCCCATTGTCCGGGCTGGTTTCGGGGCATTCCTCGGGAACGATTTCCCTGAGTGTGCAGGGGGCGCACATCCAGTTCAGGGGCTTATAGGATCCGAGTTCCGAGAAGATGAGGCAGCTCTGATCGGCCTTGACCAGGATTACCCGCTTGGCGGGACCCAGGGTGGTGTTGAGTCGTCCGGAGTATTCGGCCGAGCAATCGGCAACAATGATTCGCACGTGAGCCAATATATCAGCAAGCCGACATCGGACCGTCCGCTCGTGGTATTCAAAGATGCCCTGATAAGGGAACAGAAAAGGGCCTGCCCGGTAGGGGCAGACCCTCGACGGTCCGGATTGGCCGGCCGTGGAAGCGGAGCCTCCACCGGCCGGACGGGACCGATTTCAGCCCTGTTGGTCGTCCATGGAGTGGTCGACGGCCACGGTCAGTATGTTGGTATCGAAAGAGGCGAAGCCGCTGTCAACGTGGAAGCTCCGTTTCCCTCCGTCCGGAGTCTGAACCGAGACATCCCCCTCCTTGAGCAGGGCGAGAATCGGCTCATGGCCCGGCATGATACCCATGGAACCCATCGTGGCCGGCACCGTGACCGACCGAGCCTGCCCTGACCAGACAGGCTTGTCGGCCGAAACGATGGTGACCTGCATGGAGGTCTTTTCAGTGCCTGCCATTATGCCTGGTATTCCTTCTGCATGTCATGCCACTTCTTCTCCAGGTCATCGATACCGCCGATACCGGAGAAGGCCTGTTCGGGCACGTCATCATAGGCGCCGTCGCAGATGCGGGTGAAGGCCTCGATGGTCTCGTCCGCCGGAACATATGAACCCTTGCGACCGGTGAACTTCTCAGCCACGTAGAAGTTCTGCCCCAGGAACTGCTCGATCTTACGGGCTCGGTTGACGGTGGTCTTGTCCTCCTCGCCCAGCTCGTCGATACCGATCAGGGCGATGATGTCCTGAAGCTCCTTGTTCCTCTGCAGGATGGCCTTGACCCTGTTGGCGCAGTCATAGTGAGCCTGGCCGACATAGCGGGGGTCCAGAATCCTGGAGGTCGAGGCCAGCGGGTCGACAGCCGGGTAGATGCCCTTGGAGGCGATATCGCGGCTGAGCTCGGTGGTGGCATCCAGGTGGGCGAAGGTGGTGGCGGGTGCGGGATCGGTGTAATCATCCGCAGGCACGTAAATGGCCTGGAGGGAGGTGATCGAATGACCGCGGGTCGAGGTGATGCGCTCCTGGAGGGCACCCATCTCATCCGCCAGGTTGGGCTGATAGCCTACGGCGGAGGGCATACGACCCAGCAGGGTCGAGACCTCGGAACCGGCCTGGGTGAACCGGAAGATGTTGTCGATAAAGAGCAACACATCCTGGTTTTGCACGTCGCGGAAGTACTCCGACATGGTCAGGGCGGTCAGCGGGACACGCAGACGGGTCCCCGGGGGCTCGTCCATCTGGCCGAAGACCAGTGCGGTCTTCTCCAATACGCCGGCCTCTTCCATTTCCCCGATCAGGTCGTTGCCCTCACGGGTACGCTCTCCGACGCCTGCGAAGACCGAAACACCGCCGTGGTTCTGGGCCACACGCTGAATCATCTCCTGGATGAGCACGGTCTTGCCCACGCCTGCACCGCCGAACAGACCGATTTTGCCACCCTCTACATAGGGGGTCAGCAGATCGATGACCTTGATGCCCGTCTCGAACATCTGGGTCTTGGATTCCAACTGGTCGAAGGCAGGAGGATTGCGGTGGATGGGCCAGCGATCCTTGACCTCTATCTTCTCGCCATCCTTCTTGTTCAGGATGTTTCCGGCCACATCGAAGACGTGCCCCTTGGTCACATCACCCACGGGCACCTCGATGGGGCCACCCGTGTCGGTGACCGTGGCACCGCGGACCAGACCGTCCGTAGGCTTCAGGGCCACCGTACGCACCGTGGAATCACCCAGGTGCTGCTCGACCTCCAGCATGATTGTGGTCAGGGACTCGCCCTCCGTGTCGGAGGACTTGCTCAGATCGACGGTCAGTGCGTTGTAGATATCCGGCAGGTGGCCTGCCGGGAACTCGACATCGATGACCGATCCCTGGACACGGGTGACCCGGCCCTTGGAGGCCGAATCCTGCTGGTGGCTCGCTGTGGTCGTCTCTGCTTGCTGTGCAACCATTGGCGTTCCTACTCTTCCTCTTTGTTGAGCGCATCGGCACTGCCGACGATCTCGGTAAGTTCCTGGGTGATCGAGGCCTGACGGGAGGCATTAAGCTTCCTGGTCAGATCGTCGATCAGACTTCTGGCGTTGTCCGTTGCCGTGTGCATGGCGTTCTGCCTGCTGGCCGTCTCCGAGGCGGCCGAGGTGAGCAGACATTCGTGGATGCGTGACTGGATGTACTTGGGCAGAACTGCATCCAATACCTCTTGGGGACTGGGTTCGAAGTCATACAGGGCCGCATAGTGGCTGCCGGGCTCGCCAACCGTGCCCTGGTCTCCCGGTTCGGGTGAATCCACGGCCTGCTGAGGGTCCTCCTCATCGGGACGAACCAGTTCCAGCGGCAGCATCCGCAGGACGCGTACCTTCTGGACGACCATATTGATGAACTCCGTGAACACGATATAGAGCTCGGAGACCCCGCCCTTTTCGGCCGGAGTCATATAGGTCTCCAGGAGAGCATCCGATATCTCCCTGGCTACACTCACCCCAGGCCGATCGCTTTCACCCTCCCAGGTTCTGGCGATGTCTCGGTTGCGGTACTTGTAGTAGGAGATACCACGACGTCCGTAGACGAAGAGTTCAGGCTGACGGCCCTGCCGGTCCAGACGTTCCAGCAGGGACTCCGTCTCCCTGATGACCGAGGAGGTATAGGCACCGGCCATGCCACGGTCGGCGGTCAGTGCCAGAACGGCCACACGCGGGTTCTTTTCGTCCTTCCGGACAATCGGATGACGAATGTCGTCCGTATGGGCCACCAGAGCCTGGACCGCATCGAAGATCGCATCGGAGTAAGGCTTCGCATCCAGGGCCACGGTACGGGCCTTGGCGATATGCGAGGAGGCTATCATCTCCTGGGCATTGAAGATCTTCTCCAAGGCCCGTGTAGAGGCGATCCTTGACTTGAATGCGAGTTGTGAGGCCATGATCTACCGCTTCCCGGCCTTACCGCTCTTGCCACCCTCGGCGACCAGCTTCTCCTGCTGGACCGCGACCGGCTGGTCCTCCTCATCCTGCTCGGCCTGACGACCGTCCAGGGTCTTGCCGTTATGGGTCACAAAGGTCTTGGCGAACTCGTCCACGGCCTTCTCCAGGGCCTGCTCGGTCTCCTTGGTGAAGTCCTCGGTGTCGCGGATGGTCTTGAGGATGTCCGTGTTGTGGTCCAGGTAATCCAGGAGGCCGGACTCGTAGGGTAGGACGTCCTCCAGGTCCAGATCATCCAGCTTGCCGTGGGTGCCGACCCAGACGGAAACAACCTGCTTCTCCATGGAGTAAGGCGTGAACTGGGGCTGCTTGAGCAGCTCGGTCAGCCTGGCTCCACGGGTCAGCTGGGCCTTGGAGGCCGCATCCAGATCCGAGGCGAACATGGCGAAGGACTGGAGCGAACGATACTGGGCCAGGGAGATTTTCAGAGTCGAGGAGACCTTCTTCAGAGCCTTGGTCTGGGCGGCGCCACCCACTCGGGAGACGGAGATGCCCACATCGACGGCAGGACGCTGGTTGGCGTTGAAGAGGTCGGACTGAAGGAATATCTGACCATCGGTGATGGAAATCACGTTGGTCGGGATATAGGCCGAGACGTCGTTCGCCTTGGTCTCGATGATCGGCAGACCGGTCATGGAACCGCCACCCAAATCATCGGAGAGCTTCGCGCAGCGTTCCAGCAGGCGCGAATGCAGGTAGAAGACGTCTCCGGGATACGCCTCACGCCCCGGCGGGCGGCGGAGCAGGAGGGAGATGGACCGATAGGCCTCCGCCTGCTTGCTCAGATCGTCGAAGACAATCAGAACGTGCTTGCCGCCGTACATCCAGTGCTGGCCGATGGCCGAACCGGTGTAGGGGGCGATGTACTTGAACCCTGCGGAGTCGGAAGCCGGGGAGGCCACGATGGTGGTGTACTCCATGGCCCCGGCCTCCTCCAGGGAGGAACGGACCGAAGCAATCGTGGTGCCCTTCTGCCCGATGGCCACGTAGATGCAACGCACCTGCTTCTTGGGGTCGCCCGACTCCCAGTTCCGCTTCTGGTTGATGATCGTGTCGATGGCGATAGCCGTCTTGCCGGTCTGCCTGTCACCGATGATCAGCTGGCGCTGACCCCGGCCAACGGGGGTCATGGCGTCGATGGCCTTGATGCCGGTGGACAGGGGCTCGTCGACGGGATGCCTGTGCATGACGTCAGGAGCCTGGGCCTCGAGTATTCTTCGACCCTCGCTCTTGATTTCACCAAGACCGTCAATGGGCTCACCCAGCGGGTTGACAGTGCGTCCCAGGTAGCCGTCACCGACGGGGACCGAGAGCACCTCCCCCGTCCTGTGGACTTCCTGGCCCTCTTCGACCCCTGCGAAGTCACCAAGGATGACCACACCAATCTCCCTGGCGTCCAGGTTGAAGGCCAGGCCCAGCGTGCCGTCCTCGAAGGTCAGCAACTCATTGGCCATGCAGCCGGGCAGTCCCTCTACGTGCGCGATACCGTCGCCGGCCGTCCGAACGTAGCCCACCTCCTCGGTGGGGGTATTCGTCGGCTGGTAGGACTCGACGAACTGGTCGAGCGCCTTGCGCACAACGGCGGGATCAATGGTCATTTCTGCCATGATCACTCCTTATTTTCGTTCTTGTTCAAGTCTGTCATTCTTTTTCCGGCCTCATCCCGCCGTCGTCATCCGCCGTCGCAGGTGCTTCAGCTGGGTCGCCACCGTGCCGTCCGTGGAGACCGACCCGTACTGGACCTTCATGCCACCAAGGACCGATGAGTCAACAACCGAATTGATATGGACCGGTTTACCCAACTTGCGTCCATATACATCCTGGATACGGCTGGACTGTTCATCGCTCATGGGGACCGCCGTGGTGACGGTGACCATGACCTGGTCCATGTGTTCGGAGAACCTGTCGACCAGCCACATGACCGTGTCGGGGAAGCGCCGCCCGCGTAGATCCTGGGTGGCGTTCAGGGCGAGCTGCTCAGTGACCGGGTGCATATCCTGCCCGTCCAACAGGGACTTCAGCAGATTCACCCGGGCCTCGGGCCTGCCGTACTCATCCGAAAGGTGGAAGAGCACCAGGGGCATGCCCAGGAGGGCGGAGTGTATCTCCGCCAGCTCACCGGCCACCTGGTTGGTGATACCCAGGGCGTCGGCATAATAGGCCGTCGCATCCACGGACAGGTCCTCCGCGGCATTGGCGATGTGGGCAATCCTGCTCCACTGGTGGCCCACCAGGTCGTGGAGGATATCCACGGTCAGGGGGTCGGCCTCCTGGCCCAGAATCAGGTCGATCACCTGCTGCTTGTCGGCGGCCGAACGGGAGGGGTCGGTCAGGGCCCTCTCCAGGGTCTTGTTGGCATCCAGCAGGTTGACGAAGGCATAGAGCTCCGTGGCGACACGGAGAGCATCCTCCCCCTTGCTCTTCAGCCGGGGTGCATACTTGTCGCGGGTCTCCTTGTCGGAGGCCAGTGAAGTCTCTCCTCGCATCTCACCTCCCCTTCCGCGTGAACGATGATCCTGCAGTCTGCCTGTCAGTCATCATGCCTTCTGCTTGTCCGCTTCGTCCTTGTCGGCATCCGCGATGATCGAGTCGATCATGGAGGACTGCACGGCACTGTCCTGCAACTGGGAACCCAGGATCTTGCCCGCCAGTGCGGTGGCCAGGGTACCCACCTCACCTTTCAGGGAGACCAGGGCCTGCTGCTGCTGGGATTGCAGGGAACGCTGGGCGTTCTCGGTAATCTGGCTCGCCTCGGTCTCGGCCCTGCTACGGGCATCCGCGACTATCCTGGATGCCTCGGCCCGGGCATCATCCCGAATCTGCGAAGCCTCCACGCGGGCCTTGCCCAACTGGTCCTCATACTTCTTCTTGGCCTCATCGGCATCATCCTTCGCCTTCTTGGCCTTCTGGATGTTGCCTTCGATCCTGGCCGAGCGCTCATCGAAAATCGACTGGAACTTCGGCATGAAGAACTTATAGAAGAAGACAGCAAGAATGAGCAGGATGATCAAAGACCATACGATGTCGTAGAGCTTGGGGATGAACAGTTCTATCCCGTTGCCGGCTGCTACTGCGTTCATTGGCTCCTCCTTTCCGCTATCGAAGCCATGCCATCTTGTGCATCATGGCGATGCATCCGCCGCATGGAATCAGGCGATGAAGAGAGCCACGAAGCCCAGCAGTGCCAGCACCTCAATCAGGGCCAGACCGATGAACATGGTGGTACGCAGCTGTCCGCTGATCTCGGGCTGACGGGCCATGCTCTCAACGGTCTTGCCCACCGCGATGCCCAGTCCCAGGGCAGGACCCAGGGCGGCGATGCCGTAGCCCAGGATGCTCAGATTGCCGGAGACCTCAGCAAGAGTGATGATGTCCATTTATTTTCCTTTCCTAGACCGTTGCCGGTTCTTGGATCTTGGCACGGTACCGATCGCTGTGAACCTGTCGGTACCGCAAAACTCTATTGATGCAAACGTCAGACTCCCGTACGGGGCCTCCAGGATATGCCCCTTACCGGAGTCTGCGGTTGCGATTCATCGGTTCAGTCCTCCTCGGGGTAACTCATGGAGATATAAACCGTTGAAAGGATGGCGAAAATATAGGCCTGCAGGGCAGCCACGAAAATCTCGAAGGCCGTCAGGGCAAAGCCCAGAGCGAACCAGCCGACGCCCGCCAGGGCGAGAAGCTTGTTGGTGGCCTCGATGACGTAGAACTGGGTGAAGGCCAGGCTGACGGCCACCAGGAGGTGGCCGGCGACCATGTTGGCGAAAAGCCGGATGGTCAGGGAGGCCGGCTTGACGATGATCATCTCAAGCAACTGGATGGGGGTAAGAATGATGTACAAGGGCCAGGGCACCCCGGCGGGGAAGAGCTCGGTCTTGAAGTAGCCCCAGAACCCCTGCTCCCGGATGCCGGTGATCATGTACTGGCAGAAGGTCCAGAGCGCGAACACCAGGGGCATGGTGATCGTGGCCGTGGCCGCGATGTTCATGCCAGGAATGATGCCGCAGAGGTTGAACACCAGGACGGTCAGGAAGATGGTCGTGATCATGGGTACGTAGCGCTTGCCACGTACCTCGCCCAGGGTGTCGTAGACCACGGAGTCGCGAATGAACTCGATGACCCACTCGACAGCCCCCTGCCAGCGCGAGGGAATCAGTTTGGCCCGGGAAGCCGTAATGCCCAGGACCAAAAGAATGACCACCATGGCGACAAGCCTGACCAGAATGATCCGGTTCATGGCGAATGGCGTCCCCTGGAAAAGGATCTCCGGAGGCAGAAAATCGTCAACGGAAGGGAGCTCGCTCGGCGTGGCCATGGCCAGACTGATTGTCCCACTCCCTATTGCCTCTAACATCTATCGCCTCCTGAAACGACGTAGTGCTCACTATAGCGCGGATACGCTCTATTTAGCGGCACCGTATCGGTAGTGTAGCCCAACACATCGCTTGCTCGTAACCGACACCTCACAGGCTTGTTACGAAAATCAGATTGGGCACCGAAAATTCCATCCGGAACTGGCCGATAGGAAGATTAAAACTCTTCATCGACCTTGTCGAAGCCTCCCCTGACCAGCCCATATCCATCGGTTTCCAGGGGGCGGTACCGGTCACGACGGGGCGCACCCGGCTCGTGCCTGATGGACCGGTCCGTGCCCAACTTGCCGGCCGCACGCAGGGCCGGAACCATGGCCAGGTCGTAGGGAGTGGTCTCATATACCCAGTTCAGCCAGTTGCGCCAAAGGAGGTTGGCGTGGGCCCGCCATGAAAAGACGGGTTCCAGGGTGGGGTCGTCGTGGGGGAAGTAGTTGGTCGGGAAGGGGACATTGCAGAGCCCCCTATCCGTATCGCGGCGATATTCCTGGGCCAGGGTGGCGCGGTCATACTCCCAGTGGCCCAGGGAGAATATCTCCGAAAAGTCCTGGGTGCAGATCAGGCCGGGACCAGATTGCGGGCCCCAGGTCAGCACCTGCAGGTCCGGGCAGGCCCGCACCTGGTCCTCGTCCACACCGGCCAGGCGGGAGTGGGGTTGAAGGGAAATCTCGTCAAACCCGTTGGTAATGAAGCAGTACTCGTCCTGAAGGTACTGGGGGAAGACCCCAAAGAGTTTACGGTCGAGGAGGTGCTTGGCGACGCCGTACCGATGGTAGAGGGCGGCCATGGCACCCCAGCAGAGATACATGGTCGAAAAGACATGGCTACCGGCCCAGTCCAGGATACGGGTCAGTTCATCCCAGTAGTCGACCTCTTCGAACTCCAGTTGTTCCACCGGGGCCCCGGTTACGATAAGGCCGTCGTAGCAGTTGTTCCGGAGCACATCCAGGTTCTCGTAGAACTTGACCAGGTGGTCCTGGCTGGTGTGGGTGGCCTCGTGGGTGGAGGTCTTCATGAAGTCGACGTCGACCTGGAGGGGCGACTTGGAAATCAGCCTCAGGAGCTGGGTCTCGGTCTCCACCTTTTTGGGCATCAGGTTGAGGATGACCAGCCTGAGCGGGCGCATCTCCTGACGCTCCGCCTCATGGGTCTCCAGGGCAAAGATGCGCTCCGAATCCAGGATAGATCTGGCAGGCAACCCGGTGGGGACGGTGATAGGCATAGGTCCATTATCCCCTATCCGGTTTCTGCGACCCCGGGACTTCCGATTGGTGACCCACGCAATCGCCGAAACTTGACAAAAGTCGACCAATCCGTAAGATGGATAACTGCTGTGCAACACAGCCGACGCGGGGTGGAGCAGTTCGGTAGCTCGCTGGGCTCATAACCCAGAGGTCTCAGGTTCAAATCCTGACCCCGCTACCAGTGGCCTGGAATTCTGAGGAATTCCAGGTTTTTCTTTTCTCCCGCCATCGCTCACCACTCTGAGGTTTCCCGGAGGAAATCTGGAGAGCAGGGGCCAGGACGGGCAAAAGGGTAGGGGTCTCCAGGGGTCAAAACCGGCTGCCTTTTCGGATCACCGGCTACTTCCGCCTCTTCCTGACGAGAAGGAGGACGACCAACCCGACGAAGGACGAGATGGTGAGCAGGACCAGGGCCAGGGAAACCTGGGCACCTGTTGCCGACAAGCCTGACGAGGTCCCATTCCAGTCATCAAGGTTGGACTCAACCTCGGTGTCTGCGCACAGGGTTTGCCCCTCGACCGGCTCGGATCCTCCGGCTGCGGCCGTCCGGGTCAGGGAGCCGTCCTGATCCGGCATGGAGTCAGGAGAATCGACCGGACAGGTGGTCAGTGGACTTCCCTTTACCCTCGCCCTGTCGGTATGGTGTCCGGACACCCCCACCAGGGTTCCATGAACGTCCACTGACTGTCCGGGTTTGAGAATCAGGTCATTCCACCCCTGCGGATACCTGAAGTCAATGACCCGGCCACCGCCATTGACCGTCCAATCCTCCAGAGTGAGATCCTTGGCCCGGAAAAGGGGACCTCCTCCTGTACCCGGATCCTTGCCGGAATCGTTGGTGATGCGGAAGACAATATCCGTATCACCGGCGACAGGCAGGGCCTGGCTGGGATGGTCCCGATCGCCATCCGGATACCCGCTGACCTTGTCGAACTTCTCCACATGCAGGCCTGGGGTCAGCTCCGGTGTCCTGGTCCACACCGCATTGGAGGGAATCACCTTGTCCTGGTAGTACTCGGTGAAGCGGTTCTCATGCCTATCGACGGTGACCAGGCGACGACACTGCAGGTAGGCTCGCCACCCCACCTCCTGGTCGGGCATGGCGGAAACCATGGCCAGATATGTTGCCGTGGCGGTAATCGCAACCTTCCCATCCGACCCGGAAACCAGGGTGAAGAGATCACCGCCCAATGGCGAAGCATCAAAGTCGGAACCAGCCAGTTGCCCACCCTTATGAACCAGAACCTTGCCACCCCGGTACAGGTCCCGAGAGGCGTAGACGGCCCACTGCCCCGTAAACCGATCCACGGCAGGGACCAGTTGGTCTTCAATCCGCCATTGGTCCACCTGGGGGTAGGCCCTGCCTGGGGGAAGGATGCTTGAGTCCAACCTGTACAGGAAGGAATCGTCACGGTAGACGCTCCTGCCATCTGAGCCCCTGCCTCCCACTGCCACCACAACGTCCTTGGTCGGATTGAGGGGTTGCAGGGGGTTGGAGACGACGTTGGTCTTGCGCCTGATGTCATTCAACACCTGTATGCCCTGGTTCCTCAGCACCTGTCCGCGCCCGACCCTGATGACCCGGTAGGGCAGGATGAGATCATAGGTGCGCCCGAGCAGGGACTGGTCGATGGACGGTTCACCCAGAGGGCTATGCCCGATTCTGCGAGCATAGGCCGCCAGATCCGCGGGCTGCGGATCGCCGTTTACAGTCAGGCCGGTTGCCGGGATGAAGGTGTCGACGGTCCTGGCGAAGGCGTACACAACCCCACCCTGAATCTGAATGTTGAACCGAGCGGTGTAGTCCTGCCCGTCTGATCCCATGACCCGGATGTGGCCCGGATCAATGCTGAGGTGCTCATCGTCGAAGTCATCCACCAGGCCAAGTCTCCATACCTTGTATGCCAGGTCGGACTGGCTGACATCCATGGTTATCCGGTAAACCCCCGTATCCCCCTGGAGAAGGGTCCGCCCATCGATGTTGACCGTCTGATCGCGGGAGCTGACAACACGTTTGACAGGGTTGACCTTCGGGGGCGGGTTGACGACCCGATTCGAGGGGGTCAGGGAGTTATTGATGGTGAGCACCCACTGGTTGTCCACCCGATGATCGGTCGGGGCCGCCTTATCCACCACTCCCTCGAAGCGAAGCTGGACCCTGGGATTGCCCGAGGCCAGCCACTGCCCAATCAGACCTGCATCCTTCAGGGAAACACGGACCAGGTGCAGGCGATCGTCCCAATGCGTGGAGTATCCGCTCTTGGGAATCGGCCTACCCTTGGCAAGGTCCATCATCTCAAGGGTTTGTTTGTCCGGCCTGAACCACTGGTCGTAGGTGTCGGTGAAGGTAATCTCCTTGACCGGATAGGCCAGGCTTGCGGGAAGGGAGGGCTGTGAGTCCAGCTGGTACTCCAGTCGCTGGCCGGGATGGACGATCTTTCCGTCCACACTTCCCTGGGTGCCTCCCTGGCTGGACTCGGAGACCACGTCCTTCCTGACGGGAGGCAGGTAGGCGCAGATACCCGGACGGTTGGTTTCAGCAGTCTGCCCATTGACGGTCTGGAATCCCCTGTTGGTCAAGGACCCGTCCCCACCCGGCTGGGCAGGCATGGCAGCACAGAAGTTCACCTCTTCACCCGGGCCCTTGCCCATATCCTGCCGGACCTGCGCCGCCCCGCCACCATTGGCGAAGTTGACGACGAACGGCACCAGCATGGTCACCTGCAAGGGGTTCGGCATCCTCTGCAGACGCGCCAGGTAACCGCTCTTGGCCCTGGCTCTGACCGTCGTTCCAGAAGCGGTGATATCGAACCGATCGGTCACGTCAACACCATGCTCACTGATGTCCGAAACGCTGCTTTGCCGGTAACGGCCATCACCATCCGCTACACCTTTGGCCTCATAGACCCGCACCTTTTCGGCACCTTCCTGATCAACCAGATAGTCGGCAGCGGACCAGTCGTCATCCAAGGAAAGCAAGTCGGGAGCCTGGATGAGGCCGGAATCCACGGTGGCGTTGACCACGGCACCGACCTCGTCACCGTCCAGAAAGACATGACCATCGGCTCCGGTCCGGTTGGTGCGTTCCGGATCGATGACAGTGTGCCACTGGCCTGTTGAAGGGTTTCGGAGCACCCAAGACTTGTCGGGGTTGGGCGCCCAGGTGGGGAAGCTCCGTGTCGGGGTAGGATGCTCGACCTCAAGGGTTACCCCCTTCCACCAGACAGCACCCGTATCCTGCAGGATATTGATGGTCGGCTGGTGCACGGTCACATCCAGGCCCCACTGCCAGACATGGTTCGCCGGCATGTCACCTCCCCGCCAAACGGCCACGGCACGATTCGCGGGTGGGGTGGCCCCGGTCACGGTGTTGAAGTCAAAGCGACCGCTCAGATCCTGCCCATCCGTCAGGTCAATCACCCTTTGGTTGCCGACGGTGTACCGCTGCCCCATGGGCTGGAAGTCGTCTCGGAAAACCAGTTCACGGCCGTTGGCTCCTGTATCGGTGGTAATCCGCGTCTGATTCGTCATCTGGTCCGCACTGGTCCCCAGCTCGACCTGCTTGTCGGCCTGGGTTGGCGGTTGATCGGCCGGCCTGGGTTCGAAGTCGTTAAGCATGAGCACCACCAGGGAGATGCTGCGCTCGTTGCCGGCATACCGCTCGGCCAATCCATCCAGCGAATCTCCGGGCTGGTCCCAAAAAGCCTGGCTTGTTCGGTAGGAGACACCCCGGTTGCTGTATGGCCGGACCGCCACGGACCGTCGCCAGTTGTCCATCCAAATGGAGTGCTGGGCCATGCTCACCCCGTCGAAGACCCGTTGCCCATCACTCATGCCGACAACGACGCCCACGCCGGTGACCCGGCAGTTCCCCTGACCGACCCTGTCGGGATGGGCCTGGTCAAATCTGCCCATGCAGTTCCTGTTGGCCTCCTCCAAGGCCTCACGCTTGACCCGGGCCGTGGTGCCATTCGCCCCGTCCCTGATACGCATGACCCCAAAGGCCTTGTCGATACTGGCTACCGTATAACCACCAAACCCTCCCGAATCATCGTCACGGTAGGCCCAGCCCTGCCAAAAGGCGCCATGCCCTACTGCGCCGCCTCCGGCATGCCCGGACCCACCTCCCGCCATGGCCGGCGACAGCGGCACCAGCATGACCACCAGGGCAATCACCAAAGCCAGCGGACTGGGGCCTTGTCTTCTTTGTTTCATCTTCGTCCTTTTCTTCGGATTGAAATCCTCGGCCAGGGATGGTCAAGGCTGGGAGCAGGGGCGGAAATGCACTGTCTTCGAAAGTCATCCAGCCAGGCATCCTCCACCCCGCGGACCCTGAGTATGACCCCGGGAACCGGCCAGGCTCTCACCCCGGAAAGGATGTGGTCGAATGTGCGCCCGCCTGGCTATGCTGTGTATGAGAAAACACCCGATTCGGCCGAGCCCGCGTGGCCACGGCCAGACAAAGGAGACAGGACTATGGCAGAGACCTTCAACGTGCTGGTCGAGATTCCCCGCGGTTCGCGCAATAAGTACGAGGTGGACCACGAAAGCGGACGCATCATGCTGGACCGTACCCTCTTCACCTCCATGGGCTACCCCGACGACTACGGCTACATCGAGGACACCCTGGGCGAGGACGGCGATCCCCTGGACGCGCTGGTCATGATTCCGAACTCCGTCTTCCCCGGCTGCATCATCGAGTGCCGCGCCGTTGGCCTGTACCACATGGTCGACGAAGCGGGCGGTGACGACAAGGTTCTCTGTGTGCCCGCCGATGTCCGCTTCGATGACATCAAGGACATCGACGATGTCTCCGACTTCCACAAGCAGGAGATCAAGCACTTCTTCGAGCAGTACAAGGCCCTGGAGCCCGGCAAGGAGGTCATGCCCGGCGACTTCTGGACCAATGCCGAGGCTGCCGAAACCGAGATCAAGGCCGCTCGCGAGCGCCTGGCCAACCAGAAGTAAGGTCAACGGACCGTTCTGATTTCACCGCCCATTGTGGCGGAAGTGGTGTGTCGACATTCCCCGTATTGTCGGCACACCACTTGCATATCCGCAGATGAATGTGCAACTGCTCACAGTGTTGCCGAGCAAGGGCGCTCGCACCGCCTCAAATCCATCGATTACTGCTTGACCCGTCTACCATGCGAAGTAGGAGATGCCCGTAATAGCAGGGAGCCGCTATGACCTTTTATACCTATACCTATCTCAAAGGGGGCCAGACCGACTGGCGGCTGATCAAGATCGTCATCATCGTCGCCCTGGCCCTGGCCTTCCTCTTCTTCCTGGTCATGTATGCCCGACGTAAGTGGGATCGGAAATTCAAGGACCTGGCCATCATCCTGGGCACCCTCCTCCTGCTGGCTGCCGCTATACAGTACAGCGACTTCACCAACCTGCGCACGGCCAGTGTCCAGAGCGGCCAGTTGACCGTCGTCATCGAGAAGTCGGCGGCCAAGCTGGACGTGGACCCCCGGACCATCAGCATCAACGACACCTCCAGGAACAACGACATGATCATCAAGACACCCAAGGGCTACTACACCCTGGTGTTCAACAGTTCCGGCTCGGAGTTCCTCCTGGAGAAGGCCGACCTTTACAAGCCCGACATCACCGTGATTGGAGAGTGACCCATGGATATCAATTTCTACGTCAACGTGGCCCTGAAGCTGATTGTCGGTCTTCTCTTCATCACCCTCCTGATCAACGTGACCGGCAAGGGGAACCTTGCCCCCACCTCACCCATGGACCAGTTGCAGAACTACGTGCTGGGCGGCATCATCGGCGGCGTGATCTACAGCAACTCCATTTCCATGGCCCAGTATGTCGTCATCCTGCTGATCTGGGCTGCGCTGATTCTGCTGACCAGGTATGCCAAGACCCACATCCACATCGTGGGGAAGTACATTGACGGGGAACCGGTCACCATCATCAAAAACGGGGAACTCCTCGTCAGGAACTGCCTGAAGGTGAACCTGACCGCCAAAGAGGTTGATTTCAAGCTGCGGACCAAGGGAATCAACGATATCCGGGACGTCAAGCGATGCATCGTCGAGCAGAACGGCGGTTTGACGGTCATCTCCAAGGAGGACCAGGACGTGCGCTATCCGGTAATCCTGGACGGCCGTGCCGATCCCGATGTGCTGGACATGATGGGCAAGGACGAGGAGTGGCTGATGAAGAGCCTGAACGACAAGGGGATCAGGAAGGTCTCTGACGTCTACATGGCCCGATATCAGAACGGGAATCTCTACGCGGTCACATATCGGGATAAATAGGGCGGCCCGTCGATGAAGACACCTTGCCACGCCCCGCCTCAGTTGGGTATACTGAGCACTCGTATCTAGTAGGCGTGACAAGTGAACAGCATTCAGCGAATTCAAAGCCGACTATTCGGCAGTTCCGCTGTCAACGCACCCGAGGCGTAGGCGGGTTCGAGGAAACCTGGTCGAGGCCCATCCCCTTATGGGATGAACGTATCGAGGAATGCTGTGTTCATCAGACTCATACTGATTTCCTTAGGCGTGTCCGCAGATTCCTTTGCCGTGTCCATAGGCAAGGGACTCACCGTCCGTAAGCTTGAAGTACGTCATCACTGGTTGGTCGGACTCTGGTTCGGAGGGTTCCAGGCCCTGTTCCCCCTGATCGGTTACTTCGCCGCCTCCCTGCTTGAAGATTATGTAACAGCGGTTGATCACTGGATCATCATGGGACTATTGGGAATCATCGGCATCAACATGATTCGCGAGGCGGTTTTCGAACCCGATGAGGAGGAGGGAGCCGAACAGGGCGAGGCAGGCCGGGAAGAAACCGATTCAGAGGAGACCGGATCGAAGGCGATTGCCTACAAGGAGGACCAGCCGTCGACCCAGGCCAAGGAACCCTTCTCCTGGAGGAACATGCTCCCCCTGTCCATCGCCACCAGCATCGATGCCTTTGGGGTCGGTGCCAGCCTGGCCCTGATGGATGTCAATATCTGGCTGGCCGTACTGGTCATAGGAACGGTGACGGCCCTGGCTTCCATGCTCGGCCTGCGAATCGGCAACCTCTTCGGGGCGCGATGGTGCAAGCCGGCCCAGATAGCAGGCGGCATCATACTTATCGCCATGGGCGTCCAGATATTCATGGAGCACCTGGGCATCCTCCCCTGAACCACAAGCAGACAGGGGAGTTGTCAGACCAGGAAGTGCAGGGCCGTGATGGACAGCACCACCAAGGCTCCGGAAAGCATGACCGGCACCAGGGCCATCCCAAACCAGGCAGGCCCAACACGATTGGTCTGGCCGGTCTTTTCGACCTCTTCGGCATCCGCGATAGCCAGATCCCGCCCCCACTCCCTACCGGCCAGGACAAGCCCCACCAGCAGAATCAGACCGACCACCACAACCAGCACCACGGCCAGAGGGGCGGCCTCCATGGAGCCGGCGACAAGCGAGCAGAAGGAGGGAAGAAGGACCCATCCCGACGCACAGACCACCGCCAGACCGGAAAGGGCGGTGGCGGAGATGCCGCGAATCACCATTCGCCGATTCTTCCGGGCCATCTGCCGGACGAACATGACCACAGCCAGGATGGTCAGCAGGAGGCCGGTGGACTCCAACCAAAGCCTGGCCAGGGGCCAGGTGGAACCCGGGTCGCCCCCACTGCTCCAGATCCCTTCCAGACCCGTAAAGCCGGGCAGGATGAAGACAAGAGCCAGCGATATCAGACCCAGCAGGGCGGCGATACCCCTATCCGGATCGATGGGGATACCTGGACCCACGAAGGGCCAGCAGACCACCAGGGCGAATATGGCGACCACCACAAGAACGGACTGAAGGATACCGGACACACCAAGGACTCCCAGCGCCCAGGCCGCCAGGGAGGGCAGAATCAGCAGGGCAAGAGTCAGCAGCTGGGCCACCATGGGGGATTTACCCCCGGTCCGCTTGACGGTATCCACCACGTATCCTCCTGTTCGCCGGTTTCGGCAGGTTTCATTGACCGATCGTTACCAACAATCCTAAGTCAGGCACCCTCCCTGAGGACGGTCACGGCACGGAATACCCTGTATCGGATTGTGAGACCGGCGACAAGCCTGATTGTACAATGATGACAATTGTTCATCCTGTTCGCATACAGTGGACTGCACACGATGAAGGAGGGTGGGGCATGACCGATCTGACGCTGATGACCTTTGCCAAGGATCCCGCGACCGTTCTGCCGGCATTGGCCCTCCTTTCCCATCGCGTCAGGGTCCTCCCCCTCGATGCCGCCTCACTGGTCAAGATGCCCGAGGACACCGTCCTCTTCATCGACGCCAGCGACGACCTGGCGAATGCCAAGACCATCTGCAGCCTGTTACGCGCCTCGGGACTGACGACACCGATCATCCTGATTCTGAGCGAGGGAGGGTTCACCGTGGTCAACGCCCAATGGGGCGTGGCGGACGTGGTGGTCCAAACCGCTTCCCCGGCCGAGGTGGAGGCCCGCCTGCGCCTGGTCTGCCAGCGGGACACCCCCCAGGTCCAGGCCGACCAGCATCAACGCATCACCGAGGATCAGGTCCCCACGGGCCGGGTTCGTTGCGGTGACCTGGTGGTGGATACCGAGAGCTACACGGCCAGGGTCCACGGCCGCCCCATCGATCTGGCCTATAAGGAATTCGAACTGCTCAAGTACCTGGTTCAGCACCCGGGCAGGGTCTTCACCAGGGCCCAACTCCTCCAGGAGGTCTGGGGTTACGACTACTACGGCGGCACCAGAACGGTCGACGTGCACATCCGCCGTCTGAGAGCCAAGCTGGGTGGCGAATACGAACACCTGATCGGGACCGTGAGAAACGTGGGATACCGGTTTGACCCGCCCGAATCAGCCAAGGCAGGCAGGGGTCGGGTACAGCCCCCATCGCAGGGCGACCCCCAAACCCAGGGTCCTGCACCTTCAACCGCCTCACCCCGGAAGGGGAAGGCAGAGGAAAAGAAGTCGAACGACAGTGACCAGTAGGAGAGAATCCGGCAAGAACGATACCGATGGGGACGGCACTGCAGGCAGGCGAACCGGCGGAAGGGAGTCCAAGGCCGAGCGCCTGGCCAGAATGCATGCCGAATATGACATCCTCCGGGATGTGTACCCGGAAGCCTACTGCGCCCTTCGCTTCCACAACCCCTTCGAGCTTCTTGTAGCCACGGTCCTGAGTGCCCAGACCACGGATAAACGGGTCAACTCGGTCACTCCGGAGCTCTTCGAGCGCTACCCTGACCCCGCGGCCATGGGCGGGGCGAACCCCCTCGATATCGAGGACATCATCCACTCCGTGGGGTTCTACCACGCCAAGGCGGAGCACCTGGTGGGACTCTCCCGGATGCTGGTCGACGACTTCCAGGGAACGGTGCCCAAGACCATGGAGGAGCTCACCCAGCTGCCGGGAGTGGGGCGCAAGACCGCCAACGTGGTCCTGGGCAATGCCTTCAGGATTCCCGGCTTCCCGGTGGATACACACGTCACTCGGGTCACGGGCCGGTTGCGATGGAGGACGGACTGGCGCAGCACCCACCCCGACCCCGTCAAAATCGAGCACGAGATATGTGACTGTTTCCCTCCCGAGGACTGGACCGATCTCTCCCACCGACTGATCTTCCACGGCAGGCAGACCTGCCATGCCCGCAAGCCGGATTGCCTGAACTGCCCGCTGTCCGCAACCTGCCCCAGCGCCGGAATCCTGGACTGACCCGCCGCCCCGTTAGAATCGGGAGCATGGCAAAGCACAAGGGCAAGGCCTCCAAATCAGGCATCGTCTTCATCCTGGTGGCCGCGATGCTGGCTGCCGGTGTCTATCTGGCCTGGCCTCTGATCATCGGCAGGGGCAATCCCCGCCTGGGAATCCTCAGATCCGATGACACCATCCACATAGCCGCCCGCGAAGCCCCGCAGTCCTTGGACATCCGTACCGAAACCGACCTGCCGATCGAGCAGGCCCTCCTTGGGAACGTCTACCAGACCCTGCTCACCCCCGATCCACAGGGCAATCCAGCCCCTGGTCTGGCCCAGAGCTGGGACGTCTCCACCGATGGACTCATCTACACCTTCCATATCCGTGCCGACGCACGGTTCGCGGACGGACGGGCCCTGGACTCCTCCGATGCCCTCTGGTCCCTCCAGCAGATTGTCGAAAAACAGTATGTCGGACATGAGTGGCTGACCAACCTGGCCAAAGTCAACACCCCGTCCACCACCACCCTGACCATCGGATTGAGCAAGCCCGATGCCCACCTCCCCAGGGCCCTCTGCGGCCGTGCAGGCATTGTCTACGACCGTCGGGCCCAGGTGAACTACTCCGTCGCATCCGCAGGATCAGGCCCCTACAAGGTCAAGGACTGGCGACCGGGATCATCGCTGATCCTGACCAGAAACGACCAGTACAAGGGGCCGGACACGGCCAAAACGGCGACCGTCGTCCTGACCTACAACAGTCAGGATGCAAACGCGGTCGAGCAGGTGCAGAAGGGAACCCTCGACGCCATCGTCGACCTCACCCCCACCGAGGCGGCCCCGGCCGAGGAAGCGGCGGACGGGGCAGGGAGTGAGGTCAAACTCTCCACCAGCCCCAGTCAGAACAACCTGGTCCTGGCCTTCAACAACAGTCCCGACTCCCTGTTCTCCGACCAGCACGTACGCGAGGCCGTCCGCTACGCCCTTGACCGCCAGTCCCTGGCCAGTCTTGAGGCCGGAGGCGCCAAACCCCTGGGTGGGCCGCTGAATGAAATGAGTCCGGGCTTTGATGCCGGGCTCCAGGCCTTCCCGCACGACTCCGAAAAGGCCTCCCAGTTCGCCTCCTACTACTCCCAGTCCTATTACAAGGGCGGCCTGCGCCTGGTCTATCAGGACACCTACGGCAGGCAGATCGGAGACATGATCGCCTCCCAACTTTCGGCAGTGGGGATACCCAGCAGGGTCACCATGGTGGACCGCCCCACCTTCCGCGACCAGGTCCTGAACCGCCACGACTACGACATGACCATCCTGACCATGGATAACGATCAGATCGGCCGGTTTGCAGACCCCAACACCACCATGCTCTTCGACAACCGTGCAGTCCAGGACGCCTGGAATCAGGTACTCGGCTCGGCCAATCAGGAGGAGTATGCGACTCGGCTCGGGGCATACGCACGCCAGGTCAGCGACCTCTCCCCCAGTGATTGGCTCTATGCCCGCACCCCCCGGATTCTGGCCTCCTCCAGACTTCAGGGCATGCCCCATACCATGGTCGACCAGTACCTCCCCCTGTGGAACCTGGAGGTCAGGCACTGACATGCCCGGCAGACGCCGGCTCCTTGTCATTGTTCGTCCATAAAATGCTGGTATGTCTGCTGAAAACCAAGGAATCGTCAACGCCAGCCTGACCCCCCTGCCCGACAGGGTGGGCGTGGATGGCCTGGAGGAGAAGTGGTGCCAGGACTGGGAGCAGTCCGAGGTCTACCGCTTCCGCAACTCCCGCGACCGCAAGTCCGTCTATTCCATCGACACCCCGCCGCCCACGGTGTCCGGCCACCTGCACGTGGGTCATGTCTTCTCGTACACCCACACCGATGTCATCGCCCGTTTCAAGAGGATGCGGGGCTATGACGTCTTCTACCCCATGGGCTGGGACGACAACGGACTGCCAACGGAGCGCAGGGTTCAGAACTACTACGGGGTGCGCGTCGATACCTCCCTCAAGTATGACCCGGATTTCAAGCCACCCTTCCACGGCACGGACGGGAAGAAGATAAACGCCAAGGACCAGGTTCCGGTCTCCCGGCAGAACTTCATCGAGCTCTGCGAGGAGCTGACCGCCGAGGACGAGAAACTCTTCGAGAGTCTCTGGCGTTCCCTGGGGCTTTCAATCGACTGGTCGCAGACCTACCACACCATCGGCGAGCATCCCCGTCGGGTGGCCCAGAAGGCCTTCCTGCGGAACCTTGCCCGGGGCGAGGCCTACCAGAAGGAGGCCCCCGGACTCTGGGACGTGACCTTCCAGACCGCCGTGGCCCAGGCCGAGCTCGAGTCGCGCGAGTACGACGGCTTCTACCACCGGGTGGCCTTCCGCTTCCAGGACGGCACCCCCATCTACATCGAGACCACCAGGCCGGAACTCCTGGCGGCCTGCGGGGCTCTGATCGCCCATCCGGACGACAAGCGTTACCAGCAGTACTTCGGGCAGATGGTCTACTCCCCCCTCTTCAAGGTGGAGGTTCCCATCCTGGCCCACCCGGCCGCCGAAATGGACAAGGGCGCGGGCATAGCCATGTGCTGCACCTTCGGCGACGTGACCGATGTCGAATGGTGGCGCGACCTGAAGCTCCCCACCCGTTCCATCATCCAACGCAACGGCCGAATCATCATGGCAACGCCGGACTGGATCACCGACCAGGGCGGCAAGGATATCTTCGAGCAGATCGAGGGGAAGACCACCTTCTCCGCGCGGAAGATCATCGTGGACGCCTTGCGTGAGGCCGGCGACCTGGATGGGGAGCCCAAGCCCACCAAGCGCATGACCAACTTCTACGAAAAGGGCGATAAACCCTTGGAAATCGTGACTTCACGCCAGTGGTACCTCCGTAATGGCGGCACCGACAAGAAGCTCAACCAGGAGCTCTTGGAAAGGGGCAGGGAGCTTGACTTCCACCCCGACTTCATGCGGGTCCGATACAGCAATTGGGTGGAGGGTCTGAACGGTGACTGGCTGATTTCCCGCCAGCGCTTCTTCGGTGTCCCCTTCCCCCTCTGGTACCCGGTGACCGAGGATGGGGAGACCGACTACGCCCACCCCATCACCCCAGCGGAGGACCGGCTCCCCATCGACCCCAGCACCGATGTGCCCGAGGGCTTCGACGAAACCCAACGTGACCAGCCCGGCGGCTTCACAGCCGAGAAGGACATCATGGACACCTGGGCCACCAGCTCTCTGACTCCTCAGATCGTGACCCACTGGGCCGAACCAGGTGAAGAAGACCAGGCCCTCTTCAAGGCCACCTTCCCCATGGATCTGCGCCCCCAGGGCCAGGACATCATCCGCACCTGGCTTTTCAGCTCCATCGACCGGGCACACCTGGAAAACGGCTGCCTGCCCTGGAGCAATGCAACCCTGTCGGGGTGGATCCTGGACCCGGACCACAAGAAGATGAGCAAGTCCAAGGGCAACGTGGTGGTCCCCGACGAACCCATCAAGAAGTATGGTGCCGATGCCGTGCGCTACTGGGCCTCATCGGCCCGACTCGGACTGGATGCCACCTACGACGAGGGGCAGATGAAGATCGGCCGCCGTCTGGCCGTCAAACTGCTCAACGCCACCAAGTTCGCCCTGGCCATAGGTCGTGAGGACGAAAACCATCATGTGGGCCAGGCCGCCAAGGCTACTTGGAACCCCGCGGATGTGACCGTTCCCCTGGATCGCGCGGTTCTGGCCGGGCTTGCCCGGGTGATTGACCAGGCCACCCAGGCCCTCGATGACTACGAGCACTCCAAGGCCCTGGAAACAGTGGAATCCTTCTTCTGGAACTTCTGCGACAACTACATCGAGCTGGCCAAGAACCGCGCCTACGGAACAGCGGAAGCCACCGGAAGGACCCCCGATCAGGCCCAGGTATTGAGCGCCCGGACCACCCTGGGGCTGGTGCTGGATGCACTCGACCGCCTCCTTGCCCCCTTCCTGCCCTTCGCCAGCGAAGAGGTCTGGCAGTGGATGCACCAGGGCGAAGGCTCCGTGCATCGCGCCCCCTGGCCTCAGGCGGAGGCATACCGGGAGGCCGCACAGGGACAGGACCCGGAGCTGCTGACCTGGGCGGGGAAGGCCCTGGCCTCCCTGCGCAGGATCAAGTCCGAGGCCAAGGTCTCCATGAAGACCCCCATCCTTTCGGTCACCCTGAGTGTGGCACCCGAAGGCATGGATGCCGTCAGAGCCGCTTTGGATGATGTGGCCGAGGCCGGAAGGGCGACTGGAGACCTGAGCCTCGTCGA
Source organism: Bifidobacterium sp. M0307 (assembly GCF_016100445.1). Lineage (NCBI taxonomy): Bacteria > Bacillati > Actinomycetota > Actinomycetes > Bifidobacteriales > Bifidobacteriaceae > Bifidobacterium > Bifidobacterium sp. M0307. Next base: position 1,398,605 of record NZ_JACFSL010000001.1, read on the forward strand.
GGAATCCGATGGCTCAGGTGCAACCGGCCCCGCCGATGAGGAGGCGGGCATACGGGTGACCGCCAGCCAGCTGGGCGAGCCTCCCGCCAAGAAGCCGAAGAAGTAGTTCGGACCGGGGTCGATTTTCCTCCCCACAAACGGTACACAAGAGCGCCTGTGGAACCGGGCGGATTGCCGGTTCCACAGGCGCTCTTGCCTTCCATGCGTCTCGGAAATGTCCGCCTCCGTCTGGCGGATGCCGGGAGAGGATACCCCTACGCCTCTCCCCCTGCCACGCGGGAATGGATGCGCTTGGCGGCATCCGCCACCAGGTGCAGGTAGGCCTCGGCCAGGTCGGGATCCAACCCGCCGTCCTGGGCCAGGGAACGCAGACGCTCCACCTGTTCCGACTCCCGCCCCGGATCCGCGGGGGCGAAACCCGCCTCGGCCTTCAGGTGGCTTATCTGCCTGGTCACCCGGAAACGCTCGATCAGCATGTGGATAACCGCAGCATCGATATTGTCCACGCCGGCTCGGAGTTCTTCCACCTCACGGGCCCGATTCGCCACCTCCGGGTCCCCCGCCCCGGCCTGGTCATGAATCGAAGTCTCTGCTTCCTGGTTGCTCATAACATCCCAGTCTATCGCCTGACCTGATTGGCAGGACGCGGATACAGCAAGGGTCGTCCCCATCCGTTGGAACCGGATGGGGACGACCCTGCAGCAATGACGCTTGGTGACCGGCATGGGCCGGTCGGCGCAGGCTACTTCTGACCCAGCATGGACTGGTTGATGGCAGCGAGGAAGTCGCGGTTGGTGGCCGTCTTCTTCAACCTCGGCACCAGGGTCTGGTAGGCCTGCTCGGTCTCCATGCCGCCCAGGAGACGACGCAGCCGGTAAACCACGGCCAGCTCATCGGGTGAGGTGATCAGTTCTTCACGGCGGGTGCCGGAAGCATTGATGTCGATGGCGGGGAACATGCGCTTGTCGGCCAGGTCACGGGTCAGGCGCAGCTCCATGTTGCCGGTTCCCTTGAACTCTTCGAAGATGACCTCGTCCATCTTGGACCCGGTCTCCACCAGGGCCGAGGAGATGATGGTGAGGGATCCGCCGTTTTCGATGTTGCGGGCGGCACCGAAGAAACGCTTGGGCGGGTACAGGGCCTGGGCATCCACACCGCCGGAGAGGATACGTCCGGAGGCCGGTGCCGCTATGTTGTAGGCCCGGGCCAGTCTGGTCATGGAGTCAAGGAGGACCACCACATCCTGGCCCAGCTCCACCAGGCGCTTGGCGCGCTCGATGGCCAGCTCGGCGACTGTCGTATGGTCGGTCGCCGGACGGTCGAAGGTGGAGGAGATGACTTCACCCTGGACCGTGCGCTCCATGTCCGTGACCTCTTCCGGGCGCTCGTCGACCAGGACCACCATCAGGTGAACCTCGGGATTGTTGGCACTGATGGAGTTGGCGATGGACTGGAGGGTCAGGGTCTTGCCTGCCTTGGGGGGCGAAACGATAAGACCTCGCTGGCCCTTGCCGATGGGGGCAACGATGTCGATCAGACGACCGGTGATGTTCGTGGGCTGGGATTCCATCCGCATGCGCTCCTGCGGATAGAGAGGGGTCAGCTTGTTGAAGTGGGGACGGTCACCGGCATCCTCGACGCTCATCCCGTTGATGGTGTCGATGGCCTGCAGGGGAACGAACTTCTGCCTCTGGTTACGGTGGTCACCCTCGCGCGGGGGGCGGATGGAGCCGTGGACGGCATCGCCCTTGCGCAGGCCGTACTTCTTGACCTGGCCCATGGAAACATAGACGTCGTTGGGGCCGGGCAGGTACCCGGAGGTGCGCACGAAGGCATAGGAGTCCAGCACATCGATGATGCCCGCCACCGGGACCATGTCCTCTGCCTTGAAGCTCTCTCGCCGCTCCTCCCTGGGCTCGAAGTCACGGGAGTTGCGGCGGTTGTTGCGACTGTTGTGCCGGTCGTTCCGATCGGTACGATCGGTGCGCTCATTACGATTGCGACGGTCGAAGGAGTTGTGCCGGTACTCGCGGCCCTCCTCATAGGAACGCTTGCGGGAGTGGTCATTGCGCGCGGGCAGGGCGGCCAGGATATCGTCCAGATTACGCACGTTTCCGCTGCCCTGCTCCTCGCTGCCCTCGGGCTCACGCTCATGGTCGCGCTCGTTACGAGAACGGGCGGCCCTATTGCCACGCGTCGAATCAGTGGAACGATGACGGCGGCGGGAGATGATCACGTTCTCCTCGTCGGCCACGGTGTGGGGGAACCTTCCCTCCTTGCCGTCCCGACCTTCCTTGTGGACGGAGGCCTTCTCATCGATGCCCAGAACATCGAAGAGGTCGCCGATCTTCTTTCCGTCCTGACGGTCCGAGCTCTTCTGCTGCGACGCTGTGGTCCGGCCTTCCATGCCTGAGGTCCCCTCATCGGAACCATCCAGATCCATTTCCTTGACGGACACTTCCACATCGGACCTGGTTGCATCTTTCCTGGCCTGGGGCGCGGACTCCGGAGTCCTGACGGTAACGCCTGCCGGGGCCTCGCCACCGGTACGGGCGGCCTCTATGGTCTCGATCAGGACCGGCTTACGCATGGTGGAAATGCCACGCAAACCCAACTGTCTGGCCAGTTCCTTGAGCTCAGGCAGTTTCATAGAATGTAAATCTTGGCTTGTTGCCACTGTTATATTGCCTTTCCTACGCCATGCCAAACACAACCAGGCAAATAGCTTGAGAATATGCGGGTAAACCGCTAATGAAAGATCGATACTGATTCAACCGTTCGAACTTAAATAAAGGATACAACGAGGCCCGGATTCCCGCAAGCACAGGCCCCGCGTGTCATTAAGGCCGTAAACTGTCCATTGTGGACAAGAGAAACAAAGCTCGCATAGACCGCCGTCGTGAATTCGTGGAGACCGCCATGCGGCTCTTCACCCAAAACGGTGTAACCACCACCTCGCTACGCGATATCATCAAGGCCATGAACGACGGCAAGGGTGTCGGCATGAGTGTTTTCTATTACTACTTCGAGTCCAAGGACGACCTGGTCAATGCTTGTCTGAGTACATACTTCGACCGCCAGGCCCAGGATGCCATCGAAATCCTGGACGACCCCTCCCTTGATGTGCAGGATGTCCTTGACGGTGTTGCCATCCCGCTCATCGCCGGGATCCAGAAACTGAGCGAGGCGTTCGCCGACAACGAGAACTGGTACAACTACCTGGGTTCAAATGCGAATCTGGTAAACGGGTTCATGACGAAGATAATCTCCCACCTCGCCCAGGCCCTGAGCCGCTGGTTGGAGCAGGGAAAACTGCCCCGGACCGTGCTGACCGATGCAATCGACACCGAAACACTGGCCTGGCTGATCAGTGATGGGATGTCATCGGTAATCGACAACAGGAAAATGGCCCTGGACACGTCAAACGAGGACGAGATGTACGCAGTTCTCTTCGAGGGGGCCGTGGCCTTCCTCTCCCAGCTGCTGGGACGGCCCCTGAAGATGCCCCAGGCGATTACTTCTCTTCGTGATATGACTGCTCGGTGTTGACGTTCCAGACGTTGGCCTTGTCCGTCCTACCGGACTTGATGTTCTTGACGGCCTCCATGGAAGTGGCCATGGAGTGGTCCTGGTTGTTGTAGTGGTGCTGCCCATTGCGGCCCACGCAGTAGAGGTTTCCGAAGGAATCCAGCCACTCGACCAGTCCGGGCATCTCGTCGTAGGTGTCGAAGTAGGCGGGGTAGGCCTTGGCCACCCGTTCACGGTGGGAATCCATCACGTCGGTGGGACCGTTGATGATTCCCATCCTGGTCAGTTCCTTAATGGCGAAGTCCGTGGCCTCCTTGTCGCTCATGTTCCAGAAGTCATCACCCTCTTCGCAGAAGTACTCCAGGCCGATCCAGACGGTATCATCCGCCTTCTCTACCATGTAGGGACTCCAGTTGTTGAAAATCTGGATGCGACCCATCTTGTAGCCCGGGTCCTGCACGTAAATCCAGCAATCCGGAACAATGGGAGGATCGCCGAGGGTCTTCATCTTTGTGGTGTTGCGGATACGCAGGTGACGGATGAGCAGACCGACCGTAACGAAGTCACGATATGGCAGGCCGTCTGCAACGCGGACCATCTCCTTGTCGGCTGAGGAATCCTCACGGGCGATGGCCTCGACCAGGTCCTTGACCGGCATGGACGAGATGATCTGATCGGCCTTGAGAGTGACCTCCTGACCGTCGGCATCCCGGTAGATCACAGAGGAGATGCGCCCATCCTCCTGGTTCAGTCCCACCACCTCGGCTTCGGTGATGACGTGGACGCCATGCTCGACGTTGCGGCGCTCCACGGTCTCCCAGAGCTGACCGGGCCCGAGCTTGGGGTACCAGAACTCCTCAATCAGGCTGGTCTCGACCTCGTGGGAATCACGCTTCTTGGGGAGGAGCTTCTGGAAGGCGTTCTTGAGCACGCCCATGATGCTCAGTCCCTTGACCCTCTGGGCACCCCAGTCGGCACTGATCTCGCGGGGGTGACGGCCCCAGAGCTTCTCAGTGTACCCCTCGAAGAACATGGAATAGAGCTTGCGCCCGAAGCGGTTGATGTAGAAATTCTCCAGGTTGTCTTCAGGCAGCTTGTGGATCAAGGACTTCAGGTAGCTGAAACCGGCCTGCATGGTCAGTTTGAAACCCATTGCCCGCAAGGTCTGGAGCGAAAGGGAGATGGGGTAGTCCAGGAAGTGGTGGTTCCAGTAGATTCTTGAGACGCGGTGACGCTTGAGCATGACCCTGTCGGTCTGCTCGGGATCGGGACCACCCGGTTCCAGGTCGTGGTGGCGACCCAGCTTCTTGTCGTCGTAGGAGGGGGCTCCCTGGAGGGGAAGCACCTCCTTCCACCAGTCCATGATCCGATCGTCCTTGGAGAAGAAACGATGGCCGCCGATGTCCATACGGTTCCCGTTGTGCCTGACAGTGCGCGAGATACCGCCGAAGGTATCGGTGGACTCCAGGACCGTGACGTCGTACTTGTCGTCTCCGCCGTCCTTGACCAGCTCCCATGCCGCCGTCAGTCCAGCAGGACCTCCACCGACGATAACCACGGACTGCTTGCTCACCTTGCCAACCTCCTGAAAACCGGATACATCATGTTCACTCTACCCAGGACTCTGGAACCGCGGGTCGTTTGACCACTTCCCTCACGATTCCCAGCCATTCCGGAACCTTCCCACTCAACCGCGGAGATGAATCCGCAGAAGCCATACAATCCATTTGCTGGGACAATCGGATTTACCTCGGTCAAGTCACCAGCCACCCTGCCCCTCTGACCCGGAAAGCCCGGGTACGATACCGGGCCAGGTGAGGTGACCCTGAACTCAGGAGAGGGAGTCGGGGATGTCGATGTCCGTCTTCTGGACCTCCTCCACATTGACATCCTTGAACGTGACGATACGTACATTCTTTACGAAACGGCTGGAACGGTAGACATCCCAGACCCAGGCATCGGTGAGGCATACGTCGAAGTACACATCCTGACCGGCTGACCGCACGTTGAAATCGACCTTGTTGGCCAGGTAGAAGCGACGCTCGGTCTCGACCACATAGGTGAAGAGCTTGATGACATCGCGGTACTCCCTGTACAGGGCCAGCTCGGCATCGGTTTCATAGTTGTCGAGATCCTCGGCGCTCATCGGCCACCTCCGTTGGAACGGTCACGACCGTGACCAAGGTTTCGCCACCAGGCCCGCTTGGACCGCTTGGCCTTGGAGGACCCGTAGGCCCAGTCGGAGGAATTGTGCCCTCCGCCCTCCTGGGGCTGGCCCTCTTCGTCATGGTCCGCTTCCGACCCATCGGCTCCGGTATGGGGCCCGCTCCGCGGTGTGTCCTCCGACGGGGAGGGTGAGGCGGGTGTCCCCACTTCGAAATCAGTGGATTCCCCAGCCGCTCGGATCAGGTCGTGCTCTGCGGCGTTCCCCGCCAGGCCGGCTTCGATCTCGGAGGCATGTCGCTGGGCTCCCGCAGCGGTCATTCGCCTTCCGTCCTCGGTGGTATACCCACGGGCAATCAAGGTTTGGGCAACACCGGGGTTCTCATCGATGACATGCATTCCGAACGCGTTCAGGGATTGGATGGGGTCGTACTCGTCGGCCAGGGCATCCATGACGATCTGATCCTGGTACTTGCCATTCTCGATGTCCCAAAGCGCATCGCGGGAGGTTCCCGAGACCATGAAGCCCAGTGATTGGTATACGGATATGGACCTGGTGTTCTTCTCGGGCACGGCCACCCAGATTCGGTGGAGCCCAAGTCCAGTAGGAGCTGCGGCATACCCGTAGGTCATAACCCTGGGCATGGCGTCACGGGAGTATCCGCGCCCCCGGAAGTCCTTCCCCAGAACCACCTGGATCCGCGCGGAACGCGACCAACCGTCAACATCGATGAGAAATATCATGCCGATGACACCGCCGGTTTTGCTGGTATCGGGTGCGCCGCTCTGGCTGGAGTCGGCATCGCTCACCATGGCCCAAGCCAGCGTACGCCTGGACTCAGGGTCCCCCACACCAGACTCCTTGGGGGCCAGACCCTTGGACCAGGCCACCGATCTGCGCACCCAGGCATTGACCACCGCCCGCTCGGCCTCAGGCCCCTTGCCGGTGATGCCCGTCGAATTGTAGAAGGCCTCCAGATGGTCCATAGCGGTCAAATCGGATATCGCAGCCGGGCGCAGATGCACCATCTCGCCGCGAATGACAGGAATCTCTATACGGTCAGGCAGCTGTCGGCCTTCGACATCCTCTGATTCCCCGCGTTCCGTCTGCGGTCCCTCATTACCGCCGCCGCTTGTCGACATCACGTCACCTCCATGACCGCCACCTCGCGATGACAGTTAATCATATCCCGCGCCCCTGGGAAAACCATGAAAATCCCCGGGGCGCGAAACATTGGTCACTGGGCGATGCGCTGCATGACGATCTTGTTGACCGCCTTGGCATCGGCCTGGCCCTTGGTGGCACGCATGACGGCACCGATGATGGCGCCCATGGGCTTCATATTGCCGCTTTTGAGCTTGGCCACGATATCGGGGTTGTCCTTGAGGGCCTGGTCGACGGCCGCATCCAAGGCACCATCATCCGAAACCACCTGGTATCCGTGCTTCTTGACGACCTCGGCAGGGCCGCCTTCGCCTGCAAGCACGCCGGAGACGGTCTGCTTGGCCAGCTTGTCGTTGAGTTTTCCTTCAGCAATCAGCTGCTCCACATCGGCTACATCCTGGGCCGAGATGGGCAGTTCCTGGAGGGTGACCCCGCGGGAATTGGCCTCACGGGAAATCTCGCCAAGCCACCACTTGCGTGCACCGGCGGCCGTGGCACCGGCCTTGACGGTCTCCTCAATCAGGTCCACGGCATCAGCGTTGACCGCATCCTGCATCTGCCGATCGGTGAAGTCCCACTCCTGCTTCAGTCGGGCCCTGCGCTCACGAGGCATCTCAGGCATCTCGGCCTTGAGCTCCTCGATATGGTCCTTGGTCACATGAACCATGACCAGGTCGGGATCGGGGAAGTAACGGTAGTCATTGGCGTCGGTCTTGACGCGACCACCGGCCGTGGTCTGGGTGGACTCATCCCAGTGGCGGGTCTCCTGGAGGACCTCCCCACCGGATTCAAGCAGGGCTGCCTGACGACGAATCTCGTAGGTCAGGGTCTTCTCGATGCCCTTGAAGGTGTTGACGTTCTTGGTCTCGGACCTGGTACCCAGCGGAGTATCGGGACCGGCATGAAGGGAGACGTTGACGTCCGCCCTCATATTGCCCTGCTCCATCCGGGCGTGCGAGATGCCCAGGGACCGCACGATGTCCCTGATGGCGCGCACATAGGCCCCGGCAACCTCGGGGGCGCGATCCCCGGCGCCCTCGATGGGCTTGGTGACGATCTCGACCAGGGGCACACCGGCACGGTTGTAGTCAACCAGGGAGTGATCGGCGCCCTCGATACGGCCATCGGCACCACCGAGATGGGTGTTCTTGCCGGCATCGTCCTCAACGTGGGCACGCTCGATGGGCACGCGGAAGATGGACCCATCGTCCAGCTCCACGTCCAGGTATCCCTCCCCGTTCAGGGGCTTGTCGTACTGGGATATCTGATAGTCGCGGGGCATATCCGGGTAGAAGTAGTTCTTCCTGGCGAACTGGCTCCACTCGTTGATCTGGCAGTGCAGGGCCAGACCCAGCTTGACGGCATAGTCTATGGCGGTCTTGTTGACCACTGGCAGGCTGCCGGGCAGACCCAGGGACACCGGGGTCAGCTGGGAGTTGGGCTCACCGCCGAACTCGATATGGGCCGGGCAGAAGAGCTTGGTGTTGGTGGAGAGCTCGACATGCACCTCCAGGCCGAACACCGGGTCGTACTTGGCCACGGCATCGGCATACTTCATGAGTTTTTCAGCCATTGTGATTCCGTTTCCTTCCGATGCCTACTTGGCAGATCCGTTGGTGAGGCCGTCCAGCCACGGGGCCTTGAGGTCCTTGAAGACCGGGCCGCCCCACTGCTCCTGGAGAGCCGCCTCCAAGGCCGCAGCGGGCTTGTACATGACCTCGTCACGCATCTGGGGGGCGAAGAACTGGAAGCCCACCGGCAGACCGTCATCACTGAGTCCGGCCGGGATCGACATGGCGGGCGAGCCTGCCATGTTGGCCGGGATGGTGGCCACATCGTTCAGATACATGGCCAGGGGGTCGTCCATCTTATCGCCGAACTTGAAGGCGGTTGTGGGCGAGGTGGGCGAGACCAGGACATCGGCCTTCTCGAAGGCCTGTTCGAAGTCCCTGATAATCAGGGTGCGCACCTTCTGCGCCGACCCGTACCAGGCATCGTAGTAACCGGCGGAAAGGGCGTAGATACCCAGGATGATGCGTCGCTTGACCTCATCACCGAACCCGGCCTCGCGGGTTGCCGACATCATGTTGGCCGCGGTCCGTTCAACCCCTTCCGGAGGCATGACCCGCATGCCGTAGCGCATGCCGTCATACCTGGCCAGGTTGGAGGACACCTCGGAAGGCATGATGATGTAATAGGCCGCCAGGGCATAGGGGAAGTGGGGGCAGGAGACCTCAACCACCTCGGCACCCATGTCCTCCAGGAGTCTTACTCCCTCATTGAACCGGGCCTCGACACCAGGCTGGTAACCCTCACCGCCCAGCTCCTTGACCAGACCGACCTTCATGCCTTTCAGGTCGCGCTTCATGCCCTCGCGGGCAGCGGCAGCCAGGGGCGGAACCGGCTTGGGGATGGAGGTGGAGTCGCGACGGTCGTAACCGCCAATCAGCTCCTGCAGGAGTGCGGAGTCCAGGACCGACCGGGACACCGGACCGATCTGGTCCAGGGAAGAGGCCATGGCAATGGCTCCGAAGCGGGAGACGCCACCATAGGTGGGCTTGACACCGACCGTGCCGGTAAGGGCTCCGGGCTGGCGAATGGAGCCACCGGTGTCGGTGCCCAGAGCCAGAGGGGCCTCGAAGGCGGCAACGGCAGAGGCGGAGCCGCCTCCGGAACCGCCGGGCACCCTCTCGGTGTCCCAGGGATTGTGCGTGGACTTGTAGGCTGAGTGCTCGGTGGACGACCCCTGAGCGAACTCGTCCAGGTTGGTCTTGCCCAGAATGGGCAGACCTGCGGCCTTGATCTTCTCGATGACCGTGGCATCGTAGGGAGGCACCCAGCCTTCGAGAATCCTTGAGGCGGCAGTGGTGGGGATGCCCTTGGTGACAATCATGTCCTTGATGGCGATTGGAACGCCGGCCAATTCGGACATGCCCTCGGTTTCACCGGCGGCAAGGCGCTTATCGAAGGCATCGGCCTGTTCCAGAGCCTGGTCGGCGGAGACCTGCAGGAAGGCATCGATACTGGGCTCCGCGGCCTCGATCACATCAAGCTGGACCTGGACCAATTCACGGCTGGAGATCTCCTTGGCCCGCAGCTGCCGGGCCATCTCGGAGGCGGATTCCTTGACCAATTCTGTAGTGCTCATTGATTCACTCACTCCTCACCCAGGATGCGCGGTGCCACGAACATGCCCGACTCGGTGGCGGGGGCCCCCGACAGGGCCTCCTCCTGGGTCAGGGGTTCCTCCGCCTCATCAGGGCGCAGGTATGCCTCCAGGGGTATCGGATTGGCTGTGGGAGGCACATCATCCCCGGCCACTTCCTGGACCTTGGCGATGGATTCGGCGATGACGTTGAGTTCGCCCTTGAGACGGTCCGCCTCATCATCGGTCAGAGCGATACGGGCCAGATCGCCCAGATGCTTGATCTCTTCACGTGTAAAAGTTGGCATACCCCCATCATATTGGTGCTGTGTGACACGAAGGGGTCGGCATTCGGGAGGTGATCCAAGCCTGGTCGTGCAACGGTCCAGACGCCCGGGAGGCCACCTCATCGGTCGCGGATACAGAGGCCCAATTGCAGTGTCATGTCCCCAAACCGATCGTCGCCAATCGGCGGATTGGTCAGCTGATATCGACCCTTTTCACGATCAGGGTTCCCAGGAAATAGAAGACCGCCGCCCACACAACCATGATCAGACCAGCCTGCCACCACAGCGGAAGGAAACCCGTAACGTCAGATGGAGGTGCAGTCTGCCCGCCCAAAAAGAGACCGAGCAGATCCATCGGTAGAATGCTGGTCAGGGTATCCAACCAGGCAAAGTACCTGCTTACCGCCCGAAGGATGCTGAGAAGCATGGGGGCTATCAGAATCAACCCCAACACCGTCATGACACCGCCGACAGTCGACCGGCACGCGGCACCGATGCCCAGGGCCATGACGGCGAAAACCGCCAGGAAGAGGGGACCACCCAGGAGGTTCAACCAGGGCAGTGATACCTGGGAGGCCTCGAGTTCGGTCTTGCCGGGTGCTGAAAGGGTGAGCTGCACAGCAGCCCAGGAAAGAAAGACCCCAATCTGGGAGGTTATCCATGTCAGGACGGCCAGGTAGGTGGCCTTCGCGGCCAGAACTGTGCCGCGACGTGGATTGCTGGTCAGGGTGGCGGTTATGGAGGATCCGGTGAACTCCGAACTGATGCAGAGAACACCCATGACGCCGACCACGATGATGGCCATGCTCAGCCCCGCCCCCGTGGATAGCCAGTAATCCGACATGGCTATGGGAGCGGGGGTTTTCAGAGGCTTCCCCGTTGTTGGATTGATCGTGCTCAGGTACTTGTAGCTCCAGGCCGAGGCGAAGGCTCCGAAAGGCTCAAGGAGCAGGGCCAGGGCGACCATGATCCATGTCGACTTGAGCGAATTCAGCTTGAGCATTTCGCCATGCAGGGCCCGGAGGAAGGAGAGATGGACCCGCGAGGGGGCGAGGTCCCTCCTGTTCCCGGTGGACGCTGCGCGGATATCGACTATGTGTCGGGCACCATCGGGGGCCCTGTGCGCCACACGTCTCATCGCCTGCCTCCCCTCGACTTGTTGCGGGCATCTGCCTCGGGGTCGGCAACAACCCGGGACCGATATTCGACCTGCCCGTGGGTGGCTTTCATGTAGGCCTCCTCCAGCGAGGCCTTCTCCTGGCAGAACTCGTACAGGACGACCTGGTCATTGGCCAGGATGGTGGCCGTTGACGCCAGAGGCGCCCCCTCTATACGGAAGAGGGCCGCGTCGGGCGGGCATGCCGAGTCCGACGGCAGCCGGGTGATGTGGATTCCGGCGGCCGTTGACAGGGCGGCCATGAACTCATTGGGTTGAGGAGTGACCGCCCTGATGGATTCGTGCGAGTGCTCCTGGATGAAGCGGTCGACCGTGGTTCGCTCCATGATACGGCCCTGCCCGATGATGACCAGGTCATCGGCGGTCAAGGCCACCTCGCTCATCAGATGGGAACTCAAGAGGACCGCCTTGCCCTGGGCGGCAGCGGATCTGCAGAGTTCGCGCACCCACTTGACCCCATCGGGATCAAGACCGTTGATGGGTTCGTCCAGGACAAGGTTCCTGGGATCGCCCAGAAGGGCCGCCGCAATGGAGAGCCTTTGACTCATACCCAGGGAGAAGGAGCCGGCGCTCTTGTTCTTTACGCCTGTCAGTCCCACCATCTCCATGACCTCGTCGACCCGAGCCACAGGAATCCCGTTTGAGGCGGCCAGGGAACGCAGATGGGCATAAGCCGAGCGCGACTTGTGGGCTGACCTGGGATTGAGCACCGCCCCGACCGAAGTCATCGGTGACTCGAGTTTGTTGAAAGGCCTGCCGTCTATCAGAGCACGCCCTTTTTCAGGCTTGATCAAGGCCAGGCAGGCCCGCATGGTGGTGGATTTTCCAGCCCCGTTTGGTCCGAGGAAACCGGTGACGCGGCCATCCGGGACTGTGAAGGTGACATCATCTATGGCCTTTTTGCCACGAAAGCTCTTAGTCAGATGTTCAACCTCTATCATGTCCTGAGCATAACAGTTTCTCACTACACCTGTCGTGCATCCGCCCGGCCCCACGCCAATGCAAATGAGGTACGGGCGGCACGTATGCACACCGAAACCTCAGGAAAGGCGTCCGCCCCCTGCACGCTGGGCAATCCAGGAATGCATGGCCACGGCGGCAGCGGCCCCGGCATTGATGGAGCGGACGGAACCGAACTGAGAGATATAGACCACATCATCGGCCAGGTCCAGGGCCTTCTGGGAAAGACCCGGCCCTTCGGCTCCGAAAATCATCAGGCAACGATCCGGGAAGTCGTAGGTCTCGATGGGAACGGCACCGGGCACATTGTCGATGGCGATCAGCCTGGGCATGGGGATACCGGACCTGCCGGCCTCGTCTCGCAGGTCATCGACCATGGTATCGATACTGGGATGGTGGACCACGTGCTGGTACAGCTCGGTCATCAGGGCACCCTTGCGGTTCCACTTGTGGGGGCCGACGATGTGGACCCGACCTGCGGCGAAGGCGTTGGCCGTGCGGACCATGGAACCGATGTTGAAGTCATGGGTCCAGTTCTCGACAGCCACTTCGAACCCGTGACGACCTCTGCGGTCCAAATCATCCCGAATGGCCTCAACAGTCCAATACCGATAGCGATCAAGCACATTCCGTCGATCGCCCTGGTCCAGAAGATCGCTGTCGAATCTCGGATCATAGGCGACGGAACCGGGATTGTCCGGGCGGGGCAGATCAGGATGTTCTTCGGCCCAGGGCCCCAATCCCACTTGCCGGAAAACAGGTTCGCCCGACTCTTTGGCCGCCTGGGTGATGGGATTCGGTTCCCTCATCGCTCCTGGTCCTTGCCCGGGTTGAACTGCTGCTCGTTGAAGGCACAGATGAAGGGCAGGCTGGTCTTCGAATCATCGACCGTATCGACAACCTGGATGGTGGGCAGTCCGCCGTCGAGCTCGCCCAACCCACTAGCGGCTTCAGGGCCGAGCCCTCCGACCAGGGAGGCGATGGCCAGAGGTTCGGCACCCTGCCGCCGGATGATGCTGCAATCGAGACTGAGTTCGTTCCCCTTACGCAGGGTGACCAGTGATGATGTCTGCACATAGGACTTCTGACTGAGCCAGGCATCCAGGAGGATGACCCTCTTCCCCTCAATGGATGGTCCTTTGATGGACGGGTAGACGAAATCCATGACGAAGGCGTTCAGGGCCTGCCCCCTTGAAGCGGCGGCGTGGAGCATGGCATCGGCCAGGGGGACGGCGGCAGCGGTCAGGGCACCGACTGCATCGTAATCATCGACCGAGTAGCCGGCATCTTCGAGGGTATCCAGAAGGACGTGACCGGCCAGCTCCGCACCCTGATGGTCGAAGGTGACCCCGCTGAGTTCCGTAAAGGGGCGCCCGTCAATCTCACGTGACAGAAGTTCCCTCAGCTGATCGATCGGCTCCATCATGCTCCGGGCGGACTGGTCAAGCGCCAGGTCGGGGGCCCCGGTGGGACGGAAGGAGCCGGTCCGTTCTGTGTCTGTTGCCTTGCTCATGCCTACCAGACTAACGCCGGTTGCCAACGGGCAGGCAGTCCAGGCAGGTCAGGCCTCATCCTGGGGACCGTCAGGCAGAACCTCCGGAGCGGTCAATTCCCGCAGATTGGCCTTTTCGGAATTGATCATATCCACCGGGTCGATGATCTTGGTCGGATCCAGGTTCTGCAACTTCCTGGCCGTGACCAGGACCCTGGATTCCAGCGAGGCGGCGAAATTGTTGTAGGCGGCAACGGTACTGGTGATGGACTTGCCCAACTTGTTGGCACGGTCGCCCAGTACGACGAACCGCTCATAGAGCTCATGGGTCAGTGTGAAAAGCGTCTTGGCATCATCGGTCAGGTTCTGCTGCTGCCAGGCATAGGCCACCGACTTGAGCACAGCCCAGAGGGTGACCGGGGAGGTCAGGGCCACTTTCTGCGCGAAGGCATCATCCATCAAGGTCGGATCCACTTCCAGAGCGGCCTGAAGGAGGGAGTCATTGGGTATGAAGGCCACAACGAAGTCAGGAGCCGTGTCGAAAGCGTTCCAGTACTGCTTGTCGCCCAGAGTCTTGACATGGTCGCGCAAAGCCTTGGCATGGGCCTTGAGGAGATCGTCGCGACGGCGGAGGTCGTCATCCGATGCAGTATCGGGAATCTCGCAGGCCCGCTGGTACTCCGAGTATGGGGCCTTGGCATCGATGGGTATGGTCTTGCCTCCGGGCAGGTGAACCACCATGTCGGGGCGAAGAGTCCTGCCATCCGGCGAGGTGACCACTACCTGGGTATCGAAGTCCACATGCTCCATCAGCCCTGCGGATTCGACGATGTTCTTGAGCTGCGCCTCACCCCAGGCCCCACGGACCTTGTTGTTGCGCAGGGCCGATGCCAGGGAGCTGGTCTCCTTATCGAGCCTGCCTTGCTGCTCCCCCAGGATCTTGAGCTGCTGCCCCAGGGAGCCCATCTCCTGCTTGCGGCCCTCCTCTATCTGAGAGACCTTCTGCTGCAGGGCATCCAGGTTCTTCTGTACCGGCGCCAAAGCGGAAAGGACCTTGCTCTCCTCCTGCAGAGCCTCGGCCTGTCTGTGGCGCTTTTCCTCCTCCTGGGCCTGGGCTCGGAGCCTCTCCCGATCCAGGCGGACCTGTTCAGCCTGCTGGGCCTGGGCCAGTTGGGACTTGACATAGGCCAACTCCTGGCTGAGTCCATCAACCCTGGTCCTGTATTCCACTGCGGCGGATTCCGACTCACGCAGTTCCTGCCGGGACTGTTCCAGCTGCGAGCGCAGATCTTCCGTCTCCCCCTCCCGAACAGGCAGGGGGGTCTGCCGACCCTGGGCCTTCCCGAGTGCATAGCCGACTGCCCCTCCAAGGACAAGCCCGACCAGGAGAACCAGAGCAAGGATGATTGCAGAACCTATAGAATCGAACATATGTTCTAGTAAACCCCATCTCATGGACCCGCCCGGCAGCATGTCCATATAGGAAGACCAGTGAGGTAATTAGTTTATTCGGCAAGGAACGGTCGGAACAGGGAACGCATTCCATGCAAAGAGGGCAAAATAGACATATCGGAGGCCCGAATCCGTACAGCGACGTCCGAAACAATAGACCATGACGAAGGAGAACCGGTGGGTATCGATATCTTTCTGGCGATAGTCGGTCTTGTTGCAGCCTGCGCTGCAACCTGGTTCATCATCCGGTACTTCCTCATGCCCTCGGGCAGCACGGATGCCAAGCAGGGGCAGGAGGGGGACGGGGGCGAGGAGCCGGCACGGGACGAATGGACCGATATGGGTCGCCGGATCGATGGACTCGATGCCGAACGCCACCACCTGGTGCGTCTGGCCATAATCAGTACCATCCTGACCGCCCCGGTCCTGATTCTGGACCTCTTCGGACGGTTCGCACCCGATGCCCTCCCCTCATGGCTGGCAAACCCTTGGATCCAGGCCATCCTGATCACCCCGGTCCTTTTCCACTGTGGACGCGGCATCATCCTAGACGGCTGGAGCGCCATACAGCATCGACGATGCACCCCCAATCTCCTGGCCACCCTGGCAACCGGCATCGCCTACCTGTACAGCCTGGCAACCTGCGTGGCCGGTTCCCTCCTGCCTGAGGGATCCCGATCCCCATACTTCGACGTAGTGGGCGTGGTAATCACCCTTCTCCTCCTTGCTCGGATCCTTGAGGTCAGGACCCACTCCTCCCTGGCCCGGTCATATGAACTGCTCGCACGGACCCGACCCGGCTCAGGCAGGGTGCTCGACACTACGGAACTCCAGGGACTGGATACAGACAGCGGGGACGAATCCTGGTCCGGTCTGACAGGACATCAGGTGGCCCAGGACGACATAGCCACCGGAAGCCTGCTCCTAGTCAGGCAAGGCGAGCGACTGGCAGACGACGGAGAGGTGGTGGCCGGATTCGCCACCATCGACGAAAAGGAGCTGACCGGCGCGGAGGCCCCCCTCAGGTACGGGCCTGGTGACCATGTGCTTGCTTCCACCAAACTGGTCGAAGGCAACCTGATCATCAAGGTCGAGGCATCGGGCAAGGACACCTATGTATCCAGACTCATGCAGGTCATTCCCGATGCCTTGACCGGCCGTTCTCCCGCTGTGCACACCATCGACCGAAAGATACACACCGCCATCGCCTGGATTCTGATTGCAACCGTCTGGACCTTGATGGCCTGGCTCCTTTTCGGCCCCGATCCCAACCTGGCACACGCCGTCGCCAGCGCCTTCTGCGTCCTGGCCGTAACCTGCCCGACGGCAGCCACCGTGACCGTACCTCTGGCGTTCAGAACGGCTCTGAATACCGGGATACAGAACGGAGTCCTCTTCACCTCACCCAGGGCCATGAGCAATCTGAGTCGGGTTGCGGCCGTGGCCGTAGACGATTCGGCCCTGGCTGATCAGTCAGACTCCTCCGATGGGGCACAGGTATGCGAGGAATCCCTTATCCGGGCGGCCACACACCTGCGCTCCCTGAAAGTCATGAGCCTGGTCCTGGACGGCACCAGGGCCGAAACGGACAAGGCATCAGGTCACAGCATCAGCGCACGCATTGAGCGCGCAGCCCGGGTTGCCGGAGTGGATATGCTGGTCACCCAGTTGTCTGATACCCGTAAGGCCTACTGTCTGGAACGGCTGATTCATGACCTGGGGAAGCATACGGGCGATGCCCCCTCCGATGGAATCGAAGACACGAGCCACACCCCCAGTCCGGACAGGCTGGTGGCCCTGGCCGCAGACAGCCACGACCAGCCCGAAGCCATGAAGAGGGCCCAGGTCCACATCTCCTTTGGGACCCGACCCGGGCGGGAATCCACCTCAGATACGGAACCCGACCTGATTCTGCGCAACGGAGACCTGGACGGCATTGCCCGCGCCATCGAACTGAGCCAAGCCACAAAGCGAATAGTCAAAGAGAACCTGACCTGGTCGACCGTTTACAACATCGCGGCGCTGATTGTCGCCTCAGGCGTTCTTTATCCGCTCTTCGGCTGGATGCTCAATCCGATGATCGCCCCGGCGGCAGCGGCCATTGCCGCCATCCTGCCTATGGCAAACACCCGCCGCCTGCACCATCTCCATCACCTTCGTCGAAGCTGGAGGGGCCTGGCCCAAATCGACACCGACCACCTGCCCACAGTGGCGGCGCGTCGGCCCCAGATCATCGTCGACAGCCAGTGGAATCCCGACAACCCCAACACCCGTTAGACCTGGCGATGGCATCCTGTTCTGATTCCGCATAGTAAAGGCCGGCACTCCGATAACAACTACGGAGTGCCGGCCTTCTCTTCGATTCGCCGCATCAGTCTTTCGGTGCGGAGTCCTGACCCCCATCGGGCGCGGCGTGCCTACCACGGCTCCCGTCCCCGGGAGCAGCATCCCCGTCGGTGGTGATGCTGCCGACGCTCACATCATCATCCACCAGGGTATCGGTGGGCCAGGCGGTCAGCTCCAGGTGCTCACCACCGGTCTGGTCGACCAGTACGGTGTCGCCGTCATGCACCTTGCCGGACAGGAGCATCCGCGCCAACTGGTCCCCGACCTCGGTCTGGACCAACCTACGCAGCGGGCGGGCACCGAAAGCAGGGTCATACCCCATGCTGGCGAGCCACTCCCTGGCCGAGTCGGATACATCAAGGGTGATTCTGCGGTCGGTCAGACGCTGGGAGACCTGCCTGACCTGGATATCCACGATGCCGCCCAACTCATCTCGGGTGAGCGGGTCGAAGATGACCAGCTCATCCAACCTATTCAGGAACTCGGGCTTGAAGTTGGCCTGAACCGCATCCAAGACCGCCTTCCGCTTGGCGTCCTGGTCCAGCTCATCCTTGATCAGGAACTGGGAACCCAGGTTGGAGGTCATGATCAGAATCGTGTTCTTGAAGTCCACGGTCCGTCCCTGCCCGTCGGTCAGGCGACCATCATCCAAGACCTGCAGGAGAATGTCGAAGACTTCAGGGTTGGCCTTTTCCACCTCATCGAAGAGGACCACCGAGTATGGCCGACGACGGACCGCCTCAGTCAGCTGACCGCCCTCCTCATAACCGACGTAGCCCGGGGCCGCGCCTATCAGCCGAGAAACGGAGGCCTTCTCCATGTACTCGGACATGTCGATGCGGACCATGGCCTTCTCGTCATCGAAGAGGAAGTCGGCCAGGGCCTTGGCCAGCTCGGTCTTGCCCACGCCGGTCGGTCCAAGGAACATGAAGGACCCGGTCGGACGGTCGGGGTCCGATATGCCGGCACGCGAGCGGCGAACCGCATCGGAGACGGCACGGATGGCTTCCTTCTGCCCGATTACCCTCTTGCCCAGGTAGTCCTCCATGTGCAGCAGCTTCTCATTCTCACCCTCCATGAGTCTGCCCACGGGAATACCGGTCCAATCGGAAACGATCTCGGCCACCGAATCGGCATCCACATGGTCGGGAACCATGGGTTCTTGCGCCGGACCGCCGACGGCGTCCGCCCCGTCCGGCTGAGATTCCTCCGAATCAGCAGCAGCCTTGGCCTTGTCCGCGGCGTTCTCCGCCTCGGCAAGCTCCTTACGAATGCCGGGAATCTCACCGTACAGAATCTTGGAGGCCTTCTCCAGATCGCCTTCGCGGGTGGCCTTGTCCGCCTCCACCCTCTTGGCATCCAACTGTGCACGGAGGTCGCCAACCTTGTTGTGCCCGGCCTTCTCCTGGTCCCAGCGACTCTTGAGCCCGACCAGCTTTTCGCGGGAGTCGGCCAACTCACCCTGGAGCTTTTCCAAGCGGTCATGGGATGCCGGATCGTCGGCCTTCTTCAGCTGCATCTCCTCCATTTCGAGGCGGGTGACCCTCCGCTGCAGCTCATCGATCTCCTCGGGCTGCGAATCCAGCTCCATCCTCAGATGGGCGGCGGCCTCGTCGACCAGGTCGATGGCCTTGTCGGGAAGCTGGCGGCCGGAGATGTACCGGTTTGACAGGGTGGCGGCCGCCACCAGGGCATCGTCACCGATGGTCACCTTATGGTGGGCCTCATACCGCTGCTTCAGACCACGCAGGATGGCCACCGTATCCTCCACGGTGGGTTCACCCACGAAGACCTGCTGGAAGCGACGCTCCAGAGCGGGATCCTTCTCGATGTTCTCGCGGTACTCATCCAGGGTAGTGGCCCCAATCAGACGGAGCTCGCCCCTGGCCAACATAGGCTTGAGCATATTGCCGGCGTCCATGGAGCCCTCGCTGGCGCCGGCTCCGACGATGGTGTGAATCTCATCGATAAAGGTGATGATCTGCCCGTTCGCACTCTTGATTTCGTTCAGGACCGCCTTGAGACGCTCCTCGAACTCGCCACGATACTTGCTGCCGGCCACCATGGAGCCGAGGTCGAGCGAAATCAACCTCTTGCCTTCCAAAGTGGTAGGAACATCACCGGCCACAATCCGCTCGGCCAGGCCCTCGACGACGGCGGTCTTGCCCACGCCGGGTTCACCAATCAGAACAGGATTGTTCTTGGTACGCCTCGACAGGATCTGCATGACGCGACGAATCTCCTGGTCCCGACCAATCACCGGGTCCAGTTTCCCCTCCTTGGCCTGGGCCGTCAGGTCGGTCGAGTACTTCTCCAAGGCCTTGTATGTGCCCTCGGCATCGGGGCTGGTCACCTTGGCGCCACCGCGCACATCGGGCGTCGCCTTGCGCAGGGCCTCAGGCGTGAGACCCGCCTGACGCAGGATGTCCGCGGCCTGACCGGGCACCTCCGCGATGGCGATGAGCAGGTGCTCGGTGGAGACGTATTCGTCCCCCATCTGCTGCATCTCCTTCTCGGCCTGGCTGATTGCCATGCTCAGTTGGCGGCTGGCCTGGGGCTGAGAGGCCGTCGACCCACTGGCCGAGGGCAGGGCCACAAGGGCATTGCGGACGGCGGCCCCTATCTGCTTGCTGTCGCCGCCGGCCGCCTGAATCAATCCACCAACCACTCCGGACTGCTGCCTGAGCAGGGAATCCAGCAGGTGAAGCACATCCACCTGGGGGTTGCCCGCCGCCGAGGCGGACTGAATAGCATCTCCAATGGCCTCCTGGGCCATGGTGGTGAAGTTCTGTTCCATGGTTGTCCTCCAACAATCTTCCGCATGACCCGTCGGAGCCGCCCGATCAGACCATGCTTCGGTCATATCTGCATTAATCAACCCACAGATGGACATACTTATTCCCAAAACTTGAGTCTATATGACTCAAGTTTTTTAAGTGAGTCAGATACAGAAAACGGGACCCCGTCAATCGAACAGGGTCCCGTTCACCAAGGAAGACGTCACACCGGATGAGGGTCATCCCGGCTGCGACCCAGGGCCGCCTGCAACCCCTAACAACCGATTCGGAAAATCGGCCTTACTCGTCGATGACCACGTTGCGCAGGTCACCGATGCCATCAACGTGGACAGTGGCCTCATCCCGCCCCTGCAAGGAACCTGATGCATTGGGGGTGCCGGTCATGATCACGTCACCCGGAAGCAAGGTGGCGAAACTGGAGATGAAGGCAATCTGCTCGGGGATGGAGTGAATCAGATTGGCCGTGGTACCGCTGGCCTCGGGCACCTCCTCGCCGTTGAGCCTGAAGGATATCCTCGCATCCCGGTAATCCAGATCGGTTTCAATCCAGGGACCGAGCGGGCAGGCGGTATCGAAACCCTTGCAGCGGGTCCACATGGGGTCATCCTGCTGGAGGTCGCGCAGGGTCACATCATTGACGCAGGTATATCCCAGCACGTAGTCCATGGCCTCGGCCTCGCTGACCTTGCGTGCGATACGCCCTATGACCACGGCCACCTCGGGCTCGTAGTTCATGTCCTTGCTGTAGGAGGGCTTGATAATCGGATCATCAGGGCCGATAACCGAGGTGGATGGTTTCATGAAGACCATAAGGCGCTCAGGCGGCTCCGGGTTCACAGCCTGACCCTTCTCCGCCATATAGGCGGCATGGGCCCGATAGTTCTTGGCGGCACCATATATCTTGGACGGAATGACCGGCGCCAGCAGGCGTACATTCTCGTCGTCCAGGGCATAACGCTTACCCGTGGGCTCCACCTGCTGCCCGGTCAGAGGGTACCCGCTCAGCTCAACCAGATAGTCCTTGCCGTCCTGCTTGTCCTCCTGGACGAAGGCATAGCGAGGAGTATTACCGATGGAAAAACGCGCTATTCTCATAGGGACAGTCTAACCCCTGGGAGAGTCCGTCGAGGAGGCCGGTCCACCCCTCAGATGAAAGCGCGCTGACCGAAAATGGCGGTACCCACGCGAACGATTGTGGACCCTTCGGCCACTGCATAGTCCAGATCGCCCGTCATGCCCATGGAAAGAGCGGTGCAGGAATCGGCCCCGGGCTCACCCGAGGACCGAATGGTGTCACGTAGGCCTCGCAGGTGGCTGAATCCTTGGCGAATCGTCACCTCGTCATCCACATGGGCTCCGATGGTCATGAGTCCATCCAGCCGTATCCCCTCCATGCCTGCCAACTCGTAAGCCAGGTCCAGGGCCTGGTCGGGGCCACAGCCCGACTTGGCTTCCTCGCCCGATTCGTTGACTTCGAGGAAAATGCCCTTGACCAAGCCCTTGGCCTGGGCACGGGAGGCTACCTTCCGCGCAAGCTCCAGACCGTCTACGGACTCGACCGTGTCGACATAGGGCAGGACCTTGTTGATCTTATTGGACTGGAGCTGGCCTATCAGGTGGAATCCCACGGTCTGTGAGCCGGACGAATCACCGCCGAGTCGCAGCCCCCTCTCGCGGCAGGACTCAATCAGCCCCTCGGCCTTGGCCGTGACCTCCTGGGGCCGGTTCTCCCCAATCAGATGGATGCCAGCATCGATGGCAGCCATGATTTCACCCACATCCCGGGTCTTGGTGGCCGCCAGGAGTGCGACCGACCCCTCGCGCCGCCCCGCCGCTTCTTCCGCCTTGGCGATTCGCTCAGCCACCTTCTTGACCCCGTCGGCAATCTGCACGGTCCGTTCCTGGCTGATGATCCGATTAGACAAATCCTTGTGGTCCATATAAGCGACCATGCCCCAGTACCTCCTCATATTCGGAAGCTTCGACTGAGGCCATGGTAACCAGGGGTTCCTACCACCGGGCCGAATCATATGCGTCCGCCGGGGAACCACCATCGACCCGTGAACACCGGAAATCAGGCCAGTTTGGAGGCTTCCGAACCAATCCCGGCCAGATTCGGCCCTTCGAAGTCAAGTCGACGGTCCTCCTGATTGCAGGCCAGTCTCTTCCATGTGAAGCAATCCAGTAGCTCCTGCGCACTTGCAGGCCCGGGATGGTCCAGAAGTCCAAGAAGCCAACCACAGACTCCAATCACCTGCCGTGCAGTCCACCCCTGTTCACGGAGGGTCTGCATATCAGGCGAGCCGAACCGCTTGGACATCCGCCTGCCATCCGCACCGTCTATCAGGGGCAGGTGGGCATACTGAACGGGCTGGGCGTCCATCCGCAGGTGGCTCCGGATCCAGGTCTGGATCGCCGTTGACCGCAAAAGGTCCCGCCCCCGCACAATCTGATTCACCCCCATGGCCAGGTCATCGACCGTGACGGCAAGCTGGTAGGAGACCAACCCATCCGCCCTCCTGATAACCACGTCACCCACATCCCGGGGCAGGTTGAAGGACCTGGCCCCGAATACCAGATCGTCAAACCGGCAGATGGCATCAGGACCAACAGAGTCGGCAGGAACCGCGATACGCAGACTGTGCCGGTCGCCCTGGTCCAACCGTTCCGCAACCACATCCACGGGAAGATTCCGGCAGGTTCCCGGATACACCAGGAATCCATCACCCTCATTGGGGGCCGAGGCCGCACGGATATCAGCCCGCGAGCAGAAGCAGGGATATACCAGGGGCTCGCCATCCGTCAAATGCTGGTCTTGCAGCACGTTCAAGGCCTGGTCATAGTCAGCCCTGCGCCGCGATTGATAGACCACAGGACCATCCCAGTCCAACCCCAACCAATCGAGGTCATCCATGATCCACCGGTCGGCGCCCTCGACCACACGAGGCCCGTCGATGTCTTCGATTCGCAGGCGCAACACCCCGGAAGCCCCAGAAGACCTGACACCCAACCAGGCCGCCAGGCATGCGTAGATGTTGCCCAGGTGCATCCGCCCGGTCGGCGAAGGCGCCAGCCTCCCGACAACCTGGGCAGAACCCGACCGGTTCAGTCCCGAATCTCCGTTCTGCATACCGCCATGCTCCCACGGCACCTCGTCATGGGAGAAGGCGGGGGCATATCGAAAGGGCCGCAGGCTGCGCATACAAATCGACGGCCTCCGCCCGTAGGCATGTTACGGGCGGTGGTATCGAATCAGAAGGTATCGAGCAGGTGGTCGATGTCCTCGAAGTGCTTGACCTCGGGGTGCCAGACCGGCTTGCCCCGGGCGATGACCAGCTGGGGATTGGCCAGGGTGCGCAGATTCTTGGCAGGATCCTCGGCCAGGACAATCAAATCGGCATCCTTGCCAGCCTCAACAGAACCTGTCACATCGCTGAATCCAAGGTTGCGTGCATTGACCTGGGTGGCCGAGTGGAAAGCCTGGGCGGGGGTGAAGCCCGCATACTTGACCATGTAGTCCAGTTCACGCCAGGTACCGTACTGGGGTACGAAGGTCATACCGGTATCAGTGCCGACGCCGACCGAGATACCATTCTCACGGCCTTGCCTGGCCCCCTGGACCATTCCATCAACGACCAACTCGGAGTTGCTGCGGACGATATCACTGACCCCAAGCTGGTCCTGAGGCAGTTTAATCAAGGGCAGACCCGCGCACAGGGTGGGGTCCAGACCCGAGAAGCCACGCAGCGAGCGCGGATTATCCAAGAAAAGCCCGATAATCTCGTCATCCATGGCACTGCCGTGTTCAATCGTATCCACACCGGCCTTCAGGGCGGCTTTGACACCCTCCGGGCTCTGGGCATGGGCGGCCACCAGAACGCCGAACTCATGGGCCTCATCACAGACGGCGGCCATCTCATCTTGGGTCATCTGAGGGCTGCCGGCCTCACCGACCTTGGTGGCATCGGTCACACCACCGGTTGCGGCAACCTTGATGGCGTTGACACCGTGGTCAATGTTCTCCCTGGTCCTGCGCCTGGCCTCTTCGGGTGAAGTGCACGAAAGGGAGATGAAGGGATCGCCGTGCCCACCCGGAATGGCCAGCAGGGGCCCGGCAGCAAGGATACGGGGACCTGTCACCTCTTCAGCATCGATCTTGTCGCGCAGGCGGACCCCCTCATAGCCGATATCGCCCAGGGTCCGAATCGTGGTTACACCAGAGTTCAGCAGGGCGGAGACGTTCTTCTTGATTCGGGCGTCCATGAGAAGCCTGCCCGCGGGACTGTGCAAGGCCTTCATGACCCCGTTGATCACACGAGGCGAAGTATTGCCACCGCCGGAAAGGGGCTTTCCATCGGCGAAAAGATGGACATGGGCGTTGATCAGACCGGGTGCCACGAACTTGCCGGTGGCATCGATGCGATGGTACCCCGAAGGTACATAGGCCAACTCGGTGGGGCAGACCTGTTCGATGCGCCCATCCGCCGACACCAGGATGGACATGTCAGTCTCAACGGTGCCCGCCTCGTCACCGGTCGCGATGCTGGCGTGTTCCAGCACAAACGGTTCACGTTCTTTCCTGCCTTGAAGACGCCCCATAGTCATACCTGCTTTCCATTTCTCCGGTGAACCAGCATAAGGAATCCTGTTTATGACCCATATTATCCGCGATATGGAAAACCACTCAAGAATGGTCCAAATGCATAGGTCCGCGTGCCCCATTCCGTCCTCCGTCACGCCAAACGCACCTATGCGATTTGCCACGAATACCTTCGCCTTATAAGTCACCAATTACTGCGTATGGTCCTACTCCAGCACACTTCCCTTTGCCCGGAGTGTTCTGTTTTTGCGCTTCACTCTGGTATACATTTGGTATACATTTCCGCCCCAATGAGAGGCTATGCAGATAAAAGAAAACCCTACAACCGTTGCGGCTGTAGGGTTTTGACTCTGTGCCCCCACGGGGGCTCGAACCCCGGACACGCTGATTAAGAGTCAGCTGCTCTAGCCAACTGAGCTATAGGGGCGTGTGGCACATAGCTGAGCCAAGATGTAACTATACACTGTTTTCCATACCGTGCAACACGGCGCGTCACCCGAAGTACAGGGATTGCCCGGCCTTTCCGTCCAGTGCGGAAAGGCCGGGCGTACTCTCACATCAGACAATCTTGGGCATGGGAGTGGTCAGGGAGGTGGTCAGGTTGACCTGGAGCAGACCGGCTCCAACATGGGGCTCAACCTTCTTCAGGGTGACCGTTCGCTGATCCTCCGGGGCTGTGTCGTCATCGGTCATGGTGGCCGGGGACTTGACCGCCACGATGGTCATATCCTCCAGGTTCACGCCAACCTGGGCACAGAGCTGTCTGGCCTGCCCCAGGGACTGGGCGAACCCGTCCTTCTCCACCACTCGGTTGCCGGGAACACCATAAGCGCTCCGAGCAATCCAGCAAATCTGATCCATCACGTCCATCCCATGATGGCTGACCGTATCCGCATCAGCGGGGGCAGGCGCTCCCAAAGCCTCGATAAGACCATCCAGTTGGTCCTCCAGGGCCTGTCCGCCATCGCGGAAGAGATTCCCCATAATGGGACTGCGGAAGCCCAAATCGGAAGCCGTATGGCGGAGCTGGCCCGCCTGGCCGTCCTCGCCCTCCCACAGGTTGATCATCGGGAAGGTGGGGATGCCCAGGCTCTCCAGACGGTTGACATGGAAGGGATAGCGCCACTGGAGCTTGGGATCGTCACGCCAGGTGGTGGCCCGGGTGACGACAACCGCAGCGGCGGGCCATTGGGCCCCATACTCACGGGCGGCGATATCCAGCCACTTCTGAGCTCCGGCATCAGCCCCGTATCCGGCCTCGACGATGACCACGTCGTGTCGGGCACAGGCCATCTGAACACTGACCAGGCTGGGGATACCGATGGAGACGTTGGCGAAGGGGCCGCAGTGCACGTAGACAGGGGAACCCTGGAGGGTTTCGGTGTAGGCGGGTTTGACGGCATCGGTCAGGATACCGGTAATCCTCCAGAGATCGATGAAGTCACCGAACCTGACGGGCTTCCCATCCAGGGTGCCCGCCACCATGGCGGCGACCCGTTGCCCGATCTCCTCCATGCTCCGGGAGAGGACCACTATCTGCATCAGCTCGCAGGTGGGGGTCAGAACGGTCCGCTCGGACAGGTTCCCCTTGCCGCGATCCACGGCAATCTGGCGGAGGGAACGAGAAGGAACCTCGGATACCCTGGGCACCAGAACCGTGTCGAGCCTCCCCTCGTCAACGGCCTTCTCGGCAAAGGAGACCAGAAGATTCTGGGCGGACTCGATGGCGGCCATCTCACCGCACAGACCCCAGTCCACCAGCTCCGGATGGGTCAGCGAGGCCTTTCCGCCACCGGATGCACCCCCCTTGGATCCTGCCGCCGTGATACCCATGCTGGGCTGACGCAGGACGGCGGCCGCATCCACACCCCTTGCCCGCAGGGCATCGATAAGAGCGATGGTGGTGGTCGTCTTGCCCTCGCCGCGCGAGGCCTTCAGGGGGGTATCCGCGGTGACCAGGATGACCTTGCCCTCTTTGCGCGGCTGGTCGGGATGCTCCTGAAGATCCTTCAGATAGCCGAAGGCATCAATCTTGCTGAACAGCCCATACGGTCTGACGTAATCCTCGAAATCGGTCATGATTTCCTCCTCCTTGCGCCGTGTCGTCGTGGCATTGGCGGCGGCGGACTTGTTCGCTTCTCTTCTCGTATCGGACAGGGGGACCGGCTCGGTCCGGCTCAGTTGTCGGAGAGGTGATAGCCGTTGCGCATCGACATGCTGGCCGTGTACAGGACCTCACCCAGGAGATCGTCGGTCTCCTTGCGAACCTTGTCGGACAACTCCTGGTTGGCAGCCTCGAGAATCCGGCGAACCTCGAGATTATCCGTACTCTGGTCATCCCCCTCAAGGCGGCCGACCTGTTCATCGGCGGCGGCAATCATCCGGTGACCGGCCCCGCCCACACTCTGCTGATACCGCTCGATGGCCGCCGAAGTCGAAGCGAAGGCCGAGTCGCTCAGGGCGGCAATCAGCCTGTCGGCCCAGTAGAGACTGTCGGTGGAGACCCGGTTGGTGGCGTTGCTCAGATATTCGGGGGTCCTATCGACGTTGGCATAGAGGGGAATGAGGGCATTGAAGGCGTTGGACCCGTACGACATCCACTGGATGGCCCGGCAGGACTCGGGGCGGTAGGGACGCAGCTGGATGACGGCCAGCTGATCGTTCCTGTTGATTCCGATGGGACGGAAGAGACCTCGGGTGTGCTCGTCGCCGGTCACGCTGTATGGATCGTAGGGGGTTCCCTGGTAGTGGGAGCCCAGCAGGTACTTCACATCTTCGATGGTGATCTTCCGCTCGGGTTGACGGCACCAGGGGATGTTGTCGCTGGTGGGGTTATGGTCGGCATCGGGCCCGTCCCAGACCTCGTCGTACGGATTCAGGAAGCGCTGCATGTACCAGGCGCGGGGGGTGTTGTAGACATGGTCCGAATCACTGTGTGAACCGAAGGCATCACGCGGGTTGAAGGGGGACTCGGACTCGACGGCCAGGTCCAGATGATTGTCGTCGATGAACGTGCGCAGGTCGGCCGAGCACATGTGATCCTCCTGGTCACCCAGGGCGTCGTCCAAATCGAACTCATCGATACCGAGCTGGTTGGGCATGGTCACGTAGGAGTCGTCGGGAACCCGCTTGGCAATCCAGTGGTGGCCGCCGATGGTTTCCAGCCACCAGATTTCGTCCAGATCGCTGAAGGCGATGCCGTTCATTTCATAGGTGCCGAACTCTTCCAGAAGGGCACCAAGACGCTGCACGCCCTCACGGGCGGAACGAATGTAAGGCAGGACGATGGTGACCAGGTCCTCCTCGCCGATGCCACCGGGCACCTCCGCCAGGTAACCTTCCTCACCGGGCTTGCCCAGAGCGGGTGCCAGCTCCACCAGGGGGTCGGCACCCAGAACACGCTCATTGGAGGTGATGGTCTCGGTGGCGGACATGGCCACGTTGGCGGAGTTGACACCCGCCTCGGCCCAGAGTCCCTGATCCAGTACGGCATTGGGCACCGAGGTATAGCGCATGGGGTTGTCGGGCAGGTCCATCTCCACATGGCTCAGGACGCTGCGGTAGTGGCGGGGCTGCTCGTCCGGTTCCACCACGACGAACCGCTTCGGGCGGAACTCCCCGTTGGGCGAATCCTCATTGCGGGCGATGATGGTGGACCCGTCGTAGCTGGCGTTTTTGCCAATCAGCAGCGTGGTGCAGGGCATGAAACCGTGCCTCCCTTTCTTCGGATGTATCAGAATCCCGACGAGGGACCGATCCACTGCCGATGAACGACCAGCGGGACGACCGCGCCCGATTCGGGGCCGACTTGCGATGTTTTTACTCTAATGCCTGCCGCTCCCAATCGGGAGTCTAATTCCATGAGGAAGGTACGGATCCGGACGTAACCGGCTGCCCACCCAGAGAAGGCTATGCCAGGAGACCGCAGAACAGGGCCTCGAAGTCCAGTAGGGTGGAGCCGTTGGCAGCCAGACGCCTACGGGTTCTGGCTATGATCTCCAGCCGCTCTATGGCATCCTCGCGGGAGAGCCGTACTGAGAGTTCGGCGATGGCCGCACGGTTCTCGAGATTGACCAGTCCGGCCGTCTCCTCGGCCTGGTTCTGGAGAACGCCCACGTCCCGGTAGACGCTTGCCAGGGTGGTCAGATTCCGATCCAGCACGTCCCTGGTCAACCTGGTCACGCGGCGACGAACCTGGTCCTTGCTGCTCAGCGCGTGGTAGGCACCGATTAGCTGCCTGGGAATGCGCTCGTCCGGGGTAAGTCCGTTGATGGCCCTGAACTCCTGCTCGTCACGCTTGACCTGCTCGTTGACCGTATCGGTGGCCTGGTCCTTGGCCGCATCGACAACCCTCCCGGCCAGGACCACGGCATCCGAGGCACGGTGGAGGTTGAGCAGACCCACCACCAGGTCGTCACGGTCCACCAGTACCTGCTCGCGGGTGGCGTAGAGCTTGGCGATTCCGATATGCCCTTGGGCCAGGCGGGCCGCCTTGGCCGCCAGGGGTGGTTCCACACCCACCTGATCGGTCAGGAAACCGGCAACGGCCGTATTCGAAGGGATGGCCAGGTTGACGACCCTGGTCCTCGAGCGGATGGTCGGCAGAACGTCCTGGGCGTTGGGGGCGCAGAGAAGCCAGATGGTGTGGGGGGCGGGCTCCTCTATCTCCTTGAGGAGGACATTGGTGGTCCGCTCCAGCATCCTATCCACGTCCTCGATGATGATGACCCGCCAGGGCGAGGTGGACGGCATCTGCTCCGAGGTCATGATGAGCTCACGAACCTCGTTAATGCCGATGGTGACCTTGTTGGTCGACAGGACCGTCACATCGGGATAGGTCCCGGCCAAGACCTGCTGGGTGATACGGCTGGGCTGGTCGTCAAGCCCATGATCAGGACTGACCAGGGCCGCCGCAAAGGCACGCGCCAGGTTCGACCTCCCGGATCCAGGAGGTCCGCAAATCAGCCAGGACTGGGCCACCGAGTCACGGTCGTGTCCCTGCGAGGCGACAATCTGCTTAAGCAGGGCCACCGTGGGCTCCTGCCCGACGATGGCATCCCAGACGCTCATCGTGCCTTCCTGAGGAGGTGGCCCCTGAAGATTCCCCGTGCCGTCACAGCCGCGGAAGGGGGATGATTCCTCCCAGCATCGCCAGCCTCGGAATCGGATGCATCCTCATCCTCGATATCGTCATTCTGGTCCGGCTCGTCGGCATCCAATTCACCATCCGCACCGTCTTCGTCGTAGGACGAATCATCGGGCCCCTCGGCCGGGGCGGGAAGATTGGGTGTCCTGCCTTCAATCAGACCGTCCAAATCATGCTGAATCTGCAACCAGACCTCTTCCACGGACCGGGAGGCATCGATGACCACGAACCGGTCGGGCTCCTCCTCGGCCAGGCGAAGGAAGGCCTCCCTCACGTTCCGCTGGAAGTCGTCACCCTCTGATTCCAACCGGTCGGGCTCATGGTCCAACCGCTGCTTGGACTGGCTGGGATCGGCATCCAGAAGATAGGTCCTGGTGGGGAGAAGGCCGTCCGAGGCCCAAAGACTCAACTGCCGGATCACATCGGCCGAGAGTTCACGACCCCCCGCCTGATAGGCCACCGAGGAATCCAGGTACCGGTCGCACAGCACGATGTCACCCCGGTCCAGGGCGGGTCTGACCACCTGGGCCACGTGCTCCGCACGGTCTGCCGCATAGAGAAGGGCCTCGGTGCGGGGTGCCAGGTCATCGGTCGAATCAACCACATCCGTTCCCCCGGTCACTGCCAGGGAGGGGAAGGAGGCCATGCCATGCAGGACCAGCTCCCTGATGGCCAGGCCGGCCGGCGTACCACCAGGCTCCCGGGTTACCAGGGACCTCAGCCCGCGTTCCTGCAGGTAGGCGTGAACCCGCTGGGTCTGGGTCGATTTTCCGGCCCCGTCAACGCCTTCGAAGGATATGAATAATCCGTCGCTCATGCCTTCTTCTCCGTAGTCGCGCTCTTCTTGCGCGTGCTGGTGGTCTTCCTGGCCGCGGTCGTCTTCGCGCGAGTGGTTTTAGCGGTCTTCGTCGTCGCCTTCCTGGTGGTCTTTCTTGCGGTCTTGGACTTGGTTCCGGATGATTTGGTCCGACGCTTCCTGGGACCGGCCGCTCGCTTCTCGGCCAGGAGACGGAAGGCCTCCTCGGGCTCTATGGACTGAGCCGTGTACTGCTTGGGCAGGGTCCGATTGGTCTGTCCATCGGTGATGTAGACCCCGTAGAATCCATCCTTTATGGTGACGGGCTTCCCGCTTTCCGGGTCCTGGCCCAGCTCACGGAGGGGCGGCTTGGCGCTTCCACGGGTACGGCGACCATACTTGGGCTGGTCGAAGAGGTCCTTGGCCGCGGCCTGGTCGACGGTGAATATCTCGCCTTCGTTGCTCAGGGACCTGGTCTCGGTACCGCCATCCGGCTTGGTTGCCGTCAGGTAGGGGCCATACCGCCCGTTGTTGGCAGTGACCGTAGCCTGGTCAATCTGCCCGGTCTTGGTATCGACCAGCTCGATGGTGCCCACCGTTCTGGGCAGACCGAGCAGTTTCAAGGCATCTTCCAGGGTCACCGTATCGGGGTCCATGGTCTTGAACAGCGAGGCCATCTTTGGCTTGGGGGCCTCGGACTTGGCTGCGTGTCCACCCTTGCCCGACTTGGCGGATGCGACCGTCTTCTTCTCCTCGGCCTCCTGGCTCTCCGGATCGACAAGGGCCACATAGGGGCCAAACCGACCCTTGCGAACCTCGACCTGACCACCGGTCTCCGGATCGATACCCAGCTGCCTGGGGCCGCCCGCATTGGAAGCAATGAGCTCATGACCAACGGCAGGCGTCAGCTCGTCGGGGGCCATTGTCGGAGGAAGGGAGGCACGCTTGGGGTTCCCTTCGGCATCCAAATCGGCCGTATCCTCCAGGTAGGGGCCGTAGCGGCCCACACGGACCTGCAGTCCATCGCCGATTTCGATGGTGTTGATCTTCCGGGCATCGATGTCACCCAGCTGGGCAACCTGCTCCTGGAGTCCCTGGTGGGCCTGGTCGGTGCTCTCCGCCGCACCCTCTCCGGATCCGAAGTAGAAGCGGGTCAGCCAGTCCTTCCCCTTCTCCTTGCCGTGGGCAATCATGTCCAGGCCGTTTTCCATCTGGGCCGTGAACTGGTAGTCCACATACCGGGGGAAGTTGGTCTCCAGAAGTCTGACCACCGAGAAGGCAAGCCAGGAGGGAATCAGTGCGCGACCACGCTCGTAGACATAGCCACGATCGATAATGGTCGAGATGATGCTGGCGTAGGTGGAAGGCCGACCAATCTCCTTGGCCTCAAGGGTCTTGACCAGGGAGGCTTCGGTATAGCGGGCCGGGGGCTGGGTCTCATGACCATCGGGGTTCACCGATAAGGCCTTGAGCCGGTCGCCCTTCTTCATCGGCGGCAGGGACCCGTTGTCGGCCTCGGAATCGGTCGATTCGGCCCTGTCGCGCTTACCGGCGGCGCCCTTGGGTTTCTCGGTCCCGTACCCCATGGCCTTCATAAAACCAGGGAACTCGATGACGGTACCGGAGGCTTGGAAAATGGCCTCCCCATCCTCACCGGCCTGGGCCGATAGGCGTACGGAAGCGGTCGATCCCGTGGCATCGGCCATCTGCGAAGCCAGGGTCCTGCGCCAAATCAGGGTGTAGAGCTTGAGCTGGTCAGGGGGCAGGACGGAAGCCAGATCTTCGGGCCGTCGGAAGGATGAACCTGCGGGACGGATGCACTCGTGGGCCTCCTGGGCGCCAGCCGTCTTGGTCACATACTGCTTGGACTTGGCCGAGAGGTATTCGGACCCGTAGACCCTGGTGACGCTCTTTCGTGCGGCCGCGATGGCCTCCTGGGAGAGCGTGACCGAATCGGTACGCATGTAGGTGATGTAACCGTTCTCGTAGAGTCCCTGTGCCGCCCTCATGGCAGCCCGCGAACTCATCCCCAGTCTGTTACCGGCAGCCTGCTGCATGGTCGAGGTGGTGAAGGGGGGCTGGGGCCGGCGCCGATAGGGCCTCGTCTCCATCCCGACAACGGTGAAGGGCTGGTCTGCGAGCGCTTCGGCGATCCGGTCGGCCTGGGCCTGATCCATCTGGAGGACCTGGTCCTTGGCTGCCGTCTCGGTCAGTTGCCCCTTGCTGGTGAAGTCCTTGGAAGATGCCAGGCGCCGGTCACCCAGTTGGACCATCTGAGCCTTGAAGGTCGAAGGCTGGTCATCCTCGGCATCAGCGGCCGATCCGGCTGCCAGCTCGGCCACCAAATCCCAGTAGGGCGCACGGACGAAGGCCATTCGCTCCCGCTCACGCTCGACAATCAGCCGGGTGGCCACGGACTGGACACGTCCCGCACTCAGGCCAGGCCCCACCTTCCGCCAGAGCACGGGAGAGAGTTCGTACCCGTAGAGGCGGTCCAGCACCCGCCGGGTCTCCTGGGCATCGACCATGTCGGCGTCCACATCGCGGGTGTGGTCCAGGGAGTCCTTGATGGCCTCCGGGGTTATCTCGTGGAAGACCATGCGTTTGACGGGGACCTTGGGCTTGAGGGTCTGCACCAGGTGCCAGGCGATGGCCTCCCCCTCGCGATCCTCATCAGTTGCCAGATACAGCTCATCGGCACCCTTCAGGGCCTTCTTCAGCTCGGAAACGGTTTTCTTCTTCTTATCGTCCACGATGTAGTAGGGCTTGAACCCGTCAGTCACATCGACCCCGAACCTGCCGTATTCCTTCTTCTGGGAGGCAGGCACCTGAGAGGGCTGGGCCAGGTCACGAATATGACCGACCGAGGCCATGACGGTGTATCCCTTGCCCAGATATCCACCGATCTTCCTTGCCTTGGTTGGCGACTCAACAATGACAAGCTTATTGCCGGATGCCATGGCCTCTCCTTATATAGTGTTCTTCGCACGCCATCTTACTCACCAGAGGTCGTCATGTCGCAAATCAACGCCACTGTGCGTGGATGGACGTGACGGATGCTCTCGCAGATACGCCGACGGCCTTAGATTTCGCGCGGAGGGGCGGGGGGTTCACCGACCAGCCCCAAACGGGTGAGGGGCGAGGCAGTCACCTGACGCATGGCAAGGGACAGGCCGAGCAGGAGCGAAAGGAGGGAGGCGATGAGGATGACGGCGGAACAGTGGGCCCCGTAGAAGGTCCACCTGGCGCTCATCTCCAAGCCGGAGGAAATCTGCCAGATGACGAAAACCGCATAGAGGGTTCCCAGGGTTCCGAGGGTCATCATCAGGGTGGAGACGATCTGGACCGATGCCGACGACATGCGGGTTCCCGGCAGATCCATGCCGGAGGACCGGGTGAAGACCAGCGTGATCAGCCCCAGCCCCCCTGCGATGAGGATGGACATGACCAC
The DNA here is from genome assembly GCF_016100445.1 of Bifidobacterium sp. M0307. Lineage (NCBI taxonomy): Bacteria > Bacillati > Actinomycetota > Actinomycetes > Bifidobacteriales > Bifidobacteriaceae > Bifidobacterium > Bifidobacterium sp. M0307. The sequence goes on from NZ_JACFSL010000001.1 coordinate 1,433,111, forward strand.
ATCGGCCGGTCGATGCCATCCGCCCAGAATCAGGGAACAGCCGATGGAGAGGGTGAAAGCGAAACCGATCAAAGCCACCAGGGCCCGCCAGACCCTCGGCACCACGAACAGGAGGACCAGAACTGCGGTCACGGCCATGATGGTGTGCCCCGAGGGGGCGGAGTTCTCCTTAGTAGACAGGACATTGATCAGGAGGGGGCGGGGAAGGTACTTCTTGAGAATCCTCCCTGACAGATAGGCGAGCAGGGGGTAGACCACCACCTGGCCCAGGAGCCACCAACGCCTGCGGACCAGAACCACCACCAGGGCAATCAGACCAATCAGAACGCACATTCCGGCGGCCACATAGGGCATGGTGAAGATGCCCAGGTAGGCCTTGATGAGGGGGACCTGATCGACGAAACCGTTGAAGTTCGAAATGACCATGTCGTCATAGGACTGCCCGCCCATCGTGTAGACGGCCAGCCACCAGACACCGGCGGAGGCGGCCAGCATCAACAGCCCGAGGACCAGGCAGAGCATGCGGCTCGACATGCGCGGGCGGACCGTCAGCGGGTCCATCTCCTTCAAGGCCCCACTGTCCTCAACGTGCTGGTCCTTCGGGTCCTGATACCAGACCTGCTCGGCCTGACCCTGATTTCGCATATCGGTCATATCACCCGACTTTATCCAAACCCCGGGCCCTGGACACGGCTCCGACGTATAAGAAGCGCATGTCGTTCACACCCAAACGGCAATCCGCAAACACCGGGCATAAGAAAACTCCCACGCACCCGACAGAGGCCACTTACCCTTGCTGCATTCCTGCCCTGGGGGGATTGGGTGACATAACGCCACGTGAGAGCAAGTCACCATGATAGCAGACCACAACGATTGACGCGCCTCATTGAAATAGGGCCAGGCCGTGCCCGGCCTACCGGGTGGAGGTAAAAATTCAGTCTGTTTCATCAGGGCCGGCTCCCGGCACCAGGAAGGCTCCGATATCATGAACCCAGCCAGGAAGTTAGGAATCCGGCAGGACCGGAAGAACAGAAGAAGTCACAGTATGGATGCAGATTTGGTTATCGTCGGTGCTGGCCTTTTCGGCCTGACCGTGGCCCAACAGGCCGTCGAGCACTCCGGAGCACGGGTGCGGATCATCGACGTGCGGAATCATATCGGAGGCAATGCGTACTCCTATATGGACAAGGAGACCGGTGCCGAGATTCACCAGTACGGGGCCCACCTCTTCCACACCTCCAACCGGAAGGTCTGGGAGTATGTCAACCGTTTCACGGAATTCACCGACTACACCCACCGGGTCTACACCACCCACAAGGGGGAGGTCTTCCCCCTGCCCATCAACCTGGGAACCATCAACCAGTTCTTCCGAGCCCGCTACACCCCCCAGGAGGCCCGGGACCTGATTCGGGAGCAGGCCGGCGAGTTGGCAGGAACTGACCCGGCGAACCTGAATGACCAGGGCATCTCCCTGATTGGACGACCCCTCTACGAGGCCTTCATCAAGAACTACACGGCCAAGCAGTGGCAGACCGACCCCTCCCAGCTCCCCGCATCAATCATCAAGCGCCTCCCCGTGCGGTTCAACTACGACAACCACTACTTCAAGGACACCTGGGAGGGGCTGCCCAAGGAGGGGTATACCGCCTGGTTCGAGCGGATGATCGACGACCCCCGCATCGAGGTCAGTCTGGGCACGGACTTCTTCGACACCACCCAGCCCTGGAACCGTGATGCCCTGGTAGGCCAGGTCCCCCTGGTCTACACAGGCCCGGTCGACCGGTACTTCGACTATCGCCTGGGTGAACTCAAGTGGCGCACCGTCGACTTCAAGGAGAGGCGCTACGACGAAGACGACCACTTCGGGTGCCCGGTGATGAACTTCTCCGATCCGGACGTCCCCTACACCCGGGCCATCGAGTTCAAGAACTTCAACCCCGAACGCCATGACCGCCAGAACCATGAACGCACCGTGGTCTGGGAGGAATACAGCCGCTTCGCCGGCAAGGGAGATGAGCCTTACTACCCCATCAACACGAGCGGTGACCGAGCCCTGTACTCCCAGTACAAGGGTCTCTCCGAGCAGGAGCCCCGGGTGGTCTTCGGGGGCCGCCTGGGCACCTATGCCTACTACGACATGCACCAGGTCATCAACTCCGCCCTGGATGCCTGGGAAAAGAAGGTCAAGCCTCTGATTGACTGAGCGGATGCACGCCTGGTCCTGAGGCGGCACCCTTGGTCCGGTTGGGATAGGCGAACGGCCGGTCACCTGCGATAGGTGACCGGCCGTTCCCATAAGCACAAATGCCAGCGAAACAGGACACTGGCGATTTCATGCACGCCGCCCCATCCGGCCCCATAGGACCGAACCAGGGCGGACCTGCTTTGGCTCAGGCGTGCCAGACGTCCTTGCCGTTGTCCTTGGCGGTCTTGACATCGGCGTTGAGGGCATCCTCGTCGCCTTCGACCTTGCCGACGATGTAATCCTCGACCAGCTGACGAGCCTCGTTGTCCTCATGCTGCACAGCCGGGGACTTCATGAAGTAGGAGCTGGGGGCCAGGATCGGGCCGGCCAGGTGGCGGTCCAGGGCGATCTTGGCGGCGCGGACCGCGTCGATGACGATACCGGCCGAGTTGGGGGAATCCCAGACTTCGAGGCGGTACTCCAGGTTCAGCGGCACATCACCGAAGGTCGTGCCCTCCAGACGAACGAAGGCCAACTTGCGGTCATCCAGCCAGGCCACGTAATCCGAGGGGCCGATGTGGACGTTGTGCTCATCCATCTCGTGGGGAACAATCGAGGTGACGGCTCGGGTCTTGGAGATCTTCTTGGACTCCAGGCGGGAACGCTGCAGCATGTTCATGAAGTCCATGTTGCCGCCGACGTTCAGCTGGTAGGTGCGATCCAGGCGGACACCGCGGTCCTCGAAGAGACGGGCCATGACACGGTGGGTGATGGTCGCGCCCACCTGGCTCTTGATGTCGTCGCCCACGATCGGCACGCCGGCATCGCGGAACTTCTGGGCCCACTCGGGGTCGGAAGCGATGAAGACGGGCAGGCAGTTGACGAAGCCGCAGCCGGCCTCAAGGGCCGCCGCCGCATAGGCCTTGTCGGCCTCCTCGGAACCGACGGGCAGGTAGGAAACCAGGACGTCGACCTTCTTGTCACGCAGGATCTGGGCCACGTCGACGGGCTCGACGTCGGACTCCTCGATCATCTTGCTGTAGTACTCACCCAGGCCGTCGTTGGTGGGGCCACGCATGACCTCGACACCCAGGTTGGGCACGTCGCTGAACTTGTAGGTGTTGTTCTGGGAAGCGAAGATGGCCTCGCTCAGGTCCTTGCCCACCTTGAGTGAATCCACATCGAAGGCGGTCACGAATTCGATGTCACGGATGCGATACCCACCGAAATTGGCGTGCATGATGCCGGGGATCTTGTCATCATCCTTGGCGTCCCTGTAATATTCGACTCCCTGCACCAGCGAGGAAGCGCAGTTGCCCACGCCCGCTATAGCTACACGGATGCTCATACAAACTCCTCTGATTAACTGAGTTATTCCAACCTAAGCATACCTGTTCCCAGCGAGTTGCAAGGAACAGGACGAGGAATTCGTTCCCGGAGCGAGAATGGCCCCGGACAGAGCCTCATGCCGCGGGAGTGCGGACGTACCGCAGCCAAAACCCTGGAACCAGGCGCATATATGTGTACAGGATATATACATACCTGCACCTGCCCGCTCCCGCCGGGGAAGCAACAGCAGATACCGAGCGACGGAAACGTACGGGAATGATGAACGTTCAGCCTTGAGTCGAACGGTTTTCAACCAGGACGGTTAGCGTGGTTCTCATGGCCAAACAGACTCATACAGTCAACTCGGCAGCGAAGGGAAGGCGTCCAGCCCCCTCGACCCGCCAGGTGGGGCAAACCACCAAGATCAGGGGCAAGAAGAACAACAAGGCCCCCTCGCACCGCTCGGATGTGAGATCTGACCGGGGCGGACACCGTCAGCCGCCCAAGAAGAAGCGGCATCTCCTGCTCAAGTGGATTCTGGGCATCCTGGCGACCCTTATCGTAGCCGCCATAGGATGCTTCGCCTACCTCTACCTGACCACCGAGATTGTACCGCCCGAGAAGCAGGCCCTGGCCCAGAAGACCACGGTCTACTTCGCTGACGGGACCACCCCGATCGGCACCTACGCCAACCAGGACAGGGAAATCATCGACTGTGCCGTCCTGCCCCAGTATGTAGGCAACTCAATCGTCGCCTCCGAGAACCGCTCCTTCTACAACGACAGCGGCATCGACCTGAAAGGCATCGGTCGAGCCCTCTTCAACAACGTGACCAAGGGGACCCGCCAGGGTGGATCCACCATCACCCAGCAGTATGCCGAACGCTACTACCTGGGCGAAACGACCACCTACAAGGGGAAGCTGCGCGAGGCCATCCTGGCCCTGAAGATCTCACAGACCGAAAGCAAGGACAAGGTTCTGTGCAACTACATGAACACAATCTACTTCGGGCGCGGGGCCTATGGAATCGAGGCGGCAGCCCAGAACTACTTCGGTAAGAACGCCAAGGACCTGACCCTGTCCGAAGCCGCCATGCTGTCGGGCATCATCCCAGCTCCGACCACTTGGGACCCCGCAGTCAGCCCCAAGCAGGCGGAGTCCAGATTCCACCGGGTCCTGGGCATCATGGAGGAAGACCACTACATCAGCCATGCCGACAAGGTCAAGGCATCAATGCCCCAGACCATCGACTACTCCCCCAGGAACGTCTACCAGGGTCCGAACGGGTACCTGCTGAGAATGGTCCGCAACGAGCTGACGGAAGGAAAGAAGGCCCCCTTCACCGCGGATGACCTGGACACGGGCGGGTACAAGATCATCACGACCATCGAAAAGGACAAGCAGGATCTGATGTTCCAGGTGGCCAGCCCCTCCACCGGAGACAAGGACCTTCCGCCGACCCTGCAGACCGGTGGCCTCTCGGTCAACCCGCGAGACGGGTCCATCATCGCCCTCTATGCGGGCGACGACTACCTGGTCAAACAGCTCAACAACGTGGATCAGGCCACCTTCCAGGTGGGTTCGACCATGAAGGCCTATACCCTTCTGGGCGCCATCCAGGAAGGGGTCAGTCTCAACACCGTCTTCAACGGCAACTCCCCCAGGACCTTCTCCAGCGTTGGCAAGTCCGTGGCCAACGCAGGTCAGGTGAGCTACGGATACATCAATCTCTACTCGGCCTTCGCCAACTCGGTCAACACCGTCTTCATGGACCTGGGCGAGCATGTCACCTCCCAGAAGACCGCCCAGCTGGCCCACACGGCAGGTATCACCGGGAAGATCGATGACACGACCACCTTCGATACCCTGGGTCTGGATGCCCTGACCGTATACGACGCCACCCAGGGCTACGCCACCCTAGCCAACGGGGGAAAGAAGCCCGAGCTCCACCTGGTGAGCCAGGTCAAGGATTCCAAGGATCAGGAACTGTACACAGCCGTCATCAAGGGCGACCAGGTCTTCAATCAGGATCAGATAGCACTCCTTCAGAAGGCCATGACCTCGACGGTCCAGTACGGCACCGGCTCCTATGCCCGGTCCCTGGGGCGGCCCATCGCAGGCAAGACCGGAACCGCAAACGACGAGACGGCCATCTCCTTCATCGGATTCACCCCTTCGGTCCTGACCACCTTCGCGGTCTGGAACCAGGGCGAGGATGGAAGCGCCCTGAAGGTACCCGAGGTCTACCAGAACCAGTTCTACCCGGTCCGCCTCTTCACCCAGTACATGAAGGGCGCCTTGGGCGACAGCCCGGTCGAGAAGTTCCCGAACGCCGTCGACAAGGGCAAGATCGGCGGCCCGGACGGGACCTGGGGAACCGGCGGAGGACGCAGCAACTACACCCCCCGGTCCTACGAACAGGCCGTACCCTCCCAAACACCGACGCCCGAAGCCAAAAAGGATGAGAGCAGTTCCACCGGCAGCGGCTCAGACGATGAGAAAACCCCGGCACAGGGCGGAAGCACCGATACCGGAAGCGAAGGCGGCCAGGAAGGTCAGACAACACAGAGCAACAGCCCGCCGGCGACAGGGCAGTAGTCGGGGAAGACCCGAAAAGCAGAGCCCGCAGGACCGGACGCAACGGCCCGTGAGGCGAAACGGAAAGGCCGTTCCCACCAATCGGGGGAACGGCCTTTCCGCGTCACCGGACACTCCGGTCAGATTCGTTCGAACCGGTTAATGGCCGAAATGATGGCCTTGAGGGAGCTGGTCGAAATCGACGAGTCGATGCCGACGCCCCAAATCACTCGGGCTTCTGCGGGCTCACCCACCTTGCACTCCACATAGGAGGCGGCCAGGGCATCGGTCCCGGCGGTCATGGCGTGCTCAGCGTAATCCTGGACCGAAACGGTCAGGTCCTGCGACTTCAGGGCATCCAGGAAGGCGGCGATGGGACCGTTACCATGCCCCTTGATGCGGCGCTTGCTCTCCTCGTCCTGGGGGCCCAGACCCCTGTCCAGCACGGTCGCTTCCAGCTCGGTGTCCGAGCCGTCCTCGCCCGAGGAGACGGAAACACTCAGCAGTTTGAGGCGGCCCCACTGGCTGAGGGACTCATCGTCCTTGTCGGCCATGGACTCGCCACCGGCCACGCTGCCGCTCTCCTCGACGGGCAGATACTCGTCCTTGAAGAGGCGCCAGATATCCGCATCCTTGACCTCGTGCTTGGTCTTGTCGGCATAAGCCTGGACCAGTCGCTCGAACTCGACCTGCAGGCGCTTGGGCAGGTCCAGGTTGTGGTTGGCCTTGAGCAGATAGGCCATTCCCCCCTTGCCGGACTGGGAGTTCACACGGATGATGGCCTCATAACTACCACCGACATCCTTGGGGTCCATGGGCAGATAGGGCACCAGCCAGAGGTAGTCCTCCGGATTCGCGTTGTCACGCAGAGCGGCCTGCTGGCGGGCGTCCAGACCCTTTTTGATGGCATCCTGGTGGGAGCCGGAGAAGGCCGTGTAGACGAAGTTGCCGGCGTAGGGGTGCCGCTCGGAGATCTTGATCTGGTTGCAGTACTCCACGGTTCTGCGGATATTCGGCATGTCGGAGAAATCCAGCTGGGGGTCGATGCCCTGGACCAGCATGTTCAGCCCGACCGTGCAGATGTCAACGTTGCCGGTACGCTCCCCGTTGCCCAGGAGGCACCCCTCGACCCGGTCTGCACCGGCCAGGAGGCCCAGTTCGGTGGCGGCCACGGCCATGCCCTCGTCGTTGTGTGGGTGGAGGGAGAGGACCACGGCATCTCGGTCGTGCAGGTTGTTCGAGATGTACTCCACCTCGTCGGCAAAGACGTTGGGGGTGGTCATCTCGACCGTGTTGGGCAGGTTGATGATCATCGGATGCTCCGGTGTCGGCTTGATCACATCGATGACCGCGTTGCAGACGTCAAGGGAGAACTCGGGCTCGGCCCCGGAGAAGGACTCGGGTGAGTACTCGTAATAGAGTTCGGTCTCCCCGGCATCCGCCTCCAGGGACCTGCAGAGCTCGGCAGCGTCGGTGGCCAGCTTCTTGATGCCGGCCTTGTCCTTGCGGAAGACCACCTCACGCTGGAGGACCGAAACCGAGTTGTAGAAATGGACCACGGCCCGATTGGCCCCGCGCAGGGCCTCGTACGTGCGTCGAATCAGATGCTCCCTGGCCTGGGTCAGCACCACGATGGTCACATCGTCGGGAATCAGCTCACGCTCTATCAGGAGGCGGATGAAGTCATAATCGGTCTCGGAGGCCGAGGGGAACCCCACCTCGATCTCCTTGAAGCCCATGGAAAGCAAGAGGTTCCAGAAACGCAGCTTCCGTTCGGAGTCCATTGGGTCCACCAGGGCCTGGTTACCGTCGCGCAGGTCGACGGAGCACCAGCGGGGCGCCCGCTTCAGGGTCTTCTCGGGCCAGGTCCGCTCTGGATAATCGAAGGGAACCTGCTTGTTATAGGCCACGTACTTGGTGTAAGGCATGGCGCTGGGTTTCTGGGGCGAGCCCACGAACCGACGGGGAGGCAGCAACAGATCGTTGTTACCTCCATTGGACGCTGCGGCCTGTGCCGCGAGATCGAATACGGATGTATGATCCCGATCCATCACTCCTCCTTCTGCTGCTCTCTTGTTTTCATTTTCTGTACATTGTGCACCAAATATGTGCTTGGCCCACCGCCAGGTCCAGACTTCGGCGATGCCTCGGCAGACGGAGAGGGCCGGGCCTACCTGAACAGTGAGATGCCGCGACGACCAAGGCAGTATGCGTTACCCAGCCAGGTATGGCGCGAGTTGGGCCAGACCGACCCCAGCCGGGGTGCGTTCTGGCTCATCCAGATGCTGGGGACGCGCCCGTCCGCACTATGGGACCCCAGCAGGTTGAAGCCGTTCTTCACCGCCAGCCAGTCCGGATGCTGGGTGGCTATGGCCAGCCCCTCCTCCAGGGTGAGCGGGAGGCGGTCATCGGAATCGATGAGTTTGCGAGCCACATCGGGTTCCCTGTTGACATAGCAGGTACCCGTGTGGGGTTCCAGAACGATGTAGAAGGGTCCCTCGGGGGGTTCGAACCCGTTCTGCGGCATGAAGCTGGCGATATCCCGGGGCGGCATGGTTGTGAATCCGGCCATCCGGTTGATGCTGGTACGGGATATCAGGGACTCGGGGCTGACCAGCTCCCGGGTCGGTATGAGCAGGATCCGATCACCCAACTCGGTCCCCTCCAGGGCCGAGATAAGCGGCTGGGCCAGGGATCTGAAGGCCGCGGCGCTGATGTCGGCCACGTCCGGATAGCCCAGGGCCACGATTCTGTCCAGCTGCCGCCGAGCCTCGTCAGATGATTTGGTCATGCCATCAAGTGTAAGGCCACCCGGCAATCCTGCACTCGCGCCCGGACCTCCCGGACATGCAAGGGGCAGGGCCGCTTCCCGTGAAGACGGCCCCGCCCTGTGGAAATCCAAATCAGAGGCTTTCCAGATCCTTGCCCTTGGTTTCCTGGGCGAAGAGGTAGACAACAGCTCCGATGACCAGGCAGACACCGAAGAAGGTGAAGGCCGTGGTGACGACACCGATGTTGATGTGCTGGGAGACATAATCCCCACCGACCAGGAGGCCCATGAAGATGGGGCCGACGATCTTTGCCGTGGCTCCGATGCCGTACCCCAGACCCAGACCCGTCGAACGCACATCATTGGGGAACTGCTCGCCTCCAAAGGCGTTGAGGATACCGAAGACACCGTCGGCGAAGGTCATGATGACCAGGACGGCGATGTAGAACTGCCAGCCCGAGTTGTGGAAGAAGGCTGCATAGAAGCAACCCAGGGCACCGATGATGCCGAAGGAGAACATGGTCCAGCGACGGCCGATGACGTCGGCCAGCCAGGCCGAACCGAACCTCCCGATGCAGTCCGCCACGGAAACACCCATGAAGAGGTAGGCCACCATCTTGGTGGAGAAACCGAAGGCATCCTTCATCAGGGTCTGACCCCAGGATTGGATGGCGAAGGAACCCAGGATGAAGCAGAAGGAACCGACCGAGATGATGATCAGCGGCTTCAGGTGCTTGGAGAAGAGCAGGCCGTAGCTGGCCTTCTGCTCCTGCTCGACCTTGGGAAGGGCACCGACCTGGTCGGTCGGCAGTTCCAGGGCCCACCCCAGGGCCTTGCGGGCATCGTCATCACGCCCGACGCTCTGGTAGAACCTTGGTGATTCAGGAACCATGGCCAGCCAGAAAAGAAGCAGGACCGGGATGGCACCCAGCGCCACCAGTATCCGCCAGTTCTCCCCAATCACGCTCTGGGCCACCGAGCCGAGCAGAAGGCCGAGGGGGATGAAGACCGAGGCCAGTCCGGAGAGCATGCCGCGCTGCTTGGACGGCACGAATTCCTGGACGTAGGGGATGGAGATGATGTTCAGACCCCCGACACCGATACCCACGCCGATGCGGAGGACGGCCAGGAGAATCCAGGCGCCGTCCGGCAGGAAGACCGACAGGGCCGTGAAGACAACGAAACAGAGCACGCACCACTGGAAGGCGTGCTTGCGTCCGAAACGATCGGCCAGACGGCCCCAGACAATGGAACCGATGACCGTGCCCAGACCGGAGCAGGCCAGGATGATACCGGCCGAGACGCCGGTCAGATGCCAGGCCGAGGTCAGGAGGGAGACCACGAATCCGATCAGGAACATATCGAAGAACTCGGATATGTTTCCGGCTATGGCCAGCCCGATGATGCTTTTCTGATGCCCGGTCAGGGGGCGGGTGTCGATCTGCTCGTAAGCGGTCAGACCTCCCCGACCCGTTTGGGCTTGTGTGTCACTCATGGTGCGTTCTCTTTCGTAAGTATGCTGAAAGTCGGTTTCGGCTCTCAACGGTTGATGTCATCGCCCAGGGGGATATCGAGTTCATGGGCGCGGATACGGGTCAGGTCGCCCATATGGGTCAGAGCGTATTCGGCGGCCCGCTGGCCCCAGCGCACGCCGCAATCCACATCATCGGAGAGGAAGCCATGCAGGGTCGCGGCCACAAAGGAGTCACCGGCACCGGGGCGGTCAACGACGGGAACCGTGGTGGTCGTGTACTTCTTGACCCCCTTGGCGGTATGCAGATAGGGACCGTCCAGATGGTTGGTGGAGATGATGTACTCATTGCCGAAGCGCCGATAGAGCTGTTCGCAGACCTCTTCCCCACTTCCTTCTATCCCGAAGACGCTCTTGGCGTCCTTGATGGAGCAGAAGAGGATGCGGGCCTTCTCGGCGATGGGTTCCAGGATGTGCCGGGCCTGTTCACCCGTCCAGAGCTTGCTACGGAAGTTCACGTCCAGGGCGATGTCAATGCCCCGCTTGGCGGCCTGGTCCGCGGCGTAGGTCACCACCTCGGCAGTGGTATCGGTCAAGGCTGCGGTGATGCCGGTCAAAAAGACCAGACGGGTATCAAGCATCCGGTCCCAGTCGTAATCGTTCACCCCGGTGGTTCTGAATGGGGTGTACTCCCGGTCGTAGATCACGTTGGCCGGCATCGGAGGTTCGCCCGGCTCCATGAAGTAGAGGGCGATACGGCTGGCAGGCTTGCGGACCATGGTGCTCATGTCCACCCCCACCGAGCGGTACTCGCTCAGCACATACTCGCCCAGATCACCCTCGGGCAGTGACGAGGTCCAGAGGGTCTTGCGTTGCAACTGGGCCAGAACACCGGCCACGTTGGCCTCCGAACATGCCGGGTTCATCAGGACGGAGCGCGCATTCATCAGGCGCTCGCCCCTCCTGACCGTAAGTCTGATCTGACCCTCGCCAATCGTTGAAAGGTCATAGGTATGCTCTGCCATCGTATTCCTTAGTCTGTTTCACTCGAACCGTATCAGGACAGCCATGTCCCTTTCCGGTCTTTCCTTGTTCGATCCGTCATACACGAATCAGGTCCAGGTGGACCACCTGCGGTGGTGGTCCACCGGTTCAACCTTCTACTGCCTGGTCGGTCATTGCCCCGCCGAAGCCCGGCAACTCCGGCAGGGGTTACGGTCCGGCACCGGTGGATCCATCCGGACCACCGGGCCGGAACCGTTCATCCGTACTACGGACGAGCGGAATTCTCTGGGACTGTCAGGGCCAGACCCTGTCAATCGTGTCCCGCAACTCGGTCGCCGCCGCCAGCGGGGCGTCAGCCTTGACAATGCCGCGACCCGAGATGACCACACCGACAGGAACACCCTCGAAGAAGGGGAGGTCCTTGGCGGTGACGCCACCTGTGACGGTGACCTTGAATCCCATATCATGCAGTTCACGGATGCGAGCCTTGTCGTTTTCACCCCAGGTCAAGGTTCCTGCGGCCTCGGCATCCCGGGAACGATGAACAATGACCTGGGTGGCACCAAGTTCACGCCACTGCCTGGCCTGGTCGGAGTCGTACTTCTCCCCGAGTTCAATCTGGACCTCACCACCGAACTCCTGGGCGACCTTGACGACCTGCCCCACCGTGGTCATGCTGGCCCCGGCCACGACCGAGACCCAGTTGGCACCGGCTTCGAAGCAGGCCCTGGAAATGACCGCTCCGGCCTCGGCGATACGCACATCGGCCAGGATGGTCTTCCCGGGGTAGAGCGCCCTGATCTCACGGACGGCCTTCAGTCCCTCCGCAATGATCAGGACTGTACCGCACTCGATGACGTCAATCTTGCTGATGGCCGCGTTAAGCGGCTTCAAGGCAGAAGGCATGTCGAAGGTGTCCAGGGCAATCTGCAACTGCGGCCGCTCCAGGGCTCCCTCGGTGCCCGGCTGGTTCTCCTTCGCCATGGCGATCAGGCCTCCTTGCGGAAGGTGAAGAAGGTGCGGGCGTTGCCAATAAGCAGCTTATCGACGTAGGCGGGATCGAACCCCTCGGCGATCATGCGGGGGCCGTCCACGGCGGGGTTGTAGTCAACGCCGCTGACCGATCCGTAGACCTTCTGGTAGGAGCGCTTGCCCGAATCGGTGCCCAGGAGAATCCTGTCCTCGAAGCCGTCGTCCTTGAAGGCCTTCAGTTCCATGATCCTGTTGGAATCGGGCTGGTACTTGATGCGGTTGGTACCGTCGATCTCCAGGTAGACGCCCAGGTCGAGAATCTGCTCCAGGTAGTAGACATCCGCATTGCGCTGGATGTGTCCGATGGCAATCTGATCGGCCGGGACGCCCAGCTCGATGAGGGTCTGGGCCTGCTCCAGGCCGCAGGTGCCGTAGGTGGTATGAGTGTTGATCGGGGCACCGGTAGCAATGGCGGCCTTGGCTGCGGCCTCCATGCACTTGCGCTCGAAGGGGGTGATCTTGCCGTAAGCAGTGCCGATCTTGATGACACCGGCCTTGTAGGGGCTGCGGTCCACCAGAGGACCCGTGTAGTCGTTGCGGTCGATACCCTCGGTGATGTCGGCGATGACCAGGTCGGCGATCTGGTCCACACTGTAGCGGTTGATCCAGTGCGACTGGGTCTCCAGGTAGACGTGTTCACGGTGGAAGCCGGTGGCACCGATGACCTGCAGATGGTCAACGGAGCGGGCCACCTCGACCAGCTTTTCGATATCGCGACCACAGTTGATCGGGCACATATCGACCACGGTGCCACCCTGGTCGCTCCAGTTCAGGGAAGCCTTGGCGAAGTACCCGGCCTCGGTCTGGGCCTTCTCGACGGAATCCAGCTGGTGGTCACCATCCAGGTAGACCTCTCCGGCCCCGACGCGAATCAGATGGTCATGGCTGTTGACGACACCCAGGGTCCCGGGGTCCACATCTCCGAGGATCGTTCTTGCGAATGCCATTCGAACTCCTTTGTTTGTCTTCTCTGCGGCTGTCGGGCACCACATCCGGCCACCCTATGGCACCGGTGCCCTCGTACAGGGTCCAGGATAGGTAAGGACCAAACACAATGGCAACCCAGGTAATGTACATATGCTTGCCAGTTCTACTACAACCGGGACCTTCCGGGCAAAAATAGCTGATTTATTCATCAACTGCCCAGTTCTGTTTTGCCTTGCTGGCACCACAAGTACTTGATAAGATGTACATATGTTCAGCAACGTGCAGCTGATGACCTCCGCACAGGCGCGCGACCGGGTCCAGCTCCTCCTGAAAATCGCCCGCATGTATTACGAGGACCACATGCTTCAGTCCGAGATTGCGGCAAGGGTCGGGTACTCACGGCCCTCCGTCTCGCGGATGCTCAAGGAAGCCGAGGACCAGGGCCTGGTCTCCGTCACCATCAGGGACCCCCTGGAGCGGCTGCAAAACCTGGAAAACGAGCTGATAGGCCGTTTCAACCTGCACTATGCCAGGGTTTCCGAGCCCCCTTCGGGATGCACAGGCTACGATGTGGTCCCACGCAGCGCTGCGTCCCTCCTGGTGGAACATACCCGGCCCGACTCCCTCGTTACGGTCTCGAACGGCAATGCCGTGGCCTATACGGTGCGGGAGGTACCGCTCCAGAACTGGGGCAAAACCAACGTGGCGCAGATGATCGGTTCCCTCTCCCCCAACAACCCCATGACGGATTCGCCGGAGATCTGCAGGATGCTGGCCCAACGCCTGGGAGGCAACTACACCTCCCTGCCCGTACCCATGATTCTCTCCTCCAAGACCATCGCCAAGGCCATGCTCAAGGAAAAGCAGATTGCCGACACCCTGACCCTGGGCGGCCATGCGGACGTGGCCGTGGTCGGCGTCGGGTCCGTGGAGGATGGGCGCTCCGGGCATATCTTCCACGATTACGAGAACGCCGACCTGGTTCGGGAGGTGACAGCCCGGAAGGCGGTGGGGCATATCTGCGGCCACCATATCGATGCCCAGGGCAACCACATCCGCACCAGCCTGTGCGAGCGGACCATATCCATCGACTTCGACCGGCTCAAGCGCATCCCCCTGGTCATCGGTGTGGCCTGGGGGCACCAGAAGGTGCCGGGAATCCTGGCCTGCCTCAGGGCGGGGCTAATCTCGGCCCTGGCCACCGACAGGGAGACCGCGGAGGGGATCCTGGAGCTGGATGATAGGCAAACCGGGGGCAGAAAACGGCAGTGATGCCGTGACCGGGGGTGCGTCAGCTCAGCGGTCAGGCATCCGCACTTCCCCACTCCCCGACCATGCCCTTCAAGGCGACCCCCAGGACTCAGGCCCGGTCCGCAAAGTGTTTGGCGACGATGACCTCGGCGATTTGCACGGCGTTCAGGGCGGCGCCCTTGCGCAGGTTGTCGTTGGCGACGAACATGGACAGCCCCTTCCTGCCCGGCACGGCCTGATCCTGACGGATTCTGCCAACAAAGCTGGGATCCTTGCCCGCCGCCTGGAGCGGGGTCGGGATATCGGAAAGGCTCACACCAGGAGCCCCTGCCAGGAGATCCCTGGCCTGGTCCGGTGTCACGTCCTGGTCGAATTCGGCGTTGATGCTCATGCCATGCGAGGTGAAGACCCCGACACGAACACAGGTGCAGGAGGCCTGGAGACCGGGCAGGTGGAGTATCTTACGGCTCTCATTGCGCAGTTTCTGCTCCTCATCGGTCTCCTCGCTTCCGTCATCCGCCAGCGAACCGATAAAGGGAACCGCATCGAACGCAATGGTCCTGACCACCTTGGTGGGGGCGGGGAAGTCGATGGACGAACCGTCGAACGCCAGCTTGTCCGTGCCCTGCTCAACCGCCGCAGCCGCCTCGTTCCTGAGCTGGAGAACTCCCGCCCGACCGGCACCGGAAACCGCCTGGTAGGAGGAGACAATCAGTCGATTGAGACCATATGCCTTGGCCAGGGGGCTCAGCACAGGCATACAGGCCATGGTGGTGCAGTTGGGGTTTGCCACGATGCCGCGAGGAATCCGATCCAGATCCTCGGGGTTGACCTCGGAAACCACCAGGGGCACCTCAGGGTCCATCCGCCACTGGGAGGAGTTGTCGACCACATAGGCACCCGCCTCGGCGAAGCGGGGAGCCCAGACCTTCGAGGTGGCGCCACCGGCCGAGAAAATGGCCAGGTCGATACCCGCCAGGTCCGCCTTCTCGACGTCCTCCACGATGATGGGATGCCCGCACCAATCAAGTTCTTGCCCTGCGGAGTGGGCCGAGGCCATGAATCTCAGGTCTTTGACGGGAAAACCACGCTCGGCCAGAATTCGACGCACAACCATGCCGACCTGCCCTGTGGCGCCCAACACCGCAACGTTGATGCCCCGATCGTTGATCGTCGTCATCCTAATCTCCTCTCCGACCCATCCACCGCAGAACGGACGTATGGAACCGGACCGGAATTACGCCGGTTCCCTGCATGGATTGATCCGGATTGCTTGATTTTCCCTGGTTTTTGATTGTAACGATGATCCGCGGGTCAGCGGCCCGTACCGCCGTAGACGACCGCCTCGACCTGATCCGCATCCAATTCGAAGGCTGTGTGGACGGCCTTGACGGCATCATCCAGATCCTCAAGGGGGACCAGGGCCGAGATACGAATCTCCGAGGTGGAGATCATCAGCACGTTGATGTGCTTGTCACTCAGCGCCCGGAAGAAGGTGGCGGTGATGCCCGAGTGCGTCTTCATGCCCACGCCGACCAGGGTGACCTTGCCTACATCGGAGTTGAGATCGACCGACTTGAACTCGATGACGTCCCTGGCCTGATCCAGCAGGGGGTGGATCTGGTCGGCCTGGGCACTGGGCAGGGTGAAGGAAATATCAACGGTGCCGGTGGAGGCACCAGCCTGAACGATCATGTCGATGTTGATGCCACCCTCGGCCAGGATGGTAAAGAGCTTGGCGGCCACACCCGTCTTGTCGGGGACCGACCGCAGGGTAACCTGGGTCTCGCTGCGATCATGGGCCACGCCCGAGATGATGGGTGCCTCGGGACCGTTCAGGTCCGGGAAGAGGTCGCCCATTGATTTGCCGCCTGCCATATTCATCCTTCCGTCATCCTTCACGGTCCGGCTGGTTGTCCAGCTGTGCCTGGGCCACCTGACACTGATTCGGCGCCAGGTTGGGAATATCCGCCACATCCATATCCTGGGACATGATCAGCGTCCCCGGCCGGTGCGAGAAAGAGCTGCGCACGTGGATGGGCATGCGGAACCGCTGGGCGTATTCCACGCAGCGCAGGGCCAGAACCTTGGATCCGCCCGCAGCCATCTCCATCATCTCTTCGTATGAAATCCTGGAAATACGGCGGGCGGTGGGAACGATTCTGGGATCCGCTGTGAAGACCCCATCCACATCGGTGTAAATCTCGCAGACATCCGCGTGAAGGGCCACCGCAAGGGCCACCGCTGAAGTGTCCGACCCCCCGCGACCGAGCGTCGTGGCGTCGCCGTCGGCATTGACTCCCTGGAACCCCGCCACGATACCGACCTCGCCATGCTTCAGCGCATCCATCACGCGATAGGGCTTGACATTGCGGATGTGGGCCGCACCATACCGGGCATCGGTCATGAAACCGGCCTGGGAGCCGGTGAAGGAGTGGGCGCTCTCACCCTGTGCATGGATGGTCATGGCCAGGAGACTCATGGAAATACGTTCACCGGCTGTCATCAGCATGTCCATCTCCCGGGCGGGAGGATTGGAGTCCACGTCCAGGGCCTGGTCAATCAGATCGTCGGTGGTGTCTCCCATGGCCGAAACCACGACAGCCATATCGTTGCCTGCATGCTTGGTCTCGATGATGCGCTTGGCCACACGCTTGATGGAATCCGAATCCGCTACCGAGGATCCGCCGAATTTCTGAACGATAAGAGCCACTGCTATTCCATCCGCGAAGGTTGAGCCACTTGAACTTACGTTACGAGAGGCCATTATATGAACGTCCATGGTCCTGAACCCCCAGGTCACCAGCATGTGGACCCAAAACCACCAGCTACAGTCGGGAATGGAGGGAACGACTACCTGTCGGCGCCGATTGCTCCGGCTTTCGGCGACCGATTCCGCATCGCCTCTTCATCACCACATCCGTGAACTTAAGGTTGCAGGGATGGCCCGGTCGTCGGCCTCGTTTCAGACCGCGCGACGACCGGAGATGGCCCGACCCAAGGTTATTTCGTCCGCATACTCCAGATCGCTGCCTACAGGCAGACCACTGGCCAGCCTGGTCACTGTGATTTCCAGCGGATCAAGGAGCCGGGCCAGGTAGGTGGTTGTGGCTTCGCCTTCGATATTGGGGTCCAGCGCCAGGATGATCTCTTTGACCTCGCCCGACTTGAGCCTCTGCAGCAGCTCAGGGATTCGCAGGTCGCCGGGCCCCACGTTGGACATGGGGTCAATGGCCCCGCCCAGAACGTGGTACAGACCGCGGTACTCGCCGGTCCGCTCAATGCTCATCACATCCTTGGGCTCCTCGACCAGGCAGATGACGGATCGGTCGCGGCGAGGATCCTGGCAGATTGGGCAGGGACTGGTTTCACAGACATTTCCGCAGATCTCGCAGAAGCGGACCTTCTCCTTGACCGTAATGATGGCATCGGCCAGGTCCTGGGCACTCTGCCTGTCCACACCCAAAAGGTGGAAGGCTATCCGTTGCGCCCCTTTAGGCCCTATCCCGGGGAGTTTGGCAAATGAGTCAATCAGATCCTGAATGGCTCCGTCATAGGTTCCCGCCATCATTCACCCGCCTGTCGTTCCTGTCGCCTGCGTTGCACATTCAGCGGATTGGCTGGATCGTCGGCGGAGAAGTTCTCGACCTTGGATACATCGAACATCTTGGCCAGGTCATCCTGGTTCAGGGTCATATCGGCCCCCAACCGGGCATCCTGCATTGAGTAGACGTCTTCATCGGGGCTGACGTCTGCAGGCGCGGGAGTTCCGCCCAGATCCGATCCGGACTCATCCGGTGATCCGGGACCGCCAGGCTGCGGGCCGGAATCCTGCCCAGCGACCGTCTGATTCGACGGCTTGGCCACGTCGGATCGCTCGCTCTGGAAGCCGACAGGAACGGTCTGCGGCTGCTGCCGAAGGCCGCTCCGAGGGTTACCTGCTGGTTGCCCGTCCTCATCCCCGGTCATCCGCTCAGCACTGCCGGACGATAGGCCAGCTGCCGCATCCCCAGCGGCAGGCACGGTGCTCCCGCTGGAATCAATCGGAGCCGAACCCGACTCAGCAGCAGGGGCTGCCTGCTCGGGAACCGCCCAGGGATCAATATCATCACTCAGATCAGGAACAGCGACTTTCTTGGTCTCATGTTCCTCGGGCTGTTCATCCTGCTTTCGGTCGCCGGATTTCCCGGTCGCTCGCACAGGTGTCGGATGGGCCCAGGGGTCATCCTCATCATCCTGCATATAGGAGTCTGTTGAGCCGAATCCTGCTGCCGGCAGGGGGCCGGAAGCCGACTGCTTGGCCGAATCCGCCTCCATGTCCGGAACGGCCCGCCCCTCCGGAACAACCTGGCCTACTGCCGTTTCCGGGCCGGTAGGTCTTCCTGGGTGGTGGGCGTCATCCGATCCGTCGCCGGATTCCGCCTGGTCACCGGCAGGGGACTTCTTCCCACCGGTTTCACTCTTGGTGCCTGCCGTGTCGCGTCCCGTGTGGTTCATGTCGGAGGCGGCGTGAGGCATGACGGCCGAATCCAGATTCATGGTCGACAGGTTGGCGCGCGCCAAGGCGACTTCCTTCTTCACCTCGGCACGGCGTTGTGGCGTCATCTTGGCGACCGACTCCACCTGCTCACCATTGGCGGCCGTCCCGGAGGGGGCAATCATGGTCTTGTCGCCGAACTCCTGCCGAGCCCGGACCATGACGATCTTGGGAACCTTGGTCTCGCCATCCACGCTCTGGGAGGTTACAGCCATGGCGAAGGCGTGCTGGCTCAGTGGCCTGTCGAAAGTCATGGCCAGCATTTGCCTACCTGAGGAACCGGTCTTCAAGGACACGGTAGGCACCTTGCTCCTGGTCACATAATCGCGGACCTCATCCGGCAAGGCGGCAACCAGGGCATCCCAACGCCTGTCCAGCTCGGCTCCGCTTGGAATCGGTTCCTGGCCACCTGCAACAGAGGACGAGCCCTGCGGAGCAGGAGAGGATTGTGGAGCAGTATCCGACTGCGCCCCAGATTCCGAACGAGCCGGGCCGGTCTGGTCGTCAGTCTGGGATTGCCTGGTGCTTGGGGCCTGCTGGGTTGGGGACTGGACTGGCCCATCGCTGGAATGTGTCTGCGATGCGGTCTTGTCCGGCATTGCTTCAGGGTTATTGCGTTCCTGTTGACCGGTACGGTTGCCGGATCCGATAAAACCTGACCGAGCAGGCACGGCCGGCCTGGTGGCCGCAGAGTCGGCAGACCGGGCCTGCTGAGGGGCCTCCATGGGTTCACACCCTATGGCAAGGAGGCGCGCCGCAAGCAATTCCAGCCGCATTCGGGGCGAGGTGGTCCCGCTCATGCTGGCCAGGGTCTTGTTGATACAGTCGGCCATCGAAGTCAAGGTGGTCAATCCCAGGGCATCCGCCTGGCGGTGCAGATCTGCGACCTGATCGGCATCGGAGTCCTCGCTCAGCACACTCTCGGCCTTGTCGCCGGCCAACTTCAACACCAGGAGGTCGCGGACACGGGCCAGGAGATCCTCGACAAACCGCTGCGGTTCGAATCCGCCAACCACCACTTTCTGGATTACTCCATACAGGCCGGTCCCGTCATGATTGATCAGGGCATCCACCGCCTCACCAATCAGGGATTCGGGGGTGAAGCCCAGGAGGGCCACGGCCGAGTCATAGGTGATGGCACCGTCCACGGCCCCCACCATAAGCTGGTCCAGAACAGAGAGGGTATCGCGCACGGAACCGCCGCCTGCCCGCATGGTCAGCTTCAGCACACCAGGCTCGGCCTTGATGTCCTCCTTGGAGCAGATTTCCTCCAGGTACGGCCCCATGACCTCTTGGGGAACCAGACGGAAGGGGTAATGATGGGTCCTGGAACGGATCGTGCCGATGACCTTTTCCGGTTCGGTGGTCGCAAAGATGAACATGACATGCTCTGGCGGCTCTTCGACAATCTTGAGCAGGGCGTTGAATCCCTGCTGGGTGACCATATGGGCCTCATCGAGGATGAATATCTTGTACCGGTCACGCACAGGCGCGAAGCCCGCACGCTCCCTGAGTTCCCTTGCATCATCGACCCCGTTGTGGCTGGCCGCATCAATCTCCACCACATCGATTGACCCCGGGCCGCCTGTGGCCAGGTCCTTGCAGCTGTCACACTCCCCACAGGGGTGGCTGGTGGGACCCTCGGCGCAGTTGACGCACCGGGCGAAGATTCGCGCACTACTGGTCTTCCCGCATCCCCTGGGACCCGAGAAGAGGTAGGCATGGGTGAGCTTGTGCTCATCCAGTGCCCGAGACAGGGGTACCGTGACCTGGCCCTGACCGATAATGCCGTCAAATGTGTCAGGACGATACCGCCTATAGAGTGCTAATGCCATGATTCAAGGCTATCCATTTCTTTAGACACGTTCGCTTTTAGCCGCCGTTCGCCTCAGCCGCAGTCGACCGGCCCGGCGCGAGACGATTGGACCACCCTGGGAACGATGAGAACCGAGGTATCAACCCCGACATCGACCAGGACATCCTCCTCTTCAACCGTACAGGTTGTCAGGGTCCCCTTATTGGCGGCAGCCACAGACGCGGCCCGGGCACAGGGTGAGTCCCTGCCTTCGTGCAAGGCCGTCGCGGCGGACAGGGCTGCTGCATCGGCTGCCGTTTGCGCCCTGCCCCGGCAGATGAGCAGGTTCCCCACCGTAGCGACAAGCACCAGCCCCACCGCTGCCAAGGAAACAAGAACGATACCCAAGACCGACCCGGACCCGTTATCTGCACCATCCCACCACGGCCTCACGGAGCCAACTCCTGCCTTGCACCAGCGACACCGTCCTGCTCTACTGCCGGAAAGCGACGAACAGTCCGACCGTTCGCGCCGGTCGAACACCATCTGCCCTGGTTCAGCGGCCTCTGATCCCACCCGGCGCGAATCCCTCCGGACGTCAGCTGGGGCCAGTCGGTGGAAACGATTCCCTTCAACAGCCACAGTCTCACTCCTCGAGAATCGCTACGGCCCTGCCCTGGATACGGGGAGGCAGGACCCCAAGCGGAGTGGAGACGAGGGGGCAGGAGAGGGTGACCCGGACCTGGTGACCGGAACGTTCGCGCGACAAAACAGAAGAGCCCCCGGCCATCCGGGCCGTAATTGCGGCCGGGTCGCCCCCACCCTGGTGAACCACCACTTCACGAGCCGCGGCATTAGCGGCTTCCTGACAGATCATGCCGGTGCGAACGGTCTGGGTCAGGGCCAGGAGCAGTATGGCCAAAGCCATGACAGCCGGAAGCACTATGGCAAACTCCGCCGTTACCGTCCCCGAATCAGACCCGTCTTTCTCCGGCTGGCTGCGCCCACCCGGTCTTGCCACATCCAGGCCCGCCATCAGACGCTCAAGGCCTGTTTGACCAGTGCCGACAGGAGGGAACGCACGGTATCGGACTTGAGTATGACCAGGAGCAGACCGGCAAAGGCCGTCGCGGCTATCAGAACCACGGCATACTCGGCCGTCGCAGCTCCGGACTCTGGCCGCGAGGTCAGCACCTTCAACCTGGCGGCACCTCGTCGAATCAGTACGAGAGCCATAAGACGCAGACGGCGAACCAGGTCGTACACCACCTGGGACAATCTCGCCCGTACCGCTTTCAGTCTGGCGAATCCATGACCCCCCTTGGGCACGGTAGCCACTTCGGCATCAGCGCATTCCTCAAGCTGGGCGGATTCGATTCCTTCCCCGCAGGAATCTTGACCATTAACCACCAATTGCATACTTGTCATTACTGCCACCTTTCATTTTCGCAAGCCCCAATCAATCGGGTTCCGCCGATTCCAAGGAACCTCCCCGTCTGACGTCTCCCACTCTGCCTCGGTTGTGCCGTGCAAGACCTCCGGCAATGCACATGTGGTCGAATGGGCATCGATGAAATCCTCCGTGGATTGCCGCTCCCGTATGGCTCATCTCCGAGGCGCCCAAGAAACCGGACAATGGCCCAGATCTAAAAGACGGGCCGCAGAGGATCACATGAGAACACCACGAAATGGGGAGCAAGACGGAAGATACCCCAGCCGAGACGCTCGATTCAGAACATCCCGCCCGCAAAGGCAGCAATACAGGGAATGACACCGATGAGGACAAAGGCCGGCAGGATGCAAAGCCCGGTGGGCATCAGTATCCGGATGGATAGCCTGGCAGTCTCCTGATCCAGTCGACTGCGGGCCTTCCGTTCCACCTGTTCAATGGTGGTGTCCATCCGGTTCAGGGGCGAAGTTCCATGTAACCATGAGGATTCCAAACAACCCGAAAGAACGGTCATCGCCTCTCCGATCCGGGGATGCCTCATGGCCTGCGCCCAGGAAAAATACCAGTCATTGCCCTCGACCAGCAACCGGGCCACCCGAATCATGGTCTCCGCATAGGCACCGCCAAGGGTGCGCCCCACACCCTCCAGAGCAAAGGGAATCGAGGCACCCTGACGCAGGCTTACCGCCACCATCTCCAGAACCAGCGTGAGCGGAGGATTGACCCTCCCGCCACATCCCAACCGCGAGCGCAGCGCGACCGGGTCACGGAACAACACCCGCGCAAGAGCAACCAGCATGGCAATCCCCAACGCCTTCGTCACAGTGATTCCCCCTTCTCCAGTCCGTTGAGCAGCCCCCGCATCCAGATAAGTCCGGCACAGTAAAAACAGGTCCCCACAACCAGACAACCCAATCCTGCGCCTGGCCGGAAAAGGAAGAACAGCGGATGCGCACCCATCAGCTCACCTAGGAAAACGGTAAGAATCGGCAGACCAGAGAGGAGTTTCACCGTGGCCCTGGGCATGGCAAAGGCCCCGTCACGGGCATCCTTCATCGCAGCCTGACGTTTCTGCATGTCGGCCACCACCCGCAGACAGTCCGAAGCCCTGCACCCCGAATCGGCACTCAATCGATACGAAGCCACCAGTGCAACGGCAATGGCTTCCATGCCCTCATCTTGTTCATCGGGTAGACACCACTCCCGAAGCATGGTGTGAACACGGTCATAGGTGACTTCCTTGGTGGCAAACCGTTGGTCGGACAACTCCTCGTACGCCTCCACCAGACCACTGCCGTTACGGACCAGGGCAGCCAGGGAGGCAATCAGGACCGCCGACCCTTCAGCCTCGGCATTCAGGGCCTTCTTCCTGGTCAGTGATTCCAGACGGCGCCTGGCATCACCTCGACTCGACAGAACAAGCACCCCTGCAATCAGAATCAGGACACCGAATTGGACGGAAAGCAGGTCGGCGTTCATCCCCCGCCTCGATCCCCGGTGCTGGTCCTGATTCCCCACTGTTTGGCAAATGGACCCCAGGCCGGACCGTATCGGGGCTGGCCTTTTCCCGACCATGTACAGACCGGCAAACCCACCAGCGCCCCCTCCCTCCCCATGGTCAACCTTCCTATCTGTGCAATATGGCGCTGGCCCCCGTCGCGCTCCAGATGAATCACCACATCGAACGCCCCTTCGGCCAGGGCAGCCATTGCAGTGGGTCTCAGACCAGCCAGAAGGCCCAGAGAGGCCAGCCGTGAAGGAACCCGCTCCACGCTGTCTGCATGGAGGGTGACCATCCCTCCCGTATGTCCGGAGTTGAAGGCTCTCAGGAGGTCGGATACCTCCTCACCCCTGCACTCCCCCAGGATGATTCGGTCCGGCCGCATTCTCAGGGTGGCCTTGACCAGGTCAACCAGTCCAACGGCACCTGCCCCCTCCACATTGGACTCCCGCGCAGCCAGAGCGACCTGGTTGCCATGCCCTGCGATGGTGCCCAGCTCACGCACCTCCTCAACGGTGACCAGTCGCTCGCAGGGTGGGCAGAGCGCCAAGAGGGACCGCAGAAGAGTGGTCTTGCCCACCCCCGTTCCCCCGGTGACCAGGAGGGTGGCACGGTTCACCACCAGGGCTTTGAGAATGAAGAGCCAGTTATGGGGGCAGAGTCCCGAAGCGACCAACTCCTCCAAGCCAGGGTGCCGATGCGAGGGAAGTCGTATGGACAGGGAGGCCCCGGAGGGGACCAGCGGGGCCAACACGGCATGGATGCGGATGCCCGCCTCATTTGAGGCATCCGCAATAGGGCGGGCATCGTCCAACCGTTTGCCCAGCTGGGAGCAGAGCTGGACCGCAAAATCGCGGACGGCCCCGGGCGATGCAAACCCAGGCTCCAGCATCTCTTCCTCCATGCCCCTCCCCCTGTCAGCCCAGACCCTTCCTTCTCCGGTGACGGCGATATCCGTGACGGCCGAGTCCTGCACCAAATCGTTCAGGTACCCGAAGGTCAACCTCGACTCCCATCCCTCAACCACCGATGCCGCCCGGACGGAATGGAAGGGAATCCTCAATCACATCGATAAGAGGTTTGAGAGCCTTCTGATAGGATCGCGGTATCTTCCGTAAACCCAGACCCGATTGAACCGAACCAGCCAGCGAGGCTTCAGGTTTCAGAACACAGATGAGCGGGAGTCCAAGGAAATCAGCCGCCTCATCCTGCCCGACCAGGTCGGATGACCGCCCAACATGTGGCCGGACGCCTATGACCACCAGGGGATCCACATCAATCGGATTCGCTCCGCCAGATTCTGACCCGGCTGGGACTCCCGCAGCCACATCCCTTCCAGTCGAACCCGGCGCGCGCCTCCCCCTGCCCATATCCACCTGACCAGCCCAGTGAGCATCGGAACTTCCATGCGCATCAGCGGTTTCCCTGTTCACCCCTCCCGGCGGCTTGGAACCAGCAAGAAGAGATCGAGCCCTGGCCAGCCCCAGGACGGTCATGTCAACCAAGAGCACCCGGGGCAACCCCGCTATTGAACGCAGAGTCCGCAGACCGGTTCCCCGTCCGGCATCAACAAGAAGCAGCTCAGCAGAACCCGACATGGCTTTCAAGGCCGCATCCATATCCCACCAGCCCGGTGCAGGGCCATTCCAGGGGTCATTGCTCAGGACCGGGATACCGTCCCAGACGGGAAGTTCCTCCATCAAAGCCCGGGAGTCCATCCTTCCCAGTGGAGCACGGATCTGTTCAAGTCGTAGGCCTGGCACACCTTCAATTCCCAGAAGGACATCCATTCCCCCACCGGTCAAATCCAGATCAGCCAAGGCGCAGACACGGGAACGCCCTGCCAGACTCTTTGCCACCAGGGCAACCAAGGTGGTCAACCCCACCCCGCCCGAAGCACAGAGGAAGACCAGGCCATGCAACCCCTCGCCCCTTCCGCAAGGGCGGTCAGCCAGACCCCCATCAGACGGCCTACGATTGGCGACGCCAGTCTTATCCGCCCTGTTCGAGATTCCCATGACGTCACCACCTGCCTCACTCGGTCCAGACCTGACCCGATTTCCGATATCCAACTGCCAATACACGCAAGTACACATGCGCATCCGCGCCTGGACCAGGAGGTGAGATCCATGTGGTCAAGTGTGTACCGACAGACAGGAAAAGCGGGAGGAGGCCGGAAAGCAAGAGGACTGGATGCAACCCGCACAAGCGTCAATGCCCGATTGGGACCTCCCAGATCGCAAAACCGCGACACGCCTGAAATTGCTACGAAACCTGTGGACTCAACCCCGATTCAGCACATATGTGAACACAGGCCGATTCGAAACGACCATCGCCCTCCTTGTGGGACCGTTCACTCGCACCGTACCGAACAGAACCTCCCATCCCTCAGAGGGTCTCCGGCAAGGCTTGCGCCCCCTGAAGAACCTGGCATAATACCAAGTACAAGGAAAACTCAACAGAGTGGAAGCCCACAAAGTGTATGGCCACATGGACCAATGCGTTGAACGGGCATTGCAGACTTAACCGTTGCAACGACGATGTTGTGCAGAGATTCCACTGGAGCAGACCTTGCAGGGCGGCCCTTTCGGGGGCCGCCCTTTTCCATGCGTGTGAGCTATTGCCGTTCAGCGATTGCTCCGGACCACACTACGGAATAGAGTTCTATAGTATGGTTCAGAAATTCGACGCACCCTCCAAGGCCCTACTCAAGAGCCAGATCGCGGAGCACATAGCCGAGACCGACAAGCAGTCCCGCCGCCCCGCAGTCAGGCACGGCCAGCCGGAAGCACCCCTGCCGGAGGACCGCTATTTCGACCGCGAAATCAGCTGGCTCAAGTTCAACAAGCGCGTGCTTGAGCTGGCTCAGGATGAGACTGTCCCCCTGCTGGAGCGCGCGAATTTCGCCGCAATCTTCGCCTCGAACCTGGATGAGTTCTTCATGGTCCGCGTGGCCGGACTCAAGCGTCGTGTGGACACGGGTATCGCTGTCACTGCAGCCAGTGGCCTCAGCCCCCGCCAGCAGCTGCGCGCCATATCGGAGCAGGCCCACAAACTCCAGGAAGAACAGGCACACTACGTCATCGACCACATCCTGCCTGACCTGGCCAAGGAGCACATCATCCTGCTCAGCTGGAAGCAGCTCAGCAGCCAGGAGCAGGAGCGTCTTTCAAGCTTCTTCCGCAACCAGGTCTTCCCTGTCCTGACACCTCTGGCAGTGGACCCGGCCCACCCCTTCCCCTACATCTCGGGCAACTCCCTGAACCTGGCCGTCCTGGTCGAGAACCCGACCTCGGGCAAGACCCACTTCGCCCGGGTCAAGATTCCCGACAACCTCTCCCGCCTGGTCCCCGTCGACGATCTGACCGACGAGGAGGGGCGCGACGAACGCTATGGCTTCATCACCATGGAGAACCTGATCATCGCCCACTTGGAGTCGCTGTTCCCCGGCATGATCATCAAGGAGGCCCGTTCCTTCCGCGTCACCCGTAACGAGGACATCGACGTGGAGGAGGACGATGCCGAGAACCTCCTGAACGCAATGGAGAAGGAACTGCTCCAGCGCCGTTTCGGCCCCCCTATACGCCTGGAGATCTCGGACACCACTTCCCCCTTCCTCTCCCAGCTCCTGGCCACCAAGCTTCGGGTCAACCCGGACGAGGTATACCGTCTGCCGGCACCCCTTGATTGGACCGTCCTCTTCGAGCTCCAGTCCATCGACCGGACCGACCTGAAGTTCCGGCCGTTCATCCCGACGACCAACCGGCAGATCGCCGAGGTGGAATCCAGCCAGGCCCAGGACATCTTTGCCGCCATCCGCGAGCACGACGTCCTCCTGCACCACCCGTACGATTCCTTCTCCACCTCGGTACAGGCCTTCCTGGAGCAGGCGGCGGCCGACCCCAAAGTCCTGGCCATCAAGCAGACCCTCTACCGCACCTCAGGCAACTCCCCCATCATCAACGCCCTGGTGGATGCGGCCCACGCAGGCAAACAGGTCCTGGCCCTGGTTGAAATCAAGGCAAGGTTCGATGAGGAGGCCAACATCGCCTGGGCCCGGCAGCTGGAACGTGCCGGCGTCCACGTGGTCTACGGCATCGTCGGACTCAAGACCCACTGCAAGCTCTCCCTGGTGGTCCGCCAGGAGGAAGACGGCCTGCGGCGTTACTGCCACGTGGGCACAGGCAACTACAACCCGAAGACCGCCCGCCAGTACACCGATCTGGGTCTGCTGACCTGCGACCCCGTGGTGGGTCAGGACCTTGCCAGGCTCTTCAACCAGCTCTCCGGGTATGCCCCCAAGTCCTCCTTCCACCGCCTCCTGGTGGCCCCCCGCACCGTCAGGTCGGGGCTCCTGCAGCGCATCGCCCGCGAAGAGGAGGCCGCCCTGGACGGTAAAGAGGCCTGGATCAAGATCAAGGTCAACGCCCTGGTTGACGAAAAGACCATCGACGCCCTCTACAGGGCCAGCCAGGCCGGGGTCAAGATCGACATCGTCGAGCGCGGTATCTGCGCCTTGAAGCCCGGAGTACCGGGGCTGAGCGAGAACATCCGGGTTCACTCCATACTGGGGCGTTTCCTGGAGCACAGCCGCATCTTCGCCTTTGCCAACTCACAGGGCCCACAGATTGGCGAGGGACCCTTGTCGGGCCCAGAGGTCTGGATAGGCTCGGCGGACCTGATGCACCGCAACCTGGATCGGCGCGTGGAGGCCCTGGTCCGTATCACTGCGCCGGACCAGGTCCAGGAGCTGATTGAGTACGTGGACCTGCAGATGGCCGACACGACCAGCTCCTGGCACATGCAGGCGGATGGCACCTATGTGCGCCACTCCCACAACGAGAAGGGCGACCCCCTGGTGGACTGCCAGGAGTATCTGATCGACAAGCACACCCGCGCGCTGAGGTCCCGGCGCCGTTGAAGGCCGGAGGCCTGGCCGGCAGCCTCCAGAGGTTTTCATGGAGGCTGCCGGCACCAAGTGGACCGGATGGACCGGCCCGTAAGGAGGCCATGCCATGAGCCAGTCCGTCGAAGCCGCCGGGGCCATCCTCTACAGAAGTCGGCAGGACTTCCGAGGTTGGATGAAGTTCAGCGATGATGGCAGACCCCCAGCAGGCACCAGCCCCCGGGCCGCCCTGGATGACCTGGAGCTCTGCCTGGTCCACCGGCCCAAATACGACGACTGGAGCTGGCCCAAGGGCAAGCTGGAAAACCGGGAGACCCACATGCATGCCGCCCTGCGCGAGGTGGGTGAGGAGACCGGTCAGATCGCGCGCCTGGGCCCCTACCTGGCTGATGTGGAATACCCCCTGGAAAGCGAAGGCAGGCGCAGCAGTTCCAGGGGAGGCCGCCTCAAGCACATCCGGTACTGGATGGCGACCCCTGCCGGGGAGGACCGGGCCGAGAGGCAGCGCACACTCATGGGTCCCATACATAAACCCCGCGTCAAGGAAGTCGATCAGATTCGCTGGGTCAGCGTACAGACCGCCAGGGGCCTCCTGACCCATCACAGTGATCGAGCCGTCCTGGCCGCCTTCATCGACAGGGTGGACGAGGGGGCGCTCAATGCCCGGCAGTTCATCATCGTCCGGCACGGCAAGGCGGTGCCGCGCAAGGAATGGACCGGCAGGGATGCCGACCGTCCGATAACACCGAAAGGCGCCGCAGCCTCCTACGCCCTGGCCCGGGAATTGGTAGCCTTCGCACCGGACCTGGCGCTCAGTTCCCCCTGGGTACGTTGCGTACAGACCCTCCGACCCTATACAGACGAAGCGAACATGCATCTGACAACGGCGGGGTGTCTGACCGAATCAGCGTTCAAGAGGAATCCGACCCAGGCCGTCAAGTGGATGGATGACCAGATGGCGGACCTTCTGAGCCTGGGCGACAGGACCGCGATGGTCTGCATGCACCGGCCCGTTCTGGGTGGAATTTTCGAGCACCTACGCGGGTTGTGCAATAGCAAGGGCATGGCGAAACGCCTACCTGAAGGGTCCCCCTTCATGCCCACCGGCAGCGCCATCGTGCTCAGCCTGACAGGTGACCCCGCACATCCATCCATCATCGATGTACAGAAGGTGACTCCAATTGTCTACTGACAGCAACTCACAGGTCGGGTCCTCCTCCATCCGCCCCTCACGTACCGGCTTCGTGGCCTCCGGCACCGGGTCGTCCAGGCCCTCACGACCTGGGCAGCTGGACCCTTCCCTAGCAGCCCAGCTCACCGGAGGAATGGACCCCCAGCAGGTGAGCGAGATGAGCCATGTCTCGGCCGCGTCCCTCCTGGACAAGGTGCACCATACCGAGGATCCGGAGGTGGTGGAGCGGGTACTGACCCTGGTTGACCGCGAGGGGGTGGACCTGATTGCGGAGCTCTGGAGCGACACCGATCCGGACTCCCTGCCCGGCATCCTCTGGCGGCTCTATATGCTCCGCTCCTGGATGCGGCGTGATGCCGACGGGATATCCCGGCTCTGGCGCCTTGGCGAACCGACCGATACGGCCGCCTCGGCCATAGCCGGCGTGGACCCGGCCCCGGAGGCCGACGACATAGCCAGGACCGCCGATTCCATCCTCTCCGGCGCCTTCACCGGTGACTTCGCAGTGGCCCTGGAACGTGCGGGGGCATTCTGTGATGTCATAGCCAGAGGAATCAAGGCCTCGGTCCGCAGGTCCACAGGCACTGCGGAAACCAAATCCGAACAGGATGAGGCCGCTCTCCGCACAGCCTCATCCCTGAACGGCACCGCCCGGGACTTCCTGCACGGGGCGGCCCTCTGGCGCCGGGGCCGCCTGGAGTAAGGCACAAAGGTTGATTCCGCAGCTCAATCGGTCAACCCTGGTACCCGCTCCACCCCCCGACTGGCTCAGGCAGCCCACGTCTCGGGCAGGCGTATCGATCCCCAGACCGGATTTCCCCGGCAGGGCTCCTGGAGCAGGGTTGTTCGACGCTTGCTCCCGAGTTTGAATCCCGGAAAGTAAGCGCGTTTCCTATCTGGACTGCTGGGACTCTTGCCGTACAATGGTGCATGCGTCGGACCATGCTTAAGCCCCGGGCTCCGTTTTTTGCCGCTGCGAGCGGCGTTTGCGCCGACAGGCGCTTTCATGGTTCGGCGTTTTCCTTTACTCTGACCAACCCGCAAGGCACCGTGGCCGTATCGCAGTCGGCCTCGGCATCGGGGACTCGCTTACGCCCGCCATGGAATACCCCGTCTTTTCTTGGACCGGACCAGTGACTGAGCTACGCTAGAAGGTATGGAACTTCATGTACTGGAACACCCGCTGATTGAGCACAAGCTGACCGTACTGCGGGACAAGAACACCCCCTCGAACACCTTCCGTGAACTGGTCAGCGAGCTGGTCATGCTGGAGGCCTATGAGGCCACCCGCAATCTCGACATCGAAGACCGCCAGATCGAAACCCCCGTGGCACCCATGGTGGGCAAGAAGCTCTGCTCCCCTCGCCCCATGGTCGTTCCCGTGCTGCGCGCGGGCCTGGGCATGCTCGACGGCATGACCCGCCTTCTGCCGACCGCCGAGGTCGGGTTCCTGGGCATGAAGCGCGACGAGAGCACCCTGGACATCGTCACCTACGCCAACCGCCTGCCCGAGGACCTCTCCGGTCGCCAGTGCTTCCTCCTGGACCCGATGCTGGCCACCGGCGGCACCCTGGTCGCCGCCACCCACTATCTGGCAGAACGCGGCGCCAAGGATGTGACCGCCATCAACATCCTGGCCGCTCCGGAGGGCCTGGAGCGCCTGAAGCAGGACGTTGACCCCAGCATCAATCTGAAGGTCGTGGTCTGCGCAGTCGATCAGAAACTCAACGAGCACGCCTATATCGTCCCCGGCCTGGGCGATGCCGGCGACCGTCTCTACGGCGTCATCGACTGAACCAAGCGTCGATAGGGCGGAATCTCAACCATCGCGATAGATTCCGCCCTGATTGCACTGAAGGTGCCACCATCCCCGCATAGGGTGGTGGCACCTTTTTGCGATTGGGCTTGGCCCTGGCCGCCGTGGTCTCCGGACTTTACGGCCGGTTCAGTTCCCGGGCAGATAAGACTCGAAGATGATTCCATCGAAGTCCGGGCGGGACTCCTCCTGAGCCCGCTCGGAGCGAACGGTCCAGGCGACTGGTGTTCCGCCGAGGAACCGGTAGATGCGCATGGGCAGGGAATGCCCGCCATGCCATTCATAAGCCACGAAGTCCGGGCGCCCCAGCCAATTGAAGAGGAGGGAACCGGCCATCCACCGCAGGGCCGAATCAGGAGAATCCACCCTACCGCGATAGGGAACCGCCAGCTGCCCCCGGGTCACCTCCGGCCTGTGCTTCCGATACCAGGCGAGGGCAAGGACGTTGAAGGATTCAATGACATAGTCCCCCTGATAACCAGACAGGAGGACGTCGGTCTTGCGCATGAGTTCCCGGTCCAGCCCCCGATCCATCTTGATTTCGACGACCAGCGGCACCTGGCCGTCCACCAGGGCAAGCACATCGGACAGGAGCGGCACGTATTGGGCCTCAGGGCTTCCGGCGCTCGTCTCAGCTGATTTCCCGCCTTGGACCGTCGCTCCGGAGCGGAGGGGAATCCGTTGCAATTCCGCATAGGTCAGATCCGCCACGGCACGATTGTCGCCCGCCACCCGTCGCAGGTCCCCATCATGGATGACCACCACCTGACCGTCGCGACTCAGATGCACGTCCAACTCGATACCGTAACCGGCCTTGCACGCGGCTTCGAAGGCCGCCAGGGAGTTCTCGGGCGCCACCACCTTGTTGTCAGCGGCCCGCACCTCCGCCGTCAGACACTCATGGACCCGATTCCGATAGGCCTCCTGCCCGGGACTGAGCTCGGCGGACTCCATACCCGATCCGGCATCATGCAATCCCCGATGGGCATAGGGCTTCCGGGAAAGACCGACGGGTTTCCTCCGACCGGTCACCACCGGCAAACCGGGTGCCAAAGCCCAGCACCACGCCCCCAAGGTCCCGAGTCCCAGACCCAGAGCGGCCTTGCCGACTGAATGTCTCTTCGACCCCATCATCGCCTCCTGCCAACGGATGTATCACCACCCACGCTAGCATCGCGCAAATGCATATGTGCGATGAGGGGAATCCGATTCAGACGGCTACCGCCACACCGGCCTCACCTGGGTCTTGATACGGCTATCCTGCTGGCCTGCTCGGCCAGGGAATCCAGACGGGCCAGTTCCTGCCTGGCGTCCTCGGTCATGGCCTGCTTCATCTGGTCCAGAGAGCCTTCGCCATACCGTCCATCGGCGGCCGCCCCTATCAGATAGTCCGTGATGGCCGGGTTCTTGGGAAGGAGGGAACCATGCATATAGGTGCCAATCACCTTGTTTCGGCGGGCACCCTCGGTGTGGTCCTCGCCGTTGTTGCCGCGCCCCTCCTGGTCTACGGTCCCCAGAGGTTGGGTTCCCTCCCCCAGGTAGGTCAGACCCGAGTGGTTCTCATACCCGACCACCTGGCCGAAATCGGGACTGTGCTCAACCAGATTGCCAATCATCCGGTCCGACCTGGCCACGGTGTGCACGTCCAGGATGCCGATTCCCTCCAGGCGTTCATGGTCCGAGGTCTCGAAGTAATGGCCGAAAAGCTGATAGAGCCCGCAAATCATCAGCATGGGAGTGCCCCGATCGGCCAGGTCGGCGAGGAGGGAACCTCTCTTCTGGAGGTCCTGGATGATTCGCTCCTGGCCGTGGTCCTGCCCACCGCCGCCGAGAATCACATCGACCTGGTCAGGCCATGGGTCACCGGGATTGTAGTACCGGATCATAGGCCGGAACCCGTAGAGCTCAGCCCGCCGGGTCACGCTGAGGATGTTCCCGGAATCCCCGTAGATGTTCATGTCGCGATGGTACAGGGAGAGGACATGCAGGGGTGGGTGGTCCATGTTCGAAGTCCCCTTTCCATTTCCGGCAGATTCGCTCGACCGGGACTCATCCGCGCCCATCTGGGCCACCTCGGTGTCTTCCATGCTCATACCCCCACTCCGGCATCGCTGACCTCGGTCACACGGCCAAGCTCGGCCCGCAGACGCAGCATGGAGGTGTAGGTGCAGTAGATTCGCTTGGGCCGGCCGGAATGAGCATCCAGGAAGGCGGCCAGGGCCTTCTCCAGATCGGTATCGACCGCATCAACAGGTACCTGCTCATAGGCCAGGCGGAGGGCCATGTCATAGGCCCGGGTCCCAGAGACCATGGCAACACCGGACTTCCTAAGTGAGGCGAAATCCACATCCCAGAGCCAGCTCATATCGCGCCCGTCGGCATAGTCGTCGCGGATGGCAATCATCGTATCCCGTCCATCAGGGTCGAAGGAGGAAAGTGCCAGTCGGAATCCCATGGGGTTCTTGACCAGGACCAGTTCCACCGGCGCCCCCTCATAGGTAATGACCTCACCACGCCCGAAGGCCGGGGTCACCTGCGCCAGGGCCGCCATCAACCGGGCATCATCCGGCTCATTATCCGCCAGTACGGAACGGACAAGGGCAAGGGCCGCCGCGGCATTGTAGAGGTTGTATACACCCTCCAAGCGCACATCCGTCTCCAGCCGCCTGCCATCCACCCGGAAGACGGCCCGATGGTCCATGACCTTTTCCAGGACCACATCCGCAGGAAGAGAATGACCGGGCCTCGGGGAAGGAACATCTGCGTCCTCCCCGGGTGTCCCGGTCTCGGTCTGGGCATGCATGTCGTCATCAGTCGGGAAATAGGTCAGCAGGTCATCGGCCAGACCGAAATAGGCCACCCTGGTCCGGGCAGGGGTCTGCGCCGCTAGGGCGGAGATGCGCGGATCCTCACGATTCAGGACCACGGTGCCGGTGGTGGCCTCGGCCACTTGGGCCAGGAGGCCTGCGGTGGTATCGATTTCGCCGAACCGATCCAACTGGTCGCGCATGACGTTGAGGAGGAGGGCATGGCGGGGCTTGACCTGCCTGACGAAGTGGACCGCGTAGGCCTCGTCCAGCTCCAGAACGGCTATATCCGCATCCAACTTCCCACCCGGGCCGAGGGTGGAGACCAGGGATGAGACCACACCCCGGGTGAAGTTGGAGCCGGTCGGGTTGGTGAAGACCTTCAGACCGAGAGACTCAAGCATGGAGGCGACCATGCGGGTGGTGGTGGTCTTCCCGTTGGTTCCCGACACCAGGACCACGCCCCGGGGCAGACGGGAAAGGGTCCGGGCCAGGAAGGTGGGGTCGATCCGTTCGACCACCTTGCCCGGAAGGGCGGAGCCTCCGTGACGGGTAAGGCGGGAAAGGACGCGGACCGCCTTGCCTGCGGGCAGCGCCAGGAAGGAGTACCAGTGCCGGGAGGGGGTCCTGCCCACCTGTTTCCCCTCGCCCGTCGCGACCTGCCGAGCCATGATCAGACCCCTCCCTGCTGGTAATCCTGGGGCATGTCCTTGAACTTGGACTTTTCGCCCAGGAAGGCCAGCTGGAAGGTGTCGGTCGGGCCGTTACGGTGCTTGGCCAGGATGATATCGGCCTCGCCCGGGCGGTCCTCCTTGTCGTAGAAGTCTGGCCTGTGAACCAGGAAGACCGCATCGGCATCCTGCTCGATGGAGCCGGACTCACGCAGGTCGGACAGCATGGGCTTCTTATCGTTACGCATCTCGGGGCCTCGGTTGAGCTGGCTCAGGGCCACCACCGGAACCTCCAGCTCCTTGGCCAGGAGCTTCAGGGCGCGCGAGAAGTCGGAAACCTCCTGCTGACGAGACTCCACCCGCTTGCCCGAGGTCATCAGCTGAAGGTAGTCGATGACGACCAGCTTCAGGTCATTGGTCTGCTTGAGCCTGCGGCACTTGGCCCTGATCTCCATCAGGCTCATGTTGGGGGAATCATCCAGGAAGAGCGGGGCCTCCTGCAACTTGCTCCAGAAAGTGTTGAGGGTGTTCCAACGCTCAGGGGTGATGTCGTCGGCCCTGCGCAGGGCGACCAGGGGAATATCGGTTTCGGCCGAGATGATGCGCTGGGCCAACTCGGTCTTGCTCATCTCCAAGGAGAAGACAACGGTGGTCAGGTTGTTGTGAAGGGCGGCGGCACGGGCGAAGTCGATACCCAGGGTGGACTTACCCATGGCCGGGCGGCCTGCCACGACGACCATCTGCCCGGGCTGAAGACCCTGGGTCACATCGTCGATGCTCTTGAATCCGGTGGGCACACCACGCTCTGCATATCCGTTCTGCAGCTTGTCCAGCTGCTCCAGGGTGTCGTGGACCACCGGCCCGATGGCCTCGTAATCCTGACGGACCTTGCCCGAACTCATCTCGTAGACTTCGGCCTGTGCCATGTTGACGATGTCTTCAGCCTGGGACCCTTCAGCCGAGTACCCCAGCTGGGCAATCTTGGTACCAGCGGCGATGACGTTGCGAAGGATGGCCCTCTGGTGGACGATTTCGGCGTAGTAGGTAGCGTTCGCCGCCGTAGGGACCGAGGCCACCAGGGAGTGGAGGTAGTCGGTGCCGCCTATCTTGTCCAGGTCACCGGATTTGAGGAGTTCGTTGGCCACCAGAACAGCATCCACGGGCTGCGAGGCCGAGAAGAGGGTGATGATGGCCTCATAAATGGTCTGATGCTTGGGCTGGTAGAAGTCGGCCACGTCAATCATCTGACTGACCTCTCCGATGGCGTCCTTGCTCATCAGCATCCCGCCAAGGACGGCCATCTCGGCATCGTCGTCATGCGGGGGGACCCGATCGAAGATCACGTCACGCGAGCCGCCATCCTCTCGCAGCGGACGCTGCTCGGGGTGGGTGTAGTCGGTGGAGTTTTCAGAAACCATAGATTCGATTCTACGGACGGCACCTACCGCTTGCGAGGGTTCGGCAGGTTTTAGCCCAAGGCTTTTACGGGCCAGGCACAAAGGCTGGAAAACCCCTGGGACCGGTTCGGACCGCAAATACACCAGGAATCTTCGGCACCATTACTCCACATCCACAGGCATGTCGAGAGGGATGACCGTGTGAAGTGAGCTGGGCCACACCCCATTGTGCATAAAATAAAAGTTATCCACATTTTAGGCGTGTCATAGAGGATATATGTCTGACTTATCCACCTCATGGGTATAACTGTGTGGAAAACCTGGGGATAGAGTTCTCTCCGTCGGCTGGCAGTTGCGCCTGCTCTTCATCAGTGGTAGTGCCTCTTGCGTCAGCCACGATGAGGCCCCAACGGGAAGAGGACCGAAGCCCGGTTGTAGCATGGCATCCGTGACTTCATCAGACCAGGACCAGGCGAGGAACAAGCCCGACCGAAAACGCCAAGGCCGTTCCACCTATGCCGCGATAGCCTCTCTGGCCATCCCAACTTTCGGGCAGTTGATCGCCGAGCCCCTCTTCGTCATGATCGATACGGGCATCGTCGGTCACGTCAGCGACTCGGCCCTTGCGGGGCTTTCCATCGGATCGACCGTGGTCCTAACCACCGTGGGCCTCTGCGTCTTCCTGGCCTACGGGACCACCTCCCAGGTTGCTCGTCTGATGGGCGCGGGCCGCCGCAGGGAGGGGATGGAAATCGGAATCGACGGTATGTGGCTGGCCTTCATCATCGGGGTGGTGGTCTGTGCCATCCTGATGATCTTCAGCCGCCCGCTCTGCTCGGTCATGGGAGCTTCGGGGCAGGTCCTGGACGCCGCCCAGCAGTATCTGAATGCGCTGATATTCGGCCTGCCCGCCATGCTCCTGGTCTATGCAGCCAACGGTATCTTCCGCGGCCTGCAAAAGGTCAACATCACCCTGGTCGCCGCCATATCAGGGGCGATACTGAACACAATCCTGGAGGTGCTCTTCGTTTTCGGACTGCACATGGGCATCCTCGGATCCGGCCTGGCCACCCTGATCGCCGAGTGGTACATGGGTCTCTTCCTTACCATCCCGGCCCTGATCTGGGCCAGGCGAGAGGGGGCCAGCCTGCGGCCCCGGATGAGCGGGATAGCCAGCAGCATGGGCGACGGCTTCCCCCTCTTCCTGCGCACCCTGGCCCTGCGGGTCTGCCTGGTCATGACCGTGGTCGCGGCCGCCCACCTGGGCGAACGGGTCCTGGCAGCCTATCAGGGGGTCAACTCGGCGTGGAACTTCGGCCTGAACATGCTGGATGCCGTTGGCATCGCAGGGCAGTCCCTGGTGGCCACCGAACTGGGGGCCCATCACAAGGCACGGGCCCGGATGATGACGGACCTCTCGGCAAAGGCCGGCATGATCATGGGTGTTCTGGTGGGCCTGGTCATGATTGCCCTGGGACTCTTCGCCACCCCGCTCTTCAGTCCCACCCCCGCCATCCGCTCCCTGATAACCGTCGGCATGATCGTTCAGGGGGCCTTCATGCCCATAGCAGGCTGGATGTGGGCCCTGGACGGAATCCTGATCGGAGCCGAGGACTACCGGTATCTGGCCGCCACCTGCTCGCTCACAGCCCTGATCTACGTGGCTTGCCTGCTGGGGCTGACCAACCTGGCGCAGGACTGGGAGGACACCTGGCGGATCGCCATGCTGTGGGGGGCAATCAACATCCTCTTCATCGGCATCCGTGCCATCTTCAACGGTCTGAGAGCCCGAACGGATACATGGATGGACCAGGCCTTGGTGGCCGACTGACCCCATCTCGCCCGGCGTATCCCCTCCCTGCCGCAACAACCGGACTCCGCCCGGACGCAGTGCGCCATTGCACGCCCCGCTCAACGCTCCGATTGCAGGGACAGCCAAAATACGAAAACCGCCGACCGAGCCCCTACCGGGACCTGGTCGGCGGTCATCCATCAGCCAGCGCCACCCTCAGATGGCGGCGGCACCTGTTTCACCCGTCCTGACACGGGTGACTGAATCCAGGGACTGGACCCAGACCTTCCCGTCACCAATCGTGTCGGTGCCCGCGGTCTGGACGATGACATCCACCAGGGACTGCGCCTTGGCGTCATCGGACAGCACTTCCACACGAATCTTGGGAATCAGGTCAACCGTGTAGGTGGCACCGCGGTAGACCTCCTTGTGCCCACCCTGGCGACCGTAGCCGTTTGCGGAGGAGACGGTCATGCCATGAACACCCGCCTGGGAGAGTGCCTCTTTGACGTCTTCCAACTTCTGAGGCTGGAGAATTGCCGTTATCAGCTTCATGTCTCTACACTCCTTTGATGATTAATTGGCGGACAGGGCGAATTCGTAAGCGCTCTCACCCTGGTCGCTCTGGTCGACACCGACAACCTCTTCCTTGTCGCTGACGCGCC
The DNA here is from genome assembly GCF_016100445.1 of Bifidobacterium sp. M0307. NCBI lineage: Bacteria > Bacillati > Actinomycetota > Actinomycetes > Bifidobacteriales > Bifidobacteriaceae > Bifidobacterium > Bifidobacterium sp. M0307. Next base: position 1,472,187 of record NZ_JACFSL010000001.1, read on the forward strand.
AGCCGACGGTCTTCTCAAGGGCGAAGGCGATGACCCCGGTCACGACCGCGGCGTAAATCATGGCGATCAGCGCCACCAGGAACTGTACCAGCAGCTGCCTGTAGTCGCCACCAGCCAGAAGACCTGTCCCCGCACCAAAGAGCCCGACCATGAGGGTGCCGAGCACACCGCCCACACCGTGGATACCGACCACATCGAGGGAGTCGTCATAGTTGAACCGGAACTTGAGACCGCAGGCGAAGCAGCAGACCACACCGGCCACCAGGCCCATGACGATGGCCCAGAGGGGGGAAACCACATCGGCTGCCGGAGTGATGGCAACCAGGCCGGCAATCATGCCCGAGGCCGCGCCCATGGCGGTGTAGTGCCCGGAACGGATCTTCTCGGTGAAGAGCCACCCCAGGGTGGCCGCAGAGGCGGCGATGGTGGTGGAGACCCAGGAGTACCCGGCGGTGCCGTTGGCCGCGAAAGCGGATCCGGCGTTGAATCCGAACCAGCCGAACCAAAGCAGGAAGGCGCCCAGCATGACCATGGGCACGTTGTGGGGACGCATAGGCTCCTTCTTGAAGCCAATCCTCCGCCCGATGATCATGACGATGACCAGGGCCGCCACTGCCGCATTGATGTGAATGACCGTACCGCCGGCGAAGTCGTGCGCCGGGGCACCGATGGCGTTGGAGATGGCACCGTCAGCCGAGAGGAGACCGTCGTTCCAGACCATGTGGGCCATGGGGGCATAGTCCAAGGTGATCCAGAGGGCCACGAAAATCATCCAGGTGCTGACCTTGATGCGCTCTGCCAGGGCGCCGGAAATCAGGGCCACGCAGATCATGGCGAAGGCGACCTGGAAGGCGATATCGATGGTGTGGGGATAGGGGGCGTCTTTCAGATCGACCGAGGTGAAAATCCCATCCTTGGCCGTGACCGTGTCCTTGAGGAGGAAGCCGGTGACCGGGTCACCGAAGATTCCACCCACATCCTTGCCCGCGTATGCAATCGACCAGCCCCAGAGGGTCCAGATGATGCCTGTGACGGCGATGGCCACCGTTGACATCATCAGCATGTTCAGCACAGCCTTGGCCCGGACCATACCTCCATAGAAGAAGGCCACTGCGGGGGTCATCAAGAAGACCATGGCCGCGGCCATCAACATCCATGCAGCATTTCCCGAATCCATGCTCACACCTCTCTTTCCACGCCCGGAGCCGTCAAGTCCCGCGTCGCGGCGGGCGGACCCGGACGACGCCAATCGTCGTTCATCTTCAAGGTCATAGAACAGCCAAAGGGTTTCATCCAGGTCAACCGTTCGTTTCCCATCAGTAACCTGGACCGGGAAACCGTAACCGGAACGTAATCCCCGGTATTCCTGTCCAACCTTCGTTCAACCCGGTTCAGAGCAGGCCGGCAGGGCTTCACTCCTCGCCCAGAATCCCATCCACGAAGGACTCGGGATTGAAGGGGGAAAGATCATCGGGCCCCTCGCCCAGACCAACCAGCTTGACCGGCACGCCCAGCTCCCGCTGAACGGAGATTACGATACCACCCTTGGCCGAACCGTCGAGCTTGGTCAGGACGATGCCCGTTACACCGATGGCCTCCGCAAAGACCCTGGCCTGGATCATGCCGTTCTGCCCGGTGGTCGCATCCAGGACCAGGAGGACCTCCTCCACGGGGAGGTTCTTCTCGATCACGCGGCGGATCTTGCCCAGCTCATCCATCAGGTTGGCCTTGTTCTGAAGCCTGCCGGCGGTGTCCACAATCAGGACGTCGGCACCCATCTCCTTGGCCTTGGATGAAGCCTCGAAGGCAACCGAGGCCGGGTCGGCACCCTCCTTGTCGCTGCGGACGACCGGAACACCCACCTTGCTGCCCCATGTTTCCAGCTGGTCGGCGGCTGCGGCGCGGAAGGTGTCGGCGGCCCCCATGACCACGGTCTTGCCATCGGCAACGAAGAGGCGTGCCAGTTTGCCGGCCGTCGTGGTCTTGCCGGTTCCATTGACCCCGACCATGATGATGACCGAGGGTTTGCCGGTTTCGGGCTTATCGGCCTCCAGGGTTCGGTCCATGCCGGGATCCACCAGGTCGATCAACCGCTTCCTGAGACCAGCGCGAACCGCCTTGGGATCCCTCTCACCACTGACCCGGGCATCCGAGCGCAGCTGATCGACCAGCTGCTCACTGGCCTCAGCCCCGACATCCGCCATGAGCAGGGTGTCTTCGACCTCCTCCCAGTCGGATTCACTCAGATGGTCCTTGGTGAGGATGGCAAAAAGTGCCTTCCCGAAAGGGTTGGGGCTCTTCGCCAGTTTGGCCTTGAGCCTGGTCATACGCGAGGCAGAAGACTCCGGTTCCAGAGACGCCCCGCTCTTCGAGGGTTCCCCGTCCTGGCCCCTTGCGGTATCTCCTGATGCCCGCGTGCCCCCGTCGGAACCCTTTTCGGTCCTGCCCGGGACCTCTTGCTGCTTCGCCGGATTCGAATCGGATCCTGCGGGCTGCGAGCCGTCCCCGTTCTTGTGCCGGGACTTGGACAGGAGACATACCCCTGCCACGACCAGGGCCAGAACGACGACAAGTGCTATGGCTATAAACAGGTAGGACGTAGTCATACCGACAAGATTAGGGTCGCGAACGGACACGGGGAAGGCAAGACGCATAGCCCGTCACTTGTTCAGCTGGGAAGCCGGGCAACGGACCGGATACCGGGTAACCACATCCGCAATTCTCTCGACGACGGGTGAAGGAGACCGCTCCCGTATCTTATGCCGTCAAGGGAGAGGGTGATTCCCTGAGACGACCTGTCAGGCGGTGGGGCCGACCGCCGGTATGACATCCGACGTTACCGCCACCGGCTCACCGGCCTGTGCGGATTCTTCGACGATGAATCCTTCGAACCCATCGTCCGTATGCGGTTTCAGAGGCGTGACCAAGTTCCCCTCATTGGTCTGCCAGAGCTCGATCTCGTCCGTAAAGTCCGAAGACAAAAGCGCTCTCATTTCCACCACCGAGGCGGAGTTGACATATACCGGGCACTTGATGGAACCTGGCCTACCCTCCTTGGAGCCCTCCGCGCTTCCGTCCGGGTTGGGAATAAAGGAGAGCCTGCCTCCACCGATGCGGGGCAACCTGTCCTCACGCCGCCGCCCGGCACCCCTGAACACACGCTCATTCAAAGACTGGGAGAAGGCGCGATTCGCTGATTCCCCGCGCGCCAGACGCAGGACGTAGACGATGAATGCCACCACTACCAGCACCCATATGAGCACAATCACCCAGACCATGGTCTCATTCTCTCAGACGGAGATGCCGATGTGGTGGCAATGGTTGAATATGCCAACCTATTTCACAAGCTGACCCGCGATGCTCCACGCTGTGGACCATGCCCGCGGCGGCCGACCGGCAGACCATATACTGGGCATGAGCACACCTAGGCAAGGAGCCGCCATGACAAACGCCATCGTACTGATTACGGTCCAGTCCGACAGAATCAACGAAGTGGCACGTGCCATTGTCGAAATCGACGGGGTCAAGGATGTCTATTCCGTGGCTGGAGAGGTCGACCTGGTGGCCGTGGTCTCCACCGGCAAGTTCGACGATCTGACCGCCGTCATCCCCGGTGGCATCGCCAAGGTACCCGGCGTGACCGGAACCCAGACCCTTACGGCCTTCCGCACATATTCCCGTGAAGACATGGACGCCGCCTACGACCTCGGCCTGGACTGATTCACTGACCCTCGACGGTTATCGGAACTGCTCGCGGCTCGTGGGTCCGCCTCTGCGCAGATCACCTACATGAGCGGACGGACCCGTACCTTATAAGTCAATCCAGTACCGCTGAATTCCAAGCCCGTTTGCTGTATATCGGGTGTCTTCCAGCCTGCCGCCATTTGACAGGATGGTCTGTCGGCTGCCCTCATTATGTTCGTCGCAGGTGACCAGAACCCTGGCCAGCCCTTCCTGCCGAGCCACACCCAGGCAGTCTGCCAACATTTGATTGGCGTACCCACGACGCCGCCTGTCCGGGCGGACCGAATAGCCGATATTTCCTCCCAGCTCCAGCAGATAATCATTCAAATCGAGGCGCAACTGAATCATCCCGACCAGGGTCCCATCAGACTCCAAGGCCAGGAATTGCAAGGCCGGCACGTATCCCGGAGGCAGGTTTTCCCCCTCGGCCTCATTGACGACCTGGGGCAACCAGTGCCGCCTGACCTGCTCAAGCGACGTGCAGTCCTCCAGACACCCCAGACCAGCCAGTTCATCACCGGCTACGGCCTTGCATGCCTGCATGTACTCCCATGCCTCGTCGGCATACCCCGTCGAAGCCGCATCGAGACGAATCAATCGAATAGCCATACCCGCTCCTTGATTAGCCAACCATTCTACACGCCGCGAAACGGAGCCGTGACTGCTCTTCTTTCCGCCATCTCATCTGACACCACACCTCGGAAGAAACCGCGAGATTGGAAAATATCGTCCCAGCCGTGTATTTTTGTTGTGTTGCCCCTCTGGCTCAATGGTTAGAGCAGCGTCCTTTTAAGTCGTGGGTTGTGGGTTCGAGTCCCACGGGGGGCACCATTCGCTTCGCGTCCGCGACCCGATTCAGGGGCGGACTGGTCACCAGGCTTGTATGAGCTTGCTCGACCGCGCTGGGTGAGTTCCAGCAACTGGCCCACTTCTCGCCCACGACGTTCTATGTCCTCAACCATTGCTCGATCGTCCAAGAGATCCCCGAGCGTAACCCCAAGCTCGTCAGCGATGATTACTGCGTCCCTTACGCTGATTCTTCCTGGCTTGTTAATCTTCTGGGACATGCCCGCCGTGGTTATTCCGAACTTCTTTGCCAACACTGTCTGCGTAACGTTTTGCGATTTAGCCAGAAGCAGCTTGATGTTGAACCGGAGCACACTGTCCTCATAGTCTGCATGGTCTGATTCCCCAGTTAACGTCGGCATCACTATCTGCGAAGTCATCGCATCTCCTGACCTTTGAATTTGCTCTATTTGAGCATTAATCGTAACTACCGGTTTGCACTAAGTCAAACTTAACGTTAGGATGTAACTGTCAAGTACATTTATCTGATGGAGACCGCATGTCAAACATGAAGAAATGGCTCAAGGATCATGGGATACCGTATTCCTCGCTTGCGGTCCTGTTAGGCCAGTCATCCGCAAATATCAGCAACAAGGTCAACGGCATCACGCCTTGGCAGGAGAAAGACCTGCTGAAAATCAATGAGCAGTATGGTCTGTCAGCCGATTTTGTCATCAATCTACCCAGGCCAGTCCAAGAAATGGAGGTGGCATAGAAAAGGCTCCGGACTGCAATCCGGAGCCAGTATGTGCAACAACCCATCGAAGCATCTCGCTCTATTCCTGGCAGAATTCCGAGATTCTTCACTCTTTTAGGAGCGTCATCACACATGTACGACTTTACCAATGCCGCGCGGCGCGAGGCATATCTCTATGGTAGTGCGGGTTTCCCGCAAAACGGGTCCCAACGAGAAATTTACCCCCCGAGAGGGTTCGACGGGCGACGGGGTTCGAGCGTCGTCATCCGTCGCAAAGCGGACGTCCGGGTGGGCGACACCGTGTACCTGCGCATGGATGGCAGGGTCTTCCCCTACGGTCGGGTCACGGACATCACCTCAAACCCCAGCCGGCCATTTGTGTTCGATCATGGTTACGTCCCGGTCCTGGCCGAAGGCATCCGGTTCGCATACGCCGTACGGTTCCTGATGGTCTCGCATCCGGTCTTTGGCGGTTCTCGGGGGGATGAAGACAGGTGAGCTGGCAGGCGACCACCTGGGCATTGCGGGAGGCCCCCGTGGGTGGCGACACGACGGCCAGGCTACTGCTGGTGGCCCTGGCGGACCGTGCCCACCCCGACGGGTCGGCCGCATGGCCGAGCGTGCGGACGCTAACAAAGGAACTGCAAATAAGCGAGAGGACCATCAGGCGCAAGCTGGCGGAGCTGGAGAAGGCCGGCGTGATCCGCCGGGGAAACCAGGGCCTGTCCATGTGCGACGAGCACGGGCACGCCATCGAGGCCAGGTACCGTCCCGTGGTTTGGGACCTGTGCATGGGGGTGGAACCCGAACCCGTCGCCGAGGTCAAGAAAACCAGGGGTGACAAATTGGCACCCCTGCAAAAAGGGCGGAACGAAGCCGATTCCGAGGACACCGACAGCCAAGGTAAGGACCCGCAGACCAGGGGTGACAAATTGACACCCCTGACACCGGGACCGGAGACCAGGGGTGACACCGGAGGTACCTCAGGGGTGACACCCGTGGCAGACAAACCAATAAACAATAAACCTATATCCCCTTTGTCCCCTAAAGGGGACATCTCCCCAGGGGGAGCCGAGCCTTCAAATGGTCATCTCCTCAGCACCGGCCTTGCAGCCCTGCTCGAAAGCCGGCACATCCCGGCCCCGGCCGACAGCCGGCGCGAACGCCAGGCCGCCAGACGGCTGGCCGCCCGGCACGGGGTCGATGCCTGCCTGGACCTGGCCCGGTGGGCCTTGGACGGACCAGACGGGTTCTGGCGGCCCGTCATCGTCTCCTGCAAGGCCCTGGATAAGCACTGGACCACGCTCACGCTCCAGCGGGACCGACCCAGCAAATCCGGCCGAGGCGGCATCAAGCCGCCGCCAGATGGCAACATCCCCGTCAGGGTCACCACCGGCTTGGCCGCCAGGGTGCCGGTGTACAAGTCTCGCCCATGGAAAATGGACACCTTGCGCGACCACATCGATGGCGGGGTCGAGCTGGACAACTGCCCCTGCTGTGCAGAGGACGAACGAAACCGTGAATGGCACGCCGTGGGACTGCGCAGGAGCCAAGAGCGCAGACCCGAACCGGAGCCGACCCCGAAACCCGAACCATGGAGGCAGGAATGGAATTTCATAGGATCGCGGCACAACCAATGACCACAGGCCTGTGCAGCCGCGTCACCGACGAGAGAGTGGCCGCCTGGACCCCGACCGGGCGGGGCAGCCACAGGACCAAGTCCCAAATCCGCAACGCCACCCGAATCTGCATGCAGTGCCCGGCGCTCCTCCAGTGCGTCGCCTACGCCCTGGTCTACGCCCCGGGCGACGACGAGACCCTCCGTGGCGGACTGCGCAGGAGAGGTCTCCAGACCCTGGCCAGGATGATGCGCCGGGACGGCCTGGACATGCGCAGACGCAAGGACGGCAAAGCGGACCGCTACCGGCAGGCCATCGCCTGGCTTGAACGTAATCCCTGGGCCATCCCCGAAGCCAGGAGGCAGAGCCTCACCCGCTTCAGGGCCACAGACGCACGGCAGGCCCCGGAAAGGACCACCAGGCGGCAGACCTCCCCCGCATGAATCCACCGGGCGGCGGCCGGCCGGCAAACCGGACGGTCCCGCCCCCGACGCACAGGTACCGGAGCACTTCGATACTTCAGTACTTCATTACTTCAATAATTCAATACTTCAATAATTCAGTACCCAACCGGAAAGGCGAATCATGAACAAGACAGTGGCCCTGGCGGCAGCCAAGGGCGGGGTGGGCAAGACGACTTCATCCATGTACCTGGCGGCGGCGGCTGTCAGGAAGGACCCCGAGGCGAGGGTGAGGGTGTTGGCCGCCGACCCACAATCCTGCGCGGCCAGGTGGGCGCTGGAGGCCCAGGAGTCCGGCGACACCCTCCCCTTCCTGGTCCAGGACGCGAAACTGCTGGACGTGGAGCGGCTGGACCGCGACGGATTCGAGGGCCTGACCATCATCGACACCCCTCCGGCCGGGGCCATCGCCGTGGCCGCCGTCGAGGCCGCCGACTTCGTGGTGGTCCCCTCAACCGACACCGAGCTGGACCTGCAACAGGCATGGAGCACCCTCAACGGCATCCGCAACAGGGTACCGGCCGCCGTCCTCCTGTGCCGGACCGAACCACGCACCAGGCTGTACCGGGCCGTGACGGAAGCGCTCAGCGCCCAGCACACGCCCCGATTCGATGCCGTCATCCGCAAACGCCAGGCAATCAAGTCATGCATGGGAACGGCTCCCGGCAAACTGTATGAGTACGCGCAGGCATACGGGGAACTCGAAACAATGATGAAGGAGATTCCGGCATGAAACACCAACTGATATTCCAGGCGGCCTGGCTCACGACCGTGTTCGCGGCCTACATGCTGCTCAACTGCCTACTGGGCGTGTGCCTGGCCTTGCTGTGGCGATGGGTGGACGACCCCCTTCTCAACGCCATCGAGGCCATCATGACCAAGGTCATCAACCTTATTGCCGTAGCAGGCCTTGTCTACGGCGAATACCTCCACTTCACTGGAAGGCTGTTCTGATGAAGGATCTGAACTTCACCCCCGTATCCGTCCACGGCACCGACGCGCAGGCCCTGGGAGAGGCCTTCTCCGCCGAACCCGACCCCTCCCCCACCGCCAGGCCGGCCGCCGAGCCGGAAACCGGCCCCTGGGTGCAGACCAGCATCAAAATGCGCGAGGGGACACGACGTGCCGTGAAACTGCACGCCTTGGAACACGGCATACACATGCAGGAGGTTATCGACATCGCCCTGCGCAACTACCTGAACAGTAACGAATTACCGAAGTATAGAAGTACCGAAGTATAGAAGTACCGCCGGCCCCAGGACGACGGGTCGGGAAAAATCGGGTTTCCCCGGTTTTCACCGATCCGCGCAAGCCTGAAGAAGAACTGAGCGGCCCAGGCCGAGAAAGAGGAAATCATGAAGAAGGAACACACCCCAGGGGAGCAGGAGACCAGGACCCCATCCGAGATGGAGGACACCCAGACCATTCCAACGCCCGAATCCACGGGATATGCAAACGAAAGACCCGACTGGAAGACGATTGCTCAGGGCATCTTCCTCCGTATTTTTTTCCAACTGTTTGTAGTGTCCCTCTTCCTTTTCGGCATCGGGACATTCCTAACCAACTCAAGCAGAGAACAGTGTTCCAGAGCTGCGACCAGATTGGAGGAGGCCTCTGCATCCAGGGCAGACCTCTGGACGAAGGCCTGGGCCGTCAACTCCCATCAGGTCAAGGATGCCAGGACGGTGGCCGACATGACCGAGGCAGTCAAGGATGCCGGCGGCATCAAGCCCGAGATCATCAAGTGTGATGCCTCTGCGAATTGGTGGCAGCTTGATGACACCGCTTTTGAAGGGAACGCTCTGGACCGCAAGTACGAGGAGCTGGACAGGGCCGCTAAGGCGGTTCTGGCCTCCAGGGACGCGAAGGACCTGGATGATGCCCGCGCCGACCTGGGCATGAAGGAAAAGGAGGCATCCAGGCTACTGAGCGACAGCGACGGGAAAGTGGAGGACAACACCACCCGCGAGGCTTTGCAGAAGGCCATCATCCTGGCCGACCTGTCCAAGGGCAAGATCAGGTACTGCCGGGATGCGTACGATTCGCTCCAGGCCGCCATCGACCAGGTGAACGCCTCCATGCAGGCCAAGACCCAGGCGGACAAGCAGGCCGCCACAGAAATATAGAAGTACAGAAGTATCGAAGTACTGAAGTATAGAAGTACCGAGGACCCCAGGACGACGGGTCGGAAAAAAAATCGGGTTTTTTCTCGTTGGGACCCGTTTTTTCTCCGATTCGTGCGAGTCTGGAGAAGAACTGAGCGGCCCAGGCCGAGAAAGAGGGAATCATGGACAAGGAATACGCCCCAGGCGACCAGGGCACGAAAGACCAGTCCGATACAAGGGAACCCGATACGATCACGTCATCAGGCGCGGATGATAAAAACAACGCGCGGCTTCGCAAACTCAATCAGGACCTCAAGGCAAAACGCGAGGCACAACTCAGGAAAGAGAAGACCAGGAACAAGTTGGATGCGATCAGGGATTGGATCCTCCGGCTCGCGTTGGGGTGCGGTGTGATTGCGGGCATGGGCTTTGGTACTTTCTTCGTTTTTGACTGGGTGCAGCATACCGAGGCTGTTGAGCGGTGCTCTGTGGCCGTGGCGCGTCTGGAGAAACCGGCCGGTGGTGCAGCCGCGAGGACGGCACGCTACCAGGAGGCCGCCGCCATCAGTTCCGATCAGGTCAAGGATGCCAAGACGGTGGTGGACATGGCCAGGGCCGTCAAGAACGCCGGCGGCATCAAGCCGCAGCCGGTCAGGTGCGATGCGTCCATGACGACCGGGGAGCTGAAGGCCGCCGCCGACAAGGCGGAGGATCTGAACGGCAGGTACGGCAAGCTGGACAGGGCCGCGAAGGCGGTGCTGGCCTCCCGGGACGCGAAGGACCTGGACGACGCACGCGCCGCCCTGGCCGCGAAGAAGGAAGAGGCCTCCAGGCTGCTGGGCGACAGCGACGGGAAGGTGGCGGACAACGCCACCCGAGAGGCCCTCCAGAACGCCATCACCCTGGCCGGGCAGACCAAGGGCGGCAAGGCCAAGGCCTGGCGTGATGCGGCCGGTCCGCTCCAGTCGGCCATCGACCAGGTGAACGCCTCCATGCAGGCCAAGGCCCAGGCGGACCAGCAGGCCGCAGAACAAGCCGCCCAGGCAGCGGCACAGGCAGCGGCTCAGCCCGTCCAGCAGGCGGCCCCCTCCTACGGCGGCGGGTACACGCCCTCCTACCGGCCCTCCTACGGGCAGGGCGGCGGAGGCGGCGGCTGGTCAGCCCCCGCGCCGGCCGCACCCGCACCTTCAACACCACAAGGAAACAGCCAGAGCTGGAATGACTTTCTTAATGAGCCTGATAACTCAATGCATGGTTGTAGGCCGGATGGCGGCTGCGGCATTGGGTGATTGATTAAAGATGTGCCAGCGGGACTGACACCTACCAAGTACTCGATCCCGCTGGCTTTTACTGTGGACGACCATAAGGCCGTCCCCTTCATGATATCGGAAGGGAATTAATAATATGCAAAAGTCAGGGAAGATCAGGGCCTGGGCCGGTCGGCTCCGGCAACTGGACTCCGGGGCGATACTGCGCAAGGGCCTTGCCGCCGTCGTGGCGGGGGCCTCGATGATGGCGGGTGTCCCCGCAGCATTCGCCGGTGGCGGTGCTGGCAATTCGGACGGCTCCGGCGGCGGGGTGATGGCCACGCAGGTGACGTGGGCCTACCATGATGCGGATGATGGCGCGTTCGGCCCCGCTGCGGATTTGAACAGTGTCTACAATGCGTTCGCCCGGATGGGGGTCACCATGCTCCCGGGCGGCGTGGCCCACGCGCAGAAGGCGTTGAACGAAGCCAACGCCAACTGCTGGACCCGGTTCAACGAGGCCCACCCCGACCAGTTCGGCCAGGGGCAGTGCCGCGTGACCGGCGTTGGTGTCATGACCGGCCCCAGCAAGCAGTTCAGCGGCGAGGCCCACCACCTGAAAAGCGACTGGATAAGCGCCTGGATGAACACCGTCCGTGGCCAGTTATACAGCAACAACGGTGCAACTTATAAGCACAATTCGACCTTTACCGATCAGCCCGGTACGTCGATTGATTCGCTGGTGGATCAGTATACGAGTGATTCGACCAGTATTGTCGTGGTCACTTTGAATCAGTATGAGCCGATTCCTGCGGATGTTCCGCCCGCTGCGCCGTCGAAGTCGGTTCAGCCGGGTACGAGTGCGGATTCCATGTCCAACCATACGAAGGTGTTCACGGGTACCGGCCGGGGTGTCAAGGCCCTGGTCATCCGGGATCTGTTCTTCCCGGAGGGTAAGCAGTATACGATCGAGCGTCAGCGCGTCACGGATTTGACCGATGGCCGGGATGTGTCGGGGCAGTTCGCTTTCGGCACCCCGAACGGTTCCACGCCCGCCGGCGATCTGGCGACGGCGACGTGGACGGGTGGCCGTCTTCCGGATGATCATGAGCTGGTGTATGAGCTTGATGTTGTGGTGCATGGGCCGGAGACGGGCCGTGTGCGTGATACGGGTTCGGTGTATTGGAAGGGTTCGTCCGTCGAGGTGGACCAGGAGACCCCTTCGGGGGAGTTTCCGACGTGGAAGCCCAACCCGGACAAGTCGTGGGTGTTGTGGAACGGCGCGGCCGGCAAGTGGGACGCGGTGGTGGATCCTTCGCGTTCGGATGCGACCGGCGGTGACGGGCATGTGTTCATGGACGGCGACCGTGTGGCCGGTGTGGTGAACGCGACCGTGGACCCGGATCTGGTCGAGGTTCCCGGGGTGTTCGTGCTGACGGATGATTGGTCGGCTGCGGATTACCTGGTCGATCAGGACGGTCGTGACGCTATCCGCGTGTATGAGGCTGATGCCGCTGCGGGTGCGGACGGCCATTATCGTCAGAGCAGTGTGGACGACATCACGGCCGTGGGTCGGGATGTGACCGACATGTTCGACATCGAGGTGTCCGCAGGGCGGGCCACGGCCACGGCCAAGCAGGCGTACCGCGACCGGCTCAAGGGCATGGGCGGCGGCCTCCAGGTGACGATGCTGGTGCCGTTCACGGTGAACTTCGCCAACGGCAAGGGCGCGGAGCAGGTCCGCAAGGACCATGGGCGCAGGCCGGGCGACGAACTGACCTTCTGCGCCGGGACCCCGGGTGGCCCCGCGTTCGTGAACAAGGGTTCCGAGCGGGTCAACGGGCAGACCGTGGACACCAACGAGCCGGGCATCTGCGGGTACGTGCCCCCGGTGAGGAAGGACGTGGTGGCCGAGGCCAGCCAGGGCGGCGACCAGGCCAGCGTTGACGGCAAGGTGGTGCATCCGGGCCAGCGGGTCGAGTACCAGTTGACCACCCAGCCGAAACTGCCCGACCTGCTGGCCTACCAGGGCGAGCGGGTCGTGCTTACCGACGTGTACGACCGGTGGCTTGAGGTGGACAAGCAGACGCTGGAGATCATGGACCTGGGCGACGGGCGCGTGGTCGCCAAGAACAGGTACCGGACCGTGTGGGACGACGACGCGCACATGGTGCAGGTCGTTTTCACCGACCAGGCGCTCATAGGCCAGTGGAGGGCGGGTGGCAACCCCCGTATCCAGGTGCGTTTCGAGGGCACGGTGTCCAAGGACGCCCCCACGGACACCAAGGTCGGGAACCGGTGGATGCTGACCATCAACAACAGCCTGACCCCGAGCAACGAGGTGTTCAACACGCCCCCGAAGATGGACCCGTCCAAGCAGGTCGTCAGTTCCAAGGACCAGACCATCAGCATCGACGGGAAGACCCTCATGCTGGGCGACACCGGCGTGTACCGGGTCACCATCGACGCGCTCCAGGCCGACACCGCGTACAGGGTGTGGAGGCTGGGTGTCGTGGACGACTTCGAGGAGGAGTACCTGGGCATCGACCCTGCGGGGATCGAGGTCCAGGGGTCCGACGGGCGCGACCACACCAAGGCGTTCAACATCCAGGTCAGGGACGGCGTGGTGTACGCGTTCGCCAGGACCGTGGACACCGAGATCCCCGCCACCGGCATGACCGCCAAGGGCGACCCCCAGCCGTCCGACCTCAAGGCCTACGCCGAGTCCGACAGGTACGACCCGCTCAGGGACCCGGCCATCGATCAGGCGCTTCTCGGCCGCACCTACGTCCTGGTGGTTCCCTTCAAGGTCATCAAGGTCGAGAAGGGCCACGTGGTGAAGAACGAGGCGGTCCAGGTCACGAACTCCGTGCGCAAGGCCACCAACCAGGTGCACACCCCCCTCGCCCCGCTGAATCCGGCCAAGGACGTGGTGGTGAAGGTCAACGGCGAGAGTTCCAACGGCAAGAGCATCTACAAGGACGGCCTGTTCCTGTACCGGCTTGAGAGCAGCGTCCTTCCCGCCGACAGGGCCTACCCGCAGACCGACCAGTGGCGCATCGAGGACCAGCTTGACCCGTCGGTGGACCGGTTCACCGGCCAGTGGGCGGTGTACGCCAGCCGGGACCTGTACCGCAACGGCCACCCCCTGGCACGCCAGGGCGAGAAGATAGCCGGCTCCGGGATGGACACCTCCCTGTTCGGCGGGGACCTGTTCACCATGGACCAGGACCAGACCGGCAAGGTGACCTTGCGTGCCACCCCGGCCTACCTGGCCCTGGTGTCCGCGTCCGGTGACCGCGAGGTGGGCTGGGTGGCCTACATCCAGTGCCAGCGCATAGCCACCACCGACCGGCATGAGAACAGGTTCACCGAGTACTACCAGGACAAGGAAACCGTCTCCAACGTGGTCTGGACCCGCACGCCGGACATGACCCCCCGCCTGCGGGTGGTCAAGTTCGATACCGCGTCCGGCATCGAGGAGGGCGACCGCAACGACCCCTCCCAGGCCCTGACGGTCGATGGGGACACGGATATCACCGTCCGCGTCTTCAACGACTCGGGCATCGACCCGGAGACCGGCACCGGCCCCGTCTTCCTGGGCCGCGACCTGCGGCTTGACGACCGCACCGTGGCCGGTGACGGCCAGGTGGTGGACTGGCGCTACCCCGACGGGTGGGCGGAACACCGGCTCAAGCCGGGCGGGTACGTGGACATCCACGGCACCCTGCGCGGTGTCACGGACCACCACACGGATCGCGTCAAGGCCACCGGCACACCGCTGACCCCATGCCCGGTCCCGGCCGACAACGACCCGTTCGGCCAGAACGGTCCGGACACGGCCCAGGCACCCAAGGATGCCGTTGTCATCGACGGTGTGGCCATGTGCGGGGACACCACCGTGGAATCCAACACCGACGACTGGAACGGCAGGGTCGAGGCCCTGGCCGACACCGGCTCCAACGTGGCATGGATCCTGCTGATGGCCCTCATGCTGACGGTCGTCGCCGGTGCCGCCCTGGGAGGCGGCCGGTGGCTGCAATCCCGCCGTCTCCGCACCGCCTCCGTTGCCGGCGGCCAGGGCACGGCCCAGCCGGACGACCGGCACATCCCCGGCTCCAGGTGAGCCACACGGTCCGCGCCCCCGGCGGGGTGCGGACCCCCTAACACTTCCCGCCCGATGTTCCTCTTTCGGGCGGGATTCCATCCCCGTGGCCCTCAGTTCAAATCTGGCCACGGGTCGGCGGAGGACCGGTGACTTTACCCCCCTTCTAACGGTCGCCGGTCACTCCGTTTTCCTTCTCTTGCACACTTCATGTGCGATACACGCTAGGAGTAGTCATGTTTCATTCATTACACACCGTCGCCTTGCCGGCCTTGGAGGCGGCCCGTTCCGTGCACCTGTGGGCCAAGGCCCTGCCGTACCGGATGGCTTCCGACGTAGTGCTGGCCGCAGATGCCCAGTCAATCTTCAGCGATGTGAAAGGCATCATGGTTACCTGGGTCAGCATTGGCGGGGCCCTCTGGACCGTATGGGGAGTGGTCGCCATCGCCGGTGCTCTCAACGACCAGAACGGCCCGGAGCTCAAGCAGGGCGTATGGAAGACCATCGGCGGGATCATGGTTATCGTCGCCGCCCAGCTTTTCTCACACGTGGTCTGATATGGAGGGGATGGTTCTGGCCAGCGGCATGGCGGACACCTGTGTATCCCTGCTGAACGCGATAGGGTCCGGGGTCGGGGATGATACGGTCAACCAGCTGCTGCTGAGTCCGATTCAGTACAACAGGGGCCTGTACGAGGCAAGCACCAACATCGCCAACTGGGCAGTGAAGCCCGTGGCCATGATGGTGTTTGCCGTGGTGATGCTCCTGGAGTTCGTGCGCATCACCTCCACCACGGAGGGCGACAGCGAGACGGGGGCCAAGCTTGTGGGAGTGACGATGTTCAAGGGGTCGCTGGTGGTGCTGGCCATCGGGTCGGCCGATATGTTCGTCAAGCTCATTGATTACCTGGTGGGTCTTATGACCGGCAAGTTCTCGGATGTGGCAAAGCTGGAGGCAGTGCAGCAGGCGGCCGGCCTGGGGGACCAGATGCGCAAGCCCATCGAGGACGGGGGATGGGGCACGCAGGTGGCGTGCATCGTCCTGTTGATCATCCCGTTTGTGGTCTCGAAGCTGGCAGAGGTAATCGTGTCAGTGGTCATCATGCTGGTGTTCGTCCAGTTCTACATGCTGACATGTTTCAACGCCTTGCCTCTGGTGTTCCTGTGCCATCAGGAGACCAAGGCGATAGGGGTGAGCTATTTCAAAAGCTACGCGGCCGTGGGGGTGAGGGGCGCGTGCCTGTGGCTCGGGATCTATCTGTACCGGGTGATGGTCAAGGGGGTCATGGGCGCAGGCAGTTACCAGGAGGGCGACTCGGTATCCGGTTGGATCGTCGGCAATTTCGGCCAGCTGCTCATGGCCAGCCTTCTGCTGCTCGGGATGGTGCTGATCGCCCAGCAGACCGCCCGCGCCATCACCGGCGGGGAGTGAAAGGAGACACTGATGTTGCAAATGCCCGTGTACCGGGAGGTGAGCACGGTCGAGCCGAAGGTGTTCTTCGGTATGACCTGGAGGCAGTGCCTGGCAGCCGGTCTAATGACGACGCTGGGCATACCGCTGTATCTGCTGCTGTGGCTGAAACTGGGCATTCCCAGCGGACAGGCCAACTGGGTGGTCATGCCCATCGCCCTGCCGCTGGCCGCCTATGGATGGTGGCGGCCCAAGGGGCTGAAACCCGAAAAGTATCTCGTATACGTGATCCGCCACTGGACCACACCCCGGACCCTGCTCCAGGATGGTCCGGCCGCCGCGCCGGCTTCGCCGGCCAAGCCAAGCATGAAGGAGAGGTGAGAGTTTTGTTCCCTAAGGAGAAGAAGGGCCGCGACCGCCAGAAGGAACCGGCCAAGCCAGACAGGAAAAAGCAGAAGACGGCCAAGGAGATGCTTGGCTTCGATTCCATGCTGAAAAACGGCATTGCCTACCTGGGAGACAACCGCTGGTCGGTGTCGTTGCTGATTGAGGACATCAACTACGAAATGGCCCCGGAAGACCACCAGCTGGACATCATCGACCGCTGGGCCGGGGTGCTGAACGGTTTCGGCGCGGGCGAGAGCCTGCAAATCAATGTGCATTCTCGCACCAAGGGCGTGGAGAAGATGCTGGAGGAGTGCGAGATGCCGGACCGGGGTGACCCCTATGACGTGCTCAGGCGGGATTACAACCGTAACCTGCGGCATTTGCTCGGCTCGGCCACCAGCAACACGGATACCGTGAAGACCCTGACGGTGAGCATCGAGGAAAGCGACCCGTCCAGGGCGACCACGACCCTGAACCGTGTGGCCATGCGGCTCACGGCGCAGTTGAATGGTATCGACGGCTGCAAGGCCACCCGCCTGCTCCGTGCGGACCGCCTGCGTCTCCTGTCCGAGACTTTGCGCCCCTATGACGACTTCACTTTCACCGAGGAACGGTTCGCCGATTCCCGCACCAGCGCGAAGGACTGGATCTGCCCATGGTCCGTGACCCGAAAGGACCCCAAGACCCTGGTCCTGGAGTCAATGGGGCGGCAGACCTGGCATAGGTGCCTGTGGATAGGCGAGTTCCCGCCAGACCTGTCGGACCAACTGCTCAGCGACATAGCGGGCATCAAGGCCCACATCGAGGTGTCGGTGCATCTGGAACCCTATGACAAGAATGAGGGCCTGTCCATCGTCAAGCGACGTGATGCCGAACTCGACATGGAAATCGGCGACCGACGGAAGAAGGCCGAGAAACAGCACCTGCCCCCGGATATGATCCCCGCCGACTTGCAGGAGGACAAGGACCAGATCACGGCGTTGAGGGCCGACCTTCAGCATTCGAACCAACGGCTGGTGAACACGATCATCGTGGTGGGGGTCAGCGCCGACAGCAGGGAAGCCCTGGATCAGACGGTGAAGGACGTGGTGGCCGCCGCCGCCCGTCAGTCCTGCAAAGCCGAAACCCTGACCTACATGCAGCCGGAGGGCCTTGTCGCGGAAATGCCGCTGGGCCACGACCCGTTGCCGATGAAGCGCACCCTGACCACGAACGCGGCGGCCATCCTGGTCCCGTTCTCCTCCAGGGAGGCCTACACCCCCGGGGGCATCGTGTACGGCAGAAACTCCAGGTCCGGTAATCTGATCTCCCTCGACCGGCGGCGGCATATGAACGCCAACGGGGTGTTCCTGGGAACGTCTGGCGGCGGCAAGAGCTTCACCGTCAAGGCTGAAATGGCCGGCGTGGTCCTGGGACGGAACGACGACATCATCGTGATAGATCCCGAACGCGAGTACCTGCCGCTGTGCGAGGCTTTCGGCGGGTCAAGGATTGAGGTGAGCGCCGGGGGTAGGGACCGCATCAACCCCATGGACCTGGAACTTGACCTGGACCCTTCGGATGTGGTCGATGTGGTTGCGGAGAAGGCCGCGACCGTCACCAACATGGTGGGCGGACTTCTGGGCGGCCGGAACGGACTCGATAAGGTCGAGCTTGGCCTTGTGGACCGGTGCGCCATGGCCCTGTTCCGCAAATTCCGCGACACGGGAGGTGAGGGGGAACAGCCCACGCTCCTGGACCTGTATGAGGCGCTGGAGGCCACGGGCGAGGCCAAGGGGCACGACCTGGCCATCGGGCTGGAGCAGTACGCCAGGGGCAGCCTGTCCGGATTCAACGGGCAGACGAACGTGGATCTGGGCAACCGGTTCACGGTCTTTGACGTGCACAACCTGAGCGGGGAGCTAATGACGTTCGGCATGATGGTCATCATGGACCAGGTGTGGAACCGGGTCAGGAGCAACCGCGCCGCCGGCAGGCGCACATGGCTGTATATCGACGAGTTCCACCGGTTCTTCAGGAACGTCTACGCCAGCGAGCAGTTCCTGGACATCTGGAAGAGGGCCAGGAAGTACGGCCTCGGGGTGACGGGCATCACCCAGAACATCGAGGACATGCTGGAGGACGATTCGGCCCGCAAGATGCTCTCCAACTCGGATTTCCTGGTTCTTCTGGACCAAACGCCCACCGACGCGGATGCCCTACAGGACCTGCTGAAACTCAGCGACGAGGAACGTACCGCTTTCACCGGGGTCCTCCCCGGCCAGGGCCTCATGAAGGTGGATTCGGCCTATGTGCCGTTCGATGGCCGGATTCCGAGTGACGGCGAGCTGTACAGGCTGTTCGACACGAAGTTCGAGGACTGATGGCCGGCGAGTCCAAATCCGGCGAAGGCCCTTCCCATGTGCTCCGTTCCAGGCTGCGCGGAGCTGGGGCGCGCAGAGCCGGCCTGGCCGATGCCATCAAGAAGGGCCGCCTGTCCATCACCTCGGACATTCGGAGGGGGAATCTCTCCGGACACCGCAAGCCTACCCAGCCGGGGACGGGCGCGGGACGGAAGGCATCCCGCCCGTCTGCACGTGGCCGGATACGCAGCTGGTCCGACTCGCTGTCCAGGAAGGGCCGCAAGGCGGCGAACAGGAGCGGGGCGGCCATTCAGGCGGGCGCATCCGACAGGAGCGACGGGGCCGAGGGCGCAATCGCCTTGCAGACGGGCCGCGGGATATCGAAACTGGCCACATCCGGTGTCCGCAGGTCGGGCGGGGTGGCCGCCTCGGCCGGCCGGGCCTCGGGCCGGAGGATGGCCACTTTAATCCGACGCGGAGGGTCGGCGGCCCGCCGTTCGGCCGGCCAGATGCGCAAGGCTGCCGAACAGGCGGCGGAGGCGACCGGGAGGGCGGTGACGCGGCTGGCGGCCCGTGTCGGCCGGACCGCGCAGGCCGTGGCCGGAGCCATGGGCGGGCAGGCGATGATCGTGGTCGCCGCAGTCATGGCCGTGGCCCTGGTGCTGGTGGCGGCCATGACGTGGATGGCCACCAGCCGGCAGCCGAAGATATCCAATGTTCCGGCCGAGTACCAGGCGGATGTGGAACGGGCCGGGACGGTGTGCCCGGTCATCACCTCCCCGCTGATAGCCGCGCAGATCGAGGCTGAGTCCGGCTGGAACCCGAATGCCGGCTCGCCGGCCGGCGCGCAGGGCATCGCCCAGTTCATGCCGGGCACCTGGGCTTCCGTCGGCATGGACGGGGACGGGGACGGCAGGGCCGATGTGATGAACCCCCATGATGCCATCTGGACCCAGGCGCACTACATGTGCTCCCTGGCCGCGCAGATGCAGTCGCACCTCGACCAGGGCCGGGTGCGCGGCGATGTGGTGGACCTGGCCCTGGCCGCTTACAACGCCGGCTCCGGCGCGGTCCTGTCCGCAGGGGGCATCCCCCCGTATGAGGAGACCCGAAAGTATGTGGCGCGGATCAGAAGTCTCATGGTCAAGTACCAGGGGGAAGGCGACGACGACGATTTCGGGGGCGGCACGGGGCAGCTGGTACCGCCGCTGGTCATGTACTCGGATGGCTGGCATGTGAATGTGCCCGCCACCGGCACGAATGAGGGAGCGGCCCCCACCTACGACAGGTTCCAGTGCACCTGGTGGGCGGCCATACGGAGGGCGCAGATCGGCCGGCCGGTGGATCCATTCATGGGTAACGGCGCGCAATGGGCGGGCAAGGCCCGCTCGCTGGGATGGCAGGTGTCGTCCAAGCCCTCGCCGGGCGATGTCATGTGTTTCCAGGGCGGCGTGCACGGGAGCAGCCCCATTTACGGGCATGTGGCCGTGGTCGAGGCGGTGAACGCGGACGGGTCGATCATGATCAGCCAGTCCGGCACGGGCTGGATGGCCGTGGTCACGGAAACCATAAGCGCGGCCCAGCTTGCCGGTTTCGGCGGCGGGGTCTCTTTCATCAGGTAAGGGGATTGACATGAGCGGAAAAGCGAAACTGTCGGCCGGTCTGACGATTCTGGCGGCCCTGGCCGTCCTGGCGGCCGGCTGGCTGCTCTCGGGCCTGAATGATGGCCGGATGGCCACGACCACGCCGGAACCGGAGCCGGTAGCGACATCGAGGAAGCCGGCGGCGACCCCTCGGCCGGAAACCGCCCCCGGCAGGTCCGTGGCCGCCACGGCCTCGGCGGCTTGTGTGGATCTGGCTCCCCGGACATTGAAGGCGTACATGGGCGAGGACCGTTCCAGGCTGAAAGGCCCCTGGTTCACCGAAGATGCGCAGGGTCTGGATGTGCCCGTGTCCGGAATCGCCCCCCAGCCGGTCGAGACGTTCACCGGTTCCTTGAACACCGGGGCGGACCGGTCGATGGCGGTGTGCAGCGTGTGGACCGGTCTGGAGTCCCCGTGGATACTCCAGTACCGGTACACGAACGAGGCGGGCTGGCTGGCCGTCATGGTCCAGGGTCCGGCCGAGGGGGCGTACACCCTTTCCGGCGGGCCGCGCCCATGAGCGGGCCGCTGTCGGGGCGTGAGTCGTGCGGGGATCTGTACCGCATGGCCCTGGACCCGGAATACTGGGACCTGATCGGGGAACTGGCATCTTCGCCGGCCGCCTGGCCGGACTTCCGCCGTTGGGCGGACCAGGCGGCGCAGGTCGGCCCGGAGCTGGCCGGGGAGCCGCCCGAACCCCCGGAGCGGGCACGCTCGATCTGGCCGTTCCGCCGTACCCAGCACGGGAGGCCGGCATCCACCGCCCCGGCCCCGGACCGCGACACCGAGGCCACACAGACGTTCCCGGCCGTCCCCCCGGCCGAGATATGCGAGGAACGGCCGAGAATGGCCTGGCGCGGCCATGTCCGCAGCCTGGCCCGGCCCGTCGCGTTCACCCTCGCCACGGTCATGCTTGCCGGCATCGGCTACGCCGGCGTGACCCTCGCGATGCGTCCGGTGGACGGGCAGACCGCCCAGGCCGGTCATGACCGGCGGCAGGTCCAGAAGGGGCAGCTTGCCAGGTCCAGGAGGGACGCGGAGGATCTGCTGAAGAAGGTGGCCGCCAGTCCGGTCGCCGACGATGGCTCTCTTCCCGGCCCCGTGGCTGAGGTCCGTAGCGCCCTCGATGATGGCCGTGGACCGGACCAGGCGGCCAGAATCGGGCGTGCGTGCAGGCGGCTGGACAAGGTGTGGGGGTCGCTCATGGACACTCGGGCCGAAGAGTTGGCCAGAATGCTGGATGGGCTTGTCGGCAGGGCCGACGGCCTGGCCGGTGCGCCCGATTCCGAAGACCACCGCTCCCTGGCCGCCCTGGCCGACGACTGGCGGGGCCGCAGGGTCGACCGGGACAACCTCGCCGAGGCCGCCCAGGCCGCGACCGACCTCGACCGCCTGGCCACATCCGTGCAGGCCGACGCGGAACGCCAGGCCCGGGAGGCTGCTGAAGCGGCGGCCAGGGAGGCGGATGTGCCCCGACCGCAGTCACCGACGTACGTGGCCCCGGGTCCTGGGACGGTCGCGCCGCAGCTCGTGGATGGACAGAACAATGCCCCGCCCGCCGGAGGCGGAGCGGGGCAGGGAGGCGGCCGGCCGTCATGGTCGGTGCCGGCCCCAAGCGGTCCTGATACGGGACTCCCTGACCGGGACCCCGGCCTGTGACATGGCCGCCCAGCCGGGCGTATGGCGCAGGCTGGACCTGGGACTGGCCACCGGCCGGTCCGGGTCGGTCTTTGCGCTGAGGAAGGGTTTTACGCCACGCAGCAGGTAGATGCACCGGTCGTCCGGGAGCTTGCCTATCTCGTCCGGGGTGAGGAGTTCCCTCCCGGCGCGCCTGTTGTTGATCGTGAATGACCCGTGGCTGCCCTTGGTGATGTTGTTGTCGCGCAGGTCGATGGTCTCCTTGCCCAGGAGTCCGGAAACCCATTTGGGGGTGGTCTCGTCGCCCTTGCCGACACCCAGGCACAGGATCGAGTCGCAATTGCCGACGATGGTCTCCCAGTTGTCCTTGTAGCGGGCCTTGATCTGTGCGATGTCCTGAAGGATGACGCTCACGGATATCCATCGTCCTCGGATGGTGCCTATCAGCTGTTCGAAGTTGGGAATCTGTCCGATGTTGGCGAACTCGTCCAGGAAGCAGTGCAGCGGGACGGGCAGGTGGCCCTCGGGGGTGTGGTCGGCCTCGTAGATGGTGCGCTCGAAAAGCATCTGGTAGAGGATTGCGGCCAGGAAGTTGAACGTCCTGTTTGTGTCCGGCAGGACCAGGAAAAGGGCCGTCCGGCCCCCGTCGCAGAAATCGTCCAGGCCGATGGTGTCCGTGCCCTCGTGGCCACCCAGGAGCGCCCTCACCTGGGGAACCTGCATGGGGGCGAGACGTACGCCGGCACTGATGATGATGCTCTTCTTGGTCTCACCGGCACCCTGCTCGAACGTGCGGTACTGGGCTGTTGCGAAGTCGAGGCCATCCACGATCCGGTGCACCTCGTCGTCCCACTCGTCGGGGTGTTCCCGCACTTCCCGGATCATGTCGCGGGACGCGGACATACGGGCATCCACCTCGCTCATGGCCTGCTCGTCCTCCTCGCTGGCCTGCATGGCGGCCACCAGGTCAATCATGGCCGGCATGGACGGATGCTCGGCCGTGTAGTACACGAACGTGAGCAGCGCGTTGTAGAGGGCCTTCTCCGCCTTGGTCCAGAACTGGTCGCCGCCGGCTCCTGCGTTCTGCCGCTCCTCGGTGTTGCGGATCAGGTTGTCCGACAGCAGCATGATGGACTCCTCCGGCTTGTCCGGGTTGATATAGGCCAGGGGGTTGAACCTGTCGCTTGTGGCCATGTCCACCAGGTCGAGTTTTCGGACCGCATACCCCCGTTCCCGGAGGGCATCGGAGCAGGAGCGGTAGATCTCCCCCTTGGGGTCGGTGATTGCGTAGTTCATGTTCATGCGCATCAGGTTGGGTTTGACATATCCCCTGGTCTTTCCGGAACCCGAACCACCTATCACGGCCACGTTGAGGTTGCGGTGGGTGGCGTTCACGTCCAGGCTCAGCGCCTCGGTGGCGGTCATTTGCAGATTCTCGGCCGGCTCGGGATCGCAGTAGGGTTCGATGTCCCGACCCTCGCCCCATTCGGCCGAGCCGTATTCCTCACGGTCCCGGTAGTTCTTGCGGTCGATCCACCGGTAGAACCAGACCAGGGCCATGATGCCGGCCGCCGTCAGCCCCGCGAGCATGTCCATCTGGTCGAAGCTGAGCCTGAGCGGGTCCTGGTACAGGACCATGGGTGCCTGTTGCAGGATGTCGGTCAGGTCCGAGCCGGCGGCGGCGAGGTGGCGGACCTGCATACATACAAGGTCGGCCGCCCAGAAGGCAGCCAGTTCGGTGACGGCGATCACTGCTCGGTTGCTGTGGCGCATGGTTGCGTTTTCCTTTCCTTGGTGCCGGCGTGGGCGCGGCCGCTCCGCCGTTTTTTCTTCCCATCGCCGTTTCTGATGTAGTCGGTGGCGCGTTCCGATATCCGGTCCAGAAGATCCTCTCGGCGCAGGAGGGCGGGGATCTCCAGGGTGTCCGGGAGGCTTTGGACCTGGATCGGTGTCGTGTCCGTCTCCTGGCGGACGGGGAGATGGCTCCCGCCGCCGGCGGCCGCCGGCTTGCCGGCCGGCAACGGCACCACCGTGGCCATCGCCCCCTGGTCGGACAGGAGGGCATCTTCCCGGCCGGCCATGATGGCGACAAGCCGCCCGGCGGGGGTGTCGGGGTCGATGGTCCGGTCGGGGGCGGCCCCCATGTCGGCCAGCTGGCAGGCATGGGAGCCGGGGTGTGCTGTCACCAGCAGGGTGGAGCCTGCTGTCGGGTCAATCGGCATGGGAGCCGTCCAGACTGGTGCCGCAGCAGATGACCTGTGCCGTGAGCATCGGCCGGCCGTCCTCCTCGTCCACGGTCCCGACGACCAGGATGGTGTCCCTCTGTCGGGCCTGGCGGCTCTTCAGGTAGCCGGCGAGGTCCGGTCCGGCCATGACCCCGACGGCAAGCTCCTGTCCGTCGGGTTGGGCGAGAACCAGGTCGAAGCCGGCCCCGTCCTGGTCGTACCGTGGATCTGTGAGCAGTTGGCCGGTCACCCACACACGTACGGGTTCTTGCTCCGGCATGGTCAGCGGCTCCCCTTGGAGTGTGCGTGTTTCTGCACGTCCATGGCCGGGGCCTGCTGCTGCATCCTGCTGTCGGTCCGCTGCACAAGGTCGGCCATGAAGCTGCTTTTGCCTGCGGCGGCCGGCCGGCCGGTGGCCTCACCGTCCCGCTGCGGGGCCGGGTGGGCCTGTTGCGGGGTTTCGGCCCTGGCCTGGATTCCAGCATCGACGGACTTCATGATTTCCTCGGTGGCGGCGGCCCTGGACTCCTTGCTGAAAGCGGGACCTCCTGGGCGCGGCCCCTGGGGGCCGGTGTACCGTTCGGCCGCCTTGTCGGTGATTCGCTGCACGACCTCCCTGGCGTGGTCCCGGTCGTAGTTGCCTGCGGCCATGTCCCGGGCGGCCGAGCCCAGCACCGATTTCATGGCCTTGCCGGTCTTCTCGTCGGCCTGGATGTAGGCGGCCAGCTCGTGGGGGCCGTCCTGAGATGGGTTCGGGCCGGGTTCCTGGACAGGCGCGGCCTGGGCGGGCGGAGCCTGGGCGGGTTCCTGGGCGGGAGAGGCCGGCTCCTGTCCGGGCCGTGCGGCCTGCTCCTCCCTGCGGGGTTGCAGGCTGGCCTTGATGCCTTTGACAAGTTCCCACGGGTTGTCGAGCTGAAGGGTCTTGCGTTCGGCCCCCTTGCCTTTGAAGAGTTCGATCCGCTTGTCGGTCGGGAAGCTGAGCGTGACGCGCCGCCCGTTGGCCTTTGCCTGGCGCATGGAGTCGGACATGAACCGGTCGAGGGCGTACCCGGAAACGTCAACACCGTTGACCCTGGTGCCATTGGGCATGTTGACGATGGCCTTTTCGAAGGTCCGCCCGTCCTTGGCCTTCATCTGGTATGGGCGCAGATATTGGGAGGGAATGCCGACCCTGGCCCACTGGGTTTTCTTTTCGCCCGGTTCGTCCTTGGCCGGCGAGTCCCGGACCATGCCCAGGAACTCCATGTGTTCACGCATGCGCTCCACGACACCGGCAGTGACACCGGCCATCACCTCGGCCGACGGGCGGACCTGATGGTCTTCGGTGACCCTGTACTGCTCGATGCCGTCCTGGGCTATGGCCGCCGCAACTTGCTCAATGCCCTCGTCGCTCACTTCTGCCTGAGGGTTATCGCGCCAGGCCGCGTACAGCCCTGTGGCGTATCCCTCAATGCGTGCGTTGAGGCGTTCGGTGTTGTCGATGACGACGAGAATCCCGTGAACCTCGTCATACTGCGGTTGTTCTGCCATGGTTTTTCCTTTCTTTGGCGTCCCGTGGTCCCGGGACGTTGGTCTTGTTGCTCTTTCGAGGGTGACTTTGGTGAACCGGGCGATCATGCGGTCCCATTGCGGGACGGGTGTCCCGCGCGGCGTGAGGATCTGCGGCTGCTGCCCCTGCCGGACCAGTCCGCCCTGGATGTAGTCGGGTTCGGGCGGATGCTCGGTGCCTAACGGGTGACGGACTTCCTGCTGGTAGTAGTGGATCAGTCTCACGCTTTCGTCCATCATCCGGTTTTCGTCCATGGGTCCGGGTTTGGCCCGTTCGGGTACTTCCGTGTAGGCGCGGGTCTCGAGAATCGGCCGCCCGAATTGGTCGTCGTACTGCATGTGGGTGAACGTGTAGGCGGCCCCCTGGGGGGATTTCAGGTCGCTCCAGGCCACGATGTGGATGTCCTTCCCCCCCTCCTCCATCGCCCAGGCGAATGGTCTGGGGGTCTCGTCCAGGGCCTTTTGCAGGTATGAGGCGCGCACCAGGTCCGGCTCCATTGCAGTCCGTCTGGCCACGGTATCCTCGGTGGCGGCGTGCCAACCTTTGGGGAGTTCTGCACCGCTGATGGGGTCTGCGAGGGTCACGGGCTTGGAAAAACTGGCACCCTGGGCATCGATCGGGCGCTGGTCGCGTCTGGACAGGTCGAACAGCGCCTCTCCCAGCACCCGGTTGGCGTACATGTCGGTGGGGCCGCGCAGGTCGTTTTCGATGGGGTTGGGGAAGGTCCATGACTCCGACTGGGAGAGTTCCCCGGTTTCCCGGTCGGCGGTGTATGAGAGCACCAGTATGGTGTCGGGGTCCACCGTCAGGCCTCTTCGCACGGTCGGTCCGCTCATGGACGTGGGCTGGATGACACGCAGCGTGTCGTCCTGGATGACCCAGCCGATGGGGTTGAGACCGCGTTCCTCCTCCCGGATGTCGTTGATGGTGTCCTGCATCCGGGCGGTCATGGCGAGCCGTGTCGCGTAGTCCATCATCGTCCCTTTCCGTGCTTGATGGCCCGCTTGGGGGCTTCCTTGCTCTCGGCGAGCTTGTGCTCGGTGCGCTTGTTGAGCATGGTCAGGAATTCGTTGCGGTCTTTTTTGGCCGTCTGTGCCGGCGCGGCCTTGCCGGGCCTGGCGGTCATGCCGTCCTTGCCTTTGCTGACGGTCTTGGCGGGGCTGGCGGTTTCGGCAGTCTTGGCAGTCTTGGCGGTTTCGGCGGCCGGCGGGGTGTTCTTCCGCCCCTCCGTGTGAGCCTTGCGCGGCGTGCCTGCGGGTCGGGCCTTCTCCCGTCCGGCGGGGGCGGGCCGGTCCCCGTCGTCCATGGCCGGGGTTTCGGTTTCTGCGGGGCCGTGGTGTTCCGTCTCGGCGGGGGCCGTGGACGGGTCGCACAGTTGGTCGTAGTTCTCCACGCGGTCGGTGCTGAAATGATCTACCTTGTCCGAGTAGGCATCGATGAAGGACCGTACGGCGGGGGCGTAGGAGGCATCGAAGGTGAAGCTCTGCTGGTCATTGCCCGGGCCTGAATCCTGCGTGAAGGGTATCTGCATCTGCTTGAGGTTGGAGGTGATGATGTTGGCGTTCCGGTCCCATTCCACGGTGTTGAAGACCATGGTGAAGGGGCCTTTTCTCTTGCTGTGTGTGGGCATGTTCCGGCTGGCCTGTTCCCGGGCCTGCCTGGCGGCCTGGCCGCTGTCGCCCGCACTCCGCGCGGGGGCGAAGGAGTCGGGGTCCAGCTCCAGACCGATGCTGCGGAAGGCGCGGGCGACGGCGTGCTGGACGTGATCGATGTCACGGCCTTGGAAGTGCAGGTAGTGCTCGTCGCCGTCGTGTTCTATCGCGAAGTCCAGGCCGGCCTGTTTCAGGCTGCGGCCGACGGCACGGAGGCTTTCCGGGTCGAGTTCGATTTCATGAATGTCGCCGCCGGCGACCCGTTGGAGCCGTCCCTCGCTCATGCGTCCGCTGTCGATTCGGTCCCTCAGGGCATCAACTGTCTTGCGGACGCTCCACCCTCCCGCACCGGCCAGCTGGGCGGCAAGCCGTCCGCTGATCCTGACGGTGAGCCGGGCCGCCTCGCCGGCCGCCTGTTGGCCGATGTATGCGAGCCTGGATGATATCTGCTCTTCTATTGCCATGGTTGTCTCTTTCCCGGCCGTCAGAAACGGCGGCCGTGTTTGCGGGTCTTCTGTCTGGTGGTTTCCTGTTCCCGCTCCTCGCTCCTCTCGGTGCGGCGGGAAAGTCGTTTGAGGCTGGCCAGTTCGGTTTCGAGCTGGCCCAGGCGGCGGTCGTTCTCGTCCACGTCGCGCAGGATCTCCCTGGCCTCGTTCTCGTCGTCCGTGGCGAGGTCCGAGGCGGCCACTACGCGGGCCTGGAAGTCGGCGCGTTCATCGCGCACCCGGCGTTCCAGGCGTTCGATGGCCGCCCCCAGGTCCCCGTCGCCGGCGGTCCATTTGCGTGCCGTGCTCAGTTGCCTGGCCATGTCGCGCAGCTGGTCTAGGCGGTGTCCCTGGACGGCGTAGTAGCGGCGCTGCGCGTCGCTGACTCCTGGCCTGATGGGCAGGCGGGCCTCGGTGAGGCTGGCCAGGTTCATGTCGGGTGCTGCGAAGTTCCGGTAGAGTCCTTCCGGCCGGATGGTGCGCAGGTAGCGCCCCTTCTGGTCGGTGATGGTCTGGTCGTTGTCCACGCCGATATAGGCCCTCCAGGTGCGGCCGGCGCGCACACAGCGGTCCAGGGGGATGGTGATGGTCTCGCCCCTGCGGGTGCCGGGCAGGCAGACGGTGACCGACCCTTTATCGCGCCGGGCTATGAGCTTGGCATCGAAACTGATCTGGATGACCTGGGCGCGTGACAGTTTGGCCATGATGTTGGATTCGTCGTATGCCTGTCCGAGGCGCAGGTCGCGCACTTTCAGCCCGCTCTTCGTGTCGGTGTAGGTCAGGTGCCGGCCTCGGACGGAGACCTCGATGCCCGCCCGCGCGGCGCGTGCGGTGAAGTCCGGGAAGCTCTCGGCGTGGGCGGCGGCGAGGTCCAGAGCGGTCCGCATCCTGTCCTTGATGCCGTCCCCGCGCACACCCGAATAGATCTCCTCCAGGCTTCGTCCGTGACGTTCGACCTTGGGTTTCCTGATGACCCCGAGGCCGTGCTCCTTGCACAGACGGTCGCTGATGTTGCGCCACTTGCCGAGGGTGCTTTTCTGCATCCGCAGCATGGCGTGGTCGTCGTCGCTGGCGTTGCAGATGACGATGTGGTTGTGGATGTGGTTCCGGTCGGTGTGCGTGGCGATGACGTACTTGTGGTTGCCGCCGGTGATTTCGGTGGCGAAGGCCTTGCCGAGAAGGTGCGCCTCCTCGGGGGTGAGGTCGTCCTCGGGGTCGAAACTCTGGATGACGTGTCGGCCGAGGACGGTACCCGAACGGATGCCGAACCGGGTGGCCTTCAGGTCGTCGGCCATGGCACGGGCTATGCCCTCCGGGGCCGTGGCGGCGCTGCCGATGACGCTGACAAGCCGGCCGCCCTCGGTCTTGTCCGGGTTGATGATGTACTTGATGGTCTTGTCCAGGCCGGTCTTGACGCTCTTCACCTTGACGACGGCCATCACTGCCACCCTTGGTCGGCGGCCTTGGTGAACAGGTCGTTGAGGATGGATTCGACGCGGCCCAGACCCTGCACCAGGGTGTCGTACTGGTCCGAGGTGAGGGTGCCGGTGGCGTTGGCCACATGGGCTATCTGGTTGATGTTGTTGCCGATGCGGGCGATTTCCGGGCGGATTTTCGCCGGGTCCGTGATCACATGCGTGGTGTGGACGCTGCCGTGCATGAGCATCTCCCGCGCGAACTTCATGTAGGTGGTGTAGCCGAAACCGTCCTTGATGCTCTCGAACAGTTCCCGGGACCTCGCCCATTCTTCACGCGAGAAGGTGACCTCCTTCCGCACGGGGCGAGCAGCCGAACGACGTGCGCCGCTCATGCATTGCCGCCTTCGGCGCTTATGGGGTTCGGGTCTCCCGTCGTTGTCCGGCGGAGCCGGCAAGCAGCAAGTATCCGGATACTTGCTATGCTTGCTAACCCCAAACCCGACGGGTTTGGGGAGGGCATTTCACCTACGCGGGCGGGTCCTTGGCCTGGTCCGTCCTGAACGATTTTCCGGTTGCGCCCTGTTTTTCTCAGATTCACGGATAACCTCGCTTTCTGTCACGTAAAGGCTCACACGGTTTGAGCAAAAAACGGGGCCCAACGAAAAAAAATCGGAAGGAAAAATATGAAGCTGTCGAAAGTACAGAGCGAATGGGTGAAGCACCTCGTCGAAGAGTCAACAACAAGGGAGCGCGAAGCGCTGAGAAGCAAAGAGAAAGCCGTTTCGGAATTCGGGGTGGCCCTGGCGGCCTGGCATGAATCGACCGAGGAGGTGCGGCGGGCATGGGCCGAGTACAAGGCCGCGACGGGTGCGACCCGGAAAGAGACGGCGGAGCGCCTGCACCTCAGCAACGCGGAGCTGAACTTCATCACGGCCCCGCCCTCCGCCCCCGACCCGGACGATTCCGATCGGGTCGGGTGACCGGCCCCCGCCGCCTGCCCCTCGCGGGGCGGGCGACGTTGCGGTTCTGGTTTATAGGCGGAGGTTGTTCTCGGCTTGTTGGTCCTCCTGTCCCTGGCGGTATCCGTTCATCCATATTTCATCGGGGTCGTACCAGCCGGCGGGTGTCCCGGTGGGGATTTGCCAGTCGGTGTTGCTGACGGTGATGGGTCCTCCTTGTCCGTCGATGGTTTCGGCGGGGGTGAGCCATCGGGTTTCGCCGGTGTGGTCGATGGTCGCGAAGATTCCCTCCTGACCGTCGGTGAGGTCGGCTCCTTGTTCCCAGGCGGCGATGGCGTTGCGGCTGTCGCACTGGTGGGGGCCGTGGCTGTATATGCGGCTTATGCCGTTGTGGGCCATGTAGCCGGTCTTGCCTTCCTTGGTCCACCGGAACGGGTGGGTGTTGGCTTCGCAGACGGGGCCGTTGGTGGCGAGCCTGAAGTGCATGAGCACGGGGGCGGCGGTGAGGTCGTCCAGGTGGGCGCAGATGTAGCGGAGCGTGGTCTCGTTGTCGGCGGAGCGGTAGCGGCGGAGCACGGCCCCGTCGTGCCAGGCTATGCCGGCCCCGTCGGGGTTGGCCTGGCTCATGGCGGCGAGTTGGTGAATGGTGGGCATGGTGCCGGGGGCGGCGGTGCAGATGACGCACATGTTCAGCGGTTTCCTTTCCTGGCGATGGCGGGCACGGCGTTCGCCCAGGCGGTGCGGCTGGTGGCCTCGATGTCCTCTTCGGCGAGGTGGAAGGGGTGGTTTTCGAAGAACCGCCACATGGTCTTTATCCAGCGGATGGCGGGCAGGAGGGTGTCCACGGTTTGGGTGTTCCAGGGGCCGAACGTCCTCAGTTCGATGGTGTTGTCGTGGTCGCAGTTCACGGCGCAGTCTTTGCCGCTGTAATAGTCGCGGAGCGTGCACCAGCGGGAGGTGAAGCTGTCCGCGTGGCGCATGTTGAGCCAAAGGGCTTTACCTTTGTCCAGGCCCTTAAGGGCCGCGACCCAGCGGCCGCCGGCCTGCCTGGTGGTGCGGGTGACGTGGATGTGGCCGCCCGCTTCGTACTGGGAGGTTTCGGGGATGATTCCGTCTATGAGGTCACGGAGCCGGGCAAGGGTTTCGGGGTCGGTCGCCATGGGCTGGGTCTGGTATTCCATGCCGGCCCTGGACAGGCTGTCGTCGTGGCACCATGAGGCCACCAGGTCGTGAGAGGCCAGGGCGTGGTGGTCGTGGCTGCCGTCGATTTCTATTTCGATTCCGATGGTCAGTGGCTTGCCCTTGATGTTTTCCGGGTAAGGGTTCGCGTAGGTCTCGGCCCGGTAGGCGGGAATGTCGTGGTCGCATTTTTCGCACCTGATGTCGTCGGGGTCGTCCTCCTGGCTGATGATGCACCCCCAGCATCCATAGCTGTTGCAGCATGGGCAGAAATTGGTGCACGAGCAGCAGATTCTTCTTGCGCAGAGCGGGCACCTGAATATGCCATCCGGTTGGTTGCATACCTCGCAGGTGGTGTTGATGTCGGTCATGTCTTCTCCTTGCTGTCCGGGCGGGCACCTCCCGCCTGACAACCTCCACCAGGTGCGGGCGGAGCGGAGGGCGCGGCCCGTGTGCGGACCGGGACGCGGCGGGCCGGTGGCGGCGTGGCACGCTGTTGGGCCACGCCGTCGCCGGGCGGGCGCGGATCGGGACGCTCCGGGTCGTGACCGTAGCGACCCGTGCCATGATGGAGGGGGTCAGGCGGGAGACGGCACCGAGTCCCACTCCCGCAGGGCGTGGGACGGCGGGGACCAGCCACCGGCCCTATATGGCCGGTGTCCGTTTCCCTGCGCCTCCTTCGGGGCGCAGCGGCGGCGAGTGGTCCCCGGGAGGGGGCCGGGAGCCGGCGCATCGCGGCCGGGTCGGGCATGGATCGGGACGCTCCGGCGCGCAGCGATGCCCAGACGGTGACAGGATGATGGTCCAGGCGGAAAAGGGGGCGGTACCGCATCCGCATGGATGCAACCGTCCGGAACCAGCCGTCGCCCGAAGGCCGATATCCGTTACCGGGCCTCCCCCCGGGCGGCAGCCCTGGGAAATCAGGCTCCGCCGAAAACCCTGTCGTGCGCATCCCCGCCAGTATCGACCAGGGATTTTGACGAGTGTGATCTAGGTATTCCCCTGAAGGGGTTTTTGGAAGTTGTGGGGCACAGCAATGGTGCGCTGTTTTACCGCGTAGAGCGAGGCTTTGACTGGAAAATGTGGTATTTACCGCGATTTACTGCGATTTAGCGCGATTTGGCGCGATTTGGTGTATTATATGGATTTGAGTTAAGACCGATCAGACGCTTTCCGGTTGGTGCCTATCAACCACCTGTTACCCCGAAAGGCGACGAAGGCCTCCGGCATCATGCTGGAGGCCTTTTGCATACAGTAAATGGAAAACCCCGGCTCGATGGCCGGGGTCAGATAAAAGCGGAGAGGACGGGATTCGAACCCGCGGATCAGAATTATTGAGTTAAGCCCGATCAGACGATTATCAGTCGGCCGCAATAGACCGCTCTGCCACCTCTCCGTCGATTGCTATGGTACCACATTGGCGATGTTGGGTTTTAGATGTTTAAAGGCACTATTCAGGCATGGAAAAGAACGGACAGAAACCCGCCTTTATCATTGCGAGGATACGGCAGTCACCCCGTACACATGGAAAACGTACTTTCGGCACCCTCTTCGGCAGGCGTGACCGCGCACACCCACAACCAGGACAACGGATCTCTTCAGGCAAGCATTTTCAGGGGCGTGGTTTGCCCCTGAAAATGTGCGGCAGCGCAATGATTGACCTGATTCAGGTCGCCCGGGTTCGGGGTGGGAGCTCCGCAGTTCCCCGCATACGAAAAACCGGCAAGCACTCACGGGGTCCCCGTTGGTAGTGCTTGCCGGCGGAAGAGCACAGCTGCCGTGACCTTCAGGCTCGATCCGTCCTAGGGTCATGCGGTTCGTCCAGCCCCAGGGACATCCCGTCCGCGTCCTTGCTGCCCTTACACACGGCTCGCCTGCTCCGCAGGCTTGTACCGATGGAAAATCCGCGGGAGGCTGTACGGCTTGGCCCTGCACAGGCCGATTGTGACACGGCTACCATCCTCAAGCTCTATCCGAATACGAATACTGGCTGGGTCGGAAACCCCCTCGACGGTGCATGTACCGTCTCTGCCCTTGATCTCCTCATCGGCCTGGCATATGGTGTCGTAGGCCCGGAAAAAGTAACCCATCCAATAACGGTCTTCACCACCTATCTCGTAGGCAGGATATGGGTACTTCAAGCGGATGGCATCGATGCTCTCGCCTGACTGACTCCGCCACTGCTTGCGATTGTCCGAGTAGCCTTCGGCTTCCTGTTCAAACTGGTCCCGCAGAGCCTTGTATCGGGACATGAGCGCGTCGCGTAAGGCATCGCGCGCCACATCCTGCCATTCCGGATTGCAGAGTTCGAATGTCCTGGTCTTGCTCATAGTCATCCCCTTGCTCCCTTGTCTGAACTTCAGTGGCACCGAGTTTACCGGTCACTCGCACCGGTGGTGCAGGTTTGCAACGTGTTGATTGTCTGGGTCTGTTCGGCGGTGCTCATGGTGAGCCGGTACTTGTGTTTGATGTAGGCGCGCTTGGCCATGTAGTCGCAGTGCCAGGCCTTGTTGTCGGGCATCCATACGGGGTCTGTGGCGGCCTGCCAGTCGATGCCGTCCCCCTTGGCCTGGTTGCTCCGGCCGTCGGCGGCCTGGAGAACCTCGGGGTCGTTGTAGTAGTCGGCCCTCTCCCCCGCCCGGTCCGGACTCCACAGGCCGGATGCCCAGGCATCATGGACGGAGACGACGTGATCGATCTGGACCAGGGGGCTGGTGTCCGGCCCCCTGAGAAAACGGATGTCCCGGCCCGTGTACGGGTCATGGAAATCCCCGGCCGCCACCCTGCACCCCGACTTGAAACGGACGTTGTCCAGATCCCGCTGAAGGATCAGGTCCCTGGTCGTGGCGTACTGGCAATCCCCGCCCTGCTTGCGCCACTGCCCGAACTGGCTCTCCCTGTGGTACCCGCCGGTGTGCGGACGGTCCTCCACGGGGCCGTCCAGTGCGTACCGCGCGGCTGTCGCGTAGTCAACGGGTGCCCTGAAGGACTCGGAGAAGGACCCCGGTTCCGTCCCCGGACGGCCGGCATCCGGCCGCATCGAGGCCCCCAGGAACGACGCGGCGGCCAGGGCGACCGTGACACATGTAAGGGCCAGCCGCCTGGTGGCGACCCTCCTGGCGCGTCTCCTCCCCGTCCTCACGACTCCTGCCCGCCATTGTCGCCCCCATCGGGGGAGACATCGTAGTACCCGCTGGCCTGCAACCAGGCGAGGCGTTTCTCCTGCATTCGGTCCTCCAGGAAGATGATCAGATAGAGCACCAGGGCAACGACGACCGGAAGCACTACGAACCAGTCGAGAAGCATGATCGCGCCGCACCAAGCGCCAAAAAGGATAAGCACGGCCGGCTGGTAGAAGGCAGCCACCACCATGCACCACCCTCGACTATCTGGGTGGTTGTGCCAGGTGAGGAAGCGCCACAGCACGCGAACGGAATTTGACAGCACGAAGAACATCAGCATGATGCACAGGAAGACTCCCATCACCCCAGATGCAGAGGCCATGATCAGCAGGTAGTCATCCAGCTGGTTGCGGAAAAGCAGGCGAGCCAGCAACACGAATCCTGTGGTCACGAGCACGGTCCTTATGCCCGCCGCACCCAGCTCTCTCCTGCTACGCCGGCTCTCCACCAGGGACTCGACCGCGATTACCGCGCACATGATCGGCACCAGCCAGGGCAGCACATCCATACCCGAGAATCGGACCACCAACAACCCCATGATGCTCGCCGGCAAGGTAACAGATGCCGTATAACCCCAGACCCCAAGCCTGGTCGCAAAAAACGAAGACAGGGCAAGGGTTTTCTCCAGGCCCCGGGCAAGGACCCCCTTCTTCTGCGTTTTCCGGTCCCCGGCGGATTCGTTGTTGCCGGATTCGTTCATATTGTCGTCCATGGTTTCCCCTCACCACCCAATGTCGGGTGCCTTGTTCCGAGAGTTTCCTTTTCCTGGCTCTCCCTAGGATTGCACCGTTCCAGGTAAAAACAGGGCGCAACGGGAAATAGCCAGGGCCTAGCACTCTTCATTCAGCCGAACAGCTGCCCTTGCCTGTATTCATTCTCGCTTCTGGCCAGTATCCTATCGATTACGGGCAGGGGCAAGCCGTAGGCTTCCAGGATCTTCTCCGGCTGCGGAATACGCACGCCCTTGTGGCTCCTGTACGAGAGCATACTGTCCACCGCCTGCCTGAGGTCATCGGTGGTGTCGTAGATGTAGGCCTGCGTCGTAGCCAGGGACTCATGCCCGAGAAGCGACTGCACCTTGACCACATCCCCGGTCGCCTTCCACACGTCGGTGGCGAACCGTCTGCGAAAGGAATGAGGCGGCCACCCCGTTCCGTCCTTGACCAGGGCATAAGCCGTATCCGGGCAGATATGCCCCCGGTGCCGGCCAGGAAAGAAGTACCCCTTGGGAAGAGACGAAAGCTCCCTGGTCAACCCGTCGCTCAAGGGCACCATCCTGTCCTTGTCGCCCTTACCGTGGACCAGCAGACTCATACCGGCCAGATCCTCCAGCAAATCATCCGACCTGGCAGCAATGGCCTCCGATCTCCGCAGACCCGCTTCACTAAAGAGCCTGACCAGGAGACGGACCCTGGGATCGACGTGGTTCAACCCCCGATCAACAGCCGCCTGCGGAGCCGGCTTCTGCTTCTTACGTTGCCTCTTCACCGAAGGAATGCCCTCCATGGGATTGTCAACCACGACCTTTTCCCGATGCAACCACCCGTAGAAGGATCTCAGGGCGTTCACACCCGACCTGATAGAGCTTGTGGAAACCCCCCGGGTCAGCCAGGGAAGGACGTCCTGGGTTTGCACATCCTTGGGGTCTTTTCTGACGAAAATAGCGAACTGGGTCACCAGATACCACCAGTGCTCCACGGTCGCATCCGTATCACCACGCACCCGCAACGAAGCAACCCAGTCATCCACGCAACCGACCCACCCGGCTGGTGGCTGTCTATGCTCGGGAAACTCCATAAAGGCTCTCCTTGCCAAACGCATAAAAAAAGCCGGCAGGGCCGGCAAACCACTAGGGCATTTCAATAAAAATTTATTGTACAGGACCCATAAGCTTAAGAGCAACCAAAGCCACCATTACCGTCATCTCCGACCAAGAACAGCGATGCCCGTATGGTACGCTCCTTTTAAGTCGTGGGTTCTCGGTTCGAATCCGAGGGGGGGCACAAATCTGCTCTTGTGGCATGGCTAGGTACCTGGGTCCGCACGTTTTTCCATTAGTACCCGTTTTTCTCCGACATGTACGAACCCGGGATGGGGCTGAGCAGCCCAGGCCAAGAAAGAGGAATCATGGATAAGGAACCAACCTCCGGCGACCAGGAAATCAGTCCTCCATCCGGCCTGGAGGACTCCCAGACCCCTCCATCGTCGGAATCCGCAGAGAACACCGACGGAGCGACCAGGACCCGGCCCAGGTGGATGATCCCTGTCGTTACCGCCGCCGCCGTGGTTGCACTTATCGCAGCTGGCCTGATCTGCTGGCGGGTGGTTTCCAATCGTGAACACACCCAAGCTGTTGAGCGGTGTTCCGGGGCCGTGGCGCGTCTGGAGAAGCCGGCCGGCGGTGCCGCTGCCAGGATGGCACACTACCAGGAGGCTGCGGGTATCAGCTCCGATCAGGTCAAGGATGTCAAGACGGTGATCGCCATGGCCAGGGCCGTCAAGAACGCCGGCGGCATCAAGCCGCAGCCGGTCAGGTGCGATGCGTCCATGAAGACTCGGGACCTTGAGGCCGCCGCCGACAAGGCGGAGGATCTGAACGGCAGGTACGACAAGCTGGACAGGGCCGCGAAGGCGGTGCTGGCCAGTCGGGATGCGAAGGACCTGGATGATGCCCGCGCCGCCCTGGGCACGAAGAAGGATGAGGCCTCCAGGCTGCTGGGCGACAGTGACGGGAAGGTGGCGGACAACGCCACCCGCGAGGCCCTGCAGTCGGCCATCACCCTGGCCGGGCAGACCAAGGGCGGCAAGGCCCAGGCCTGGCGGGATGCGGTCGGTACGCTCCAGGCGGCTATCGACCAGGTGAACGCCTCCATGCAAACCAAGGCCCAGGCGGACCAGCAGGCCGCCGAAGAAGCCGCGCAGGCGGCGGCGCAGCAGGCCCAGCCCGTCCAGCAGACGGCCCCCTCATACGGCGGCGGCTGGTCAGCCCCCGCACCGGCCGCACTCGCGCCCTCCGTACCCCAGGGCGGTAAATCCAATTGGAGAGACAGGTTGAACAGTCATCAACCAATCGGCAATCACGGTTGTAGGCCTGATGGCGGCTGTGGTATTGGGTGATTGATTAAAGATGTGCCAGCGGGACCGGGTTCTTGGAAGGTTCCTATCCCGCTGGCTTTTTAATGTGGACGACCATAAGGCCATCCCCTTCATGATATCGGAAGGGAATTGAAAATATGCAAAAGTCAGGGAAGATCAGAGCCTGGGCCGGTCGGCTCGGGTGGCTGGACTCCGGGACAATATGCTGCGCAGGGGCCTTGCCGCTACGGCGGCAGACGGCACCAGGCTGCGCGGATCGGATGCCCGCAGGAAATAAGAAAACCCCCGGTTGCCCGGGGGGTACACATTCGGGATCGGTGAGGTCCGGTGACTTATCAGCCAAGATTAATCACCGGCACAGCCGAATCCTATTGAGGTAAGGATGAACATGTACAAGAATCTACTGTATCACGGAGCCTCGCGCTTTCCTCTGATGTCGTAGGGAATCGTACACGTTCGCAGGAAGAGGGGATATGAGCAAGGAAGAGGAAGAACGAATCACAACGGCCTTGGTTGATATGGGGGAACCCGATCAGGGCCGCACGCCGGACAAGGATGATGCGACTGAGGAGCACACCCGGCGGGGGACGGTGATTGCTGTTGTCCTCCTCGCGCTTCTTGTCTTTGGGCTTGCAGCGTCTGTCAGTTATTTCATCTACACGCGGGAAACGCACTCCACGGCCAAAGAACAGTGTTCTGTGTACGCGAACCCCCTTGAGGAGGCTTCCACATCCAGGGCCGTCCTCTGGCGGAAGGCCTGGGCGGTCGGCTCCGATCAGGTCAAGGATGCCAAGACGGTGGTCGCCATGTCTAGGGCCGTCAAGGATGCCGGCGGCATCAAGCCCGAGACCGTCAGGTGTGATGCCTCCATGTCCACAAAAGATCTGGATGCAGCCAGCCGGAAGGCCGAAGACCTGGACGGCAAGTACAAGAAGCTGGACCGGGCCGCGAAGGCGGTTCTAACCTCACGTGATGCGAAGAATCTGGACGATGCACGCACCGCCCTGGCTGCGAAGAAGGAAGAGGCCTCCGAGCTGCTGGGCGACAGTGACGGGAAGGTGGCGGACAATGCCACCCGCGAGGCCTTGCAACAGGCCATCGGTCAGGCCGAGCAGACCAAGGGCGACAAGGTGAAGGCCTGGCGGGATGCGGTCGGTCCTCTTCAGGTGGCCATCGACCAGGTGAACGCCTCCATGCAGGCCAAGGCCCAGGCGGACCAGCAGGCCGCCGAAGGAGCCGCACAGGCGGCGGCACAGCAGCAGGTCCAGGCTGTCCAGCAGGCGAGACCCTCCTACGGGCGAGGCGGAGGCGGAGTCTGGTCAGCCCCCGCGCCGGCCGCACCTTCAACACCTCAGGGCGGCGGCGTTTCCCCCGACATTGATGCTTGGTTGCACACCATTACACCTAGTCAATGTCATGCAGGTGGACCTTGCGGTATTGGGTGATTGATTGAAGATGTGTCAGCGGGACCGGTTTCTTGCAGGTCTCCTATCCCGCTGGCTTTTATTGTGGACGACCATGAGTTGGTGTACGAGCTTGATGTGGTAGTGGATGGCCCGGAGACGGGCCGTACTCCCACTCACCCTTGGAGAGGTACCTGGGTTACCCCCCTTAACCTCATCGAGGTCGTCGCACACATGCTTCATCAATACCCATCCACAACATAAGTACTCTATAAAGCAGCCCCCCATGATGCGTAAAGACGTTCCGCGGTGGTTTTCAGCTGGGAATCTACGCATACGCTCAAATCCGCAGCGAATCCCGGAGGAGGCATTCGAGGGCCTTGGATACTTGGTCAGTCGAGACCCAACAGCTGCTAGATAGACAGTTCGATTTCTGTCTATGCCTGCCGAGGTTCCCTTCTTGGCTATGCTGCAATTCACCGTTAGGAACCGACCGACATGGCGCATTCAGCTCTTTCTAGTCACGCGGTCTTACGACCCTGTCGAACATGCGATGCAGACCGCTTTGGTCGCCGAGGACGGCGTTCTTCGACGCTTGGATGTTCTCCTCTTTGGATATGCGGCTCCAGGGAATCTCCCACCCCGCTTCACGCGCAACGATGCTCCAATAGGCCCGCTGTGTCCTGCCGTTGCCCTCACGGAACGGATGGATCACGTTCAGGTTGTCGAAGTTGACGGCCAGCCTGGCAACGAACCTGTCCCTGTCCATTCCCCCAAGCCAGTGGTCCTCCCTGAAAACCTCCTCGTAGTACCGGATGGCCGTGCGGAAGGTGACGACGGGTTGGAACAATGGCCCGCCACCTTTACTCATGTCCACCGTCCTCAACTCCCCCGCCCACTCATATACATCCTGGAACAAGGCCTTGTGCATCTCCTGGACCTGCCTAAAAGTGCCGTCGATTTTCGGCGGGTTCTCCATGAGCTCGTTCATTCTCAGGAACACCAGATCGTTTTCCCTGCACTCCAGATCGGACCAAGTAGTCGCCCCGACCTTGTTTCTGAGCACGTCGGCGCCTTCTACGAGATAGGGATCTTGCGGCGCGCCCATCTCAGGACTCCAGTCCGTAATGAGATCTGGTCCGCTTGACCAGAGTGGGAATGTCGGTCCGCCCCTCGACCCACTCTCGGACCTGCTCACGCATCCAGGGCGTGATGGATCCGCTCTCCATCTCTATGGAGTGGATGCTCTCCTCCACAATCTCCCTGCGGCCATGAATCTCCGTCGTCATGTCCCTTCACCTTCCCACCAGGTCATAGTTGAGGCCCCGGTAATCTGCGTCGGTCTCCCCAGATACAACCTGGAGCTTCAACAAGTCTCTTCCTTGGACACCTGACAAGCACACCCCACTCATGACGAAGGACCCTCTGTGCAGGGAGGCGCATGCCCGACTGTGCCAGGCCCTCTATATCCTACGTGGACGATTAGCAGCCCCCCCCCCTCAGTTTCGTCATATCTCTTATCTTCCCGACTCCCCTTGTTGGGGTCGGGAACTGGGGCTGTTCTGATTGGTTCGCTGTTCGTACACCGTTTTCTTGAGATTCATAGATTCCTCACGTTCCATAACGTAAAGGTTCACATGTTTTGAACGAAAAACGGGGCGCAACGGAAAAATCAAAAGGAATATGGAACTGTCGGAAACACAAGGTAATTGAGCGACTCGACCTATCCAGAAGTCCCGGTTGGGGGATCACGACGAATTGAAAAGTAAGCAGAAGCTCTATCAGGGTTCGCTGCTGTCCTGGACGACAGCAACAGGTCCGCATGCCTAGTGATTTTGCGGTAGGCTCGTATCCGGTGTTCACTGACTTCTGAGAGGTTGACGCGCAATGAGACGGCAGAAGACAGGAGCACCGCCCGGACAGCACGAGGTACCGATGCCCCAGGGCGATAGGCAGGAAGCACCCAAGGCTCCCTCGGTCTTCACTTCCCGTCGACCTGTGCGAACCTGGAGGGAGAACCAAGTGGCCCGAAGCCGAGAAAGAGGAACCATGGACAAGGAACCCACCACTGACAGCCGGAAGACCAGCCGCCGTCCCAAGTGGATGGTGCCTATAACGGCTGTCGCTGTCGTTGTTGTGTTGGCAGTGGCCGGCATCGTCGGGTGGAGCCTGTACGAGCCGCGTCGGCACGATTCCGCAGTGGCGAGCTGTGTAGCATCGGTCAAGTCCATGTACGACAGCTCCAGGACCGCACAGGCCACTGTGGACCAGTACCAGGAGGCGGCCGCCATCCGGGCTCCTCAGGTGCAGAATCCGAAGACGGTAAGCAACATCCGCAAACTTGGCAACACCATCAAAAGGACCAGCGGCACCAGGCTGCAGAGTGTCCAATGCGACGCCGCCATGTCCACAGCAGAACTCCGCGACGCAACCGACACGGCCCGTCGATACGACACCAGGTTGAACGAGCTCTCCAGCCAGTACACGGAGGCCGCCAAGGCCGTGGTCGCTTCACGAGACGCAAAGAGCCTCCAGAATGCCAAGGACACCTTGGACAGGCGTAAGGGCGAGGCGTTGAGTCTTCTGGTCGACACCGATGGAAAAGTAACGGATGGCGCCGCACGCGATGGTCTGCAGACCGCCATCGAGCAGGCCGGACAGGCCAAGGGCAACAAGCCAGATGCATACCTGGAAGCTGCCGCCTCACTCCAGGCCGCCATCGACCAGGTGAACGCCTCGGTTCAGTCCCAGACTCCAGCCGGCCAGTAAGCCCAGCCTGTCCGGCAGTCGGTTCCCTCCTCGGTGCGGCGACTGCGCTCCGCCCTGCCGGACGGGATAGGGAGCAGGCAGACCGCCCATTCCGGCGCTCACACTTAGGGGAAGCGGGAATACCAACCGTTCGTATCTGTTGTATACTGACGAGGCCGGTCGCGAAGAGTGCCGGCAAGGTTTGATAACTGAAGATTGGGGCTGATCGGTTTCGACGGTGACCTGTTCGTCGCAGGGAAGCGTGCCGAGAACGCGGGGGTCCGCTCGTTAATGTCCTCCCGCAAACAACAAGTGCTAAATCTAACCGCACTGAGTTCGCTCTCGCTGCCTGAGCTTCGCGCCAGGATAAACCAGTGAGCAGCTGCTCCGTTCACTCTCCTTCGCCTTCGGGGGGATGCTGAGCGTCATTAAGAAGACTTGCCCGGACCGCTGCACCGCAGGACGATCCGGGGACTTTTCCTGCGGCTATGCCCGCCACCAGTCGTCTGCGACACAGGTGGGGGCAGACAGATAGCCATAACGGCCAGCAGACTACGCACGTAGAAGACTGAGGGTACGGTCATCGGACCGGGGTTCAATTCCCCGCAGCTCCACTCGAACAAGGCTGCCCGGGTTCACCCGGACGGCCTTGTTGTTGTAATTCCGCCATTTACCGCCGTTTTCAGATTGAAGCGAATACTCGGTTCCAGACCGCTTAAAGCCGTTTCTAATAGGACAAACACGCGGGAAGAACCAGGGTATTCGACAGCATCCTCTACAAGCCCGATAAGAAACATCCCAAATGGATCGTGGCGCCTTACCCCACGTCGATCGACGCCTTCGACCGCTGGCCCGACTTGCCCATACAACAGAGCAAGACCTTCAAAGGGCCGGCCACCGAAGGCCGGCATCCATCAGTGGCCGGCTTCCAAACCTTCCAACTAACAAGTCATGAAAACCATGCATGCAGGGCTCTGAAACCGGTCCTCCGGACCGCCAGCCAGCACGGCCTGCCCCCCTCTGCGCATGTCTAGACGCAATCTGCGCCACTCATGGGCCCACCACGGCCCTCGGCCGGCCTCGATATCCTCAAAGAAGCGGAGGAAAAATGAGCCAGCACCATCAGGAACAAGCAGTGGAGGGATTCTTTTTACCTGATACAACTGCACTGATTGATTTACCAATTCAATTCCCCAAAACGAGGTCCACGAAAAGACAAACGTTTAGCCTTTGGAACCTATCCAGTGCACATGACAAAACCACGGAATAAGCCATTTGGCCAGTCTACGCTTTGATCCAGCTACAATCTCTTTTGGCTTTTACTTTTTCTTTGTTTAGCACAAGTCGGAACCAGATTTCAACGCCTACCATTGTAACCAATAAGAGTACTAGCCATACAACGAAGATACGCTCGGCTACAACAGCCCCGTGATGCTGTTTGCCCCACCGTTGACTAATCAACAATGGAATCGGAATTAAAAAAACTGATACGAAACAGAAGAGTGCTATATCCCTGCATATGCAGACGGTCTTAGCAGTATATATCCTTTCCAACAGCCCTCTGCAAAAGATAAGCGTCCCTTTTGCGCCTTTTACAACATAGGTCTTGTTTAAAAAAGGATCAACAAACTCCTTGATGCCAAAATTCCCGATGAAATGTCGACTAAGAGGTATTGCAAGCAATAAGGAAGCACACGCACCTGTCAAGCCTAAGGCAAAAAATAAAATCTCGGCATCAGGCAAAGGCTCCTTGGGATTCTCCGGGAAAAGCAATAAAGAGTAAAAACGCCAGAAAGCGTAGGCTGATGGGCCTGCTAGAAACAGGCTTGCGAACAAACAGCCAGGGGTGGTAAAGCCCAAACCGGAGAACACTCGGCTACCACCGTTCGGCCCGAGCATCCGACGAAAACTCTTATGCGCGATTTTCCTGTTGATCGCATTCGCTACCAACCCGAAAGAGAATCGATTAAGGTCGTTCTTGCTGCTCTCCATTTCAGCTATTACAGTCTCGGATCTTCTGGTCAATCTCCACAGGCGGTATGTCGAGGAAGGAATCCACTTCTCAAAGTTCACCGACACGGCTACTGTCACGAAAGACAACACCGCACTAGCAATAAACTGGAGCAGAGTAGTAGTATTTTCAGTGATCATCGTTAATTCT
Source organism: Bifidobacterium sp. M0307 (assembly GCF_016100445.1). Classification (NCBI taxonomy): domain Bacteria; kingdom Bacillati; phylum Actinomycetota; class Actinomycetes; order Bifidobacteriales; family Bifidobacteriaceae; genus Bifidobacterium; species Bifidobacterium sp. M0307. The sequence goes on from NZ_JACFSL010000001.1 coordinate 1,516,488, forward strand.
CTTCGGAATATAAGCGGTATCTATTGCAAGTAGGTACCGCGGATTCATCCCAGAGATACCCACTCTTGTTATGTGCTTCAGTCGACTCAATCCGAGGAGTCCTGTGATTTGTTAGTTGGTATTTCACCTCGCTTTAAAGCGAATCTGAGTAGGTTTGCCCGGATTCTTCTTTGCTCAGACTTACTGAACCCGCGAAAATCAAGGTAGCAATGTCCTGGAGCCATTTTCCCTATCTGCGATTGGTTGTCATCCGTCCAGTCATCAACGCACCTCAGAGGCCCCTTTTGTGCTTCGGAAGAAGTAACAGCCCAAACTCCAAGTGACGGTTTCGATGAATTAGCACAGTGCCAATCTCGCGCTTCCTGAGCCGTCACCTTAGAACTACGTGAATAGGATGCTTTCCCCTTATCACAGTTTTGTGGGCCAAAAGCAAAGGAAGCCGGCTGGTTTTTCTCTTCATCAAACAGCGGAGGGGTTATCTGACGGTACAGAAGTTCATCAGAAGGATCAATGATTGATTCGCCTGGCTCCAGCGTTTCTGTTGTCATGACTCAGACCTCAAGGTTTGGAAGACTGCAACATTCTCCTCAATGAATCGTTGGGCTTCTATCAAATTCCCGGTGTCCTCATCAGTACTAGTGAATTTATCCTGCGGAAGGGAAAACAAATTAAAACCAGTGCCAGCATTTGCGTCCAGGTCCGAATCGATTTCCACACTTACCACTTGCTCGGCATCGGCCCACTCGAGAGAAATCCCTCCCTCTTCTGTGGGGAATATGCCGGGAACAGGAAGCGATTTTTCGGCAATGCCTTCCAGCAGTTTCAAGGCAGCATCAATCGCTACGTCACTTATGGCAGGCTCATCCCCGTCATTCCAGTTCCTGCCGAGTGAAGCGATCTGAATAATACGGGATGCACCAACCGAATCAGGTTCAATATGAAAAAGGCTTATATCCTGTATTCCTGATATATGCCACTGCTTCCAATTTTCCTGAATCCTCATGTCGCATGTGATTCGCACGACTTCGGCTTTGTCGGGCGAATTCAGCGACTCCTTGATTTTAGGCATATCGTCCGGGTTACCATAATAGCCTTGATAGACAATATCCTTTGATATCTCTTTGAACTTGAAGCTCTTCTCTCCTGCATCCAATTCTGTGAACTGCCCGACCAGCTTCTGTTGACGTTTGCTCCGTGGCCCAGATTCACCTGAAGGCTCCAGCTGAAAATCATCACCACGGTCGTATGCCCTCTTCGCTTCAGTATGCTGTTTCCCTGTGATGCTGATTGTCTCGTCTGCGGAGATTAACGTTATTTCGTCATCCGGATCAAGAGAACCGCATATATCGATAATCGCCTTACCGATTTCAGTGGTTTTGTCTATACCCTCGAAGTTACCTCGATTGAAAGAGCCGAGCTGTTTCGCCACATCAGCTCCGGACCTCCGCAACAACGCCGCATGAGTCTCGTTAGTGGCCGGAGGAACACTTGCTTCAACCACAACGCAACCTTTTGTAAATGACAGCACAGGATCAATATGAGCTACTTCTTGTTTGGGACTTTCCCTAAAGGCAGTTTTCTGAATAGCCTCGGTGATCCTTTGGACTTCCGGGAGCGCGGAAACCGGGAAGAGACCATCGGTGAAACGTTCACCTCTGAATTCAAGTCTCAGGAACCGCTCTTCCTTTGTCATGTCTTTGATATTACTTCCGCTTAAAGATATTTTGAAATCTGACGAGGCAGGAGAACGGTAGATTACCCTATTCCGTTGTCATTACTGGTCTGCTGACATATATGATTCGATTCCCCGCAACTCCACTTTTTTACCACGTGCCACTTACGCACAGAAATGACGATAAGACCTGGTCACACTTTTCTACATCTCGTTATCGTATAGAGCTATCTGAGTTTGTGATGGCCAATTGAACATATATACATGTCATGTCCGGCAATAGGCGGTCAGAGAGCGGCAGATACGAGCGCTCGAAGAACTGCCAATCCATGCGGCCCACAGTATACGGAGTACATCTATTAGACGCGCAAAACCGCCACCGACCGCCTTCGTCTCGACTGATGGCGATAAATATGTACGCTCCATAAGATTCATGACGCTATCAGTCCTATCCAAAAATCCTGGCACACCTTTACGTGTTGGCATGCGCAGCAAGCTCAAGCGCACTTGGGGAGATGTCTTCCCACCGCCACAGCAGATCCCGATATGTCGGGCAAGCAGCAAAGCTGCACACACGGGCACCTCTCTAAGGGCGGCGCTCTCCGCACTACTCAATAGCAGACCACAAAGAAGAGTACTTGCCAACACATCAAACTGCCGATTGCTCCCTCAAGCTTCGAATCTAGAGCGAGATTGTTCTCAGCAACTTTCATGCAGGTACACTTACTTTTAAGACCACAAGGGCATCCAATAAGGCCACTAACCGCACAAGCCTCACTGCCCGACTTACGTATCACCGCATTAATTTCACTGGCGCTCGTCATGCGCAACAAACTGTTGCCCAACAACAAGAGATCCTGCCGTAGAGGCAAGAAAACACAACAAAGACTTTTCCCGGTTTAGCAAGGGAAAAGGCTTAAATCATGGACGAAAATGGCGGCTGTGAGACATGCCTCACACCGGTCTCAATATAGGAGATAATAATTTATCCTATAGAACAGACTGCTACGGTTAGTTACAGGTATTGGGAACCTGATTGGACATTGTCGGTATTGACATTGTTGGTGTCGGACCACCTTGGGGAAGACTCGATGGTCCGTCCGACGGGTTGATGTAATGCGTGACACCGGCTTACAGTCCGCGGATCAAGGGTAACGGTCAGTACCTGTTGTCAATGAAGGGGTATGCAAGTATGCGTTTGAACTACAGTCTGCGCCGTACGCTGACACTCATAGTCACCGTGCTGGGTCTCATGTCGAGCCTGGGCATGGCTGTCGCCAGTGCGACCGATACCCCCGAAGAGACGGAGGGACAGCAGGTCTCTTCCGTCATTGACGAGTCCTCCGACGCCAACGACAACGGCGCACCGGATACTTCTCTCCTGACGCCCACTCCTTCGCCTGCCACAACGCCAGGCAATGCGCTAAGCACCACTCCGGCAACCCCAACCGATTCATCCTCGAGTACACCATCTCCTACGACCGATGAAACAGATGATACGGAGCCGTCCTCAACCGAGCCGGCGGAAAAGCCAAACAAACAGACCTCGCACGTGGTGCGGTTCGACCTGTCGGACGGAACCCCGCCCACGCAAACGACCGTGCAGGACGGCACCCTTGCCAGCCCGCCAGAGAGCAACCCGCAGCGCGCAGGTCATCGGTTCAACGGATGGACATACAAGGGTCAGGTCTTCGACTTCCGGATTCCCGTCCGCGAGGACATGACCCTGACGGCCCAGTGGGTCCAAGACACGGATTGGCAGCTGAGTCCCGATCATGGACCTGCCTCAGGAGCCCGCCTGACCATCAACCCTCCTTCCAGCAAGGAACCGCGCTTCTCCCACCTGGAGTCCTCCGGAGACCAGCTAATCGGGCAGACCAGTAACGGTGGTCTTTACACATGGAACGGCTCCGCCACGCCAGTATCCGTTCCAGCCCCATCTGAATCTCAGAACGCGTTCCACTACCTGCAAGCCGGCACCGGCGACCACTGGCAGGCGGCACTGGGATCGGATCATCACCTTTACACCTGGATCGTCAAGCAGCCCTCGCCCACGATTCCTGACGTCACCCGAGAAACCCTGTATACAAGCATCAGCACGGACACCAGTCATGGATGGCTCTTGGCCGTTGATCAGCAAGGTCGCATCCACACGCTCCAAGCTGATGGGACAAAAACCGAGAAGACAGGCCCGCGCCTGTCCGAACAAGCCGTGGTCACCCTGCCCGAGCAGGCACATGCGACGCTTGTCACTACGGCCGCCGACCAGGCCTTGGCCGTGGACACGAACGGGCAAGCCTGGACTTGGAACATGACCGATGCTGATGCGCACGCCACGCGCATCAGTCAGCCCGCAGATACTCCCATCATCCAGGTCGAAAGCGTCGGCACAGGCTTCGTCCTTATGGACACGACTGGCCAAGCCAGCTATTTGGCAGGAGACAAAACTGCACCCTCCCCGATTCGTCTGCCAGATGACAAACGCCCAAACCGGGTCAGCAGCAGCGGCAACCAGGTGCTGATTACGGACACCAAAGGCCTAATTTGGACTTGGAAGCCGAACAGCACACCTACGCAAGTGGATGGCGGGAAGCAGTCCTACATACAGGCACTCACAGTCGGTAGCAAGACTGTCGCCCTGAATCTGCAGGGAGAGTTGCTTGCGTGGAGCACCAAGCAACAGGACAGGCCTGTCAAAGTCGTCGTCACCAAAGAGCCGACCTTGGACGTGGCCAGATTCGACGACCAGCCCATGACCCTGACCCGCAGCGGCGATGCCTGGCAGGCAGACGCACCCGCGAGGCCAGCAGGGCAAGCCACGGTCACCATCAGCGGCAAGCAAGACAACCAGCCCTTCTCCAAGAGTTTCACCTACACGGTGGAAGAGCCTCTCGCCAGAGCCGCTGCACCAAGCCCAACATATACAGTCACGTTCGACGCGGACGGAGGCAGCCCCCGACCCGGCGCCCAATACGTCCCCAGTCCGTATGGGCGTGTGCAAAGGCCCACAACGAATCCGGTACGCAGCGGTTACCTGTTCGACGGATGGTTCAATGGCAGGATTGCCTATGACTTCAGCAAACCCGTCACTTCGAACCTCACTCTGACCGCCCACTGGACACTCGATGGTCAGGACACTTGGCAAATCGACCCCGACAGGGGCAGCCAGTATGGCGGACAGAGCGTGCGCATCACCCCACCCCTCAATAGGGGCATCAAGTTCAACCAGACCAGCAGTGCGACGAACCTCAACGAGGAACCCCACAGGGGTTATTCTCTGGCCATAGGCAGCGATGGGAATGCATATGCCTGGGGTTCAAACCAGCATGGGCAGCTTGGCGACGGAACAACCTCCCTCCGCAGAGCTCCAGTCTTGGTGAAAAAACCTGATGGAGCCCCGGCGGATTTCACGTACGTACAAGTCAGCGCTGGGGGTTATCACTCCTTGGCCCTAGGCAGTGACGGATACGTGTACGCCTGGGGGCTTAATAGCCACGGGCAGCTAGGAAACACCAATTGCGGCGATCAAACCACCACACCTGCGAGGGTACGCGACCCCAATGACCCTACGAACCAATACAAGGGCCTAACCGCAGTTCAGGTAGACGCCGGCGCTTTGAACTCCATGGCGTTGGGAACGGACGGGACCGTATACACCTGGGGCAGCCAGTCAAGAGGGTGGAACGGAACCGTATTCACCGATCGACAGCCTGTTCCCGTCCCGGTCAAGGACCCCACGAATTCATCCAACAATTTCCATGCCGTGCAGATCAGCACCGACTGGTCCTTCAACCTGGCCATCGGAACGGACGATTACGTGTACGCCTGGGGGTACAACAATCACGGCCAGCTTGGCAACAGTCGCCTCGATGGTCCAAATTCCACCGTCTTTTATCCGACCCCCACTCGCGTTCGCGATCCAACCTGCCCCATGGACGCATCAAGAGGTTTTAAAGCGGCACAGGTCAGTGCTGGAGGCTGGCACGCACTTGCCGTCGGCACTGACGGGAAAGCCTGGGCATGGGGGCAGGGCCAGTATGGCCAGCTCGGCAACAACAGCATCGATAATGCCTGTATCCCCGTTCTTGTTTGCTCCCCTTGGGGCAACGGAAACCTGAACGCGACGCAAGTGATTGCCGGCCCCAACGATTCGTTCGCAATTGACTCGGCTGGAACCGCCTGGGCATGGGGATGGAACTGGCATGGACAGCTCGGCGACGGCAAAAAAACAGGGAATAGCCCAAACTGTGTGCCTGTCAAGATACTCAGCGCTGTCCATATAAGCGCAGGTTATGAACACACGATGGCAATCGGCCCGGACGGAGATGCCCAAGCATGGGGAGACAACATCTTTGGACAGCTCGGCAACGACGGTATCTTCTCGCAGACCTCGACTCCTGTACCGGTATTGTTTAACAAGCGGCCGGTAATCACCAGAGTCAGGTTCGACCGGAGCCCCGCAACAAGCCTGACCATCAACAGTGACGGCCACAGTGCCACCGTGGTCACTCCCGCGCATCAGCCCGGGATGGTGACGGTCACCGTCGACTACACGCTGGAAAACGTACGACAGATGCCGGATACGTCGCTATCGTACCTGTACCTGCCCGCAGGCACCCTCCTTCCCAACGCAGGAGGGGCCGGTATGATGCTCACGCTGCTTACCGGTGTCGTCGCCATGTGCGGCATCGCGGCGCAGCGCCATCACAGGCAATCGAGACAACTAGATACTTCGCTTGAGTAAGGCTGTCGAGTCGGCCCACCCGACTCGACAGCACCGGGGAAAGGCCCGGGAGCATCAATGACCATCCCCAACTGGTCGATGCTCCCGGGTCTCATTAATATCATCGCATCAGTGCAGAACATCCGACTCCGACGGTTTCTACGGTGTCAATCCCGACGAAAGGTCAGAAATCGGTTCGAGCCATACATGATTCTGGACAAAGTGCCATTGGTTGGCAGGTCCCGATACTGCTTCCTGCTTGAATCGGTTCTGAGTCATACTAAAGACAGAACCCCAGCGCCCCCATCTCTTGACTTGCTCCATTAAAAACTCCAGGCAGTCTCATGATCAAGACCACTGCCGTTTTCAATGGAGCACCTCCTTTGGGGGTCACCTCTGCCACTCCGGCATGACTTCCCGCGCTTCCTCGTCACCCCTCACTACGGGCAAGTCCTTTGCAATCAGGGATGTATAAGTACCGTTCTTCCAATCGGAAAAATCTCCAATCACGTATACACGGCGCTTTGCTCTTGACACAGCAACGTTGAGCAGGTTAGGCGATTGGTTTACCCACGAACGCGACTTTGCTCCTTGGCTACCATATTTGCTGCCAAGAACGATAAAGACCACGTCAGCCTCCCTGCCTTGGGAAGTGTGAACCGTCCCTGCTTGCTCCTGAGCAAGGCGCCTCGCATCGCTACGATTACTGCGAGAGGTCTTTCTGACCTCATCCTCGAAGATCTTCCACACCTCATTAGCTACCGCCCTAAACGGAGCGATGACCAGAATATTGGCAGGGTCAATTCCCCCCTGAAGGAGTCCACGCATCCGTTTACGAAGTTCGATACCTTCCTCCTGCCTCCATTGCGTCCTGCTGCTCATGCCAGGACCCGATGACACGTCATACCAACAGGAAGTCGGCAATTCTTCTCCTGCATGAAGACCGGAAGGATAAGTACATGGCTGATGCTCCGGCCCCACACGAACCATTCTGCCGGAGTAAGCCATATCGTTGCAGATAGAGAACATGGGTTCATCACAGCGACGATGTACCACCAGAGGCATCCCTAACCAGCGATTCTCTATATCGTCCAGCAGCCCGCAAGGCGTCTGGTAATCAACCATGGCCTGCATGTTTTCGGATTCCAAGCCAAGTTGGATGTTGTGGGTACTCGCCAAGAGCTCATGCATCGGCTTGGGCATGGGATCAACAGGCTGGAGCTGCATTGGGTCTCCAACCGCAATTGCGTGTTTGACGCGTTGCAGGAGTCCAACGGCAGACTGCGGCAAGGCCTGCCCGGCTTCATCCACAATAGCCCAACCGAACGCTTCTCCCTCTATCCCCGACAGCATCCTAGCTATGGAAGCAAACGACGAAGAGACGACGGGCACCACCAGGAAGAGAGTCTGCCAGGCTGCTAGCCGCGCACCTTTGGAGATGTCATTCGACTGCATCGCAGTGCAGACCAGAGATAGGTTGCGCATGAATTGCTTGGGAGCCCCCATGACGACCTGCTGATGAAGGGCCAGCGCTTTGATGAAGAGCTCCGTCCGCGCCTTGCTCCACTCTTCGTCCATCCATTCGATATGGTCATCGCCAATGCGCGGAGTGGACCATTGAATCCGTTCGGCTTCAGAAATCTGCCCCTCAAGAACAGACAGTTCCTTCGTTGAGGACGAAATCTGCGCTTCGCATTGTTTCAGCTTTTGGTCCCCTGCTTGCAATCCGTTGTAGAGGGACTGCAACTGCTGGCTGGCATCACTGACCCGTTCATCGCAGTGTTCCTTTGCTAAGCGAGATTGATCCAAATCAGTACGCACTTTAAGCTCATCCTGCTGCCGTTCCTTACCATGGAAGAGAGATCTAAGAGGATGCTCCCGCCAATAAGATATATGAACCCGGTAGGTACTATTAGCCTGTTCCCAAACAGCATCAGCACTGCTGGCGGCCTGCCTGGCTTCCGCCATTTGCCCCTCCGCCGCCTTAATTCGTTTCATGTACTCTGAGCGGTCGGTTTTCATACATACCAGTCGTTCATTATCGGTTTTAAGACTGGATGAGAGGTCAGCCCGTCGATCACACAAATCTGAGTACGAGTGAATCAGTTCGTATTGGGCGGCTTTCTGGGCACGAATGCCCTCCTCCTTCTCCAGAGCATCCTCAAAAGCGGCCTTAGCCTTGGCCCAGGTGTTTCCGCCACTCTCCCCATAACGAATCTTCTTCAAGTAGCCATATATGAACTCACTCTTAAACGGCCGTATGAACCGATTTTTGTTTTTCATATTCCCTAGAACAGCTGATATAAGCGCCCAGGCTGAAGAGGCTCCAGAAGATTTGCCTTCCGTATCGGCAATACGCCCAGCTAAATCACGAAAATCGAATCCAAGTGGGACCTGCTTGAATTCGCTTTCGATATAGGACTCCCACTCGTCATCTATGGCATCAGCGCTGGGGAGATCTTGGCTGACATTCTGGACAGCCTTGTTGTTACTGGAAGCTACAACAATCTCAAAACCCGTCACAGCTGGGTCGAGTGTCCAATAGCCCTGATTCCTGATTTCGTCTGAAATGTTCCCGTCCTGGTCCCGAGGTGTGAAAATATCCTGAGGGCGAGAGAATTTCATCAGCTGCTTTGCTCGGGCCACAATAATCTCGGAGACTACATCCTTGAGGAGGGTGGTCTTACCGGTTCCAGGAGGGCCGTTGACACCCAGGAGCGATGAACTCCCGGAACCTTCCATAACTGCACGTATCTGGTTGATTGCCAACTGTTGGCCCGCTGATTGGAATCGGTTGGAAGCACTTGGCCATCGCCCGACGGACATGCTGGTAGGTTCCGTCAGGCCCCCAATCAGCTGCCCTTCAGGGTCCTCTTCCAGATTGAATCGCTGTGGATGGTCTATCGACAGATACTGTCTGACCGGTTCGGAGAGTAAATCGGGACCACCCTGATAAAGGTGCTCAAGATCGTCGAGGAAAAATGAATCCATCATTCCCCCGCCGAACTGCTCAGGATTGGTTTCCAGGCGACAGTTAACGTAATTCCTGATTAGGGGCGACCCATCATTACGAGAGAAAAGGGGAGAACGACCTACCCTATCGTCACTCAGCCCAATCCGGCCTGCTACCCAATCAATAAGACCTGCGATATCGCTTCTGTGGACTGGTCCGCTTTCCTGCTCAGCCCACTCTTCTTCGCCTCTAGGTGTTTGGCTAATAGAGCGATTGAAATGGTATTTAATTTCTTTCTCTGTCTGATCAAATACTTCAATATGAGGCCATCCAGCCGGGCAATCAGGCCAGCTCTCATTGTTGAATAAACAGGAAACCGCTTTGGCATATTGAGAGATATCTAGCGATCCTACGACCAGATTCCCCTCGTCCCCTATACAAAATTCCATTAGGGAAGCCGTGGCATGCGAATTGCCGGTACGCCTCTGTTGCTGGTAAGCAAGTTCCTGCAGTCCTTCATCCTGAGCCGTCTCTTCAGTTGGCGAGAGCTCACGAACGAGCCTGGCGGCCGTTATCAGTGCTCTTCTGGACACTTCCTGAGAGAGACCGGCCGCTATTCGGAACCGCTCGTGCCGGAGCCAAGATTTCCCTTCAGATCCTTCCGCAGAATCTGGACCTACTGCTGGCTTGACCACCTGGTAAATGGGCTGACGAGCAAATCGTGGATCGTAGTCCTTGCTATAGGCAGCACTGGCTACACCGGAATAACCAATCTTGGTCGACAGCTCCCTCACTATCTGCAGAAGGCGAGAGACCATAGAGTCCGTCAAAACGGTGCCTATCTGCAAAGCGCCACGTTGCTTGGTTACCTCCATCCATGACAGATTCGCCTCACTAACCAGGCTGTTTATGAGCTGATCATCAAGCCCCAATCCACCTGCCTGCATACGCAACCAGTTCTCAGTATCTTCCACAAACGGAAAAGGCTCGGTCAACCGCGCTTTCATGTCCGTTTGCAGACGGTATACTTTTCTTCCCCATAGTTCCGTGTAGCAATCTTTATACGAATACTTCTCGGTACCTGTTAATCCGATGAGGAGATTGGCATGTACCTGTTCCCAGGGAAGCTGCTCTCGCCCCGAAAGGCTTGTCCTGCGCATACCTTCAGGGGCATCCGTCAAGGCTATTAACTGAATATCATTCCAGCTCTGCGGCGAGAACAGTTCAACCGCGCACCAGTATGATAAAACGTCCATCGAGTGTTGTTCTGCATCTTTGCTCATATATTTAAGTATCAGCAAACACGGAGACAGATACGGACCTCAGTCCGAACTGTAAGAAATATCTATATTTAAGCAGTAGTGCGAAATTCTCCACCTTTATGCCTCATCTCATTGCAAGAACACCGAGCCTGCGAGCCATGCTCATAAACTCGCAGGGTCTCGGTAGAGCATAAGCGGGTCGAGACTCATCCGATATCATCGTTACCGGTTTCCTGTCTCATCAAACTGCGCAGCTCTCACTACTGCCTTAGACCTGTATATCTTCCTGGCCTACCCCCGCATCAGTGTCACCAGGAGGATAGTAGCCAAAACCAACCAACAGCGGATCTACTTGCTTTCAGATCTACCTATGGCGGCAGCGGCCGGCAATCCCAGCAAGGAGAGCACGGCAGCAGTCAACATGGCGGCTTTGAAACCGGAGGTGAAGGCAGCCGGCGAAGAGGCGCTGCCCCTGGCATAAAAGACAAGCACTGAAACAGCAACGCCCACCGCTCCACCGAGAAGACGAGACATGTTATAGATACCGGACGCTTTGCCGCTATCAGCAGACGGCACCGCTCCCAGCACCGCCTTCTGCAAGGCGGGGCCGGCCATCGACAAGCCGGCACCGGAGATGATCAGGGGCAGAACCAGGGCCGCATAGGTGAACTCGCCACCGGTCACCAGACCAATCCAGACATATCCCAGGCCCTGCAGGAACAACCCGAGTGCGGCAACCATCCGTTCGCCGAACCTGTCCACCCACTTCCCGGCCAGGGGCGCGACGACAACCAGGGTTCCCGTCCAAGGAAGAAGTTCGAGACCGGCTACCAGGGCTTTCGCACCGCCTACCACCTGTAGCTGCTGAGGCAGGAAGAAAACCACCCCGTACATGGACGCGTACAGAAGGAAGGTGGCGAGGTTACCTCCATCAAAGGAGGGGGATCGGAAGAAGCTCAAGGGAATCATAGGATTCGACTGGCCGCGTTGGCGCAGCATGAGCACAGCCCACAATGCAACACCGGCCAAGCCGAGCACTATAGAGAAGCGGCTCCAGCTCTTGTCGGACAGCCCAAGTATCAGAGCCACGGAAGCGATAATGACCAGCACTGCATCCACCAGGTTGATGCGCCCGTTTCCTGGCGTATCTTCGGGTAGGTACTTGTGGCTCAGCCAGATACCGGCCAGACCGATCGGGATGTTAATCCAGAAAATCCACTGCCAGCTCAACTGGGAGACGATAAGACCGCCCAGGGCCGGACCGACGATCAAGCCCAGACCGCCGATTCCGGAATATATGCCCAGTGCTTTGCCCCTGCGCTCAGGTGGTGTTCCTGAGGCCAGAATGGTCATCGACATGGGCGTCAGCACGGAAGCACCCACCCCCTGCACCACGCGGGCGGCAATGAGCACGGCAATGGAGCCTGAGAGGGCGGCCATGAGGGACCCCAGGACGAATACAGCCATGCCAGCCATATATACAGTGCGGTGCCCGAATCGGTTCCCCAAGGCCACGCCGACCAGGAGGACCGCAGCGATTGTCACATTGTAGGCATTGAGCGCCCACTGCAGTGAGGTGATTGAAATACCGAAGTCATGACGAATGGCAGTGGAGGCGGTGGTAACAATCATCGAGTCCATCATCGACATGAAGGAGCCCAAGGAGGTGAGACCCAGAATCCAAAATGAACTGGTCGGCTTGTGTTTACGCATAGGAGAGTTGACTTTCTGCGACTTTTAACTATTTAATAGTTCATGAACTATTAAATAGTAGCACGACATCGACCACTCTTAACAAGCACCCGGACACCGAATCGGAAGAGCCGGTGGACCGATTCCCGCATCAGGAGAACAGCCTTACAGGGCCGCAAGGAATCCGGGGGCGTACCGACGGAAGGTCTCCTCGTTAAGGGAGACATACTTCTCGCGCGAACGCCGCTCGTCCACCGTAAGACCAGCCTCACGCAGGGTCCTGAAATGATACGAGCCAGCCGAGGGACTCATCTGCACCATTTGCGCGATCTCCCCGCAGGTCACACCTCTGCACACCCTTTTGAGGTAGCGCACAATCTGCAGGCGGGTCGGATCGGCAAGCGCCTTGAGCACCCTGACCCGTGCCTCATCATCTTCTGCTGCAAGAGAGGACCCATCACCCGTCGTTTCAATACTCATACAAGTATTGTAGCGACCGCGCTCCCCTCCATGAGGATTGCCGATGAGTCCCAATCAAAACATCCGAGCCTGAACCCCGAGGAGATACTGCAAACACTCCGAGAGCCAGGCTCGGCGGCTCAGCACCGGTTTATCCCCCGAGTCGCAATCCGGGTCTCCAACGCACTACGCATCCAGGCCCGCACAACCTCTCCGGCACCCCTCCTGAAGAGGGGGGGGGTTACGCTCGAATCCGCCTGAACACCCAGGTGACCAGTTTGCGCAGCTCCGAGGCCACCAGCACGAGGGAGGCCAGGGCGATGCACTCAAGCCAGGCCTGGGGCTGGAGGGGAACGGTGCCGAAGGCCTCGCCCAGGAAGGGCACATAGATAACCAGAAGCTGAAGCAGGATCGAGATCCCTATGGCGCCCCAGAGCCAGAGGTTGCTGAAGAGCCCATGGAAGGCCGACTTCCGGGACGAACGCGAGGCCAAGGCGTTGAACAGCTGGGCGAAGACCAGGATGGTGAAGCCCATGGTCCGCGCCTCCCTGATCTGCGCCTCGTGACCAATCATCTGGACAGACCTGTCGGTGAAGAGGCCGCCGCTCAGGTGCATGTCCATGCCGATCAGGGTGACCGCAGCCATGACCAGGCCTATATAGACGATGTCGAACCACATGTCCCGATCGATCACCCTGTCGCTGACGGATCGGGGCGGGCGGTCCATCAGATCGTCGGTCTGGGGATCCACACCCATAGCCAGTGCGGGTGCCGCATCGGTCAGGAGGTTGATCCAGAGCAGCTGGGTGGCCAGGAGAGGCACGGTCACACCCGCCGTACCGGGCTGGGATATACCCAGAAGGCCGGCGAAGACCACACCGCCAAAGACCGTGAAGACCTCACCCATATTGGAACTGAGCAGATAGCGCAGGAACTTGCGGATGTTGTCGAATATGCCCCGGCCTTCTCGTACAGCCTGGACGATGGTGGCGAAATTATCATCCGCAAGAATCATCTTGGCCGATTCCTTGGTGACCTCGGTCCCGGTGATGCCCATGGCTACGCCAATGTCGGCAGCCTTGACGGCAGGGGCGTCATTGACGCCGTCGCCGGTCATGGCCACGACCTTGCCCTGGTCCTGAAGGGACTCGACAATCTTCAGTTTGTGCTCAGGAGCCACGCGGGCGTAGACGGAGACCTTGGAGGTGGTCTCCCGCAGCTGGTCCGCATCCATGGCATCCAGTTGCTCACCGGTACAGGCGGGCTGCCCGGGTTCGATGATACCCAGGTCCCCTGCGATTCTGGCTGCTGTGAGCGGGTGGTCGCCGGTAATCATGATTGTTCTGACTCCGGCCTTGTGGGCCTGGTCCACCGCATGGCGGACCTCGGTGCGGGGCGGGTCGATGATCCCGACCATGCCCGTCCAGATCAGGTTGTTCTCCAGATGGGCGCTTTCCTGAATCACCGTGTCAGCGGACAAGGTGACCGCCGCGGCATACTGAGACGGTTGGTCCGTTCCGACCGCTCCTGACGGCCCCTCCCCTGCGTCGGTTTCGGCCAATGATGACAGCTCCTGGCCGGACACAGGCCGGAAGGCCTGCCCCAGGGTCCTGTAGGCATCCGCCGAGAGATTGCTTACCTGGGCAAGTATCCCCTCCCGATCGGCACTGGTCATGGTCCTGACCTGACCGCCTTCAAGAATCCTGTCACATCGATCAAGCAGCACATCGGGAGCGCCCTTGCAGAAGAGACGCGTCTTCCCCTCGTCACCGGTTCTCGGAGCAGCCAGAACCGACATGAGCTTGCGTTCGGACGTAAAGGGAATCTCGGCAAGACGACGATAGCCATCAGCTCTGGAATCGGCTCCCACCTTGCGGGCGGCGACAATCAGCGAAACCTCCGTGGGGTCGCCGACTATCTGCCAGTGCCCCTGGTCGGAACCGGACTGGGCTTCGGAATCCGACTCGACATCGCCCCCCTGCCAGTGAAGGTCTCCGTCGTTGGCGACGGCTCCGACCATCAGGGTCTCTTCAACCTCCGCAGCCAGGGATGAATCGATGGGGTCGGTCAGCTGATCGTCGGCCCCTGCGGACGTGACCGGCTGCATGGCTCCCTCCGGGGTGTACCCGGTACCGGTGAGCCGGACCTGCCCCGAGGGGACAACCACCCGCTCAACGGTCATTTCATTGCGGGTCAGCGTCCCCGTCTTGTCGGAGCAGATGACCGATGCCGACCCGAGCGTCTCAACCGAGCTGAGCTTCTTGACGATGGCATGGTGCTTGGCCATGCGCTGCACACCCAGGGCAAGGACCACGGTCAGGATGGCCGTCAACCCCTCGGGTACGGCGGCCACGGCCAGGGAAACGGCCATGAGCAGGGAGTCAATCAGGTCCTGAATCGTCTGGAAGCCCTCCATCAGGGCCAGGGCGGCCAGAACCAGGACGGCAATCAGGCAGACGGCCAGTCCAAGGAGCTTGGAGACCCTTGCCATCTCCTTCTGGAGGGGCGTGGGCTCCTCCTGGGTATCGGCCAACATGCCGGCAATCCTTCCGACCTGGGTGTCCATGCCGGTGGAGGTGACAATCATGCGACCTGTGCCCTGGGTCACTGCGGTGCCGTTGAAGACCATGTTGGCCCTGTCGCCCAAAGCCTTGGGCCGGTCAAGCCGACCGGGCCTCTTGCCCACCGGCAGTGACTCGCCGGTCAGCGATGCCTCAGCCACGCGCAGTCCCGCGGCCTGGAACAGTCTCCCGTCAGCACCGACCGAGTCTCCCTCGGATAGGACCACGACATCACCGGGTACAATCCTGCTGGTCTCCAGGCTGACCACCTGACCGTCGCGCAACACCGAGGCACGCGGAGCCGTCATGCTCGCCAGGGCATCCACCGCCCGTTCGGCCTTGGCTTCCTGGGCGTATCCCAGGGCGGCGTTGAGGATGAGGATGATCATGATGACGATGGCGTCAAACGGGAGGGGCTCGCCCCCACCGGCCGCCGGATGAGAACGCTCCACCACCCAGGCCACCAGCGAAATAGCCGTGGCCACCAGCAGCAGGTAGACCAGGGGGTCCTTGAACTGCTGAAGGAACTTCCGCCATGCGGGTACGGGAGGCGCCCCAGCCAGTTCATTGGGGCCGAATGCCTCCAGCCGGCACGCCGCCTCGGCCTCGTCCAGGCCCCGGTCAGGATCCACATTCAGAGCAAGGGCCACTTGCTCGGCATCCGCTGTGGAGGGATCCTTGAGAATGGTGTCATTCGCGGTGCGCCTCAGCTCAGAGTCCTGCCCTGCAGTCGGAGCCATCCCGGTATCAGTTGATTGTTCTTGCTTGGAGCCGCTGGTCAACCCAGTCATGCCACTCTCCTGCTTATGCCACGGAGTAGTCAACGCCTCAGGGGCCCATTGAAGGAAATCAAAAAACGGCCAGACCAAAACGCTGCGTGGTTGTTTACCAAGTAGATATCACAATATACACAGGCTCTGTCAAAACCGTCAAGGCTGCCGCTCCGAGGAGTGCGGCTAGTCAAGCAATCGGAGCATGCTCTTGTACTCCACTAATTTGCCCCAGCGGATTTCAAGGTGCCATATGAGACCACGAGAGTCGCGGCGACGCCGATGACCAGCAGCAGGAATCCGACCAGGCAGAACGGCCCTAGAGGAATTGGCGTATAAGCAACAGACAGGCCTATACCGCTAAAGGCCAAGGCTACCGCCGCCACAACCACGCATATAGCAACCACAGCGATTAAGGCACCGGCAAGGATGTTCACGCCTGTCTCCAGGACAGCCGACCAAACGATGGACTGCCGTGATACCCCAATTTGATAGAGTCTCCGATTTTGCCCCTGCCGCTCGGAGAGGGCTATGGCTATCGACTGAAGCAGGAAGATGATTGCGAGTGCTGTACCGCCGACAATCATAACGGACAGCGCGTGCTGACCTGAGACGCCACGCTGTAAGAACCGATCTATAAAAGCAGATCGGGTTTCCACCGACATTCCCTTGATTCCGGCACCACGAATTGCTTTGGTTATATCACTGATTGCCGATGGCGAGGACGCGGAGATAAGCGCTAAGACCTGCTCCTCCTCGCCGGCATGAGGTAGTCCGTCAGCTGAGGACAGGAAGTCCATAGGCAGAGGGGGCGTACCCTCGGGCGGCCTGACGATGGCAGCCACGGTCAATTGATAACGTTTATCACTGCGATCAATCAAGGTAACCTTGTCACCCAGCCGGTAATCGGTGTTTTGGTTCGACACGGCAATTTTTCCGGGGCCCAGGTCAGACAGGCTTCCTTCGACCGCCTCGGGGGCGGTAGCCCTCCTCGCACCGTCTCCGACCAGCCCATCCGTACCGTTCTGCCAGGCCACCTGGAATGTTCCTGAGGGATTCTCCACGGCCCAGATTTGGGTTGTATAGATATCGGCTCCACGGACTTCACCACCCAGGTCCCGTATGGTCGATGACAGCTCGTCGAAGCTTTCTTCGGTGTCAGAGCTTACGATCACATCCGCTTTAAGCGGCTGCAGGTTTAACATGTTTCCTCCTATGGAACCGGCCTGGAAGACCGCCAGGAAAGAAATCACGATCGTCAAAACCATCATGACAGGCAAGGCGACTGCCGTAGAACCGGCCGTCTCCCTTCTGGCCCGCTGACGAGCCAAAATCCCCGGCCCACTGGACAGCTTTTCCGGAATCAAACCGAGCAGCGAAACCGAACCAGCCACAAGAAGAGGGGAAGCTGCATAAACAGCGCAGATTACCAAGATGACCAGCAGCATACAGCGCATATCAAGAGGCAAGGAGATCGGAGCGAAACCGACGAACAAGGAAAGCAGAACCAGTGGGCAGGAAATGACAATTCGAAGCTTGCCCATCTTTTTGGCGCCCTTGGCAGACTCTTGCGCCATCAGCCCCAGCGGTGGCACTTTATTCAGCTTTCGTATTGCCAGCCACACTCCCAGCAGGCAGACGACCATCATGAAAGCAGAGGACAGAACAGTAACTGACGGACGAACCCTCAAATCAAAGCTCACTCCCGAGCCAGGAAACTCCGAAGGGCCCGAAAACGCCTTTCCCATAGGAATAGCCAGGACAGACCCGAGCAAGGACCCTACGATGTTCGCAAGGGCCAAAGGCAAGGCGAATTCACACAGCTCCATCACCATGATTCTTGTCCGACTGGCCCCATTAAGCCGCATCATTCCGAACTCTCGCCTACGGTCCTGCACCAGGAAGGAGACTGAGGCAAGAACGAGGAAGATGGAAATCAATCCTATGCACAGCACAGACACCGTGGATATCATAACGACATTCCGATATGGCGTTTCTGCCATGAGACGGCGCAAGGTATGCATGGATCCCATTTTCCCGATGCCGTCCTGCATTCTGCCAGCCATGTAAACCTGCAAGGTCGAACAGAACAGAAGAGAGGTCAGGCACACTGTCACAGACATGACGATATACGAGGCGCTGTGTGCCTTAACCAGAGACCAGACAAGCGCTGGGAGTGAGACCCTCTTCGACGAGAGGTGTGAGGGGGCTTGGTGAGCCGGACCGTTGGGACCATGTCGCTTCATTGCACTTGCCTCCCGGCCGTTGTGGATGCCATATCAGCCAAGTGCATGGCCAGACGCTCGGCATCGTACCCCTCGCAGATTGAATCCACTTGGCCGTCTTTTAAAAAGACGACACGGTGGGCCCTGGCCGCCACGTTGGGGTCATGCGTAACCATCAGGACGGTGCGCCCTTGTTCCACCACGGCCTCGAAAGAGTCGAGGACCAATGAGGCGCTTCGACTGTCCAGGGCTCCAGTAGGTTCGTCAGCAAAAATAATGTCCGGCTGTGAAGCCAAAGCCCGGGCAATTGCCACACGCTGACGCTGCCCACCCGAAATGTCTGCGGGATACGAGTCAGCAAAATCACCCAGCCCTACCAGCGATAAGGCTCGAAGAGCGTTCTCCTTCTTAATGGACGGGCCACCAAACAGTGCTGTCAACATGACATTCTGCAAGCAGGTAAAGGCATCAACCAGGTTGTAGTCCTGGAACACGAATCCGATATGGTCCCGCCGCATCCGCGTCAGATCGGATTCACGCATGCCGGACAGATTCCTGCCAGCAATTGAAACCACTCCACTTTCTATCGGCAACAGGCCGGAAGCGCAGTAAAGAAAGGTTGATTTGCCTGCCCCTGATGGACCCATCAAAGCCGTCCACGAACCGGTCCCGCAGGCCAGAGACACATCGTTAATGCCAAGACCGCCCGAGGCATAGTGAAAAGAAACATTATCGAGGGTCAGCGGAGTTTCATCCATATACAGATATCCTGTCTTTTTCAATACGCCATTGTTGATTGGACATTCTCTTCCACTATAGGGCAACAGGGAACGGCAATTGACGGATTTTCACATGCTGAGCGATACCGGATACCGTTCAAACCCGTGTCGTGAGACAAGACAGGAGCCTCACTGAGGTTGATGGCGCTGGAATGGCAGCGTCACGAGCACACTTCTGCGCGTCCTTATTTCCAGCGGAAACCGTACACAGAGATGAGCCCCAATGGAATGCAACCCACGGCGAGATACAGGAGTCCGATCCAGGCATGAGTCCAGGTGCCCGATCCGATCAGCATCATCGACAGTGCCTCCCTCATGTGATACAAGGGCGTATACGGTGCAATGGTCTGCACCCAAGACGGCAACATCCATACAGGCATCATGGCTCCGCCGATAAAGCCCAGGGGCAAAATAATAATGTTCGCAAAGATGGATACGCCTGCAATGGAGGGAATTATCAGGGCGATGATGACGCCCAAGAAAAAGAACAGGAGGTAGCCAAGAACCAGAGGGAGCAACCCCGACAAAAACGTCGGTTTCAGCGCCATCCCCATGATCATTCCCATGATTACAAGCACCACAGCCTGGGCCAGCAGGACGACGATACCCACCACGGCCTGGGAGAAGATAATCACATTCGAGGATAGGGGGAAATTGCGGACCGTCCGAAGCATGCCGTTCTCGTGCCAGGTAGCAATGTGCGAAGCACCCGAGAAAATACCCACGTAGGCTGCGCCAAATGCAATGACATTGGCGCTGATTTGACTGACGATATCAATTCCATGAACGAAGCTCTTAAAAGACAGGGCCAAAACCAATAGCAATGCTACAGGGAAGAGGAAGGTGAAAACCATAGTGGACCAGTCGCGAAGATCATAGTGGAACATCAACTTGAATAGGGTTCTGAAGCTGTTCATTCGGCGTTCTCCTTTTCGAGCAGGCGAAGATAGACATCCTCAAGACGCCCATCCTTGACTTGCGCCTGGCTTGTATTGATTCCGGAATCAACCAATTTCGCGAAGGTAACTCCAGTATCCCGGGTACGCACTGATAAACCGTCGGGTGTGACCTTTACATAGTCACTTCCTACGAGGTGAACCACATGATCGGCCTGATCTAAGGCATTTGGAAGAAGGATGGTTGACTCCATCTCCGCTTGCGCAATAAGCCTGCTGGGACTGGCCGTCACGAGAATATGCTTATCAGCCAAAATCGAGACCATGTTGCACAACCGCTCCGCCTCATCCAGGTGGTGCGTCGTGTAAAGAACCGTGGCGGCCAATTGTTGATTCGATTTGAGCAGGCTCACAAGATCGTGGCGTGACTCGGGGTCGAGGGCGGCAGTCGGCTCATCCAAAAAGAGCAGACGAGGACGATGGATGACAGCCGTGGCGATAGCCAATCTCTGCTGTTCACCGCCGGATAGTGATTCAACCTTGTTGGATGCCACATGATTCAGTTTCAACGCATCAACCAGATCGTCCACACGCGACCGGGGCACCTGGTAGATATCCGCCACCGCAGTGAGGTGCTCAACGAGCGTTGTTTTGGGGAAGAAAGAGGACTGCTGAGGTTGGATGCCGATTTGGCGGAGCAAAGCCAGGTTCCGCGGATAGGGCGCCTTGCCCAGAACCGATACCGTTCCCTCAGTCGGTTTTTGCAATCCCTGCAAGACAGTGAACAGCGTCGTCTTTCCCGCGCCATTAGGCCCGATGACCCCATGGAAGGCCCCTTCTTCAACCTCCAATGAGAGATGAGAGAGAATCGTCTTGTTCTTTATCCGAACAGTTAGATTCGATACGCTCAATTCGATATTGCCCATTCCGGAGCCTTTCGGTGTCATTATTCATCAAGCAGGTCGCAAAGGGTGGCGCTCCACCACGGTCTGACTGTCAATAGCCCATTTCAGGCCGCTGCACAGGAGGATGGCGGGTACGGGTTGAGAAACAAGACGATGAAGAAGCAGCACGATCGTCCATCGGACTGCCCCTTCAGTTCATTCAGTTACCACTCTGCTATATCAACAGTCACGCTTTTGTTCCCCTTTTAGAGTTACTACATTGTCCTATCTATGGAACCACACGGATTTGGCTTTACCATCACTGTAAAGCCGATTGCACTGTCCATCTCCGATTTATACGTATGTTGAGATTTTGACGTCAAGGCAGCGCACGGAAGCGCTTCTTGCACTCAGCAGTGCTACACGAAACATGAACGTTTCGGCAGGGCATCTCCAATTGCACTCCCCAAATACAAGCACTCCAATTAACACATGCAGCTAAGGAAATCAACTCTTTTCTTCCTGTCGCCCCGATGCTAAATCTGGTATTTGGCTCTGGTGCGCCATGCCAATTCCACAGCACAATCAAAGGAACCACATGCATACTCGAACATCCCTTCCCCTGACTCGGCTCAAACGCGCCATCGCGATCGTCACCGTACTGGCAAGCTCCACGCTCTTTCTAGGCGCCTGCGGGCAGAATTCGCAGACAGCCACGTCCAGCGAGACCACAACCTCCGGGCAGCAGGATTCCTTCCCCGTCAAGATCGATCATGTTTACGGCACCACCTCGATCCCTTCCAAGCCCAAGCGCATCGCCACCGTCGGATGGGCCACTCCCGACAACCTCATCGCCTTGGGGGTCGTGCCGGTCAGCATCCAGAAGAACTCCTTCGGCAAGACCGTGGATGGAGGGTATCTGCCCTGGACCAAGGATGCCCTGGATGAGATGCATGTGGCCAAGGCGGATATGCCCAAGCTGCATGACGAATCGGACGGCATCGATGTCGAGGCCATCGCCGCGTCCAAGCCCGATCTAATCATCGGCCTGCTCTCCGGCATGACCAAGAAGCAGTATGACACCTTGAGCAAGATTGCGCCGACAATCGCCTATCAGGAGGTTGCCTGGGGCGACCCCTGGCGCAAGGTCATCACGTCCACAGCCAAGGCCATCGGAGAACCCGAAAAGGGCAAGCAGCTGATAGCCGACCTGGAGGAGCGCATCTCAAAGGCCGGAGAGGCCCAACCGTCCATCAAGGGTAAGACCGCGGCAGTGATGTACTTCGATGCTTCCAAGCTCTCTAAGTTCAGCGTCTACACCACCTCCGACGCCCGGCCTCAGTTCCTGAACGACCTCGGTATGGAGACTCCGGAGTCCATCAAGGAGGACTCCAAGAGCACCAAGAACTTCTACAAGGAGATCTCCTCCGAGCATGCCGACAGGTACAAGGATGTCGACATCATCGTTACCTACGGCACCCCGGACCTGCTTGAAGCGATGCGCAAGGACCCCCTCCTCTCCAAGATTCCCGCAGTTGAGCGCGGATCCGTCGTGGTCATCGACAATGACAGCGAGATGGCCAATGCCCTTGACCCCTCGGCCCTGTCCATCCAGAAGACGACCGACGCATACGCCCAACTTCTGGGCGAGGCTGCCGCCAAGGTCTGATCAGGCCGCAGGTGAGGGGATGAAAGAGGGAGAGGTGGCGCATATATGCGGTCGGGAGTGACTCCGCGCCCAGGCACCCGGCGAGCAACCATGCATCGCAATGGAAACGGACCCATGGTCTTGTCCGGGCTGATTCTGGCGGTCTGCCTGGTCATGGTCTGCGCCCTGTCCCTGGTTTTCGGATCCCGTTCCGTCAGCCCTTCCGACATCCTCCACGCCCTGTCCGCCTCCTCGGATGACATCGCGGTCTCGGCCATCCGCCTGAGAATCCCCCGCACCGTCCTCGGCCTCCTGGTCGGTGCCGGGCTCGGGGTGGCCGGGACCCTGATGCAGGGCATATCTCGCAATCCACTGGCGGACCCGTCGATTCTGGGGTTCAATACGGGGGCGGCCCTGGCGATCGTCTGTTCCATAGCCTTCTTCTCCCTATCGACCCCGGCCCAGTATGTCTGGGTGGGTCTGCTGGGCAGTACGACGACCGCACTTGCCGTCTGGGCCATAGGCTCCCTGGGGCCATCCGGTCCATCTCCGCTACGGCTGACCCTGGCCGGTGTCGTGATCAGTTCGGTACTGGGATCTCTTACCTCCGCCATCCTTCTGCCGCGCATCAATGTCATCAGCTCATATCGCTTCTGGCAGGTGGGCGGAATCTCCGGCGCCCGGTTCGATCTCATGATGCCGGTCCTGCCTCTTCTCGCCCTTGGCCTGATACTCGCCTTCTGTCTGACACCCGGAATCAACGCCTTGACCCTGGGTGATCAGATGGCCGAAGGACTGGGTATGCACGTCGGGCGTGTCCGCAGCCTGGCCTGGCTTGCGGCGATACTCCTCTGCGCCTCCTGTACGGCACTGGCGGGTCCGATTGGCTTCGTCGGACTGGTGGTCCCCCATGTGGCACGACTGCTTATAGGACCCGACTACAGACGAATCATGGCTCTGAGCATCCTCATCGGCCCCCTTCTGGTGGTTGGCGCCGACGTGGTGGGCAGGATAATCACCCGTCCATCCGATGTAGAGGTCGGCATCGTCACGGCACTGATTGGGGCTCCCGTATTCGTGATTCTGGCCGGGCGCAGAAGAACCGCGGAGGTATAGGCATGGTCGCTTCCCCCGTTCATGGCGGTAACCCCGCCCTTCAGAAATCGCATAGACCCGATGCGATGACCGACCTGCAACGGATACGACGGACCCATACCGTTCGTTCACTGGCAGTCACCATCCTGCTTGTGGTACTCCTGGTTGCTCTCGCGCTGTCCGACCTGGTTCTGGGACACCGCACATACTCCATGAACGACCTGATTGGAGCACTCCTGGGGCAGGGGGACGAAGGGACCAGATTCGTAATTCTCCAACTCCGCATGCCCAGGGCACTGATCGGCTGCGCCGCCGGCATCGCATTCGGCATGGCCGGAATTGGTTTCCAACACCTCCTGCGCAACATGATGGCCAGCCCGGATATCATCGGCATCACGGCAGGAGCCAACACGGCCGCCATCTTCGGCATTGTCGTATTGGGCCTGTCGGGCATGCCCTTGGCCTGCCTGGCGGTCATGGGCGGTCTCCTGACAGCCCTCCTGGTCATGGCCCTGGCCTGGCGCGGTTCGTTCGACCCGACCCGGCTGATACTGATCGGAATCGGAGTGGCCGCAGGGTTCAATGCTCTGGGTTCCTGGCTCATGGTTCGCAGCAGCCAATGGGACATCCAGGCAGCAACCCGGTGGCTGACGGGCAGCCTGGCCGATGCCCAGTGGTCCGATCTACCCATACTGGCAACAACAACCCTCGTCGGCGCCATGCTCCTGCTGGCACTCGATAGGAATGTCAGCACACTGCAGCTGGGACCGGAGATGGCCGCCGGACTGGGAGTCAGGGTAAGCCGTGTCCAGTTCGAGGTGATCATCGTGGGTGTGCTGCTCCTGGCCGTCGCAACGGCGACCACCGGTCCCATCTCCTTCGTTTCGTTCCTCTCCGGCCCCATCGCCGCGGTCCTGGTCGGTCGGGGAGCATCGGCCCTTATCCAGTCGGGCCTGGTGGGAGGTTGCCTGGTTCTGGGGTCCGACATCGTCGCCCAGCATCTGCCCACAACCCAGGTGCCGGTCGGCATCATCACCAGCATTGTGGGCGGCCCCGTCCTCATCCTGATCATGGTCCTCATGACCCGCAGACAGGAGCTCTGAACATCATGACGTCACCCCCGGCACACGACTCCTGGAGCAGCGCGCATAGGCTGACCGCCTCGCACCTTCGCCTCACCTATGGCGGGCGTGCGGTCATCGAGGACCTGAGTCTGGATATACCCCCACACACGATGGGGTCCATCATCGGACCCAACGGGTGCGGAAAATCAACCTTCCTCAAGGCCGTGGCCAGGATACTGAAACCGGCCTCGGGGACCGTCATGCTGGATGGAGAGCCCATCACCAGCATCCCCACCCGCAAGGTTGCAACGATTCTGGGGCTGCTGCCACAGAACCCGTCAGCCCCCGCCGGCATCACCATCGCCGACCTGGTCGCTCGCGGCCGATACCCCCACCACCACTTCGTCGAACGGTGGACGACCAAGGACGAAAAGGCGGTGGAACGGGCCCTTGCCCTGACCGGACTGACCGATATGGCGGGGTGTCCAATCGACCGCCTGTCCGGAGGCCAGCGCCAGCGCGCCTGGATTGCCCTGACCCTCGCCCAGCAGACCGACATACTCCTTCTTGACGAGCCGACCACTTACCTCGACATCGCCTACCAGCTTGAGGTGCTTGACCTGCTGAGCACCCTGAACAGGCAGGAGGGCGTCACGGTGGTCATGGTTCTCCACGACCTGAACATGGCCGCCAGATACTCGGATTGGATCCTGGCCATCAAGGATGGCAGGAGGGTCGCACTGGGCGCTCCCGACGAGGTCATGACCGAGAACCTGGTCACGGAGGTGTTCGACATCGCGTCCACCGTGGTGAAGGATGGATCCACCGGCACTCCACTGATGACACCTGCTCCCCTCCATAGCCTCGGAGCCCACTCCGTGAGGCCCCGGTAATGCACATCCCCATGATTCGGCATCCGATATCCGAAACACAGCAATCCAGCTCTATGACACCAAACCCGGTGTCCTGATTCTCGGCAACCCAGACACCCACACAATAGGTCTGAGTCCAAGGTCAGCCATACAACCCAACCGAAAGAGCAATGACCATGAAACTTCCCGCCAACCACCCGGTATCCCTGATTCCCTTCCATGTCACCGTGGCCAGAACGGAAACACTCTCGCCCCACTTCCGCCGCATCGTCTTCCAGAGCCCCGACCTGAAGATCTTCGCCGATGCAGGATACGACGAGAGGATCAAAATCATCCTTCCTCTTCCGGACGGATCAGTACCTGACCCCTCCTTCTTCGAGATTGCCCCAGACGTTCCGCTTGGCTGGCTGCAGGAATGGAGGGCCCTCCCCACGGAACGCCGCAACCCGATGCGCACCTACACGGTTCGCGCTCTCAGACCCGAGATCGGGGAAATGGATGTGGACTTCGTCATCCACGATCCTTCCGGACCTGCCGGAACCTTCGCAGAGCAGGCCAAGCCAGGCGACAAAGCCGTCATCATTGGCCCCGATGGAAGGGTCGGAGGACAGGTTCCAGGACTTGATTTTCACCCGGGCCAATCCAGGCATATCCTCCTGGCGGGTGATGAAACGGCGCTCCCGGCCATCGCCGCCATAATGGAAAGCCTGGTTCGCGACCAGTGGCATGGCGATGGGGTGGTGGTGATTGAAGTCCCGGCCGAAGAGGACCGCCTCCCCCTCCAAACGCCGGAGGGCATCCGCGTCATTTGGACAGTGCGTGACGAGTCCGGCCATGGCCATGCCCTTACCGAGGCCATGCACAACCTCCTGGATGACCTGCCGGTCCATTCCGACTCGGACGAGGCCGCTCAATCCTCCAAGGAATTCAGGGAAATCGATATCGACCGCGAGCTGCTCTGGGAGACATCCGATTCCGCTGAGGCGGATACCGTCATCCAAACCGATGACCTGTATGCCTGGATTGCCGGCGAGGCAGCCACCGTCCGTGACCTGAGGCGCATGCTGGTCAGAGACCACGGAATGGACCGACGCAGTGTCTCCTTCATGGGATACTGGCGCCAGGGCCGTAGCGAGATGTCCTGATACGGACTTCGGGTGCGGTCGGCCCCCATTACCGACAGCCGACCGCAACGGGTCAGTTCCCAGCAGGCGAGCCGCAGTACTCCCGGAAGAAGTTGCCAATCACCTGGTGACCATACTGGCTGCCGATGCTCTCGGGGTGGAATTGGACACCCTCCATGAGCGATCGACCACGTCTCAGGCCCATCACATACCCGTCCAGAAGCGAGCGCGCACTGATCTCCAGATCGGCGACCTGCCCGACCGAGGTCTCATCGGCAACCAGGGAATGGTATCTGGTCACATCGAAGGTATCGGGCAGACCCTTGAAGCAGCCCTTCCCGTCGTTTCTTATCCCGCTCACCTTGCCGTGCTGGCGGCTGGAGGCCCTGACCACCTGGGCTCCGGCATGTACTGCGATGGCCTGCATGCCCAGGCAGATGCCGAATACCGGCTTCCGTCCCGCAACCCGGTCAAGGAGCTCCAGGTATCCGCAGTCCTCCGGATGGCCCGGTCCAGGGCCCAGGATGACCGCATCGAAGGTGAGTGGATCCACCTCGGCAAAGTGGTTCACCCGGACAATGGTCGTATCGGCGCCCAACAGGTCCACGTAGTTCTTGACCACATAGACGAAACTGTCGAAGGCATCAACCAGCAAGACTCTCATGGGCCAGCTCCTTTCCGGTGATAGCCAGATAGGCCGAACTCATCTTCTTCATGGTTTCCTGCCATTCGCTTTCCGGCTGAGAATCCTCGACGATTCCGGCCGAGGCGCGCAGGTGGTATCTGCCCGAATGGTAGGAGGCCGTCCTTATGCACAGCGCCGTCAGGACCTGGCCGTCAAATCCGAGGAAGCCCACCGCCCCGGCATATACCCCGCGCGAACTGACCTCGGTCTCCTCGATGATCTCCACGGCGCGCACCTTGGGGGTTCCTGTCATGGTGCCGGCGGGGAAGGCGGCCGAGAAGACGTCGTACTTGTCCAGGCCAGGCCGGATTCGACCGACCACATCCGAGACCATATGAATGACGTGGGAGTAAACCTCGGTGGTCATCAGCCGGTCCACCTCCAAGGATTCGGGTGTGCAGCACCTGGCTACGTCGTTGCGCCCCAAATCCACCAGCATCAGGTGCTCGGCCCGTTCCTTGGGGTCGCCGGTCAGCTGCCTGATGGCCGCCTGGCGGGCCTCATCATCTCCGGGATTGCCGACAGTTCCGGCGATGGGCCTCAGGGTTATGTCACCATCAGGGGTCAGCCCGATGAAGAGCTCGGGGCTGGCGCCGATGACATGTACCCCTTGGGGAGTCACAAAATAGTACATATAGGGGGACGGGTCCTGCCGACGCAGCCGTTGGTAGACCTGGAAGGGCGGAATCCTGGAGTCCACCTGAATCTCATGCCCGAGCTGGAGCTGGTACACATCTCCCTGGGCTATGTGCTCCTTGCCCTTGGCAAACCACCGATAGAAGAGGTCTCGGTCAATCGTGTCATGGGCACTGTAAGGGAAGTTCGATCCGGCATCCTCAGACCCTGCACCGGTCCGGGCAGGGTCTTCCGCAAGGGGTGCGTCAGATTGCAGCAGGCCCAGCATTTCCGCAAACCGGTCGGACTCATGCCCAACGCTCTTCCCATCCGGCTGCCCGTCAAGCCTGCTGTACTCAATGTCACCCGCGTCTTCCTGCCCTACCGGACTGCCGCTTTCCCTGCTTCCCCGACCATCCCGGATGTCGTACCCGCCAGGGTCGCCGCTCAGATGGATCAGCGTGGCGCAGTGGCCGCCAGCCTTCAGGTCCAGGGTGATGATTCCCCGGTAGAGGGTCAGCGAGATGACCGGCAGGGCCGCATCCCTGGGAATGCGTTCTTCCAGGTCCTCAATCATGAAAATGGTGTCATACCCGAAGTAGCCGAACCATCCCATCCCGAAGGGGCCTTCATGGCCGCCGCTGATGGCGAAGGAGGACTCAATCCCCCTCAGCACCGCGAACACCTCCTGGATGTCGGGGACCGGATGGCGAACCACCCCCTGCTCAATCCGGCCGAAGACCTCCAACAGACCTGCCAGCTGTACGTTACCCAGCGGATCAATGGTCATAACGTGGTCCGTCACACTCAGGGTCAACATGGGCTCGAATCCAATCACCGAACGGTTCCTGTCCGGATCGGGACCACTCAGGGACTCCAGGAGGAAGAGCTGATCCTCCCGATACCTGGTGCGCAAGCGCCTGTATATGGACAGGGCGTCAAGGTCGCTGACGAATTGGTGGGATTCCATGGTTGCATTGATGGTCATACCGGCACTCCCTTGGTCGGATGCTGCGATTGGAAAGACGGGGGATGAACCTCCCACGGTGCGAGTGCACCCGGGTTGAGGCGGGTATCCAATACGGTATGGATCCAAACCATCCGATGGCCCCACACCCGTCAGCAATGGAAAAAGAGACCTCAAACACCGAGGCGGATATATGAATCAGAAGAAGAACCGAGCCGGTTCTGGCCCATCAGGCGAAGGACATCAACGCCATCGGGCATCGACATAGAAAAAGACACCCATGGGCAACCAGGACTGCCGTGATGTCATTTTCCTCATGGGGACGATGCTAGAGCACCCGCGTGCATCCTCCCAAGCAGCATCCACCATTCGGACGTAGTTCGTCCATTTGCTTACTTCATTACTTGAAGAGGAATCAACGGCCTCAGCGCCGATACGCCCGGCGGTAGGCACGCGGGGTCGTGCCGGTCTCCATCTTGAAGCGACGGTTGAAGTTGGAGGCATTACCGAACCCGCTCAAGGACTGAATCCGGGCGATGGGCAGATCGGTGGTGACCAGGAGGAGGGAGGCGCGTGCAGTCCGCAAGCGGCAGACCAGTGCGGAAAAGTTGATTCCCGCCGCCTCCTTGAAGAAACGGGAGAACGCTGAGGGACTCATGACCACCTGGGCAGCGACCTCCTCCAAGGTAATCCGGTCTGCGATATGTGCCGTGATATACGCCAGGACCTGGTTGACCCGTTCCGTCATGCCGTCGGGCGCCTCCGCCACGTAACCCGGTGTGACCACTGTCATCCACTCCCGGCGAGGGGCCTGGATGAAGATACGGAAAATCGCCAGGAGGTCAATCAGCCGGTCAAGATCATGATGCGCCCCCATACCAATCAGGATGGTGGCCGCTCGGTGCGCGGAAGCACCGGACAGGACAAGGGCCTGCCCACTCCGTCTCAACAGGGTCAGTATCCTCCCGGCCTCGGGGAAAATCCGCGCCAGGGCTCGGATGCGCTCGGGATGAACCTGGCAGGCCACATCCCGCTTGGGAATGGACACCTCACCCGGATCCAATTCCGAAATCCAATTATGGGGAACATCGCTCCCCAGGAGGGAAACCTGCCCCGAATCAAAAGGCACCATCCCATCCCCGGCCATCATCATTCCCCTACCCTTGCGGATCAGATGGATCTCAATTTCGATGTGGTGATGCCACCGGGCCAAGGCCGAAGGGTACCCGTGCTCCACCCAGCGGATGCTCTCGCCGCTCCGAGGCAGGACCACCTCCAAATCCGCCCGCCCATCGACATGACTGCCCATGCTCACCCACCTCCGATATGTGCGGGGAAACGGCCTGTTGCTCTTGACCCAATCGGTCGCACTCAGCACAACTGATCGCACACAGGGGGAGAGCTTCAACGGCACCTTTGCCAACCCTGTCACTGCCAGGGCGATGACCACCCATCCTATCCAAGAAAAGGGCAAAATAATACCGATATCCGGCAGAAAAGCACCGGATTCCAAATCCTGGCGACCCTAGGATGAAACCAGGCAGTCGAGAACTCCGGCACCCAACTCCTCAATCAGATGAGGGGCATCAGTCCGAAGACGATTCACCCTATAGGTATGCACAAGGTCCAAGCCGCAATACCTGAAGAGCAGTAAGCACAGCGACGAGCAAACCTGCACCGCAGCCGGCGGAGGGAAACCATCATGAGGGCACTGGTATTGGACAGAACACGCGGCCTGCACATGAGGCAGGTCCCGGTTCCTCGGCCCAAGGCGGGAGAGGTTCTCATCCGCACCGCCTTTACAGGCATATCCAGCACAGATCGCGGCATCTACCAGGGAGCACAGGGGTCGATTGAGGCCAATCTCCCGATTATCCTGGGGCACGAGAGCTGCGGAACCGTGGCGGCCATCGGTACCCGGTCGGTCACCCTGGCTGACGGAGGCCAGGCGGCCGAGGGGGACAGGGTGGCCGTGGACCCTAACATCACCTGTCAACGTTGCGATTACTGCCGAAACGGCAGACCCGAACTCTGCCGACACCTGGCGGTCATCGGTGTGACACGCGGAGGTGGGATGTCCGAGTACTTCTCCGCCCCGGCCAAGGTGGTCTACCGGCTGCCCGATCGATTGGAATTTCTGGAGTCCACTGCCATCGGTCCCCTATCCTGTGCCTTGCATGGCATTCGATGCCTGGACCTGCGGTCCAACCAGCGGGCCCTGATTGTTGGGGATGGTTTCATGGCCCAGCTCTTTGCCCAACTCCTCAGGATTCAGGGCCTCTTTCAGGTCGACATGGCCGGGTTGAACGAGACGAAACTGGCCAGGGGAAAGGCCTTGAACAACCTTCATGCCGTCTACAGATCGGACAAACGGAGACAGACACCGCCCCGGGACCACTATGACCTGGTGATCGAAGCCGTCGGGGTTCCAGCTGCCGAGACCATGGCCATCAAGGCCTGCCGCCGGGGCGCCCAGGTGCTCATGTTCGGCATCGGCTGCCCCGATGCCCGATTCACGATGAACGCCTATGACATCTACCGCAAGGAACTGACCATCAAGGGATCCTTCAGCAACCCATGTTCATTCGGCGATGCCATCAGCCTCCTGGCCTCCGCTCGCATGGATATCGCAGGTCTGGTCACCCACATATTGAGCCTCGAACAAGTGCCCGATCTGATGTCCGGATCGATCGGCGGTGTCATCAAGGCGGTGGTCGCCTTCGGGGACTGAGAACCGCGCAAGCGCAACCGGGAATCGGAATCCCTGAAGCAGCGGCAACCGGCACCAGAGGTTCCGTACCGAGCATCGCATACCATGGTTCCAGCAGCACGTATCGGCCATACGCCAGAATACGGTGCTCGCCACAACAAAGGAGTTATCCATGCAGCCAATGTCGGCATTCACCACAGACCTCCAGCACTCAGGCATGATTGCCCATAACCTGGATGAGACCGTTGACTTCTATACCGCCAAGCTCGGTTTCGAGCTGGTGGGAGTCTTCCCCAACGGAGAGAACCGTTGCGCCTTCATGCGTTATGGTCACCTGACCATCGAGACCTGGGAAGGCGAAGAGGCCCCGTTGACCACTGGAGCCATCAATCATTGGGCCCTGGATACCCCGGATATCGAAGCCGCCTATCAGAATGCCAGGAATCTGGGGTTGGAAATCAAGGAAGACGGCATCCAGTCCATCCCCACCTTCTGGGATCGCGGCATCCGCTACTTCAACGTTTACGGACCCAACAGGGAGACCATCGAATTCTGTCAGATTCTCTGAGCTGACCATAACCAGCGGCATTCGCCTCCGCTGCTCTTCTGCCCCGCAAGCGACAGGATTCGGCATCAGGCTCTATGCCGCGGTGTCAGTATGCCCCGCAATAGCGGGGCTCCTTTCATATCCGGCCCCCGCCAAGACCCGAGTGTTACAGTGTATTTTCATGGCATTTTCCTAAAAACCACCTGATAGGAGACCACTGAGGGATACCAAAACACTCGAAATGCAGTACGGCCAGGGGGCCGAAGAAGGAATGATGGCACAAGAGGAATCAAGTTCAACCGACGGAAATAATCTCAATTCGAAGCAGGGTCATGGGCGGGGCGGAAAGACTGGGCCCGCCACCAAAGGCAGGACCAGGAAGCGCAACCAGCATCCCCACCGAAGCTGGAACCAGCGCCTGCATCTCACTGACATCAACGTGGTCGATGCGTCGACACTGAAACGGGCCATCGCCGGCACCGTGGTCGGCAACTTCATGGAGTGGTACGACGTGGGAGTCTACGGCTACCTGGCCGTGACCATCGGCCGGGTCTTCCTCTCCGACGCTTCGGATGCCATTCAGCGTCTCTTCTCTTTGGGTGTGTTCGCGGTAACCTTCATCGCCCGACCTCTGGGCGGCGTGGTGCTGGGCCAGCTCGGCGACAAACTGGGCCGGCAACGAATCCTGGCTTTCACCCTCCTGAGCATGTCGGCAGCCACCCTGCTGATCGGAGTCCTACCAGGGTACGCGGCCGTGGGCCCGCTGGCCCCCATCCTTCTGATCCTGCTCAAGCTGGTCCAGGGATTCTCGACCGGTGGAGAATATGCCGGCGCATCGACCATGGTCACCGAGTATGCCCCCGACCGGCATCGCGGCTTCTTTGCTTCCCTTTTGGACGTGGGCTCCTACCTGGGTTATGCCTTCGGGGCCGGTCTGGTCTCACTCCTGGAGTTCCAGCTCTCACCCGAGGCCATGCTTGCCTGGGGCTGGCGCATCCCCTTCATCATCGCCCTTCCCCTGGCAGGCATCGCCGTCTACTTCAGGGCGAAGGTCCAGGACACCCCGGCCTTTGAACAGGCGCAAGCAGTTACGGACGAGAAGACCAAGAGCGAGCACAAGGGCCTGGGCGACCTGATCCGAGGGTACTGGAAGGAACTGCTCATGGCCTTCATCCTGGTGGCCGCGGCCAACACCCTCAGCTACACCTTGACGGCCTACATGCCCACCTATCTGACAGGCACACTCCACTACAACACGGCCCAGGCCAACCTGCTATCCCTGCCCGTCCTCCTCCTGGTGGCCTTCTGCATCCCCATCACCGGTGCCCTCTCCGACAGGTTCGGCCGCAAAAAGGTACTCTTCATGGGCGCCTTCACCGGACTGTGCCTCTCCCTTCCGGCCTTCAGGATTCTGGAACAGAGCACCACGGGCGCGGTCTTCGCCGGCCTGGTCCTCCTGGCCATACCGGTCATCTTCTTTGTGGCCAATCTGGCCTCGACCCTGCCCGCCCTCTTCCCCACCGCCTCGCGCTACGGTGGTATGGGACTTTCCTACAACCTGGCCGTGGCCGTCTTCGGCGGTACGGCACCGGTCATCATGGAAGGCCTGGTGACAGCCACAGGCAAGGGCCTGGCCCCGGCATACTGGATCATGTTCACCTCGGTCTGCGGCCTGGTGACCGTCCTCTTCCTGGCCGAAACAGCCCGCAAGCCCATGCCCGGCACCCTGCCTACGGTCCTCAACCGCCAGGAGGCCCGCGACCTGGTGGCCACGCAGGACCAGAACCCGGACCTGGACGTCAAGGCCATCATCAAGGACGCCGAGGAAAACGGCACCCGGAAGACCCCCGAAATGCTCAAGGCCGAAGCCAGGAAGGCGCTTGGGACCAAGCAGTCGGCAGGTGCGGACCGCTCAACCAAACCCGCAAAGGCATAGGGCCAGTCAACCCCCATCCAACGAGCATCCCCGATAAGGCCCTGCCACGGTGCATCATCCGACCGGTATCAGGCTGGATGATGCATCAAGTCGCGCTCGATCCACCCCATGACCAGGGCGGCCAACCGATCGATCTCACGGTCGGTCAGAGGGCGGCCCTTGGGAATATGGTGCCAACGTTGGATGCATCCACGGCAACAGGTACCGGTGGCATGCTGGGCCGTGAAGACAGGATGACCTCTGTACGGTGTCTGTTTCCCATCCTTCAAGGGATGGGCCGGTCCGACCCTTTTGGCCAGCATTTCGTGGGCATGGCGGTTGATGGTTGCCTTCCCCCTGGCCCTGGCATAGGAGCGGTCCCTGGCCGATAGACTGAATCCGGCACGAAAATTCGAGTGCCCCAGCCGGACCAGCGTTCGACCGACCCAGGCGGGCACCTCCTCTTCCCGCAGGTTCCCCGGTGAAGAGGCATTGTCGGGATTCGAAATCAACCCTTCCTGGTTATCCTCACCAATCACGGTCGCCTCACTTTCAGCACCAGCATTACCAGCGAAAAGGGGATTCGACAAGGCACACATCAGCTCAGAGAATACCGGCACAGGCCAGTACGAGGAGTACGGTTGGGTCCAGAAAACAACCACAGGCGGCCTGATTTGTCATGCTTATTCGCAATCAGGACGTCAGAAAAGGGGGCTTCATGGCCAGAAGCAATATGACGGTCGCGGAAATGATCCGGCTCTTTTTGGACCCTGCCGCGCCGGTTCAGATAACCGCCTTCGACGGATCGCACTTCGGAGATTCGGCCGCACCGCTCCATCTGGAGATCAAGAACTCGCGCGCAATATACTACATCGCCGAGAATCCGAACGACCTGGGTCTGGCCAGGGCCTACCTGCAGGGCGACCTGGATTCGCCGGACCTGCAGCCAGGCAATCCCTATCAGGTCTTCAAGGACCTGGTGGCCCTGAAGAAGTACGTCAAGAAGCCCGGCAAGACCGATCTGGCCCGCATGGCCGCCGCCATCTTCTCGCACGGGATTCGCATCCCCGAGCCTCCTGCAATCGAGGGCCCCTCCCTGGCCAAGCGCCTGACCGAGGGCCTGCGCCCCCACACCCGCAAGGGCGATGCGGCCACGGTCAGCTACCATTACGACCAGTCCAACGACTTCTACCGCCTCTTCCTGGGGTCCTCCATGACCTACACCTGCGCCGTCTTCGAGAAGCCGACCGATACCTTGGAGGCAGCCCAGGAGCACAAGCTCAACATGGTCCTCGACAAGATGAACCTGAAGAAGGGCGACCGGCTCCTTGACGTGGGCTGCGGATGGGGCTCGATGGAGGTGGCCGCCGCCAAGCGTGGCATCCACGTCATCGGTGTCACCCTGGCCGAGGAACAGGTGGAATGGGCCCAGGAGTGGATCAGGAAGGAGGGCCTGGGCGACCTGGCCGAGGTCCGCCTGATGGATTATCGCGATGTGCCCGAATCAGGCTTCGACGGCATCTGCTCAATCGGCATGATGGAGCATGTGGGATACAAGCAGTACCCCTCCTACTTCAAGGAGATGATGAACAAGCTGCGCCCCGGCGGCATCCTCCTCAACCACCAGATCACCCGGACCAACTCCCACGACAACAAGAGGGCCGGCGGCTTCATCGACCGGTACATCTTCCCCGATGGCGAGCTGGCCAGCCCGGCCGAAATCGAACTGGCCATCCAGGACACCGGTTTTGAGGTCATGACCCAGGAGAACCTCCGTCAGCACTACGCCCTGACCCTGCAACACTGGACCGAAAACCTCCAGGACAACTGGGAGCAGGCCAAGACCATGGTCGGCGAGCCCAAGGCCCGTCTCTGGGGTCTCTACATGGCCGGGTCGCGCCTGAACTTCGAAATCAACAACATCCAGGTGCACCAGTTCCAGTGCATCAAGCCCGACCCCGCGACCGGCACGTACTCCTACCCGCTCCGCCCCTGGTGGGATCGCTAGTTTCGAGTGGATCCGGGGAAGTAGTCGGCCGACCGATCATCCCTCGGCAAGGCGAAGGGTGCCCGGCACGGATTGGTTCCGTGTCGGGCACCCTTCGCATTCCGCACACGGGATTACCGACCGTCGCCCAAGGCTACTGCGAAATCGAGGCTTCCTGCCGGGCCAGGTCCAGAGCCTTGTTGAAGGCATCCGAGGTCCAGCTGGCACCGGCCACCTTGCTGACCTTGAGATCCTTGAGGGGTTTGCCCTGGACCACCCCGGGCACGGCCTTGGCGAACTCATCGATGTGCTTTCTGGAGACCGGGGAATCGGACTTCCCGGAGACCCTGACCGATTGCACGGTGCCGCCCGACACATCCAGGTCGACATCGATGCTGTCGGAACCATCCTTGCCGTAATGGCCCGTCAAGGCATATGACCCGTCCTGATACTGCCCGGTATCGGAAGCGGCAGGCTGCCTTCCATCCCGCGAAGATACACTGGGCACACCCTCACCGGCCTGAGGTCCCTGTGCCTCTCCGTTACCGGGAGCGCTGCTGGACTCATTGCCCGCGTACTCATCATCCATGGGCTTGGTATCGGTCTGGCCGCACCCACCCAGGAAGGAGGCGGCCGCGACCAGACCCACCAGGGTGGCCGAAATCCCGGTCAGCCCATGTGACCTGGAAGATCCGGCCTGGGCCCCAGTGAATCCGGTTGCATCGTCCGCAGCCCGGGATTCCCTGTTGATTCCATCCCGCTTATCATCCTTCATGGGGACCTCCATCATCTGCTCAGTCGATCCGATTCCCGCCGCCGGTCTTGGCCGCCTTGGTCGGATCCCGAAATCCGACAGGAACATCACCCGACTGAGCCTCCTTATCGGCACTGCCACTGAAAGCCGGCCTGCCGCCAATCTCCTCATAGGCCCGTCGGGCATCCTCGTCGTTCCATTGTTCACCCACCAGAACACCATGGTTGAGCATAATCTCACGTTGCGCACAGGAAGCCACCAGGGCATCGTGGGTCACGACAACCAGGGAGGTCCCCTGGTCATGCAGCTGCCGGAACAGGTCCAGCACGATCTTCTCGTTGGCCTCATCCAGGTTACCGGTCGGCTCGTCGGCCAGAATCAGCTTGGGCTCGTTGATCAGGGCGCGGGCCACGCAGACGCGCTGTTGTTCCCCGCCTGAAAGCTGTCCGGGCAGGTGCTTAGCCCTGTCGGCCAGACCGACCCGGTCCAGGGCCCGCATGGCCTGGTCCTCGTCAACCACCGAGTGGTAGTACTGGGCCACCATCACGTTCTCGACGGCCGTCAGGTGAGGCACCAGATAGAACTTCTGGAAGACCAACCCAATCACGTTCTTACGCACATCCGCCAATTGGGAAGGGTTCAGGTCCTCCAGAGGGCGCCCCTCCAACCGGACCGACCCCGCAGAAGGGGTATCCATGCATCCCAGGATGTTCATCAGGGTGGTCTTGCCTGATCCTGACGACCCCACGACGGCCAGCCATTGCCCCTGGGGGATACTCAGGTTCAGGTCATCCAGCGCGTGCAGGTCGCCATAGATCTTGGATACGTGGTCCAGATCGAGGAGCATGCTTCCGCCTTTTCCCTGCTGGACCTCTTCTTGTTCCTTCATGATTACTCCTCCCTGAGAACCAGTGCCGGGTCGATGCGTGATGCCCTGTGCACAGGCCGGATGGATGCGACTACCGATATGGCGATGCTGAGCAGGACCGAGGTCAGGGCCAGCCACCAGCTGAAGCCCAGCGAGCGCTGGAAGACCGAGGTGCAGAGCAGCCGGGCGAACAGGTATCCCAGTGCGGTACCGATCAGCCCGCCCAGGAACCCATACAGGGCGGACTCTGCGTAGAACTCCGCCCCAATGCTGCCTGATGAGGCTCCCAGGGCCTTGCGCAGACCGATTTCACTGCGCCTCTGGGAGACGATGGAGGCCATGGTGGTGCCTACCCCCACGAAGGTCAGCACCAGGACGACGATTGAGACCAGCCAGAAGAGGGTCTGGAGCATGGTGATGGTGTGGGTGTCGCCGGCGGTGATTCTGGCCACCGTCCGTGCCGTAACCCCCATGCTGGTCATTTCATTGATGCTCTTGGCTATTGCCGACAGATCCGGCCCCATGGCATCGACCGAGTACTCGATGACATCGGACCCTCGTTTGGCTCCGGTCAGCGCCTCCATGTCATGCAGACTGGCGTAGATGATCTGATCCTCGGAACCGCCGGTATCAACGATGCCGCCCACCCGAAGTTCCATACCCGACTCTTGGGCATCCTTGGCAATGGACTCGTCAACCGGGGCTTGAGACCCCTGCTGCGCCAGGCTCTGGGTCTGGGCCTCCCTATTGCCGGGAGAATTCCCCGCCTGGGCCTGCTCATTTGATTGACCCGAATTGTCGGGCATCCCGGCCATGCCGTGCATGTGCCCGGACCCGCCGGAAGAAGCTCCTGAGGCGGAATGGCTCTCCGCCTGCGCGTCAGCGGTCTGCTGGGCATCGGACTGTTCAGCCCCGGCGGCAGCGCCCGCAACGGGAGCATCATCGGCGTTGTCCGAAGCCCTGTAGCTGACGGTAATCCTGCTGCCCGGTTTCAGTCCCAGTGCATCCGCCAGATCACGCCCCACCATGACGGAACCGGCCTTGGGCCACTCCCCGTCCACATTCCAGTGGTGGTTGAGCTGGCGCACCTGCTCGGCATCAATCCCTGCCATCATGTGAGATCCGGCGTTGACCCTGACCGATTCGTACCGGTAGGTGGCATGCCTGGCCGGTGCCTTGGCCGTGACCATCTCCGTGGTGTGGCTGACCATGCCCGGCTCGATGCCCTGCCGAGACTGGCCTGCCTGCTGGATGGGAGTCACCACCAGGTTGGCTCCGTAGGCCCGCATTTCCTGGTTCATCTGTCTGGGAACCTCCAGGCAGACGGCCGCTAGGCAGAACAGGGTGGCCGCCCCGACCATGGAGGCCACCACCGCCATGGATGCCCTGCTGCGCCGCCGGAACACCGCCCCGAAGAGCATGGTCAGGAACATACGGGTGTTGGTCATTGGTGCGTGGCGGTGGGCCGACCTACCTGATTGGTCTGTCATTCCACCCCCCTGCTTGGAATCATCTGCCATGGAGCACCTCCGCCGGTCGAAGTCTCAGAATGGAACGTATGGATGAAATGGATGCGACCAGCACGGTCAGGGCCAGAAGAACGAAGACCAGGACAAAGACCATGGGCCGCATGGTGATGCCCGAACCAAAGACGACGTGACCGACAATCTGCGCGACCCCGGACCCCAGCAGAGCGCCGACCACGGCTCCGACCAGGCTGATCAGGGCCGTCTCGGCCAGGACCAGCCGTGATACAGCACCGTCGGTGGCCCCCAGGGCCTTGAGCAGGGCAAACTCCGATGATCGCTCGGAAATGGAGGCGGCCATCAGATTGGCCACGGCGATGGCAGCAGCCAGGAGGCTCAGGATGGTCATCAGAATCATGACGGCCTGGGTCTTCTGGAGTACGTCACCCTGGAGGGCCGCCACCTGGCGAACCTGCTTTGCCACAGCCCCCGGTATGGCCTCCTCAATCTGGTAGGCGATGGCCGACGGATAGGCCGTGCAGTACCAGGTCTCCCACTCGTCCTGGGAGAGGGCGGCCGGATTACGGGCGGCCTTCCTTGCCAGGTCATTCTCGGGGGTCGTCAGGGCCTTGACCTCCACCCTGTCCACCTGGTCGGGCAGTCCGGAGACCTTCTGCAAGGCCCAAGTCGGCACGTACAGGGCCGAGGAGTCGGAATCGCCTGAATCGAAGATGCCGACAATCCTGACCTGTTGGGTCTGTCCATCCATCTTCAAGCCAACGGTATCGCCAATCCGCTTACCGCCCAACCGGGCCGCCAGATCCTTGCCAATCATGCCCTGAGCTGGGTCCCCGGTCGAGGAGTCACGCCTGTCCTCGGGCCACGACCCCTCAACCTTCCACCAGGACCGGAGTCCCCTGACTCCGACCGTGGTGCTCTCGCCGCTGTCCAGGTGGATGTCCTTTCTGAACCAGGTCCCCACCACGGGGGCTTCGACCCCGTCCACGCCCGCCTTGATGTCGAGCTGCGGGGCGAAGTCGGTGATGTTGTAGGCCCAGAAGATGGTCTTGATCTTCGGCACGTCGGATTCCTTCAGGTATGAGGCGGGTCGGGAGGACTGCTCCTGACTTCCCTGGCTCGCCTGGGAACCGTATAGATCAGAGACCACCGCATCGGACTTGGGCTGCACGATGATGTTGGACCCATAGGTGGAGAGTTCGGCATTGAGCTTGTCGCCCACGTCGAAGACGACCCCCAGCATGGCGACGGCCACGCAGGCGGAAAGGCAGACGGTCACGGCTATGAGGATTCTTCTGCCGAACTGGCGGCTGAAGGACCTGACAATCATTCGAATCAGAAACATGCCGACAGCACCTCCTCAGCTCTTGAAGTGTGAGGACAGGGCATCCAGATCGGCGGTCTGGATCAGGATGCTGCCGTGCCCGGTGGTATAGGGCAATGGAATCGGATTGCATCCACCCTTGAAGCCAATGGTGGCCAGGTTGATGGCCACATCGCACTTCTTGCAGATGATCTTGCCATCCTTTTCGTAATACCCGGCATCACCGCAGTTCTCGCAGGCATCCAGCCCGATTCCGTAGGCCGCCCCGTTCTTCTTGATGATGATGAACCGCATGACCGTGCCGTCCTTGGCCTTGTACTGGAAGCGGTGCAGGTGCCCATCGCTGACCTGGGAGAACTTGATGGTCGCCGTCTCCTTGGATAGGGAGTAAGCCTCGGGCGGCGAAAGCACAGGCACCTTGTGGGCCTGTGCCGTGCCCACGGTCAGGGCCAGGGTAACGAAGATCATCGCCACCAGGCTCCAGACGGATGAGGCCAGGGCTCGCCGACGGAAGGCCTTGTGCTGCCTGCTCACTGACGCGGTCCGCCCCTCCACAGGCATGCGGAACCCCGCAACCATGCAGGCCACGGCCGGAATGACGAAGACGCAGACCTGGACGATGACCATGGCCTGGTTGGCGTTGTAAAGCAGGGCCATAATCCTGAAGGGGAGACCATGCAGGATGAGCTCTCCGGTGTTCTGCAACAGGGCCAGCAACCCGGTGCCATGTTGAATCAGAGTCAGCACGACCACAAGGAGGGCAGCCAGCGAAAACGCCTTATGGGAACAGGTCCGATGCATGGATCGGAAGATGGAAGCCACGATGACGACTGTTGCTATGGCCAGAACGAAACCGAGCGCCCGAAGCAGCATATCTGAGGTGAAGACGGGAGAATTGGGCTCCACAAAAGCCGTCAGTTGGAGAATCACATCAGGCAGGGCCCGGAAGACACTGAGGGCGACGGCAAGGGCAGCCAGGCCGTTGGCCAGGTTCAGAGAGGCCCTGTGGTCATGCCAGTCACGGGTCAGCCTCCCGGCTGCCAGCACCACCCAGATCAGAGCCAGATCGGCTATGACGCAGGCTATCAGGGTGGGGAAATTGACCATACTGCGTCGGTTGATGACCGCGGTGGCCCTGAGTGCCGCAAATACGATGGCCGCCAGGGTGCCCACACCCAGCCCGACCAGACGCCAGGAGGACGACAGGGGCTTGTCTCGCCCCTCACCGACGGTCAGTAGCACGCTGAGTACCATGACCAGGAGGGCCGGCCCGAGCGTCCCCGGCAGGACCGCGACGAATTGCTCAAGCATCTTGCCTGCCTTTCACGTACATTCTGTGCATGGCGGTGACCAGCACCCACCCGACCATGCTAATCGCACGAAGCGGCATACAGGGCCCAATCAATCCTCGCTGCGCCCGTATGCCGCCTTCCGCTTTTCCGGCCGGTCGAACTTGCACCCCATTGTCGGGACTCAGACCGACCCAGCCCTCATATCACCACTGGTGAGGCGTGTAGTCCCAATCCCAGCTGACCACGATGGGCTCGGTCCAGAAGTGGTCCTTGACCCCGGTCTCGGGATCGACGTGGAGCATCCACCCCTTCTTTTCGGGGGACTCGATGGAGTAGGTCAGCTTGTAGGAGCCGGCCTTGTCCATCTTGATGTTGGCACCGTAGTGAGGGCCGTCCGAGGCATTCATCTGCATGAAGGTGCCGGACTGCTTGTCATTGGGGTCGTTCTTGTTCTCAATCGTGTAGTTGACGGTCAGGTCAGGAATGAACTCACCCTTGGCATAGCCCAGGTTGTTGTCGGCCAGGGCATGGATATCGGCTTCCAGGTGAAGGCTGGCATCCGCGGCCTTGAGACCCATGGAGGCAGGCTCCATATCGATGGGCTGGAAGAAGACGGTGCCGATATTCAGCGGTCCCTTCTGCTGATCATCGGGCGGAATCGGAATCTCTTCGAATCCTGCGCCCTTGCTGTCTTCCTTGTCGCCTTCCGACTTGGAATTGGCGGTTGTATCGGGGGCAGGAGCTTCCTTGGCCCCCTCGTTCTTGCCCCCACCGCAACCGGCCAGGACCAGTGTTCCGGAGAGCACCAGGGCAGCCAGAGCTGCGAATTTCCTCTTCTTCATTTTCTTTCCTTTGTTCGTTTGGTTTTCTGACTGTCTCATTGGTATGAGTCTTGAAATATGTGCCGGGCAGGTCGCGGCATGGGTCTCAGTCGTCCTGACCGGACTCCTGGACCGACTCCTTCCGGTTCTTCCTGATAATCGAAATGACGGCGAAGACAATGACCACAACCAGTGCCAGGACCTGGGCACCGATGGACTGCACATAGGGGTAAAGCCCTATCCAGTCGCTGGTCGGCACGCCGGGCAAGTAGGTGGCCGGCACCAGATCGCCCTCAATCAAGGCGTGGACACCGCCGCCCGCGAAGATGACCACCATGATGGCCATCAAGGCACTGGTGATGACGAAGAAGGGCCTGATGGGTATCTTGACCGAGGTGAACCGAATCAGGACGAAGATGATGACCAGCACCACAGCAGCCGCCGCAAATCCGGTCCATATCTCCTTGCTGCCACTGGGGGCCATGGCGAAGATGGCCTGGTAGAACATGACCGTTTCCGCTCCCTCCCTGAAGACGGCCAGGAAGGAGAGAAGGGCCAGGGATATGACGCTGCCCTGGGATATGGCGGCCACGGTCTTGTTCTTGATGTACCTGTTCCAGGAGTCCACAGAGGATTTGGAGAGCATCCAGTTGCTGGTGTAGAGCAGCATGACCATGGCAATCAGGGCGACCACGCCTTCCAGAATCTCCTGCTCAGGACCGTTCCCGTTGAACAGGAGCGTGAAGAGGATGGCCACCAGGCCGCTCCCGGCCAGACCGGCAAGGATGCCCCAGTATATGTATCGAATCTTGCTCTTGTAACCGGACTTGACCAGGTAGGCGATGATGGCGGCCACAACCAGGATGGCCTCAAGACCCTCACGGAGGAGAACAATGAAGGCCTGACCGAAGGCCGAGGTCAGGAAGGTGGTCCATTTGTTGACGTTGTCGGCCGCCCCTCCGTCCAGGATGCCCGCATCAGTGACCAGCATTCCCTTGAGGTCGTCAACCAATCCCTTGATTTTCTTCGGTGACTCCCCGCCGACCATGGCCATACGGGTTTCCTTGAACTGGTACTCCACCTGTGAGACCCGGCTACCGCTGATGGCATTCATGACGTTCTTCTCGAAGCCCAGCTTTTCGTAATACTGGTAGTAGGCCTTGTTGACCAGATCGGAGCCCTCCTGGCCTCTGCCATCGGCTGCGGCCCGGTAGGCCTGGTCCAGGATGGGGGTCATCTCGCCGGCCACCTGGGTCCAGGTCTTGTCGCCTTTGCCTGTATTTTTATGCTTCTTCGCGGCATCCAGACGTTTCCGGTCCGCCTTGATCTGCTCCTCCTGGGCCTTGGCATACTGCCTCGGCTTGGCCAGCGAACCATTGGCATCGAGCTGGGCGGCGGCATCGGCCAAATCGGCTTTCAGGGCCTGCGTATCCTGATCGATCTGCCCTTGGTTGCCGGGTACGTAGGCCTGCGACTGGAGGGACTGGAACCGCTGATCCAGATTGGAGCGACTGTCCTGCCCCAGTGTGGAGACCGTTGCCGTTACAAAATTGGAAGCCACATAAACAGAGTTGTAGGCCGCCATGAAGTCCGAGGCCGCACCTGCGTTATCGCCACGGGCGTAGGCCTCACGCCCGGAATCCAGTTCCTCGGCCATGGCTGTGGATACATCGGTCCAGGTGTCATAACCGGAGGCCTTGTCGGCGGCAAAAGCTGTTTGAGCAGGAAGAAGACCGGAAGCGGATATGACCAGGATAGTCAGCAGGCAGGCCAGGAGGGAACCCGTTACTGCCAAGGCTTGTTTTGCCATGGCCTTAAGACGCATAACAGGTCCCTCCCCTCAGCAATCTCCCGGCGTACATCACGCCATATCCGCAAACCGCTCCACTCTCTTAGTATCAAAGAGCAAATCTAGTGCACAGCAGCCTGAAAAAACAGACTTGATTTTTCTCAGTTTCCCTACTAAGCAACGCCGGGATCATCCAATGGAGCTCTTCCCGTCTTCTGCCTGGGCAGGCGCGCCGG
Organism: Bifidobacterium sp. M0307; assembly: GCF_016100445.1. Taxonomy (NCBI): domain Bacteria; kingdom Bacillati; phylum Actinomycetota; class Actinomycetes; order Bifidobacteriales; family Bifidobacteriaceae; genus Bifidobacterium; species Bifidobacterium sp. M0307. Next base: position 1,561,161 of record NZ_JACFSL010000001.1, read on the forward strand.
CGCAGCTCCGACCCAACCGGTCAATCCTGGGTTTCAGCTTGCGGCCTCGACCGCATTCCGATGCTTCCACAGGCAGATGCCGCCAAAGACCGCCAGCCAGCAGAGGCCGAAGATGGCGGGGATTCGGGTATCGGAAGCAAAGAAGAGGGAGACGTAGATCACCAGGAAGAAGATGATGGCTATGGGGCCGGTCACCTTGTAGGCGGGCATGAGGAACCCGTCGGGCATGAAGTCGTCGCTGGCTCGATACCTGTGATGGGCCAAGAGGGTCAGGATGTAGATGAAGATGATGACCGCGCTGGATGCCGAAGTGAAGAGGACGAAGGTGTTCTCAAAACCGGGCAGGGCGTGGAGGATTGGCGAGAGCAGGATCAGGACGCCGGAGAGGATGATGGCCCTGGCTGGCACCCTGCCCCGACGGGATATTGTGTACAGGCTCCGCATGAGAGGCGATCCGCCTCCTGCCGCCAACTGGAACAGGTTACGCCCGGCAGAATAGAGCAGGGAATTCAGGGAGGAGCAGGCTGCCGTGATAACCACGAAGAAGACCAGGCCCGCCGCCCAGTCCACGCCCGCGTATCTGAAGACCATGACGAAAGGCGAGGCGAAGGTCCCGTCGGCGTTGGGCTTGAAGGAGCGCCAGGGCACGATCATCATGATGGCCATCAGGGCGCCGACGTAGAAGATGAGAACGCGGATGATGATCTGGTTGATGGCCTTGGGAAGGACCTTCCGCGGGTTCTGGGTCTCGGAGACCGTAACCCCCACGAACTCGATCATCTCGTAGGCGAAGAAGACCATCTGGAAACTCATGAAGAAGGCCAACCACCCATTTGGTGCCAGGGAGAGCCCGTTGAGTATGTTATCCAGACCGGCATGGCCTGCGGGGCTGACCTGGTCCAGACCGGGCATCTGCACGGCCGGGTAGCGGAATCCGACGATGACCATGACCACAGCGGTGACAATCATGGCAAGAATCAGGGTGATCTTGATCATTGAGAACCAGAACTCGGTCTCGCCGAAGACCTTGACGGCAATCAGGTTGACGGAGACCATGGCCGCCAGGAAGCAGACCTCGATCAGGCCGCGCCAGGCCTCAAGGTTGATACCGAAGGTGCCGAAGAAGGTCACGAAGTACGTACCCACGGCCGTCAGTTCCGACATGCCTATCAGAATCAGCACGATCCAGTAGGACCAGCCAGCGAAGGACCCCCAGCCCTTGCCCAGGTAGCGGGTGATGAAGGCGATGAAGGTGTGTTGGTTGGGGCTGCGATACATGAGTTCGCCAATGGCTCGCATGAGCAGATACATGACCAGGCCCACGCCGATATAGACCAGGATGATCGAAGGGCCGGTCAGGGCGATGGACTTACCCGACCCGAGGAAGAGACCCGTTCCGATTGTGCCGCCAATGGCAATGAACTGCACATGGCGGTTGCTCAATCCACGCTCCATCTGATTGGATGTATCGCGGGATCCGTCGGCACCCTGTTCGGTACCGGAGGTCTGCGTATTCCCGGCTTGCCCCATCGGTTCCACCTCCTCTTCCTTCTTCATCGACCACATCGCCGAACATCAGCGCGTCGGTCCTTATCGGTACCGCAGGTGCAGCGTTGAGAATCACTTCTGGCATTCGAATCGAGCGCCCAACGTGGACCGCATCCTTGCACACACATACCGGTATTGTTGCGCGCCGATTGCTTACCAGTGAACGGCATGACCACAAATCACAAGCCTTCCGTTCCACTATGCAAACACGGCACCGACCGGGGCAACCGTCGACATATACGGTGGGCGCGTCAGTAAGCACCGGTACGCTGACGGCTACCAATGGCTTCATAGCTAAGGAACGGCGACCAGACATGACTCAGACCCCACCCCCAGCGCAGACGGATACGCCGGCAACCCCGCAGGAGGGAGCCCTGCGCAGAACCCTGAAAAACCGCCATATTCAACTCATATCGCTGGGCGGGGCCATCGGCACCGGACTCTTCTATGGTTCGGGAGAATCCATATCCCTGGCAGGCCCGGCCATCATCATCGCCTATCTGATTGGCGGTTGGGCCATCTTCATGATCGTCCGAGCGCTGAGCGAGATGAGCGTAGAGGACCCCAAATCCGGCGCTTTCAGTTACTATGCCACCCGTTACTGGTCCAAGAGGGCCGGATTCATATCCGGGTGGAACTACTGGCTGAACTACGTTCTGGTTTCCATGGTGGAGCTCTCCGTGGTGGGTTCCTTCGTCAACTTCTGGTTCCCGTCCATCCCCGCCTGGGTCTCCGCCGCCTTCTTCCTGGTGGTCATCACGGCCACCAACCTGATGGGGGTCAGCAAGTTCGGTGAGTTCGAGTTCTGGTTCGCCATCATCAAGATCGCGGCCATCATCGCCATGATTGTCGGCGGCCTGGCCGTGGTCATCCTGGCCCTGCCCACGGCAGGCGGTCTCAAGGCATCCTTCTCGAACTGGTTCACCGTCGGTGGGGGATTCCTTCCCAATGGACTGATGCAGCGGGGGGCCGACGGGCAATGGACCGGCCTTCTCATGGCCCTGGCCGTGGTCATGTTCAGTTTCGGCGGCACCGAGCTGCTCGGCATCACCGCCGGAGAAACAGCGGACCCTCGCAAGACCATCCCGAAGGCCACAAACGCCGTCGTATGGAGAATACTGGTCTTCTACATCCTTACCCTCGGCGTCATCATGGCCGTCGTTCCCTGGAACGCCATCGGCAAGCCCAACGCCCAGGGCATGGTAATCAGCCCCTTTGTGCAGATCTTCGATTCGGTGGGCATCCACGCCGCTGCCGGTATCCTGAACTTCGTCTGCCTCACGGCCGTCATGAGCGTCTACAACTCGGCCCTCTACTCCAACTCCCGCATGCTTTACTCCCTGGCGAAGCAGGGCAATGCGCCACGATATCTGGGCCGGCTCTCCAAGGGAGGGGTGCCCTATGCCGGCGTTCTGACCTCGGCCTGCGTCATCGCCCTGGCCGTCGTGGTGGTCTTTCTCTGGCCCCGATTCGCCTTCAACTACCTGATGAGCGTAGCCACCATCGCCGCAATGCTCAACTGGGCCATCATCATGCTGACCGAGATGCACTTCCGTAAGGCCGTCGCCGAAGGGCACGGACCAGGCGAACTTGCCGGCAGGACCGGGAAAGACGCCCTGGAAGCCCTCCATTTCAAGCTCCCCTGGGCCCGGGTGACCCCCTGGATGGTCCTGGCTTTCATGGCAATCGTGGTGGTGCTCATGTGCTTCTTGCCCAGCTACCGACCGGCGGTCATTGCCGGGCCCATCTGGCTGGCCATCCTCTTGGTGGCCTACCAGCTGACCCATCGGCACCAACACAGGTGAAGCATCGGCCTGTCAAAATCCGAGACTGGATAGGGGGCTGATTGGTTCTTGTCAGAGAAATACTCTAGGCTGTCCTGTAATCACAAGTCACTGAAGAGGTGCCGAGCCTAACAGTAACCGAGGTCAGACAGTGTGGTGTCAACGACCCTCGGCGAAAGGAGACTCGGCCGAAGCGGCCCGGTCCTACACGACCGGCTCGCTGGGTCCGGGTTGAAGAAGCCCGGGACTGTCGCAGCTTGATGCTGCGGAGCGCTATGGACCTTGTTACAGGCTGATTGCCTCATGAGATTCCGCCGGAACGATTGCGGAACCATACGGAAGCCATCGCCATGGCGCCCTCAGACCATGTCGAGGAGAGATAAGGCTATGGCGACCAGCAGGGTCGGGCACGAGAGCCCGTCCACGAAGCGTAAAGCTGCACAGGGCAAAGGGAATCAGGTACAGCGCAACCTCAAGACCCGGCACGTTTCCATGATTGCCCTGGGTGGCTGCATCGGTACCGGGCTCTTCATGACCTCCGGATCCACCATCTCCAAGGCAGGACCAGGCGGCGGACTGGTCGCCTACGCAGCCATGGGCCTCATGGTCTACTTCCTGATGACCAGCCTCGGCGAACTGGCCACCCACATGCCGGTCTCCGGCTCCTTCGCCACCTACGACGCCAAATACGTGGATCCCGCCCTGGGATTTGCCATGGGATGGAATTACTGGCTGAACTGGGCCATCACCGTGGCCGTGGACATCTCCACCGCGGCCCTGCTGATCCAGTACTGGCTACCGGACATCCCGGGCTGGGTTTGGAGCCTCCTGGTGCTGGTGGTCATCTTCCTCATCAATGCCCTCACCGTATCGACGTTCGGGGAAACGGAGTTCTGGCTCTCCCTGATCAAGGTCCTTACGGTCATCGTCTTCTTGATCATCGGCTTCGCCATGATTCTCGGCATCATGTACCGCCCGGCCGCAGGGCTGTACAACTTCACCTACAAGGACGCCCCCTTCGTCGGGGGATTCCCGGCCATACTCAGCGTTTTCCTGGTTGCGGGCTTCTCCTTCCAGGGCACCGAGCTGATCGGGGTCACCGCCGGCGAGTCCGAAGATCCCAGCCATGCCGTCCCCAAGGCCATCCGGGATGTGTTCTGGCGGATTCTCCTCTTCTATATCCTCTCCATCTTCGTCATCGCGGCCCTGATCCCCTACACCAGCCCCCACCTCCTCGGAGCATCAGAAGGCAACATCGCCATGTCACCCTTCACCCTGGTCTTCCAACGAGCAGGACTCGCCTCAGCGGCCAGCATCATGAACGCCATCGTGCTGACCTCCGTGCTCTCCGCAGCCAACTCCGGGGCATACGCAGCGACCCGCATGCTCTATGCCCTGGCGCACGAGCACTATGCACCGCGCATATTCGGCAGGACGACCCGTCACGGCATTCCCCTGATGGCCCTGGCTGCCACAACGGTGGTCTCCCTGGCGACCTTCGCCTCAAGCATCTTCGGCCAGCGCATCTACATGTGGCTGGTGGCGGCCTCCGGTCTGACCGGATTCATCGCCTGGATCGGCATAGCCCTGAGCCACTACCGCTTCCGCAAGGCCTGGATGGTCCAAGGACACAAGGTCAGTGAACTCAAATATCACGCCAAACTCTTCCCCCTGGGGCCCATTCTCGCCTTGGTGCTCTGTCTTGTGGTCATCGGGGGGCAGAACATCGAGGCCTTCGTCACCTGGAACTGGCAGGAGATCGGGGTCACCTACATCAGCATCCCCCTGGTCCTGGCGCTCTACCTGGGATACAAAATCAAGCACCACACCAAGATTGTGCCCCTGGACCAGATGGACCTGACCTCCTCTTCACCCGAGTTCGAATCCCGAACGGAGGACTGATTCCCGACCACCCACGACAGCGACCGGGACACACTGCCGAGTAGACTGATGGAGCATTGGGACAAGCACCCCCATCAGCATCCCCACCGATTCCATAGTGCCCACAAGGCGAACGTCTCGGAAGGACGCGGGTGACATCCATATCAGGGACCGGCCAGACGGATAATCCGACCAGCCTGAACCCCTTCCCCGACGGCGGGCGGGAAGGGTGGGCGCAGAATAATCAGCACTCGGTTTACGGGCATGCGGCCTATAGACCCGAAAGGGAGACGAAATGTCTTCAGATGATAAGGGCAAGGGGACCGGACAGTCCCAGGGCATGGTCAAGCGCAATCTGAAGACCCGCCATATATCGATGATTGCCTTGGGTGGCTGCATCGGTACCGGGCTCTTCATGACCTCCGGATCCACCATCTCCAAGGCAGGACCAGGCGGCGGACTGGTCGCCTACGCAGCCATGGGGCTCATGGTCTACTTCCTGATGACCAGCCTCGGCGAACTGGCCACCCACATGCCAGTCTCCGGCTCCTTCGCCACCTACAGCGCCCGGTATGTGGATCCCGCCCTGGGATTCGCCATGGGCTGGGACTACTGGCTGAACTGGACCATCTCCGGAGCTGTTGACATTTCGACCGCCGCGCTCCTGATTCAGTACTGGCTGCCCGATACACCGGGCTGGATCTGGAGCCTCCTGGTCCTGGTCGTCGTCTTCCTCATCAACGCCCTGGCCGTCTCGGCCTTCGGGGAGACGGAATTCTGGCTCTCCCTGATCAAGGTCGCCACCATCATCGTCTTCCTGGTCATCGGCTTCGCCATGATTCTCGGCATCATGTTCCAGCCTGCTGTGGGCCTGCACAACTTCACCTACAAGGATGCCCCCTTCGTGGGCGGCTTCCCCGCGATCATGGGCGTCTTCCTGATAGCCGGATACTCTTTCCAAGGCACCGAGGTGGTGGGGGTCACCGCCGGCGAATCGGAGGACCCCGGCAAGGCTGTTCCCAAGGCCATAAACGAGGTGTTCTGGCGGATTCTCCTCTTCTACATCCTCTCCATCTTCGTCATCGCGGCCCTGATCCCCTACACCAGCCCCCACCTCCTCGGAGCATCAGAAGGCAACATCGCCATGTCACCCTTCACCCTGGTCTTCCAACGAGCAGGACTCGCCTCGGCAGCCAGCATCATGAACGCCGTGGTCCTGACCTCCATCCTCTCGGCCGTCAACACGGGCGCCTACGCCTCAAGCCGCATGCTCTACGGACTGGCCAAGGACCACTACGCCCCCAAGATCTTCGCCAGGACCACCAGGCGGGGCATTCCCATGGCCGCCCTTGTGGCCACCGTCTGCATGTCCCTGGCCACCTTCGCCTCCAGCATCTTCGGACAGACCTTCTATATGTGGCTGGTGACGGCAACGGGCCTGACCGGATTCATCGCCTGGATCGGCATAGCCCTGAGCCACTTCCGCTTCCGCCGGGCGTTCAAACTGCAAGGGCATGATTTAAGCGAGCTCAAGTACCACTCCAAGCTCTACCCTCTGGGTCCCATCCTGGCAATAGTGCTCTGCCTGGTCGTCATTGCCGGGCAGGACATCCCCTCCATGGCCAGCCTGGACTGGTCGCACCTGGGCATGACCTACTTCAGCGTGGTTCTGGTCCTTGCGCTCTACCTGGGCTACAAGTTCATCAACCACACCAAAATCGTCAAGCTGGCGGACATGGACCTTTCAGGGGCCGGATCCGCCGACTGACCCCCTCCTGCGCAGGGTCGCGAGCGCGCCTTCCGCAAATGGAACCGCCCCACGTTGAGCAGAAGCTCATTCGTGGGGCGGTTCCTGTCCGGTCGTGATTCGGGGCCCTCAGGCCCGCAGGATCACTGAACCTGGGAACGGGCGATCTTGCCGGTGAAGGACTGGGCCTCGTCGGCATCCTTGACGTCCTTGTTCCAGGAGAACATGGCGCGCAGCTTGGGACCGACCTCCTCGATCTTCTCGTGGGAGAACTTCTCCTGCAGCTCCTTGAACTTGGGTGCCCCGGCATCCTGGTCGTCAATGAACTCCTTGGCGAAGGAGCCGTCCTGGATGCGCTTGAGCTGGTACCGCATGCGGTCCTTGGTGGACTCGTCGACCACTGTCGAGGTGAAGTCACCATACTGGGCGGTGTCGGAGCAGGACCAACGTGCCTTGTTCAGGCCACCCTCGTTCATCAGATCGACCAGCATCTTCAATTCGTGGCAGACCTCGAAGTAGGCGATTTCAGGCTGGTATCCGGCCTCGGTCAGCACCTCGAAACCGGTCTCGACCAGGTGGTTGACGCCACCCATGAGCACATCCTGCTCACCGAAGAGATCGGTCTCGGTCTCCTCCTTGAAGGTGGTCTTGATGGCACCTGCACGCAGGGCGCCCATAGCCTTGGCATAGGCCAGGGTGATATCCCAGCCGTCACCGCGGGGATCCTGCTCCACGGCCACCACCACCGGCACGCCACGGCCGGCCACGTACTCGCGACGGACGATGTGGCCCGGGCCCTTGGGGGCGACCATGAAGACGGGATGGTCGGCGGTGGGCTTGATATACCCGTAGTGGATGTTGAACCCGTGCGCGAAGCCGACGGCCGCACCTTCCTTGATGTTGGGCTCGATCTCCTCGCTCCAGATGGTGCGCTGGTACTGATCAGGGGCCAGGATCATGATGATGTCGGCTTCCTTGGTGGCATCCGCCACGGTCTTCACTTCCAGACCCTGCTCCTTGGCGAACTCAACCGACTTGGAGTCGGCACGCAGGCCCACAACCACGTCGACGCCGGAGTCGCGCAGGTTCAGCGCGTGAGCATGTCCCTGAGAACCGTAGCCGATGATGGCCACCTTCTTGCCTTCCAGAACCGAGAGATCCCCATCCTTCTCATACCAGATCTGTGCTGCCATTAGCTTTACTCCTTTATAAACGGTCCTTCTAGTCCACCCATTGCGGCCAGGGATCGCGAAACATTACTTGACTACTTGATTAGTTCTTATTCAGCGGACATTGCTCATTGGCTCCGACTCCGGATTTTGTCCTTTGCCAGGGTCAACCGACTAATACATCTTTTGCGTCCACCTTACTCGCGGCGTGGCCGGACTAGCACCATGCGACTCATTGTTTGGACACCGATAAATATCGACTATCAAATGCGGAACGGAAACCGCTCACGCCCGCACGAAGCGCCGGAATCGGTTTACCCACTGGCATGAGTACATCCCTGGCCGCAGCTCACCCCACGAAAAATGCGCCTGGGAATCCTTTGGAAACCACGGCATGACGGGAATCATCGAGCCTGGCACAGGCAAAGGGGAACCGTTCAGCCAGACCATTGGGTCCAACCAGGAAGAGGGCCGTGGATAAACCGTCCGCCAGCGCGGTCGGATACAGTTTCGCCAGGCGATTATCCCGGGGGTCGCCCAGTTCCTGACCTTGATTCCCCGAACGGTCCTCCTGCCCCACCACCACCCAGGTGGCCTTGACACGGCGGACAGGCATACCATCGACAGCGTTGAGGATATGGTGGAGGGCCATCAGCCCCTCCTCCTCATCGCCCCCTCGGGGGACGGTCCATTTCCGCCTGCTGGGGGCCGAGGCGCCGAGAGAACCGGTTGTCATCCTGATGACCCCGACCGCCCTGGTCAGGTCATCGGGATCCTCCATGGCAATGGAGACCGCTCCAGGGGCCTGGATACGCATATCACCCCCGGCATCAATCAGGTAGTCTCCCACACCTTCGGCATCGTCGGTCCGGTTGAGCACATCAGCCAGGAGATCCACCAGGTACCCCTTGCCCAGGGCTCCAAAGTCCAGCTGAACCGTCCCCCTGGTCCGCAGGGTCACACCATCGCGCTCAACATCATCCCCCCATGTGGACCTGCCCCTGATTCGCCCGAGACGGTCGGCCGCATCAGCGCTCAAGCGGAAGGTCATATCCCTTCCATATCCCAACCGCGCAAGATCAGCTCCAACAGCCGGGTCCAGAGCACCCCCCGTGGCGAGGTACAGGCAATCGTAGAGGTCGAACAGGCCCTGGCAGTATTCGGGGAACCGGAAATTGCCACCCCGCTTCGCTCGGGCCATGTCCGCCGGAACGGAATCATCCCGAAACCTGGACAGGGACGATTCATAATCTTCGATCAGCCGTCCCAGTCCGGCACGGAGCTCAGACCCGACCGGCTTGGAGGTATTGATGATGATGCCGGTTCCCAGCGCTTCGGGAAAGGCTGTCGAATAGGGCATGGAGGCAGGTCCCGTTCCTGGACTCGGGTGCATCCCGCAACCCCCTCCGCAATCTGCGGACTCCGGCGACCTGCCGTATCCCGGCGTCATGTCAGCACAGGGAGTGAATCTGTACGATCTGGTCGCGACCGGGACCCGAACCGATGGCCGAGATGCGGCAACCGGAAAGGTCCTCAAGATGGCGGACATAGTCCTTGGCCCTGGTGGGGAAGTCATCGAAGCTGCGGGCTCCGGAAATATCCTCCCGCCAACCCGGAAGCTCCTCATAGACCGGCTGCGCGGACTGGAACTCGGCCTGGTCGGTGGGCATCTCGTCGACACGGACCCGAGAGCCATCGGCCCGGGTCACATCGTATCCGACGCAGACCGGGATGGTCTCCAGACCGGAAAGGACATCCAGCTTGGTCAGGACGATATCGGTCAGGCCGTTGATCTGAACCGCATAGCGGGAGACCAGGGCATCGAACCAGCCGCAGCGGCGCGGACGGCCGGTGGTGACCCCGAATTCGTGACCCTGCTTACGCAGCCATTCGCCCTGTTCATTGTCGAGCTCGGTGGGGAAGGGCCCCTCACCCACACGGGTCACATAGGCCTTGGCCACACCGACCACCCGATCGATTCGGGTGGGACCGACACCGGTGCCGGTGCAGGCGCCTCCGGCCGTGCAGTTCGAAGAGGTGACGAAGGGGTAGGTGCCGTGGTCCACATCCAGCATGGTGGCCTGCCCACCCTCGAACAGCACGTTCCTGCCCTCATCCAGGGCCTTGTTGAGAATCAGCGAGGTGTTGGCCACGTAGGGACGCAGGCGCTCAGCGTACCCGTTCAGCTCATCCACGGTGGCGTCGATATCGATGGCCCGCCGGTTGTAGAGCTTGACCAGCATCTGGTTCTTCTGGTGGAGGCTGGCCTCGACCTTGTCGCGCAGGTGCTCCGGGTTGAAGAGGTCATGGACGCGAATGCCCACACGGTTGATCTTGTCGGCATAGGTCGGGCCTATGCCACGACCGGTGGTACCGATTCTGCGTTTGCCCAGGAAACGCTCGGTCACCTTGTCCAAAGTACGGTCATAGGGGGCAATGACATGGGCGGACTCGCTGACGCGCAGCCGGCTGCAGTCCACTCCACGCGATTCCAGCCCGTCAACCTCCTCGAAGAGGGCCTTGGGATCCACGACCACCCCGTTGCCGATGACCGGCGTGATGGATGGATGGATGATGCCGGAGGGAAGGAGGTGGAGGTCATACTCCTGATCACCCACGACCACGGTGTGACCAGCGTTGTTGCCGCCGTTGAACCTGGCGACATAGTCCATGCGTTCGCCGATGAGATCCGTTGCCTTGCCTTTGCCCTCGTCACCCCACTGGGCTCCGACAATCACGATTCCAGGCATACGACACGCTCCTTTTCCAGCGGCCTCCCTCAGGAGCAAGGGCGGGCCATCAACACACGAGCCTATCCCGACGTATGGAGCTGACCGGGCAGTGCCAAAGCCCGGCTCCACAAGGGAAATTCATCGGGGACCATAACCATGAGTGCGGCAGCGAAGCAGGTTGCCTCCCGCAGGGATGTTCCCTCTCCGTCAAGCGGGCATCAGCCGTGAACCAACTCTCTCCGGCCCACATCAGCCGAGCGTCTGACGGGAACCCCTTCGCCTACTTCAGAGCGCGGCCGGCGCTGCCCAGCATCCGGCAGGCCTCGACCACGCGGGCCGCCATGTGGTCTTCGCCCTCCCGGCCCCAGGACCGGGGGTCGTACCCGTTCTTGGCGCCGACCTCACCATCGATCTTGAGGACCTTGTCGTAGTTGGCGAACATGTGTCCGGCGATGGCCCTGGTGAAGGCGTACTGGGTATCGGTGTCGATATTCATCTTGACCGCTCCGTAGGAGACCGCCCTGGCGATGTCGGCAGGCTCGGACCCGGAACCACCGTGGAAGACCAGAAGGAAGGGCTTGTCGCCCGGAACCCCAGGGCCAGGAGAAGGGACCCGGCCTGTACCGATGGCACGGGCGGTGCGGCTCTGGATCTCTCCCAACAGGTCGGGTCGGAGCCTGACCACGCCCGGCTTGTAGGCCCCATGCACATTGCCGAAGGTGAAGGCCACCATGTACCGACCCTGCTCGCCCAGACCCAACTCGTCGACCACTCTCAGCCCATCGTCAGGCGAGGAATAGAGACGCTCGTCAATTGCCGCGGAGTGACCGTCCTCCTCACCGCCGACGGTACCCACCTCGATTTCCAGAATCGTGTGGGCAGCCCGGGAATCCTCCAACAGTTCCTTGGCGATGTTCAGGTTCTGCCCCAGGGGCAAGGAGGAACCGTCCCACATGTGCGACTGGAAGAGCGGATCCTGTCCGCGAGCCACCTGGTCCTTTTCGTAGGCGAGGAGGGGACGGACCCACTCGTCCAGGTATTGAGGGGCACAGTGATCGGTGTGAAGAGCCACGGTGATGCCGGGGTACTGGTCGATCACCTCCTGGGCGAATCGGGCGAAGGCAATCGAACCGACGACCCGATCGGCAAGGCGCCGCCCCGACAGGTAGGATGCCCCGCCCACCGAAACCTGGATAATGCCATCCGACTCCGCCTCGGCAAACCCCTCCAAGGCGGCATTGAGGGTCTGGGTACTGGTCACATTGATGGCCGGATAGGCATAGGAACCGCATCTGGCCGCATCCAGCATCTGCGCATACCGCTCGGGGGTTGCAAGAGTCATGATTCCATTATCCCAGTATCCCGGAACTTCAAGCCTCGTCGGGGAGACGGCATGATGCGGAGTGTTTTTTCCGACCCTGTTGCCAAACCGCCCTCACCTGCCCGGAAACGTTACGATTCATTCCTTTGGGCGAACGCACAGGCCCCCAGATTGACAAGAGTTTCGACCCCTAGTAGTTTATCAACAAGCAGTTTTGGTGAAACGTTATACCTTTTGCGGTTATTAGCGTGAACCATACGGAAGCCAAGCCAGGAAAGTCGAGCAATGAGGACAAGTGGGGGACGACTTGGGTCCGCCCTCCTCGGAAGGAAGCAACCGTGGCAGCAACCAAAGAGACGCCCAGGAAAATCATCCTGGACCTTGATACGGGCATCGACGACACCTTGGCACTCTCTTATGTGCTGGCATCGCCAGAGGCCGAGCTGATCGGCATCACCGGCACCTACGGCAACGTGGTCGTCGAGCAGGGTGTAGCCAACGACCTGAACCTACTGGCCATGTACGGGCGCGACGACGTCCCCGTTTTCAAGGGCATAGACCACCCCAGCACCGCGGATTCCTTCTCCGTGCCCCCGGATTCCGAAATCTTCCACGGCGCCAATGGAACCGGCAACATCGAAATCCCGGCACACTCCGACCGGAAGGCCCAGGAGGAGAGCTCCGTCGACTTCATCATCGAATCGGTCCGGCGCTACCCCAAGGAGGAGCTGGCCATCGTTCCCACCGGTGCCCTGACCACCATCGCCGCCGCTCTGGAAAAGGCCCCTGACATCGTCGATAAGATCAGAATCGTCCTGATGGGCGGCAGCCTGACACAACCCGGCAACGTAGGCCCCTTCGCCGAGGCCAACATCAACCAGGACCCCGAGGCCGCCAACAAGGTCTTCGCCACCACGGCCGACATCACCATGGTCGGACTGGACGTGACCACCCAGGTACAGATGAGCCGCGAAGACACCGAATCCCTGCGCGGTACAGGCACCGCAATCGGGCGGTTCCTGGCCGACATGACCGACTACTACATCAACATCACCGAGCAGGAGGAGGGAGTCTTCCTCGGCGGGTGCAACCTGCATGATCCTCTTGCTGCGGCCGTCGCCATCGACCCCAGCCTGGTCACCACCTTCGCCACCAACCTGATGGTGGAGACCGAAGGACCGCAGCGGGCCCGGACCATCGGCGACCCCAACCGCCTCACAGACAAGACCAAGAACACCAAGGTGGCCCTCTCGGTGGATGCCGAGCGCTTCACCAGCCAGTTCATGGAACGACTGATGTCCTTGGCAACCGGCCAGACGACCGAACGATGAAAAGGGAAACGATGAGCGAAACAGCCGAAACGGTGAACACCACCGAAGCCGATGAGAACAGGGTCAGGACCAAGCGCGCCCTGCCCGCCCTCCTGACCATCTTCCTCCTGGGCACCCTGATGATCCAGGCCTTCAACCTGGTCTTCCAGAACGTAGGCGATTCCCTGGGAATGTCCGCGAATGCCTCCCTCATCAGCACCCTGCCCGGCATCGTCCTGGGTGTGGTCTGCATGCTCTACGGGACACTCTGCGATTACATCTCCCCCCGGAAGATGACCCTCTTCGGGGTCGGCGCCCTGATCATCGGCAGCCTCCTGGGCTTCTTTGGCGCCTCTAACTTCTGGGCCGTGGTCCTGGCCCGCATGATCCAGACCGCAGGCGGCCAGGTGGCAGGCTCGGTCTTCCTGGTCATGGCCATGAAGTACCTGAGCGACAAGGAGCGCGCCTTCTATCTGGGTGTCTTCAACGCCGTCTACTACGCCTCATCGGCCGTGGGCATCTTCGCAGGTGGCCTGATCACCTCCATCGACTGGAAGTACCTCTTCCTGGTCCCCCTGATCTCCGTCCTGCTCATTCCCCAGGTCCTGAAGAACACCCCCGACACCAGCGTCAAGGGAGAGCGGATCGATGCGTTCGGCATCGCCCTCTTCGCCTTCATCGCCGGGTTCGTGGCCATCTACTTCTCCTTCCCGGCCGCCTGGATGCTGGCTGTGCTGGCCATCCTGATCGCTGTCTTCGCGGTCTATGTCTGGAAGGGCAGCAACCCCTTCCTGAGCCGGAAGTTCGTGACCAACGGGGCCTACATGTCGGTGCTCCTGGCCCTCTTCGTCTTCTACTTCTTCAACTTCGCCTGCGTGCCGATCTACAACGTGATCGGTGACCAGATTTACCAGATCTCACTGAAGCAGGTCTCGATCTGCCTGACCATCGTCTACCTGGTGGCCACCCTGGTGGGTTGCGTGTCCGGCTCGATTCTCTCGACCATCGGCAGGCTCCCCATGCTGGTCCTCTCGGCGGCACTGATGATTGTGGGCAGCATCGGCTCGGCCATCTTCATCTCCTCCGGTTTCTGGACCCTGACCGCCCTGGCATGCGTCTTCATCGCAGGTATCACCATGTCGTACACCCCGCTCTACGACTCCTTCTCGGCCACCCTGCCGGTGGACCAGAACGGACGCGGAATCGGCATCGGCGACCTGATGATGAACACCTCTGCCTCCATCGGTATGGCCGTATACAGCGGGCTGATGTCCAACCAGAGCTTCGGTTCACGCGGCTTCCTTGGCGTTGAGCCCGGCGCTCCGGCCCAGGCGGCCAACATGTTCTGGGTAATGGGCCTGACAGCGGCCCTGGCCCTGGTCATTGTTCTGATCTTCCATCGGAACATGTCTTCCAAGGCCCCCAAGAACCAGTAACCAAGAACAGCAAGACTTCCCACGAACACCAATATCAGGATTTGGTCAACGCCACGACCAGGACGTCGGCGGTACCCCAATACCGCCCGCTAACCCCTGTCGCGGAGTTGGCCATGTATACCGGGGAGGAAGCATCGGTGGGTATGCCTTCGGCATCGTAATATCCCCCTCTTCCCTCAGCCGCCGGAGACGTAACCGCCACTCCCCTCCCCCTTTGGAAGGCCCCGTCATTGCCATAACGGACGGGGCCTTTTTCATACCTCCTGACATGGGAAAGCGAACATACCACGAGCAGGCAGGGGTGGGGCGACAACCCTTGTCCGCCAGGATGGAACTTCCCAGACGGAGCGACGGACCGCATATAAGAGAGACCCGGCGGGAGTTGGGTCCGCCGGGTCAGAGAGAAGAAAGGGAAATCAGTTATGCAAATGTCGTAATGACATCCGATCGGCGGTACTAACTGCCGACAATTACAGTAAACACCGGAGACCTTGGGAAGACGATGGGATTACCTGAAAAAGTGCTGACAACCCGGAATCAGGGCCTACCGAGCCCCGGCATGCAGTACGCAGGTTACCGCCAAAGCGCCCCAGGAATCAGACCCAACTCCCGGCACTGTAGACTGATACATGACTCATGCTCACGCATCTCGCAACATCTCAGTATTGTAGAGGCATCGGCTTAAGAGTGAATTGCAAAAGGAGAACAGGCACATGCTGCTCAGCGACCGTGACATATTGAAAGCCCATGATGAAGGGCACCTCGCCCTGGACCCATGGACACCGCAAATGGTCCAGCCTGCCAGTATTGATGTTCGTCTCGATAAGTACTTCCGCGTCTTCAACAATCACGAGTACACCTATGTGGATCCGGCCGAAGACCAGGGTGCACTGACCGAGCAGTTCGAAGTGCGCCAGGGCGATCCCTGGATTCTCCACCCTGGTGAGTTCATACTGGGCTCAACCTGGGAGTACATAAAAATCGACTCCACCCTGGCCGCCCGTTTGGAAGGCAAGAGTTCGCTGGGGCGTCTCGGCATCCTCACCCATTCCACGGCCGGCTTCATCGATCCCGGCTTCGAGGGGCATATCACCTTGGAGCTGTCGAACGTCAGCAACCTGCCGGTAAAACTGTGGCCGGGGATGAAAATCGGACAGATGTGCTTCTTCGAACTCACTTCTGGCAGCGAATTCCCCTACGGATCAAAGCACAACGGCTCCCACTACCAGGGTCAGCGGGGCCCCACCCCCTCACGTTCCTATGTCGACTTCTACAAGGCCGACGTCTCCAGCTGATTCCCGCCCCTGACCCTCCCAGGTGCCAGGGGCGGGGCGGATTCCCCCCCCCTCTCTTCTGATTCATCCGTTTGACTTCAAGCCCACTTGAAGGCGTATACATGCAGTGAAGCATGCACTCGCCTTCAAGGCACGCAAGTGACCATTGCACCCCTGAGGCCTTGCCCTGCTCCGAGTCAGACGCTCCGCCGGTTCGCCCGGCGGGGACGAATCGACATCGCCCCCGATTGTCGGCAGTATGAACCGGGGACCGGAAGAAGGAGGAACCAGATGGCAATCAAACAGACAGCCGGGCATGACATGCTCGGTGACTTCGCACCGCTCTTCGCCCATCTCAATGACGATGTACTCTTCGGCGAGGTGTGGTCCCGGGAGGAGGAGCTCTCCGCCCACGACCGCAGTATGATCACCTGTGCCGGCCTGATGGCGATGGGACTCTTCCCTCAGCTGGAGAGCCATATGAACATAGCCAGACGCAATGGGGTCACCAAGTCAGAAATGGTGGAGTTGATCACCCATCTGGCCTTTTACGCAGGCTGGCCCAAGGCCTGGAGCGCCTTCAACCTGGCCAAGGAGATATACGGCGACGAAACCCCGACCAGCACCCTTCCCGACTCCGGGCCGTATCCTCTGGGTGACCCCGCTGACGGACCCAACTTCACCGGCCATGTATGGCTGCGGCATCTGACGGAGCCGGGTGTGGAGTGCCCGGCAGGAAACGTCACCTTTGCCCCCGGATGCGTCAACCGTTGGCACATCCACCCCCATGGGCAACTCCTCCTGGTTACGTCCGGACTGGGTTGGGAGCAGGAGGAGGGGCAGGAACCCCGGCCACTCAAGCCTGGCGATGTGGTCTTCTGCCCGGCCGGCGTCAAGCACTGGCATGGGGCCTCGAAGAACTCCTCCATGACCCACATCGCCATCACCCCTACCAGCAAGGGCGAATCACCAGCCGAGTGGTTGGACTTCCCCGATCTCACCGAGGTGTCCGCCCTGGGTTGAGACTCTGCACGGGGCCGGCAGGTTCCCGCCTGCCCCTAATATGGAGAACATGGCTATGAAGAAAGGCCCGACCAAGGGTTCGGGCGGCAAGCACCGCAACAAGCTTCGAGGCAAGGGGCCCACCCCCAAGGCCGAGGATCGGGTATATCACAAGGCATACAAGGCCAAGCAGGCGGCCCAGCGCCGCCAGGCTGCGGACCCTCGCCTGGCAGCGCGGCGCCGTGCCGACCGATTCACCTCGGATTCCGATGACCTGGTCATCGGCCGGAATGCCGTACTTGAGGCCCTGCGTGTAGGGGTGCCAGCCAGCCAGCTCTACCTGGCTGCGCGCATGGAACACGACGACCGAACCCGGGAGATCGTCCGCCTGGCCGGACAGGAGGGACTGAACCTCCTTGAGGCCGACCGCCTTGAAATGAACCGGATTGCCCGGTCCAGCAACCACCAGGGTGTGGTCCTCAAGGTGCAGCCCTACCAGTACTCCTCCCTGCAGGAGCTGGTGGACAGGGCCGAGAAGCACGCCTCCGCCCTGAGCAAGGCCAGCGGAGCCGCAAGGGTCAACGCCCGTCCGCTCTTCATCGCCCTGGACGGGGTGACCGACCCACAGAATCTGGGAGCCGTAATCCGCTCGGCCGCCGCCTTCGGGGCTTCAGGTGTCATCCTGCCCGAACGGCGCAGCGCCTCGGTCACCGCAGCCGCCTGGAAGGTATCGGCCGGGGCGGCAGCCCATATGCCCGTAGCCAGGGTGGTCAATCTGACCAAGGCCATCCAGGGACTTAAGGAGCGCGGCTACTATGCCGTTGGTCTGGCAGGCGAAGGCCAGGCAATCGTCGGTGAGACCGGCTTTGAAACCGACCCCCTGATCGTGGTTCTGGGTTCCGAAGGCAAGGGGCTGAGCCGCCTGGTCAGTGAAAGCTGTGATGCCCTGGCCTCCATCCCCATCTCCAGCTCGGTCGAATCCCTTAACGCCTCAGTGGCGGCAGGTATCAGCCTCTATGCCGTCTCCACGGCCCGGCGCAAGTCCGTCGAGTAGACAGGCAGGGCCGTCAGAACAATTCAGCCGACCACGGGCGTTCAACCCCGTGGTCGGCTGAATTGTCATCAGACCTGGTTCATCAGCTGGAAGCCCAGACCGCAGCATCCTGATCATCCTGGTCAGCGGCGGCCTCCAGACTTCCCGGGGTGAGTCCGCCCCCGAAGACCGGATTGACTGGGTCGCTTCGGTCGTCATCACTTCCGACGGTTTCACCCCTCCCACCGTCTCCGCGCTGCTTCCAGTGCATCTCATCATCCACGACACCGGAGTCGGCTTCTTCGTTGATGGTCTTCATATCTTCCGAGTCCAACCTGTATTCAGGCAGGGACTCCTTGATGTAGCTCTGTACGGCCTCGGCCATGGGTACATCATGCCCGGCCTTCTCCGCCAGGCGCCAACGATGGGTCAGGACCTCATGGAAGAACTGGGCCGGCTCGATTTGGCTGCGGTACTCGGACGGTATCATCCGAACGGTGGGCTCGAAGACCTCGCGCATCCAATCGGTCGCCACAATCTCCAGATCCTCGCCCTGCCGCCAGGTCGAAGCCCGATAGGCATCCAGATCGTTCAGGAGGCGACGAGCCTGGTTCTCCTGAACATCCAGGCCGGTCAGGCGCAGAAGCTTGCGGGAGGCGTACCCGGCATCGACCACCCTGGGTCGCACCAGCACACGGTTCCCGTCCTCCTCGGTCTTCATCTCAAGCTCATCCACATCGAAGCCCAGGTCGTTGAGCTTGTTGACCCTGCGTTCGATCTTCCACATCTCGTCAGGGTCGAAGCTGTCGACGTCGGTCAGGGCACTCCACAGGGAATGGTAGCGGTCGACCAGACGGTTGCCCACATCCACCTCGTCCACATCGCCGGAGAGGAGATTGCCCGAGTGGAGATCCATCAGTTCGCCGATGATATTGGTCCTGGCCAGGTCGATATCGTACTCGCGTTGACCATCGGTCAGGCTGGCATGGAGGTCACCGGTCTCGGCATCAACCAGGAAGGCCGAGAAGGCATCTGCGTCACGCAGGAAGAGCACGTTGGACAGGGATACGTCACCCCAATAGAAACCGCCAAGATGCAACCTGACCAGGAGGACCGCCAGGGCATCAATCAGACGTTCGGCCGTATCGGGGCGGAGGTTGCGCGCAAAGAGTGCACGGTAGGGCAGGGAGAACTTCAGATGCTGTGTGACCAGCATGGCCTCCAGGGGTTGCCCATCCCGGGTGTGACGCCCGGTGACCACGGCAATCGGATTGACCGTGGGCAGCTCCAGCTTCTGGAGCTTACGGAGCAGCTCATACTCCCGTTCGGCCACCCGCTGGGTAATCTCCTTCATGGCATATACGTCATCGCCCACATGGACGAAGCGGACCACGTGCCTGGAGATGCCGCGGGGCAGATTGGCCAGAAGCTCCTGGGGCCAGGTCGCCAGTGGATCCTCCCAGGGCAGGGTGAACATCTTCGGATTGGAACTTGAGGCGGTGATGTGCAGGGCGGCGGGTTCCCGTTCAGGCTGGGAGGAATCCGGCACCTGTATGGATGTGGCCTGGACGGCCCTGGGATCCATGGAGGCTGCGGTGGCCCGGTTGATATTCACACTGGTCATGCTTCACCAATCTAATCGTCGCCCCTCCCACACGGGAAGAGCCCCGCGCGAACCTGTCGCACAGGGCTCCTGGTCACCCGACCAATAGGAAAGGGAAGAGGAAAAGGGACCGTGCGGACGAATCCGATCCTTTGGACCCGACCGCACGAATCCCGGTGCAATCAGTTCAGACGCAGCTCGGTGGCCGGAGAGAAGAGGTGCATCTTCGCAGGATCGATGTGGATCTTCACCACATCGCCGACCTTCGGCAGGGCACGCGGGCTGACGCGGATTGTAGTCAGCTTGTTCTGGTCGGACATAACGGTAGCCTGCTCGGCTGCACTGTCGTCGGTCAGAATGTTGCCGTAGATGTATCCGTCGGAACCCAGGTCCTCGACATTGGCGACCTTCAGGGAGAAGGCGTCAGGTTCGGAGGGGCCGGCCAGGGAGGCATCCTCGGGGCGGAAGCCCACGACGATCTTGCCCTCGTCCTCGGGAGTCAGCTTGTCGACGGCCTCGCGGGGCAGGCTGACGGTATCCTCACCAATCTTGGCCTGACCGTTGACGACCGGGTGAATGTTGATGTTCATCGAAGGCGAGCCGATGAAGCCGGCCACGAAGACGTTCTCAGGGCGGTCATAGAGCTCGGTGGGAGCGCCGACCTGCTGCAGGATACCCAGCTTGATGACCGCAATCCTGTCGCCCATGGTGAGGGCCTCGGTCTGATCGTGGGTCACGTACAGGGTGGTGACGTTCAACTGACGCTGCAGGGCGGCAATCTGTGTACGGGTCTGCACACGGAGCTTGGCGTCCAGGTTGGAAAGAGGCTCATCCATCAGGAAGACCTTGGGCTGGCGCACGATTGCACGACCCATGGCCACACGCTGGCGCTGACCACCGGACAGTGCCTTGGGCTTGCGATCCAGGTACTCGGTGAGGTCGAGGACCTCAGCCGCCTTCTCGACCCGCTGGCGAATCTCGTCCTTGGGCGTCCCGGCAATCTTCAGGGCGAAGCCCATGTTGTCGGCAACGGTCATGTGGGGGTAGAGGGCGTAGTTCTGGAAGACCATGGCGATGTCACGGTCTTTGGGCTGCATGGTCGTGACATCCGTGTCACCGATGAGGATGCGCCCCTTGTTGACTTCCTCCAGGCCGGCCAGCATGCGCAGGGTTGTGGACTTGCCGCAACCGGAGGGGCCAACCAGGACCAGGAACTCGCCGTCCTTGATATCAAGACTGAGGTCACTCACCGAGGGCTCATCATTGCCCGGGTAGATACGAGTGACGTGGTCGAATACCACTTCTGCCATTGTTCATCCTTTCATCGGCAGGTACGTGCCGAACGATCCGTAGTGAAGGGTTGATTTTTCACTGTGGTTTCCGTCTTGAGACCAAGCCAACTTCGGCCGTGTCGCACAACGGTTTTTATTTGTCGGTTAAGAGAAACTCTCCCTCGAGCCACTTATCACTATACACCAAGGATCGATCTCGGTTCGCGCCCATTTGTCGGCTCTCATCGGCCTTGGCGCCGGACTATTCAAATCCCCCAGCCACTGTTGCATCACAGCGACTGGGGGATTTGCGCTCGCGGGATTGCCAAGCCGGTGCGACTCAGGCAAGTGCGAGGAGGTCGTTCCTACTCAGGCCTTGGACTCGGTGGAATCCTCATCGGCACTTGCAAAGACCTTCCGTGCCACATTGATGGCATTGATGACCCTCGGGAAGCCCACGTAGGGCACGCACTGGAGGATGGCTTCGATGACGGACTCCTTGCTCAGCCCAACATTCAGGGCACCCTGGATGTGAACAGCCAGCTGCGGGGCCGTATCTCCCTGTGTGACCAGGCTGCCTATGGTGACCAGCTCCCGCTGCTGCAGGCTGAGCCCCTCCCTGGTGTATATGTCGCCAAAGGCGAATTCGACAATCCAACGACCCAGGTCGGGCGCTATATCCTGCAGGGAGTCGATGACATCCTGACCTCCCTTGCCATCGATGGCTGCCAGGGCCTCTGATCCTTGCTCAAAACGCGAAGCTTCCATGAAGTTCCTTTTCCTTACTTAGTAAGATTTCCCCTTCGCGAATATTGTATCAGCGACTATTTGCAAAGACCGATTTGTCCCCTCAGAGCACCTGGCCACCCGACCGACCAGGGGCCGGCCTCCACCAGGATTCGATTTCTTCGCGGAGGCATCCTCACACGGAGAGGAGGGAAACGACCGAAAGCCTGAATCAGGTCCTTTTCACCAAGTCGGGGCACAATGGAGATATGAGTGATCTTGAAGGGCTGAATCTGGAACCGGGTCGGCTGGTTGGGGGCTACACCCTGATTGAACCCCTTGGCGGCGGTGCCATGGGGTCCGTCTGGCGTGCCAGGGATGACGGAGGCCAGGACTACGCCATGAAGATCCTGCGGGAGTCCCTGACGGAGGATGACCAGGACCGGCCCGACAGTCCCGAAGCCCGCGACCGAGCCTCCGCCCGCGAGCGCCTGCGCCGCGAGGCCCTGTCCCTGAAGCGAATTAACCATCCCGGGGTCTGCCAGATAGTCGATATGGAGCTCGATGATGCCCTGGCATTCATCGTGACCGAGCTGATTGAGGGGCGGAACCTCCGGGATGATGTGGCGGCCAATGGTCCCTATACGGGCGATGACCTCGAACGGCTGACCAGCAAGATGATCGATGCGGTCAGGGCTGTTCACCGGGCGGGCATCGTCCACCGTGACATCAAGCCCACCAACGTGATGATCTCGGCCTCGGGGCCGGTCCTGGTCGACTTCGGCATCGCCATGGGCCAGGGGGAGAGCCACGTTACCCGAACGGGGCTGGTCATGGGAACCCCGGGATTCATCGCCCCTGAAATCATCGACGGGGCCGAATCCGACCAGGGTACGGACTGGTGGAGCACAGCGGCGGTCCTGGCCTTCGCCGCCACCGGCAAGCCCGTGTTCGGCAGCAAACCCATGATGGCGGTCCTGGAGCGGGAGGCCTCGGGCAATGCCGACCTGTCCGGATTGCCCCTCGACACCATGAAGGCCTTCAGGGCGGCCCTCTCCCCTGACCGCGATTCCCGTTGCAGCCCCGAAGACCTCCTGGGCGCCATCACCAGGGATGCCATGGACCCCGGCGCTGGGGGCTCCGGAATTGCCACAGGAGACAACACAACACATCAGCCGGCCCAGGATCAAGGCACTCGGAAGGAGGGGGTGCGCCCTTTTGGCGCAAGCTCTTCAAGGGATGACTCGGGACAGGAAGAACCGACCCAGGTGGTGGAACCTGCCACACAGGTGGTAGAGCCTGCCATACCGTTGTCTGACCCCGAAACCCGAACCCTGGAAGCAGGAACGTCCGTGATTCCGGCCCAGGGCAATCCCCGTATGGCCTGGTCCTCTGCCGATGAAGCCACCGCCACCCTGGATGCGCTCAGCCGTGACGACCCCGAGGAAACCACCCGGTTGGGCGGAACCCAGATGCTGCAGACCCACGCCTTCCCCCAGGGGGTATGGGACGACCGCCAACCGCAGTCCGATATGGAGGACGCCCAGGCCACGAGCTACCAGGGTCCGCCCCTGCCGGCCGCCAGTCCCCTCCCCCCGGAGGACACCGGTCATTGGCTGGGCGATCAGCCCCAGGCTCAGGAGCCTCCAGCCCTAATCCGACAGACCCGTTATCTCCATGCCGGCACAGCGGTACTGGTCATCATCGGTTTCATTCCGGCCCTCATGGCTCTGGTGGCCCCCATTTCCGCCCTGATCCTGGCGTGGATGCTGATGTGGTTCCTGGGTACCGCCGGCCTGAGTCTGCAGGGCCAGATCAATCGGGAGCTGAAGCGGGGAGGCCAACGCAGGGGGCATGACCGGGCCCTGAATGCGGCCGCCCTGCCCTGGCACCTGCTCAAGGCCCTTCTGCTCAGCCTCCCCCGCATCCTCATCCTGGCCCTGGTGGTCTTGGTAATCGGCGCACTGGCCACCTGGCTTGGCGGACAGACAACGGTTTCGGGGTATATAAACCTGGGCGGGCACCTCCTGCGCTTCCCTCTTCCGGCAGGAGCCCCCCTCTCCCTGGTGGGATTGACCATGGGGCTGGCAACCATGGTGGGTTGGCTCTCCACCGTACTGGTCGGGGAGACCGGACCGGATGCCAAGAAGGCGGCCGGATGGGCCTACATGGTCCGCCTTGGTGCAGGCTGGCTCCCCCTGGGTGCCGTTGACCAGGCGGTCAATCCGAGCACCGACCCACAGGCCATGCAGGACCAATCGGAGACCGAATCCGCCTCATCCAAGCCCAAGGGCCATCGCCGGGCCTGGACCATGGTCCTGGTCTGGGTACTCGTTCTGGCCGCCGTCCTGACCCTGGTCGCCCTGCATCCTTCCATGGACTGGTCACCTATACCCATTCTTCACTCGTAATCCGTCCTCGACCTCATGGACCGCGATTAGACTTTGCTCAGTATTCAAATGAAAGGACCCGTGACATGTCCAAGTCCAGCCGCCAGTCCACCCAGGCCAGGCAGCAGCAGAACCGCAAGGCCAGGCTCCGGGCCGAGGAGGAGGCCCGCCAGCAGGAGGCCGCCCGGGAACGCAAGCAGCAGACCCTGATCGGACTTATCGTCACCATCGTGGTGGTGGCCCTGATTGCCCTGGGCGGATTCCTCTATTGGAACAGCCACAAGCCGGTCAAGGTGGAAAACGCCTACGAGACCGTCCAGAAGGTCAAGGTGAAGCCCTCGGTCGCCAACGACAAGGGCGGCATACTGATCAGCAAGGCCGGAGTGGACAAGTCGGTTGAGCAGGCCCCCACGGTGGAGATCTACATGGACTTCATGTGCCCGGGCTGCGGTGCCCTTCATCGCGGATTGGACTCCACCCTGACCGCCATGGTGAAGGCCGGGCAGATCAACCTGGTCATCTACCCCATGTCGTTCATGGACCGACTCACCACCGACGAGTACTCATCCCGTGCAGGTTCCGCCGCGGTCTACATCGCGCAGAACGATCCGGATCACTTCCTGCCCTTCATGGCCAGTCTTTACGACAAGGACTTCCAGCCCGACGAGGAGAACTACAAGCCGGTCAGCGACAAGCAGATCCGCCAGCAGGCCATCAAGGCCGGCATCAGCCCAGAGATGGCAGACCGTTCCCTCAAGGGCGAGTACAGGGCGTGGCTGAGTGCTTTGGACAAGTACACCCCGACCCGTAAGGAATTGTGGAATACCTCGGGGCACAACAAGGGACAGATGTCCACACCGACCGTCCGCATCAACGGGACCTTCTGGGACCTGGGGCAACTCTCCACGTCCGGACTGGACTACAAGGCCGGGCTCCTCAAGGCCATAGGCCTCGACCCCGAGCAGGT
This sequence comes from Bifidobacterium sp. M0307, assembly GCF_016100445.1. NCBI lineage: Bacteria > Bacillati > Actinomycetota > Actinomycetes > Bifidobacteriales > Bifidobacteriaceae > Bifidobacterium > Bifidobacterium sp. M0307. The sequence goes on from NZ_JACFSL010000001.1 coordinate 1,586,355, forward strand.
TGGCCAGGATGATGTCCTGCCTTCAATCGGCCCCAAGGGCAGCCCACTGGCCTTGTAACACCCCTCGCGCATACGCACGGAACGCCGGCTCGCTCTCTCAATCCCATGCAGGATGTGTGTTCGCGCAAAGAGAGCGTTCCCGGCAGTGCATGGATGGTGTTAGGATAATCCACTGTATTGAGACCTGTGTCTGTCGGAACAGGACCGCCTCCTTAGCTCAGTTGGCCAGAGCAGCCGCCTTGTAAGCGGCAGGTCGTCAGTTCGAATCTGACAGGAGGCTCATTCGTAACGGAATTGCGTTGATTCCCCGCAAGAGGTTCAATTTTCTACAGGTTGCGATAGGATATTTAAAGATAACTACAGAGCTTCCCTCGAGTAAGTCATTTCGAAGGCTCAGCCTTCGAAGGTACGGACCGGAGTCATTCCCCAACCATCTCCGCTCCGTATTGGGGGACGGGATCATTCCCCTTCATTCCCGTCCTCTCCTCGTTAGGTCCGCGAGCAAAACCGCGCGACCCGGAAGAGCCCGGTCGACCACGATGGCCGACCGGGCTCTTCTGCTATCTCAGGTCCCATCAAATGTGTACATTTATCTGGCTCTTGTCGCCCCCACAGCCGGGACCGAGCCGTTACCCGCTAAGATTCACGGGAGGGTACACCAGACGACTTCAGGTTCGGAGGGAGACGGGATGGCCAGACGCTGGACACCGCGGCGGTTCATCGTACAGAGACGGGTACGCGTGGCTCTGTGCGCCATCCTGACCGTCGTGGCAATGACCATCACCTTCGGCCTCACGGCCCACAAGAGCGTATCCCTGAGCGTCAATGGGCAGACGCGCACCATCAATACCTATGCCTACAGCGTGGACGGACTCCTGAAACAGGCCGGGGTCAAGGTCAAGACCCACGACCTGGTCGATTCGACCTCTGGCGGACAGCTTCGCAACCACGATGTGGTTACCGTCCGTTCCGCATACCAGACCACAATCAACATCCAGGGGCAGCAGGTTGCCTTCTGGACCACGGCCACCAGCGTCAACCAGCTCCTTGGCTTCTTCGAGGCCAACCAACGCAACGCCATGAAGGTCACCGTGGACGTGAAGAACGTTTACAACCAGCTGACCGGCGGTCTGGTCATCAACCAGGAAGGGCCTGTGACGGTCATTGCCGACGGGAAGAGCTCCGTGGCCCCAAACGGCAAGCTGCCAGCGGCTTCCATCCTCGATTCCAAGGGGATAGTCCTGGGCAAGGAGGATCGCGTCTCGGTCGAAAAGGACCAGGACACCACGGTCCTGCGGGTACGACGCGTCACCCACGGAGAGACCGTCAGAAGCACCCCCCTGGCCTTTGGGATCCGAACGGTGATTGACCCTAATCTGGCCCCGGGGCAGATTGAGATTCGCCAGCAGGGCGTCGACGGAGAGAAGCAGGAGACCATACAGGTCACCTATGTGGATGGAGAGGCGGAATCCGAGAGCGTAGTCAAGGAAGAGACCGTCAGCATGCCCATCGACCAGGTGGTGGCCATCGGTCCGGACAAGCAGGAGACCAAACCGGACCAAGGCAAGACGGATGATGGGGACAAGGGCAAGAACAAGGATAAGAACGAGTCGAAGCAGGACTCCGACCAGGATAAGCCGACCCAGCCCACCACCCCTCCCCAGACCTCCAGACCGACCGAACCCGCACAGCCGACCCAGAATCCGCAACCCGCACAACCACCCGAGCCAGTCCGGCCCCCGGCCCCTCCCACCCCGACACCACCAACACCACCAACGCCACCGACACCAAGTAGCGGACTCTGGCACGCCTCTCCGGAAGCGGCCATGACCTACGCAGCGGGAGCCGCAGCACAGAGGGGATGGGTCGGAAGCCAGTTCGATGACCTGGTCAAACTCTGGAACAGGGAATCGCGATGGCTCTGGTACGCGGAGAATCAGTACTCGGGCGCCTATGGAATACCCCAATCCCTACCTGGCAGCAAGATGGCATCGGCTGGTGCCGCCTGGCGTGATGACGCAGCCATTCAGATTGATTGGGGCCTGAGCTATATCGCCGGCAGGTACGGCAACCCCAGCGGGGCCTGGCGGCACTCGGAACAGACCGGATGGTACTGATGCCCCTGCCCACCCCAGATGCACAGGGCGACCAGATCACCCACACCACCGATACGGACCAGGCCGAGACCGGACACCTCCTCGGAGCTGCGGATATCCGCCGCATAGCCGACCTGGCCGGGATCCACCCCACCAAGCGACTGGGACAGAATTTCGTCATCGACCCCGGAACCGTGCGCCGAATCGTCCGTCTGGCCGAGGTGGGCGCCAATGACCCGGTTCTGGAGGTCGGACCGGGGCTGGGCTCTCTGACTCTCGGCCTCCTGGAAGCCGGCAGCAAGGTAACGGCCGTCGAGATCGATCCCGCTCTGGCCACCCGCCTGCCCGAAACGATCGCCGACTTCATGCCCGACGCCCAAGACCGCCTCACGGTCATCAACAGGGATGCCCTGACACTGTCCGCGGACAACCAAGCCGACCTGGCGGCAGCAGGGAGCCTGACCCTGGTGGCCAACCTCCCCTACAACGTGGCCACACCTATCATCCTGACCCTGCTGGAGCGCTTCCCCAACCTGAATCGCTTCCTGGTCATGGTGCAGAAAGAAGTGGCCGATCGCCTGGTCGCCTCCCCCGGGTCCAAGGTCTACGGGGCCCCCAGTCTGAAGCTGGCCTGGTACGGACGGGCCGAATCCGCAGGCCGAATCGGGCGCAATGTCTTCTGGCCAGCACCGAACGTGGACTCGGCCCTGGTCTCCTTCACCCGTGCAACCGCGCCGTCCACCTCGCCGGAAGCCGTGGAGTCCCAGCGAAAAGAAGTCTTTGCCCTGGTGGATGCCGCCTTCGGGCAACGGCGCAAGACCCTCCATGCGGCCTTGAAGGGGTTGGTACCCCCCGAGGCTTTCACCGAGGCCGGCATAGACCCCACGCGGCGCGGCGAGACCATGCGCGTGGAAGAGTTCGCCGCCCTGGCCCGGGCCTGCCGGGAGACGGAGGAATGACACAACCGGAAGAAGCCGGACAACCAACCGGCAGAAGCATAAGCCTGGACTGCCCGGCCAAGATAAACCTGAGGCTGAAAGTCGGGCCCAGTCGTGATGAGTGGGGTAGCCGCCACCAACTGGATACGATCTACAGCGCCATCAGCCTCCATGACCGGGTCGACCTGACCTTGCGGGAACCGGGCTCCGGCTTCGCGCTGACCTTGGAGGGGGACCACCTGGGCGATCTGGCCGACGGCCATGCCGACCCCAAAGCCAACCTGGCCGTCAAGGCCCTTCTGGCCCTGGCCGGAACCACCGGTCACCAGCCTGACGTCTCCATCCACATCACCAAGCGCATACCGGTCGGTGCAGGCTTGGCCGGAGGATCGACCGATGCCGCCGGTACCCTGCTGGGCCTGAACAAGCTCTGGGGACTCGGTCTCCCTATGACCAGCCTGGAACCAATCGCCGCGGACCTGGGTGCCGATCTTCCCTTCTGCCTGCATGGCGGCATCTGCAAGGGGGCCGACTTCGGCCAGAAACTGACTCCCCTGGATACTCACGGCACCGAAGTCGCCCGACTGACCGAGACCGGGCTCACCGGGCATATGCTGATCGGTGCCTACGAGAAGGAACTCAGCACGGCCCGTGTCTACCGGACTTTCGACGAGGTTGGGTCGGGCCACAACGACCTCAACGACCTGGAGCTGGCCGCCTGCACCCTCCATCCTCGCTCAGGTCTTGCCCTTGACCTGGCCCGCGGCTTCGGAGCCGGCCCCGCCTTCATCTCCGGGTCAGGACCCTCAGTGGTCGCCATGGTTCCCGAAGGGGACAGGGCAGCGACCCTGAAAGCGATCTGGGAGCGGGAAGGCGCCGTGGACTGGATCATCGAAGCCGACTCACCGGTCGCACCCGTCGTGAGACCGGTGAGCGTCACCCATTGAAGGTAGAGTGTTGACTAGGTAATTTGCGGAAGGTGGACCATGACGAATCCCGAACCACTCGATGAACGTGAGGCTCGCCGACAGTTCGTGAGGCGCAGGCAGAAGATGGTATTCACCATCGCGGTCTGTGCCCTGGTGGTCATCATGATTGTCGCCAGTCTGGTCATCTTCGGTACCGTGGGTCGCTCCACCAAGGAAAGCAAGGTCGTCAAGCCCAACTATGGGGTCAGTCTGCCCTGTCCCCCCCAGGATTCCAAGCTGGTCAACCACCCCGATATCCGTATCAGGGTCCTCAACGGAACCAGCAAATCCGGCCTGGGCACGGCCGTGGCAGCTGCCCTGCGTAATCGCGGTTTCAACATGCAGGGGGTCGGCGACTACCCCAACAAGACGGAGACGGCACGCACCGAAATCCGTTTCGGCATCCAGGGCATCGACCGTGGTTATACGGTCGCGACCCAGTTCAACGACGCCATCATGATCATGGACGACCGGAGTGATGACCTGGTCGATGTGGTCATCGGAGCAACCTTCAACGACCTGAACGATGAAGACAAATCCTCCACGGTCGGCAAGGACATCGAAGGCATCAAGGGGTGTGTGGCCGATCCGGCAAGCATGAAAGACCTGCCCGAGGCGCCCAAGGCCTGATCGGGATTCCCCCAGGGCCTAGTCCTCGGCTCCCTCCCGGGCCCACCAGCTCTTCAACTCCTCCACAGCCTGGTCCTGATCGACCGGCCCCATATCCAGGCGGTAGTCCAGCATGTGCCGGTAGGCCTTGCCCACCATTGGTCCGGGTTGAAGGTCCAGTATCTCCATGATCTGCCCGCCATCCAGGTCGGGTCGGATGGCATCCAGATCCTCCTGCTTGCGCAGCTGGCGCACCCGCTCCTCCAACTCGTCCATGGCGGCCGAGAATATCTGGGACTTGCGTTTGTTCCTGGTGGTCGCATCGGCCCTGGTCAGGCGGTTCAGCCGCTCGAAGAGCGGTCCTGTCTCCTTGGCATAGCGCCGGACGGCAGCATCGGTCCACCGCTCGTCCACGTACCCGTGGAAGCGCAGATGCATGCCAATCAGGTCGCAGACGTCATCGATGATGTGGTGGTCGAAGCGCAGGGCCTTCAACCTGGTACGGGCCATTCGGGCACCGACTGCATCATGGTGGTGGAAACTCACCTTCCCACCGGATTCGAAACGTCTGGTCTTGGGCTTGCCTATGTCGTGCAGGAGAGCCGCCAGGCGCAGGGTCAGGTCAGGGGCCGGCACAGGTCCGTCTGGGCCGGTCTCCAGGGCGATGGCCCGATCCACCACCATCAGGGTGTGCTCAAAAACGTCCTTATGGCGATGATGCTCATCAAGCTCCAGTTCCAGGGCGGGAATCTCGGGCAGGACGATATCGGCCAGACCTGATTCGACCAGGGCCTCGATTCCCTTGGTGGGATGGGCGCTCAGCATGAGTTTGGTCAACTCGTCGCGGACCCTCTCGGCCGAGACGATACTGATTCGGTCGGTCATCCGGGTTATGGCCTCGGCCGTCTCAGGGGCGATGGTGAAACCCAGCTGAGCCACGAAACGAACGGCCCGCATCATCCTCAACGGATCATCTTCGAAGGACTGTTCGGGATCCACAGGGGTACGCAGCACCTGCTTGGCCAAATCATTGGCACCCCGATAGGGGTCGACGAAAACCAGGTCCGGCACCCGCAGGGCCATGGCGTTGACCGTGAAATCCCTTCGGGAGAGGTCCCCCTCCAGGCTGTCGCCATAATCCACGTCAGGCTTGCGCGAGTCCGGATCGTAGGTGTCCCTGCGATAGGTGGTCACCTCGACCTTGATTTCCGTTCCATCCGGGCGGCGGCGCATGGCTCCCAAGGTGCCGAACTTGCGGCCCATGTCCCAGAATCCGGAACCCCACTTGTGCAGAATCGGTTCAAACTCCTCGGGCCGGGCCGAAGTACAGAAATCCAGGTCGTGCGATGGCCGATGCAGGAGCAGGTCACGGACGGGACCCCCCACCAGCGACAGTTCAAATCCTTGATCGGCAAACAGTTGTCCGAGTTCGATAGCCTCGGGCCAGACTTGGAAATCCACGCTCACCCTTTCCATATAGAGTTCATGCGCCTACTAGCTTACCGTTACCCCACCTGCACATTAACCTACGTAAAGTGGAATTATGATTACGCCCGCAGACCTTGCGCGCATGCTCTCGCAAAGCGCCGACCCTGCGGACAGTCATGCCTCCAAATCGAAGGATGCCCCCCGGGAGACCGGTCCGAGATCGCCCCTCCTGTATTCGGTGGGCGAGTCCCTGGACCCCCTGCTACGCGATGGCCACCTCGCCCGGCAACCCCTGGAACAGGAGGAAGCCGCCGACGGTACACCAACCCCCGCCCTGATGCCTCGCCACAAGAACGCAGGCAAGCCGGCCACCTTCGCGTCCCTGGATGCCCAGGAACTCCCCGTGGTCAGGGAGTACTCGGCAGGAGGCCTGATTTTCGACCACCAGGAGCGGGTGGCCATCATCGCCCGCCATTCTCGGTCGGGACACCTGGAATGGTGCCTACCCAAGGGGCATATCGAAAAAGGGGAGACGCCCGAGGAGACGGCCGTCCGTGAGGTCCAGGAAGAGACGGGAATCCTGGGGCAGGTGACCGATTCGATCGCCACGATAGACTATTGGTTCACCGGAACCAACCAGCGGGTCCACAAGCTGGTGCATCATTTCGTCCTGCAGATGATCGGCGGAACCCTGAGCGTTGAGGGCGACCCGGACCACGAGGCTGAGGATGCCATCTGGGTGGACTTCTCGGATCTGGCCTCGGTGCTGAGTTACCCCAATGAGCGGAAGATAGCCTGGCTGTACGCGAGGAAGTACAAGAAGCAGATATGACCGAGAGCCCACTGCGCCCTGGGCGGCGCACCCCCCAGTCAACCCGTGCCCGTCAAGAATCGGCTGCGCGGGCAACGTCCTGGATCACAATCCTGGGAACACTCCTCCTGACCCTGGCCCTGATCCTGGGGGCGACCCCGGGCATGTTCCTGCCATCCGCCATGGCTGTCCCTGGCGACGACCATGGGCATCAGGCCCAAATCAGCCTCAAATCAGCCACCCCGGTGGTCACCGACAAGTCCGGGTACACCCTCAAGGCGACCGTGACCAACCTGGAGAGCCAGGAGCTGCGCGACTCCACCTTTACGGTCGGGACCAACGCCCTCTACTCGTTCAGCTCACGCACGGACATGCAGTCCTGGTCCGAGGGGAAGACACGCATACCAACACCAGACAATCTGGACAGCAGGGATCTGGACTCCGTCAAGCCCGGGCAAAGCGCCGAAGTCACCGTTACCGTGCCTGCCGACGCGGGGGGCCTCAGGAAAATGGTGACCTGGGGTCCCAAGCCCGTACGCCTTTCACTGACCGGCAAGGACAATCGAATTCTTGCAGAGACCTGGACCTTCCTCACCAGGACCTGGGATGGCCTGCCCAACTCAGGAACCCCCGCCATGTCGATGACCATGGTCCTCCCCTTGACCACCTCGGAGTGGACGGTGGAGGACAAGAACATGCAGGCCCTGATGACCCAGACCGACGAGGCCGTGGCTGAGGACGCCAAAAAGGAGGCCGACAGAGGCAACGGATCTTCCCCCTCTCCCTCGGCGACCAGGACCCAGGACCAACAGGACCAGTCCTCCACCCGAACCAACGAGGGCAAGGTAATCACCCTCAGCCGCCAAGCGACCAAGACCCAGGAAACCCAGCGACAACTGCTGAACCGGCACCCCACCCTGCAGGTCCTGGCTGACCCGACCTACCTGACGGCCATCGACGGAAACCCGAAGATCAACGGCCTCATCCAGCCCGCCGACTTCGACATCAGCACCTATGCCGGGCAGGATGCCGGACGATACCTCAAGGCCGGCATCTCCCCGGATTCATGGAGCGCCAAGACCGGAGCGGACCTCTATGCCAGGACCCACCCGGATCAGGGCAAGGTGGCAACAGACCATGCCTACGCCTGGCAGGGAAGGCAGGAGTGGTCCGTCGAATCCGTCACCGAAGCCCGCAAGGCCGGATACACCCATGTCGTAGCCCCCCGAGGGTTCGAGGCTGGAGCAGGGGCCTCGGCCCACACCGGCAAGTTCACGGTCGACACCCAGGCCGGACAGGTAACGGTCCTCACGGCCCAGCGGGAACTGAGCAATCTGGCCCAGGGGAATCCGACCTCCACCAAGGCCTCGGGAGAACGGACCCAGGCCGGACAGGTTGCCAGGTTCATGGCTCAGAGCGCCTTTTACCAGATGGAGCAGCCCTACGATCAGCGCGACCTGATGGTCTGCTTCGAAACCAGCCAGAACTCCCAGCAGGTTGACCAGATCATGGCCGGGCTGGAACACGCGCCCTGGATATCCCTAGGCTCCTTGGAAACCCTGGACAAGGCCGACGACTACAGTCTCGGTGCCTCCCGACTTCAGGAGAACCGCGAGTCAAGCAAGAAGCTGGACTCCGACATCGCCGGTACCCTGGATTCGCTGACGAACAGTCGCAACGACATCACCCGCTTCTCGAAAGCCATCCTGGCCGACCCCTCCTCCTCACACCCCACCGCCAGTGCCACGACCGGCAAGTCCGACAGCCAGGCCCTGGCACGACAGGATGCGGATACCACCGCCCGTCAGTCCAAGGACCCCGCCAACTGGTTGGAGCGGATCACCAAGGCCCACGATTGCCTGGCCTTGCATGCCATGGCTGGTATCCGGTCCGCACCAGGCCTGGCCGACCAGGCTCGGGCCATATCGAACCAGCTCCTGGACGGAATCAGCATCACCCCCAGCGAGTCTTTGACCGTCGTGAGCGAAACCGCCTCGATGCCGGTGACAATCAGCAACAGCCACCCCTATCCGGTCTATGCCAGGGTCAGCGCCAAGACCGACTCCATGGAGATCGTCACCTCCCGCACGGCCGATACCATCATCCCGGCCCGCTCCGAGGCCCAGGTCACCTTCAAGGTCAGGGTCGCCACGGCGGGTCAGGCGAATGTCGATATCTCCCTGATCGACCGTGACGGCAAACCCTTTGGCCAGACCAGGCAGGCACACATCACCAGCAACCTCCGCCTGAGCGACATGAGCGGCCTTATCATCGTGGTAATCGCCGTTCTGCTGGGCCTGTGCGGACTCTGGCGTCAGTTCCACCGCAAGAAGGATGCAGACGAATGAGCTCTGTGGGCCGTAATTCAGTCATCATGGCCTCAGGTACTGCGGCCTCCCGGGTCACCGGGCAGATTCGCACCATCCTCCTGGCCGCGGCCATCGGGACCACCGGTATCGCCGCTGACGCCTACCAGACCGGGGCGATGATTCCCCAGGTCATGTTCACACTGATTTCCGGAGGCATTTTCAACGCCGTTCTGGTACCTCAAATCGTCCGGACATTGAAGGAAAAGGACGCCACCGACCGTCTCAACAAGCTGATTACGGTCTCCATGGTCCTCCTGGCCGGGCTTACCTTGATCCTGATGCTGGCGACGCCGGCCCTGACCTCGATTTATCTGAACTCCAAGTGGAACCCGGCACAGCGGGCCTTGGCGAACTCCTTTACCCTCTGGTGCATGCCCCAGGTCTTCTTCTACGGCCTCTATACGGTCCTGGGGCAGATCCTGGCAGCCAAGGGCCGCTTCACGGCCTACGCCTGGAGCTCGGTCGGTGCCAATCTAATCAGTTGCCTGGGCTTCATGGCCTTCATCAAACTCTTCGGCAATGCGCAGAGGCAGCCGGTCACCTTCTGGGACAACGGCAAGGTCGCGCTGACCGCCGGTGCCTGGAGCCTGGGGGTGGCCTTCCAGGCCGTGATCCTCTTCCTCCCCCTGGTGAAGTGTGGCTTCCGGTATCGGCCCCGATGGGGTCTTCGGGGTATGGGCCTGCGCTCCATGGGGTCAGTGGCGGCCTGGAGCCTGGGGGTGGTCGTCATCGACCAGCTGGCCAACGTGGTCAATGCCCGAATCACCAACGGCGCCCCCCTGGAGGGAAACCCCTTCGACATAGCCGGCAACGGGTCCTACCAGAACGCCTACACCCTCTTCATCCTGCCCTACTCCCTGATAGCCGTCTCCGTCAGCACGGCCATCTTCCCCCGCCTGTCCAAGTCGGTGTCGGATGGGCGGATTGATGATGCCAGGGAGGAACTCAGCCGGGCTCTACGCAACGTCGGACTGATGATGTTCTTCTTCAGTACGGTCATGCTGGCCATACCCGTGCCAATCACCCGGGCCCTCCTCCCCTCGGTCGGCATCCATGAGGCCGTGCTCATCTCGGGTCCCCTGTTGGGCCTTTCTCTGGGGCTGGTAGCCATGAGTGCCTTCCTGCTCATCCAGCGCACCTTCTACGCCTTCGAGGATGGCCGCCACCCCTTCATCTTCGCGGCTGTCTCCAACCTGATCCAGGTCATCCTGGTCCTTGTGGCCATTCGCTTCTCGCCTCCTCGCTATTGGGCGGCCCTGGTGGGTGCGACCCTGGCCCTGAGCAACATCCTCAGCTTCCCGGTCCTGGCAAGAATGCTGCGTAAGCCCTTCAACGGCTACCTGGACGGTCGTCGTATCCTGACCACCTACGCCAAGGCCTTCCTGGCCGCCCTCCTGGCCCTGGGCGCAGCCCTCTTCCTCAAGACACCCGTCACCCACCTGGTCGGAGCCTGGGTCCAGGGGCGGCAGGGGCACATGAGTTGGATTCAGGCCGTTCTGATCTGCGTCATCATCACCCTGGTGGTGGGCATCGTCTATTCGGTGGTCCTCATAGCCTTGAGAACCACCGAGTTCACCCAGCTCCTGAACTCTCTGCTCGCCAAGCTGGGCAGGTCCCTCACCCACCCGGTCCAGAGTCTTGACGACCTGGCTGAGAAACCCTCCCGCCTTGCCGACAAGTCGGTGAGGGTGGTCCACTCCTCCTCACCCGACTCCGCCGAGGTCGGGCTCGATGCCGCTCTGGAGAACTTCGAAGAACAGCCCTTCCCATCAGATGAAGAAACCGCGACAGGCGGCTCCAAGGAACCGTCAAATGAGAAGGAACCCGTTAGGATTGTTCCTGTAGGCACCACCCAAAAGAGGATTCCGGTGTTGCGGGCAAACAATCCCGGGGGTGCTCCACCCGTCAACCGTGGCGCCGCCCCTCGGGAGCAGCGCTCCAACCTTCGCGAGAGTCCTGAAACCATGAAACCGCATATCGGAGATACCGTTCTCGGCAGATACACCTTGACCACCCTCATGCGCCGAGCTGCCGGTATGAGTGCCTGGCGGGCCCGTGACAAGGTACTGGACAGGGACTGCCAACTCTTCATCGTCAACGACTCCTCCTCCACCGACCTGATCAACACCACAACCTCGGGGCTGGCCCTGAGGAAGGACAGACACTTCACTCCGGTCTATCAGCTTCATACCAGGGACGGGGTCTCCCTGATCGTCACCGCTCCGGATGCCGGCTTGGCCCTGCAGGACTATATGCAGGGTCCGGCGGCCGAGACCCTGAGCTACAAGGCCATGCGGACCATCCTGGGTGAGGCCACCGAGGCAATGCGAATCCTGGGCAGAGTCGGGCTGACCGACTACACCGTATCCACCAGGACCATCAGACTCTCCAGGTCTTCGGTCGTGCTTGCGGACGCCCCGATTGGCCCCCTGATCACACCTCTCAGGACCAAGCACGAGCAGGGACTGACCGATGAGGAGCGCCTGATCCGGGAACTGTCCACCGTCCTCTACGACATGCTGACCGGTCACTCCGGTCATGCAGACGACGAGCGCAGCCTCGGTTCCCTGCCTGAAGATACCCCCGAGGAGTTCAGAATTGTCTGCGAGCGCGGTCTGGGCCTCAGCCGGGTTAAGGGTATGCGACCCATCCCCCTGGTCACATTGGCCGAGTTGTCTGCCCTGCTCAGCCCCTGGGTACCGCCCGAGGAGCTGACCGATAGCGACCTTATCTGGCCTGATATGGACGGGCGGGCCTCAGTAGAGACGGTCTCCCTTCGCAGGACCGATTCAGCCTACGTGCTTCCTCTCCCCCAGGAGCTGACAGTCTCCGATATACCCGCCGCCCGTATCTTGAGCCAGGATGAGCCGCATTGGGGCACCAACCAGTTGCTCTTCCCCGGTCGTAGCGAGATTGAGATAATCAATCCGGAGGATACCAGCAGCGACCTCTTCTCCCTCTTCGACGAACGGCAACGGAGAGATGCCGGCACAGGCCGCACCCAATCCACTATCCCGATGGATGTAAGCAGCCTGAGAACCGCCGCCTCCCCCCGCAGCCTGGAGGATTCCAATGCCGTGACAGGCAGAATGCCGGTTATTGCGCCTAACCAGAATAATGGGGGCATCCTGGGCACCGGCACCACCTCGGAAACCTCAATCAAGCAAGGCTTCTCCGAGTGGGACTTCCACAAGCCCGATGAGAAATCCGACGAGCAAACAGGACAGGCCCTCCAGCCTCGGGAGGCCGGCGATACAGTAGACAGTGCCCGTAGGGCCTCGGCTGTTTCGACGCTGGGAACAGGTTCGGATAAGAACCTTGATGGCCGGGCTGCCCTGACCGAAACCAGGGCCGTTTCCAGCCCCGATGCCACCGCCATGGAGCCACTGCCCCCCAGCTTCACCCCTGAGGCCCACTCCACCCCCGCACCCTACACCTACGGAGTCGACGGGGAGGACGAGCAGGAGGATGGTCTTGAAGACGGGGACATGGCCGATACCCGCCTCTTCGGGCACTTCACCACCCGGTCGGTCGTCATCACCGTGGCCGTCCTGGTTGTTGTGGTGGCCTTGGTCTGGGCCATGTCCACGGTTATCGGACGACGCCCCCACGAGTCCACCGAAGATGGCGGATGGCCGGTCATGTCGAACGTTCCCTTCCCTGGCCAATCCTCGGACGATGAGGACTCGGAGGAACAAAGCGATACCGGTAACCAGGCCAGGACGGCAACGAGCGACAAGGATGGAAAACAGGCCGACCACCATGCCGGAAAGTCCGCCCGCAAAGCAGACAGGAAGGTCGGTAAGGTCCCTGCGCCCCGCGCGTCCGTAAACACCACCCCCTATCAGGTGGAACACGAGACCTTCCTGAACCAGCCAGCCGGCAAGCAGGGCTTCGGGTGGTACATGCATCTGACTGAACCCCAGGAGGTATCCCGCCTGGATATCAAGGTTCGCCAGAGCGGCGGGCATGCACAGATCTTCGCCAACTCCACGGCCACCCAGCCCAACCAGGGCCAGCCTCTGGCAGACTTCAGCTTCGACCCTTCAGGAACCACCCACGTGACCCTGAAGGCACCGGTCAAAACCCAGGATCTGGTCATCTGGGTGCCCATGGACGGAATGCCCGGAAACACCCTGCACTTCTCATCCGTCTCTGTGTACTGAATTGGTGAGTGATTGGGCTTTTCCTGGCCCGTTACCTCGATTGGTAATACAGTTTCGATACATATAACCTTGCCGGTCGCGCCATCCGATCGGACGCGGCGGTAAACCCAGGAAGGCGGCTGCAGTCATGGCGGATAATCCCAATATCCCGTCCAAGGTCATCCGGAACGATCCCTGGTTCGGCTCCTATGCCAAGCGAGCCGAAGGGATGCGGGCCTCTGAGATTCGCGCCCTCTTCGCCGTGGCAAACCGCCCTGAAGTGGTCTCTCTGGCGGGTGGGATGCCTTATCTGGGCCGGATGCCTTTCGGTGAGCTGGCCGATCAGGTGGCCGACATGCTCCGCAAGCAGGGCCAGGTGGCCTGGCAGTACGGGTCAGCCCAGGGTGACCCCCACCTGCGCGAAGACGTTCTGCAGATCATGGAGCTGGAGGGCATCAAGGACGCTCAGCCTGATGATGTGGTCATCGTCAACGGGTCCCAGTCCGGCATCGACCTGATTACCCGCGTCATGTGCGACCCGGGCGATGTAATCCTGGCCGAGGCCCCGAACTACGTGGGTGCCCTGGGGGTTTTCCAGTCCTTCCAGGTGGACGTGGTCAACGTGGCCATGGATGGGGACGGTCTGATTCCGGAGGTCCTGGAGCAGACCATCATCGAGCAGCGCAAGGCCGGTAAACAGGTCAAGATGCTCTATACGGTTCCCAACTTCCACAACCCGGCGGGTGCCACCATGAGTCGTGAGCGCCGCCCGAAGGTCATCGAGATCGCCAAGAAGTACCACGTGCTGATCGTTGAGGACAACCCTTATGGACTGTTGGCCTTCGACGGCCAGACCTACCCGGCCTTGCGATCCTATGACTCCGAGGGGATCGTCTACATGAGCAGCTTCTCCAAGATCATCGCCCCGGGTATGCGTGTGGCCTGGATGGTGGCTCCTCCGGGAATTCGGCAGAAGCTGGTTCTGGCCAACGAATCCGCCATTCTTTGCCCATCGAACATGAGTCAGATGACCATTACCACCTATCTCGACAACTTCGATTGGAAATCACAGATCAACGACTACCGGGGGATGTACAAGGAGCGTTGCGATGCCATGGATGAGGCCCTGAAGGAGTATCTGCCCTACTGCTCCTGGCTCAAGCCCAAGGGCGGCTTCTACATCTGGCTGAAGATTCCCGACGGACTCAACGCCAAGGACATGTTGCCCAGGGCCATCACAGCCAAGGTGGCCTATGTTTCCGGTACGGCCTTCTACGATGACGGGCAGGGAGCCGACCACATGCGGCTCTCCTTCTGCTATCCCACCCCCGAGCGAATCCGGGAAGGCATCCGTAGGCTCTCGACGGTCATCGACAACGAACTCGACACAGTGCGTCTTTTTGAACCAGAGGTCGGCACAGGCACTCGCAAGGAAAGGGGCTGACATGGAGACCAGGCAGAACAAGGCACCCGAGCAGGTTGATGCCCGGAGAGAGCAGTCCCAGGCCGCGGCAGAGGGAGCCGGGAGGGCCAGCGAGACCCGTCATGGCAGGAAACTGGGCCGCCATGGGCATACTTCCCTCCATGTGAACGGAATCGCCCCTGCCACCAAGGAGGATGTTGGGTCTCTGGTGCAGAAGGCAACCCGTCGCGATGACAAGTCCATACTTGTCATCTGTGGTGGACTCAGCCATGAGCGCGACTTCTCCCTGAGCTCAGGCCATCGGGTCCAGGGGTTCCTGGAAGAGGCCGGATGGACGGTCAGTGCTCAGGATATGGACGGTGATCTGCTTGGTCTCCTGACTGATGAGAAGACACGCCCCGACCTGGTCTGGCCCCTCCTGCACGGAGCCAACGGTGAGGACGGATCCATCCGCGACATACTCGAAATGGTGGGGTTGCCGTACATAGGGTCCCGGGCCAAGGCCTCGCGTACAGCCTGGAGCAAGCCCATCGCCAAGAACCTGGTCCGAATGGCCGGATTGGCCACCCCGCATTCGGTCACCCTGCCGGAATCCATGTTCAGGGAATTGGGAGTCAAGCCTGTTATCGACCTCCTGCTGAAATCCTTGGGGCTTCCCCTTTTCATCAAGCCGACCAAGGGTGGGTCCGCCATGGGATGCACCCTCGTCAAGGAGGGGAAGGACCTCCCTCAGGCTCTGATCAACTGCTTCGCCTACGGAGAGGTCGCCCTGGTGGAACAGGCCGTCACCGGAACCGAGGTGTCGGTGTCCATCCTCGAGCTGAACGGACACCCGCTGATTCTGCCTCCTCTGGAGGTCTGGACCCCTTCAGGCACGTATGATTACGAGGCCAGAACCACCCCAGGGCCAACAGAGTTCTATGTGCCTGCCAGGTTGGATTCCAAGGCAATGCACGCCGTCAAGGAGGCCGCCCTGATTGTCCATAGAGTCCTCGGACTGAGAGACATCTCCCGCACGGATTTCATCGTTGATGAGATGGGAAGACCCCAGTTCCTTGAGGCCAATGTCGCACCCGGAATGACCGACACTTCTCTTCTGCCCCAGTCCGCCGTGGCCGCCGGCTATGAGCTTCCGGACCTTTATACGGCCCTGGTGCAGTCCGTTCTTGACCAGAACCGCGCTGACTGAGACCTATCCTCGCCGAGCCTCGGGGCCTTCCTGACATGTCCCGAGGCCCTTCTGACGCAGAGAAGGACCATCCTCCCCCGATTTTCCTGGCTCAGAGCTGGTCTCTGCCCGGTCATCACCCTCAACGGGTTGGGCCGATTGGTCGGTCTCACTGTCGTCGGACCGCAACCAGAAGCGCCAGCTGTGCCAGCCGTCATCGACCTTGCTTTCGTCGCCCTGGTCCTGCGAGGGGTGCTCACGCAGGAGTTTTTGAACCCTGCCCAGGAACCAGAAGAGCACAATCAAGGTACCAAGATTGGTAATGATGGCCACGATGACTGTTTTCTCCATACAGCAACCATATCCCCTTCCCGGCTCGACCGGCCCCTCCCCGCCAGAGAAGACGGACCTGTTACGCCCTCCGCTTGCCACCCGGTCAGGCTTCAAAGATAGAGTGGCATCATGACCCGAACCGTTCATGATGCCATAGTTATCGGATCCGGCCCCGCCGGCTACACAGCCGCAATTTACCTGAGTAGAGCCGGATATGCCCCCCTGGTTATCGCAGGCGCCTTGACACCTGGCGGGCAGCTCATGAACACTACCGAGGTTGAGAACTACCCGGGCTTCCCAAAGGGAATCATGGGACCGGACCTGATGGATCAGATGCGCGATCAGGCCGAGCACTTCGGTGCCCAAATCGAGTATGACGATGTCACTTCCGTTGACTTCTCCGGCGATATCAAGCGCATCACCACGGACGGCGGCGAGGAGTACTTCGCCAGAGCCGTGGTGGTCACCACCGGTTCCCAATATCGCAAATTGGAGGTTCCCGGAGAACGCGAGTTCTCGGGGAGGGGCGTCTCCTACTGCGCCACCTGTGATGGGTTCTTCTTCAAGGACAAGCCCATCGTGGTCATCGGGGGCGGCGATTCCGCCATGGGTGACGCGGACTTCCTGACCCGATTCGGTTCTTCGGTGCAGCTCATTCACCGTCGTCAGGGCTTCCGTGCCTCAAAGATCATGGTTGATCGGGCCCAGGCGAACAAGAAGATTGACTTTGTCCTTGATTCCGTCGTCACCAAGGTGAATGGGGATGAAAGCGGGGTCACCTCAATCGACATCCGCGACACCACCACCGGACGGACGACCACGGTCCCGGCCAACGGTGTCTTCGTGGCAATCGGTTTTGTTCCCCAGACCGGTTTCCTGAAAGGGCAGGTCGATCTGGACGAGGACGGGTACATCCTGGTCGAGGGGGCCTCCACCCGAACATCCACCCCAGGCATCTTCGCTGCAGGCGACGCGACAGATAAGGTATACCGTCAGGCCGTCTCTGCGGCCGGCATGGGCTGCCGTGCAGCTCTAGACGCTCAGGAGTACCTCAACACCCTGGAAGGCTGATAGCGGCCCTCCCAGGTACCTTTTTGGGCATGTTCTGACTTTCGCCCTCTGCAGCAGATCGGAAGCACCAAGCACACTCCTTTTCGGCGCCCTCGCGTCAGGACCGTGGAGCCGACCAGCCTGCACAGGTAAATTACCGTTACCCTCATGTCTTCGTTGCAGGCACCTTTGCCATCATTGATACGAAGCTGGGGCGCTGACCCAACCGGTCAGAGCCCCAGCTCATTTCTTTGTTCCCTACCTTCTGTCTGCCTTAAGGGGTGCGGCAGCCAGCCGGCTATCCAGCATCTCCGTTCGCCCCGTCAGACCCAACCGTCTGCCTTGTCGGATGGGCCCGTGCCGTTCTGCCCACCATCAAGCAGCATGGTGAGGATGCGATCCATGTCTTCAGGGGAAGAGAAGACGATCTCGATCCTTCCATGCTTCTTCGTTCCCTTGATGGCAACCTTGGTATCGAATCTGCTTTCCAGGTTCTGTCTAACCGGGCTGTCGCTCCAAATATCCGGCCGGGACTTCCTGGCCTTCTGCTTGACCTGGCCGGTTTTCAGCGCCACCAACTCCTCGGTGGAACGCACCGATAGACCCTCCGCGATGATCTTATTGGCCAACGCGTTCATATCATCTTCAGTGGGCAACGTCAGCAGGGCTCGAGCGTGCCCGGCCGAAAGAACTCCGGAGCTGACCTTTTTCTGAACGCTGGGCGGCAACTTCAGAAGTCGCAGGGTGTTGGTTATCTGCGGCCTCGACTTGGAGACCGACTTTGACAGCCCTTCCTGGGTCAGACCAAATTCATCAATCATCTGCTGATAGGCCGCCGCCTCTTCCAGCGGGTTGAGGGCAACCCGGTGAAGGTTCTCCAGCAAGGCGTCCCTGAGCATGGCGTCATCAGCGGTGGTTTTGACAATAGCCGGGATGGTTTCCAGACCAGCCAGCTGTGTGGCCCTCCACCGCCGCTCTCCCATGATGATTTCATAGGTAGGACCCTGGTTTTCCGACCCGGCGGTCTTGCCAGCAAGCGCCCCCGTCTTCTTCTCGACGGGCTGATTCACCGACTTTTCGGAAGCTGAGTCCTTATAGGGTTCTTGACTACCACCCTTGGCAATCTTCCTGACAACAATGGGCTGCAGGACACCGACCTCTTGTATGGAGCGGGAGAGCTCCAACAACTCGTCTTCATCGAAGATATGCCTGGGCTGCTGGGCATTGGGGCCGATTTCGTCAGTCCTCAACTCCATGAGATATCCGCCTTGGACCGGCTTCAGGTCATGGTCGGATACGGCATCCTGAACAGCTTTGCCGGACTCAACGGTTTTTTCCCGTACAGGACGGGTTGCCGAATGCGCGAGGCTCTTCTGGCTTTCACTCCCTGCCTCGGATGCAGACGACATTTCCCGATATGTTTCACGTGAAACACCGGTCACTGTCGAGCCAAAGAACAGATCGCTTGGATGTTTCAGACTGTCCAAATCCGGCATCTTGGAGATGCTCTTCCGTCCGCCGGAGGCAGAGGTTCTACGTGAAACGCTCTTCGTCTTTGCGGTACCAGTTGGAGACTCCTGCCTGGTCTGTGCGCCTTCTGCACCAGCAGAGTCCCCCGCCCCCGAGGTGCTGCTCTTGGTCTTCTTTGCACTTGCTTTGCCCTGTGCCTGGGAAGTGCGAGTAATTTTGCCTTTACTACCGGACTTGCCGTCCGTCTTGGTCGTAGAGGCAGCGGATTTGCGACTTGATTTCTTCGCACCTGATCCCGCCGAAGCCTTTGCGGTGCTTGACTTTGTACTTGACGACCCGCTACTCGAAGCCTTGGTTCCGGCAGAGGGTGAGGCAGCAGAATCCGCTGTCGTTGGTTTGGCGCCAACCCGCTTTCGGGTACCGGAATGCGCAGGAGCCGATTTTGCCTGACTGGCCTCCTGAGCTGCTGAATCCTCCGAACCAGTGGCCTGATCCGAAGAGTCCTCACCAGGAAGTGCGGGGAATAAGGCCCCCAGGCCCTTACCTAAACGTGACCGGCTTGCCATGCTCTTCACTCCCCTTGCTTCCTCTTGGTGATGCGCTCCAAAACCTGCTCTGATCTCGACGCTATTTCCAAAGCAGCTTCTTCGTATGAAATTGCTCCTGCTCCCCGCGGATCATATGTGATGACACTCTGCTGGAAACTCGGAGCTTCAGAAATCTTGACTGACCTGGGAATGGTGGTGTTCAGCACAATCTCGGGATAGTGCTCACGCACCTCGTCGAAGACCTCCTTGCTGAGCAGGGTCCGCTTGTCATACATGGTAAGGAGCATGGTCGAGATGACCAGATACGGATTGTATGACTGCTGAACCAGCCCTATAGTGTGCAAGAGCTGCTGCAACCCTTCCAAGGCGTAGTACTCAGCCTGTACTGGGATCAGCACCTCGTTCACCGAGCACATCGCATTTAAAACCAGAAGTCCGAGGCTCGGAGGGCAGTCAATAAAGATGTAGTCGTAGTGCTTCTTGCTCCCCTTGAGGAACTTCGCCAATGCGTTCTTAAGAAGGTGATTGCGCTCGGGCAGTTCCGCCACCTCAAGTTCGGCACCGCTCAAGTCAATGGAAGAAGGCACAACCTCAAGAGTATCGAAACCGGGTGATGCAACCTTGACCTCTTCGATGCCGTATCGGCCCTCCAACACGTCATAGGTGGAGGGGACGCCGCTTTCGTGAGGTACCCCGAGTGCCGTGGAAGCGTTCCCCTGAGGGTCCATATCTATAACCAGGACCTGGGACCCTAATGAGGCAAAGGCCGCAGCCAGATTGACGGTCGTGGTTGTTTTCCCCACTCCCCCCTTCTGATTGGCCACAGCTATAAACCGCGTCTGAGGAGGTTGCGGGACGGTGACCTTCTGCAGTGCCTGATACCTGGCATTGAGATCGGCCATCTCGGCTCCCGCGGAGGAGCCCGACCCGTCGGAGAAGATCTTTGTAAGAATATCGGAGGCGGTTTCAATACCCTCAGATCCGGGTTCGCTCCGCTGCCCGGTATCCGAGGTCACTTGAGAACCCGGTTCCCTCTTTTTCGATTCAGACACCAATCGTTCCTCCTTATACTTCGCACAATTTTCCCGTTCCTCATGGACATGTGTATTGTCCACAGTTGTGCACAGTCGTTGTGTATAACTGTGGATAAGTGTGGACAGGTTTCGGCCCTCTTGATTTATCACTTATTTCTGACTGTCGAATCAAATCCGTTGAAATAAGGTGGTTCTTTAGACCGCAAATCACTCTTCTTGAGATCCGTTTCATCGGTTGTGGATAAGTTTCAAAGGTCCCCCAAATTGTGTATAACTGCTCTTGAGTTTCTGCTCTCCTCTTTTCACCCATTGCGCCAGTGAGCATATTCGGTCTTCTTCTAACACTAAGCTCTCTGAGGTTCTGCAGCTCAAAATCTTGTACAGCACCCTGAAACCGTTTTTCTTGCATATCTCTGAAGAGTACGTTTCACGTGAAACATGTTTTTTGCAACTTCGCTCACTCGACGGCTGAGACTTCAAATAGTCGAGCGCTCCTCAGTCTTTAGCATGGCCAAATAAAATTAGCACTTTAGTTGGGCATAAACAAACCACCTTAAAACAGGTTCGTTTATAGGAACTCCGCTACCACGTCGCCTCAGCATGTTTCAGACAGCGGGTGAGATCGAGAACATCTTCTATCCAACTATGTCTGCTGTTCGTTCCTACCTTGATTGACTTGTTTCTAAGTGAACAGAGGGCAACGTTACATCCTCCATCTCCTACCTTTCTAATGAGACTGTTTCACGTGAAACATCGACAGCCTAACTGCTCCATCCCCCGCATTACGGTTATCAGTTCACTGAAGAGCGCTGGACCATGGGGAAACTCACTTCCCTAGTAAAAGGGTGCTCACCGAAGACAGTCTTGTCTTATGCAGCAGAGTGCGCCAGACCTCATTTGCTCTAGTCTCACTAACGGAATCTAAGGGGTTATAAAACTGAATCGAGAAGCTCATCTTCGCTCTGTCAGTACACCGAAAGCCAAATATCAGAGCTCGGCCATCCTTAACAACCACTCCAAGAGGTCTGTTCACTCTTTCTCGAAGAAACACCAGAGGTTTCCAAAGTCCAAGCAAGAGACTGCATGTTTCACGTGAAACAAATGGCCGGGGAAGCTAATCAGTAATCGAGTATTATGCAGTCTACAAGCAGTCTAGTAGTCCATAAGACTCTGCAAGACAGTTTCTTCAGAAGGTAGAGCTCTGGCCAACCATCTCGTACACATTATTACTTGAAGTCTTATCACGAGGACAGTGTCGGGAGCAGTAATCACACTTCAGCTGCTCTGTAGCCACACTGTTGTTCGGAGAACAGCAGGTCCTAATCATATATGATGCGGCTTGCCCCCAATGCTTATTAGATATGTACCGCTCACTCCACCGATCGTAAATCAAAATGGCAGAAGACAATTACTGCAGCAGCGCAGTGCAGATTGAACGTCTGCAGCGGGATTGTTTCACGTGAAACATCGAAGCAGTTCTATTAGAGCAGTTACGCCAAGACTAATCTATAGAACTGATCTACGGCTAAGCGCTCACCAACAAGGAATTCCAAACGATCCGGCTCCACAAACTACACGCTTGTAATTTCCAGGAACTCTACTCACTCACACCTTATCGACGAGAACCACATGGGTTTCTTCAAGACCCGGACCAACAGGTGCTTCACAGACCCGGGGATTCATCCCACGATTCTTCTTTATCTCTTTTGCGGCCTTGTCTATTTCAGCCTCTGCCGACCTACCCTTCAGTGCTATAAGCCGGCCGCCTGCATGAAGCAGGGGCAGGGTCCAGCCAGTCAGTTTGGTCATGGGTGCCACAGCGCGGCAGGTCACCATATCATATGGCGCTTGAGAAGAATCTCCGACAATCTCGGACTCATTCGCTCCTCTTTCGGAGCCTCGATGATTAGAGCCGCCCATGCCCGAGTTCCCATGACGGGGATGATTCTCTAGACGACGTACTTTCCGGCGACCTGACTTATCCACCTTTTTGGAAGAAGGCATGACCTCCTCGGCACGTTTCCGAAGCACAGTCACGTTCTCCAGGTTCATCTCGTCAATGACTTCACCAAGCCAGAGAACCCGACGCTCCATGGGCTCAATGAGGGTCACATCGCAACTGGGCATGCAGGAGGCGAGCACAATCCCGGGGAATCCTCCACCTGAACCAACATCCGCGATTCTTGGCCCGATTCCTTCAGCCAAGGCCTCCTTAACAAAAGGAACAATGGCCGCAGAGTTGAGGATATGACGTTCCCAGATGATTCCTTGATCGCGCGGACCTATGATTCCGCGCTCTACACCCTCACGGGCTAGCTTCTCATGGAAGACCTTCAGAGGGGCCAGAGCATCACCCAGCACCTGAGCCAGGACCTGATTCCCTTCCAGAACATCGGTCTGGGGCAGATCCATGCCCGCAGAGACTCCATTCCCTGCATCCTTAATCATGCTGTATTCTTTCCAACCTCATAGACCTGCTCCAACAAGCCGGCATCTCACAACAATCCCAATATCAATGCAGGAGAGAACCAGGGACGCTCACGCACCAGCGTCCCTGGTCATGCAAGCCCTACTCTTTGGAATCGAAATCCCCATCAACCTCATCGACCTGGTCAGGGGTATCGAATGTCTCAGGGACGGGCTTGTCGTCGTCCTGATGACCTGCAGCCTTGATGTATACGGAAACGTAACGGTGTGGCTCCTCGCCATGAGACCGGGACTTGAGCCCCTCCTCACGAACCATGTCGTGAACGATTTTGCGCTCAAAGGAGTTCATCGGCGGCATATCAACCTGCTCACCGGTTTCACGGACCTCATCGATGGCATCGAGGGCCCGCTCACGCAGGAGCGACCTCTTCTTCTGCAGGAAGCCATCCACGTCGACGATCAGATGCGACCGCTCCCCCGTCTTCTGCTGCACTGCAAGACGCGTCAGCTGCTGAAGGGCATCCACAACTTCGCCATCATGCCCAATCAGATGCTTGATATCTTCGTCATCATCAGCCACAATCTGCACAGTCGGGCGATGGTTCCGAACTCCCATCTCGATATCACCCTCGTAATCGGCGATATCCAAGAGACCTTCCAAATAGTCGGCGGCAATATCCGCTTCCTCATTGAGCTGGTCAATCGTCTTTTCCTGCTCCTGAGACATTCATAATCTCCTTACACGCGTTTACATTCGTCCGATGACTGGTCGGGCCACTTCTTCAATCGCCATAGAACGAGTGTCCAATACCGAGGATACACGGTCGGGACGATTGCAAACCACCATTCATCTGGTGATTCACCACTTCGAATCAATGACCTTTACGCTTGCGGCGGGGCTGAGTGCGCTGGTGGGATACACCCTTGTTCTTACGGGCTTCCTCCTCGGCCTTCTTGGCCTCAATCAGCTCTTCCTCTTCCAGAGATGGCAGGCCCTGATGACTACGGCGGGCGTTCTCCCGACGGTGATCGCGCTCCTCCTTCTCCTCAGCTGCAGGAGACCCGGGAGTGGGCATGTGCCTCACCTGGAAGAGGGTCCGTCCCAGATTCCAGAGGTTATTGGTCAACCAGTAGATCAGCACGGCGAAGGGGAAGTAGATGCCGGAGAAGATATACATGACCGGGAAGATAAAGGCCATCATCTGCTGCATCTTGTACTGCTGGCCCTGCATGGCCGAGCGCGGCATGTTCTTACGGACGTTGTGGAACTGCGAGTAGAACATGGCCAGGCACATCAGAATGATGAAAACGACGATGACGATGCGGCCGGCTCCCTGGGCCGACGTGAAGTTGTCGGATATCTTCAGGCCGAAGAAGGTGGTGTCTTCGAACTCCTTGGCCACATCGACGTTGAAGGCGCCCAGTGGCTTGCGTACCCCCCGGGCAATGAAGGGGACCGCAGAGAGCACATAGAACATTGTCATGAAGACCGGTCCCTGGACCAGCATGGGAAGGCAGGATCCTGCAGGATTGACGTGGTGGTCCTGGTACAGCTTCATGGTCTCGCGACTCATGGCTTCACGGCTGGCCGGATCATTCTTGTTCTTGTACTTGTTCTGGATCTTCATCAATTTGGGCTGGATGGCCTGCATACGCTGCATGGATCTGAGCTGCTTGATGAAGAGCGGCAGGACGCAGATATTGACCACGATCACCAGAAGAACCACAGACAGGGCCCAGGCCAGCCCCGGCCCGTCGGGCAGACCGATAAGGGTCAGGAACTCGTGGCAGAAGTACATGATGTAGGTCATCAGCCACTCAATGGGGTACAGAATCTTATAGAAGAAGCCGTATATGCCCGTATCGAAAGTAAAGGTTTGCGTGTTCTGGAACATTGTCAGGCCGTCTCCTTGTCCGAGACCATAGGCGTCAGTCTTGGTTCTTCATGGGCCTTGGACCATGAGAATCGATAGAAGGGTGAATACCGTTGTGGCACATCATCGATGCCCCCGCTGTTGAAGGGGGTACACCGCAAAAGACGCAGAAGGGCCAGGAGGGACCCCCTCAGGGCGCCGAAACGCCCGACTGCGGTCAGGGCGTACTGGGAACAGGTCGGGTAGTACAGGCAACGTGGCGGTGACAGCGGTGACAGGTGTCTCTGGTACCAGCGGATGGCACCCTCAAGCACACCGGTCGGAGACAGCGTCACGCCACACCTGCCTCTCCGGTTTCATTCGTCAAGTGGTCAGCTCTTCCCGCACCCCCGGGAACCGACCGGCCTCCACCGACCCTCAAGGTCAGATCACGGAAAAGACGGTCCATCTGCTGATCCAAGTCCTGGAAAGGCACATCGGCCGCACCGGGCTTTGCTCGGATGACCAGGTCACAGCAAGATGGGAGGAGACCCTCCTTGGCGCGGGCCAGTTGGCGGAACCGCCGCTTTACCTTGTTTCTGGTTACGGCATTGCCCACGCTCTTGGATACGGCAAGACCCATGCGACGACGGTCTTGAACCAGCTCGTCACAGGCTGCTTGATCGCCCCGAGCAGGAGGTGAGGTAACCGCCACAGAATCAGGTATCAGATAATGGATGACCAGATCATGACTGCTGACTCGCCTACGCCGTCTGAGCACCGTGGTGAAATCGCGGTGGCTTTTCAGCCGTTCCACCGTCTGCGGGAGGTCGAGTCCGACTCAGGCAGAGAGGGACTTGCGACCCTTGGCCCGACGACGGTTGATCAGGGCGCGGCCCGAGCGGGTACGCATGCGGGCGCGGAATCCGTGCTTCATGTGGCGACGGCGGTTGTTGGGCTGGAATGTCCTCTTCATGATTAATCGCTCCTGGTTGTAGTCATACTCGAGTACGGCTCGTCATGAGTCAAGCTATACTACGGTACACATCAGGCGGGACCGAGTCAAAACAAAATGGTCCCGAGTTCGCCACATTTGCCCCTTCCTCGAGGAACCTCTTGAGTCACGTTCAGGCGAAGGTCGAAATGGAAGAGAACCTGAGACGACTTTTCCCGGCCATCAGCTTTTGGATTCGTGCCCTCCAGGCTGGTGAAATCCCCGTAAACAGAGGGGAATCAAGCATCGGACTTATCCACAAATTACATCACTGTTATTCACATTCGACCATGGAACAACACGCGAGCCTGTGGATAACCTCCTTACAAGGGTGTAACAATGGTCTACTGTCTATCCGTAAGGACGCCACTGAGCACACGCGATGCATCGGGAACGGCCTGGACGTATGAGAGGAGTTGGAGATGGCGCAG
Source organism: Bifidobacterium sp. M0307 (assembly GCF_016100445.1). NCBI lineage: Bacteria > Bacillati > Actinomycetota > Actinomycetes > Bifidobacteriales > Bifidobacteriaceae > Bifidobacterium > Bifidobacterium sp. M0307. The sequence continues at coordinate 1,612,450 of NZ_JACFSL010000001.1, forward strand.
GATCCGCTGGATGCCACGGCCCAGGCCAAGAGAATCTGGGACGCGGTTCTGCAGGTGCTTCGCTACAGCAACTCACTCACCTCCCGCGATAAGGGATGGTTGGAGGACATCACCCCCGAGGCCGTGTTCGGCACCACTATCGTGTTGCGTGTCTCCTCAAAGGAAACCCAGGAGGCGGTACAGGGTCCGCTGAGCCAGCCCCTCTTCAACGCCCTCCAGCTGGTCACCAATCAGGAAATGTTCCCCGCCATCAAAATCGTCTACCCCCAGCAGGCCAATTCGGAACAGGGCGAGAATCCTCAGGCAGGCTTCGTGGGCAGCGGGGAATTCAGGCAGGTCCCCAACACCCAGCCAGATGCAGCCAAGGAAGCTGAAGTCCTTCCCTCATATCAGCCCTCCCAGCCGGCCCAAACCGATCAGGGCGAGCAGCAGACTTCAACCGGATGGCAGCCGAACCAGGGAAACCCCGTCTCCCAGGCAGGGGCCGCTCAGGACACCGGTCAAAAGACCCCGATTATTTCGAGCAGCGACTTCCATCAGGGCACCTATGTACCCATGACCCTTGATATGCAGGCGGAACTCGCTGAACAGCCTTCCGTTGTTCCCGTTGGGATACATGAGGGTGAGCAACCGGGTGAGACCTCCCTACCTCAGAAGCACCAACCCTTCTCGGTCCCCCAGTTCCCCATGGGTCAGAACAGGGTGGAGAGGGACTCCGAAACCCATCTCAACAAGAACGCGACCTTTGACACCTTCGTCCCCGGCGACTCCAACCGCTTCGCGAGAACCGTCGCCCTGGCCGTGGCCGAGGGATCCGGGCAGAATTTCAACCCGCTCTGTATTTACGGCAGTTCGGGCCTGGGCAAGACCCACCTGCTCAATGCCATCGGAAATTACGCCCTGGTCAAGGATCCGTCGCTCCGGGTGAGATACGTCAACTCCGAGGAATTCACCAACGAGTTCATTGACGCCCTCCAGAATTCCACCCAGGGGAACGGGCAGATCGCCGAGTTCAACCGACGCTATAGGGAGGTGGATGTCCTCCTGATCGACGACATCCAGTTCCTGGGCGGCAAGGAAGCTACCCTGGACCAGTTCTTCCATACCTTCAATGCCCTGCATGATGCCAACAAGCGCATCGTCATCGCCTCGGACGTTCCACCCAAGAACCTCAAAGGGTTTGAGCAACGGTTGATTTCCCGTTTCGATTCCGGACTGACCGTCGATGTCCAGCCCCCGGACCGTGAAACCCGTGTGGCCATCCTTCGCATGATGGCCTCGATGAACGGGGTCAGCATCCCCAACGAGGTCCTGGATCTGATAGCCGAGCGGTTCACCGAGAATATCAGGGAACTGGAGGGGGCTCTGACCAGGGTCACGGCCGTAGCCAGCCTGAACAATCAGCCGGTCACTCCGGCACTGGCCGAACAGACCCTGCAGGACTTCTTCGCAACCGACATAGAAATCAAGCCGACCGACATCATTACCCAGGTGGCCAAGTACTTCCATCTGACCTTTGATGACATCGTGGGCCGCACCAGGACCAAGAACATCGCTCTGGCCAGGCAGATTGCCATGTACCTGGCCAGGGAGATGACCAGCATGTCCCTGGTCGATATCGGTGAGGTCTTCGGAGGCAGGGATCACACCACGGTCATGCATGCCTATACCCGAATATCCAATGAGATGCAGGAGAAGCGGGAAATCTACAACTATGTCATGGAGTTGACGGTCAGACTCAAACAGCCCGCAAACGCATAGCGACACGCTGGTATGCGGGGGACGAATCAGAAAAGTTATCCACCCACTTATCCCCAGATGTGGGCAAACCTTGGGAATAACCCACCGATTTATCGTGGAAAAGTGGTGGAGTACCAGCGAATAAGCACCCTGAAAATGTGGATATTTCAGAATTTCTCGGCTCCTGTGGATAAATCGGCTTCTTATGCACACTTCCTAACCAGCTTATCCACAATCACCAATCTGCTCTTATCCACCTGGTTGCACGGAAATTAAAACTTATCCACACAATCCACCATGCTTACTACTACGAACTCATGAATATTTATGCAACTCATCATCGTCTCAATCAGACAACCAGGGCAGGCCTGATTGAAAAGCAGACCGGTTCGATAGAATGAATCCAGATCACTCATCGAAAAGAAGGCCCACATGAAAGTCGAAGTCAACTCAGCCGCCTTATCGGACGCCATCGCCTGGACGACGCGCGTCATCCCGTCGCGTCCGGCATCGCCCATCCTGGCCGGCATCAAGCTTGAAGCAAGCGACGGAACACTGAAACTTTCCGCTTTCGATTACGAGGTTTCCGCACGGAACCACATCGAAGCAGGAGTCGACGAACCAGGAACCGCACTGGTCCTGGGCAAACTCCTCGCAGACATAACCAAGTCACTTCCTGCGCAGAAGACCTACCTGTCGACGGAGGGTTCCAAGCTCACCATCACCTCAGGAAAGTCGACCTTCTCACTGCAGCTGATGCCCGATACAGAGTATCCGGACCTCCCTGCAGTTCCCCAAACCATGGGCCAGGTGGATGCCGAGACCTTTGTGCAGTCCATCTCCCAGGCGATCGTCGCCGTTTCCCGTGAGGAGAGCCGACCGGTCCTGACCAGCGTCAAGACCGAAATCAACGGGGACAAGGTGGTCATGACCGCCACCGACCGTTTCCGCCTTTCGCGTTCCAGCTTCACCTGGACTCCGAAGGACAACGACTTCTCCACCTCCATGCTGATTCGAGGCTCCCTCCTGCGGGACATCGCCCGCTCTCTGGATGAGCATCAGAACGTTGTCATGGATTATGAGCAGGACAACCCCACCATCATGGGCGTTGAGAACGCCGGGAAGATATCGACCTCCCAGCTGATCGATGGTGAGTTCCCTGCCGTTGATCGGCTTTTCTCAGACGAATATCCGATTCAGGCGGTCATCTCCCGCCAGGAGCTGATCGATGCCATCAAACGTGTTGCCCTGGTGGCCGAGCGAAATGCCCCGATCAGGATGCTCTTCTCAGGCCAGGAGGTGACCCTCAGTGCAGGAAGTGCTGATGAGGCCCAGGCCAACGAGGTCCTCCCCGTGGACCTGGATGGCGAGGAAATCACTGTGGCCTTCAACCCCGGCTATCTGATTGACGGTCTCAGCGCCATTACCGAACCGTTCGTCCGGGTCAAGATGACCTCGGCCGTCAAGGCCGTGGAGTTCAACGGGCAGCAGGAGAAGGACTCCGAGGAGTCCATGGACTATCGCTACCTGCTGGTTCCCATGCGATTCAACAACTGATCAGTCACCTGCCCGCTTTTGGTCTGCACCGGTTGCGGACCTCTTTTCGAGGAATCCGCAACCGACAGCAGGGCAAGTGGGCCTCCCCATCCGAGGAAGCGTTCCGTGTACATATCCCGCCTGGTACTGGACCATTACCGTTCCTGGAGCACATGCCTCCTGGATCTGGAACCAGGTGTAACCATCCTCAAGGGCAGGAACGGGCTGGGCAAGACCAATCTTGTCGAGTCCATCGAGGTCCTTTCAACCGGAACCAGCCACCGCGTATCCTCCTCCCTGCCCCTGGTGGAGCGAGGACAGAGCAAGGCCACGGTCAGGGCACGGGTTCAGGGAGACGGTGAATCGGACGACTACGAGCTGACCATCGCGGCCAAGGGGGCCAAAAGGGGCCGTATCAACGGCGGGCCGTCCCTGTATATGCGCAGTCTGGTGGGTCAGGTGCCGTGTGTGACCTTTTCGCCGGAAGACCAGCGCATGGTTTCGGGAGAACCCTCGGTCCGGCGGGCCTTCCTGGACCAGGCCGGCGCCCTTCTGGATCCTGACTACTTCAGGAGCCGACAGGCCTTCGCCCATATCGCCCAGCAACGTTCGACCCTGCTCAGGCAGCTGCTCAAACAGGGCGACCAGGGGGCCGACCAACGCAATGCCATCCTTGCAAGCCTGGAAATATGGACCGGGCAGTTCATTCGAGCGGGGTTGGACCTGACCAGACGGCGGGTGGACCTGGTGGCTGCGCTCGCGGAACCGTTCAGGGCCCTGTATGCCGACCTTGCCGGTCCTGGGCAGGAAGCCAGCCTGGACTATGCCCCATCCCTGGATGAAATCAGCAATCAGACGGTATCCGAAGGTTCGGTAGAGGAGGCCGTCAGCCTTCATTTCCAACGAATCTATCCGGGTGAGGTGGCCCGGGGAACCAATCTGATAGGTCCCCAGCGCGATGACCTGGTCTTCGGGCTGAACGGGATGCCAGCCCGTGAATTCGCCTCCAATGGCGAGATGTGGACCCTGGCCCTGGCCTTGAGACTGGCCCTCTTCAAAGTGATTATCCAGTCCAAACAGATCAGGCCGATTGTGGTCCTGGATGATGTCTTCGCCCAGCTTGACGAGGCTCGTAGGAGTCAGATCCTTGCCTTTGCCCGGGATCAGGACCAGGTTCTGATAACCGCTGCGGCGGATGGGGACATCCCCTCGCTGGATGGGGCCCGTCTGGTGGATGTGGATTCCCTGAAGACCGACTCTTCCGAACAGGAGCAGGACGAGGAAATCAGGAAGGCCCTGGCGGATCTGACCCGGAACGGTTCCGTACGGGAGAGTGGCAGGTCATGAGGGCTCCCGTCGTTGAAACACTGCATCTCGATCAACGTCTCCTTCCGGCACGGATCTTCGAGGAGTACACCCGCCAGGCGGCCAAGCAGAAGGATATGAAAGAGAGATCCCTCCAGTCCTGGTTTGAATTCGGCAAGCCGGGCAGGGATCCCAATCGCCTGGGCGGGGTGATTACTTCCTTAGCCACCGGTGGCGGATGGATGCCCCATATGAAGGTGGCCAGTCTACGGAACCGATGGGATACGGTGGTTGGGCCCGGCATAGCCGCCCACTCGCGGGTGGTCTCCTACAAGGACGGTGTCCTGGTCGTCCAGGCCCAGACCACGGTATGGGCCACCCAGCTGACCTACCTGGTCCCACAGCTCAAGGAAGCGATTTCCAAGCGCCTGCAGATGCCTGTGACGGAGGTCAGGGTGACAGGTCCCCACAACTACTCCTTCAGGAGGGGACGCTTTGATCCACCCGGCCGGGGTGTGCGCGACACCTATGGGTGATTCCGAGGAGGAGTGAATCAATCAAGGTACTTCCTGAGCTTTCTGAGAGCCCAAAGTCATATAAGGCTGGTAATCTATAGGACAGACGGTCAAACGCTTTCAAGACCCCTTTATGGACGATTTGGAATGTAATGACCATGGCAAAGTCCTTCGTGCAACCGTGTACGTATCTGATTACCGGGATGGTGCGAAGGTGCAGAAAGGAATACCGTGGCAGATCTTAATGCTGATCCGTCTGAAGATTCACCTGAGCAGGAGGGGTTGAAGCCCCAGGAACAGCTGGACAGTGCCCAGCTGGATGACTCCCTCTCCCCTGGTCATTATGACGCCAGCGATCTGAAGGTTCTGGAGGGGCTGGAGGCCGTGCGCATCCGTCCCGGTATGTATATCGGTTCCACAGGTCCCCGCGGCCTGCACCACCTGGTCTATGAGATCGTCGACAATTCGGTCGACGAGGCGCTCGCCGGGTATGCGGACCATATCGAAGTGACCATCCTTCCCGATAACGGCATCCGCGTTGTCGACAACGGTCGTGGCATCCCCGTTGACGAGGTCCCCGGCGAGGGGAAGAGCGGCGTTGAGGTGGTCATGACCAAGCTCCACGCGGGCGGCAAGTTCGGTGGCGGCGGCTACGCGGTCTCCGGAGGTCTGCACGGCGTGGGCATCTCCGTGGTCAACGCCCTCTCCACCCGCATCGATGTTCAGGTGCGGCGTCAGGGCTATCACTGGCATCAGAGCTTCCGCGACCAGACCCCCAACGCTCCCCTTTCCAAGGATGAACCCCTGGGGCCGGACGAGCATACCGGCACCTCGGTCACCTTCTGGGCGGATCCGGCGATATTCGAAACAACGGAGTATGACTTCGAGACCCTGCGCAGCCGCTTCCAGCAGATGGCCTTCCTCAACAAGGGGCTTCGCATCACCCTTACCGACCTGCGTCCCAATGAGGAGACCGGTGACGAGGTCGCCGGCGAAGAGGAGAACCCGGACGAAAAGGGTCAGACCGTCAGCTATCAGTATGCCAACGGCATCAAGGACTATGTAGACTACATGGTCAAGGTCCGCAAGGCCTCTCCGGTCGAGGAGGACATCATCGATTTCGAGGCCGAGGACCTCGATATGGGCATATCGGCCGAAATCGCCATGCAGTGGACAACCTCCTACTCCGAGTCGGTCCACACCTTCGCCAACACGATTTCGACCACCGAGGGCGGAACCCACGAAGAGGGCTTCCGTGCTGCCCTGACCACCATGGTCAACAGGTACGCCCGGGAGAAGAACATCCTCAAGGAGAAGGACGACAACCTTTCCGGCGACGATGTGCGTGAGGGACTGACGGCCGTCATCTCGGTGAAGCTGACCAACCCCCAGTTCGAAGGTCAGACCAAGACCAAGCTGGGCAACTCGGAGGCCAAGGCGTTTGTGCAGCGGGTGATGACCGAGCGGATGACCGACTGGTTCGATTCCCACCCATCCGAAGCCAAGAGCATCATCCAGAAGGCCATTGAGGCCTCGCACGCCCGTCTTGCCGCCAAGAAGGCCCGTGAGAACACCCGGCGCAAGTCCATCTTCGAGACGGCGGGCATGCCTGACAAGCTCAAGGACTGCCAGTCCAGCAACCCCGAGGAGTGCGAGCTCTTCATCGTGGAGGGTGATTCCGCAGGCGGTTCCGCCATTCAGGGCCGCAATCCCATGACCCAGGCCATTCTGCCGCTGAGAGGTAAGATCCTCAATACGGAACGGGCCAGCCTGGACCGCATGATGAAGTCCGACACAATCGAATCCCTGATTACGGCCGTCGGCGGCGGTTACGGCGAGGAATTCGACATCAACAAGGTGCGCTACCACAAGGTCATCATCATGGCCGATGCCGATGTTGACGGTGCCCACATCGCCACCCTGAACCTGACCCTCTTCTTCCGCTATATGAGGCCCATGATCGAGGCCGGCTATGTGTATGTGGCCATGCCTCCTCTGTACAGGCTCAAGTGGACCAAGGGCCCCCATGACTTCGTCTACACGGATGCCGAGCGCGACAGGGTGCTGGCCGAGGGCAAGTCCTCCGGCCGTCAGCTCCCCAAGGGCGAAGGAATCCAGCGCTACAAGGGTCTGGGAGAGATGAGCTACCAGGAGCTCTGGGAGACCACCATGGACCCGGAGAACCGCATCCTCAAGAAGATCCACATCGAGGATGCCGAACAGGCCGATGAGACCTTCACCATGCTCATGGGAGACGAGGTCGAACCCCGCCGTCTCTTCATCCAGCGCAACGCCCATGACGCACGGTTCATCGACGCCTGAGCAGGACGCCTCCTCTGTTCACCATTTGAGTTAAGGATCGATTTTGGCAGACGACAACAACAACGGCAATAGTTCGGACCAGGAGGGCATCAACCTGCCCGACGGGTCGCGCGAACCGCTGAGCCCCCAGGAGATGGACAACACCGATTACGGTCTTCTCCAGGGTGAGCGGATTCAGCCCATTGACCTGCAGCAGGAGATGCGAGAGTCCTACCTCTCCTACGCCCTTTCTGTGATTGTGGAGCGTGCACTCCCCGATGTCCGTGATGGCATGAAGCCGGTGCACAGGCGGGTCATCTACGCCATGTACGACGGCGGTTACCGCCCCGACAGGGGATACAACAAGTGCTCCCGCGTTGTGGGCGACGTGATGGGTAAATACCACCCCCACGGTGACGCGGCCATCTACGACACGATTGTGCGACTGGCCCAGTCCTGGTCCATGCGTTACCCTCTGATCGACGGACAGGGCAACTTCGGCTCCCCCGGCGACGATCCGGCCGCCGCCATGAGGTACACGGAGTGCCGCATGGCGCCCCTGGCCATGGAGATGGTCCGCGATATCGACAAGGACACGGTCGATTTCATCCCCAACTATGACGGCAAGACACAGGAACCGACCGTTCTGCCCTCCCGCTTCCCCAACCTCCTGGTCAACGGTTCGGCCGGTATTGCGGTGGGTATGGCCACCAACATTCCGCCCCACAATCTGCGTGAGGTCGCCCAGGGCGTGCACTGGGCCCTGGACCATCCGGAAGCCTCCAAGGAGGAACTCCTCAATGCCCTGATTAGCATCATCAAGGGGCCTGACTTCCCCACGGGTGCAACCGTCCTGGGACACAAGGGCATCGAACAGGCCTATCGGACCGGCCGTGGTCTCATCACCATGCGGGCCGTGGTCAACACCGAGGAGATCCGTGGCCGCATGTGCCTGGTGGTCACCGAGCTCCCCTACCAGGTCAACCCCGACCGGCTTGCCTCCTCCATCCGTGAGGCCGTGCGTGATGGGAAGATCCAGGGTATTGCCGACATGCGGGACGAGACCTCCGGCCGTACAGGTCAGCGTCTGGTTCTGGTGCTCAAGCGTGATGCCGTGCCCAAGGTGGTCCTGAACAACCTGTACAAGCACACCCAGCTTCAGCAAACCTTCGGTGCCAACATGCTGGCCCTGGTCGACGGGGTGCCTCGCACTCTGAGCCTCGATGCCTTCATCCGGCATTGGGTGGACCACCAGCTGGATGTGGTTGAGCGCCGTACCCGCTACCTCAAGCGCGAGGCCGAGGAACGCGATCACATCCTCCAGGGGTACCTGAAGGCCCTGGATATGATCGATGAGGTCATCGCCCTGATTCGGTCCTCCAAGGATGTCGAATCGGCCCGGACCGGTCTGATGGACCTCCTGGATGTGGACGAGGTCCAGGCCGATGCCATCCTGGCCATGCAGCTGCGCCGTCTGGCCGCCCTGGAACGGCAGAAGATCCTGGACGAGCATGAGGAACTCATGCGCAAGATCGCGGACTACAACGACATTCTGGCCCATCCGGAACGTCAGCGCTCCATCGTGGGCGAAGAGCTCGATGAAATCGTCGACAAGTATGGCGATGAGCGCCGCACCAAGATTGTTCCCTACTCGGGCGAGATGAACGTCGAGGACCTGATTGCCGACGAGAACGTTGTGGTCACGGTCACCCATTCCGGGTTCGTCAAGCGGACCAAGGCGGATGAGTACAGGGCACAGCATCGTGGAGGCAAGGGTATCCGTGGCACCAAGCTGCGTGAGGACGATGTGGTGGACCACTTCTTCCTGACCAGTACCCATAATTGGCTGCTCTTCTTCACCAACAAGGGCAGGGTGTACCGGATCAAGGCTTATGAGCTGCCCGAAGGGTCCCGCGACTCCAAGGGTCAGCATGTGGCCAACCTCCTCCAGCTGAGTCCGGGCGAGAGTATCGAACAGGTCCTCTCCCTGCACGGATATGACGACGCGGAGTACCTGGTCCTGGCCACTCGGACCGGCAAGGTCAAGAAGACCCGCCTGGCCGAGTACGATTCGCCCCGCCAGGGCGGCCTGATCGCCGTTCGTCTGATGGAGCTCGGCGCGGCCGAGGGCGGTGAAGATGGGCAGGACGGTGTGCTGACCGATGAACTGGTTGGTGCCGCACTCTGCAACGCGAAGGATGACATCATCCTGGTTTCCCGCAAGGGTATGAGTGTCAAGTTCCCCGCCAATGACGAGACCTTGCGCCCCATGGGCCGGCAGACCACCGGTGTTCAGGGAATGAAGTTCCGCGAGGGTGACGAACTGCTCAGTATGGACGTTGTCACCGAGGAGTCCGACGAGGACCTCCTGGTGGTCACCGATGAGGGCTTTGCCAAGCGTACGGCCCTGAGCGAGTACCGTCTCCAAGGACGTAATGGATACGGGGTCAAGGCCATTGCCATGGTCGAAGGCCGTGGATCACTGGTGGGTGCCCTGGTGGTGGACGAGGATGACCAGATCATGGCCATCATGAAGTCAGGCAAGGTAATCCGTTCCGACGTGGCCGAGGTCAAGCGGACCGGACGCAACACACAAGGCGTGACACTGGCCAAGCCCGACAAGGGTGACGAGATTCTCTCGATTGCCAGGAACGCCGAAAAGGACGAGGCCGACCAGGAGACGGATGGTGCCTCCCCCGATCAGGGCGAGGTCATCGCCCAGGCCGCTCCCCTGGCTGCACAGGAACAGCCCATCGCCACTACGGGTACCGGCGAATCCGCCCCCGCCGACAGCGGATCCGAGGGTGACGGGGAATGACATCTGCTGCGATGGGCGGTGTAATGCCGCCCATCCGGTGGGATGGCCCGTCTACAAAGGTTGATAGTCTCAATACAGGTATCCAGGTCCCGGGTGGTGGGTCCGCAACAGTCAAGGAGTGCCGATGAGCCAGAACAAACAGGAAAAGGCCAAGGCTGAAAAGTCTCAGACGGTCAAGGCTAAGGTTCAGTCTGACAAGTCAGCTACCGGGCCCAGGGTGAGTGGTGGCAAGTCATCGGCTACAGGTGCGTCTCCATCCAAGCGCAGGTCGTCATCTTCGACTTCATCTGTTGTGCCACAGCCAGGTACATCAACGGCTTCGACCGCCGCGTCGACTCTAGGCAGGACCTCGGCGTCTTCGGGCAAGTCTGCGGCTCCGGCTTCGAAGCCGGCTCGGAATGGTGCACCGGTGGAGGGTACGGTACCGGCCCCGCTCAGGTCGTCGGTTGCAGGCGGGGCCAAGAGCACCGCTCAGCCGATTGCCGCGCGTTCCGCCAGGACCACAGCCCAGGATTCCACGTCGGCTCAAGCTCGGACATCGACTTCGACGGGTTCAAAGCCCCACGTTCCCAGGGCCAGGCGCATGCAGCTCTCCTTGACACGCTTGGATCCTTGGTCCGTAGCCAAGGTCACCTTCCTCCTGTCCATTGCCGCAGGCATTATCCGGGTGGTGGCAGCGGCCCTGCTTTGGATTCTCCTCAACATGATAGGACTCTTCGATAATCTGACCCAGGTCGTATCGAAGACCGGTCTGGACGCCGGTGGTTTCGACTTCGGCCAGGTGATGAGCCTGGGTACGGTATTGAGTTCGGTCACCATCTACTCTATTTTCAAGATTGTCGTGGTTGTGGTCCTGGTGACGATTTTCGCCTTCCTCTATAACATGGTCAGCTCTCTGGTGGGTGGTATCCATGTGACCCTTGGTGACGACTGACCTCTTGCACTACCGTGTCGACCGCCGCCGGTGTCTTCATTCCCTGGGAATGACCGCGCCGACGGCGGTCTTGTCATAAGCTGGAGGTGTGCTTTCGACATATCTGGGTTATTTCAGCGGATCCTTCGGCATATCCCTGATTTTCTGGCCCCTTACCTCGCTCTTGCTGACGCTGCCCATCCTTGCCCTGATATACAACCGCTATCACCGCCTACGCCTGGTTTCGGCCCTGACGGCCTACCTGGTCATCCTCTATCTCCTTGCTCTGGTCTTCTTCACACTCTGGCCGATGCCGGACGACAGGGAGGCGTTCTGTGCCACCCACCACCTGCATCCCCAACTCAACCCTCTGCAGTTCATGACGGATCTGAGCGCAGGCGGGCGTATGGCCCTCCTCCAGATCCTGCTGAATGTGGTCTTCTTCCTCCCTCTGGGCTTCATTATGGGCAGGGTCTGCCGATGGCGGTTGCGACTGGCCCTGCCGGTCGGATTCCTGGTCTCGCTCTTCATTGAAACAGCCCAGGGCACAGGGGCTTTCGGTCTTGTAGGGTGCGCCTACCGCCTTTTTGATGTGGATGACCTGATATGGAACACCTCCGGTGCCCTGATCGGGTATCTGGTTGCCCTGGTGGTCAACCGTCTTCTGCCCACCAAGCAGACCGACGCGGCGGAACTCGTCACCATGCCGGGCTTCCTGCATCGCTGTGTGGCCCTGGCGGTGGACCTGGTGCTGTGCTACACCCTCTCCATGTCACTGGGGTTGGGATTGACCTATGCCGTGCATAAGTTGGCCACCTATCAGCTGGACGGAAGTTACCGGTTGGGTCTTCTGGTGGTGGATCCCAGTCATCTGAGCGGCATGGTGACCATCCTGGATGTGTTGCTGCTCGTGCTTTTTGAGCTGCTGATTCCCCTGCTCAGGAGAGGCAAGACACTGGGTGCAACCTTCACCCACATGACCGTGGAGACCAAGGTCCGAAGGGGCTGGTCGCGGGTTGTCTTCTATGCCTTCCGCACGGCGGTGATTCTGGCCATCTTCGGTCCATGGACGGGAACCATGCGTCAATGGACCCTCCTGCTTGCGGTGGTTCTCTTCATCTTCTACCTGTTCAAACGGCAGATGCCTTACGATTTGCTGCCCGGGCAGGACTGGTCCCATCAGCCCTCCCCCGCAGTGCGCTGAACCCGGTAAAGGAATCGGTCTGCCGGGCGGATATCCGAAGCAACGCCCTCCGCACGGCATCAGGATGATTCTGATTGCCCGGTCTTCTTCGGGTGCCGTTGAATGCGGACCTCCGAAATCAGGATGGCAATGAAGATGACGGCGAAACCGATCAGGTGGGTTCCCGCCAGCTCCTCGTGCATGACCAGAACCGAGACCAGCATCCCAAACAGGCTCTCAGAGCACAGAATCAGCGAACCTTGGGCCGCAGGTACCTGTGAGAAGGCGATGTTCTGGAAGTTCTGCGCAATCAGCGTGGAAACCAACGTCAGATAAACCATGGACCACAGTGTCCGTGGAGGGAAATTGGCCAGGCCCGGCACCGGATCGAACAAGAGGGCACATCCCAAAAAGAGGATGGCGGCGATGAAGAGCTCCAGGTAGGTCAGGGTCGGGACGTCGAACTCCTTGGTCAGGAAGCCGGTCACGACCAGGTTCACCCCGTAAAGGAGCGCCCCGCCCAGGGTCAACAGGTCTCCGATACTCAGCGATAACCCTATCTCCCCCACTCCCCCATGGGCAGGCAGCGATATCAGGGCCACACCGACGATGCAGATGGCTGCGGCAACAAAGTTTCGTATGGCCGGCCGTCGTCTGGTCATGATCCAGACCAAAAACGGTACGAACACACAGTAGATCGCAGTCAGGAAGGAGTTCCTCCCGGGTGCAATTGTGGTCAGCCCCATCGTCTGCAGGCTGAATGCAGCCCAATACGTTACCCCCAGAATCAATCCTGGAACCAGCATGTTGACCAGGTTCACCCGCCGGAGCCGGGGCATGAGGAAGGGAGTCATGATAATCAAGGCACACAGGAGTCTGATGCCCATCAACCAACGAACGGAAAGGGTCTCTAAGACGATTTTCTCAAAGGTGTACCCGGCTCCCCAGGCGGCCGCTGCGAGGATCAGCATGAATCTGGCCAGCCAGGGTGACGGTTTCCACAAGGGGGACTCAACGATACGCACACATAAAGTCTAATCGCTCACGGCCGGTCGCCGATGCCGGTGCGTTTGCCGCTCCATGGTAGGGATTGAACCTGTCCGCCCTGTGCGCAAGAGCCTCGCCTCATGCCCTATGGAAGACCATATGTGTGATAATAAAGGATACGAAATTCGCTGAGCCCAACATTTGGATGCGGCAGGAACCACGGGAACGAGGATGGCACATGGAGACGATTCGAATCGCGGTAGTGGACGACGATTCAATCAGTAGCCAGCGCATGGTGGACTATCTCCATAAATACGAAAAGGACAAAGAGGAGAAATTCGCCGTTTCCGTCTTCGACGACGGCAGGGAATTCGCTGAAGGCTACTCCCCCATCTACGACATCCTCCTGCTGGATATTCAGATGAAGCGCATGGACGGCATTGAAGTTGCCCGCCGTGTGCGCTCGCGGGATGATTCGGTTGTCATAGTCTTCATCACCTCAGCGCCGCAGTATGCCATCAACGGGTACAAGGTGGGTGCCTTGTCCTACCTGCTCAAGCCGCTCCCCTGGTTCGCCTTCTCCCAGGAAATGGAGCGGTGCATAGCCCAGGTGCGCGGCAGGGTGGAACGGTCCCTCCTGGTCAGCGAGGGAGCCAAGTCAAGACGGGTGCCTCTCAGTGACATCGTATTTGTGGAGTCGGTCAGGCACAGTTGCGTCATGCACACCCTCTCCGACCGGTTGACAATCACGGCCACACTGAAAAACCTTGAAACACAACTGGCCGATCAGGACTTCTTCCGGTCCAATTCCTGCTATCTGGTCAATCTGGCCCACGTGGTCGGGATGGAGTCTCAGGATTGCATCATGTCGACTGGTGAACGACTCAGGGTCAGCCGTCCACGGAAAAAGGCCTTCATGACGGCTTTGGCCGCTTATGTGGGTGGCCGCATATGAACCAGATACTCAACGCCCTACCTGACATTCCGCGCCTGTACACGGCCATCAGCGAATGGGTGGCGTGCCTGGTCTACCTCATGTCCATCGGCTGCCGCAAACCGCCCAAACGGACGATAACGGTCCTGGTTGTAGGGCTTGGTGTACTTATCGGGGTCCAGTACTGGGCGGGGTCACTGCCCATAGCCTTCTGGATTTTCAGCATGTGCGTGGCCGTGGCCTGTATGTACAGCATCATTATGCTGGCCTCCTCCATGCAGGCCCTGACCGGTGCCTACGTGCTTGCAAGGGCCTTTGTCTTGGCAGAGCTCATTGCCTCCCTCCACTGGCAGATTGACTCATTCCTGCGTCCGCCCACGAGCACGATCTATGCGCCGGCTTCGATTGCCCTGCTGGTGGCGATATACGGCGGCTGCGGTCTCCTTGCATGGTGGGGGGAGCGCCGTAATTTCGGTGTCGGGGATATAGACCCACCCGGTCGTAGCGTTTTCATCGCGGCCACCATATCGGTCGTCACCTTCGCCATGTCCAATCTGAGCTTCGTTTCGACCAACACCCCCTTTTCGGGCCGGGTCGGCCTGGAGGTCTTCTACATCAGGACCCTGGTTGACCTGTGCGGCTTCGCCCTGCTCTATGCCCAGCAGGAACAGGTCAGGGAGAACCAGGCCAGTGCCGAACTGGCCTCCATCAACGCCCGGGCCTACAGCCAGCACCGTGAGTATATGCGGTCAAAGGAGAACCTTGAGGCGATGGGGCGGCTGGCTCATGATCTGAAGCACCAGATGGCCGCATTGAGGGCTGAAATCGACCCTGAGAGGCAGTCACGCAACTTCGAAGAGCTCGAGGCCTCCATACAGCGGTACGGATCTCAGCAGCACACCGGCAACCCCGTCCTGGACGTGGTTCTGTCGACCAAGGAGCGCATCTGTGCCGACAGTGGGATTACCCTGACTGTGGTGGCCGATGGGTCCCTCCTGACCGGTATGACCCCTATTGATGTATCGACCCTGTTCGGCAATGCCCTGGACAACGCCATCGAGGCATTGAAGAAGGTGGACAATCCGGATCGCAGACTGATCAAGGTGGCACTCTTCTCCAGGGACCGATTCGCAGTCCTGCAAATCGATAACACCTATGCCTCCCACCTGAACTGGAAGGCCAACGGGGAACTGGCCACCACAAAGAGGGACAACGTCCTGCATGGATACGGCGTCAAGTCGATACGCCATATAGCCCACAAGTACCAAGGGGAGATGACCCTGAGGGCGAAGGACCACTGGTTCCACCTGTGTGTGCTCCTGCCCATGGTCAATGGTCAGTTGAAGCCTACAGCCGCCTCGGCCACCCTGTAACCCAGCCGAATGGCCACTCGTCCCGGTCTGCCCGGCATGTTGATGAGTTTGCAGAGCAGGGTCGAGCGCACATCATGCGAAATGGCGGGGGAGTGGTCCTCCAGTCGGCTCCAGAGCATGTCCTTGTTCTGATAATTCTGCGGATCCTTGGACAGAATCAGGAAGACTGAGGTGACCACGCAGTTGATTGCCAGATAGTGAATCATGTAGCGGTACAGCCCATTCGACACCTGGCCCGGCTCGGGGGTGGCCTCGACCATGAGACCGTTGACCCTGAGCAGCTGGTCCACTCTGGAAACCATGACCGAGGTTTGGACGGACTGGCCCTCACGGCCTGTGTGATAGCGGTAAAAGTCCGTATCCAGGTACATCAGGCTTGTCACATAGGGGAGGGGCTGATACGAATAGATGAAATCAACGTAGTATGTGTGCTCAGGCAGGTGGGTTGCGGCACGTTGCAGGACCTCGCGGCGGAAGATCAGGGCGTGCATGATCATGTACTGGGCCATTCCGAACCTGCCGAGATGATTCCAATCCAGAACCCTGTCCGACGGCATGACGCTCCGGAAGTTGATGACCTGCTTGTGGTGCCGCCCCTCTTTTTCATAGACGTAATTGGTTACGACCATATCGACAGGATGCGAGCTGGTGGCCTGGGTCCGCAGCCTGTCGAGTACGAGTCCCAGGGAGTCGGTATCGACCCAGTCGTCGGCGTCCACCACTTTTACATACAGGCCTTGCGCCTGTGACAATCCTGCGTTGACCGCACCGCCATGGCCCTTGTTCTCCTGCTTGATCAGACGAACAATCCCAGGGTGCCTTACCTCATAATCGTGGGAGAGCTTCGCTGTGTCGTCGGTCGATCCATCATCCACGACGATGATTTCCAGGTCCTCGGCCGCTTGCGACAGTAGAGAGTTCAGGCAGGTATCCAGATGATCGGCCATGTTGTAGGCCGGGATGATGAAGGTGATGACAGGTCGGTCGTCGGCTCGTGTGGACGATGTCATGAACGGAATCACCTCATATGTATGACGGGTTGTGTGAGGGCAGGGGAGTGATGGGGATTCCCGATTCAAGGGAACCGAATCAACAGGCGGATCGACCGCGCTGCCGTATCCGACCACTGTACTGCACCGTACCAATTGTATATATGGAATGGGCCCCGGTCGTCCCGAATCTCCCTGAATGCCGGTTCTAACGGGAGGGGACGATCGAGGCCACGTATTGGTTGGTTACTCAGGCTTCCTGCTTGGTCTCCTCATCGGGCACCTGCTTGAAGATGACCTTGAAGATGGGGAAGAAGACCCAGAAGGATATGGCCGAGTTGATGATCATCGTCACCAGATCGGCCACGGTGGTGCCGACCGTGCCCCAGTTCAGGCTGTGCTGGAAGAAGCCGTAGATCGGGTCCTTGTACCAGCCCTGAAGGGCGGCAGCGATGATGGTGATGATGATGTAGGCGAGGAGATACCAGAAAGCGGCCTTCCAAACAGAGGAATTGGACTTGAAGGTGATGTTCCTCTGGAGGAAGAAGTTGATGATCTGCGCAATCAGCAGGGTGATTTCCACAGCCAGGAAGTAAGCCAGGCCGCCGCCTCCGCCGTTGCTGATGGCACCTGCGGCATAGTCGAACAGGTAGTAAGGCTTGCCGCCCACGGTTCCCATGTGCCAGATCTGGAAGTTGGTTCCGACAAGGGAGGTGCCGTTGAAGATGGCCTTGAGCACAGGCATCATGATCAGCTGCAGAACGGTGACACCGTTGGAGAGCAGGAAGAAGACGATGAACTGTGCCGCGGTCTCGTGACGGAAGGAGAAGCGCTGCCACCAGCGGACGATACCGTACTTGGAGGTGGCCGCCTCCTCTGCGCTGGCGGGTTTGCCGCCGGTCTGTGCGTTCTGGTCACTCATGGTTCAGTTCCTTTCTGGTCCTGCGGTTGGCTGACATGTTCCTGAAGAAGCCCGCGATGAAGCCTCCCAGTCCCTTGCAGACGTGGCCGTTCGGTATACGTACGATCGAATCGACCATGGCCATGTCGATCATGCCGTTGGTCATCTTGCTCATGGCCCTGGGGGGCATGTTGAGCAGGAAGAGGGTATTGAGATCCGGGCTGCCGGTTTTGGCTTCCTGCTTGCGCTCCCGCTTGGACAGGAAGTTGGCGACGAACCGGGCCAGACCACTCCTGGAGTCCTTCCAGGATGAGATGGGATCGTTGGGGCCGAAGGTGCTGATGGCACCCTGACGCTCGACCGGGTGCCCGAAGAGGGCGGTCATGTTGTCGTCCGTGACCTCTTTGACCTTGCCGGTCAGGTAGGCGCCCAGGGCGGGGTCGGCCCGGTGGGGCTGGACAGTGCCCGCTACGGACAGTGTGCCGGTCAGTTCCATGGTCCGGGCATCCGAACCGATCATGATCGTCCAGTCGCCGGATTCGGTCTGCCAGGAGTCCTGGTCCGTATCGAAGTGACGGAAGGTGGTCTGATCGAAGTCGATACGTACGGTCGTGGACTCGCCTGCCTTGAGGGATACCTTCCGGAAGCCCTTGAGCTCACGTATGGGTCTGAGCGCGCCGCCTTCCGGTGCCTGGACGTAGAGCTGCGGAACGGTGGCACCGTCGTGCTCCGAATCGTTGGTCAGGGTGAAGGAGGCGCCCTTCTCGTCCAGTGCCAGGTTGGAGTAGGTGAAGTGGGAGTACGAGAGGCCGTATCCGAAGGGGAAGAGGTCCTCTACTCCGGCGGTGAGGTAATACCGATACCCCACGAAGGGTCCCTCGCGGTAAATGGAGTCACGCTCGGACTCTGGGTACCAACCGGAGCTGGGGCAATCCGCGTAGGACTTGGGCCAGGTCTCAGCCAGGTGGCCGGAGGGGTTGGTTTTGCCTGTAAGGATGTTCAGGGTGGCGGACGCACCTGCCTGACCTGACAGCCCGATGTACAGAACGGCATCGCACAGGTCGACCCAGTCTGCTGAGACGGGGGACCCTGCCACCAGCACAACCACCAGGGGTTTGCCGGTCTTGCCGAGGGCCTGCAGGAGGTTCACCTGGGCTCGGGGAATATCCATGGTGGAACGATCCAGACCTTCGGACTCGCTCCGCTCGTCAAGACCCAC
Source organism: Bifidobacterium sp. M0307 (assembly GCF_016100445.1). Lineage (NCBI taxonomy): Bacteria > Bacillati > Actinomycetota > Actinomycetes > Bifidobacteriales > Bifidobacteriaceae > Bifidobacterium > Bifidobacterium sp. M0307. Next base: position 1,631,164 of record NZ_JACFSL010000001.1, read on the forward strand.
GCAGGCCAGGATTACATCGGATCCGTCAACGGCATTCACGGCCTGGTCAACCAGGTCCTGGTTCATGTCTCCGTGGCGGTCGTAGCCCTGGCTGTAGGATGCCAGTTCCAACCCTCCGGCATGGCCCTGTTCAATCAGCTCCAGGATGTTCTCCTGCCTGGTCGCATTGACCTTGGAAGAACCGGAACCCTGGAAGCGTGCGGTCTTGGCCATATCGCCCACAACGGCCACCTTGGTGCCGGCGGCCAGGGGGAGGCGCCCGTTCTTGTTGACCAGGAGCACAGCCGATTCCTCGGCGATTCTGCGGGCCATTTCGTGGTGGTCCCGCTTCTGCTCATCGGTCAGGTTTCCGTCCGGGTCCATCTTCGGGTCATAGGTCAGCTTGGCCAGCTTGGCGACCTCTTCAGCCCTGGCGTTCAGGTCGGCCTCAGCCAGGTTCCCCTCCTTGACGGCCTTGGCCAATTGACGGACGGAATCGAATCCCGCCTCGGGCATTTCCAGGGAGGAACCGTTGGCGGCTGCTGCCACGGCACTGTTGGAACCACCCCAGTCGGATACCACCATGCCGTCGAAGCCCCACTCCTTGCGCAGGATATCGTTGAGGAGGTGTCCGTTTTCGTTGGCGTAGGTGCCGTTGACCATGTTGTAGGAGGTCATGATGGCCCAGGGGTGGGCCTGGCGTACGGCAATCTCGAAGGCGGTCAGGTAGAGCTCACGCATGGTCCGCTCATCGACCACGGAGTTGGAGGCCTGCCTGCGCAGTTCCTGACTGTTCATGGCAAAGTGCTTGGGGGTGGCGGCCACTCCCTGGGACTGGATGCCTTCAATCAGCCCAGCAGCCATGTGTCCAGCCACTTGGGGGTCCTCCGAGTAGTACTCGAAGTTGCGGCCGCACAGCGGGTTGCGCTTGATGTTCATACCCGGGCCGAGCACGATGTTCACACCCAGGCTCTTGGCCTCTCGGCCCAGCGCCTCGCCCATAGCCTTGGCCAGGTCCGGATCCCACGAGCATGCCACGGTTCCCGCGGTGGGGAAGCAGGTGGCCGGCTTGGACTCACCCATTCCCAGGTTGTCTCCGGCTCCCGTCTGCCGCCTCAGCCCGTGTGGGCCGTCGCTCAGGACCATGCTCGGAATGCCTGCCCGCTTGATTTCGCGGGTGCCCCACATAGAACTTCCGGAGAGCAGCGATGCCTTCTCCAGGACTGTCAGATCTTTGACTTCCATTGTGTTCCTTTTCCCTGATGAGATGAGCCCCTGGATTGGAACCCTCATCGCTTCCACAGTCAGCACCGGTGTCTCCACCGCGTAACTCTGCCATATATAGTTCCAGTATCGTCAACCGTTGCGTACGCTGGAATCACCAGAGCATAACCTGTCATTTTTCCGGCATGAATGGTGCGCCCAACCCCACCGTTGAACCCAGGAGAATGGGACGTGTCTGTGAGGCGGGTTCAGCCGACAAGACGGTGGGGAATGTGGGTGACGATATAAAAAAGAGGGGCGGACGACTTTGTAGTCGTCCGCCCCTCGGTGGAGCCCAGGCCCGGAGCCCGATCAGATTACCTGACCAGATTCATGCCCGCGGGCCTTGCTGTGCTCTTCCCTTACTGAATGGTGTCGTGAGACGGGCCATCCTCTGCGGGGGTGGTCTCCTCGCTGGCGGGGTCCTGCATCCTGACATCCTTGGCCTGGTCGGCCAGGTCGGTCAGGGTCTGCACGTCAACCGCACTGCGGCGGGCGTTGAACCTGCGGAAGGCCAGGTACTCGAGGGCGAGGAAGATCAGAGCCATGACGACGAGTGCCACATAAAGGGCAATCTGCCATGCAGGGGTCTGGACCTTGGGGTCGCCATCTGCGTACTTGTAGCTGTTCACTGCCGTGTACAGGATGTTGTGGCTGGCTTCACGCATGGCCTTGACCGAAGTGGCGCTCTGATCCTTCACATGGTTGGTCACCTCGGTGGTGGCCAGCATGATGTCGTTTCCGTTGCGGATCAGCTGATCGGCGTTCTGGTAGCCATAGACTCCGAAGTAGTCGGTCAGGGCCATTCCTCGGAAGCCCCACTCGCCGCGCAGAACATCCTGCATCAGCGGAGCATAGGCGGCCACGTAGGTGTTGCCGAGGTAGTTGAAGGCGGTCATGGCGGCCTGTGCGCCACCATCGACCACTGCAGCCTGGAAGGGCTTCAGGTAGATCTCGCGGATGGTCTGCTCGTCGGCCCAGGTGGCCAGCATGTTGTTACGGTTGGTCTCCTGGTCGTTCATGGCGAAGTGCTTCATGAAGGAGTAGACACCCTTGGAGCGGGCACCGGCGATCTCGTTGGATCCCATGACGGCGTTGATCTGCGGGTCCTCCGAGAAGTACTCGAAGTTACGGCCGGAGAAGGCGCTGCGGTGGATGTTGAAGGCCGGTGCGTACCAGCCGGCCACATCCATGTCGTGGGCCATGGTGCCGATCATCTCGCCGAAGCGGGTGGCCAGCTCGGGGTTCCAGGTGCAGGCCAGGGAGGTGGATGACGGGAAGCCCAGGGATCCGACCTTGGTGAAGTTGTTGTTCAGGGCGGCGGGACCATCGGCGTCGGTCATCTCGATCTTGCCGATGCTCTTGATTGCCTGGGTGCCGTAGCCGCCCATGGCGATCAGGGTGTCCATCTCCTTGACGGTGAGCTCGTCCAGCAGCTTGTCCCACATGGGGTCGTCGTACTTCTTGTCGCGCAGCTGGTAAAGCTTGACATCGTTCTTCGCCCCGGTCGTGGGCATCTGATCGCTGTCCTTGTCGAACTTCTTGGGATCGTAGTTCTCGTTGTTGTAGAAGTTGGCCTTGGCCTCTTCGGGCATCTCGGTGCTCTTGGGGGCCGCAACCGCATCCTCGTAGTTGGCGAAGTGGTTGGCTCGCGACAGGTAGGTCACTGTGCCCTTGGCGTCATCGAAACGGTTGGTGGCCGCCACCTTATCGATGGAGCGGGGATTGCTCTCGTCGTAGGTGATGGTCTTGTTGATGCTGACGTTCTGGGACTCGATGACCTTGTGGGAATCGGAGCGGATGGAGATACCGTAGTCGCCCTGATCCAGCACGTAGGCCTTGGCCGTGTTGGCGTCGTAGGAGGCCATGTCCTCGTCCTTGAAGCTGACGGAGACGGTTTCGCTCTGTCCCGGCTTGAGGACCTTGGTCTTCTTGAAGGAGACGAGGTTGGCGCTGGCCTTTTCGATGCCACCATCGGTGTAGGGGGGATCGAAGTAGGTCTGGACGGTGTCGCGTCCGGCCTTGGTGCCGTCGTTGGTAACGGTCACATCGAAGGAGATCTTGCCGTCAGCGTGCTTGATGTTGCCCATCTTCTGGCTGAACTTGGTGTACGAGAGGCCGTAACCGAAGGGATACTGCACCATCTCGTCGTAGTTGATCAGCCCTTCCTTGGCGGCTGTCTCCCAGAAGCGGTATCCCACGTAGATGCCTTCGTTGTAGTTGATGAAGGTGGGGGTAACGGTTTCGGACTTGCCGGTGAAGCCGACGAAGGTCGCCTTGTGGTCGTCCATGTTGGTGTAGGTGAAGGCACCGAAGTTGTTGTAGGTGGGTGTCTTGGTCAGATCACGGACGAAGGTGTCGGAGGTCTTGCCGGAGGGGTTGGTTGTGCCCTTCAGCACCTCACCCAGGGCGGTGAAGCCGGCCTGTCCCGGGGGCGGGCACCAGAGGACGGACTTGATCTGCGGATACTGGCCGACGAAGTTCAGATCGAAGGTGTTGGCGCCGTTGTAGACCAGGACCACCTTGTCGAAGGTGCCGGTGACCTTGGCGATCATGTCGCTTTCGGGCTTGGACAGCTCCAGGAAGCTCTGTCCATCCTGGAAATCGGGGTCGGACTTGTCGTTGTCGTGATAGGTGAGGTCCTTGGACTTCATGTTGACGGGAAGATCTGCACCCTCGCCGCCGACGCGACCGATGACCACGATGGCGGTATCGGAGAAGTCCTTGGCGTCCTTCATGAGCTTGTCGCTGTACTTGGCGGCGGTCGGCTCGGGAAGGGTCCAGTCCTGTTCGAACATCTCGACCTTGGGGCGGTCCTCACGGTAGTCCGTGTAGAACTTGCTCAGTTCGGTGTTGGTTTCCAGACCGGCTTCCTTGATGCCGTCCAGGAGGCTGGTGGTGGGGTTGTCCGGGGACATGGAGCCCGAGCCGGTGCCACCATAGACGGGGTTGGTCGAGGCCCAGCCGAAGACGTTGACCTTGCTGTCCTTGAGGGGCAGGGTCTCATCCGAGTTCTGGAGCATGGTGACGGACTCGCGCTGGATGTCCTTGGCAAGGTCGCGCGCGGCGGTGACGGTGGCCGGCTGGAGTTCGTGCTTGTTGGTCGACTTGGTGATCAGGTTCGACAGGGGGCCCAGGAGCATCGTGGCCAGGGCCACGACGATGGCCACGAAGGTGACCAGCCAGGACTGTGAGTGAATCATCTTGCGGTTGGCGACACTCTTGACGGTGCGCTTGTTGACCGCAATGGTGATGATGATCGCCAGTACCAGGAAAACGCCGATAACCACCAATTCGGGTATCAGCGATTTGAGCACTGCGACTACATCGCTCAGGTTAATACTGAACATGTTCGCTACTTTCTTGTTTTTCTCTGCTAAAGCCTGAACCGGACCGCACGAGGCAGACCTGGTCACATAGGAGACAGACGTTCAAGGTTGACAATCCGCTCCACGGTGGGCGAGCGACCTTTAGCTTCATCGACACGCCTTTATGCCATGTCCCCAGTGAACCATGCTGAAACCTTGCTGGACGACTTCCCTGACATGAACTGTCGATTTTGCGTCATAACCTGCATGTGGTAGCCGAAGGGCTCACGGAGGACGGGGTCATGTGGACGCCCATCCCTGCTTGCTCATCATGAAGTGCCCGCATATTACCCGCGCAATAGTGTTCCATAACGCGGATCGACCTGGTTATAAGCGCAGAACCGGTTGTGAATCGGTAGAATGGTGGCATGTCAGGCCTTACGGTTTCGAGCCACTCGCACATCCACCAGGCCAGTGTCAACGGCGCCCGTCTGGTCTTTTCCATGAATCCTGCCCCACGTGAGGCGCCGATTATCCTGTACCTGCACGGTGGCCCGGGCGACGCATGCATCCCCGTGACCATGAGGTGCAATGCCGAGCTGGAACGAGACTTTCGCTTCATCAATCTGGACCAGCGCGGCAGCGGTCTTTCATACCACCCCTTTGCCTTGGATGAGGTGGTCACCATCGATTCCATGGTCGAGGATATCCACCAGTTCGTGCTCACCCTTCTGCAGACCTACCAGCAGGATTCCCTGGTTCTGGTCGGGCACTCCTGGGGGAGTGTGTTGGGCCTGGAGATGGTGCGAAGGTACCCCTCGCTGGTAAGCCACTACATAGGCCTGGGTCAGGTGGTCGCCATGCGGGAGGCGTTGATGCTCAGGCAGAGGCTCAGTCGGGGAACCCTGCCCAAATGGGGTCAGCGGGTGGTTGGCAGTGAGAGTTCCCAGGCCGATCTGGTCATGTTGGTGCATGAGCTGATGGACCGCGGCAGTACCAGAACCGTGCTGGGCATACTGGATCGGGCCTTGGCCTACGTACGTTCCCCTTTTTATTCCTGGAGCGCCCTGGTCAACCAGCAGAAGGGCGTGAGGCAGTCCCGAGCCCGGCTGAACGGGGAACTCGAAGCTGTCGATTTCCGTGGGAACACTTCCTTCGGTGCGCCCGTCACCTTCATCAGTGGCAGGTATGACCGGCATCTTCCGGCAATACTGGTTGAACAGTATGCGGCCACGATGCGGACGGAACACCGCTTCCTGATGTTCGAACACTCGGGTCACTGTCCGCACTGGGATGAGCCCGCTCGCTTCGCCGCTGTCGTCCGGGAATTGTGCCTGAATTAAGAGCGGCTCCGGAAGTCACTTGGATGTAACTTGCATTTAGTGGGGGAGTGTCTACTAATATATGGAAGCGACGATACTGGTTTGAATCTCGCTGGAGAGTGCAGAGGGGATTCCTGAAAAAGGGGAAGGTCGGATTGCAAGGGGCGGCATTCAAAATGCCGACACGCCGTAGAATCGTTGCAATGCCAGAGCTTCTCCGATACTCAAGCATACCAATTTGCAACAACCCGGTAGTTCGTGTAAATTGTTCTTTTGCTGCCCGACAGCGACAAGGAATCCCCCGGATACCTTGAGACTGTTGGTGTGGTGGTGGTTTGAGAACTCAAGAGCGTGTTTGTGCTACTTTTATAGCTTTTTGATTGCCAGTCCGATGCCCGCCCGGTTTTGCCGGGTACGCGGGAGCGTTGTGAGGGGTGTCGGGGTTTTTCGTGGGTCTGTTTCCTCCTTATGGAAGCGGATCCGTCAATTTATTATGAGAGTCGTTTCGGCTTCTTCATTGTTTTTTGTGGAGGGTTTGATTCTGGCTCAGGATGAACGCTGGCGGCGTGCTTAACACATGCAAGTCGAACGGGATCCAGGCAGCTTGCTGTCTGGTGAGAGTGGCGAACGGGTGAGTAATGCGTGACCAACCTGCCCCATACTCCGGAATAGCTCCTGGAAACGGGTGGTAATGCCGGGTGTTCCGCATCATCGCATGATGGTGTGGGAAAGGGTTTACCGGTATGGGATGGGGTCGCGTCCTATCAGCTTGTTGGTGGGGTGATGGCCTACCAAGGCTTCGACGGGTAGCCGGCCTGAGAGGGCGACCGGCCACATTGGGACTGAGATACGGCCCAGACTCCTACGGGAGGCAGCAGTGGGGAATATTGCACAATGGGCGAAAGCCTGATGCAGCGACGCCGCGTGCGGGATGACGGCCTTCGGGTTGTAAACCGCTTTTGATTGGGAGCAAGCGAGAGTGAGTGTACCTTTCGAATAAGCACCGGCTAACTACGTGCCAGCAGCCGCGGTAATACGTAGGGTGCAAGCGTTATCCGGAATTATTGGGCGTAAAGAGCTCGTAGGCGGTTCGTCGCGTCTGGTGTGAAAGTCCATCGCTTAACGGTGGATCTGCGCCGGGTACGGGCGGACTGGAGTGCGGTAGGGGAGACTGGAATTCCCGGTGTAACGGTGGAATGTGTAGATATCGGGAAGAACACCAATGGCGAAGGCAGGTCTCTGGGCCGTTACTGACGCTGAGGAGCGAAAGCGTGGGGAGCGAACAGGATTAGATACCCTGGTAGTCCACGCCGTAAACGGTGGATGCTGGATGTGGGGCCCGTTCCACGGGTTCCGTGTCGGAGCTAACGCGTTAAGCATCCCGCCTGGGGAGTACGGCCGCAAGGCTAAAACTCAAAGAAATTGACGGGGGCCCGCACAAGCGGCGGAGCATGCGGATTAATTCGATGCAACGCGAAGAACCTTACCTGGGCTTGACATGTGCCGGACTGCCGCGGAGACGTGGTTTCCCTTCGGGGCCGGTTCACAGGTGGTGCATGGTCGTCGTCAGCTCGTGTCGTGAGATGTTGGGTCAAGTCCCGCAACGAGCGCAACCCTCGCCTCGTGTTGCCAGCGGGTCATGCCGGGAACTCACGGGGGACCGCCGGGGTTAACCCGGAGGAAGGTGGGGATGACGTCAGATCATCATGCCCCTTACGTCCAGGGCTTCACGCATGCTACAATGGCCGGTACAACGGGATGCGACATGGCGACATGGAGCGGATCCCTTAAAACCGGTCTCAGTTCGGATCGGAGCCTGCAACCCGGCTCCGTGAAGGCGGAGTCGCTAGTAATCGCGGATCAGCAACGCCGCGGTGAATGCGTTCCCGGGCCTTGTACACACCGCCCGTCAAGTCATGAAAGTGGGCAGCACCCGAAGCCGGTGGCCCAACCCGTTTGGGGGGGAGCCGTCTAAGGTGAGGTCCGCGATTGGGACTAAGTCGTAACAAGGTAGCCGTACCGGAAGGTGCGGCTGGATCACCTCCTTTCTACGGAGATATGAGTAAAATCCCCCGCCCGTGTCTGGGTCGTGGGGTCGTGTCCATGGGTCCGGCCGGTCGGTCGGATGGTGTGGGCGTGCTGGCGTGGAACGGTCGAATGGGCTGTGGCATGGATGCGCTGTTGGGTTCCCGGACCGCCACCCTTGTGGGTGGTGTTCCTGTCGCCCATCGGGTTCCTGTGCGGGTGTCGTCCCGTGGCGGGTCCTGGTGGTGTGGTGGTGGTTTGAGAACTGGATAGTGGACGCGAGTGGATGGCTGGCTTTGTGCCTGTCCGTCCGCTTGTATTGTTTCGTCCGAGCCCACATGGTGGGTTCGGGTCGATCGTTTTGTGATCTATTAGTGTGATGATTTGTCGTCTGGCAGTTCGCAGTTGTTGTTGCCGTGGCATGGCCTGTGGTCGTGTTGTCGGTAAGGGCGCATGGTGGATGCCTTGGCAGACAGGACCGATGAAGGACGCGTGGGGCCGCGATAGGCCTCGGGGAGCCGCCGACAGGGCTTTGATCCGAGGGTGTCCGAATGGGGAAACCCGCCAGCCGTCATGGGCTGGCACCGCATTCGTGCGGGGGGTACGCAGGGAAGTGAAACATCTCAGTACCTGCAGGAAGAGATATTCCGTGAGTAGTGGCGAGCGAAAGCGGATGATGGCCAAACCTGTGCCGTGTGATACCCGTCGGGGGTTGCGGCATGGGTGTTGTGGGATTTGGTGCCCGGGTTCCGACGGACCCGGCGGCAGTGATAAAACGACGTGTGAGACGAACGGGATTGAATTCCCGGCCGTAGAGGGTGATGGCCCCGTAGTCGAAGACGCGTCGTCTGCCGATCCTTGTTCCCAAGTAGCGCGGGACTCGTGGAATCCCGTGTGAATCCGCCCCGACCGTGGGGTAAGCCTGAATATACCTGTCTGACCGATAGCGTACGAGTACCGTGAGGGAAAGGTGAAAAGCACCCCGGGAGGGGAGTGAAACAGTTTCTGAAACCGTGTGCCTACAATCCGTCGGAGCCTTTCGGGGTGACGGCGTGCCTATCGAAAAATGAGTCTGCGAGTCAGTGGTGCGTGGCGAGGTTAACCCGTGTGGGGCAACCGTAGCGAAAGCGAGTCTTAAAAGGCGTTTGAGTCGCGTGCCCTGGACCCGAAGCGGGATGATCTAGCCCTGGGCAGGTTGAAGCGTGGGTAAGACCGCGTGGAGGACCGAACGGACCTGGGTTGAAAACCGGGCCGATGACCTGGGGCTAGGGGTGAAAGGCCAATCAAATTCCGTGATAGCTGGTTCTCTCCGAAATGCATTTCGGTGCAGCGTCGCGTCAATGTCTCCATGGGGTAGAGCTACTGGATGCTTGAGGGCCCGTATCGGGTACCGACAGCAGCCAAACTCCGAATACGTGTGAGGTGTATCGCGGCAGTGAGTCGGCGGGGGATAAGCTCCGTCGTCGAGAGGGAGACAGCCCAGATCGTCGTCTAAGGTCCCTAAGTGTGTGCTAAGTGGGAAAGGATGTGGAGTCGCATAGACAGCCAGGAGGTTGGCTTAGAAGCAGCCACCCTTGAAAGAGTGCGTAACAGCTCACTGGTCTAGTGGTTCCGCGCCGATAATGTAGCGGGGCTCAAGCACACCACCGAAGACGCGGCAGTGCAGTTACTGTACTGGGTAGGAGAGCGTTCCGCATGGGGCGAAGCGGCGGCGTGAGCCGGCCGTGGACCGTGTGGAAGTGAGAATGCAGACATGAGTAGCGAGAGACGGGTCAGAATCCCGTCCGCTGGATGACCAAGGGTTCCGGGGCCACGTTCGTCGTCCCCGGGTGAGTCGGGTCCTAAGGCGAGGCCGACAGGCGTAGTCGAATGGATGAAGGAGTCGATATTCTCCTACCGGCGTCAGACCGCCCAATCCAAGACGTGGAAGCATGCCCTTACCCGTATCGGGCGGCGGTCTTCGGACCGTCCGATGGTGCGGGACCGGTGTGTGGATGCGTGGCGGGTAGCACAGGAGTGACACGGAACGGGAGCCGGGCCGCGGTGGTGGTTATCCGTGGTCAAGCATGTGGCGCGTCGGGCAGGCAAATCCGTCCGGCATGAGCGTGAGGTGTGATGATGGGGGGCCTCGTGCCCCGAATCCGGTGTGCCGTTCCGTCAAGAAAAGCTTCGGTGCGAGGGCTGTCGCCGCCCGTACCCTAAACCGACACTGGTGGTCAGGTAGAGTATACCAAAGCGATCGAGCGAATCCTGGTCAAGGAACTCGGCAAATCACTCCCGTGCCTTCGGTATAAGGGAGACCCCTTGCGGTGAGGCGCCCAGCGCGCGGAGCCGAGGGGGGTGGCACAGACCAGGGGGTAGCGACTGTTTACCAAAAACACAGGTGCATGCGAAGACGAAAGTCGCTGTATATGCACTGACGCCTGCCCGGTGCCGGAAGGTTAAGAGGATCCGTCATCCCCTTCGGGGGGGCAGCGGTGAATTCAAGCCCCGGTAAACGGCGGTGGTAACTATAACCATCCTAAGGTAGCGAAATTCCTTGTCGGGTAAGTTCCGACCTGCACGAATGGCGTAACGACTTCCCCACTGTCTCGACCAGGAGCTCGGCGAAATTGCAGTACGAGTAAAGATGCTCGTTAAGCGCAGAAGGACGAAAAGACCCCGGGACCTTTACTATACCTTGGTATTGGCGTTAGGTGCGGACTGTGTAGCATAGGCGGGAGGCTTCGAAGCGGGTGCGCCAGCATCCGTGGAGCCGAAATGTGAAATACCGCTCTGTCCTCATCTGGCCTCTAACCTCGACCAGTCATCCTGGTCAGGGACAGTGCCTGGCGGGTAGTTTAACTGGGGCGGTTGCCTCCCAAAGAGTAACGGAGGCGCCCAAGGGTTCCCTCAGCCCGGTTGGCAATCGGGTGTTGAGTGCAATCGCACAAGGGAGCTTGACTGCGAGACCGACGGGTCGAGCAGGGACGAAAGTCGGAGATAGTGATCCGGTGCCGGCGTACGGACGCGGCATCGCTCAACGGATAAAAGGTACCCCGGGGATAACAGGCTGATCATCCCCAAGAGTCCATATCGACGGGATGGTTTGGCACCTCGATGTCGGCTCGTCGCATCCTGGGGCTGGAGCAGGTCCCAAGGGTTCGGCCGTTCGCCGATTAAAGCGGCACGCGAGCTGGGTTCAGAACGTCGTGAGACAGTTTGGTCTCTATCCTCTGCGCTCGTTGGAATCTTGAGGAGCCCTGCCCATAGTACGAGAGGACCTGGGTGGACGAACCTCTGGTATGCCGGTTGTCGCGCCAGCGGCACGGCCGGTTGGCTACGTTCGGATGGGATAACCGCTGAAAGCATCTAAGCGGGAAGCCCCCTCCAAGATAAGGATTCCATGGAACCTCGGTTCCTGAAGACCCCATGCAGAACACATGGTCGATAGACCGGACGTGGAAACCCCGCAAGGGGCGAAGCCGACCGGCACTAATGGTCGAAGACAACACAACACCCACCCCC